>JALCMW010000001.1 GCA_022648685.1 Bacteroidales bacterium
TGTATTTGTTGTGATTTACAAAGGTATGGATGCCTTCCTTTTTCTTGGCTATGATGGACATTTAACTTTACCAAAATATGTACATTTTGCTTTCCCAAAAATTGTCGATTTAAAGTTACCTATTACATAAGGCCAAAGTGGGCGGGGTATAATAGGGGCAGAGCCCCTAGGAATCGAAGGGAGGGCGCTCGCTTGCGAGCGTATCCCGAACTCGAAGCGAAAAAGAGCCGGTAGCAAAGCTACCAGCTCTTCGAAGCGGAGAGTGAGGAACCAATCATAATATTTGCAAATCTCTATTCGTCAAATAGTTGCAAATAAGAAATAACCCATAGGTTACAAGTCGGTTACAAGGGTTATGTCCTTTTTTGTCTCTGTTTGTCTCTTCCAATGTCTCTTTGATGTCCGCGTTTGTCTCTTAGCTTAGCAACGTCTCAAAAGTAGTCTGAATCATCTGGCTTTCAATGAACTTATTCCTTCTTTAAGGCACTGCAAGTGTAACCTATCCATTTGGAATGTGCAAGCATTAACGTGATAAAACGCACCATTAACTACTATCTAGGGCAACATATTTGTTTTCAATGAATAGCAAATAGGAGATCTTGAAATATCAACATCTATCAAGCTTGAAAAGAACATTATTTCTTTTCCTCGCTTATTGACATATGCAGAGTGGTTCAATTCATATTCAATATTTGGTGTATTTTTAAACAACGATCTAATGGCACTTGCATTATCATAAGACACAAGCCAATTTGAGTTCATGGCTCGAACGTAATTGATCAACCTTTCGTGATCTGAATGGTTATAATGATTCATATATAGACAACTGCCCTTTTCATAGTATGGTGGATCTAAATAAAAAAGATTATGTTCGTTGCTTTGAGCACGCATTAGGTCCAACAAATCAATAGCATCAAGGTTGTATAGTGCGATATGTTCCTTAAATTTTGCTATTGAAGAGATCTTCTTAATAATAACATCTTTATTGAATCTACAATCCATTTTATATATACCTGCTTGTCTCAAACCGCCAATTACTCCTGCAGATAAAATTCCCGAACGATTTGTCCTATTCAAATAAAGCGTTGAGAAACCCAAAGATAAGAGGCTCTCATATTCTTTGTTATTTTGAATAGATTTCTGCTCATGCCAAGTATCTATATCAATTGGACAATTTTGAATCAATGAGCACAATTCATCCGTATGAAATAATATAGAATACCAAAAAGCGTATATTGACTTATCTTTATCGTTAAGAACTACCTTATCCACAGTTCCGTATAATAAAAGATTCAAGGCGATTGATGCTCCACCTGCAAAAGGTTCTATGTAACAGTTGTGCAAATCATTACAATCACATATTGCTTGAATGAAACCAGCTATTCGCAATTTTCCGCCGGGATATCTTAATGGAGAAGTGAAAGCCATTGTTACAAGTTTTTATTTTTTTCTTTCAAGTACAAATATTGCCACAATATTTGAAAAAACTCCTGCAAATTATCCCACTTCAATTTAAGGTCATTAGGGAGTGGCTGCCTTGTCATTGAGTGGACATAATCATGAAAATTATTAATGTTTAATATATCATTTGAATTTTCTGCCACTTTGCGAATATTATGAAGCTGTGCGTTTGATGCAATTTGCTCTGATTCCATCATATCGCAGCACTTATTAATCTTCCCTGACAATTTTACATCTTTTTTCAATGTCACACCTTTCTTTTCGAGAAAACAATCAATAGATATTTCTATAAAAACTCTGAACAAAATGCCGACGGCATTAGGCACAGTATTGGTAGAATTATCAATGAGAAGACCTTCGCGTAACTCTCTATAAATATTATTAATTTTAGGTTCCAAGATAGATAACCTACAAGATGATGGAATTAGATAGGACCTGTCAATGGATTTTGGAAGAACTCTCTGTTTATTATTTGTTATACTACTCGATAACGATACTGCGGATTCGCCAAAGATATCAGATGATGTACGGTTATGAATTTGCTCTTTAACTTTACTCTCATCGGTTTCTTTAATATTATTAAGGTAGTCCTCAATGGCTTCTTTCCTATTCAAGTCTCTTGAAGTGATTCTTTTTCCATGAAATGTTTGTCTATTGAGAACATCATTAATAATGACTGATAATTCTGATTTAAACTGCTGTTCGCGAAGAACAATAAATGCGCCATCCTCGTTTATATTATACTCATATTTACTATTTGCCAAAGTCGATGCTACTATGCGAAAGAAAGTTGTAACAAAACCTCGTCCCAATACTGCTTCCTTCATTTCTTCAGGAATATCTTCCAAAGACATAACCATTTTAGTTATTCCTGTTTTAATGAGTTCTGTTCTAGTAGCAGTATTACGACGAATTCGATAATTGGCGCGTTCTGGTTCTTGCCAATTAACTTCGTTATTGGACTTTATATGTTTTCTATCAATATATCTAAGTCCCTTTTCTTTTGTTGATACTATAATGCACTCAATATTAGTGGCGTTAGATATCGGGCAGTTAAGGCTGTTGATATGTTGGATTAAAACGTTATCTTCTGAAATCCTTGGCGATAATAATAATTTATATGCAGCCAACCTCCGATTACCCTCCAAGACAATATACCTATCCTCCTCGTCTTGCCAAACCACTAACTTTTCTAATTGCGGCATATCAAAATCAGCCGCTATTTCATCAATTAATTGGCGAACCTTAAAATCATCTTTTGATAAGAAATATTTTAAGAGCACCTGTTCATCCTGATTATAATACTTATCAGGAAACCTTGCGTTTTCATCCCATAGATGAAGCTCTGAGATTGGTAAAGAAATAGTCCTGTCCATAATCTTATTTTTACTTGTCTATCAAAGAACTGATTGCAGACTTAAGGTCGTTAATAAATTGATTAACAATTGTATAATTGTCTACACAAAAGTAATGAATTAGGTTAATCTTTTCAAAATGTTGTTTATTCTTGACAAACCACTCCTTGCGGGATACTCGTAAATCTTTATTTGGTTCCTTATTCAAAGGAAATTCATCAATAATACTCTCTTTCACTATACTGCAATGATACCCGTCAGGAACATTTTCCCATATGGAATGTTTTGAGTTATCCACTAGTGTTTTCAAATACATGTATACCTGATATTCAGGAGCGTATGTACTAGCATCGTCACTATTTGTAGTCATGGCAGGTAGTACGATAATGTTACTGCATTGTTCAACAATATTTTTATCTTTTGGCTTCTGCAGAACATCATTATCCAGCACAATAACTACTGAGTTAAAGTAGGAATCCACACTATGTAGTTTAAGAATATTATCACAACCTAATCTTGCAGCCACATAACAAAAATTGTGGTGATACATATTTTCCAAAGAGATGTCTTCATTCTTGATAATATTATCGTATATCCACTTTGCTTCCTCGTCTTCAAAATAGACTTTGATATCTGGCAACTTTTCTGGCTGAGGGAGAATGCTTAGCATGTCGTTTTTAATTCGAATATATGATGGAGATTGCATTAGAGTTGGGTCCAACGGATTCTGAAGGTAAACGACACTATCAACATTCCTTCCGTTTCTTGCGGTCTCGTCTGCTATCTTCAGGACCTCTTGTATTATTGTTAAAGAGTGAGATGTAACAATTACCTGTAATGATAAACGTCTTGCTTCTGTTTTTAATAGCTCGATTAATTTAATTTGAGCTTTTGGGTGAAAACCATCTTCTATCTCATCAATTAATAGTAAGCCGCCAATGTAATTGTCACCCTGCTCTCTCTTTAATTTATTAAATGAAGCAAGGGCCGTAATAATTGAGCTTAACGAGTCCTGCCCTAATGATATTGTTTTTGATGAATGTGCGAACTCTGGCAATAATGATCGTTTAGTAGTACCTTTAACTTCTTGTTTAATAACATTATTAGAGTCAAGTACCTTGTTGTCAATTACTTTCTTGAAATTATCATGAATGTATTGTTTATCATCATCTTGGATTCTGGTCCATATAGAAGAGTTTAAAGAATCTTGTTGTTCTCCTAACGGTATCATTCTGCTCATGCTTAAAAACAATGTTGGGATAGGGACTTTTGCCGATTCTCCAACATCCCATCCTTCCTGTTTGCCACGCGGCACAACTTTAAGCCTGTCACCTTGGGATTCTTTATGCTTGCTCACCGTACAAGTCTTTATCAAATCATCAGCATCTTCCTTACAGTAGAACAATTGGACATATGACTTTTTTGATCGGATTTTTTCATAGTCTTTCACCTCGTCAAGAACGAATAGCTCGTGAAACTGCGCCTGAAAACTCTTTCCGAACAAAGTCTCTCCATCCTTTTTTTTGATTTCAGATCCGTTTGCAATTAGTCCGAGAATTGTAGATTTCCCAATTCCGTTATGACCGGCAATCACAGTAATTCTATCAGCAATATTGATTGTGATATTCTTTAACATCCTAAAAGAAGGATCGCCAAAAGTGATTTTTGAAACTTTCATCTGCACGGATAATTAATTAATACAATTATTCTGTTCGTCTCTGATATCAGTGAGCTTTTTGCCTTTATATGTGAACCACAATGTACCTTGGACTGGGTAGTCAAAATGCTTCAACTCTTTTGCTAATGCAGACACCGAGGTTACCACATCTTTAAATTTTATGTGACGTTCATCTACAACGATTGCTGTTATTGAAGGATCTTCTAAGAAACATATCTCGCTTCCTTGTGGGATGCCACACTCATAAAAATTGAAAGGAGGTCTTTTGGCATTTTCACTAATCTCCTTTGCTAACTTCTCATCAAGAATTTCATGGCCCTCTGGCTTTAATCTTTTCAAACGGTTTTGTGTTCCACTTATTTGAGCAATACACTCAAGTAAACGATAACCATCCTCAGCACTCATAGCATAGAATTCTTTCACTCTTTCTTTTCCATCAAACACTTCTATTGTGCGCAGCTCTGGGTTAAGGCTGTCTATTAATTCATGTAATTTGACATCAGTCAATGTGCTATCGACCTCATAAACAGCATAGGCCCTAAAAGCGAATGGGACAGTCTCACTTCGATTAAGCTGTTTTAGCCTATTCTCAAGATTGCTCGCATACCCGATTTTTATGTAATCAGGGAATGACGGATTGGTTAAAATATATATTACTCCTTTGGGCATAGTTTTACATATTTTAATAATCATATCAAATGCGTGACCTTAATTTTCTTGTAGTTCTTGCCGGAGATGCCAAGCAGAGCCATAGTATTGTCCTTGATGATCAACTCTCCTTTCTGAAGGCCGGCAATCTCGCTCTTTATGTCTTGGAAGTCTTTCCCGCTAACGCCGAACAGGTCTTTTATCACAGAATCATTGATGCTCTGCTGCTTCATTATCAATGGGTACTGAGCATTGGCATAGAAATCAAAGTGTTTACTCTTAAAGCTATCCATATTCTGAGTCGCCAATATAATACTCAATCCTTTGTTCCTCCCGACAGCTATCAGATTTCTCAAAGGGTGATTATCAAAATCAAGCATATAGTGGGCCTCATCAATAACTGTAAAATGACGGATTTGCACATAATCGTCATTAACAATCTGCTTTTCCAGACTTTCGTAAATAATATTTAGTTTTGAAATAACGAAGTAAACTATGGCCTTGGCAATAACGCCATCTTTCGGAAACGCATCCATCTTGATGATAAAACACTCGTCTACTAGATTAACCGTATCTTCTGTGGCAAACAGATTATTTCTTACAAGCTGTTTTAGAACTGATGTAACGCTATCGTCTTTATCTGGCTTTGCCATTTTGCTCTGATAAAACTGCAACATCAATGAAAAAGAAATTGGACGTCCATTAGTCTTCTTGTATGCGTCAACTATTGCTTCACTCAAGCGATTGCTCATATTGGCGCTAATGCTTGCATTATCGATTGCACATAATGCATTGGCCATCTCAGTAGAATAAAGATTGATTTCATTCAATGGATGACCGAAGAAGTCCTTAAAAGGAGTAAACGGCAATGGCTTCTGAACTGGGTCCAAAATGCAACTTCTATTTACTTCAAATAAACTAAGCCAATTATTATTAGCCGGATCTGAGAACTCGCCCTTGTAATCAAAAAGCAAGAAGTTGACAGGATAGGGAGTCTCTATTGAAAGGCTCCTGAACTGTTCTATTAATACGGCCAAGAGGTTTGTTTTTCCAGATCCAGTTGTCCCTGCCACTAAAACCTGCGCATTGGTGACCGATCGACCATTGATGTTTAACTTTGCCTCAACAGAGTCAGAGTATTCACCTATCAGGAGCTCAAGCGCCGGTATTGTGCTTGAAGCATGCTTTTTATCGCTTGCAGCATACAAGAACGAATCTAAGTTTGATTCATCCAGAAGATAATGTAACCCTCTGTACATTTCGCTAGCGACTATCCTCGAAACTACAGTATAATCTCTCCAGTCCACATTTAATGCGTCATATCTTAGTTTCAGCAGTGAAGAGAAAAAAGGCTTCAGATTATCCTTGGTAAAGAAAGTCGCTACAAGATGTTGATTATTCTTCGAGAGTGGAATCTTTTCAGCATCAACAAGATTTCTCTTCTCTTGGAGGTTCAATCCAGCGATAAGGCAGAGACGAAGAACCTTATTCAGCGGGAAGGTATATGGGTTATTGCCGTCCGCCTGCTGGGATAGGTTAAACTTAGTCTCCAGTATTGATTTAAGCGGTGTAATATCTTCAATTATACCCTCCGCCTGTCTCAGATTATCAAGTAATACTTCCATATCTTATTCGCTTAATTGAATACCGAAATACCCACTTTCAACATTTGTACATTGCTGTTCCACATCTCTTGTTAAAGTATATGATTTAGCGACAAATGGCTCAAGCTTGATGTAATCCTTGTCTTTTCTAATTTCTGACGTAGTGCAAAGCAAAATCGTTTGTTCTGCAAGGTCAGGAAAGTACTCTTCCATCAGAACGTCTCGGCTCTCTTCATCCAGCACGCCCATTACCGTATCAATCATCACAGGAGGATTATAGTCTCCCAAGTTTCTAAGAACCTTCAAGAGTACCTGAATAAAAATTTGCTTTGAAGCTGCATTCAACTGATTAAGCGAGATAATGTTTCCAGACTTATGATAGAGTTTTATGGAAAAATTCTCGAGTTGGTCAGATAGCTCCACTTTTGATATGCAGTTTTTGTATGAGATTAGCAACTTATTTAGCTGTTCCTTCATATCTTCTTCAATCTTGCGCTTCTTGCGTAACAGCAATGAATTAGCGACATCATCGAAGAATTTTTTCAGCTCTACTAAAGTGTCATACTTAACATCTGGTTCTTGCTGAAGTTGGATATCATACTGATGAATTTGTTTTTCAAGTCGAGAAATCCTTCCCCGTATATCCGTCGACGAATCTTTTAGATTGTTCAGCTTTGCCTCCGAATCTTCGTAGTCCTTGATAATGGTAGCGTTTCCACCTCTTTGCATACGTTCCAGACTGTCTTTCTGCATTTCCTGTTCTTTAAGCGTTGAAACCCTTGTATCGACATCATGACGAAGTGTATCAAGCTGAATAAAAGTATTGACAGAATGTGAAGATAGCGCCGCTTTTATCGCATCAACCTCTGTTCCGTCCAAATACGAATACTTATCAAGGATACCCTCTTGGGCCATCTGTTGTTTACGCAGATAAGCAACAATCTTTTCATCGTCGATTCCTTCAACACATAAAAGATTCTTTTTGAGGTATTTTAGAATTTGGTTCGTAATATCTTGTAATTGTTCGAGTGACAATTGTTCTCCTATCTTGCGTTGAATCTCCTCCTTTGAACGGATTACATCATTAAGTTCAAGGGAAATATTACTTATCATCTTGGGAATAAAGACATTCAATTCTAACGCATCGACTACCGACTTCAATTGTTCATTATAGTTTGCCGCGGCTCGCTTGGTATCTTCAATCTTTGATTTCAGGTCTTCAATTTTCACGCGGTTATCCGCAATGGCCTTAGCGCCATCTTTCGCAATCTCATACTCGTCCTTGATATTTACCATGAACTTATAGAGACGATCCTGCTCAATTGTGTTTTGATTGAGTTCAAGCTCAAGGTCCGATTTCTGCTTACACAGATTGTTATATTCGTCGGCCTCTTTTTGAGCTGCCAATCGTTTGGCCGCCCATTCTTGCTGTAGCCTTTCAGATGCCCGTTCCAATTGAATGTACTTATTAAAGCCCATTACATTCTCAATATTATCACGGATAATCTGTGCGAACACATTCTCTTTCAGCAAATCGCTTGATTGCATGGCATCAAACAGGAAATACTTGCTCAACTCCTGCGGAAGATTAGCCTTGATAATTTTATTGACCTGCTGTTCCGCTTGTGCTCGCTGTGCAAATGTCATTGCCGTTCCAAAAACGAATTGATTTCCATTCATATTCAATGACACGCTTTCAACCGGCATTTCCGAAGGGTTTAACTTGTATATGCGCCGAAGAATATACTTTTGTTCTTGTCCCAGAACCATACCTACAAAAGTAAGCTCAAGAACGATTTCAGGATCAGTATGACCCATGGCGCCATTATTAAACAGTTCCACGAAATGTTCCTTATTCCGGATTTTTAAGCCATACAATGCTCCACAAATTGCCTCGAATAGAGTAGTCTTGCCACCACCATTCATACCGCCAATCAATACTATCGGTCTATTTGGGCTAATAGACAAATCAAGATCCAAAGACAGGTAGGTCTTATAATTCTTAATCTTTATATTCTTGATAATCATAGAGCGTACAGTTATTTCACGAGTTGAATGGCCGCGTTGATTATGCTTTCGGTATCAGAGTCTGACATCTCAATTTTGTCAACCTTTGATGCATGAAATTTTCGTAAAATCTCCTCGCTGACCCAATCGAAATCGAGGTGGTGTTTTTCGCAAAGACTCTTGATTAAGTCTAAATCCTCCTCCCTGATTCCATAATGGAGGAACTTGCTGTCTAATCCTTTTGCCATAATCTTGAATGTTATTTCATACAATACTGATCAGGATAAAAACAATCCCAACTAACTATATCGGTCGTGTTGGCAATCTTTAACGGTGAGAATTTCCAGTTTCCTTTACTCTCGATAATCACTCCTCCCTTTAGTCCCTGAGGCTTAATCTCTTCGCTATTGATATAATCAATCAAAGCGTTGTGCTTCTTTACGGCATTCACATCGCTTCCTTCAGTTTTGGTATCAAAAAGGAACACCTGACCATTCTTCATTCTGACAATGAAATCCACATAGAAAAGAGCCCTTTCATTGTTTACGTTAAAATATGGGATAGCATAATTCAACTTTCCGTTATCTCCATTCTTATACCACCAATCTATATATTGTGAGTTGTCTTCCAGATACTTCGCAAAGCCCAATTCCGGATTTGATGAATCCTTAAGCCTGATAAATGGCAAGAGTGCATGATTTTTCTTCTCTTCGTCAATCATACTTGCGCCCTCGTTATATATTCGATCTTCCGGAACCTCCCACTGGTAATTATGCAACTCTCTTTCTGCAGCTTTTGCTCGACGTTTCATTATTACCTTTTCATATTCATTTAAAGCTTTTGTAATCACATCAGCAAACTTCGGTTGATTCGCATGATACAGAATTACTTTCTTGGCTTCTGTTTCAAAGATTTCAAACAATTCTTCCATAATCTCAACGAGAGCATTCTCAAGATTAGACAGGCTCTGATGCCGCTCCCATCCAGAAAGTTGCTTGATACAGTAATTATCGAAAACCCTATTCAATTCAGTCTCTGTTCGAGCAAACTTGACTTGATTATCTACCCGCATTAATCCAACCTCATCCTCCATCAATAAATCCTTTGGTATATCGATAGTAATACTTCTTACGTCTAACTTGATATGCGAACCAGCCTTAAGTCTATTCTCAGCCACCTGATTTTTTTGTTTACTATCCTCATCCATATCCGAACGGTCTTCACCAGTTTCAAAGTCAAAGAACGAGAATAATGATGGTTCATAAATCAGAGTCCATTGTTGGGCAATCTTTTCTTTAAGTACCCTCTTGAAGTCCGACCCAAGACGATTACGATCTGTTGCCTTTCGTTCAACGTATGATGAAGTCAACGATACGTTATTCAGATTTTCTCGTCTGACAGCACGAAGAGTAGAGATATAATCCATATCATCTGCAACAATCTGAATCTGGTCTTTACTCAAGTCTGTGTAGACATAGCCTTTATTGAGGATTTCGTTTGTATAGAACTTTTGTTCCGGCATTCTGAGAATTCGGCCGATAGTCTGGACTGTAAAAGTGAAACTCTCAAGCTTGCGGAATATCAATAGCACAGCAGCACGAGGGCAATCCCAACCCAGCGCGATTGCTTGTTTAAACAGCAGCACCTCTGTCAGATTATCCGGTTCCTCTATATTTTCAAGATTTGTTTTTTCGCCAGAAAGCCATATGGCCAGTTTACCATTAGCCGTATTGATGCTTTTTATGGTATCAAGGTAGGCGATAACCTCTTCTTTTATTGTTTCATCCTCACTGGTAGTCCTTTCCGAGCTGTCGTTTGGTAACTGAATTAGCAACAATGGATTAATCTTGACTCCGAGTTTTTCGTAAGCCTTTGCTATTTCGTTTCGTTTATCCAGCGCCTCTTTCACAAGCCATTGATTGCTGGTCAGTCCCATAGAATTTGTCACATTCAACGCCGGATTCAGAATAATGCCCTCTTTAATCATCTCCTCTGTCACAACTACCTCGCGTGGGATATTGACCATTTCATCGCCGGACGTGATTGGAGTTGCCGAAATTCTTATCTCCACTTTTGGGTTAATATTCTTCAGCACTTGTTCCGATTTCACGGCGTCTTTTCCGCCGAACATATGTTCCTCATCAATAATCGCTATGATCGGGATATGATTATCTTCCTGAGTGCGATTCGTGATGTCATAAAGCGATGCCGACAGTTCGGTATCACGGATCATCACCGCATTATCTTTATTAATACTCTCCCAATTCACAAACAGTATCTCCCCTGGCTTGATGTAACCATCCACTGAATGGTCCAGTTCGTCATATATCACAGGACGCAGTAATTGCGTCTCAGTAAAATAGTTTTTCATCTTGAAGTAGCTCTGTTCATGCAGTTTGTTCGGAGCAATCCAAATGAATGCCGCCTGTTTGATGCGACTATCCGACCGTTCTGGCAGTTCTTGAGCCAAACGTGCCAGCATCTCAGATGCCATCACAGTTTTTCCGGCACCTGTCGGTGCTTTGAATATAAGCTTTTTGCGATTGCCGGTCAGATTCAATAATTCTATTGTTTTATCGACCAAGTTATTGACCGCTTTCTCCTGATATTTTATCTGTTTTAGCATCTCTATTCCTCCTGAAAGTTTAGTTCTCCATTAGCATTCTCCACCTCGGCAGTGTTAGCCTCATCAAGCATCTTGGCACGTTTCTTTGGAAGCACTTTTTGGTAGGCATTGTATATTGCAGCCGGAAGTGCGCAAAGAGTTACCTTATCGGACACTTCTTCAAATTCATCATCATAAGCATAATTACCGGCAGCAAAAACATATACTTTTATCTTCGTATCGTCCGTCATTCGGGAAATTTCGTCAACAAACGCCGGAATGGCCTCCTCGTTATAGATAATCAACATTTGCTGCTTTCCATCAGAGAAATATCTGGCAACATCTGCGCGCAGACGCTTCACTCCGAATTCTTTAGATTCCGTATAAATATCGTTACGTATGCACAGCAAATCGGTTGCTGCAGCCACAAGAGCGCGTTTGTTGCGAGCTGTCTGCTCACGCGGAATAAAGTCTGTTTTGTAATAACGTAAATTATTGCCACTCAATCCGGCTACTGCCTCGCCTTTAGGAGTGGTATAGCCTTGTATCACGCGTCTATTGCGCTCGTATGTCACATTCTCGCAAATTTGATTCTCATTGTTCGTGACAAGAATGCACTGCCTGTGACCTCCGTCTTCGGCATTCAGTTTCATTGTTGCGTGCAATGTTGTTCCGCTACCAGCAAAGAAGTCGAGAATGGTAAGTCTTTTATCCTCCGTAAAATTAATCAAATACTGAATTAATGATACAGGTTTTGGATAGTCAAATGTTTTAACATTATCGAAAATGTCTAGAAGTAACCTGCCTGCATTCTCAGTTGTGTCGACATCTACAGAGGAATCGATAAAATTGGGCGGAACTTCTCTATTGTACTCACTTCTTTTATAAGACAATACTCCATTTTTTGAAAGCTCTATATACAAACCATCATTAATGTTCTTCGATAATGTTTCTTGAATCCAAATAAATCTATTCTTGAAACGGACGGGGTTTGAATTAACCCCATGCTTTACATGAATATCATCAAGCAATTCATTAGGAAATTTTGCAGTTCCATAAACACCAACAGGAATAGTACCGTCTTCTATATAACACTTTATACTGTTGGCTGGGAATGTCAATATTTTAAATGTATTTTGGGGCTTTGTAAAAGGATCATTGCTTTTACTAGTTTTTTGCACACCCCTAAACACTTCTTCATTGTTAGGACTCTGCCAGCAGAGAATATACTCTACAGTCCGTTTTATTTTCTTGGACAAAGCTGGTGGCGTTGCTGATTTAAACCAATTCCATTGCCCTACAAAATTTTTAGAAAGAAATATATCATCGCCTAATAGTCTCAATGGCCCAACTTCATTTTCGTCAATAGAAATAAAAATCACCCCTTTATCAGAGAGCAGCTGTTTGGCTATTTTCAATCGCTTATTCATAAATGACAGCCATTTGCTATGTCGATAGGAGTCTTCGGCGTCAACAAATTGGTCGTTATATACAAAATCTTTGTTGCCTGTATTGTAAGGAGGATCAATATAAATTACATCTATTTTCCCGCTGTGGGTATAAGTAAGAGCTGTCAATGCGTGCAAGTTATCTCCTTCGATAAGAATATGGTTTGGAGCATCGGGGGCATCGCTTACGATGGCACGTTCCTTTACCTCTTTGAAAACCGGCAACTCGTTGCGAAGTTGTTCCTCCACATCTTCGGGTTTATCTTCCCAAACTAGCCCGTACTTCTTGCGAGTGCGTAGTAATTCAATCAAAGATGACCTTTCCTCGTTACTCAATCCTTCAATCAATTGGATTTTACTAATCAGTTCTTGCTTATTAATCATTTTGCGTTTCTATTAGTAGTCTTTTGCATCATACAGCACTGCCAGTAGGCAATTTCTATTAGTAACCCTACACCGCAGTCTATAATTTTGCTAATTTAACTCTCAAAGTTAAGGATATTTTTCTATTCTAATGGCTTAAATGACGAGAAAATACGCATTCTACAATGATAATTTTGATTATTCCAGACTGCGCACTACTTTGGCACAGTTCACGATTATCTTTAAAAATTTTGGCAAAAATCAGTCGGGAATGGTTTTCACTGCAAATTTGCGTCGACACGAATATTTTTTCTGGCGAATAATCTCCTCCTTAATCGATTATTTGCTACCTTTGGGATAGTAATAGGACTTTAAATTTTTCACACCGCAGTATACAAGAAGATACATTCGCCGCCAAGTGATACAAGCTCACATTCCTAGGGATAGTGGGCTTTAATTTTGTCAAATCACTTCGTATCACTAACAGAATAATATATTACTAATGAACAATATACAAGAATGCCGTTTCATGAGAACGGCAATGGCTGACAGTACTATAAACTCTACAGACGATGAACTGAAAGCTCAATACTCCGAATTCACGCTTCTATTGGCGGGTTTTCTATACAGCAACAGTGGATATCTGAAGATTGACAGCGAGCTTAACGACCTGCTCTTTATCTTGACCTACCTGAAAGGCAAAAAAAAATGACGCTTTAGATTTCTATCGCAAGCGTGCAGCCGGCATAGTCCACACTGCCATTGCACAAAACGAAAAACGAATTTCCTGTCCAGAACTATTCACTTCTCTTTTGCCGGAAGGAAATTACGACCTGCACTGGACCTCAAACACCCGCGATCTTCTTGAACTGATTGATGCCATCTACCAGATGGGCATCATCCGTGATTCACAGGGAAAGACTGTGAGCTTTCACACACTCGTTGCAGCAGCTTCCGACGTTTTGCACATTCAGGCAAACAAATACGAGTATAAAGAACGGGCTGAGATAGCTAATCGCAACGATCCAGTCGTATTCATCTACAAACTCGCAGAAGCTCTATCTGACAAGGAACATCGCAAAAAGTAACAATTATTTCGCTGTACCTACACTGTAGCTCCATTGATTCGCTCTCATCAACCGGCGACATTTGCACCTGAAACAGATGACAGAACAATGGATCTTACAAAATCACTTTCAGAGATACAGCGATGTATTGTGAGTCTTCAGACTGAGCTCGATCAGTTGAAGCTTCTTGACGGAAACCTCGCCAAGACGATCTTGCTGTCGCGTCAGGAGGCTGCGGACTTCATGGGTGTATCGCTCCGGCAATGCGACCGATGTTGCAGAAAATATGGTATTCCAAAGTTCAATACCGTAGAAGGGGTAAAGATTCGTCGCACCGATCTAATGATCTACATGGGCCTTGTCAGAGAGCCTATTGGCGAAGCTATGCCGTCAGTCAAAGAGCCTGAGGAGACGAAACGGTATTCTGAGTTTGAAAAGATTCTTGAAAGAAACAAGAGATGAACTATCTAACCGAAATAAGGCTCTTCTACGACAAATTGCCGTCGTTCCAACTCACATCCTCGGATATCGCTCTGTGGCATGGTCTTATGAACATATTCAATCGTGCCGGCTGGCCGCAGGATCTGAGCATCTCGCCATCAGAGATTCAGGCATGCACCTGCATTTCCAAGACGGGTATTTTTCGATGCCGGCAGAATCTGTCCAAAGCTGGGCTCATCGAGTTCCTTCCGCAGAAAGGTTGTCGCTGCGGTATCTATCGAATCATGCCCTTATCACTGTCCATTGCGATCCAGATAGGAACGCAAGCATTCCAAATAGAAACGCTACCGGTCCACAGTGGAACGCAAGCATTCCATAGTGGAACACAAAATGACAGTGAGAATGAATTTGCGTTCCAAATAGGTTCTCAAAGTGGAACACAAACTGAGTCCACTCCTATTATAGAGAATAAACTAAACAATAATATATCTCTTAAAGAAAAAGATAAGAAAAAGAAGTTTAGTTGGAGAGTGTGGATTTCGACTATCGACCGGAAGTGGCAGCCAGTAATGGAGCAATGGCTCGAATATAAATCTGAGCGCAAAGAAGATTATTCCGGCGAGATGTCACTTTCAAAACTACTCACCCGACTTCGCAATCTCTCCGGCGACAATCCCGCGACGGCTCAGCAAATCATCGACCGCAGTATCGTCAACAGCTGGAAGGGACTATTCCCGCTTGACGGTGGCTATCAGGCCCAGAAAGCGCCACAACAAGGCCAGCATATCGGCCAAATTATGCAGCCATCGACAGAAGCCGATCGCAATTCAGTACTCGATAATTTCAGAAATAAAATCAGCAATAAAAAACAATAATCACTATGTTACAATCAGTTAAAGACGCAATCAACTCATTCGGCATTTATAGCCCTTTTATGCACAGAGAGCTTCGCAGCTTCAGTTGGGGCAACAAGGAGACTTGCCGGCAGATCTTTCGGGAGATCTTCACTTTCGTTGACCAGACTATCGCGGAGTTCGAATTCATCCCCGAATACGAAGAGATAATAAATTGGATGACAGATACCAAGGGCAAAGGACTCCTGCTCATGGGGTCGTGTGGCAGGGGCAAGAGCATCATCATCAACGGTCTGGTACCGATTCTGATGAAGATGAAAGACAGAACAGTCCACCCAATCCATGCCCAGAACTTCTATTTCGCTCCACTGTTCTCTACCGGCAACTGGGCCTGTCCATCGTGTTTGGAATACCTTCTTCGCACCGGCTGTCCCATCATCGACGAACTCGGCGTGGAAGGACTCAAGAACGACTACGGCGAGAAGACCGAGGGGTTCAACCTTATCATCAACAATGCCGAGGTGACATGTAAGCCGGTGTTCGTCAGCACCAACCTCAATGATGCTCAGATCATCAATCGCTATGGCGAGAGGACTCTGGACCGTCTCGGCCACCTATGCCGCATCGTCACATTCTCTGGACCAAGTTTAAGAAAATAAAACCGCTATGACACAGAAGAGTGAATACGCCAACGAAGATATCTATTACTTTAACGAGGAGACGAACCGATTCATGAAGTACCGGCGAGTTGTGTTCCGTCTTAATGACGGCAGGTGCAAGTATGCTACTCACAAGGGTGAGATTCTCCTCTGGGAGCAGTGCGAGATTCAGGCGCTCAGAGAGAACATCCGTCGCTTTGGTAGTCCCTGCTTTTCGAACGATTTCAAGGTCTACGCTTCCCATCTTGCCGAGTATCGCGAACGGTGCCCGACCGGCAGTTTCATCCGAGTATCCGGTATCTATACTGAGGTCTTGGGATCTCCGATTAATCCAGAAGCAATTATCTAATGCTATGCCGACAATAAAGAAACATACCAGCCGGCCATGGCTCTCGGAAAAGAAACCCTTTGAAGGTTTTGTTCATCACAACACCGCCTTCTATCAGAGCACGCAGTGGCGACGACTAAGGGCATTGAAGCTCTCCGAGCAGCCACTGTGCGAGGAGTGCCTTCGCGCAGGTAAAACAACATCGGCCCAGATGGTGGACCACATCGTGCCAATCAACAAAGGCGGAGCAGCGCTGGACATGGATAACCTTCAGTCACTATGCAACGCCTGCCATGCCCGAAAGAGCGCAGCAGACAAATAAAAAAATGCAAATGGAAGCCGCTAACAAATAAACATCAAATGGTTGCAAGCAAAAGATGTATCTTCTAATAAGGCAGCTTCCAAGCAAAAAGAAAACGAATATGAGAACAACACTATCACTCACTCAGATTGTCGATCAGTGGCTCGCGGAGGCAGACGCCCTGCCCTCCACCAAGGATGACTATCGCCGTAAGATTGGGCTCTGGTTCCGGTGGCTTAGTTCTCGCAAGGTCGATCCTCGCGAGCCGCAGCGAATAGACATCATCGACTACAAACGCTACCTGATGGGCATCGGCAAGAGTGCCTTTACCTACAACGGGTATATCACTGTTGTCAAGCTCTTTTACAGCTTCTGCGATGAACACCACTACTACGACAACATTGGTCTTGGCATCAAGAGCAGCTTCAAGATGAAGCAATACTACAAGCGCCCACTTAGCGCTGAGCAGAGCTCGGCACTTCTTAGCAGCATAGATTCTTCTACCACGATTGGCAAACGCGACAAGCTAATAATCTTTCTGATGCTCACCAATGGACTGCGCACTTGCGAGGTGCAGAGAATCAATGTCGAGGACTTCGACAAGATTAACGATGCTCCGGTTCTTCATATCCAACGCAAGGGGCATACCGATAAGCACGATATTGTAGTGCTGGCCGACGAGGCTGTGGACTTACTAGAGGACTACCTCTCAGGCAGAGAGTTCACCGATGGTGATCCGCTGTTCATCAGCCACATGAAAGGCAGAGAAAATAGTAGAATCAACAAGGGCACTATCGGGACAATCATCAAACGGCGGCTTCGAGCGATTGGCATTAACGAGAAAGACATCACCGCGCACTCTCTCCGGCACACCTGCGCCAGTCTGATGATTGAGCAGGGATTGGATCCACAGCTGGTGCAGGATATGCTTGGACACAGCAATGCTTCCACAACCAAACTTTATACGATGATGGCTCGCAACGAGAGACTCTTTGAGCACCGGCCAAGCCGGCTTCTCTCGTCGATAGTGATGAATAAGCCCAAGAAATGAACCGGAAATAAAAAGCAGTCGTATGATGAGGAAATTAATACGTCATTTTTTAAAGCCACATTGTGGCTG
Organism: Bacteroidales bacterium; assembly: GCA_022648685.1. Taxonomy (GTDB): domain Bacteria; phylum Bacteroidota; class Bacteroidia; order Bacteroidales; family UBA932; genus Cryptobacteroides. Next base: position 17,940 of record JALCMW010000001.1, read on the forward strand.
TTATCAAACAGTTGCGAGTGGTCGCATTAAGTGTGGTTTTGGGGTACTGATGGTGCCATTAAGTACCTCGGAATAATGCGACCAGTGGTCTACATGGGGTCAGTGTTCATACGACCACTCTGGCTTATCTGGCCGATGGGAAGGGGCTCATTTTCCTTCAGAGGTCTCGAAAGTTAATCGCCCCCTTGGTCTTGAACACGCACGTGCAAAATTGACAAAAATAGATTTTTATGAAAGGACGTAAGAAAATATCAAATAATCAGAAGGCGCTTCGTGGTACCGACCAGCCTTGCAGAATGGATCCGCAGGTGCCAGCGCTGGGACCAACAAATACGCTTCCGGCGCTACCGAAGTCTTCCCTGAAAGGAACAGCCAAGAAGCTCTACTCCATTCTTGGCACCGAGATGCTCTGCAACAATATGCTGGATGTGGCCTCACTTGATCTGCTGGTAGCCTATTGCAGAGAGATGGCCTTGTACAACGATATGATGAAGGAGGTCGAGAAGGAAGGTGTGACCGTCGAGGTGGAAACAAAGTCCGGAACAATCATCCAGATTAATCCCAAACGCAAAGTGGCCGAAGGTGCGCTGGCGAATGCCCAGCGACTGGCTTCTGAGTTTGGGCTCTCGCCGGCAAGTCGCGGGAGGGTGGCTGCTCTGCTGTCAGGCAATACTCCAAAGGACGACTTCGCTGATTTTGAAATTGTAGATATCCAAGAGCCATGACAAAGAAGATATATCCAGCAGAACTCTATGCCCAGCAGGTGCGGGACCACGATATTCTAACTTGTGAGTTCGTCCAGCTGGCAGTCGAGAGGTACTATCAAGACATCGATGCAGCTTTAGATCGTGGTTGGGTGTTCGATAAGAAAGCGGCCATGAGAGCAATCGGCTTCATTGAGAAACTTAAACACACCAAGGGTAAATGGTCCGGACAACGGTTTCTTCTAGAACCATGGCAGCAGTTCGTGCTCTGGAATATCTTCGGCTGGAAGAACGCTGACGGCACACGCCGCTTCCGCTATGCTTATATCGAGATAGCCCGCAAGAATGGCAAGACAGCCCTCTCTGCCGGCATTGGTCTTTACATGCTCTTTGCTGACGGGGAGGCAAGACCGGAGGTCTACTCTGCTGCGACCGTAAAGGATCAGGCGAAGATATGCTTTGCCGATGCTGTGGAGATAGTCAAAGCCACAGATCTGAAGAACTATCTTCATCCTTACCGCAACTCGATAGTCTATGAACTCAAGGGAGGAATGATGAAGCCTCTCTCGTCCGACTACGGAACACACGACGGACTCAACCCTTCGTGCGGAATCATAGATGAGTTCCATGCGCACAAAGATTCGGGAATGTTCGATGTAATCAAATCAGCATTCGGAGCTCGCCGCCAGCCGCTGATGTTCATCATCACCACAGCCGGCTTTAACAAATCCGGAGCGTGCTATGCTTATCGCGATAATGTCATCAAGATTCTGCGTGGAGTGAATCACGACGACTCGCTATTCGGCATTATCTATACTCTCGATAGCAACGAAGAGTGGGACAACCCCAAGATGTGGATAAAGTCCAATCCGAATCTCGGCGTATCACTCTCCGCCGACTATCTTGCCGATCAGGTGATGGATGCCAAGAATCGACCGGAGGCAGTCCGCAATGTGATGACAAAGAATGTGAATCTGTGGGTGGATGCCGAGAAGACATGGATTCTCGACAAGGCTTGGATGCAGTGCTGTGGTTCTTTATTTCCACAGAGTCTGCATGGTTGCGAGTGTTGGGGCGGGCTGGATCTCTCGAACGTGTCCGACATCACCGCTTATGTGCTTATCTTCCATGAGAACGACCGATTCCAGTTATTGCCATTGTTCTGGATTCCGAAGGAGAAGATGATGGAGAAGATACGAAAGGAGAATATCAACTACGACAGCTGGGTGGCTGGAGGGTATGTAAAAGTTACTGAGGGCAATGTCATCGATTACGATTTTGTCAAGACTGATATTCTCAGGTTTGTCGCCGACTATAACCTCAAGACATCGGCATACGACCGTTGGAACTCATCCCAGACCATTATCGACCTTCAGAACGAAGGTATGATATTCAACCCTTTCGGGCAGGGTTACGGCTCGATGTCAGCACCGACTAAAGAGTTCGAGAAGCTGGTGCTCACCGGAAAAGTCGAGCACTTCGGCAATCCGGTCCTTCGCTGGATGTTGGCTTCGACCGTCATCAAGAGTGATCCTGCCGGAAACATCAAACCCGATAAGGAAAAGTCAACCCAGAAGATCGACGGCATCGTCGCCTCTATCATGGCACTTGGCGAATGGATGACATCGCAGGCCGAGCAGGAGACCGATCCATACAACCAGCGCGGAATGCTAAAACTATGATTATATGGCAAACAACAGAAAACTTTATACCAAACAGCAGATATCTGATCGCGATGACATCGAGAAGGAATTGAGTTCAATACCAATTCAACATCCTTTAGTTGCCAAAATTACCTCCGCAAAAGGGTTCGCTTCATATTATGTGCGAATGAAAGACCTGTATAATACTCATGCTGATGCTTACGAACGATTGGAAGAATATCATTATGCGATTACAGGCCATAGGCGCTATTCAGAATATGATAGTTTTCGGGTTGTCTTTAAAAAAAACGAAGAAAATAAATAATTGTAAAGAAAAAAGAATACATTTGTACTATGGATAAGTATGGACAAATAGAGATTCATATTGTCGGATCAAAAGGCAATAACCAACTAACTCCTGATAACTTTGATATTAAGGAGATTAGGTCGCTTTTAGATGGAATCGAAGACATGCTCTATCCCAGCAATAAAAAAGACCGCCCTGATATTACATATAGCATCGAATCTGGTTCTGTTATGAATAGGTTTAAAACAAGCCTGCAAGCAGTAGTAACATTCTCGGCGGTGATGACGATGGTTAGCAAAACCGGATCTATTGATGGTTTGGAATTACCTACAGCAAGAGCAATTGAAAACATTCAGAGTATTGCAAGAAGTTCAAATTACACTTTTGATTTTAAGACTTCTGAGAATCCAACTGTTATCCTTACTATATCCCCTGATACAAACTATCAGAGAACAACTGATCTCTGGATTGATGCAGAATTCTATTTCTATGGGATGTTGACAAATGCTGGTGGAAAAGACAAATCCAACATCCATTTAGACACAGACGTAGGTTCCCTAATCATAAACGTAGAAAAAGATTTTCTTAAAAAAGAAGAGAAGAATCTGCTTTACAAAGAATATGGGGTAAGGGCCATTGGTAAGCAAAATGTTGAAACAGGAGAAATAGATAAATCTAATCTAACATTACTTGAACTTATCGACTATACTCCGACTTATAATGACGAGTACATCAAAGGGCTCATTTCTAAAGTCGGTGATAAGTTTAAGGGGTTGGATATAGATACTTGGATCTCAGAAATACGAGGAGACTATGGCAAATAAACAAACATATGGAGTATTGCTAGACACAAGCTTTCTTATTAGATTATTAAGCGTAAGTGATCCACTGCATGGAAACGCATTGGATTACTATAAGTATTTTTTGGATAATAGTATCGCTATGTATGTGTCTACAATCTCAATATCCGAGTATTGCGTTAAAGGTGAGGTGTCCGAATTGCCATTAGTTTCTATGAAAATCATTCCTTTCAATTTTCATCATGCTACAAAAGCCGGAAAAATAGCTTGTGCTCTATATAAAGCGCGTAATAATGGAGATTTTCCAGTTAAAGACAGACTAATTATTCCTAACGATTCTAATCTTTTTGCTCAAGCAACTATCGAGAATGATATAAAATATTTTGTTACATCTGATGTTAAGGCTGCTGATGTCATTAAAAAGATTTCAGAACGAGAACCTATCTCGTTTAATCATTTAGATATTAATATACCATGCAACTCTAGTTTCGGCAAATTATTCTAACGAAACATTGTTTCACAATAGTATTCTAACGCCGTATTAAATTTGCACAATTTAATACGGCGATTTTTATCAAGGAAGATCGCCAATATGTTTTCAAATCATGAGACGATCCAAGAAACTGCCACCGGACTATCTATCGAAGCGTCAACGCCTTCTCGCTCCACTGCGCGATGCCGCTGCTATGGACTCGGCCGCGAGAGAGGTGATAACCAAGGAGGGATTTATCCGTTATTTCCTCGCCTTGCAGCCATATTACCAGACTAACGAGCAGGCATATGAGGCTGTCGAGAGCGAGCACCTGCGCATCACCGGCCAGCGCAAGTATGCCGAGTATATATCTTTCAAGAATGTTGTGTCAAAACATTTCCCCAAGTAAACGAAGTTGCCTTTTTGGGGCCTGATGCTGTGTTAAGTTTGTCGCTGTTAAACATCAACAACGGTGGCAAACTGGCTTTCAAGAATATCTTCTCTATTCTCTTCTTCCGAGAAGCGGTCGGGCTCTTCTGCAGAGTTCGAGTCCGCAGTGAATGCGGCGCTTCTCGGCGCCACCGTTTCTGATAATACATCGCTTCCGGTCATCACTCCGGAAGGAGCATTGAACCTCTCAGCGGTATGGGCCTGCGTGAGGATACTCTCAGACACTGTCGGCACTCTTCCCATTCATCTTTTCAGACGTGATGGCGAAGACCGCATTCCTGCCTCTGATCACCCACTTCGCTCACTTCTTGCTAAGCCTAACAGCTACACCAACAAGTTCTATCTCATTCAGCACCTTATGGTCGGATGCGCCCTATGGGGCAACGGTTATGTGCGCATATTCAGAGACAAGAACTTCCGTCCTGAGCGGCTTCAACTTCTAAAACCCTACGACTGCACTCCCTACCTCAATGACCGCACTGAGGAGCTCTTCTACCGCACCAAGTACGGTGAGATGGTCCCTGCATATGACATGATTCATCTGCGAGGCCTCTCTTCAAACGGTTACGAGGGGCTAAGTCCTATCGCTGTCCATAGGGAGAACCTGCAACTCACCGAGGCAGCACAGCGCTATGGAGTGAAGTTCTTTAACCAAGGTGGTAATATGTCCGGCGTATTCAAGTACCCGTCGGTTCTCAAACCGGAGTCCTACGAGCGTCTCAAACGCGACCTTCTGGCCCAGAGCACCGGAATGCATAATGCGCACACGCCACTACTTCTGGAAGGAGGCATGACCTACGAGCGCATCTCTATCCCGCCGGACGATGCTCAGTTTATAGCAACGCGCAAGTTCCAAAAGACTGAGATTGCCACCATCTACGGAGTACCTCCTCACATGATTGCCGACCTTGAGCGAGCCACGAACAACAACATCGAGCAGCAGGCCATGGAGTTCGTCCAGTACTGCCTTCTCCCGTACATCATCAAGCTCGAAGAGGAGTTTAACCGCAAGCTCCTACGTGAGGACGAGTTCGACAGCCTCTTCTTCAAATTCAACGTCAATGGTCTTCTCAGGGCAGATGTCAAGTCACGAGGCGAATGGGTGTACAAGCTCTACCTCATTGGGGCCATCACCGCCAACGAGGTCCGTCACTGGGAAGAGCTGAACTCCTACAGTGGTGGCGATGTCTTCTTCCGTCAGGCGAATATGCTGCCGGTCAATGAACTCACCAATATGCTCACCTCGGCCCAAGGCACCACAAATGATAATCTGCTAAAACCATCAAACGATGACAACGAATAAAAACAATCCCTCCAACTGTTCCATAGAGCTGCGCTGTGAAGCCACAGAAATATGCATCAGAAAGCTCGCCGAGGGTAACGAGAAAGACGCTGAAAGTCGCACTATCGAGGGCTATGCAGCTAAGTTCGACCGCTGGAGTGAGCCCATTGGTGGCTGGTTCAAAGAACGGATCCAACGCGGAGCCTTCGATGGCACCGATATGAAAGACGTGGTGATGTGCTTTAACCACGATTTGAATTCTATCCTTGCCCGCACCTTAAGCAAGACTCTCTCTCTGAGCGCCGATGAGACTGGCCTTCACTTCAGTTTCGAAGCGCCGCATACCTCGCTGGGAGATGATATGCTTGAGCTTGTAAGGCGAGGCGACATCAGTAAGTGCAGCTTTGCCTTCATCGTGGACCGCGACGAGTGGCTCTATGCCGACAAGAAAAACGCGATGGAATATGACGAGCGCACCATCCTTCATGTAGCACAGTTGCGCGATGTCTCGCTGGTTGTATTTCCTGCCTACAAAGACACCGAGGCCGGCATCCGTTCACTCGAAGAGAGAAAAGCCGAATTCCTAAAACAACATAACGATGAGAACGCAAACGATCGGAAAGAAAATCAAGATAACGTGGCTGTGGACTCTTCGACGGGTAATCCTGCCACTGACCAAGACACACCTACGAGCGCTGGAGTGGTTCAAAGCGAGAGTCGAAGACGTCTTGCAGCGCAACTGCGACTAAAAGAGAGAATCAATCACGACAATTAATCCTATCAACACATTTTACCCATGAGCAAAATCAAAGAACTAAAAGAGAAACGCGCCTCGGTCTTTGCCAAGATCGACGAGCTGCGAAGCGCCGCAGATGGCCGAAGCATGAATGCCGAGGAGCAGCAGCGCTGGGACACACTCCTTGCCGAGTACAGCTCCGTCGACAAAGAGGTCGAAGCCGAAGAGCGCTACGAGCAGATCCAAAAACGTCAGGCCGAGCAGCAATATGCCGCGCAGCGACAGAATGCCACTTCCGCCGGTGATGACAGTCATCATGACGAGGAGTACCGCGCCGCCTTTGCCGATTATCTTATCAACGGAGCACAGGGCCTTAAGCCTGAGAGCCGCGCAGTCATTGAACAGCGAGACTCAGCCTCTGGCCTGAGCGGCGGAGTAATCATCCCGAAGTCGCTCTCCAGTGAGATCGAGATAGCACTGAAAGCCTATGGCGGTATGTTCGAGGCAGCAAGCATCATCTCTACCTCTAAGGGAGGAGACCTGATCCTGCCGACCATCAATGACACCTCAGCCAAGGCTACCATCGTGGCCGAGTATAACCAGAACACGCGCAGAGCTCCTTCGTTCAGTTCTGTCACCCTGAAGGCATACACTTACCGCACACCAATCATTCCTGTATCGCTGGAGCTCTTGCAGGATAGCGCTTTCAACCTTGACTCACTCCTGAGCGGATTGCTTTCAGAGAGCTTTGGAAGAGGCATCAACGAGCACCTCACTACCGGTGACGGATCGGGCAAACCGACCGGCATCGTTGGAGCTGCTACAGCCTGCACAGACACTGCCGCCGCTTCGGCCATCTCGCTGGACAACATCATCGACCTTATCAAGAGTGTCGACAGCTCCTACGCACGTAACGGGCGCTTCATGTTCAATCGCAATACCCTCTATGCTCTTGCCAAGATCAAGGACCAGCAGGGACGTTACATCTGGCAACAGAGTGCTCAGGTCGGTCAGGCTGCAACACTCTTCGGGAAGAACTATGTCATCAACGATGACATGGCCGACATCGGGCCGGAAAACGCATCTGTACTCTTCGGCGATTTGAGTAAGTACAAGATCCGTACGGTAAGCAGCTTCAAGGTGGTTCGTCTGAACGAACTGCTGGCCGAGTACCTCTCCATTGGTCTGTTCGGCTTCGCAAGAGCTGACGGCAACCTCATTGATGCCGGAACTCATCCGGTTAAGAAACTGGTTCATGCCGCTGAATAAACTTTCTTAACCTTCTTTCAATGCCTCAAGAGCTCCCAATATCACTCGCGCAAGCCAAGGCCCACCTTCGGGTAGGTGACGACACGTCACAAGACTCACTCATCGAGGAGTATCTCGCAATGGCCTTCGGCATAGCCGAGGACGTGACTAACCGTAGCCTCAGAGAAGAGTTTAGTTCTGCCACTCTTCCTGCCGCCATTCGGGCTGCCGTCCTAATGATATTGGGGACTCTTTTTGACAACGAGAGCGATACTCTTGTCGGGAGAAGCGTTGCACAAATTCCGCTGACGGCCGAGAAGCTCCTGCTTCCTTGGCGCATTCATCCATATTCAAATCCAGAAAATTCTGACACCAATGTTTGACCACCACATCGAGATACTCCGCTATGAGCAGGTGCGCGACGCCTACAACGATCGCAGCAAGGTCCTCACTCATGTGGCTACCTGCTATGCTCAGCGCACTGAATCGGGCGGCAAGGAGAACATCTATGCCGGCCGCATCGTTCATGAGAACGAGGTGGTCTACTCCATACGCTATCGGAAAGGTATCTCTGCCGGAATGGTCGTGCTGGATGAAGGACGGAGACTTCGCATCACCGCTACCCAAGAGGAAGGACGACGCTGGAGGCTGCATATACGTGCTACTAAAACAGATTCAGGAGAGAGCCATGTTGAAGATTAATGTGGAAGGCTACGCCGAAGCGAAGGCCATCATTGACCAGTTGCCAAACAACATGCAAAAGCGCATGCTACTTGCGGCCTTGCGTCTGAGCTCCAAGCGGATGCTGTCAAGCGCCAAGAGCAAGGTGCCGGTCAGAAGCGGCGAGCTTCGAAGACAGCTGAAGATTGTCCGCTTTCGCGACAAGACAGCTCCACGAAGCGAGGTTGATGTGGCCGTAAAGCCGGTATTCAGCCGCACACGAAAGAAAGGTGCCGTCAATCAGTACTACGGCAAGTTCATCCACGAAGGGACCGTCAACCCGCGCACAAGTCGACGTAAAGGTAGTCTATTGGTGTTTCGCGGCAGAGACGGGAAGATGGTCTTCGCACGGACAGTAAAGGGCATAAAGCCAACACCGTTCTTGGAAGATGCCTATCGCGAGAACTCCGAAAACGTTGTCACATCCTTTGGCGATAACCTCGCTACTGCGGTTGAGAAATATATTGACAAGAACTTCAAACCAAAAGACAAATGAGCCAAGAGAACGACTATCAAGATTTCAAGATAACCATCATTCGGCTTCTCGAAGACGGAATTCCGGAACTACGAGGCAAGATACAGGCTGGAGCCGTCGACAGCAACACCGCTGTCCCCTTTGCCGCTTTCACTGTCCCCAACGAGGAACCTGTAAGGACCAAGGACGGTATTGCCGGATACAACGTCTCCTTCGAAGTGTCGGTCTATGCCGGCAAGTTCTCCGAAGCGGAGCAGCTGCGTCACAAGGTGATCCATGCTCTGGAGGGAGCTGACCTTGGCTTGGGACAAAGGTCACTCTATAAGGGCGGCAACACCGACTACTTCCCAGACTATGACCTGCATGGAGCAATACTCACATTCAAGATATTACTAATGGACTAAATAACAAACAGATAATACAACAATGCCAAATCAAAACAAAACCATCGTTCAGGGTGAGGATATCATTATCACCCTCGACGGCAAGCCGACACTTCACGCCACAACACACTCCTTGAAGTTGGATCTGGAGATGAAAGACATCCGCACCAAGGATACCAACGGCAAGGAGAAGTACCCATCCGACCTCTCATGGAGCGTTGATGGAGATGGTCTGGTGGTCATCGATCCGGTGCTTGCCGCCTCGCATCACTCGCCAGAGGATATCATCGGACTCGTTCTCTCGAAGGCTCTCGTCGGAGTGATACTCTCTTCGCCGGTGGCCGGAAAGGGACTCTCGAAGAACTATACCGGAAATGGTTACATCAACTCCTTCTCGCTGAGTGCTCCGGCTGGCGACAACGCCACGTACAACTACTCGATTACTGGCAGCGGCAACCTTGCCGAAGCTGCTGCCCCAACGAATAATGAAGAATAGCAACGCCTATGACAGAGATTCAATACAAGGGTAAAAACTACCCGATACACTTCGGCCTTCGTGCCATCAATCAATTTGCCAAGCAGACAGGCAGTAACTTCAACGATGTGGTTACTGCAGCCGATGCCGTCTCAACGCTCGATGCCCTCGTATCACTCGGCACAATTGGTCTCAATGAAGGGGCCAAGCGAGCCGGTATGGAGGATAGATACTCCGAAGAGGAGATCTGGGAATGGTGCGACGAGCAGCCTCGGCTGATACTCGACATTGCCGACATCTTCATCGAGAGTATCAAGCCGCTATCCGAGAAACTTGATGGTCTCATCCCAAAGGTCTAATGCCCGACTCCGACAATGATGGTCAGCCACAAACGATAACCTACGAGAAGTGGTTCGCCATTGGAGTCGGGCAGATGGGCCTGCGTCCCTGCGATTTCGAGGCTCTGACAGTGGCAGAGTTCTATTACGCCTACATGGGTTTCTCCGCTCAGCACTATCAACAGATTAGGGATACTTGGGAAAGGATCAGATGGCAGACGTGGGTTCTGACAAGCATTCAGTTGGAGCGCAAAGACCGCAAGAGCATGACGGAGATGTTCCCAATGCCTTGGGATAATACCGCCGCCTCTCCAAAGGGCGCACAAATATCAATGAAAGAGCGTCAAGAACGCATTAAACGAATAATGGAATGTGTCAACACTCAACAATAATAATCTTTTCTCTCTGTTTTGCCTGCTTCTTCTGTTTCTGCTCCTGCTCGCCGCTTCATTATGTAGCGAGCACCCAGCAGAGAGATTCACTGGTGCAACAAAGCAGCACTCACTATATTCGGGACACTGTCGTTCAGGTGGTCGACAAGATCATCACGCAGACCGTTATAGAGTATTATCCTCTTCGCGATACTGTCTATATCGAGCGAGAGGCCCTCCCCACTGTGCCGCAGCTGGTAAAGTCAGTAACCCAAACCAAGATCGCCACAAAGGCCCACACGGAGGCCGCATCTGAGAGTGCGGTCAAAGACACGACCTCAGTCAATTGCAGCGAACAAAGCCAGCTTACAAGCCAAGAAACTGAAAAGACAGTCCAAGCAAAGTCGGTATCGCATTCATTCATGTGGATAACGCTCTCGCTACTGACTATCCTGCTAATAATCATTGTACTCAAAATCAGATAACATATGCCACCTCTTCACAAGACGCCAATATCCTACTACGGAGGGAAACAATCTATTCTTAAACATATCCTGCCGCTCATCCCCAAGCACACTCTCTACACCGAGCCTTTCTGCGGAGGCTGTGCTGTCCTCTTTGCCATTGAACCCGCCGAGTGCGAGGTTATCAACGACACCAATGCCGAGCTGATAAACTTCTACAGCATCGCCAAGAACAAATACCCAGAACTCAAGGCACTCATCGATGCCACTACACACAGCCGCGAGATACACGCTCACGCGCGGCATATCAACTCTCATCCTGAGTTCTTCTCCCCTGTCGAGCGGGCATGGGCCGTCTGGGTGTGCACCAAGCTCGGATTCGCCTCGATGATTGACGGGACATTCGGCTACGATCGTAGCGGAACAACGACAAAGAAGCTGCGCAACTCCAAGGACGAGTTTACAGATGAGCTGTGCGCTCGACTCGACAACGTGACTATCGAATGCGAGAATGGCATTCATCTGATAAAGCGCTACGACACAGAAGATGCGTTTCATTTCGTGGATCCGCCCTACGTCGGGACCGACTGCGGTCACTATAACGACTGCTTCAACGAGGAGGACTTCGCAAACCTCTTGAAGGTGCTCTCGGAGGTCAAAGGGAAATTCATGCTCACAATGTTCCCGCACCCGTTAATCAAAGAATATATCGAACGTTTCGGGTGGACGCTTCACACATTGGAGCGCACCATCACAGCCTCCAAGACATCGCGCCGCCGGCAAGAAGAGTGGATCGTTACGAACTATTAGTCCCAAGATACCAAAACGGCCTTAGAAGTGTCTGGAACAGCGAAATAAGTCGAAAATAAAGTCGAATTAACTTGCGTGTTCCAGATAGTGATGCCACCTTTGTCATGCGTTAAGGAACACGCCTAACACGCTTATTACAAAGTAATTAACAAACAAAAAACAACGAGTTATGACACGCAAAGAGAACCTCCTTATCACTATTTACGAATTAAGGAACAGTCTTTCAGAAATCAACGGAAAAGAGACTACCGACATCGCCGAATTCTCAAAGAGCTACCGATTCCGCGAAGAGGCAAAGCGCTGGAAAGAATACGAGCTCAAAGAGCGCATCGAGATGCTTCAGAAGGAGCTGGGCAGGGCCAAAGCGAAGAAGGAAGTAGACGCCAAGAAAGAGGTGTACATCCGCACCGAAGAGGGCAAAGCAGCCTTCGAAGCTAAGACGGCCAAGAAAGAGGAGCTGGAAAAGGCCTACGACAGCCTTGAAGCGGTGACCAGATACACTATCGAGAAGAGCATCAAGCAGACCATCGGCGGTCATTGGACAGTAAAGAGCTTCAGCGATACATCAATGAAAATCGGAATCTTGGGCGAGGACGGCAAAGCAATCTTCGGTCAGGATGCTGACATCTACTTCGAGCAGAAGGCTTGGGGCACTGGTGAGGAACGCTTCGAGATCAACATCGGGACCTGCGGCAGCTGCCCACTCGATGAAGGCACCAAGGCTGGAAGCTTCAGCCGCTTCTACATCGGCATCGGACAAATCTTCAGTAACGCTGAGTTCCTGAGCTGGCTTAAGGATACCCTCTTCGGATACGCTAGAGGCATCAACGACATCCGCGAGCAACTGCGCGAGATCGAGGCTTGGTTCGAGAACCCTTTCAAAGCCTAAAGAGATGATGTACGACTTAGCAATAGAACAATGGATGGACGACAAAGCTCTTTACGAAAAAGAACTTTGGTCCAACATCCGTAAGGGAGACTTCAATCCTAAGATGCTCGCAGTACTCCACACCAAAATAGACATGTGCAACCAGTTCATCGAGTTTCTCAAACGTATGGAACAGCAAGAATTAGAGCTCGATAAGCTAAACGAAGAAATTGAAAATGAATAAGACAACAAAAGATCATTGTTATGCGGTCGGGGACCACATACGCATCGGACACCTTGAAGGCGAAGATAATCGTTACGACGGACGCGAAGGAGTGATTGAGTTCATTGATGACTGCGATCAGCTCCATGGTACTTGGGGAGGCTTGGCACTCATCCCGCATGTGGACTTCTTCTCCATCATCAAATAGAATACTCAGCCGCGAAGGCTCAGTCATAACTCGTGAAAAGAGGGCTGCCGGTTTCGCCGGTGGCCCTTGTTGTTTTACCTTACGTCTACAGAACTAAAACTATATTTGCAGAGGAATGATTATCGAGTTCAAATCTTTTCGTATATTTTTAGTCGGAAAAATCATCAATTATTCCGACTAAAATAAAGGTAAGTTGCGAATGGAGAAGTGAGTTTATCGACGACTGCGACTAGCCCCATGGTACATGGGGAGGGTTGGCGCTCATTCCGCATGTAGACTCCTTCTCCATCATCAAATCGAATACTCAGCCGCGATGGCTCAGTCATAACTCGTGAAAAGAGGGCTGCCAGTTTCTGTCGGTGGCCCTTGTTGTTTACTTATTGCAAAGCCACTCCGAAGCAGGACGAATTTTAATTGTCAATCCTTGTATTTCAAGGTCTTCCCAATCATATTTTGTAATCAGAAAAAGATTGTTGCATTTTGTGGCTTTAGAGGCAAGCATCAAGCCTTTGATTTCTCTATTTCTCGTCTTGGTGGCGCTGATGTCGTAACTGACCTGATAGATTTCTTCTACAACATTTCCATTACAAACCATAAAATCTGCTTCGCCTGACTGTTCTTCGTAATAGTAGATATTTTTGGACAGAGCATGACAACGCCGCAACAACTCAATATACACGATTGTTTCCAGTCGCCAGCCGAGATTATCTCCAACAAACGCATTTTGCCTCTTGTTCATCAATGCAACATCAATCGGATAAGCTTTCTCTCCTCTAATCCTGCGGCTGCTTTTGTTTGACCATTTCCTGCACAATGAGATCAAGTATGCCTTGGCTGTATAATCGACATAGTTTTCTGCAGTATGATTGGACCTTAGAGAAAATAATTCTTGGAGTTCAGAATCAACTATCTTGACCGGCGACAGATTCAGAATGTGATTGACAAGATTCTCATATGCTGCTTTGTACTTGATTCTATGCCTCTTGACAATATCGTTGTTGATTATGTTTGACACAAGATTGTCGATATAGGCAGTGTGTCTGGATTGATCCGAAAACAGAAGCTCCGGAAACCCACCTTGTTTGAGATATGAATCAAATGCAGATATTCTGAACGCCTTTGCTTTCGTGGTATTCGATGATAAATCCACATCATTGCACCTGCAATACTCTTCAAACGAGAATGGATACAGTCTTATCTCTTCATGCCTGCCTGTAAGGTAAGTGGCAAGTTCTCCGCTAAGCAATTTTGCATTGCTGCCTGTAATCACAACATGAATTCTTTGCCTCAATAGACGGTTGACAAAGAGGTGCCAGCCATCTACATTCTGAACTTCATCAAGAAACAGATGCGAAAAATCCCCATACAATTCGTGGAGGACCAACAGTACGTTATTCAAATCTGCAGCCGTAAGCTCAGCAAAGCGTTCGTCATCAAAATTGACATAAGCATACTTGACTCCCGATTGAGATAACACATTGTAACATAGAGTTGACTTTCCACTTCTTCGAACTCCTATCACCACCTGAGCCAGATTGCTGTCAAGATCTAGCAGAGCCTCCTCTTGACGATGGCATAATTTAACGCCAGACAAAAGCGACAGCTCGTTTTTTTGTTCTTCGAGGACCTCCTCGATTAGCATCATATTCAACATAAGCGTGTAATCTTACTTTGACAAAGATAAGAACAATTATCATACGAACTGCTATATTTAAGTGAATATATTTCTTCCAACTGCTATATTTATAAAAAACACGTGTCGCGAACTGCTATATTTTGAAAATGCTTTTGCCAGCTCCATGGGAGGGTTGGCACTCATCCCGCACGTGGACTCCTTCTCCATCATCAAATAGAATACACAGCCGCGAAGGCTCAGCCATAACTCGTGAAAAGAGGGCTGCCGGTTTCTGCCGGCGGCCCTTGTTGTTTAATCTTCTTAAATTCTTGGTATTCTCAGTGAAAAAGGGACCACCTTGAAACCGCAACCATAAAGTTCGCTAATTTACAACATCCGCCACAAAATAAAGCACGATCTTATTGTTGCTTGTATGAGAAATTGACTAATTTTGTAAGTGCAACTACACATTGGTGGTAGCCTAAATGAGGTTCAGACTACTTGCTGATGAGGAAATGTATTTATGGGACCTCCCTCTAATAAATAAGTACCACCAATGCAAGGACACGCTATACCATTAGAAAAATTCATAGAAGGCAATAAGAATCTGCTCATCATTCCAGTGTATCAGAGAAACTACGACTGGAAGATAGATAATTGTAATCAACTCTTTAATGACATAGTCAAACTTCAAAGCAGCGGCAGAGCAAACCACTTCTTTGGTTCAATCGTCTCGTCAACAGCTGATTCTATTGGCTTTAATAGGTTAATCATCGATGGCCAGCAGCGTTTGACCACGATTTCTCTTCTACTTCTTGCTGCCATCCATGCTGCCAGACTCGGCAAATTGGCCATCAGCGACATGTGTAGAATCAACGAAGCTACCGATATCTATCTTACAGCGAGGTTCTGCTCATCGGAGCGCAAAATAAAACTGGTGCCTATTGAAAAAGATCGTGAGGCTTTCGATAAGATTTTCAAAGTCGACGTTACTTCAGACTTTATGGAGACTCTCACCGAAGGGTCGAAGGTTACGAGAAACTATCGTCACTTCCTCGATTTGCTCACAGATGAGAAATCAACAATCTCTTTTGATGGCCTGCTCGATTCGATTGGTAAGCTCCAGATAATTTCCATTGAATTAGAAGCAAATGATGAGCCTCAATTGATTTTCGAGAGTCTGAACTCCACCGGTCTTGCTCTTTCTGAGGCTGACAAGATTCGCAATTACCTGCTAATGTCCCTTTCTTCCGAGGACCAGATGCACTGCTTTAAGGATTATTGGCAGCCCATAGAGTCGAAGACTTCTGGAGACCCTACAATGTTCCTTCGTGATTATATCACTATTATCGAACAACTCCAGCGACCTGCCAAGATTGACAATCTTTACTTTGTCTGGAAAAAATACATGAGCGGAAGAGATCGTCAGCAAGAGCTTAAGTCAATGCTTGAGTATGCCGAACTGTATCGCAAAGTGGCAAAGGCAGACCTAGGCAGTCAGAAGCTGAACAAGAAGATGAACCAGCTAAATAATCTGGAAACTGACATCATCAATGTTTTCTGGATTCAGTTCTTCAAGTATGCATTCGATAATAATCTAAGCGAGGATGAGATTTGGCAGACCTTAGATGTAGTCGAAAACTATATGGCTCGGCGAATCATCTGCGCTCTTCCTTCTAATGCTCTGACACAGATCTTCTGCTCTTTGCACAAAGATGTCACGAGAAGTATTGATGAGTATCAAGCTGCAGGCAAGGTTCTTGATTCATCTTACGCAGACATTCTCACCTACCATATTATGCGTAGAGAAGGTAACCATCAGTTGCCACGAGACGCCGCATTCAAAGAATCAATCACTCGTCGTGATGCTTATCATATGCTGAAGCCCTTCCAGCGCTTCTTGTTTGAACGTCTGGAGAACTCTAATAATAAAGAGTATATCGATGTGCCAAAAGAGATGAAAGATTCTGAGGCCACAATTGAACACATCATGCCTCAGACACTTTCAAACGACTGGAAACAAATGCTCGGCGACGATTACGAGAACATTCAGGAGTTCTATCTACACACTTTCTGTAACTTGACTCTTACTGGTGTCAATACAGAATTGAGCAATCATCCTTTTATTGAAAAGAAAGAAGGCAAGGAGATTAACGGAGAGAAGTGTAATGGATACAACGCCTCGAAATATCGCCTTACAAGGGATATCGTCAACTATTCGCAATGGACTAAAACAGAGATGGATCTTCGCAATCAGACCATCGTCGACAAGTTCATGGCTCTATATCCTCTTCCATCGACAGACTTTAAGCCTTTGCCCAAGGCAGTCGATGAAGTATCACTCGAAGACGAAAGCATGAGTCCAAAGAGTCGTACACTTATGGGCTATTCTCTTTTGGGACAAAGCTTCGAGGAAAAAATCTGGGCCAATTTTTATATCAATGTTGTAAAAATTCTGCTGAGTCGCTATCCTGATGAGATGGAGCTATTGATTAACAATCACTATCTCTGGGACGAGCAGCATCACAACGATAAGTATTGCACCAAGATTCAGGATAATTTGTACTTATGGACCTCGATGGCTAATGAGACCAAGATTTGCGGCCTGCGCTACATCTTCGACACCATCGACCTTGACCAGTCTGAACTAACGATCTGCATGGAACCAAAGAAAAATTGATAACATGAAAGGTGGAAAGACACGCACATAATCCTCGATTCAGTTAAGGTTTGCCCATCCGCCAGAAATAAAATAACTCCTACCAGACACATCTGAAATTGGGTTCCGCAAACTTTCCCAAGTAAACGAAGTTGCCTTTTGTGAGATAGCCGAGGCTCTATCTTTACCCGAAAAAGGTAGGGACTATGCCATTCGGACTGAAATATTTCGCAGAGCTGCGCAGCAAGTACAAGAGTGCTTTCTGGCGGGTGGAGATTGCCCAGAGGGATTACGCTGGGCCAGCGGAACAGATGTCCTTCGACGGTAGCGATCCCCTGCAAATCACATGGGAGCAGCGCGGCGACGAGTTCTTCATACCGGTTAAAGCCTCCGAGGCCACCATCAAGATTCTATGCAAGTCCAACTTTCACTATATATCCCTCTTCACCTCCGATCCGCGTAAGTTTCGCGTGAGCATCTACCGGAACACCGTACTTTATTGGCGCGGCTATGTCGTTGCCGATCTCTATTCAGAATCTTTCACCGCTCCACCATACACAGTCTCCATCAAAGCCGTCGATGGCTTCAATCTGCTATCGAATGTGCAGTTCGTAAACTCGGACAATAGTCCACTGACTGGCAACTTGAGCCTTTGGCAATTGCTCTCCAACTGTATTAGTCTATTGGAGCTTGATGTCGACGTAGCAGATTGGATGGACCTCTATGCCGAAGGAATGAACGAAAGCGAGTCACCGCTCAGACAGGTTTTTGTCAATATGGAGCGTTTCTACTCGGTCTATGACAAGCCTACCTACCGCGATGTGTTGGAGCTATGTCTCCGGCCATTTGCCGGCCAGATCTTCCAGTCTAGCGGAGCGCTGCACATACGTCGTGCCATTTCGCTTTACAATGCCGACCGGCCACTCTCATTCTACGATGTAGGCTCCGTCTTTCCGCCCGGCTGGTTGATAACCGCAGGCGGCGACACAATTGTAGATCAGCGCGGAGAGCCGCTAATCACAACCATGAGCCGCGAGAGGATTGACTCAATGTGGCAATCCGACATCAATGTCCTCGGCGATGAGTCGACGCTGGACATCGTTCCGGCCATTAGGAGAGTGGAAGTGGATGTGACCAATAAGCTACTGAGTAATATCTTCACTCAGATAGATATCTATAACCTCAGCAAATGGCACGATCCGCAGGAGCTGCTCACCCGCTACAATGAGACAGCGCTCAAGCTCACCGGCGATAGCGAGCTCAAAGGCACCATACTCTACTTCGTGGGATGCAATGTTCAGCAAAGCGCCTACAAAATGAAGTTGAAAGTTTCCATCAACGTCTTTGCCAACAACCGCTCGGCAGGAATCGGAACGACAACTTCGTCTTCGCGACAAGAGACTCAGATCGATGTCGAATATGGTTTTAAGATTATCGGTCAAAGCGAGACCTATTACCTTGCCGACAACGGAAAATGGTCCACAACCGAAGAACATATCAAAGACACCTGCACCACTTCGGAACAGATGGACAAAGAGCTGGATGTTAACGGCTTCCCGATAAGCGGCACGCTGCAGATGTTCATCATCCAGACTTTGGTGGGGTATGCCTTTGCTCGTAATAACTACTACCAATCTGCTATCTTCAAAGATTTGGAGCTATCGCTGGACACGAATGACGACTATGAGGACTCTCTGTCTTACGCGATGAATGTGAATGCAGCCAATAACTCCGACCTATCGATCTCGCTGCCGATAGCCGACATTCCGAACATTCCCAACGACTCTCTTATCTATTCCCTCTACTTCATCGATGCGCAGAATGTGCCCACACGAATGTGGCACACCAAAGGGCAGTCTGACTATAACACACTTGTCAATCACCTGATGGCCTGTGCTCTAAAGTATATGCAGCTTCCGGCTAAGAGAATCCAAGGGGCGATGTTCACCGGAAAGCATATCGACATGAACACAGTCGTTCAGGATGAGAAGTTCCTTTCGGCCGGATTCTACATCAACTCCATCGAGTTGAGCTGCCTTGAAGACACCTATAACTCAGAGCTGGTGGAGATGCCCGACCTACTGCATCATGACCAGCCGGCCGATGGCGATGACTGCGTTCTAGTGACAAGCCTGCCATTCTCTGTTCGCGAAGTAATCCGCTGCGTCAATCTAATAGTCATGCTCAGCGAAGCCAATGACCTTTATGTCTATGACACCGTCTCTAAATCGCTACGGCTGGTCTTGGAGGGTGACGAGCTGACAAATATCTATCCGGCCGATGATTCATACGCTCTTGTCACTGCCTCGTCTATCAGGATCATTGACTACCGAGGATATACGATAAAGTCAATAGACAGAGAAGAGCTTCTTCCTGCAACATTCATGGATGGGTATATCTATGCCATCACTAAGACATACAGAAGAGGTCCCAATGGAGACTCATACACATATTATCTCTCTCGACCTTCTTATGCTTCAGTCTACGGTACTTATAGGCGTTCAAGCCGCTATTCATACTCCACGATTGACAGCGGTCCTTTCCTCTCGCTCTGCAAATCGTTCTGCTCAATTGCCATAAATACGGCAGAGAGGAGCTATCTATTCGATAAGAGGGTAAACGAGGATATGAGCCTTACAATACTTGATACCGGAACTCAAATAGTCAGCATGTCTGATTATTTTCTATGCATCAAGACCGGATCGACACTAAAAATCTACCGGAGAGACACAATAACAAAAAAGACGCTTTTAAAGAGCATTGCCTGCGATGTCACCTGCTGCGATCACACCCTTGGGGAGGTCGCTTACTCCGATGGGACACAGGTTAATATCTGGACCTACCGGACAAATAGCATCTCCTCGGTTCGGAACGTGGCTGGCAGGGCCTCGCCAGTAAGAGGGCTGATGTATATCAGCGGCTCACTTTACATCATTCGAGCAAATTCAATTCACAAGTATATACCAGCATAATAGACAATGGAACTTATAAGTATCATACTCAACGCCCTGCTTGCCAGCGGCCTGATCGGGACCTTCCTCTTTTTCAAGCCCAAACGGCGTAAGGAAAATGCAGAAGCCAAAGACAAGGAGCTCAAGAACACCGAGAAGGTGGTGGCCATTCAGAGCGAGCAGATAGGACGTCTGGACTCCAGAGTCGAGAAGCTCGAAGAGAAGGTCGACAATCTTGAAATCATCATCGAACACAAGGATGTGGAGATTGAGCGCAGCAGCTGTATTATCCGGCAGGCGTACAAATGCCCCACACCCGCCGAGAACTGCCCTGTGTTGCAAAAAAAGAAAGAGCTGGAACAT
Organism: Bacteroidales bacterium; assembly: GCA_022648685.1. Taxonomy (GTDB): domain Bacteria; phylum Bacteroidota; class Bacteroidia; order Bacteroidales; family UBA932; genus Cryptobacteroides. Next base: position 38,505 of record JALCMW010000001.1, read on the forward strand.
CAACTCCAAGAGCAGAGGCAAACCGATAATATCGAATAATTGAAATTAATAGAATAAGCAATGACTACTAGACCATTACCCAGAGGACTACGCAATTGCAATCCCTGCAATATACGCCTTTCAAGAACCAAGTATCAAGGAGAGATTCAGCCTTCGTGTGACAAGACCTTCAAGCAGTTTTGTTCCATCGATTGGGGCTACCGCGCCGCCTTCGTCGTGCTGGATCATTACAGCCGTAACGGCTATGACACCATCCGCAAGATTATCTCGCGCTGGGCTCCACCTTCGGAAAACAGTACCACCGCTTACATCAACACCATTTGCGATGCTACCTTCCATGGTCCTGACGAGAAGATTGACACCTCAGATCGTGACGTGATGGTGACGATGGTAGCCGCCATGAGTAAGGTCGAGAACGGCATTCCGGCCAATATTGATGATGTAGTTGCCGGCTGGGAGCTTTTCCAGACACACAGGCCATAAGGAGGAAGTGCCATGTCCAGACGCATTGCAGATCTTCTTATTAAGATTGGAGCCGACAGTTACGAGTTCCAGCAGAAAGCCGCTCAGGTAGAAAAAGGCCTCGGTGGTCTTGAGAAGAAACTCACCTCTGTGGGTAAGAGCCTCTCACTTAAGTTGACGGCTCCGCTGGCGGCTCTTGGGGCTCTCTCGCTCAGCAATGCCGACACGCAGGCCAAGGCCGAAGCCAAGGTCCAGCAGGCCATCAAATCCACCTCTGGAGCAGCCAAACTCTCCTTCAGTCAGCTCAAGGAGTATGCTTCCGAGTTGCAGAGCAAGACGCTCTTTGGTGATGAGACGATCCTCAATAATGCCACAGCGCAGCTTCTTACCTTTACCAACATTGCCGGCGAGAACTTCAAACGTACCCAAGCGGTGGCTTTGGACCTTGCAACGGTTCTAGACGGCGACCTGAAATCTGCCTCTCTCCAGCTGGGCAAGGCGCTTAATGATCCGGTAAAGAATCTATCGGCTCTCTCTCGTTCCGGTATTCAGTTCTCCGAGGAGCAGAAATCTGTCATCAATCATCTTGCAAAGACCAACCGTCTGGCCGAGGCCCAAGGGGTAATCCTCAAAGAGCTGGAACGGCAATATGGCGGTCAGGCTCAGGCAGCAGCCAAAGTGGGACTAGGAGCAGCCCAGCAACTTAAGAATGCGTGGGGAGATTTCTTGGAACAGATAGGCGCTGCACTGATGCCTATGGTGAATAAACTCGCACAAGCCCTCACTGGCGTAGTGAATGCTCTTCAGGCTATGTCGCCCACGATGCACACCGTTCTGGTGACAACGGCTACGTTGGCAGCTTCCATCGGTCCGGTCTCTCTTGCCATTGGCTCCATAATCAAGATGATGCCAATGCTCGCTGCCGGCGTAACAGCACTCATGTCGCCCATCGGAGCCGTAGCAGCTGCAGTACTCGCTCTTGGAGCAGCTTTCATCTATGCCAAGAAAAGAAAGGCCGAACTCTTCGAAGAGAAGGTAAGCGGCTACGAAAACCTCTCGATGCGCACTCTGGAGAACAACCTCCATGAGAACCGACGTCAGCAGGAGGTCAACCAGAATGAATCACCTTGGCAAGGGCAGTCACCATACTCGAAGCTGAACTATGCTCTTGACAAGCCCAAAAGGACACGACAGCTCAAAGAGGAAGAAGCCGCACTCTTGGAAGCCATCAACCGGCGTAAGAAAGCGCTGGAAGAGGCCAAGAAGATAGAGTCTGAGCAGCTTGCCGTGGAACAGCAGCTTACTGAGGCCATGGGTCTGAGCACTTTGTCTACAAACGAGTCTTCTTCAGCGGCAGAGAATCAAGGCGGGATAACCAATGAACTGACGGCAAAGATTGCGGAGTTGGAGAAGAAAAAACTTCTGCCGCAGACCTCGCTCGAACAGATTGCTCAGTATAACGACGAGATTAGTCGCCTGAAGGATGAACTCCAGCGGGTACAGAACATCACAAGCAAAGACCTCATTCCGCGAGAAGCTCTTCAGCCTCTCGCAACACTCACTGCTATCAAAGCTCCAGAGCTTACCATTGAGCCTCCCAAACTAGGGAGTGTCGTCTCCACCTACCAGAAGCAGATGCAGGAGGTATTCTCCACTGTGCGTGATGGTATGTTCGGATGGGCCGACTCAACAAGTGAGTACATGAAAGAGAACCTTGGTGATACCGTCGCCATTGTTCAGAACTACACCAAGGCCCTAACGGATAAAGGCTACTCTTTCTCGGCGGCGCTTGAGCATGTCTCCCAGACGGTCAAGGACACAATGGACCGTTTCGACCAGCAGGTGTCACAGTTCCTTGCGGACAGCATCACTGCTGCTGCCAAGTCTCTTGGACAGCTGATGGCCGGAGAGCTGGGCTTCGAGGGGCTGATGAAAAGTATCCTCACGCAGTTTGCGAGCTTCCTGAAGAACATCGGAGCGCAGCTCATTGAGTTCGGAGTGATGATGATTGCCTTTAAGACGGCGCTCAAATCGGTTCTTGCTAACCCTTGGGCGGCTATCGGTGTTGGTGCAGCAATGGTGGCTGCGGCTGCCATCATGACGGCTCTGATAAATAAGAAAGCGCAGGATAACGCTCCGGCCCTTGCCAGCGGAGGACTTGCTTACGGCAAGACTCTGGCCGTCATTGGAGATAACACCAATGCGAGCATCGATCCGGAGGTCATTGCACCTCTATCAAAACTGCAGAGCATGCTACCGGAGAGTGGTGGCGGAGCTCAGAGTATAAGTATCACTCTTGGTGGAGAGCTAAAAGCCAAAGGGCGCGACCTAGTCTACGCCCTCAATCAGGAGAGTTTCAAGACTTCAGTACTAGGAGGATAGAGGCATGGCAGGCATTCGCATAAAAAACCTTCAGGCAGCCTCTCCACTTATCGGGCAGAGTTTCGATGAGATGCTCTTTGTGGTTGACCTTGAATCTCCAGACACCACTCTCAAGATGAGCGGTGCCGAGCTCAAAGCCGCTGTCGGCATCGGGCGCCATACTCACGAGCTGGAAGATGTAGGTGGTCTTGTAGGAGAATTGGAGAAGAAGCTCAACTGCGCAGGCGGCACAGTGAGTGGAGACCTACGAGTTGATGCCACCATCAGCGCCAAGAATGTACGCATCGACGAGTACTTGGAAGTGCCGGAGCTCAAGTACAACAGAGTGACGGCCACCGGAAATGAGTTTTGGGCAACCGATGCCGTCGTAGTGGATGATGTGTGGAAAGATGATGACGGGGTGTTCCTCGTAACACTCAAGGCAGCCGAAGGAGAGAATAACATCTGCTTTGAATACAAGGATATCCTTCGAGGGATATATTTTACCGACACCGGTTTCCAGACAGCCTTCTTTGAGGTTACCGGAATCATTGACCGTACTCGCTTTGACTGCATAGCACTTAACGACATCGAGCCGCAACGATTCATGACTCTTGTACGGCAAGGGAACAAGACCAACCTGCAACGCCAAGGCTCGGTCTATATTGACGGCCTGCACAAGTACCTACGCGTTCTCGATGGGGTCCATGACAAGGATATCAGCCAGCAGAACATCAAGGTACAATTGGGCGACCTTTCCGGCATCAATCACCCGACCTTTGGCCAGCTTTCCGGCTTCGGTGCGCTTCTTGAGAATGCCTATATAAGTGGCCGTCTGGTTCAACATAACCCCGACACCGGCGAAGAGTGGACAGTTGGAGCCGTCGCCGTTCAGGGCGAGCAGGTATTTCGTTACGACTCAGACGGGAATCCGGATAAGCAGAGCATAACCCTTTCGGCACAGGAATATGGAATAACATCTTCTTCTGAAGACCGGCAATGGCAATGCAAGAACGGAGAGGAGTGGGTATCTATTCCCGACAGTAACACTATCTCATTAATCGTTCGTCACGATGATGCTCTATGGGCTGGACGACTAACTCTCACCCTGCGATACATCGTGCAGGGCGTTTACTTCGATATCATTACCCTTTCGAAGCTCTACTGCGGCGAGGATGCCATCACCATTCAAGTGCTCTCCTCTGACGGAAATAACTTCATCAACGGCGAGATAGAAACCACACTTGAAGCACACGTCTTTCGCGGCTCGCGAGAAATAACTCAGAGCATCGCACCTGCACTCTTTAGCTGGTTACGCTTCTCGGATAGCACCGACAGTGATAACTCGTGGAACCTGCTGCACCAAGGTGTGGGAAGCAACATAACAATAGGTAATGCGGATGTCTTTCGCAAAGCCGTCTTCGAATGTCAAGTAACAATTAATCCTATTCTATAATATGCCATCAGCAATAGCACGCGGACAAATTACGATCGTCGACCTGAACGACGGCAAGTCCATCAACCTCTTTCTGAGTGCCAATAAACCTGCCACTCAGATCTTCAACAAGGAGAACAGCTCCTATACCCCTAATTACCCGACATCGCCCTATCTGGTCATCACGCCTGAGGTGTATGTCTCCGGTTCTGCGACCAATCAGGTGGCACAGCTTCTGGGTACACCCACGTGGAAGATCAACGGCTCCACATCTCTGTCTTCATTCGGAGCAACAGCGGCAACAACCTCTCCCTATGCCCTGACCATCAAGCAGAACCTAACGTCCGTCACCCAGCTCTCGATAGAATGTACGGTCGTCTATGTCGATCCGGAAACTTCGGCACAGACAACAGCCAAGGCGCTTTTCACAGTGACTAAAGTTGAGAACACCGGTCAGCAGATACGCGCCGTCTGCTATGCACCTAACGGATCAGTCTTCAAGAACGGCATAACCGGAAACCTCACCGCTCACTGTGACCTCTGGCGAGGCTCGACCATTGACAATACGAACGTGACTTACACATGGTACCGTCTGGTCAGTGGCTCATGGACAAAACTCATCGCCTCCAACACCTACGGCATCACCGGATGCACAACCAACGAGATAACGATTCCTTCGTCAGCGGTCCTAAACATCGACAGCTTCAAGTGTGTAGTGAAAGACACCGACACTGCGTCTGGCACCTACCAAAGTGAGGTCTATGACCTGATAACCTTTGCCGACATGACCGATCCTTATACGGTGGAGATTCAGGCGCCGGCAGGAACCACGCTCACTGCCGGAATAACATCAACAACCCTTACGGTCAATGTCTGGCAGAACGGAGCCGCACTTGCGGATGCCTTCTTTACCGATGCAACGATCACTTGGCGTAAGTTCAATAAACTCGGTGTTCAGGATACCTCGTGGGGCACATCGGGAGTTAAGACAGGCCGGTCAATAACAGTGACAAGAAGTGAAATATCAGTGGCTGCGACATTCACTGTCGAAATTAGCAAGTAAGATTATGGCTGTCATCGCACGAGGACAAATAACCGTCTGCACCGTCGAGAACGGAGCAGTAGGAGCTACCGGCCCAGCAGTAGTTTATCGCGGGACATTCTCGTCCTCCAGCATTTACTACAATAACTCCGCACGAAGGGATGTGGTGAAGTATGGCAGTTCGTTCTACATATTCAAAGGGACAAACGGAGCAGCTGCCGCTGCATGGAGCACATCTAGGTGGGAGAGCTTCGGAACTCAGTTCGACTCGGTAGCCACAACGCTCCTTCTGGCCGAGAATGCCAACATCGGTGGGTTCATCTTCCATGGAGGAAAACTCATCTCCCAGAGAGGGACAGTCAACGGCGTTGAGTCATCCGACTATACCAACGCCTCCTTTGTCCCGTACATCACCCTTGACGGCACAAACGGCACATCGGTAATACAGAACGGAGAGTTCTACGGAGGCGTGCGCACGATGTTCTATAATGTGAACGAGCAGAACTGCACCTCACTTGGTAACGGCTATTTCAAAGTCTCTGAGAAACTCAATCTCTTCTGCGGCGGAGGATACAACCTACCGATGAATATTGTCTTGCCAAACGACACCTCCTTCATTGGTAAACGTGTGAACATCCACAATGCCGTCTATGCTCTCACGAAGTCTGCCCTGATGTTCGAGAACTCTACTATCGTGCGAGTGGAGAATAACGGGTGGATCTATTATCAGCCATTCATCGGATCTCAGGGCGATGTATCAATGAACTCATACATCAACTGCACCCAGACCATAGAGTATTTAGCCGGAACGCTCACCTTTCTCTGCGTCCCCACCGGAGGAAATAATGTGAGCTGGATATGTCTCAATTACCCATCCTCTTCAAGCGGGTCGTCTGGTGGCAGCAGCTCCTCATCTGGAGATGTCACAGCCTCAGGGACACTCTCGACGGATTACATTCTGCTTGGTGCCGGCTCAAAATCGGTCAAGGCCTCATCAGTAAAGGTGCAGACATCTCTTTCGAACTCGAATTACTTTTTGCCGACGGGTGCGGCAGTCAAGAAATATGTCGACAACAGCATCACCACTGCTGTGAACGGCATTTCCATTCCTGACTCAGTGACGCTTCCGGATCTGGCAGAATGGTATAACCTGAGAACGCAGAAAGATGAGACCGGAAAGCTGTACACCATTATCGAGAACCCAATCACTGCGATTTACAGTAACTCATCAAAGTATCGTTTGGCGCTTCTCAAATACCGAAAACGCCATTACAATGGCAAAGGATGGAATATGCCGATGTTTATGTACGAGCTCTTCAATCAAGGCAAGGCTCGAAGGATGCCTCCATGCGCCATAGCGGAGATAGACTCTTGGTGGCCGGTCAGCAACAACAAGACACCTTGGTTCCAGCGCAGCAATCACTCCCTTGCTAGCGTAATATCGCTCACTGAGAGTGCCATATCCGGACGATGCTTCTGGAGGAATGTGACAAATAAGAAAATGAAGATTGGCGTGGCTCTCTACAAGAAAATGGCAGTCGGGCGCATAGGCTGGCAGCGCATCTCCAACATCGCATACATTGAGCTCTACAAAACAAATTCATCACTTAAATACCATCTCAAAGTAGTGGAATAAAGACATACACAAGAAAAGGCAGTTTCTTGGGAACGAAGCTACATTACGACTCGGCTGCGAGCGGTTTGATTTCGGATCCTCCATGGGAACGAAAATATCTCGGTCCAGCTGCCTTTTTCTTTTTCAGACAATATCAATAAAATCATACAAATCAATCATGAGTAAACATTTATTCACTTCAGAGAGCGTCTCGGCCGGTCATCCCGACAAAGTGGCCGATCAGATATCAGACGCCATACTAGATGCCTACCTTAGGCGTGATCCACAGAGCAGGGTGGCCTGCGAGGTGCTCTGCACCAGAGGACTGGTAGTCATCAGCGGGGAGATCACTTCTCGCGCACATGTCAATGTGGAGAACGTGGCAAGGGCAGTAATACGAGATATCGGTTACATTGATACTGAGGCCGGTTTCGACTCTCAGTCGTGCGGTGTCATATCGACCGTTCATGGTCAGTCTCCGGACATATCAAGAGGCGTCATTCGTGATTCAGGCGAAGAACAGGGTGCAGGCGATCAGGGTATCATGTTCGGCTATGCTACCAACGAAACACCGGAGCTTATACCTCTGCCAATCTACTTAAGCAACCAACTGCTGCTTGTACTGGATGCCATACGAACGCATCAACCCTCCCAAATGCCTTATCTGCTTCCTGATGCCAAGAGTCAGTTTACCATTCAGTACGATGGAAGGAAGGCTCTTCGAGTAGAGACTATAGTTCTCTCCACTCAGCACAAAGAGTTCCTCTCGGACGATGAACAGATGCATGAGAAGATCGAAAAAGATGTTCGCGAGATAGTTATTCCACTTCTTATTCAGTCTTTGCCAAAGGATCTGGTCGATCTATTTGCCAAAGGATATGACCTTCTAGTCAATCCTACGGGCAAGTTCGTCATTGGTGGACCTGCCGGAGATACAGGTCTTACGGGGCGAAAGATTATCGTTGACACCTACGGCGGAAGGGCCTGTCATGGTGGAGGAGCATTCAGTGGCAAGGATCCGTCTAAAGTTGACCGAAGCGCTGCCTATGCTGCTCGTTACATAGCAAAGAACCTCGTGGCGGCAGGCATTGCTGATGAGGTGCAGATACAGATTGGATACGCAATTGGAGTGGCTCAGCCGGTAAGTATCTATGTCGATACCTTCGGGACAGCGCACAATGAACTCAGCGACGAGAGAATTGCCTCAGCGGTGCGGGATCTATTTGACCTCAGGCCCAGCAGGATAATTGAAAAGTTCGCTCTGAAGAATCCTATCTATGAGGTCACAGCAGCCTATGGCCATTTTGGGAAGAAGCCATTCAAGAGGAACGAGGCCTTTTACGACATAAACGGCAATCTCTATTCTGGGGAAGTACAGTACTTCGGCTGGGAAAAGCTCGATGCTGTGGAAAAGATTCAGAAGGTTCTTTTGGCATAATTCAAGCGTAGATTCCGTATTAGCGAAACGGGCGGCTACCATTAAGGCAGTCGTCCGTTTCTGTTCGGTTTCTTGGGGGCTGTTGGGGCTTGTGCCGAGCTTTTAACTCAATGCAGGAGCGATGCCCATCTGCTCTAGGTCTTGGGCACATTTGGCCTCACGTGCGGTTTTCAGTTCTTCTGACTTCGGCACTTGAGGAAGCGCGTGCTCCTTAGCGTCGAGCTTGGCCGCCAGAACAGCCATATCACCATTGACCTTCTGGTCAGTGATGCGCGCATAGATCTGTGTGGTCTTGATGTTCGTGTGACCGAGCATCTTGCTGACTGATTCAATGGGCACTCCGTTACCAAGAGTCACTGTCGTTGCGAAGGTATGTCTGGCCACATGGAAAGTGATCTCTTTATTGATTCCGCAGACTGCTGCAATCTCTTTCAGGTAGTCATTGCACTTCTGGTTGCTTGGCACCGGCAGCACTTTGTTGCCCCTTGCCACTCCTTTATACTTCTCCATAATCATTAATGGCACTTCAAGCAGGCGAACATTGACCGGAACCTTGGTTTTGGTTCGATGAATGCTGATCCACTGATTGCCATCTGACCAAGTGATAATGTGGTCATAGGTGAGATTCTTGCAATCGATATATGGCAGGCCGGTGTAGCAGCAGAAGATGAAGATATCTCGAATAATAGTCAGCCGGTCGGTGTCAAACTCGTGGGTGTAGATCTTCTCAATTTCGTCAGTCGTGAGGTAGCCCCTGTCTACCTTGTCGAGATGAAGATGCTGCAGTTTGAACGGGTCGCCAGTTACCCAGCCGTTATCCCTTGCCATCTTAAAGATAGAGGAGAAGCGGTGCAGGAACTTCACTGCGGTATTATTGTTTAGGCCTCCTTGGTCACGAAGATAGAGGTACAGTTTATCCAAGAAGCGCTTATCTATTGCAGCCAAAGGCATATCAGTGGTCTTGTACTCATATACCATATACTCGGCCACACGCTTCTTGCAAAGCTGGTAACGAAAAAATGCCTCTTTGCCATAGTCTTGCGTAAGCACCAAGCGTTCATAATCCTTCAAAAAAGTATCGAACAGGTCACATATGCTCTGACTCCGCTCATCAAGGCTCAACAGCGATGACTTGAGCTGATGCGCCGAAACGACGTCGCCTCGATAGATTGTCTCGTTGTACCTGCGTTTAATGGTATCTTTGAAATCTTCAAGCGTATTGTTTATGTTCTTCTCGTCTCTGGTGAGTCCGAGAGTGCAATGGTTCTCCGCATCCCAGTGTTTAGGATAAGCACTGAGTTTTGTCGAGAAATGGACCATCTTGCCGTTGACGGTGATTCTGGCCATGATTGGCGCTGTGCCATCGGCTTTAAGTTTACCCTTCTGGATCACGAAGATGATCGAGAATGTGCTTTGTTGAGATTGAGTCTGACTTTCTTTCATGTCTTTGTCTTTTTGGTTGCAAGCAAAAGACTCATCAATCTTCGCCTGCAAAATTAGTTTATAATCTTCTCTATGCCTAAAAAGGAAGAAGACAATGAAAGACAGATTAGAGACACTTTTGAGACACAACAGAGACAAACCATAGTGGTTACGACCTTGTCTCTGAGTGGTTACGAATTTCTTACAAGACGTTGTCTTTTTTGGTCTCTATGTCCCTCATTCTGAACTATCTACAAAAGAGGGTAAGGAGAGACAAAAAGAGACACAAGTTGCGGAGTGTCAAAGCAATAGACACGCATATAAATGAAAATAAGGCAGTTACAAAGTAACTACCTTATCGTTTCTGCGGAGAGTGAGGGATTCGAACCCCCGAACCCGTAAAGGTCAACAGTTTTCAAGACTGCCGCCATCAACCACTCGGCCAACTCTCCAATAATAAGGTTGTCTCCCGTATGGGAGTACAGCCTGAAAAAATGATTAGGGTTTAAACTCCGATGCGGAGAATAACCCCGTCCGTACGGTAAGTTTCCGGTCCGGACGCCTTTCATTCCAAAAAGGAGTGCAAATATAGTCATTTTCAGACTCACTGCAAATTTTTTATACCTTTTCGTTTGTAGCTGCTCACTGTCAGTTTATATGTGGATAGGCAAATCATCGCCATCACTTACTATCGGCTTATACGGGAAGGGGCACATAATCGCCATCACTTGCTGTCAGCTAATAAGTGGAGGGGCAGATCATCAGCATTATTCACTATCGGCTTATACATGGAAAGTCAGGGCAGGACAGGTAAGTGGCAAGGCAGGCCCGCTGGTGTACACTATCATTTCATTGTCGGTTTATGCCCGTTTTCGATAGGTCAAAACAGCAGAGAGACCAAAAAAGACCGCAAAAATGGTCAGGGCGGCAAACTGAATCCCCAGATCAGAGAAACCGCAACCGCGCTGATAGACACCTCGAAGTATCTCGATAAAATATTTCGGAGGAATGCATGCCGCTATCGTCTGCGCCCAGCCAGGCATGGAACGCACCGGAGTGAACAGACCGCTCATAAGATTGAATATCAATATGAAGAAAAACATGACAAGCATGGACTGCTGCATGCTCTGTGAATAGTTCGAGATAATAAGACCGATGCTCGATATCCCTAGAATGAACACAAACGTCCCGGCCAAAATGACTATGAAACTTCCGGCAGGCAAATAGCCGTAGACCAGCCAGCCAAGAAGAAAGCAAATTGCAAGTACGACGAAGCCTATCAGCCAATAAGGAATAAGCTTGGCGAAAATGAACTGGAATTTACCTACGGGGGTCACGTTTATCTGTTCTATCGTCCCCTTCTCTTTTTCACTCACTATATTAAGAGCCGGCAGGAAACCGCAAAGCATCATGATGAGCACGGCAAGAAATGCCGGGATCATGAACTGCCTGTAATTCAAGGTCGGATTATACATATTAAGGACAGACACATCCACACCGGCTCCGGTACCGGAAAGGATTCCGGCCATATAATTACCTCCCAGATAGCCTTTGGTTCCGTTCACCGCATTCACAGCTACAAGTATCTTGCATGATTTTCCTCTTCCGAGGCTATCGGCATAACCTGACGGAATATCAAGCACCAGATCCGACAGCCCGTCATCGACATCTTCCAACGCATCGGCATACGACAAGGTCACCCTTCTGACGGAAAAATACTCCGAAGCATTGATTTTCTCTATAAGTCTGGAAGAAAGCGTGGATCTGTCCGAATCGGCAACCGTAACATTTACTCCCCTGATGTCCAAAGTAGCCACCCATGGCATTACCAGCATGATCATGATCGGAAACACGATTATGAGCCGCGGCAGAAAAGAGTTGCGGAAAAACTGTTTGAATTCTTTTTCTATCAAATACTTGAGCATTATTCCAATCTGCTTTTCAAATTAAACAAGGCCACGGAGATGAGAAGGACAGCCATACCTGAAAGAATTCCCAGTTCGGGAAGAACCGCACTCAGCTGCTGCCCTTCCACCATAAGCTTACGCATGGCCGAAATATACCATCTGGCAGGTACGGTCATGGAAATCCATTGAAAGAAATGCGGTTCGCTTTCTATCGGAAAGATCATTCCGGAAAGCATGATGACCGGCAGAAGCAAAAGCATTGCGGAAGACAGCATAGCGGCAGCCTGTGTTTTCACCAAAGTGGAAATCAGCATACCCAAGGCAAGCGAAAGTATAATATAGACCATGGAAATGGCACAGGTCCAGAAAAGGCTTCCGGAGAGAGGCACGGCCAGAACGAATTTCGCAAGCAGAAGTATTACGGCCAGATTTATCGAAGATATGACAAAATAAGGAATCATCTTGGATATTATCACCGTAAGCGGTTTGACAGGTGAGACAAGAAGGACTTCCATAGTACCGTTTTCTTTCTCTCTTACTATCGAGACTGAAGTCATCATGGCGCAAATGATTATCATAATCATACCCATGATTCCCGGGACGAAATTATATGAACTTTGCATGCCCGGATTGTACATGAGCCTTATATCCGGAACCACATTACCCTCATGACCGATAGATGCTACGCCGGATGTTCCTGCCGGCGTCCCTCCAATCATTCCGGAAGCAGTTCCGGACGACGCCACAGCTGACGTTCCTCTAACAGTTTCCTCAGGTGTAACGGCAGATGTTTCGAAAGATATTCCGGAAGTGATTCCATAAGCGGCAACGGCTCCCTCTCCTGAAAAACAGGACATCAGGACGTTCTTAAGATACATCTGCTCTGTAACAGCCGTATTCGGATTTGAAGCATCGACAATAATCCGGACAGGGGAAGCGGAGAGTACGGATTTCCTTTCATGATTTGAAGAAAGGATTTTTCTGTCTAAGCCGGAAGGGAAACGAAGGATCATATCTATCTTCCCAACTCTCATCATCTTCAATGCCTCATCCTGAGAATAAAAAGTCCCTGCAATCTTGAAATACGGATTGGCATCGATCTTTTCTTCAATCTTCCTTACTGTTTCTCCCATATCGGAAGTAACCACTGCAATATTTATCCCTTGTATCTCGACAGAGATGGCGAAACCGAACAGGATTATCTCGACTATGGGCATTATGATGAGGATGAGCATAGTCCTCTTGTCCCTCAAGATATGGAAGAACTCCTTTTTTACAAATGTCACTCTGCTTCCCATAATCACCCTCTTTCTGCTTTGCGCGCCAATTTCTGAAATACGTCATCCATATTGTTTGCTCCGAATCCGCTCTTTAGAGCAGAAGGGGAACCGAGAGCCTCTATACGGCCGTCAACCATAATGGAAACTCTGTCGCAATATTCAGCCTCATCCATATAATGCGTAGTCACAAAGACTGTTATGCCTTTATCGGCCGTTTTATATATCATTTCCCAGAATTGACGCCTGGTCACGGGATCCACGCCTCCGGTAGGTTCATCAAGAAATACTATCTTGGGATGATGGAAAACGGCTACGGAAAAAGCAAGCTTCTGCTTCCATCCCAGAGGAAGGGAACCGACCATAGTATTTTTCTCGGCGGTAAAATCCAGATTTGCAAGGACCTTGTCGGTCCTCGGGGAAATTTCCTTGTCGGAAACCCCGTATATTCCGGCATATAAACGGATATTTTCCGCAACCGTAAGGTCATCATACAGGGAAAACCGCTGGCTCATATAACCTATCGATTTTTTTATGCTTTCGGTTTCTTTCAATATGTCATATCCGGCTACCGTCCCTTCTCCTTCCGTAGGAAGGCTCAGACCGCACAGGATTTTCATAGCCGTACTCTTTCCGGCTCCGTTAGCACCCAGGAAACCGAATATTTCCCCTTTGCCCACGGTGAAGGAAATATGATCGACCGCAGTGAAATCACCGAAACGTTTGGTAAGATTCCTGACTTCTATGGCATTCTCCCCCATCATCGCAAAGATAATTTCATATAACAATCCTCCATTGTTGGCTGTATCTTTTTAACGGTAATATTTCCATACCCTATTCCGGCGAGATAACCGGCAAGGGCCTTCTCACCGGAGAAACTTTCATCTACGACAAAGTGATGGGAGTCCCCGAAAGAATAACAGTATTTTATGCCGGTGAAAGAACGGACATCATCAAGCAGAGTATGCATTCTGTCTGAACTTACCGCATAAAGCGTTTCCCCGAAAGATTCCACTATACGCCCGGGAGTTTCGGAATAAAGTATACTTCCTTCCTTTATAAAAGCGATCCTGCCGCATTGACCCGCCTCTTCCATATAAGGAGTCGAAACCATAACTGTCATGCCGGATTCCCTGAGATGCTTCAGGACAAGCCAGAATTCACGTCTGGAAACAGGATCTACACCTGTCGTGGGTTCGTCCAGAAACAGCACGGAAGGAGAATGGATCAAAGCGCAGCAAAGGGCGAGTTTCTGTTTCATACCGCCTGAAAGTCTGGAGGCTGCACGGTTACGGAACGGTTCCAATTGCTTGTAAATGTCATCTATAAGTACCCGTCCCGCTTCCAGAGTAGTGCCGAAAACCGTTGCGTAAAAACGGATATTTTCTTCTACTGTCAAATCACCGTAAAGCGAAAAACGGCCTGGCATATACCCTGTAATACAACGAAGCCTCCGGTAGTCCGATACAGGATCGAGTCCTTCCACCGACGCCTTACCGGCGTCAGGAAGTATAAGGGATGCCAGTATACGGAAAAGGGTGGTCTTCCCTGCTCCGTCGGCTCCGATAAGACCGAAAAGTTCCCCTTTTTGCACGGTCAGTGAAACTTCTTTCAGAGCTTTGACGGTACCGTAGGTTTTGGAAATATTTTCAGCAATGATGGAATCCATTTTCTTCAGAATGTCACTTGACCGAACGTACCTATTTTTATATATCCGTCATTCTTGACGGCGATCTTGACCGCATACACCATATCTGCCCTTTCATTGTCCGTGCGTATGTTTTTCGGAGTAAATTCGCCTTCCTGCGATATCCATGATATAATCCCGTCATAATGACGGTCGTTATTGCCTCCGAACATCGCCGTGACTTTCACTTTCTGTCCGAGTTTCAACGACACAAGTCTGGAAGATGTCACGTAAGCACGCAAATACATATTCGAAAGATCCGCTACTTTGAACAGGGGATGTCCGGCAATGGCAAGTTCACCTGCCAATACATATTTTGAAAGCACTGTCCCGCTAACAGGGGAACAAATACGGCATTTGGAAAGTTTGTCATCCACCTGTGCCACCTGGATTTCCATAGCGGAACTCTGCGCGTCTATGCTTGCAGCGCTGTTGTGCAACGCGGACAACTGCGCCGAAAGCTGGCTTTGAAGCACCTTTATGGAAGAATTTATATCATCAAGCTGCTTTCTTGTAGCCGCACCGGATTCCAGAAGCCGTTCAACCCTGGCCTTTTCCGTATTCTGCTTGTCTATACGATCCCGCAAAGCGGCAGCTTGTTTGGATATATCGGGTCTGGAAATTGAAACGGAACTGCAGCTTTTCAATAGTTGCATTTTCGAAAGATAAAGCTGGACCGAATCGATAGCTCCGATCTGTTCCCACGCCTTTACAGAGTCGCCTTCTTCCAGATCGAGAGACAGGATTCGTCCGGAAGCTTCCGCAGATACGGTCACTTCATCGGCTTCGAAAGTCCCTTCGGCATCGTAAGGCTGTTTCCCGGTGCAAGCCGCTGTAAGGACAGCCAAAAGAAAAATAGCATTTCGTTTCATATTTTCATTCGTTTACGGTGTATTTCAAATCATAAATATTTTTCAACAATTCTATATTGTGGATTTCTTTATTAAGTCTCGCCTGCTTTTCCGCAGTGATATCCCTCAGAAGATCGGTAACATCTGAAACGCCGTTTTCCAGCTTAGATTCCGAAGCCGCCCTGACGGACTTCCTTAAAGCAATTATTTTGTCATCCTGTTCCATCTGGTCATGAAGGCTGCCGATCGTCCTTTGCTGCCCGCTCGCAGCCAGACGTGAATTGAAAAGGAATGTATCCATATTCACGGCAACTCTGTCCTTTGCGGCAGAAAGACTCAGCAATTTGTTCCGTTTGGTATAATATGCCCCGAAGTTCCACTGAAGACGAAGTCCGGCGGAATAATTCCATGTCCATCGGTTTTCCATCATATCCTTGAAAAGGTTCAGACCCGGATTTCCATAAAAACCTTGTACGGACAAGCCTATACGCGGATACGTCGAAGCTCTTACCGCTTGTTCCTGCGCAGAGAATTTATCTTCCAGACTTTCCATATAAGACAACTCCGGACGATTGTTTTCCATGGCTCCTACGTAAATTTCATCCGGGACTGAAACAGAATCCACTTCAATTCCCGTAAATATTGACAACATGGCAAGATAAGAATCCTTTGCCGCTTCAAGTCCGGTCATTTGTTGTTTTACGGTCAGTAATTCGGCTTCCACAGCATCGGCATCCGATTGCATGACTGTCCCGTTGGCAAGATATGACTTGATCTTTTCCAGATCGGCAGCCAGAAGATTCATAACCAATCCCGTCTCCCTCACTTGTGCATCGGCAAGCAAGGCCCCGAAGAAAAGATCGTTCACCCGGCCTCTGACTGCATACATATCTACGGCCACCGATTCCCTGTCCGCTTCACCTTGTGCAAGTGTGAAACGGCTTTCGGCACGTGAAGCGCCTCCGTCCCATATAGTCTGGGTAATATCGACTTCGGTACGATATTGGTCTTTGTTCAGACCTTTCATATCCACACCCATCGACTTATAAACCTGGAGAAGTTTGTCGGAAAAAGAAGCCACATCGGATTGGTATGAAGCCCTGGCGGATAATGAAACCTTGGGAAGCCATTCCCGCGAGATATCGCTTAATGAATATTTCATCGTTTTCTCCACAAGATCATATTGGCGGATCATCGGATAATTACGCGCAGCAAGTTTCTGGCATTCTTCCAATGAAGTCTGGGCAATACCGGCAACGGAGAATGACAAGGAAACAATAATCAGGAATATTCGTTTCATTTTGAATCGGTATTTTTGAGACGGGCAATTATGACTTTGACATTCTCTGCTTTGCGAGCTTCAAGCATAGCTTTCTCGCTTCCGTAAATCCGACCGGACAATTCTTTGATCACCGGATACATCAGGAAAAGGAATACATTCAAAGATACGATGTCAAGCATAAGATCGGCAGCCTTAATACGGCAGATTTCACCGGCGGAAGCAGCGGAATCCAGTTCCTTTTGCAACGTATCCAACAGAACCTCGGGCACGGTACCTACCGTATTCTTGAATTTTTCCATCCTGTTTCCGTCAGGTATTATTTCATTTATTACAAACCGCGGCAATCCGGGATTGTCATAAAGGAAATCGAAATGAGACTCTATCGCTTTCTTCAGCCGTTCATGCAACGGAAGACTGAAATCGAAAAAACAGGAAAAAAGGGAATGCGAAATCAAGTCCACTTTCTTTTCGTAGACCTTGTTGAAAAGATTTTCTTTCGTACGGAAATAATAATGAAGCAAAGCATGGGTCACACCGGCGGTTTGTGCAATTTCCGTGGTTTTCGCTCCATCATAACCTTTTTTCAGAAAGATTTCCTCGGCAGCATTCAATATTGCAAGTTCGGTTTTGTTATACGCATCGGCCATTATTGACAAGTTTGTTAAATAATCCTGTTAAACAATGATGCAAATATAGCGGTATTTCCTGTTTTTGCAATAATTTTTCGTCTTTTCGACAAAAAATAGAAAAACGATTAAACCTTACGACTTTGAATTTGTCTTATAATCGGTCATATCTTTTACGGACGGAAAGCGAAAGACTTTCGATTCGAAAAGGCGGGCCTTGATAATGAAATGGCAGTTTTTTAGAACTGCATTATTGTTGGTTATTTTTACGCTATCGGATCAGGCCGGAACGGTCATCGTCCGATAGCTTTTTTGTCTAACAAATACCCCGATCAAACAAAAGCCTTGGGCGAACAGAATGTTTCAGTCGAACAAATACCTCGGTCAAACAAATAATCTTGGTTAAGCAAATGTATTGGTTAAGTAAACGTCTTGGTCGAAAACAACCGGCATCTCACTTGGATTTGTCCCCTGAAAAAAACTTATACTGAAATATAATAAGATAAAAGGCACCGACCGTTACACAGCTGTCGGCGAAGTTGAATATGGGTTCGAAGAACCGGAAAGCATGGCCCCCTATCACAGGAATCCATGAAGGCCATGTGGTATCTATCAGTGGAAAATAAAACATGTCCACGACTTTGCCGAACATCAAAGGTGCGTAATGACCTCCGAAGCTGGCAACGACTCCGGGAGCCGATTCGCTGAAAACAAGGCCATAGAATAATGAATCAATGATATTTCCCAAAGCCCCGGCTGTAATCAGTGTCAATCCTATAAGAACGCCATCGGGAACTTTTCGCGAAATCCCGGTTTTTCCGGGATCAATGGATCCGGATGCCAATGTTTTCCCGGACTGCCTAACCAATTTCGTGATCCACCAGCATAAGGCACCGAACAAAGCGAGACGGAATAATGTAAGCAAGAATTTCCCTGCAACGCCGCCGAATTTCATTCCGAACGCCATACCTTCGTTTTCTATGAACAATATCCTGAACCAATGACCTATAACAGGAAAAGAATCACCTACAGCCATGTTTGTCTTGACCAGAATTTTTATCACCTGATCGACAATAACAAGCAAAGCCCCGAGAATCAGCAGCTTCTTGCCCTTTGGAATTTTCATGCTAGTTTTTGCCTTTTTTGGCAAGCATCTCTTTTGCTTCCACTGTCAGAGTGGCATGAGGCACCAAACGGAGTCTTTCCTTAGGGATAAGCTTACCGGTAACCCGGCAGATACCGTAAGTCTTGTTCTCTATCCTGACAAGAGCAGCCTCCAGATTCTTTATGAATTTATATTGGCGCTGTGCCAACTGGCTGGCCTCTTCTTTGGACAATTGAGCGGCTCCGTCGTCCTCAACCGTCTTGAAAGAAGGGGAAGTATCTTCGATGTCATTACTTCCGTTATGCATAACAACCTGCCTGAGAGTTTCATACTCTTTACGTGCCTTATCAAGCATTTCATTGATAATGCCTTTGAATTCTTCCAGCTCTTCATCGGAATAACGGTTTTTTCCAAAATCATTGTTATCCGTTGCATTTTCGGCAGAAGCACGGCCTTTAGCTTTAAAATCTTCAGTTGCCATAAGCTTAACTATTTAAACGATATTATTTACGAATTACATCTATCCTTATCGAAGCTTCATTCCATTCCACGGCCGAACCATGATCTTCGCCGGCCGAAGGTTTTTCAAGCATTATCGACAAGGCTAAAGTCTGTGAAGCAATATAATCACGGAATGATTCAAGTGAATCCGAAATTTCATCATAATCGGTATTTTCCGCATATATGATCACCTTGACTTTGTCAGTGACATCGAATCCATTGTCTTTCCGGAGATTCTGGATTCTGTTTATAAGTTCCCTGGCTACACCTTCCCTCTTTAAAGAATCGTTGATTTCTATATCCAAAGCCAGAGTAAGAGGACCGTCGGTTGCAACAAGCCAACCGGGCATATCTTCAGACGATATGAAGTAGTCCCCGGGTTTCAGCACAACATTTATTCCGTCAGTAGTTCTGAAAGAATATGGATTACCCGTAGTTTCGGCTTCCTGTATTTCACCTATGGCCTTTTGCGTGAACGAGCCGAAAGCGGCAGCTATCTTTTTCATATCCTTGCCGTATTCCTTCCCGAGCGTCTTGAAATTAGGCTTTATCTTTTTCGTGATTATGCCGGTAGTATCGGAAATGAACTCCGCATCCTTGACGTTGACTTCACCCAAAATAAGATCCTTGACTTTTTCAAGCTGGATTTTCACTTTGTCTGAAATCACAGGGATGACAAGTTTGGAAAGAGGCTGGCGGACTTTTATGTTGACCTTGCGCCTCAATGCAAGAACCATTGAAGAAGCCCTCTGGGCCAACTCCATCCTTTCCTCAAGATCTTTGTCCACAACCGAATCATCAAAGGAAGGCATATCAACATAATGGACGGACTCAGCTCCTTCCGGAACGAGATCAAGATAGAGCCTGTCCATATAGAAAGGCGCTATCGGAGCAGACAGTACCGCAATATTCACAAGAACTTCGTAAAGTGTCTGGTATGCTGCCATTTTATCCCTTTCCATGCTTCCGCCCCAGAATCTCTTCCTGTTGAGACGGACATACCAGTTGCTGACATTATCGCAGACGAAATCCTGGATAAGACGACCGGCTGTGGTAATGTCGTAATCTTCGTATGCGGCTGTGACATTCTTCTCAAGTGTATTAAGAAGCGATATTATCCATCTGTCTATTTCCGGACGTTCATTATAAGGGATCCGCTCCGATTTAGGATCGAAGCCGTCTACATTTGCGTACAAGGCGAAGAAAGAATAAGTATTGTACAGAGTCCCGAAGAATTTTCTCCTTATTTCATCCACGCCGGCTTCATCGAAACGGAGATTATCCCATGGCTGGGCATTGGTAAGCATATACCAGCGCAAGGCATCGGCACCGTATTTGTCCAAAGCTTTGAACGGATCCACCGCATTATGCAGACGCTTGCTCATTTTTTCTCCGTTCTTGTCCAAGACCAGGCCGTTTGAAATCACGCGTTTGAAAGCGGGGGTTCCGCTTACCATGGTATGGATGGCATGAAGGGTATAGAACCAGCCGCGCGTCTGGTCCACTCCTTCGGCAATGAAATCCGCAGTTCGTCCGAATTCAGGCGAATCGAGATTGCGAAGTCCTTCCTGGGCATATGGCATGGAACCGGAATCAAACCAGACATCTATCAGGTCGCTCTCCCTGATCATTTTCTTCCCTGAAGGGGAAACCAGGAAGATTTCATCAACATATGGCCTGTGAAGATCTATCTTGTCATAATTGTCCTTGCCCATATCTCCGGGATCGAAACCTTTGCGGGCAAGAGGATTGTATTCCATGAAACCCGCAGACACCGCTTTCTCGATTTCGGAATATAATTCCTTTACCGTTCCTATACATTTTTCTTCCTTTCCGTCTTCCGTTCTCCATATGGGAAGAGGAGTACCCCAGAAACGGCTTCGGGACAAGTTCCAGTCCTGTATATTTTCAAGCCACTGGCCAAAACGTCCTGTACCTGTGGATTCCGGTTTCCATTTGATCGTTTTGTTCAAGGCGACCATTTGGTCTTTGACAGCGGAAGTCTTTATGAACCAGGCATCCAGAGGATAGTAAAGGATCGGCTTGTCAGTTCTCCAACTGTGCGGATAACTGTGGACATGTTTCTGGATTC
Organism: Bacteroidales bacterium; assembly: GCA_022648685.1. Taxonomy (GTDB): domain Bacteria; phylum Bacteroidota; class Bacteroidia; order Bacteroidales; family UBA932; genus Cryptobacteroides. The sequence goes on from JALCMW010000001.1 coordinate 59,608, forward strand.
TGAAAGCGCGTCCATCGGCTTTCATCATCATGCACATATCTACATCCAGCGAATCGGCATCCTTTGGAAGGTTGTCGTCATAGGCATTTTTCACATATCTTCCGGAATATTCCTTATAATCGGCGGACACATGCCCATTGACGTAATCAGGATCAAGGTCTTCCAGTCTGAAAAACCGGCCGTCCCTGTCCACCTGCGGCTGAAGGTTTCCGTTTTTGTCGATCACCATCAGAGGAGGGATACCGAAATCGGCGGCAACTTTTTTGTCATCAGCTCCGAATGTCGGTGCAATATGTACGATTCCCGTACCTTCTTCCGTACTTACATAATCCCCGGAAATCACCCTGAAGGCATCTCCTTCAATGGGCTTGAACCAGGGAATAAGCTGACGGTATCTTACACCTACCATATCGGCGCCTTTGAATACACCGTCAAGAATCTTGTAAGGGATTATCTTGTCGCCTTTCTTATAGTTTTCGAAAGAGAGACCTTCTCCGTCTTTGCCGAACCATGATTCAACCAGATCCTCGGCGACCAGATATATTGCCGGAGAACCGGTGTAAGGATTGAAAGACTCAACCCTGACATATTTTATCTTCGGTCCTACACAAAGAGCTGTGTTTGAAGGCAATGTCCATGGAGTAGTTGTCCATGCTATAAAAAATACGGGAAGTCCGGCACCTTCGAAAAGAGGTTGCGATTTTGCATCCTCTATTATTTCGAACTGGCATGTAACGGTGGTATCCGTAACATCCTTGTAGCAGCCGGGCTGGTTCAATTCGTGCGAACTCAGACCGGTCCCGTCCGACGGGGAATACGGTTGTATGGAAAATCCTTTATAAAGCAGACCCTTGTCGTATATCTTTTTGAGAAGGTACCAGAGTGTCTCGATATATCTATTGTCGTATGTGATGTATGCATCGTCCGTATCCACCCAGTAGCCGATCCTTTCGGTGAGGGAAACCCACTCTTTGGTGTATTTCATGACTTCTTTCCGGCAGATGCTGTTGTATTCCTCAACGGAAATCTTATCTCCTATATCATCCTTGTGTATACCGAGCATTTTTTCAACCCCGATTTCCACGGGAAGTCCGTGTGTATCCCAGCCGGCGCGACGGTTCACCTTGAAACCGCTCTGTGTCTTGTACCGGCAGACGGCATCCTTTATGGACCTTGCCATTACATGATGGATTCCGGGCATTCCGTTTGCGGAAGGAGGACCTTCAAAGAATACAAACTCGGGAGCGCCTTCCCTTAACTCAAGGGATTTCTCGAAAGCGCCGTTTTTCTTCCACCTTGTCAATATCTCGTTGTTGACGGAAACAAGGTCCAGACCTTTATACTCTTTAAATGTCATAATTTTTGTCTATTTTTGCGTATGCAAATGCATCTGCTGCAAACGATACTTTTTAGTCTGCAAAGATAGGCATTTCTGACTTTTTATCAAATTTATGAATATACTGGACGTCATACTGATAATTTGCTTCATTCCTCCTGTAATCAAGGGGTTTGCAAAAGGGTTCATTTCCCAGGCGGCAGGCTTGCTGGCCCTTGTAATCGGCGTATGGCTGTCATTCAAATTCACAAATCTGATCTGCGACTGGCTTTCCCTGTACATACATGCTTCAAAGACCATTCTTTACATCATAGCATTCGTACTGATACTAGGAATAGTCTACATGGGTTTCCTTTTACTGGGCAGGCTTCTGCGTGCGGGAATCAAGATCATCCTGCTCGGATGGCTGGACAAACTCCTCGGACTTCTGTTCGCCGCTTTCAAAGTTTCCCTCGTATTGGGGCTGCTCATAATCCTTTTCAATACTTTAAACACGAAATTCAATTTGGTGAACGCCGATATTTTAAACAATTCATTGTTATATAATCCATTGAAAAACTTTGCGTACACCATATTTCCATATTTGAAATTATTTTTATTCAAATGATACGAATCATTCTTATTGAAACTTCAACCGCAATGACTTCGGTGGCACTGGCCGAAGACGGGAAAATAACGGCTTATAAGGAAAGCAGCGAAATGAGGGAACAAGCCGCACTTACGGCTCCTTTCATCAAAGAAATACTTGACGGGAAAGGCCTTACCGTAAAAGATTGCACGGCTGTCTGCGTCAGCAAAGGCCCGGGATCATACACGGGACTTAGAGTGGGAGTTTCCACAGCCAAGGGTTTGTGTTTCGGCGCCGGAATCGGACTACTGTCCGTCGGAACGCTGGATACGCTCGTTTGGCAGGCCATCGACGGGAATCTTCTTCCGGAAGGCTGCAAATATATCGTTCCCATGATAGACGCCCGCAGAATGGAAGTATATACTTCGGTTTTCACACCTGACGGGAAACAAATCACGGAAACAGAGCCGAAGGTAATAGACCCTGAAAGTTTCTGCAAGGAATTGCAGGAAGGGCCCGTGCTGTTCATAGGTGACGGGGCGGCGAAATGTTCGGAAATTCTGAAAAGCGGCAACGCTTTTTTCTGCAACTGCAATCCGAAAGCCTCTTCGATGTTGAAACCGGCATTAGCAATGCTGGACGAAAAACGGTTCGAAGATGTCGCCTACTTCGAACCGTTCTATCTAAAGCAATTTATTCCGACCGTCAGCCGCCACAAAGTGTTTTGAAAAACTTTGCGAATCATGCGAATCAAAAGAGTCCGGCCAAAGTCTTTTCCAGCGATTTTCCGGTTTCGGTTTTTCCTCCGGTGAGATTGTCACCCTTCAAGAAATATGTTACCGGCAATTTGCTCAAATTATACAGAGTGACTGCAGGGGATTGATTTCCAAGCCCGTCGCAGACGTTTATCCACGGAAGTTCCTGGTTCTTCACGACTGAAGCCCATAAGCCTTTGTCGGAATCGATTCCGACCTGATATATTTCAAGGCCCTTGTCATGGTATTTATCATACAACGGCTTTATCACATCAAGGTTATACATCTTCTCGGATGGGTCCGAAGCCGACCAGAATTGTATCATAACGACCTTTGACTTTACTTCGCTCAAGCTTACTTTATTGCCATTGATATCAGGAAGCGTAAGATCCGGATAAGAAAGTTGTTCGGCATCCTTTAGCCTGATTCCCATGTTCAGAAGCTTGCCGCGCCTTTCGGCTTCTTTTCTCAAAGCCTTCACATATTCCGACTTCGGATATATGGCGGAAAGGGAATCGGTGATATTGTTGAAATGTATGGCATCGGTCTGCTGGCTGAAAACCGGGAAATTCTCATTTATACTCTGATATAATACGGGAATGCAGGTCATTGAATGCGAATTCTGAATTATATACCTTATCCTGCTCCTGTAATAATCGATATATTGTTTGGAAAGATCCTTTTGTACGGATTTGGCTTCATCCGAAGAAGGATCGAGCCCGCTTAGCATAGACGAAGTCGCGGCAAATTTGTCCATGAAATCGGAATAATCCTTTTCCACTTCCTGGAGCTTATTGCTTTCTTCCGAACCTTCCACGGAATATGACCCGAGAGTATCGGAAGTGACCTTGACATTGTCTCCCCTGTCCAGAAGAAGCGATGCTATTTTCGTATCTTTGTAAAACAGATAAATGAATTCAGGCTGACCTTTTGCTATCTCTGTCTTGTAATAATAGCCTCCGTCCTTGTCTGTATCCACCGTATCAAGAATCTTATAATTATTGATATCCAGAAGCTTTACAACGACTTCCGAACCCGGGGCATCAGACAGTGTTCCTTCGATTCTGGCCGAATGGCAACAAGAAGTGAAGGCCGCCGAAGCTGCTGCCGCGGCAATGAACAATACGGAAAATCTAAAGTTTTTCATATTCACTGTTGATTGATGCAGCAATCTGTTTATATTCTTCGGCCGTCAGCCTTATCCTGTCATTCCTGAAATTCAGATCTTCTTCACTATTGAGCGGAACGAGATGTATATGGGCATGGGGAACTTCAAGGCCTAGTACGCAAACCCCAACCCTGGCACAAGGTACGGCAGCTTTCATTGCTACAGCCACCTTTTTCGCGAAAGCCCACAATCCGAGATATGTTTTCTCGTCAAGGTGGAAAATATAATCATCCTCCACATTCTTCGGAATCACCAAAGTATGCCCTTTCACAAGAGGATTGTTATCAAGGAATGCGTAAAACTGATCATTTTCCGCCACCTTGTAAGAAGGAATTTCGCCTCTTGCGATTTTTGTGAAAATTGTCGCCATATTATTTTAAAGTGATATGTCCAATATTTTGAATTTCATGACACCGGAAGGGACGGTCGCTTCTACAGTCTCCCCTTTCGAATGCCCTATCAAGGCTTTTCCGATCGGGGTCGTCGCCGCTAGCTTTCCTTTCGAAAAATCCGCCTCGGTTTCCCCTACCAAAGTGAATTCCATTATCTGTTTGTTGGAAAGATTCTGGACCTTCACCTTGTTCATCATTCCTATTTTTTCAGTCCCCAGCCTCGATTCGTCTATAACCTTGGCATTCGCAAGAATATTTTTGAGATTCGCTATTTTTACTTCCAAAAGCCCCTGGGCATCTCTTGCGGCATCATATTCGGCATTTTCGGACAAATCGCCTTTTTCCCTCGCCTCTCCTATCTGCGCCGAAATAACAGGACGCTGTGCCAAAGCGTCGGCAAGTTCTTTCTTTAGCTTATCCAATCCCTCTTGGGTCATATAATGAACAGCTGACATAATTAAAAAGTTATTAGTAATTAAAAAATCATTAATAAAGCCAGTAATATATGGTGACGACCTTTTCACGTGATGGCGAATATATTACCGCCATAACGAAAAAGATGAAATACCAAAATGAGTTCTGCCTAAAAGTGTTTGGCAGAACCCTACTGACAATGCAAATATAATAAAGAAATATCTTAAAATCAATCCGTGCCGTTTATTAGTAAATAAGGCGGACGAATGCTTACTGCAGAAAACCGTCTTCCTTGAACTTTGGCCTCATAATAGCCTCATATACAATGAGATTCCGTTTATCCAAAATCGATTTGCCATGATCCCGGACACTCTTCTCCGTTTGGGATCCGGTTATGACCGCTTCTTCTATTTCAGCCGGTATTTTTTCCGCAGGCCTTTCTTCTCCGGCAACAGAAAGCCTGCTATCGGGAGAATTTTTGACATCCCTTTCCAAAGGATTGCCTATATTACGATTTACGACAGTCGGGACGCCTTTCTTTGCGGCCTCCGCGAGTTTCTTGTCCATGATCTTTACAAGTATGGGAACCGCAAAGACGAGGATAATTGTCAATATGCCAGAGATTTCATCCATAATATCTATGCCGGGAATCTAAACAAGCCGGCAGTCAAAGTTATGATTTTATTTCATAATCTCAAATCCAGATATAACCATTCTTCCTTCCGATACTTATGAATGACTAACATTGTTTGATTTATAATCAATTATAGCGATTTCAGAATTTACGGGAATATGGTATATTTGCCATATATGAAAAATAATCGGATTCATGATGAATAAAAATATCGTTGCTTTTTCATCCAAGATGAAGATGGCTGATATGATTTCCGCTGAACCGGAACTTATTTTGGTCCTCGAACACCTGGACATCAGATTGGGATTCGGGGAAGATACTGTAGAAGATATATGCGATAGATACGGCCTGTCTCCGGAACTGTTTTTGTGTGTATGCAATATCTTCACATACGGGGAATTAATTCCTAATCCAGACAATCTGGACATTTCGGATATAAAAGGAATAATCCGATATCTGAGGGCCTGCCACAGCTTCTATATTGACGACTATTTCCCCGAACTTCATGGCAATATCCACAAAATGATGGAGTTGTGCGACAAAGTAAGTGAGAAAACGTTGAACAAGTTTTTCGATGATTACGAAAACGAGATACGCAAGCATTTCGATTATGAAGAAAACACCGTCTTTCCATATGTGGAAAATCTGCTCGAAGGAAAAGCCGGAGGGAGATACAACATAAAATCTTTCGCGAAGCATCACGGCAACATTGAAGAGAAGCTGAACGACTTCAAGAATATCATAATGAAATATCTTCCGGAATCGGCTTCTTCCCCTGTGAGATTCAGGGTACTGGAAGATGTATATAAAATCGAGGATGATTTGACAGCCCATACGATAATCGAAGACAAACTGCTTGTTCCTTTGGTTTCGGCTATTGAGGAGGGTATTTACTGCAAAGACAGACAGCACGGAGGTTCGGATAAAAAAGAAGGAAAATGAATTCAAAAAAATACAATATCCTGATTATCGAACCGTCTTACATTGTGGCATATGGACTAAGTTCCCTACTGGAAAAGTCCGGCGAATCTGTGGCTGTAGGCATAATAAATGACATGGCATCTTACGACAACAGGAAATATGTAGACGCCGATATCATTATTTTAAATCCATCGGTTTTATGCGAGCTGGGCACCGGTGTCAGCACAATTCCGGACAGTTCCGGGAAACCTGCCATAATAGCGGTTTATTATGGCCCTTACAATGAAAGGATATCGAAAGAATACGATATATGCATAAGCATATTCGACTCCCCTCAAACGGTGTCTAAGAAAATAAAAGCCGCGCTCGAATCCTCGAAAAACAAAAGGACCGAAGAAAAAGACAGGAATGAATTGTCAGAACGGGAGAAGCAAATACTAGTCGCGGTGGCCAAGGGAAAGACTAACAAGGAAATAGCTTATGATTTCAACATTTCCATCTTTACCGTAATAACCCATCGCAAGAACATATCGCACAAACTTGGAATCAATTCCATCGCCGGACTGACCGTCTATGCGATAATGAACAAACTTATAGATCCTGCAGAATTCTGACTATTACGGAAGTTTAGTCCCACATTACCGCGACATCCAATCCTTTGTCATCTGGAGTTCCTTTCTATCAAAGACATACAGGCATCCCTGTCAATGGACAATTGAGCCTGCAACGCCGGCAATCCGGTAAATTTTTTCTCTTCCCTTATCCTTTGGATAAAAGATATGTTTATGTCCAGACCGTAAATATTTTCATCGAAATCGAATATATTCGTTTCTATGGTAAGTGCGTTGCCTTTTCCCACCGTAGGACGGATTCCGATGTTGCACATTCCATAGCATATTCGTCCCAGAGTAGATACCTCAACGAGATAAACTCCATTTCCGGGTATGAGTTTCAACGGTTCATAAAGCTGCATATTTGCAGTAGGGAAACCGATTTTACGGCCTATCTGATCTCCGGAGACCACAACACCGAACAAACCGTAACGGTAGCCCAGCATTGCTTCGGCGCTTCCTATATCCCCTTTGGAAACGCAATCCCTTATTTTGGTCGAACTTATGGCAGAACCTTTCGAATAATCTATTTCATCGGTTCTCAAAACTTCAAGTCCGAGACCGGAAGCAATTTTTGAAACATCTTCCGGAGTACCCGGGTCGCATCCCACACGATTGTCATAGCCCAGAAGGATGCTCTTACCTCCATAACGGTCTATCACATAATCTTTCAGATAGTCATAAGCCGACAAACGGCTGAATTCTTTCGTGAAATCGATCACTTCCACATAATCCACTCCGCAAGCGGATATCATACGCTTCTTTTCTTCCAGACAGGTCAAAAGACGCAGATTCCTTGCATCATCCTGGAGAACATTTCTCGGATGAGGCCAGAAAGTAATAACCATACTCTTGTCGCCACGTTCACGGGCAGCCTCGACAAGACGTTTCAAAACAAAGCGGTGTCCGAGATGGACGCCGTCAAAAAAACCGGTAGCAATAACCATACTAATCTATAACCATCTAACAAGTCCGAAATCCTGACGATGCGGAAGAAGCGGATTCTTTGGATACATACGCATAGCTATCTGGTACATGCCCGTCCGCTCGGGAAGAATCGAAGCACTGTATGTAACGATTCCGTCCCTGGATTCGACAGGTTTAAGTTCGCAGGTTTCCCTTATATGCAGACAGCGTTTATTGTCCGTAACTGCAAAAAGCATTTCCACACCTATATCTTCAGGTTCCAGATCACCTATATTAAGCACAACCTGTGCCTTGAGTTCATTTGTCAATGACAAATCATACGAGACATTGGGCTGTATACGCGAAATCACTGAAATATTCTGCCATTCTCGGCGTATCTTTTTCTTCCATGAAGCTATTTCCCTTGCAACCTTGAAATCATCAGCCAAAAGTATTCCCGTACGTTTTGCCTGGGGGATATAAAATTTCTTCAGATAATCGGAAAGCATCCTGTTCGTTGTAAAGTTCGATGCGACCTGGGCTATCGTATTCCGGATGAATCCTATCCACTCCGGAGATCTGCCGGTATTTTTGTCAACATCATAGAATACCGGAGCGATTTCGTTTTCAATGATCGTATACATCGTAGCAAAATCCAGCTCATCCTGGTAATTCTGGTCCTCATAGGTACGTTCCTGAGGCAAAGCCCATCCGGCACCTTTGACATAGCCTTCCACCCACCAGCCGTCAAGAACCGAGAAATGCATTACTCCGTTCATGGACGCCTTCTCTCCCGAAGTACCTGAAGCTTCCTGGGGTCGCGTCGGATTGTTCATCCATACATCGACGCCCTGGACCATCCTCTTGGCCAGAGTGATATCGTATCCGGGCACAAAGACTATCCTTCCGATAAACCTTTCCTGTTTGGATATGTCCACTATACGTTTGATCAGATCCTGGCCGGCTTTATCGGCTGGATGGGCTTTACCCGCAAAAATAAACTGTACGGGCCTTTCGGGATTGTTCACTATCGAATCCAGTTTGTCCAGATCGGAGAACAGCAACGTCGCCCTTTTGTACGTAGCGAAACGTCGGGCGAACCCGATGGTAAGAACATCATCCCTGAGCGTGTCTTTTATAGTCACTATCTGGCTCGGAGAATAATGATTCGAAACGGATGTATCGGAAAGCCTTTCCTTAATAAAGTTTATGAGTTTCTTTCTCAGAAAAGTCCTGGTATTCCATATTTCCTCATCCGATACACGGTATATACCTTCGAAGCATTTCTTGTCGTAATGGTGAGTCCGGAATTCATCGCCGAAAACCTCTGCATGTATCGGTTTCCATTCAGCAGCAGTCCACGTCGGATAATGAACTCCGTTCGTCACATAACTGATATAGAGCTCTTCAGGAAGATATCCGGGATACATGCCGGAGAAAATCCGTTTGCTGACTTCACCGTGCAGTTTGGAAACGCCGTTTACATTCTGGGACATATTGGCGGCCAATATGCTCATGGAGAATTTTTCATTGACGTCGGAACCGTTTATCTTGCCCAGTCCCATCATCGTTTCCCAATCCGTTTTCAGGCGTGCGGGATAATGGCCTATGTATTTTCTCAACAGGCCTTCGTCAAAAGCATCATGACCTGCAGGGACAGGGGTATGGGTGGTGAAAAGGGAGGATGAACGTACGGCTTCCAATGCTTCGGAAAAATCCAGATCGTCATTCTGGATATATTCGCTGAGACGCTCCAGGCCTGTAAATGCAGCATGGCCTTCATTGCAATGGTATATGGTAGGATGGAGACCGAGCTGTTTCACGGCACGGATGCCTCCTATCCCTAACAACAGTTCCTGTTTGAGACGGTTTTCCCAATCGCCGCCATAAAGGTAATAGGTGATTTGCCTGTCTTCCGGTATATTGGCTTCATAATCCGTATCCATCAGATACAAATCAGTCCTCCCGACCGCTACCTTCCACAGTCTGGCGGACAGTGTCCTGCCTGGAAAAGCGACGCTAGTAGTAACCCAATTGCCGTTCGCGTCCATAACGGGAGATGCCGGGATCTTTGTGAAATCCTGGGCTTCGTATTTGGCCACCTGGTTTCCCTGGGAAGAAAGTACCTGGTTGAAATATCCGTATCTGTAAAGAAGACCGAAAGCAACAAGATTGACATTCATATCGCTTGTTTCTTTCAGATAATCTCCCGCCAGGATCCCCAATCCTCCGGAATATATCTTCAACGAAGAATCCAGTCCGTATTCCATGCAGAAATACGCTATGGACGGTTCCTTCCTCTCGGATTTCCGTGACATATACGAATCGAACCTGTCCATGACATCGTTCAATTTACCTATGAAGGATTCGTTGGCGGCCAGTTCGGTAAATCTTTTGAATCCTGTATTGTCAAGAACCGTAAGTGGGTTATGCGAATTATGCCAGATTTCAGGATCGACTTCCTTGAACAAGGATTTCGCATCTTCATTCCAGCACCACCACAGGTTTTTGGAAAGACGTTCCAATCCGGAAAGGGAATCAGGGACATGACGAGTCACCAAGACGCTTTGCCACGAAGGCGAGTTTATTTCAATTTTCTGATATTTCATATCTTTTCCTCCGGAAGCTGCCGGAAAATCCCCGAATCTCGCAATGATTCTCTCCAGAGCCATCGAATATGCTTGTTTGTAATAAATTATCTGATTTTCCCACAATGCCATTGAAGCGACATCACGGGCATTTTCCATATATGTCTTTCTGGTCTCCCCGTCAAGTCCGGCGATTTCCTTTATTCTGGCGGCTACACCGTCGACCACGGAGAAATAGTTGGAATCGTTCCTTTCGATTACGGATATTCCGGGATGCTCTTTTTCATAATGCGAACGCACCCATACTCCGAAACCCGACAGGCTTGTGGTAAGGGTAGGGACCCTGAAAGCCAGACTTTCAAGAGGTGTGTAGCCCCAAGGTTCATAATATGAAGGGAAAACGGTAAGATCCAACCCTATTAGAAGATCGTAATACTTCATATTGAAGATACCGTCGTTGCCGTTAAGATAAGACGGGATGAAGTAGACCTTGACCTTGTCCACGGGGGCATTGGACAGACCTAACTGTTTGAGCCTGTTTACAATAATATCATTCTCGGAATTCATCAGGTAATGCGATACCTGTGTCGTATATGTATCATGATCCCTGCCGCCCAGTTTCGAAGCCAGATCCTTGTCCACTCCGTTATTTCCGGACGGAATCATTATGAACGCCTGTATGCTTTTGCCTTCGAACCCGGATTTGTTCAATTTGTCCAGGGCATCCAGGAAAACATCTATTCCCTTGTTCCTGTATTCGTACCTACCCCCGATACCTACCAAAACGGCATTTTCGCCCAAAGGTTCCCCCGACATCGCGGCCGCTATCTCTATCAGTTTCTTCCTGGCCCGGGATCGTTTGTCTTCATACTCCTTGTCATCCGACGGAGTGAAGCTGTTTTCGAAACCGTTAGGAGTCACCACATCGATATCTCTTTTAAGGAACTGCTTGCATTCCCTGGCCGTTATGTCGCTCACCGTAGTGAATACATCCGCATTCCCTGCGGATTGCTTCTCAAGGGAATGGCGGGCCAGCACATTGAACTGCCTTGCCTTGTCATCACCATTGTAGAGATCCATAGAATTATAAAGAGGCAGATTGTTTCCTGCAAGACAACGTCCGAGGACAGTAGCATGTGTAGTGAAAACCGTCCCTATGGGAAGATCAGTGTGTTTGAGATACAAAAGGCCTGCGCCTGTCTGCCATTCATGGAATTGAGCCACGACCTTGTCAGAGGAATCGAGATTGAAATTGTAGAAGCTTTCTATTACCTTGCCTGCGGCATAGCCGAAAAGAGCCGACTCCTTGTAATCCCAATTCCCGGTTATGGAATCGACACGGAAATTCTTCCAATAATCAGTGAGAATGTCATTCTGCTTCGTAATGAATTGCTTGTAATCCACAAGTACGGCTATGGGAGCTCCCGGAACGTTCCAAGTCCCTATCCTGATCCTCAAGCCTTCCGAAGCGGCCTTTTCTTTCCATGCATTATACAGATGGGGGTCTTCTATGAAATCCGGATTGGAAACGGTATCCATCCAGACATCAGGCCCTATCAATATATGATGCCTGTGCAATTGTGATTTGAGATACAGGGATTTGGTCGCTATGACAGTGTAAATCCCGCCTATTTTGTTGCAGACCTCCCAACTTACCTCAAACAGATAATCGGGAACGATCAAATCTTTCGCCATCTATTTCTTTTTTGTTTTGACCGCTTTGGAAGCGGTGGTTTTTACCGGACGTACAGTGCTTTTTTTTACGGCAGGTTTCTTTTTCTTCTCCGCAACACGTCCGGAAGATGTAGCCTTGGCCGCATCTTTTTTATCGGAGACAAATTTAGCATCTAAATCCGAATAAGCTGCATCCGTCCTTATAATAAAATCGCTCAGCACATTCATGTAATTTATAAAGGCCTCATAAGGAGTATCATAAGGATTGAAATACTTGTGGACTTCACCGTCGGAGAAGAACTTGGTACACATGTAGTAAAAATGATCGCTTTCCTGCAGATGTCCGAAATCGGACCATAACACGGGATCGTTTATGATGGAAAGTTTTTCCATCAAGCCGTAAAGTTTGCTGAAAGCGTCCTGCTGCAGTTCATTTCCCAGCCATGCGGTTACATCCCTCTCTTCGTCTGCCCATGAAATCGTCTGAGGGACATCAAGCAGATCCACCGGTTTCAGTTTCCTGACAGCCTGAGAGGGAGTAACGAATTCCATCAGTCCGTCTTTCAGAACGACTTCGGGGAAATACCTCATGAAATCGAATATTCCGCTTGCGGCATTCTGATGTTCGCCGAAAGTTTCATAATCCATAAAGAGATTGACGATATCCCCTTTTGAAACGGCGGATTTGATCCATGAAAGATACTTCTCCCCTGTCAAAGGCCAATCTGGCCATGTCTTGTCGGAAAAGCGGAAAGCGATGTCGTCGCTGAGCGAATAATTCCGCAAAAGGATATTCAATTTCGGCTGAGCCGGATCATAATATATGAAATCGGGGCTCTTCCAGCCGAGTATGTGTTTGGCACCTTCCGTGAGCATGGCCTTGAATCCCAGGTCATAGACCTCTCCGCCTATTTCGTTGGAATAGATCAATTCAGTGTTCCGGAACACTTTCGGCATCACTCCGAAATATTGTTTCATAGCATCCCTGTGCTTAAGCACCTGATGTTTGAATTCCGCCGGAGATGCCAGTGAAGCAAGGGAATGGTAATATGTCTCGCACAAGAATTCAACGGAACCGGTATCGGCCAATTTACGAAAACTGTCTATCACTTCCGGAGCATATCTGTCAAATTGCTCCAAGGCTGAACCGGAAATGGAGAAAGCCACCTTGAATTCTCCCTTATGCCGTTTAATTATATCTAGCAGAAGAGCGTTCATCGGAAGATAGCATTTCTGCGCCACTCTCCGCATTATTGTCCTGTTGGCAAAATCATCATAATAATGAGAGTCTTTGCCTATATCAAAAAACCTGTATAATCTCAGTCTGGTAGGCTGATGAACCTGAAAATACAGACATATGCTCTTTTTCATCATATTTATTTTATTACTGATTCATAAATTCGTTTCAACTTATATGCTGCATTGTTCCACTTGAGGGTATCGACCTCTTCATATCCATGTACGGAAGCAAATCGGGACAACGAAGGATATGTAAGCAATGCATATATCGCATCCGCCATGGCATCCACATCCCAGAAATCCACTTTGAAGGCATAGGATAAGACCTCGGCAGCTCCTGATTGCCTGGATATTATGGAAGGGACATTGGAACGCATGGCTTCGAGAGGTGAGATTCCGAACGGTTCGGAAACGGAAGGCATTATGTAAACATCGGAAAGTGCAAACATCTTCCCGACTTCCTGTCCACGGAGAAAACCGGTGAAGTGGAACCTGTCGGATATGCCCAGTTTTGCTACATGCCTGATGCATCTGGACATCATGTCCCCGCTTCCGGCCATTACGAAACGGACATTTTCGGTACGCTTGAGAACCTTTGCGGCGGCTTCGATGAAATATTCGGGGCCTTTCTGAAAAGTTATCCTTCCGAGAAAAGTCACGATCTTGTCCTTGACGCCCCTTTCCACTTTGAGATTTTCCCTTCCGCTGAAATCGACCGCATTATGCACAGTTATGACCTTGTCAGGCGATATTCCGTATCTGTTTATGACTATGTTTCGCGTAAGATCGCTCACGGCGACTACCTTGTCGGCCGCTTCCATACCCATTTTTTCTATATCATAGACCCTGGTGTCCACGTTATCGCTTCCTCCCCTGTCAAAGGATGTGGCATGGACATGTACTATCAGAGGCTTTCCAGTCAGTTTCCTGGCTGCAATCCCGGCAAGGTAAGTGAGCCAGTCATGGGCATGTATCACATCGAATTCATCTTTATGCTGCATTGCTATCGTACCGCCGACCATAGCGTAGCGGGCTACTTCCTCCATAAGGTTCGAAGTATACTTGCCGGAGAATTTATATTTTTGCCCGTATCTTATACTGAAATCTTTTACCTGACGTTTCTTTTCCAGTTCAGCCAATTCACGGAATTCATCCGAAGATACATACGGTATCATATTCGTCCCTATCCTGATGAAACTCACTTTGTCAAGGAATTCATTTATATCGCATACCGATGTATCGACAGCTACATCGCTGGCATTTATTATGTCCGCCACGCTGGAATCCTCGTCGCCGAAGGCCGAAGGCATGACGAACAATGTCTTGACTCCGTTGGCGGCAAGGCCTTTGACAATCCCGTAGCAGGCGGTTCCCAGGCCTCCCGCTATATGCGGAGGAAACTCCCACCCGAACATAAGAACTTTCATTTTCTATTCCTCCTTGTTTTTGTCCATAATATAATCCACGGTAAGCAAAGCGGCAGTACTCAATGCCGAAGATATCGCGCCATGCGGTTCATGAGGCGGATCCCCGTCATAGATCTCGGAAAAGGCCCCTACTCCGTGTTTGTTCAAATCATCATAAAAGCCTTCGGTGAGCCATTCGGCTTTCTTGCTGAAAGACGGTCCCTGCATCTTGAAACATATAGCGACATAATCCCCAAGCAAAGAGGGACGTGTACTGCCTTGATGATAGGCAAGATCCCTCTCGGTCTGCGCACCTTCGTAAACACCTTTGTATTTGGAATCCCTAGGTGAAAGTGTCCTTATCCCTCTTCTCGTAACCAGATCGTTGCTCACGACCTTCATGACGCTGTCGGCTATTTCGTCGTCTATCGGAGAATAAGGCATGGCGACAGGACAAAGCTGGTTGGGACGGATATCCGGATTCATGCCGTTGTTATCCACATAATCGGCAAGATATCCCCATTGTGGATTCCAGAACATCGTCTGGTAATTGGCTTTTACAAGATCCCGCACCGGAGACCAGCGCGGAATAAACCGGCTGTTCTTTTCCCCGTAACGGGACTCCATATCCAGGGCGAAACACAAAGCGTTGTACCATAGAGCATTAGTCTCCACCTGGTAACCGGCTCTTTCGGTAACAGGCCTGCCGTTCACATAGGCATTCATCCAGGACAAAGCGACACCGTCCATTTGCGCCCACAAAAGTCCGTTGGGCTGCATGGCCACTTCCTTACGCCTGCCCGGAGCATAGCTTTCTATTATACCTTTCAATGTGCCGCCGTACTTTTTCCATACATATTTTGCATTTCCGCAGAACCCGATGTATTGCTGCAAGGCACGTGTCATACTCAAAGGAGCCTCGACCTGTGTGGTGCGATGGAACAATCTCTCTTGCTCGTCATGAATAAGATTGTCCAGAATTTCCTCGAATTCACCGGTATTGCCGTCGGTGTACAGTGTCAGTCCCGGAAGTGCAAGAATCGTTTCCCTCAACAGCCCTGTATATAGCCATGAAAAACCGGCGGTTATCATTTTATGGCCGTTTCTGTCGCATTTCAGGAGATCGGCGCAATGCACAAGCTGGTCATGGAAACTGCTTATGCCGGATATCTTCCTGAGTTTGTCATTGTAACATCTTTTTAGCCGCAAAGGATCTATTTCATCCACGGAAGCTGAAAAGACCAAGGATTCGCCTTTGCCCAATTCGGTTTCGAAATATCCGGGAACGAACAAGTCTTCGCAACATGCGAATCCTCTTCTGGATTCATCGGAATAAGTAATCCCGTTATACCAGTAAGGCATGGATCTGAATGACGACCTGGATGAGCTAAGCTGCAGATTGAGATCCGGAAAGCCGTCATACATATTGAAAGAGACACCGTTCCTGACTGGCGCGAATCCGGTTCTGGCTTCCATATTCCTCATCGTCAAGGCATGTATATTCCTGAAAGCGAGAAACGGTTTCAGCTGCAACACGATTTTGGACGGAGACTGCAGAAGTTCGAACTTTATCATAACCTGATCCCTGTCAGGTTGAAGCAGTATGCTCTTGGTAAAAACTATTTCACCGACCTTGTACGTTATGTGCGGAACGGGATCGGCATCGAAATCCACGATATATTTATGTCCGCGCGGTTCATAGACATCCCCGTAACAATGAATTCCGAGATTGAATTGCTTCCCGTTGGTAATTATGGTTTCGTCCAGAGATGAAAGAAGAAGGTATTTCCTTCCTCCGAATTTATCTATCGGCACGGCTAGCAGGCCATGGTAGCGTCTTGTATTGCAAGTGACTATGGACGTGTTGCAGTAAGCACCCGTCTTATTCGCGCAAATGATTTCACGTTTGAGCGAATAAGAAAGATTAACCAGTTCGGATTTGTTGAATTTCAAAAAAGCCATAATCTCTAAATTTGGTTATTCAAAAAATATAATCAAGATACCTTTTCCAATACCAGAGCACAACGGCACGGAAGATATATATAAACCAGCCAACGGCCGTCACGACATTCACCGGCTGAATCCGCGCGAACCGCGGTATGCCGTTCCCCTTCTTTTATCCTAGAAAAGCCGTCATACTTTTTTTCATCCGTATCCAGCTTAACTTCATATTCACCCCCGGGAGCGGCAAAGCCATAATTTTCAAATGAATTCACAGGGTTGAAGTTGAAAGCAAAAATACGATTTTTCCGCCTGAAAATCAATACCTTCTTTTCTTCATCGGCAACAATTATTTCTGGCTTTCCGGAAAGAATTCCGTTATCCTTGAAATATTTTATCATGGAAGAATCAAAATTACGGAGATACCTGTAACGCAGATATTCCGGTTCGGCAAGTGACCATTGCCTTCTGGCATATTTATATGACCATCCGTTCCCTTCCCTCGGGAAATCTATCCAATCGGGATGTCCGAATTCGTTCCCCATGAAATTGAGATATCCGTTTCCAGCCGTAGCGATCGTAACGAGTTTTATCATTTTGTCAAGAGCTATCCCCCTGTCGACAATGGCATTTCCGGAATCCACATTCATATTGAAGTACATTTCTTTGTCCATCAATCTGAAAATAAGGGTTTTGTCGCCCACCAGCGCCTGATCGTGGCACTCCACATAGCTGATCGTCTTTTCATCTTGCCTCTTGTCAGTCAGTTTCCACCATATGTCCCCCATGCTCCATTTCTCGTCGGGCGTCTCTTTTATAATTTTTATCCAATTGTCGGCTATGCCCATTGCGAGACGGAAATCGAAACCTATCCCCCCTGAATCGAAAGGGGCTGCCAAACCGGCCATGCCGCTTACATCTTCGGCAATGGTTATGGCTTCGGGATCCACTTCCCTTACCAGCATGTTCGCAAGAGCTAGATAAGTAACGGCAGACTCATCGACACCGGAATCGAAATAGCAATCGTATCCGGAGAAATTCTTCCCCAGCCCGTGATCCCAATACATCATGCTTGTCACTCCGTCGAAACGGAACCCGTCCAGATGATATTCCTCCAGCCAGTACTTGCAATTGGACAACAGGAAATGAACGGTTTCATCCTTGCCGTAGTCGAAACAGCGTGATCCCCATGCAGGATGATACCCTTTGTCTCCGCCGTAGAAATACAAATCGTTGCGGCCATCGAACATTCCCAGGCCCTCTTTTTCGTTGCTGACGCTATGGGAATGCACCAAGTCCATGATTACGGCAATCCCCATCCCATGGGCTTCGTCCACAAGTCTTTTGAATTGTTCGGGAGTCCCGAAACGGGAACTCAGAGCGAAGAAGTTCGATACCTGATAGCCGAAGGAACCGTAATAGGGATGTTCCTGGAGAGCCATTATCTGCAAAGTATCATAACCAAGTGCGGATACTTTCGGAAGGACATCTTTGCGGAAATCATCGAAGGAAGCCACTTTTTCCTGCTCCGAACTCATGCCTATATGGCATTCGTAGATCAGAGGTTCCGATTTCTTCCGCGGCCTTCCGTTTTTCCACACATATTTCCCGGACGGATCCCAGACCTGGGCGCTGAAAACTTTCGTATCAGGGTCCTGGACGACCCTGACTGCATATGAAGGCAATCTTTCCCCGGCCCCTCCCTGCCATTCGATATAAAGTTTGTACAAATCCCCGTGGTTCAGAAACATGGAAGGGACTGTCAATTCCCAATTGCCGTTTCCTATAGGCTTTAGGGAATAAGCGTCCACCCGCTTCCAATTATTGAACTCTCCTATCAGATATATTCGCGAAGCATTCGGAGCCCACTCCCTGAACACCCACGAGCCATCGCCCATCCTGTGCAAGCCGTAATAAAGATGGTTATTGGCATTATCGGAAATCAGACCTTTACCGGCCATATGCTCCCTTGCAGCCAGGATCCTGGCATGCCGTGCATCTATGGCCTCCTTATAGGGCTTTAAATAGGGATCGGTATTATATATCATCTGGTTTTGCATCTTCTAGGGTTTCATCCATACTGTCCTGAAGCGTCCTCAGATACTTCCTGCAGGCTCTTACTATTGTTTCGGACTTCTTTACATATTCTGCGATTTCATCGATTCCCGTATCGGGTGATTCTATTTTCTTTGCAATCGCTTCCAGTTCGGCAATACTTCCGGTATAATCGAACTTTTTGCTTTTGGTGCTTTTATTCTTGTCCATTCTTTTTCTTATTTGATTTCAAATTGACTTTTTTTATTTCGCAATCGATAATCCCGTCGGAAAACATCAGGGAAACCTTGTCGCCAGGATTACATCCCGATGCGGATTTTATCCTCAAGCCGCCGGCATCCAGAGCCAATGCATATCCCCCCGCAAGCAATCTCACGGGATCGGAGGCTTTTATTCCGGCCTCAAGCAGATCCAGGACGGAAGAAGCTGAATTTATTTTTTCCCTTACGCCATGGGTTATCTTCAATAAGGCTATATTCAGATCGTTATCTGCAACCTCTAACCTCTTGACCGAAGCCGAAGCTATCCTTGTCCACAAATCAAGAATGGACTGATCTTCGGACATGCATATGTTTATGAACTCGTCGGCAAGCGCGGTAGGTGTCTTGACATATTCAAATGCAGCCATATCCGCAACATGGAAATCCCGTTCATGTCCAATTGCCGTATAAACCGGCAAACGGCAACGAGCAATGGCAGCCGCCATATCATAATCATCATAGCAAGCAAGATCCAGAGGGGAACCACCACCACGCAGAATCAGCAGGGCGTCAAAATCGCAGGATGCGTCCTCCGCTTCCTTGATGGCTGAAATTATGGATACGGGAGCCGAGGCTCCCTGCATGACAGCCTTGAACAATCTGGTGTAAAATACGAAGCCGTATTCGTTTTTGTGCAAATGATCCATGAAGTCCCCATATCCGGCAGCATCCCCTGCAGATACTATTGCAAGCCTTCTCGGCACAGCATAAGGGGCAAGCTTTTTCTGGAGATCAAGAAGACCTTCCCCAGAAAGCTTTTCAATTGTCCTCCTCCTCTCGAGTTCCTTTTCGCCGATGGTGAACTGAGGATCGATGTCGCTTATTATAAGTGACATTCCGTACAATTGGCTGAACGATACCTCAGCAAGGACAAGAACCTGAATCCCGGTTCTGATTCCGGAACCTGTCACCGTATAGAAAAAAGAAGACAGGGAAGGAAACACGGATCTCCATATTATGGCCCTGGCCTTAGCCACAAGACCTTTTCCTTCGTTTTGCGAAAGTTCCAGGTAACAATGGCCTCCGCTTATTTTCATCGAACTGATTTCCGCCCTCAACCATACCTTGCCCAAAGCGAGGCTTTCTATGCCGTCTTTAAGCCTGGTAAGAAAAGATGACAAGTCTTCGTATCGTTTCCCCCGGTCCTCCAATCCTTTATTGCCATATAGTCTTTCTTCCATACTTTGTCAATCGGTTTATCCAAAGCAATATTAATAAATTATTGCCGAATACGCAAGTACAGGCGTGCCTAAAAGACAAAAGCGGATATTGCCTTAATTTTTGAAGGGTATCCGCCTCTCTCACGTTTTTTTATTATCTTTGCGGACGAAAAAATGATTAGTTGGTTATGAAGATATCCGAAGCAATATTCTCCGGAAGCAGTACGTCTGTTTCAAACAAGCCTAAAAGGAGATTGCCGGAATTTGCATTCATCGGCAGATCAAACGTAGGCAAGTCTTCGCTTATAAACATGTTGTGCAACAACAGGAAGCTTGCAATGACGTCTTCCACACCTGGCAAGACAAGACTTGTCAATCATTTTAAAATCAATGACAACTGGTATCTGGTCGACCTTCCGGGATACGGATATGCGAAAATGTCATTCGACGGCAGAAAAAAACTTGCCTCGATCATCAAGGATTACCTGAGCAATTCCGAAGAGCTGGTTTTGTTGTTCGTTCTTGTGGATTCCAGACATGATCTGGGCACTCTGGATCTGGATTTCATCAATGAACTTGGGGAAAATAAAATTCCTTTCGCAATCATATTCACGAAAGGCGACAAACTTGGAAGCGAAGTGCTGAAAGCGCAAATAGAAAGAAACAAGGAAATTCTTTCACGGACATGGGACGTCCTGCCGGAGATATTTACAAGTTCTTCCACAACAAGAACCGGAAAGGAGGAAATTCTGGATTATATAGATAAAATAATTTCATCATTGAATCATACCGATTAATTAACTATAAATTTATGAACAGCGAGCATAAAATGGAAATTTTTGCGTGCAGGGCTTCAAAAGACTTCGCACTCAAAGTCGTCGATGAAATGAACAAAATGAGAAAACCCGACGAACCCGAGGTGTTTCTCGGAGCATCAGAAGTAACCGCATTCAGCGACGGCGAATTCCAACCTTCTTTCAATGACAGCGTAAGAGGCGCTACGGTTTTTATCGTCCAGTCTACATTCCCTCCTACAGACAACCTTTTCGAATTGCTTTTGACGATAGATGCCGCCAAAAGAGCATCTGCAGACAGTGTTATCGCCGTAATCCCGTATTTCGGATGGGCACGCCAGGACAGGAAAGACAAACCGAGAGTTTCAATCGGAGCCAAAATGGTAGCGAACATGCTTAAAGCCGCAGGGGCCGACAGAGTCATGACTTGCGATCTCCACGCCGATCAGATACAGGGCTTTTTCGATTTTCCTGTCGATCATATATATGCAAGCAAAGTTTTCATTCCTTATCTCAAATCTCTTAATCTGGATAATCTGGCTATCGCGGCTCCCGATATGGGAGGAGCCAAAAGGGCGAACGCTTATGCCAAGGATCTCGCCTGTCCTGTGATAATCTGCCACAAATCCAGGGAAAGGGCTAACGTAGTCGCATCAATAACGGCCATAGGGGAGGTGGAAGGCAAGAATGTAGTTATCGTGGACGATATGATAGATACGGCCGGAACTCTTACGAAAGCTGCGGAGGTACTTATGGAAAAAGGAGCAAAAAGCGTAAGGGCGTGTGCGACACATGCCGTTTTCTCCGGTCCGGCCTACGACAGGATTGCGAATTCAAAACTCACGGAAGTGATTGTTTCGGACACGATTCCCCTTACAAGTGACCCGAACAAGGACAGAAGCAAAATACGTGTGGCATCACTTGCCGGCACTTTTGGAAAAATAATAAAAAAAGTATATAATTACGAACCCATAAGTACCGAATTCATATTTTAATAGATGAAAATTTTTATTGCGGCCATAATCCTTCTCGGAATCGGTGTTTTCGGAATGTGTTTCAATATCATATTCCGGAAACACGGCCGGTTTCCGCAGACCGAGGTAAGTAAAAATGACGATATGCGAAAACTCGGTATAAAATGCATGAACGAACAAGAAAAAGAACGGCTCGCAAAGGAAAGGAAAAAGAAGAAGACGGACATATCTTCAATCTGCAGCGGTGAATACAGCGATGCATGCATCGGATGCAGTTTATTTAACTCGGCCAAAAAGAAATAATCATGAGTTTGGTAGCTATTGTAGGAAGACCTAATGTGGGCAAATCCACACTTTTCAACAGACTTGTAGGCATCAGGAAAGCGATTGTCGACGAGACTGCAGGAGTAACGAGAGACAGGCATTACGGCAAATGTGACTGGTGCGGTGCGGAATTTTCAGTCGTCGATACCGGCGGCTATACATACAATTCCGATGACGTGTTCGAAGATGCAATCAGGAAACAGGTCACCATAGCAATAGAAGAAGCAGATCTTGTCCTCTTCATGGTGGAAGCAGCCACCGGAATAACGGATTATGATTCCGAGATAGCGGATATACTGAGAAGGAGCAAAAAGCCTGTGGTCCTTACGGTCAACAAAGTCGATTCGGGAGAAAAGATGTACGATGCCTTCCAGTTTTACTCCATGGGACTCGGAGAAGTGTTCAGCATATCCGCCGCAAACGGAAGCGGAACCGGTGATCTGCTTGACGAAGTAGTGAAAAAACTGCCTAAAGATGAAGGCATTGATAAAAATGACCGTCCGGACCTGCCCCATATAACCATCGTCGGAAAACCTAATGTAGGAAAATCATCCCTTACGAATGCTCTTCTGGGAGAAGAAAGGAATATTGTTACTCCCGTTGCCGGAACCACAAGGGATTCCATATCCACATATTACAACAAATTCGGCCATGAATTCATGTTGGTTGACACGGCGGGAATCCGCAGGAAAACCAAAGTACATGAAGATCTGGAATTTTATTCCGTAATGAGGTCGATACGCGCAATCGAGCACGCTGACGTCTGTGTCCTCATGATAGACGCCGAAAGCGGTATGGAATCGCAGGATATGAATATATTCAACCTCATCCAGCGCAACAGGAAAGGCTGCGTGATAGCTGTGAACAAATGGGATCTTTTCGAAAAGGAAAGCAATACCATGAACGAATACAAACGTTCGCTCAGAAGCAGGCTCGCTCCATTCGACGATGTCCCTATAATCTTCACTTCGGTAACGAAAAAACAGAGGATCATGGATGTGATGAACGCTGTAGCCGAAGTTTCGGAAAATTTTTCCAGGAAAATCCCTACTTCCAAACTTAACGACGCAATGCTGCCTGAAATCGAGAATTATCCGCCTCCTTCATGGAAAGGGAAATATGTAAAGATAAAATACATAACCCAGCTTCCCACAAGATTTCCTTCTTTCGCATTTTTCTGCAATCTTCCGCAATATGTAAAAGATGCGTACAAGAGATTCCTTGAAAACAAACTCCGCGAGAAGTTCCCGTTTACAGGATGCCCTGTGCAGATATTCCTAAGGAAGAAATAACGGTTTCAGAAATTCAGCTCAAGGCCGAAGTTCAATGCGAAATCATGATCAGCTTTCTCACGGATGCCGCCGACGGTATGATACCTGTGCGTCATCCTCCAGAATGCGTCTATCCTGATTATCCTGAATATATTGGACACGCCGACCCCCATTTCCACATAAGGTTTGTTCAGGGAAGACATCCCTGAAGGGAACAGCAGGGGCGCATCCGCCGAAGAAACAGAACCGGGGATTCCGTTATTCCTGTCAGACAATGTTCCGTAAGCCGCGCGGATTTCGAATATCTCACGCCATTGGAGTTTTTTCATAAAAGGGATTTTCCCGAGGAAAAAGCCTCTGAAATTATGTTCCCAGAAGAAAGTGGACCATGTATCGGCCGCAAATTCGTAAAAATCCATACAGGCGAATGCCGTATCGTCAAAATAGTATGTGCCGTTCCCTTCGAACAAATAAAGGAAAGGATAAGGTACCGTGCCTATTATCTTTCCGGCGGTCAAACGGAAATCCGAAACGCCTGCAGGTGGGATCTGCAGATGATAAAGTACGGATGCCGACATTCTCAGGTAGTCATAATCATTATGCGAAATCCCTTTCAATGCTCCGGACAAATCTACCGTAACTATGGGATAATCGGTATTAAGATATACCTTGTCGAACGTCCCCCTTGTGACCGTCTCATCCCAGGAGAAACGCATCACATATCGCAATTGGTTATACGCTAATGAACTGACTGATGTTGAATCCGGTTTCAGCATCGGTACATATTCATTCGAGAATATCCTGCGGCTTTCAAGGGAAATATTATCTTCGAATCCCTGATACCATTCATGCTGATATGACATCGAATATTCGTTGGCCGGGCTCAGTTTATGTCCGCTGTTCTTGGAAAGCAGGGAAGAAAGGATATTGCTTTCCGCAAACGCCCCGTTTCCTTTTCCCAATTGTATCACATCCCTCTTGGCGGAAACGGTGATTTTCTTTGTCCTGACATTATCGAACATATATTCTATCTTGCCGCCGCCTTTCAAAGCCTTGTCCCCGAGTCCGTAGGCTCCGTATGCGGTGAACCGCCATTTATCAGAAAAATCCGAGGTCGTCCTGAAACCGGCCTGGAAACGGGCACCTTCCAGATTATTGAAACTGAACACCTTGAAATAAGGACCGAACCCGATATATTTGGTATTGTAATAGCCGTTTACCACAGTATTTACCAACGTATATATATTATTGTACAACGGGACATTCTTAATGGAATCCACCATTGAATATATGTTCTGCTCTTTTTCGGTAAGAGGATCCGGACGCACGGTCTGCCAGAAATCTTCCTTTTTGTCATAGGCAGAATCGCATACGGAAACGTCCGTATCCGATTTAATGATCTTTTCAGGAAATGCTTTGTCGAAAACCGGATTTGAATAATCTATCTCCCTGTTGCCGAGAAATGACATCATCTTTGAAGAATCGCGCAAGGCCAGGGAGAAATCGACATAAAGTTTGTCCTGCTTGTAAAACCATGTGGAATCAGGAAGAGGCTGATGCGTTATGTCCAAGACGAAATCCCTGACCCAATTGACGTTGGAGCCCTTTTTGAGACGGGCGTGCATCTCCCTCAGGGCGAAATCGCGCGCATCGATGGACATTTCTCCGTCGAAGACAGGAGACGAAACAAGCTTATCCGGATGGAAACGTATCTGATAAGTCTTGCGCCCGTCTATGTACAAGCTGTCAACCAGATAATAATTATAATAGACTGTCCCGTTTTCCGACAGCGGGGAAGGAATATGGACATCGAATATACTTATGAAATTGTCATAGAAATTAGTTTTCACATGCATGTTACCGGTAAACTGGGCAACGGTGGATTCATCGTCAATACCTGAAATCCTGGAAGCATTTATCACTTCTTTCTTTAAAGAAGGATCCGATTGATGGTAATAATGGGAAAAGGTTTCGGAAATCATGACGGGAAGATACGGCTGTCCTGAAACCACCGAAGTATCCATATATTGGAATACAAAGCCGAAATTCTTGCGGATAAGGCGATTGCGTATCTGGGCGTCGGCATTGGTAAGGTCAAGTTCCATCTTGTCATATGTATCGCATTCATATTTACGCCTTTTCTCCGGATTGTTTTTGTATTCGTTCCTGTGCACCTGGCGGAGAATCCAACGGACATAATGATCGTCCGGTTTGATAACAACCGCATTCAGGGACTGCGCCACGGGTTTCAACATGAAATTGATCTGATTGAATCCGCCGTTGGCTATGGCCGTTTCCCTGGCTTCGTATCCCAATATCATGGCGCACAATATATTTACGGAATGATCCCTTGTCTCCATAGTATAATATCCGTCCATATCGGTAGTCACGCCTATTGTCGTGTTCTTGAAATATACGTTTGCAAACGGTATCCCTTCGCCCGTCGAGGCATCGGTGACCCGGCCTTTCACTTTTGTGGTCTGTGCTTCGGAACGCGGAGAAAAAGCGAACAGGAAAAATGCTACCGCCGAAAAAAAAAGAAAATAAACCGGAACGTATTTTCTTGGAAGACTGTAATGCATTGAACCCATTTATCTGTATAAATGACAGGATACAAATATAATCAAAAAAACGCGATTGGAAACAAATGGGACCAATCGCATTATCAAACCTTAATATTAACTAAACTAACCAGTTCTTTAATTATGCAATAGACATGCCAAATACTATTGTCTGTCTATCTCAAGCTGTTGTATCCGGAAGCTGTCGCCTTTGCAAGTGACAAATATGGTTACTATGAACACCTCACCGCCGGCTGTCAATGAACCCAAAGCGTATTTCATGTTTGATCGTCCCGCAGTATGGGTTATATCGAAAGATCTCGGAGTATACGAATTGAAAAAAGATTTCAGAATCTGCTTCGCCTGATTTTTGCTGGAATCATTCGATGTGGAAATTATGGAGATTTCCAGATTATCGGAAAACCATGCGGCCAGTTTGTCGACGTCTCCTTTGCCCATATATTTGGCTATCGGAACGAAAACATCATAACTCCCATCTTGTGCCGAAAGACGGAAACAAGAAAGGAAAAGAAAAAATATAATTAATATTTTAGCTGACCTGCACATGTTTACGAGTGAAATTTTGTTGCAAATACCGAGCCACGTTAGTATATTTGCGATGATTCGAAAAACCCTGTCTGAATATGAAAATCACTCTTCTTGCTGTCGGAAAGACGGATGTCAAATGGGTAAAAGAAGGCCTTGACATATATACATCCAGACTCGGACATTATGCTAAATTCTCAGTTGAAGAAATATCCGGGATTAAAAAGACGTCGGCCCTTAGCCATGAACAGATAAAGGAAAAAGAAGGGGCTTTGATTCTCAAGAGCCTTAAACCAGATGATTATGCGGTATTGCTTGACGAGCATGGAAGCGAGATGAGATCCGTGGAATTCGCGAAAGCCTTGGAAGAAAGTATGGCCAGGACGGGCAAGGATATTGTTTTCATAATAGGGGGAGCTTTCGGTTTCCACGAATCGGTTTACAATAGATGCGATGGCAAGATTTCACTTTCAAAAATGACATTCCCCCATCAGATGGTAAGGGTGATTTTCGCCGAACAACTTTACCGGTCCTTCACAATATTGAAAGGAGAACCGTACCATCACGAATAAAATATGACAATTTCGAATGAATATTAGGAAACATATAAACGATATTCTGGCCGGAGCCTTGATTCTGGCATCCATAGTATTGTTTTTATGCGCTTTGACCGTAACCGGCAATCCCGGCAATTCCGGAGAAGTGGCTGCAAAGACGGAGAAGATAATAAACAAGAGGCTGGCAACCCTTGATACGTTCATTGACAAAGCGCTTCATTCCGATTATTCGCAATGGCTGGATTTGAAAAACCTTCCGGAAGATATGGTCATTTACAGATATCTGGATGACACATTGCAGAGCTGGACCAACCAATTCTCCGTAACAAACGACGATATCAGCAACAGGATGGTATTCCAAAGGCTGTCTAATCTCAGGGATGGCATAAATTCCCCTCTTACAAGGATTACTGATGACATCAGTTATGTGAATTACGGGCCCAAATGGTATCTTGTAAAAGCAAAGAGGGAAAACGACTGCAAGATCATAGCGGGCCTCGAAGTTATGAACACGCTTGCAGTCAATCCCATAAACGGCATCAATCCCCGTTTCCATCTGAACAGGTCTTTCACGATAACGCCTCTTTCGGACAGCGACGGATCTCCGGTAAGAATAGCAGGAAAGCCACTCATGAAAATAGTTTCGGATGCCAATACCAGAGAAACCGTAGTCACGAATACATCCGATATCTGGATAGCTCTTCTTTTGTTCATATTAGGAATAATAATATACATCACAGGGAAAAGGATACTGGCAAGATACACAAAGGCGGTAATAAGTCTTACCCTCGTAATGACATTGATTTATCTGTGGGGAAGGACTCTCCGGGGCAGTTCGCCCATGTTTTCCCCGAATCTCTATGCCGACGGGAATTTCATGTATTCCATGGGGGCCGTGATGATAATGAATTTGTATCTTATTCTTCTTATCATCTTCACATATACAGTCAGATATTCGATTTTCCGACATATATTTTCCGGAAGTTCAAAAAGAAGAATAACCTTTTTCACACTTTTGTCAGGACTTTTGATCTGCGCCATCGCATTACTTACGAATCTTACATTGAGAAGCGTGATAATGAATTCCAGCATTTCCCTTGAGTTGTACAAGCTGAGTTCTCTTTCGGTCTACAGCCTTCTGGTGTATTTCTCATATACCGTCCTTCTGGTAGGCATCCTGCTTCTCATACAGATGCTGCGTCCTTATTTAAGAACAACTTTCGGAATAGATATCAATATATTCTCAAGAACAGGGAAAACCGTATCGGCAATGTTGATTGCAATATACCTTGTAGTGACATCATCGGTATTGGGATTCAGGAAAGAACAAAACAGGGTGGATGTATGGGCCAACAGGCTTTCAATCGACAGGGACATAAGTCTGGAAATACAGTTGCGTGCAATTGAAAATTCCATAGCCGAAAATTCTTTCATAAAAAAGTTGTCCGTTTCCGACAATAACAGGAACACCATACTTAACAGGATAACGGAGAATTATTTCTACCGGATATCACAGGACTATGATATAAGTATATATCTGTTCAACGACAATGAGAAAAATGCAGGGGAAGCATTGCGGATATTCAATGACCGGATAATAAACGGGACGCAGATATTCGAGAATTCCAGATTCAGTTATTCCTATAATGCAAACGGACATATCCGCTATACCGGAATATTCGTATATACCCACCGTGACAACAGCAAAACCAGGCTGTTCCTTGGAGTTGAGCCCAAGTCAAACAAGGAAGACCGCGGCTATTCAAGCATTCTCGGGTTCACTTATCCGGGAAAGGTAACGATACCTCATTTTTATTCGTATGCCAAATACCTGTCTTCCAGACTCATAACATTCAAAGGGAGTTATGCATACCCTACCATATTGCCGGACAAGCTGAAGAAAGAAGCGGGGAAGAACGGGACGGGACATTTGAAGGCTGAAAAATATGTCCATTTCATAAACAGGATATCCGATAATGAACTGATAATAATATCAAGGCAGAAAATACAAATCTACAAATATCTTACAGAGGCGTTTTTCACAGGACTCATTGCCTTTCTGCTGCTTTCATTATTGCAGTTATCCAGAAAAAAGAAATTGACTTTCGAGAAGAATTACTACAAATCCAGGATAAATACCGTCCTGATGTTATCGTTGATAATGACACTTGTCATCATGGCGTCCATAAGCATCTTATTCGTATATGGAAGGAATGATGCCAACATGAGGGCCATAATGACAAATAAGATAAATGCCATACAAGCTATACTGGAATCCAGATGCCAGACGGCAAAAGACTATACGGACTTGAAAGAGCAGGATATCGATGAAGCTTTGGAAGATGTGGGGAACACGACAAAAACCGATGTCACGCTGTTCTCCCCCTCGGGAAAGGCCTTCACGTCCACCACTCCGGAGATTTTCGACAAAATGATTCTGGGCTGGAGATTCAACGAAAAAGCATATGACAACATCATATACAAGAACAAAAGATTCAGTATTGATAAAGAAAAGATAGGACCTCATAAATTCTATTCTTTGAACGCCCCGCTGTTCAACGCTGACGGAAAGATGATCGCCCTTCTGAGCTCGCCTTATACGGATGAAAGTTATGATTTCAAGACTGCCGCAGCGATGAACATCGCCACAGTTGTCACGGTATTCATGATGCTGCTTATACTGGCAAGGCTCATGACCACAGCCGTTGTGGACAAAATGTTCAAACCGCTCATAGAAATGGGCAAGAAAATGAATTCGGCCAATATTAACAGTCTGGAATACATTATTTATGAAAGGGATGATGAAATTTCATCATTGGTAAGAGCATATAATCTGATGGTGCACGATCTTTCCGAAAGTACCAGGAAACTGACGCAGGCCGAACGTGACAAGGCATGGAGCGAAATGGCCCGTCAGGTGGCACACGAAATAAAGAATCCGCTTACGCCTATGAAACTCCAGATACAGAGGATAATAAGGCTCAAGCAACGCAATGATCCGAACTGGCAGAAAAGATTCGATGAGGCTGCAGGCATTATTCTGGAACATATAGATATACTTTCAGATACTGCTAACGAATTCTCCACGTTCGCCAAACTGTACAGCGAAGCTCCCATCCCCATAGACATGGACAAATTGCTGAAAGAGGAAATAATGATGTTCGACAATAAGGAATCCATAGAATTCTCCTACATGGGATTCGAAAATGCAACTGTCCTGGGGCCAAAGCCGCAGCTGACCAGAGTCTTCGTGAATCTTATCGCCAATGCAGTACAGGCGATAGAAATACAACAAAAAGAGAATCAGGAAAACAATATCGAAACCGAAGAAGGCCGGATATTGATTTCGCTCAGGAATTCCACTAAAGAAAATTACTATGATATAGTAATCGAAGACAACGGTCCCGGTGTAAAAGAAGAGAACAGGAACAAACTGTTCACGCCTAATTTCACAACTAAAAGCAGCGGTACCGGACTGGGACTTGCAATCTGCAGGAATATACTTGAAAAGTGCGAGGGTGAAATACAGTATTCGAAATCATTCGTGCTCGGAGGAGCTTGTTTCACGGTAAGATTCCCGAAAGGAAAACCGCAGCCGGAAACTAAAGATTCACGTAGTCGGTGACATTCTTGGATGAAATCACCTGATCTCCCAGTATAAGAAGTCTTTCGACCACATTGCGGAGTTCCCTTATGTTTCCTGTCCAGCTTTTTCCCGTAAGCATCTCGACGGCTTCTTTGGAAAAATCCTTTCTGGGCATTCCGGATTCCGTACATATCTGGTTAATAAAGTAATCGATTAAAATAGGAATATCTGACTTCCTTTCGTCGAGTGACGGTACGTTTATCACTATAACGCTGAGACGATGATAAAGGTCTTCCCTGAAATTGCCCTTTTCTATTTCTTTCTTGAGATTTTTGTTGGTCGCGGCTATTACCCTTACATCGACTTCGATGTCCTTGTCGCTCCCTACCCGGGAGAACTTTCTCTCTTGAAGAACTCTCAGGACTTTGGCCTGCGCCGCAAGGCTCATATCCCCTATTTCATCCAGAAACAATGTTCCGCCGTCGGCTTGCTCGAATTTTCCTTTATGCTGCTTTACGGCCGAAGTAAAAGAACCTTTCTCATGTCCGAACAACTCGCTTTCTATCAACTCTGACGGAATGGCCGCGCAATTGACTTCTATATAAGGCATCGACGAACGTGAACTCTGGTCGAAAAGACTGCGGGCAACCAATTCCTTGCCGGTTCCGTTAGCTCCGGTTATCAAAACCCTGGCATCAGTAGGAGCCACTTTAGCAACAATATCCCTTACCTGGCATATCTTGTCGGATTCTCCGACCATCTGCTGTCCGTAGACCTTTTTCTTTAAGATTTTCGTCTCCTTTACAAGCGAGACCTTGTCGGTAGCGTTTTTTATGGTAATAAGAATCCTGTTCAGATCCAAAGGCTTCTGTATGAAATCGAATGCGCCTTTTTTTATACATTCCACGGCAGTATCGATATCGCCGTGTCCCGATATCATTATCACCGCAGCGTCAAGACCTTCCTGATTCAACCTGTCAAGCACTTCGATGCCGCTCATATCCGGCATTTTGATATCACAGAAAATCACATTGTACTTTTCCTTTTCCACCATTTCCAAAGCGGAAGGTCCGTCTTCGGCGACATCCACATCATAACCTTCGTCTCCAAGAATTTCCTTTAAAGAATTCCTGATGGCCCGTTCATCATCAATTACAAGAATCTTCATATCGCATATGACTTTATACAAATATCGCACTATTTTTCCGTGTTTACATAAAAATTTCTAATTTTGCTTTTCAGATGTGTACAAAAATATGACGATACCCGATATCATTATCGCAATCGACGGTTATTCATCGACCGGAAAGAGTTCATTCGCAAAATTGATAGCGCATGAATTTTCCTTTATGTATCTTGACTCGGGGGCATTATACAGAGCCATTACATATTTGACGGTCAACGAAGGCCTGATCGACAAAGATGGACAGATAGACTCCGTAAATTTAAAAAAGCGCCTCGAGGTTTCCGACATCCATTTCAGTTACTCCCCTCTGGGCAGCAAGACTTTCATCGGAGAGACTTGCATTGAGGACAAGATACGGACACTTTCCGTTTCCGACTATGTGAGCCCGGTAGCCGCATTGCCGTTCGTCAGGGATTATGTCGACGGGAGACTTAAGGAATTCGGAAAGAAAAGACGGATAGTAATGGACGGAAGGGACATAGGAACGACAGTATTCCCAGATGCCGAAATAAAGATATTCATGACTGCCGATCCGGAAATCAGAGCTCAAAGAAGATTCGATGAACTGGTTTCCAAGGGAAGCAATCCAATATTCGATGATGTCATGAATAATCTGCGTGAGAGGGATTATATAGATTCCCACAGGGAGACGTCGCCGCTTGTAAAGGCCGATGATGCTTTCATCCTTGATAATTCCGATATGTCGGTGAGGGAAGAATTATTCTGGCTCAAAGGGCTGATACAAGGTAAACTCGATATTCTGCAATAAATCCTTATTATGGCAATAAGTGTGGAAATAGACAAGCAATCCGGATTTTGCGGAGGCGTGATCAGGGCAATTGACAAAGCCGAGAAATATCTTCATGAGAATAAAGACAAAAAATTATATTCTCTCGGC
Organism: Bacteroidales bacterium; assembly: GCA_022648685.1. GTDB lineage: Bacteria > Bacteroidota > Bacteroidia > Bacteroidales > UBA932 > Cryptobacteroides. The sequence goes on from JALCMW010000001.1 coordinate 92,333, forward strand.
GCCATCGTGCATAACGAAGCGGAACTCAAACGTCTCAAGGAAGAGGGGCTTGTGACCGTAAATTATAACGATCTGCCGAGAATAGACGGCAGTAACGGCAAAGCACTGTTGATAAGAGCGCACGGCGAACCCAAAGACACTTACGATAAAGCCGTTGCAATGGGATTCGATATAATAGACTGCACTTGCCCGGTAGTGCTTCAGCTGCAGAAACACATCAGGGAAGCTTATGCGAGAATATCTTCAAGAAATCCGGAAGGACAGATATTGATATTCGGAAAAATAGGCCATGCGGAGGTAATAGGATTGATGAGCCAGGCTGAAGGTAATGCCATCGTCATTGAAAACAGGAAGATGCTGAGGGATTTGATGTCTTCCGGCAAGATCAACCTCTACGGACCGATAGAAATCTTTTCGCAGACAACAAAAAGTCCAGCCGAATATGTGGAGATCTGTGCTACTCTTGAAGAAAAGATGTCGAAAGCACGGGAATTGTCAATAGAACGGTTCAGGGGAACCGGAATGCTTACCATTCATAACACAATCTGTTTGCAAGTGGCTTCCAGGCATGCCAGCCTTTCCGATTTCGCTGTAAGTCATGACATAATTGTATTCGTTTCCGGAAAAAGCAGTTCCAACGGAAAGGTATTGTGTGACTTATGCAAGTCTCTGAACATAAGGACCTACCATATTTGCTCTCCTGAAGAGATAAGGAAAGAATGGTTCAGGGATGACGACCGCGTAGGAGTATGCGGAGCGACATCCACCCCGAAATGGCTTCTTCATAAAGTCGCGGATACGATTCTGGAATACAACAGTCCGGAATCTTCATACGGCCCCGGACAATTAAGGCCTGCCTGTTACGGACAGGCGGATTCTGCAAAAGCATGAGGACTAAATTTTGATGATAGCTGTCTAATTTATAATTTTGCAGCGTGAAAAGTGGAAATATAAACTAATTATATATTTATATGGCAACAACAGCTGATTTTAAAAACGGCCTTTATATGAACTTTAACGGGAAGCCATGCATGATAGTATGGTTCCAGCACGTTAAACCTGGTAAAGGGCCTGCATTCGTAAAGACAAAACTACGTAATCTTGAAAACGGACGTATTCTTGAAAATACATTCAGCGCAGGTGCAAAAGTGGATACGATCAACATCGAAAGACGTCCTTATCAATTCCTTTATGCAGATGAAGAAGGATTCAATTTCATGCATGAGGAAACGTACGAACAAATCCACCTTCCGAAAGATGTAGTCGAGAACTCCGATTTGATGAAAGAAGGGCAACATGTCGAAATGATGTTCATTGTGGACGACGAAAGATGCCTGACATGTGAACTTCCCACTTATGTGACATTGGAAGTGACCTACACTGAACCGGCGGTAAAAGGGAATACGGCATCAACCAATGCATTGAAAGAATGCACATTGGAAACAGGTGCCAAAATCATGGTTCCGCTGTTCATAAATCAGGGGGACAAGATAACCGTAAACACCACAGACAGGTCTTACGGACAAAGAGTCTGATCCTGGCAATCGGTCTTTGACCGGTATGTGAAATATTCCAGAGGACGGATGGGAAGAATCTTATTCGTCCTCTTCTTTTACAGCCCTTTCGAAAGCGGCGGAGCGTTTAAGCACAAAACCGGAACCGAGATATTTTGTCCGCACATTTTCATCGGCAGCAAGTGATTCCGGCGTCCCGGTCTGAAGAATGGTACCTTCATAAAGAAGATACGCCCTGTCTATGATGGCAAGTGTCTCGCCGACATTATGGTCGGTTATGATAACCCCTATGTTCTTATATTTCAGCTTGGCGATTATATATTGGATATCTTCGACAGCAATCGGATCGACACCGGCGAAAGGTTCGTCGAGAAGGATGAATTTCGGATCTATTGCAAGAGCCCTGGCAATCTCGCAACGGCGCCTTTCACCTCCGGAAAGCTGGATACCGAGACTTTTGCGGACTTTCGAAAGATTGAATTCGTCAATAAGGGATTCCAGACGGTCTTTTCTTTCCTGTTTAGACATTCCGGACATTTCCATAACAGACATTATATTATCTTCCACGGACATTTTCCGGAACACGGAAGCTTCCTGGGGAAGATAGCCGATCCCTTTCTGGGCCCTTTTGAACATCGGCAGATCAGTAATATCTTCGTCATCAAGAAAAATACGTCCGGCATTAGGGACGATCTGACCGGTAATCATATAGAAACTTGTCGTTTTACCGGCGCCGTTGGGGCCGAGGAATCCGACGATCTCCCCCTGTCCGACTTCCATGGAAACACCTTTGACAACGGTTCTGACGCCGTATTTTTTTACCAGATTTTCACAACGTAATTTCATAATATGGAAATTCGAATCTTTACTTTATATCCAAACCGAAATCATTTATAAGACTTTTGACTTCATCATTCTTCGACATAAGATCCTTTGCTTTCTCTTCAGGCATATATATTTTTTTTCCGCTTTCGGAATCCGGGAGGACGGAGACCAGCAATTTCAATTTGGTCGAACCGAGAAGCCGGCAAAGGCTCCCTTCCAGATTTATAAGCAGTTTGTCTTCAATCCATTTGCACTGGCTTATGTTCTGGACGAAGAATGTTATTATTTTAATTCCGTTTTCCTCTTTGATTTCCACCTTGGCGCTGGCAATTGCATTTGAAAGCCTTGGCTTGTCCGAATATTCGGCTGCGAATTCTTTCCACTTGGACATGACCAGTTCATCATCAGGCATCTTATCCCCGTTTTCCATATTATCCGGGAGTTTTTCCCTGACGGAAGAACTTTCATTCAATATGTTGGAGATCGACAATACCTTTCCGGCTTTCAGCATGCTCTTTTTCATATGGGGCTTGGCACTTCCGGCAGGGGCTGAAGCCTCTTTCCCGGAATTAGCCAGAATAACCGGATTTTCATTTGCCGATTCAGCATTTGACTGCAACGGTTTTTCAGATAATGTCTTTTCCTGAGAAAATTTTTCAGATACAGGCTTTGCCTGTACGGATTTCTCCGGCACTTGTCTTTCAGGTACGGATTTTTCTCCGGCAGCAATTGTTGCTAAAGGAGTTGTATCCGGAGTATTTTGTTTCGGTCTGACGGTTTTCGTATCGGTACGGCCTTCATTTCCCAAGACTACCTGTCCCTTTCCATTCAGGAAAGAAAGCTTCATCAGTGCAAATTCAATATGGAGTCTCGGATTGACACTCTGCCTGTAGCCGGACTCGCATTGCATTGTGATGGCAAGCGCATCATAAAGGAACTGGAGAGAACAAACGGCAGCCTGTTCCGAATATTTTTTCTTCAGGGAATCGGGGAATTCCAAAAGGGAATCCAATCCTCCGCTCCTGCTCACGATAAGATCCCTGAAATGGGAACTTAATGCGGAAACGAAATGAATGGCATTGAATCCTTTGGAAAGAATATCGTCAAATTCGAGAAGGACCGAAGAATAATCGTTCTTCAGGAAAGAATCCACCAATGCAAAACAATAATCGTAATCGAGTACGTTAAGATTCTTAATTACATCCTTGTACTTGACGTCGGTTCCGCAGAAAGCCACTGTCTGGTCGAAAATAGTCAAGGCATCACGCATGGCACCGTCGGCTTTCCGGGCTATCACGTGAAGAGACTCGTCATCTATCGTGACGTTTTCCTTGGCGGCTATGTTTTTCAGATTCCTGACTATGTCCGGAACCGTTATACGGTTGAAATCATAAGTCTGGCATCTGGAAAGGATGGTAGGCAGTATCTTATGTTTTTCCGTCGTTGCAAGAATGAATATCGCATGCGCCGGGGGTTCTTCCAGGGTTTTCAAAAAAGCATTGAAAGCCGCAGTGGAAAGCATATGCACCTCATCTATTATATAGACGCTGTATCTGCCGACCTGGGGAGGAATCAATACCTGGTCCATAAGGACTTTTATATCCTCGACACCGTTATTCGAAGCGGCATCCAATTCATGTATGCAATAAGATCTCCCCTCCTGGAAAGACAGACATGATTCGCATTTCCCGCAAGGTTCCATATCGGATGTAGGATCGGAACAGTTGATGGTTTTAGCAAATATCCTGGCAGCACTTGTCTTTCCTACGCCACGGGGACCACAGAAAAGATAAGCATGAGCCAACTGGCCTCTCTGAATGGAATTTTTAAGAGTCCTGACTATATTATCCTGGCCTATAAGACTTTCAAAAGAATCCGGCCGGTACTTTCGCGCTGAAACTATATACTGTGACATAACGGACAAATTTACTCAATATTTTATAACTTTGCGGAAACATGTGTTATGAAAATGAAATACCTACTCAAATTAATACCTGCGGCATTGCTTTCCGCCGTTTTCTTGTTCATGAATGCCTTGAGCGCTTCCGGACAAGCGCAAATAATGACGAAAAAAGCCAAGATAAGCGATATTACCGATAAAACCGTCAAAATCGTCCTTACCGGTAATGATTTCATAGACAGCGATCTGATTGAAGAAATCAAAAACAGATGGCGTCTGTCCCCATACGAATTTTGTACACTAGAAGAATTCAACACTATTAAAACAAACAGCGATTATTATTTCCTGATGTTTGTAAAAGGGCAGTTCAGACACGAAACCACACCGGGAATAACCTTCCTGACCTTGGTGAAAGGAGGCGCGGAAGCTACAAAAAGCCTTGACAAAATGCTGAACGTAGTAACCATGCCGTTTGCCGCTTCCGAAGAGCCGTCCGGGAGGGAATTCGTTTTTCTGCCGGCATTTCTGGACATAATACAGGATTACGCAAGAAAAGCCCTGGAAAGTGATCTGCATGCATATGCGGGACTATCGAATTACAGCATGAACATTCTCAAAACCGAAAACAAAAGGATATACTTTTCGAAAAACGATCTGGCAAAAGACATAACGGAAACGGTATTGAAAAAATATTTCGACGAAGACATGCCGGTCATGAGCGAGGACAAGGCAGACAAGGCGTTTACAAACAAAACATTCAATACGCTGGTAAGCTATACCGTTTCCCCATCCGATCCTGTAAGGGGATCGTATTGCTACAAGATGCTGATAGATGCATATACACATAAATTGTATTATTTCAGGAGACACAGGATAAATGTCAAAAAGGGTTCCGGATTCACAACGGACGATATCAAAAGGATTGCGGCGGTAAGATAAAATTTATCAGGGATGATTTGCGGGAAGGCCGGATGCGGCTTACAATATGCGGTTAAAAGAAGCGGTTCCGCAGTAGGGTATTGCTCATTGAGCATCAAATGCGGGACCAAATATGAGGGGGACTTCCATAAGGGAACGGCACATTTCACGGAGCATACCGTCTTCAAGGGGACTTCGTACAAAAGCGCCAATGTTATCAACAGCTATCTGGATAAATTGGGAGGAGAGCTGAATGCTTATACAACAAAGGAAGAAATAGTATTCCATGCCACTGTGCTAAAGGAAGATCTCCGGAAAGCCGGATCACTTCTTATGGAATTGGCTTCATCTCCCATATTTCCGGAAGATGAAATAGAAACTGAAAAAAGTGTTGTCATCGATGAAATCAATTCATATAAAGATAGTCCAGCCGATGATGTTTATGACAAGTTCGAAGAAGCACTGTTCTCGGGAGGACCGTTGGGACGGCCTATTCTAGGTACCAAGGATTCAGTAAGGGATATTACGGGAGAAGAACTGAGACGGTTTGTGAAAGAGAATTTCAACCCTTCCGCAATGGCTTTCACCATTGTAGCCGACATGGAAGAGGCAAAACTGGAAAAGCTTGCTTTGGAATTGATTTCAAAATATTTCGGAAACACTCTCGTATCCCCTGTAAAAACTCCTGAAATAAAGAATATACTGTTTCCTAAACCTTTCGACACAACGACCGACAAACACAATCATGAGGTAAATGCCGTTCTTGGCGGGCTGGCTCCATCCTTGTACGGGGAAAAGAAAAGGATGGCGGCAATACTTATGAGCAACATTCTCGGAGGGCCGGCAGCCAATTCGATACTGAACAACGAATTACGCGAAAAGAACGGATGGGTGTACGGAGTGGAATGTTCTTACAATCAATATTCGGACTCGGGAGTTTTAACCGTATGCCTCGGATGCGACAGGAAAAATCTGGACAGATGTCTGAAAGCCATTGGTAAAGCCATATCGAGACTTCAGGAGGATTCGCTGTCACCGACAAAACTGAAAGCTGCCAAGAAGCAACTCATAGGACAGGTCGCAATCAGTTCCGACAATGGGGAAACGCAATGCCTGTCAATGGGGAAAAGCCTGCTGGCTTTCGGCAGCATCGCTTCCGATAAAGAAAACACACGTAAAATAGAAGCCGTCACGGCCGCCGAAATCCAAGACATCACAATAGAAATCCTGGATCCCGGAAAGGTGTCGAAACTTATATTCCTTTAATCAGAATGGAAACAGCCGCCGATAAATACATACGGGAACATACCACAGCCCAGACCGAAGCTTTGGCATGGATACAAAGACAGACAAACATAAAGACGAATTACCCGAGAATGATTTCCGGTCCTGCGCAGGGACGTTTTCTGACAATGATCGTCAGTATGCTCGGGCCTGAATCCGTTTTGGAAATAGGTACTTTCACAGGATATTCTTCAGTTTGCCTTGCCATGGGCTTGACCGGAAAAGGGCATGTTGACACATTGGAAATCAATGATGAGATGGAAGACATCATAAGGGAAGGATTCTCCCGCTCAGGCCTTTCCGAACGGATAACCCTGCACATCGGAGATGCAAAAGATATCCTTTCACAGAAACTGACTGGACCTTACGACCTCGTTTTCATCGATGCCAACAAAAGGGAATATTGCCGGTATTACGATCTTGTCTTCGATATGGTGAGTCCCGGAGGGTTCATTATCGCGGATGATGTATTATGGGACGGAAAAGTATACGAAAATCCACTTCCGAAAGACAAACAGACAACAGGTCTCGCCGAATTCAATGACAGAATAGCGACGGACCCACGTGTCGAATCAGTGATTCTTCCCGTAAGGAACGGAATAAATCTCATCAGGAAAAAGCCCGGCAAGATATAGTTCTCCGGATATCATGGCTGTTTATCCTACCTTGGAACCGTTCTTCACGACTTCCGCCGGAGTAACGAAACGCATTGTCCCGTCTCCCTGCTGGGCCATCAGGATCATTCCTTTGGATTCTATGCCGAATATCGTACGGGGCTTCAGATTTGCAAGAATGCAAATCTGCTTTCCCTGCATCTGTTCGGGAGTATAGAATTTCGCTATGCCGGAAACTATCACACGCTTGTCTATTCCGGTGTCAATTGTAAGTTTAAGCAACTTGTCGGATTTCGGCACTTTCACCGCATCCAGAACTGTGGCGGTCCTGATATCCATTTTGTCGAAGTCGTCGAATCCGACTTCCGGTTTTACAGGTACGACCTTTTCGGCGGCGGCAGCCTTGGCGGCAGCTTCATTGGCCGATTTTTCCGCATTCAATTTGCAGATCTGGGATTCCACGACGCTGTCCTCTATCTTGCTGAACAGAAGTTCAGCCTTACCTAGTTCATGACCGGCGGGAAGGATATCGTATTTCCCGAACATATTCCAGTCCAGTACAATGTCACATGAACCGGAAATTCCGGATCCGGAAACGGTATGCAGGGCCTTGCCTTCACCGGAAGCATATAAATTGACGCTGTCCGTCGACTTCTCTCCGGCCCGATGGTCTTTCCCTGCATTTATCCCTACTCCGAGTATGCCCCGGAGCTTCTCGGCGGAGAAAGGAAGGAACGGCTCGAAAGCTATGGCAAGATCGGCACAGATCTGTAATGAAACGTTCAGTATGGAAGCGGCCCTGTCCGGATCTTTTTTGATGACGGACCAAGGCTCATTGTCGGAAATATATTTGTTTCCGATCCTAGCAATGTTCATTGCTTCCTTTAGGGCTTCGCGGAAGTGGAAGGTATCCAGATTCTGTTCGATGGCCTCCCTGCATTTCGGAATAAGATCCAAAGTTTCTTTGTCGGCAGGCAATGGTTTGATGTCTGCAGGCACTTTCCCGCCGAAATATTTGTCGGTCAGGACAACGGCCCTGTTAACGAAATTTCCTAATATGGCTACAAGCTCGCTGTTATTGCGTTGCTGGAAATCCTTCCATGTGAAATCATTGTCTTTCGTTTCCGGTGCATTTGCGCAAAGCACGTATCTCAAGACATCTTCCTGTCCGGGGAAATCGTCCAGATATTCATTCAGCCAAACGGCCCAATTCCTGGAAGTCGATATCTTGTCCCCTTCCAGATTCAGGAATTCATTTGCGGGAACATTCTCAGGCAAAATATAATCGGCATGAGCCTTGAGCATTGAAGGAAACACTATGCAATGGAATACGATGTTGTCTTTTCCTATGAAATGTATCAACCTCGTATCCTGCGATTTCCACCATTTCTCCCAGGATTCCGGCAATAACTCCTGAGTATTCGAGATATACCCGATCGGGGCGTCAAACCAAACATAAAGGACCTTTCCTTCAGCTCCCGGTATAGGAAGAGGTATACCCCAGTCCAGGTCACGGCTTACCGCACGTGGCTGCAAATGGCCGTCCAGCCATGATTTGCATTGCCCGTATACGTTCGTTTTCCACTCCTTATGCTGTTCCAGGATCCATTCCCTGAGCCACGGCTCATATTGATCCAGAGGGAGATACCAATGTTTCGTCTTAACCTTTACCGGGGCGCTTCCGCTAAGGGCCGATTTCGGATTTATAAGTTCTTCGGGACTCAGCGTACTTCCGCATTTTTCGCATTGATCGCCATAGGCATCGGGATTGCCGCATTTCGGACAGGTCCCCGTGATATACCGGTCGGCAAGGAAGATTTTCGCCTGTGGATCGAAATATTGCTCGGACTCCTTCGTAACAAATTCTCCTTCGTCATACAATTTCTTGAAAAACTCCGACGCATTTCTGTTATGATATTCGGAAGTGGTGCGGGAATATATGTCGAAATTGATTCCCAATCCGGTAAACGAATTCTTGATTATGTTATGGTATTTGTCCACTATATCCTGGGGAGACACGCCAAGTTTGCGTGCTTTTATAGTGATAGGGACTCCGTGTTCATCGGAACCGCAAATGAAAAGGACGTCTTCCCCTTTCATTCTCAGATATCTGACATAAATATCCGCCGGGATATAGACTCCTGCCAGATGACCGATATGGACAGGCCCGTTGGCATAAGGAAGCGCACATGTGACAAGCGTCCGTTTGTAATCATTTTTCATATTGAAATCATATTTTTTCTTCATTATCCCTTCCGGCTGCTACGTCGCACGCCAATGCGGCCTGCCGGAGTTCTTTTATTTGCTTAAACATGTCCATGGCTTGATCGGGATCGGCTGTTTTCATAGCCGATGTCAATTCGTTTATACGGAATTTCAGCCGCAGCCCCTTGTAAACCACGATTGCATGGGGTACATATTTTACAAGCCATGAGGAAGGGGTCGTAAGGGCATCGGAAAAGTTCCTGACGGTGAGCCTGTATTTTTCCTGGCAAAGCTGGGAAGCCACGAAAGCGGTCTCCCTGTCCGACCCGTCCATAAGTGTCTTTACTATTTCATCCTGGTTCAATCCGTTCCAGAATTCCTTGAAATAGGAATCGTACACTTTCTTGTATATTTTGTTCAACAATTTCAGATTATCCGACTCAAGGGCCTGGAAAATGAATTCCGCCACCCGCGAAGGCTCTTCGCCATGCACATAAAAATCGGAATCGGTCGGAAACTCAAGAGGAGAGGAACCGTAGCGCAAAATAAAGCCAAGCAAATCCCTTTCGCCCGCGCCTAAATATTTATTGTCCTCAAAATTGGTTATGGACACGGCATCAGTCACGGAAGTCTCGCGGAGCCCGTTTGCCGTAGTATCCGATGGAATATTATTTTCAGAAGAAACCGCACTTCCGCCGAAACGTTCCCTCCTTCTCTTTTCAGCTTTTTCTTCAAGCAGCCTTTTGTCCCTTGTGGAATTTATCCGTTCGAAAAGCACCTCGGAATCCATATCGAATTTCCTTCCGCAGGCTTCTGCATAAACATTCCTCTTCACGGCGTCTGGGATATATGCTATTATGTCGGCGATATCGTTTATCAACTCGGCTTTCTTCAAAGGATCATTTCCTGCCTCCCCCAAAAGAAGATCGGTCATATAAGTGATGAAATCCTTTTCTTCCGAAGACAGGAACTCCCTGACTTCCTCAAGGTTATGTTTGCGTGAATATGAATCCGGATCGTCACCGTCCGGGATCAGGACGACTTTTACATTCATCCCCTCGTTCAAGACCATTCCAATGCCTCTGAGGGCCGCATGGATTCCGGCGGCATCGCCGTCATACATTATAGTGACATTATCAGTAAACTTCCTTATCATCCGGATCTGATCGACCGTAAGGGAAGTTCCGCTAGATGCAACCACATTCAGGATTCCCAGCTGATGCATTGAAAGCACATCGAGATAGCCTTCCACCAGATAACATTTGTTCCGGCGTGAAATTTCATTCTTGGCGAAATATATACCGTAAAGGGAACGGCTTTTCACATATATCTCGGATTCTTTGGAATTCACATATTTGGCTATAGTATGGTCGCTTCTCAGCGTTCTGCCTCCGAAAGCGATTATCCTGCCACTGACAGAATGGACAGGGAAAATAACCCTGTCGAAGAAACGGTCGTAGATGCGGCCGTTTTCATTTTTTACGCACAATCCCGTATCCACAAGATATTCCTCCTTGTATCCTGCCGCCAATGCAGCTTCCGAAAAAGCGTGGCGGCTGCGCGGAGCCCAACCCAGGGAATACTTTTCTATCGTTTCGTCTTCAAGACCGCGCGTTTTGAAATATTCATATCCAACGGCAGCGCCCTCAGGAGTTTTGAGCTGTTCATGAAAGAACTTTCCGGCATATTCCGACACTATGAAAAGACTTTCGTTCCTCTGTCTCCTGGCGATATCTTCCGCCGTCTCTTCCTTGTCAATTATCTCTATATGATATTTGGAAGCAAGATGTTTCAATGCTTCCACATACGAAATATGTTCATATTCCATTACAAAGCCGACGGCCGTTCCGGATTTCCCGCAACCGAAGCATTTGAAGATCCCTTTTGAAGGAGATACATAGAATGAAGGGGTCTTCTCGTTATGAAAAGGGCAGCATGCGACATAATTGGCTCCACGTCTCTTGAGAGTGATGTAATCGCTTATCACCTCTTCAATACGGGCAGTGTCCAATATCTTGCTTACCGTTTCATGTGGAATCATTATTTTTCTTTCTTATAATCGACCTCTTTGGCATCTTCCAGACCGCTTTCATCGGTTCCGTCTTGGTTATTGGGGCCTTCATGATTTACAGGTGCGGATCTGATTTCAAATTCGGCCTTCGCCTTGTCTACCCTGAAAATCGAAAGAAGTTCGGAAACTCCGTATATTATCAGGCATATCCCGGCTATGATTCCCATTACTTTCATCCCGAAAGGATTGAACAGAAGAATTATGCCACCGATCACAGCTATTATCGGGAGGAGGAACGACAGGAAGCCCATCCCTATCAAAGCCATGCTGCTCGCAAGGACAACGATCTGTAAAGCTCCGAATATTATCAGGACGATACCGATCAGGTATACTATGATATTGGCTATGGCACCGGGAATGAAAAACAACAAAAGGCCGATGACTATATCTACTATCGCGTTGGACGACATCAGATGCAGGGCCCCTTCTTTTCTGTGCACGATACCGTAGATCAAAGAGACTATTCCGGCGGCCGTAAGAAATGCGGCTATTATTTTGACAACCATCACGGTAGCGTTATTACTGATGAGCATTACCAAGCCGATGGCGATTGCCGAACAAGCCCTCAGTATGCTGCTGAACCTGCTTTTGTATCCGAGTGTAATCATTTTCCCTTGTAAAATTATTAAAAGTCTTTCCTAACCGAAAATACAAAATTAGGAATTTTTTAGTATTTTCGTGAATTGCTTAAAAAAGAAATAGCCGGAATATTCTGCTATGGGAAAAATATTCGATAATCATAATCACTGCCAGTTTTCTTTTGACGGAAAAAGGACAACCGTTGAACGCACAGTTGCAGAGGCTGTCGGAAAAGGGTTGGGAGGCATATGCTTCACCGATCATTGCGATTTTTTCGTTCCTTCGATGAAAGCAGGCCATGAGAAACAGGTGCCTGAAGAATTCGACATAAAGGCACAGCAGGCCGAAATCGACAGGGCAAACAGGAAAATTGCAATCGCTAACCCCGGATTCAAAGTGTTCAAAGGCATTGAAATCGGCCTCCAGGAAAGAAGCAGGGAAAAAATAAGAAAGCTTTTGGATGAAAACAGATTCGATGAAATAATAGCTTCTCTACATTATCTGGACGACACCGATCCCTATTGGGGAGGATATTATGAAGGAAAAGACTGGAAAGAAGCTTACGGACACTATCTGGAAACACTATACGAAGAGATGGTCTGGCTCGGAAAAGATTTCGATATCATGGGGCATTATGATTACGTAACGCGATACGCCCCTTATCCTCAAGCATCGATTCTCTATAAGGATTTTCCTGATATCATGGATGCAATTCTTGAATTCCTGTCGGACAACGGGAAGGCTTTGGAAATCAACACGAAGACTTATCAGGACTACTCCGGAAGGCACCCATTGCTTGACAGGGACATCCTTTTGAGATATAAAGAACTCGGAGGGGATATTATAAGCTTGGGATCCGATTCCCATGACGCTTCCAGGGTCGGATACAATTTCGATTATTTTATCGATTTCATAAAATCGGCAGGATTCTGCTATCTGGCCCATTTCGACAAAAGGATTATGGTACAGACAAAAATCTAACATAGGATTTAATTCGAATCAATATGGACTTTCTGGAAAAATACGGACTTTCCGGCCTTTTCATAGGCATATGCACATTTCTTATAATAGGATTATTCCATCCCATAGTTATAAAGAGCGAATACAGATGGGGAACCAGATGCTGGTGGGCTTTTCTCATTGCAGGAATAGCCGGTTCGGCAATTTCCGTCATAGTAGACAACATTATAGTTTCCAGCCTTCTTGGAGTAACGGCTTTTTCCTGTTTCTGGAGCATCCTGGAAGTTTTCGAGCAAAAAGAAAGGGTACGCAAAGGATGGTTCCCGAAAAATCCCAAACGCAAATATGATTTCTGAAAACCCCGAAACATAATTCTAACAATGAAAAAATACGGTTTAATCTTTCTTATCCTGATCAACATGGGCATATTATCATCAGCTGCGACTCCCCCGCAGAAATATTATTCGCATAAAGAACTCGAATCCATACTGACTGAAATTTCCGCAAGATACGAGAAAATCAGTCCAAGAGTCATACAACCGGCCGAAGGCTATTTGAAATATCCTTATCTTATTCCGGCCGGATACTATAAACAAATGTGGGACTGGGACGGATATTTCATCGGCTACTATTTTCTCACACATGGAAAACCGGAATATCTGAAGTATTGGGCTCTGAATCTTCTGGAGGGAGTGGACGACGACGGATATGTTTCAGGTTGCGCCACGACAAAAGGCCCGAGGGTTATCTTCGGAAAATTTTCCATGAAGCCGTTCCTTTCACAGGGAGTTCTCCTGACATCGGGAGCACGCGGGGACTATGAATGGATACGCCCTTATTATGACAAATTATGCAAGGTTCTGGACTATCGCGACAGCACACAGCTTGACAAGAAATACGGTCTTTATTATTGGGAAACAGGCTTCCAGAGCGGAGCGGACAATAATGTGGCGCTCAATTATTTTGAAGGCGACAAAAGGTCTTTTCTGGCATGCGACTGCAGCACCATGCAATTGCGGGAACTCTCGGCACAGGCAATAATAGCAAGAAAACTTGGATGCGCAGAAGATGCGCAGAAATACGAAAATAAAGCCTCCGTCCTTCGCGCCGCTATAAATAAATATTTGTGGTGCGATAAAGACAAAATGTACTACAACGTGGACAGGGAAACAGGGGATTTTTACAAACGGGTCAGCTATTCTTGTTTCTGGCCTCTCGTAGAGAAGCTTCCCGGACGTGAAGACGGTCGCGAAATGATCAAAAGGCACTTGATTAACCCGGAAGAAATGAAATCGGAATTCGGATTCAGATCCCTGTCTCTCAAGGACCCGGATTATAACAACAAGAACATAATAGTGCCATTCTCAAATTGGCAGGGCCCGTTGTGGGTTGTCGCCAATTTCATATATAGTATAGGACTGCATGAATACGGATTCGATAAAGAAGCGGGATGGATGGCAGGAGCCTTCGGCAATGTCCTGCTGGATGATTTGAGACAATTCGATACGATGCACGAAAGCTATCACGCAGATAATGGAACGGGGCTGGCACCTGCACAGTCATATGTCGGCAAGGACGGGAAGTTCATAGGATTCATCAGCTGGAATCTGTGTATGCAGAACATATTGGAAGGAGCGGCGGAAGGCAACTGGTCACTCATGGAAATAACGGAATAACCTGGTCATTCTTAATTGGCCACTTCACATAAGAATTTTATACGGACAAGACGGATTTCGAATTCATCATAATCAGGACCCAAAGTATTGACAGCGTCTTCTATGGAATCTGATTCGGCCTCTTCCCTGAAATATGAATATATATCCGAAACCACATCGTCATCGACGTTCTGACGGATATAATAATCTATGTCCAGTTTCGTACCCGTAGCAACTATCGTCTCTATTTCGGAGAGCAGATCGTTCATTTCCAGACCTTTCACTTCCGCAATATCATCAAGGGACATACGTCTGTCTATACTTTGTATGATATATATCTTGTCAGCCGATTTGTTCGGAGTGGATTTCACTACAAAATCTTCGGGACGTGAAATATCATTGTCTTCGACATACCGCTTGATAAGCTCCAGAAATTCCTTTCCGTATTTTTTCGCTTTTCCTTCCCCTACCCCCTGGCAGTTTTTAAGGTCATCGACGGATATCGGATACATGATTGACATATCTTCAAGAGACGGATCCCCGAACAAGATCCACGGCTGCAAATGGAGACGTTTGGACATATCCTTTCTCAGATCCTTGAGCATTGACAGCAAAACGGGATCTCCGCCGTCTCCGCCCCTCATGACGGAAGCGGTCCCCGATATTTCATCGTCATCATCGTCATCATTGCCGATCCCCGATGTGAATTTCCTGTCTTCGACCAGCATCAGCTCGTACGGTTTTTTGTAAAATGCATCACCTTTTTCAGTTACGAAGATCAAGCCGTATGTCTCTATTTCCTTGTCAAGGAGATGAAGGATAAGCCCCTGGTGGATTACTGTGCACCAAAATCCGGCGGAATGTGATTTCCCCTTTCCGAAATAAGGAGATTTATCCTGTTTGTAAGATTTAATTATGGAATTGGATGCCCCGGCAAGTATGTTCGCAAGATGTGTAGTCTGGAAATGTTCATGCATGGATTTTATCAGTCCTATTACAAGCGACATTTCACTGCGGCCGTCGAACTGTGGTTTGGGATGCAAGCAATTGTCGCAATTTCCGCAATTATCCTCGGGATAATCTTCTCCGAAATAATTCAACAGCAATTTCCTGCGGCATTGGTTGGACTCCGCATACGACACCGTCTCCTGAAGCAGCTGCCTTCCTATTTCCTGTTCCGAAACAGGCTTGCCCTGCATAAACTTTTCAAGCTTCTGAATATCCTTGTAGCTGTAGTATACTATGCATACCCCTTCTTTTCCATCCCTTCCTGCCCGTCCGGTTTCCTGGTAATAGCCTTCGATGCTTTTGGGGATGTCATAATGTATGACGAACCGGACATCCGGCTTGTCTATTCCCATGCCGAAAGCGATTGTGGCCACTATGACACTCACCTCTTCCATAAGGAACTTGTCCTGGTTTTCGGCCCTTGTCTTAGCATCCAGCCCGGCATGGTACGGCAATGCCTTTATACCGTTGATATTAAGGAGATTGGATACCTCTTCCACTTTCTTTCTGCTCAGGCAGTATATTATTCCCGATTTCCCCGGATTCTGTTTTATATATTTGATTATATCTTTTTCCGGTTCCACCTTATCCCGTACCTCATAATACAGATTCGGCCTGTTGAATGAAGATCTGAATACCTTTGCATCCGGAATCCCCAGATTCTTAAGGATATCGCTCTGTACCTTGGGAGTAGCTGTCGCGGTAAGGGCTATTACCGGAGCCTTGCCTATTTCTTCTATTATCGATCTGATCTTCCTGTATTCGGGCCGGAAATCATGTCCCCATTCGGAAATGCAATGAGCCTCGTCCACTGCATAAAAAGATATCTTTATTTCTTTCAATAATGCCACATTGTCTTCCTTTGTAAGGGACTCGGGGGCGACATACAGCAATTTCGTCACTCCGGAAAGCAGATCATTCCTGACATCGGCAATCTGAGCCTTGTTCAAAGAAGAATTAAGGAAATGAGCTATTCCGTCATTTCCTTCCACAAAACCTCTGATGGCATCCACTTGATTTTTCATAAGAGCTATAAGAGGTGATATTACGATTGCCGTTCCAGGCAGGACAAGCGCAGGAAGTTGATAACACAGGGACTTGCCGCCTCCGGTAGGCAAGAGGACAAAAGCATCGTTACCTTTGACCAAATGGGAAATAATATCTTCCTGTATTCCTTTGAATGAATCAAAGCCGAAGAATTCCTTTAACTTGGAATGGAGAACAACAGAATCGATGTCCATGGTATCAATGATCAATTAAGATTTATGCTCTAATTTAATCCAAGTTTTCGAAACTGCAAAACAATTTAAAACATAAATCGGATAATATTGAAAAAAAACCGATAATATTTGCGATATTTGCACGTATTTTGTTTCTGTAACGGACGTATATTTTATTGGGTTCGAAATAGATTTAATATCAAATATCATTATGAAAACGTACAAAATTCTCGCGGCGACAGCTATAGTTCTGGCTACTATGGCAGGTTGCAATTCTCAGAAAAAAGCCACATCCACCGGCAATATCGGTAAAGATGCCGTTGTGAACCCGAACACGCTTCTTCCACGTAAAGGAGAGATCGATTCCGTCAGCTATCTGATCGGAATTCAGTTCGGAAGTTTTATCAAAGGATATAATTTCGGAGACAAACTCAATTATTCCCAGATAAAGAAAGGTATACTTGATTTCATCAATGCCAAGGGAAATTATCGTGACAGCGATTTCGTAAAACAATTCAAGATCAACCCTGAAAAAATGAACGACCTTGTCAATTCTTTCCTTGAAAAGAGAGCGCATTATGTACAGGCCGTCAATACAAAAAAGGAAAATGACTTCCTTGAAGCCAACAAGGCAAAGGACAACGTGAAAGTAAGCGAAAGCGGTTTGCAGTACACGATCCTTAACGCAGGAGACACGACAAAGATAGGAGATCAGGACACCGTATATGTTCATTACAAAGGTACGCTTCTGGATGGAACCGTATTCGATGAAGTTCCTGCCAAACGTGCTTCAGCAAGACTGGTTCTCAACAGGGTCATCAAAGGATGGAAAGAAGGAATACAGCTTGTCGGCGTAAACGGCAAAGTCAAACTTTTCGTCCCTTCCAAATTGGGTTACGGCGAACAGGGAGGAGCCAACGGAATAGAACCGAACTCGACTCTCCTCTTTGATGTACAGGTTGATTCCGTAAGACATTTCGTAGCTCCTGTGGAAAAACCGGTTAAAAACAAGAGATAGAATGCCAGGACTTGAAATAGAAGGAAGAATCGTCAGTAAGCTGGCTGTCCAGTCCGGCACATCCGCCAGAGGGGAATGGGCCAGACAAGACTTTGTCCTGGAATACAAGGACGGGAATTTCCCCGGCAATGTCTGTTTTTCGGTTTGGGGCCAGGACAAGGTCGCAGAACTCGAAAAATACAAAGTCGGAGATCTTGTATCTGTATCTTTCAATATAAGAGGCCGTGAATATAACGGCAGATGGTACAATGATCTGAGAGCATGGAAAATTTCGCCTCTGTCACAGGAAAACGGACAGAACGGTAATCACACGGAACCTTATCCGACGGAGAATGCGGGGCCAGTGGCTCCTGATCCCGGAACAAACGATATACCGCCGGACAGTTCGGACGATGATCTGCCATTCTAAATCAAATAAAAAAGTGACCGCAAGTCGATTTGACTACGGTCACTTTTTTATTTGATATCAGTAATATAATATGAAGGCAATTTTAACTTATACATGCCGGGATCAAAGATTTATCCATTTAACGGAACTGTCCCGCCTCCACCATGTAAGTTGTTTCTTGGCATAATGCCGGGTGTTTTTCCGGATTGAATCCACGGCTTCTTCAAGAGAACATCCGCCATCCAGATACGTAAAGATTTCCTTATATCCGACAGTCTGCAAAGCTGCCGTATCACGATAAGGGGCAAGGGATTCGACCTCTTCCACAAGACCGTCATCAATCATTCTCGAAACCCTTCCGTTTATTCTGCCGTATAATTCCTCCCGGCTTCTTGTCAGTCCTATTTTCTCTATATCGAAATCTCTCTCCTTCCTGGAATGTGTTTTGAATGAAGAAAAAGGTTTTCCGGAAGACAGGCATGCCTCAAGGGCCCTGACTACCCTGCGGCCGTTGGAAAGGTCTATATCGGCATAAGTGGACGGGTCCAATCTTTTCAAATCGGGCAGCAATGATTCCACCCCGTCCGACGAAAGCCTTGACATAAGCGACGCCCTTATTTGCGGATCGCATACCGGAACATCATCAAGACCGTTGCAAACGGCATCTATATAAAATCCGGAACCACCTGCCATAACAAGAGTATCATGACCCTCGGAGAAAAGTTTTTCAATCAAAGAAAGGGCATCCCTTTCATATTGGCCGGCGGTATAAAGTTCCGACACGGTATTTGAGTGTATAAAATAATGTTTCACCGCAGAAAGCTGGGAAGCAGAAGGAACGGCAGTCCCGATGGACATTTCTTTGTATATCTGCCGGGAATCGCACGATATTACCGGTGAACCATATTTGAGAGCCAGATCTATACTGTAATCAGTTTTGCCTACGGCAGTCGGTCCGAGAATTATCAGCAGCTTTTTCCTCATGGCAGAAAAAGCTGGCTAGAGAGTCAATTCTTCGGTTCCGTCGAAAATTTCCTTGCCGTCTTCATCATCTCCGTGGATATCGTCCTCATCATCGTCGTCATCAAGGCCGTCTTCATCGTCGGGATCATCGTCGCTTTTGTCATTCTTGGCATCTTCCCAATCGGAACCCGGAGCTACATGTTTCTGGTCTTCGGGAAGATCTTCGAAAGCCACATAACCGTTCTCAAACTCTATGGGATTCGGACCTTTGCTCTCGACAAGAACAGGTACGGCTACAGGCGCAGCATTCTCGACTTGCCCTTCAAACGTAAGCACCACACTTTTTTTGTTGAGGACATCATAAAAATAAACGAATGACACCACGCCTTTCTTTACGGTATCCGCCATCGATACGGCATCAACGGCCCCCATTCCCAAATCGAACAGACCGTATCTGGCAACCACCCCGCCTTTGGCATCCAATGCCTTGAACAGAATCAGCTGATCCTGGGGGAAATCCATATCCGCCCTCATATGCTTGTGAAAAGTGTACAGTGAAATGCTTCCATTCACATTATATACCCTGGCGAATCCTTTAATGCCGGGTAATGAAACTCTATATCTCAATACCATTACAAAATGCTTATTCTGATCTTGGGCCAAAGGTACGAAATATTTCCGAGCGGTTGCAAAATTATATAAAAAACACTACTTTTGACTTACCTATGGGTAACGGTGAAATTCAAATTCAGGATGTGTACAGAAGCATTTCTTCTCACACGGAAGGCTTTTTCAGAGACAATGGAAGCCGGTTCATCGCCCACGCTTTTCCGGTGGAATCCGAATATGAAATAAAAAGCATTCTGGATTCACTTAAAGAAAAATATCATGATGCACGCCATCATTGCTATGCTTACCGCATAGGATACAAACGGGACAAATACAGGGCAAATGACGACGGGGAACCGTCTTCTTCCGCAGGAAGACCTATACTGGGACAAATAGATTCGTTATGTCTGAGCGACATACTCGTTGTTGTGGTAAGATATTTCGGAGGTGTCAAACTTGGAATCCCGGGATTGATACGGGCATACCGGACTTCTGCTGCGGATGCCCTCGGAAAAGCTACCATCATAGACAAGACGGCCGGAGAGAAATTCAAAGTCAATTTCGATTATATCCGTATAAATGCCGTTATGAAAGTGATAAAGGAAATGGGATTGCAGATTTCCAATCTGGATATAGGAGAAGAATGCAGTCTCGAAACGAAAGTCGGATTATCAATTGCAGACAATTTCACGGAAAGGATTTACAGGATAAAAGGATGTTCGGTTAAAGAATCGTTAAAACCGGAATCATAATTTATATATAGGTGATAAAAATACAACAATATGCCTAAAAGTCTTATTTCAATTCAGGATCTTACAAAAGATGAGATGCTGCACATTCTGGACGTTGCCAAAGAATTCGAGAAAAACAGGGAACAGGATTTTCTTAAAGGTAAAGTAATCGCATGCCTTTTCTTCGAACCGTCCACAAGAACCAGACTCAGTTTCGAAGCTGCGGTCAACAGGCTGGGAGCAAGGGTTATCGGTTTTCCGGATGCACGGAACACCAGTGTATCCAAAGGAGAAACCCTCGAAGACACCATCAGGATCGTGTCCAATTACACCGACATGATAGTCATGAGGCATCCGGTTTCGGGAGCCGCAGCCACAGCGGCAGCAATAGCTTCCGTTCCTGTGATAAATGCGGGGGACGGGGCGAATCAGCACCCGACACAGACACTTCTGGATTTATATGCCATTAAGAAAACCCAGGGGAAACTCGAAGATCTGACAATCAACATGACCGGGGATCTAAAGTATGGAAGGACAGTGCATTCTCTTACCGAAGCAATGTCCTTTTTCCGTCCCAATTTCATATACACAGCTCCGCAAGAATTGAAAATGCCCGAAGAATATCTGGATTTCCTTAAAGACAGGAAAATCCCGTATACCGAAACATCCGTACTCGAAGATCATCTGAACGACTGCGATATTCTGTACATGACCAGAGTTCAACAGGAAAGATTCACAAACAAAGAAGAATACGAAAAGGTCAAGAACGTTTACAGGCTTACGGCTTCCATGCTGGGAAATGTGAAACCCAACATGAAGATACTTCATCCGCTGCCGCGTATAAACGAAATAGCGACAGACGTGGACGATACGCCTTACGCATATTATTTCAAACAGGCAGGCGGAGGAATGTATGTCAGGATGGCTATAATTTCATATCTGCTTGGATACAGATAAGATTCACATATTAACGGTTAATTAAAAACTCACATACATATTATGGACAAAATTCATGTTTTCAATGCAGGACCCTGCATATTGCCGCAACAAGCTATCGACAATTCGATCAAAGCATTAAGTAACTTCAAAGAAACTGGGATCTCGATACTGTCGGTTTCGCACCGATCAAAAGAGTGGGAAGAAGTTATGGATGAAGTCAGAGCAAACTGGAAGGAAATACTGAATATACCCGATACCCATGAAGTCGTACTTCTCGGCGGAGGGGCAAGTCTGCAGTTCCTGTATGTCGCAATGAACTTCCTCGAGAAGAAAGCAGGTTACCTGGATACTGGGAACTGGGCTCATAAAGCACTAAAGGAAGCGAAAGGGATAGGAAACGCATATGCAATTGCCAGTTCGGCTGACAAGAACTATAATTATATACCTAAAGGCTTCGATATCCCGGAAGATCTCGATTATCTGCACATAACTACTAATAACACCATCTACGGTACGGAGATTAAAAAGGATATCGACTGCCCGGTACCTTTGATCGCCGACATGTCTTCGGATATCCTGAGCCGCAAAGTCGACGTGTCGAAATATGCAATGATTTACGGAGGTGCACAGAAGAATGCCGGTCCCGCAGGCGTCATATTCGCAATAATCAAAAAGGACGCACTGGGGAAGGTCTCGAGATACATCCCTACCATGCTCGACTACAGAGTGCATATAGACAAAGGATCGATGTTCAATACGCCGCCTGTTTTCTCCATTTTCGTGATGAACGAGACATTAAAATGGCTGAAAAGCATTGGTGGACTAGATGCAATGCACAAAATAGATGAAGAGAAAGCAACGATCCTTTATAATGAAATAGACAGGAATACGCTGTTTTCCGGAACGGCTGCAAAGGAAGACAGATCAATAATGAACATATGCTTTGTGATGGCTCCGGGAAAGGAGAATCTGGAAAGCGAGTTCCTCGAATTCGCCAAAGGCAAAGGCATGGTGGGTATCAAGGGACACAGATCCGTAGGAGGATTCAGGGCATCCATCTACAATGCATGCACGATAGAAGACGTAAAAGCGCTCGCCGACTGCATGAAAGAATTCGAAACAATAAAAGGATAATGGCATGAAAATATTACTAGCTACGCAAAAACCTTTTGCCGCCGAAGCGGTGGCCGGTATAAAAAAGATATTCACGGAAAAAGGATACGAAACCGCAGTTTTGGAAAAATATTCTGACAATTCGGAACTGACAGGTGCCGTAAGTGACGCCGACGCCATAATAATACGTTCCGACAAAATGACTCCGGAAGTGTTCGACGCTGCAAAGAAGCTTAAAATCGTAGTACGTGCGGGAGCCGGCTACGACAATGTGGACCTCTGTGCCGCAACTGCACACAACGTCGTGGTCATGAACACTCCGGGACAGAATTCCAATGCCGTTGCCGAACTGGCAATAGCATTTATGATATTCATGAGCAGGAATCAATTCACACCTGCTGCAGGATCCGAAATAGAGGGCAAGAAATTGGGAATACAGGCTTTCGGCAACGTCGGATGCCTTGTATGCGAGAAAGCGAAAGCATTGGGAATGCAGGTCGTGGCTGATGACCCCTTCGTATGCGCCGATAAGATTTCAGAAGGCGGGGCCATTCCGATCACGTCTCTGGAAGACATGTATTCTTCATGCGATTTCATTTCGCTTCATATTCCTGCCACCCCGCAGACGGTCAAGTCAATCGGATATGATCTTATTACAAGAATGCCAAAGA
The DNA here is from genome assembly GCA_022648685.1 of Bacteroidales bacterium. Lineage (GTDB taxonomy): Bacteria > Bacteroidota > Bacteroidia > Bacteroidales > UBA932 > Cryptobacteroides. The sequence continues at coordinate 115,518 of JALCMW010000001.1, forward strand.
ACGGAGTGTTGGTGAATACTGCACGAAAAGAAATCATAGATGAAGACGGACTTGAAAAAGCTTTGGAAAGCAGGCCTGATTTGAAATACATTACCGATGTTATGCCCGACAATTATGAGGAATTGAAAGCAAAATTCGGCCTCAGGGTATTTGCCACTCCCAAAAAAATGGGAGCTCAAACAAAAGAAGCAAATGTCAATGCGGGACTGGCGGCTGCACATCAGATCGTAAACTTCTTCGAATCCGGCTGTACGAAATTCCAGGTAAATAAAAACAAATAAAAATCTTATGGTAAGAGTAAAACCCTTTGCGGCAATCCGGCCGCCAAAAGCCATAGTCAAAGAAGTGGCGGCGCCTCCATATGATGTCCTGGATTCCGAGGAAGCGAAAAATATGGCTGACGAGAAATCGCTTCTGCACATCACCAAACCGGAAATAGATTTCGACCCTATTCTTCCGGACCACGACAAACGAGTATATGACAAAGCAGTAAGCAATTTCAAAGAATGGCAGGAGAACGGATGGCTAGTTCAGGATAGCAAGCCATGTTACTATATCTATGCCCAGACCATGGGGGAAAGAACACAGTACGGTTTCGTTTTGTGTGCCGACACTGAAGATTACGCAGAAGGCAGGATCAAGAAACACGAACTGACGCGCAAAGACAAGGAAGACGACAGGATGATCCATGTGAAAATCCAGAATGCCAATATAGAACCGGTCTTTTTTGCGTACAAGGACAACCGGGAATTGAATGCAATAATATGCGAAACGGTCAGCAGGAATCTTCCGGAATATGATTTCACTGCAGAAGACGGTTTCGGTCACAAATTCTGGATTGTGGACGATGACAAGACAATCGCCCGGATAACTGAAATCTTCAAGACCGATATCGATTCATTTTATGTCGCCGACGGCCACCATCGCACGGCAGCTGCTGCCCGCGTAGGTGCGGAAAAAAAGGCTGCGAATCCGGATCACACAGGAAACGAAGAATATAATTTCTTCATGGCCGTATGCTTTCCGGAAAGCCAGCTTAGGATCATGGATTACAATCGTGTGGTCAAAGACCTTAACGGCCTGACTCCGGAACAATTCATAGCGGTTCTTAAAAAAGATTTCAATGTAAGGGAAATATCCGGAACTGGTCCTTACAGACCTACTGCCCTTCATAATTTCTCTATGTACCTGGAAGGAAAATGGTATTCGCTGGACGCGTTGCAGGGAAGATACGACGACAAAGATCCGATAGGCGTACTTGACGTAACCGTTCTTTCAAATCTCGTCCTGGACAAAATTCTCGGAATAAAAGATCTGAGGACCGACAAGCGGATAGATTTTGTCGGGGGCATACGCGGCCTTCAAGAATTGTCAAGAAGGGTTGACAACGGTGAAATGGAAGTCGCCTTCGCCATGTATCCCGTCTCAATGAAACAATTGATAGATATAGCAGACAGCGGCAAGATCATGCCTCCTAAGACAACATGGTTCGAACCCAAGCTACGCTCGGGTCTTGCGATACACAAACTTCAATAATTTGTAAAAGCGGCTATTCCGTCCAATTGTAAAGCAGGGAATAACTCAACCGGTGGAGTTCGGAACCCTTATGGTAACTTTTGTAGAAATTGATATAATATACTCCGTTCACACAGAACAGGCTCTCGGACTCCATTGAATTTTTCACGGTAATTGTGCGGACATAATTCCCGTTCCAGTCATACACAACAAGGATATTGTCCTTTGTACCACTCATTGGAAAATATATATAGTTGTCATCGCTGCCCATTCCCTGGGCGGTATATCCGGTATTATCCGTACGTGTAAATGAGCGTAATATATTGAAATCGGTATCCGCAATCCAAAGGGTTTTGCCCCCCTGGCTTACAGCATACTCTTTCTTGCCTGCATTATAAGTAATGGCACCGCTTCCTTTGGGAATGTTAACATTCCCGATAACCGTCATTGAGGAAGCGTCTACCATGGTGAGAATCGTGCCTTCGGTTTGTCCGTGGGCTATGACGATTCTGCCGTTATCGTTGTCAAAAGTCATATCATTGCAGTGTCCGGCACTGAATCTTTCCGTTCTGCCTACAAGTTTGAATCCGTCAAGTTTGTACTTGTACACTATGGCTTCGGCATCATCGGAAGTCCTGTTTATTATGTATGCATATGTTCCATCCGAACAAGCACCCTGGCTTATATTTATGTCTCCTTCCGCGGGACAGGAACCGGTCAATAAAGTGCTGATCGTAAATGAATAGCCGCTTTTGATCATCGAAGCCATAGTCATATCCTGTTTAGTCATATCGACATGATCATCGCCGGAAGTCATTTTCAGGAAGCCGGTTCCGGTATTCAGGGCATTTTTCAGGATATTGGTCTCAAAATAATACAGGCCCAATGCCGTGAAAGAGTCCGTGGTCCCCGTTATCACGACTTTCCTGTCGGTTATGCAGACTGCAAAACCGTCATCCCCTACAGAAGACAAAACACCGGCGGACTGCGGACGCGAAGTTTTTCCGACAAGTATTTCATAATCCGAGGCGGCCTTTGAATCCGGAATGACAGGCAAAGTCAATCCCGTCAGGCTTTTTATTGCATTCGATAAGGCATGGGCATCCGAATAGCACTCGGAAGAACCGTATGGATAGACGATGTTACAGGAAGATTTACCGCCTGTTATCAGATTCAATGTAGTTCCGTCATACGAAGATCCTCCGGAAGATTCGTTTTTTTCTTTGGAACACGAAATAGATACAAAACAGCAACCGATCAGGAATAAGGTTGAAATAAAGACAAAACTTAATATGCGCTTCATATATAACAAGGCTATTACTACTTTTTCTTTGTAAAGATAATCAATAAAACCTATATGAAAGAAAATAAAAGATACAATATAAAAATAAGAAAGAAACGCACATAAGAAAATCCCATTTAAAAATTCCGGTTCCTTTGGATACGGGAAGACGACAATCTTCCAAAACAAAGAAACCGGAAATATTATTTAAGATCCTGTTACGGATACGACAGCTACCTGTCAATGGGTTACAGTTCCCAAGCCAAAGCCGAAGCACCTAGTATTGCGGCGTCCGATTCCTTTAGCTGGGAATATACCAATCTTACCTTATTCCTCCAAAGAGGCAACACGTTCGCATTCATGGCCTTTTCAATTGGTTCGGTAAGAAATTCCTTTGCCCTTGCCAATCCGCCGAACAATACTATCGCTTCAGGAGAACTGAATTCGATGAAGTCCGCGAATTTTTCACCGAGAATCCTCCCTGTGAATTCGAATATCTTTATTGCAAGATTGTCCCCTTCTTTCGCAGCATCATATACATCCTTGGAAGTAACCGTGTCGAGATTTCTGAGAAGAGAAGGTTCATCGGTCATTTCAAGCCATTCACGTGCTGTACGGGCAACGCCTACGGCAGAAGCATAAGTTTCCAGACAACCTGTCTTGCCGCAATTGCAAAGACGTCCGTTATGCCGGACGGCACAAGTATGCCCCAATTCGCCGGCAAATCCGTCATGCCCGTAAACCATTTCGCCATTTATTACTATTCCGCTGCCTACTCCGGTCCCGAGGGTTATCATTATGAAATTTTTCATCCCCCTGGCTGCACCGTAAGTCATTTCACCCATTGCAGCGGCATTGGCATCGTTAGTAAGCGCTACCGGGAGTCCGTTCATGGCCTCAGAAAGAGACTTGGCGAAATGAATCGTTTTCGTGCCTCCCCATGTAAGGTTGACGGCGTTTTCGATATCACCCGTATAATAATTGCCATTAGGTGCCCCTACACCTATACCGCGAACGCTTTCCTGCATTCCGGAATCTGCGATGATTTTGTTCAGGGCTTCGGCAAGGGACCTTACAAAAGGTTCGCTGTCTGTAAATGAATCGGAACGTATGATAGTCTGGGCAAGGACATTGCCTCTTGCATCCACTACTCCGCATTTTGTAGTCTGTCCGCCTACATCAATTCCTATTACTACTTTTTCTTCCATTATTTTTCAACTTTTTTAATCACTTTGGAACCGAAAAGAGCATACCATAACATGTATGCCACACAAAGGGCTGTAACGATATAGCTTGCTATATAACCGGCATTGTCTGCCACGGCACCCTGTACAACAGGAAGGACTCCGCCTCCGAACACCATCATCATGAACAGGCCCGATGCTATCGATGTGTACCTGCCAAGGCCTTCTACAGACAGATTGAATATGGAACCCCACATTACCGAAGTGCATAATCCGCAAAGAACGAAGAACATGACGCCGACAGGAATCTCGGCCATGGTGAACTTGAGCTGTGAAGTGACGGCAGGGAAACGGACAGAAAAATCATTGCCCAGAATCATGCCAGCTATCAGGAAAACGATTGCCACGGACGTAACCGTAATCATCATGGTACGGCTGGAAACTTTCCCTCCAACGACTCCGCCTATAAGCCTTCCCACAAACATAAGCAGCCAGTACATTCCGACGACCGACCCCGCAACAGCAGCGCTGATTCCTATGGCTTCCGATGTCATGTAAAGATTGGCTATGCTTGGAATGCTGACTTCAACACCCACATAAATGAATATCGCAATTATACCCAAAAGAAAATGCCTGAAAGAAAGAGCTCCCTTGACGGATGCAAGTGTACTTTCGCTTTTCTCCCCTGCAGCCTCGGCAGCCTTTGCAGCTTCAAGTTCGGGTTCCGGAATACGGGAAAACAAAATAATGAAAAATGCAAGGGCAAAAATACCCATAGCTATGTAGAGAGCCGGATTTGCATCCGTAATCATCGTATTCGAAGTAACATCACCGATAAGATATCCGACGAAGACAGGTACGATAGTAGCACTCAGGGAATTCAGGGACCCTCCATACTGGATGAGCTGATTGCCTCTGTTTCCGCCACCGCCCAATGTATTGAGCATGGGATTTACAACGGTATTGAGAATACACATTGAAAATCCGGATATGAATGCTCCGAGAAGATATACTGCAAAACTTGCCGCAACTCCTGAAAGAAAAGTGATTCCCACTCCGATAAAACCGATAGCCACGGCTATGAGGGCTGTGACTTTATATCCTTTTTTCTTCAGAATGAATCCCGCAGGGAGACCCATAAAAAGATATGCTATGAAATTGGCCAGATTACCTAGCTGTGACATAGCATTAGAAGCGTGGAACTGGGACTTCACGATTATTCCGAAAGGATTCTGAAGACCTGTCACGAAAGAAATCATGGCAAACAGGAAAAACATTATCACTATTGCCAGGATATTACTTTTTTTCTTTTCCATTTTTTAGTGTTGTTATAATTAAATAGTCGTACAAATGTAATCTTGACATAAAAAGTCTGGCTAAGATAAGAAAATCCCGTCTAAAAGACACCATATATATTAAAGTTTTTTAATCTATTGCCTTGACATCATTTTCGAATTTATCCCTATCCCCTTTTGACCGGTTCTTTATCTTGGCCCTGTAATTATATATGGTGTTGGCAGAATAATGCAAAAGGGAAGCTATTTTGCTCGAATCGGTGATTCCAAGCTTGATCAAAGCGAAAATCCTGAGCTCGGGTGTAAGTATCTCCCCGTTTTTAGGCGCAACGGACTCCCCGTCCGCCAAAAGGCCGTTGAATTTCTCGACAAAATTCGGGTAAAGGTTTATGAAAGTCTTGTCGAACATTTCATAAAAGCGCCTTATATCATCATCAATGGAAGGCAAGGCTTCTATTTCATCTACCAGATACTTATCATTACCCCTCCGCAAATATTTGAGGACATGATTTTTGTATTGCCTCGTGGTATTTATGTTCTCGGATAATATGCCGAGGAACAAAGCTATGTACTCCTGCTTTACCTTATTTGCTTCCTGGAACTGGGAATTTAGAGCTTTCAATTTCAAATTGGTCCGTTCCAGGACTTTCTTGCGGTTGTATATATTTGCGAACATAAAGGCCAGAAGGACAAGCATGAGAGTCAGAATAAAGAAAAACGCATGCATCACATTGTCCTGCTTCCGTGATTTCAATTCATAAGCTTTTTCTATCCTCGGAAAGAATTGGGATATCTGCCACGGCCGCAATTTACCGTTAAAGAAAAGGGCATCCTGCATGCAATTGTCAGCGGCATAACGGAAAGCACGGTCTATATCGCCGTTTTCGAACAAGACTTTGGCTATGTCATTCAGCGCTGCATAATCTTTCGTGGCGCACAATACATCGGCTATGGCAGATCTTGCAAGCCATTCGAGCCGTTTTCCCGATTGGTCCCTGCCTGTGAAATACAGGGAATAGAAATAACAGGCCTTGGCATAATCATGGGAATTCCCCGTGGAAATATTTATCATTTCTTTTGCATATCCCCTGGCGGTATTAATATCATTGGAGGATTCGGCGGCCTCCCTTTTCAGATTGAGCCAGTCGAAGGAAAGTGAATCTGTCATGGCCAACAAAGAATCCCTGTACATATCCCTGTCTGAAAGCTTTTCGTTGTAAATGGAGCCGTTGCTGGCATAAGCCATAAGTTCCCCCGACAAAGCATGCCAATCTTCAAAATAATGTTTCTTCAACGAAGGAGGTATCGTTATGGTGGAATACCTGTGAAGGATCTCAGATGCCTCTATATGATAACCGGACATCGCGTACTCCTCCGCAAGGCAAAGATCCGTTTCGGCTTTTTTATATAAATCGCCAGCCTTCCTGGCAATTGTTTCGTTTGCAAAAAGATATTTTGTCGTGGAATCCATGCTGTATGACATATATTCTTCCGCAAGCCTTTTGTTCAGCTTATAGATCTGGTCGGGATCCTTCTGATCGGAAAGTACCCTTTTGAGAACCGTCATCCTGTCTTTGAAATAAGATTCGTAAGTGTTTTTCAACTTCAAAGTCTCGTCCAGCTTTATTATCACAGGATCCGGTTTCTGCCGGCATCCGGACAGGACGATCACAAAAAACAACAGAAAGAGATTCGCAGATTTTCTCATTTCAGACAGATTTACCTTGCAAATATATATAAAAAAAGAAGAGGGAGGCCAAGATTCAAGGCCTCCCCCATTCATAAGCCGGATAAAAAAGTCTATTTCTTAACGAGATCGATCACTTCGACTCCGGTGGAAGCTGTCTTGGAAAGATCTACTGTAAGGACATAAACTGCTCCCTTCTCAAGAGGCTTAGTCTCTGCATCCTTGAGTTCTATGTTATAAGAATCAGACATTGAGAAATACTCGGCGGCAAGATTTGTCAGGCTGACGGTTGTGGCGGATCCGAGAATCTTTCCGCATTCATTGCCCCAGCCGTCCTGGCCGAAATATTTGGCGGATATATAATCATATCTGATACGACCGCCCAACGTAGTCCCATCGGTTTCTGCCACTGCAGTTCCCGTGAACCGGAACACCATAGGTTCGACTTCAGCCATACAGAATGCAGCCCCCTCGGTAAATCCGATCTGCTTTGTCATCACTGGATCAGCAACACCCCAGCCCATCAGCCAAAGGGCACCATCGTTTATTTTGGCTTCCGTTCCGGAGCTCGTCAGCCGCCTGAATTCGACATATCCCAGATCCAGATAAAGATCAATTGCGAATTTGCCGCTTACGGCATTGAATTTTATAGAACTGCCGTCCAGATACAGGTAATCGGGATCAAGATACCATGTTGAGAGATCGGAGATTCCGGTCACTGTTATCGTGCCGTCTTTAGTGAGATCTACAGACGGAATCTGATAATGTGTTGCAGAAAGTCTGCTTGCCTGCAAACCGTTGACTTTTATATCAAGAGTCTTGACAGGAATGGCCACCTGTTCTATCTTGAGAGTGGCGGCGGAAGGCCCGTTGGTAACATCTATGGTGAACTGGTACGACTTGCCCACTTCCAGGGAGACGTCCTCACCGGCTTGCTCTACATTGCCGGAAGACGTGACCTGGAAAAGTCCGGTCAGGTCGTTGACGGAAGAATAGGAATCGAATTCCCCGCCCCAGCCTTTCTGATAGAAGAATTTGATTGAATAGCCCGTCCTTGTTATCGAAGAGCCTGCGGTAAGTGTCAATTGATATACTTTGGAAGATATTTGGGAAAGGCAATATGCTCCGTCATTGGTATCCCATGACGGGCCGATTGAAGGCTTTCCGAAACCTGAACCGATAACCCATATGGCACCGGTACCGTTATCCTGGAGAGAAGCAGGAGTGTCGGAATCACTCATGGCCTCCACCTTGATGAATTTGGCGGAGAAATCGGCCGTAAGTTTGTACAAGCCGTCTACAGCTTTGAAAGTAACGGTATTATCATCGTTGAGAGTAAAGAAATCATAATCCAGATCCCAATTCTCTATATTGGAAATACCGGAAAAATCGATTTCAGATCCCTGCAGAAGGTTTATGGTTTCGGTAGTCGAAGACTCGTTAAGCGAAGATGTGATTTTGCCGAAAGGTTCCGCTACAAGTGTGAGAAGGTTGACGGATATCTTGTATGTACCGGCCTTGACGGCATTGAACGGAATATCTTTAGGGGAGCCGGCCTTTATCGCAGAACCGTCCCAACCCAAAGAAATCACATGTCCGGCATCATCTATTGCAGACGTCGTTATGATTCCGGGGGCGATTGCCGGAAAACTTGCCGTAACGGCATATTGGTAATCAGCCGTTTTGTCCATCCTGTAAGAAGTCCCGTTCACCGTAAGCGTGAGGTAATCGCTATTCGGTCTGGATATATTCACATCAACGCTTTTCTCAGTTTTGCCCAATCCGGTATTCTGCCCGGTAAATACAAGCGTAGCCGTACCGTCAGGAATATCAGCATAAAGAGGAACACTTATGGCACCTTCATAAGTGCCGTTTTCCTTGGTTCTGATGGTGACATCGCTCACATCGGTTTCGTCAAACATAAGTTTGGCTTTTAATGTAGAAAGCGGGAAATCGTCGGTAAGACTCACGGAGAATCTAACCGAATCGCCCATGAATGCGGATTGGTCGCACGATACTATATTCATTTCCGGTCCGACATCCGTAAATTTCACTTTCATGCCGTCATCTTGACAGGCGGCGAATGACAGCACGGCCGCAGCCAGTGCCGATATCGTTATTAATCTGTTCATATACTTGTGTTATTAATATCTTTTAATCTTTCCATTTCATGGATACAATCGATTTTGCGGGAACGATATAACTTACGGAATGGCTTCCGGATATGAAAACCAATTGCTGTGAAGAACTATTTTCATTTAGAATTACTATTCCGTAGGAACCGTCAATGTTTTTGTAAACCTGGTAAGTTATTCCATTTGCAGAATATCCTTTTGTCCCTATCCTTACGGCACCGGGGCGTATGACTTTGGAACAATGTGCTATATCATAATACTGACTTGAATAATCGACCGAACCGTAATCGGATGATGCTATGGTGACAGCACCGAAACATGTCGTACAGGAACCTGAAGCATTAGTATAAGGACCTTTGTTGTCATCCAGCATAAGGTTCCACAAAGTAACGCCCTTGCATTCCCTTGAAAGTGTTCCGAGGAAGATATCCCGCATATCATTCAGAAGGCAGCCGGCGAAAGAATAATTCCACGTACCTATCGATGCTTCTGTAAAATAAATTTCCTTGTCCGGTGCTTCTTTTACTATATGGTCAAGCTCGGAAACGGAACCGCCGTAATTGTGCCAGGCAGAACCTGCCACATATTTCGAGGCATCGGCGTCAGCATATATATTAAGCGGATAGTCGGTCTGCGATGACTTGCCGTCATAATCATAATTATGATCGAAAACCAAAATTTTGGTCGTCAGTCCGGCTTTTGCAAAAGCAGGTCCCAAGGCGGTTTTGATAAAATCCCTCTCCTGATCCCAATACATGAGCATTGACATGCTGTTTCCGGCATTCAGGGGCTCATTCTGAGGTGTGACCGCATAAATATTGAACCCTTGTCCGTCCATATATTGGATCCATTTTACGAAATAAGTAGCATAATCCTGATAGCAATCAGGCTTGAGGACACCTCCTGTCCAGCTGTAATGATCGCCGGAATCATCGGCATCCTTTTTCATCCACCTCGGAGCAGTCCATGGAGAACCGATTATCCTGACATCGGGATTTATGGCATATATTTCCTTGAGAACCGGTATGACATATTTCGTATCGATCCCGGGAGCGGCAAAATTCTCCATTCCCTCGGTATCGCACCATGTATATCTTTCAATAGAGAAATCCGAACCTCCTATGCTTATGCGGATAAGGCTCACGCCCAATCCTACGTCAGGATCGAAAACATTCTTAAGGAAAGAAGTTCTGTCACTTTGACTCATTTTAAGGAGATTATAGCAAGTTGAACCGGTAATTGCCGCACCGAAGCCATCAATGGTCTGATAAGTATAATCGGTAAATCTGACAGCATAAGGCGACATGCTTGCCGTCTTGCCGAAAGCTACGGTATCGCAAAAAAACAATTTCGTCTTGTCAGCCGTGGTGACATAAACTTCTGCACCGGTTTTTTTCACGGTGACAGTATCCTCCCCGCTTCCAGGATTTTCTTTATCCGGGTTGGCCCTGCCGCTGCAAGACATGCAGCAGGCAAGAACCCCCAATAATATTAATCTGATATTGTCCATATTCTAATAACCGGGATTTTGCTCGATGTTAGGATTATCATCAAGAACAGTCTGGGGAACAGGCATGAGGATGGTATCGTCCGTAAGAGGCGACCTGGTCTGCCAATATGAATCATAATCCGAAGAAGAAGGATCGCTCATCGCATCATGAACGCTCTTGGCCATATCATGACGTACAAGGTCGAAGAAACGGAAGCCTTCGAATGCCAATTCCAGCCTTCTTTCATGCATGACGGCTTCAAGCATCGTGCTTTGGCTTGCAAGCTGGGCAGACTTAAGATCGCCGAGACCGGCGCGTTCGCGTATCTTATCCACATATTTCGCAGCCCCGGACAAATCATTTGTCATGACAAGAGCTTCCGCATGAAGCAGATAAATCTCCCCGAGCCTCATTATTATCCAGCTCGACGCATTTGTCGGCAATTTATGCATGAAAGCGTAATTATTGGAAGGATAGTAGGAACTCCACTCACATTGATCGAAAACTATGCTGGCATTCATCCTGGCTGTGTCGCCTTCAGCTTCATAAGCTTCGGTCAGACTCCTGGAAGGAGTGATCCATTTTGCCCAGGTGAAACTATCGGACGGATTATAGGCATTTCTGTGGAACATCATATAAAGCCAGTTACCGTTGCTTCTGGTCCATGTGATTTCAAAAATCGATTCGGCAGTATTCCTGTTGGCATCGGTATCATTATAGCCCCACAGATCGCCGTACCGTGGCAACAGGGAAAAGCCCATGGCTTCCACAGCCTTGCAATTGTCTATCACCTTATTCCAGTCCTGATGGTCCTTCTCCGCATAAACTTCGGCCAGAAGACCGTGTGCAAACGCTTTGGAGAAAAGCATCTTGTTGGACTTGTCCACATCCGGGGCATATTGGCAGGCATAATCCAAGTCTTCTATTATCTGATCATATACTCCCGATTCAGATGTCCTGGCCGGGAAATAGTCCGGATATACTTTTTCTATATTCTCAGCCGTGATTGAAGGAGGTATTACGGTAACGACAGGGGCGGCTCCCCACAGACGAGCCATGCGGAACAGATTGAAAGCCCTCCAGCAAAGAGCTTCGGCCTTCCATTGATGATGTTCGGCTTCAGTCATTTTCACCGCCGAAGTATCATTTACGGCAATGCTGTCAATGTTGCAGATGATCTGATTGGCGTTGCTGACTTCCTGCAGATACCAGTCCCAGTCCCTTACTACATTTTTATTTTCAGCATCCTGTTGATTGGCTTCTATGGACACGACTTCACCAGTGGTAAGACTTCCGCTGTAAGCGTTGTCGGCCCGGCATTCGGAATATACAAGCCAATCGCTGATACCCTTTTCCTGAAGGTCTTTCACCCAACTGTCATACATAGTGTTGCGCAAGCCCAGCATATCGGCCCTTGTCGAATACTGGCTTTCTGTTTTTTCATCCACTTTGACATTCCCTTCATTGTACGATGTCTCCGGGAACAAATCCAGATCGCATGCGGTAAGGATTGACAAAGCGGCTATTGCAATTATATTTATTATCTTTTTCATATTGAATATCCTCCCAAATAATTAAAAGTCTACGTTAATACCGAAAGTGGCCGTTTTCACATTAGGGTAAGTACCCCAGTCTATTCCCATATCGGTAGCGTCGGTATATTCGCTCATTTCAGGATCATAGCCCGAATATTTGGTGAACGTTATCATATTCTCGAGAGTGACATACGGCTGGATCTTGCGGATATTGAATTTACGCAGGAACCTTCCCTGGAAATCATAAGAGAACGTAATGTTTTTAACCTTGATATACGAACCGTCTTCCACCCATCTTGTGGAAGCCTTGAGATTGTACAGTTCTCCTGCTTTAGGAATATCGGTAACCATTCCGGGAACCCTCCAACGGCGGAGAACGGCTGTAGTCTGGTTGGCTCCGTTATACATCCCTTCCATTTCTATCTTGGAAGCATTGTATATGTCATTGCCTACGGAACTGGTAATAAGGAAGCTTAAATTGAACCCTTTATAACTGAGATTATTGGTCATACCCCAGATGAATTTTGGATTCGCATCCCCAATATATTGTTTGTCGGACGAATTGATTTTCCCGTCTTTGTTCAGGTCTTCATATATTTCCATTCCGGTTTCCGGATCGACACCCAACGCCTTGTATCCCCAGAATTTGGAAAGAGCCTGACCCGGTGTCATCCTAACGACATATTCGCTTAGAGCCTCGGAAGTGACAGCATAAGAATAAACCTTTCTTAGAGTAAGTTTCTCCAATTTATTACGGTTCATTGATATATTGAAATCCGTCGTCCATTTGAAGTCGTTCTTGTCATAATTTACCGACGAAGCAGAAAATTCAAGGCCCCAATTGCTCATCTCACCGTCATTACGGATAATGTCCGGATAAGGAGAAGGCAAAGGGACTGTAAGGAGAAGATCCTTCGTATATTTATAATAACCGTCCAACGACATGGTAAGTCTGCTGTTGAGAACCGACATATCTATTCCGACATTAGTCTGTGTGGTGGTTTCCCATGTCAGATCTTTATTGCCCATGTTGGATTTAGATCCCAGAGTCGGAGTTGCATCGGCATATTCATTTTGGGTCCAATCATAATAATTGGTATTGTATTTCTGCACCCAGGCATAATCACCCAATCCTGACTGGTTGCCCTGCTGACCCCAGCCTACACGAAGTTTGAGATCGTTGAGCCATGAAACATCTTGCAAGAAATTCTCGCCTGTCAGACGCCATGCTGCGGAAGCCGAAGGGAAATAGCCCCAGCGGTTTCCGGGAGCCAGTTTCGAAGAACCGTCTGCACGGAAATTCACAGTAAGATAATACTTACTATCGTAATTGTAGGCTATACGTGACAAATAAGACATTATCGCCCATTTGGAAATATCCTGACTCTGGCCTGTGAGTCCGCCTTTGTTTCCTCCGTTCAGTCCGTAGATAGCATTGCCATATTTATCGGAGAAATAGTTCCTCGAACCGGAAAGGGATTCCCAATCGGACGTAGTAGCAGAAGTACCGCCCATCGCCTCAATGTTATGTTTACCGGCAAAAGTATTGGTATAAGTAAGAATATTATCATAAACCATTCTCCTGTCGTCAGTTCTTGTATCGGAAGCCTCTCCGTGCTGTGTACGTCCGTATGAAGTGTGGATAGGATCGAGGAAAGAATAAGAATGCACCCATCTTCGATCCATGCTCACGGTGGATTTGAAATTGAGCTTTTTAGTGAATTTGATAGTGGCATAACCGGACATTACGGCTCTGTCGGTAGCACCGAAATTATTCTCCGTCCTGGCAAGGTTCTCCTCCGGGGTCGTAAGCGTAGCACCATAAAAATTCGTCCAATAATAATCAGGATTAGATTCGCTCCATACTTTGGCATATGTAGGAGTATTTATTACACTCAGCACTACACCGGCGCGGTTGGAACCGATCCCGGAGATTATTCCGTTGCTCTTGTAATGTGAATAAGCGATATTCGCCCCGACCGTTATCCATTTGTAAAGATCGGAATCTACGCTGAGTTTCATGTTGTACCTCTTGTTATAAGCAACCCTGAGAATCCCCTGATCATCATTATACCCCGCACTAAGATAATACCGGGTATTGTCGCCGGAATTTGAAACGGAAAATTGGTAATTCTGATTGACTCCGGTTTGATAAGCCTCCTTGAACCAATCAGTCTCATCCTTAAGCCCGTCCGGAAGCGTAACCGCACCTATTTCATCCATGAGATCCTTGTATTGCGCGACGTTGAGAACATTATAAGTTTTGGCAACTTTGGAAAGTCCTACGTATGAACTGAAATGGATATCGGGTCCGCTTCCCTTCTTGCCATGCTTGGTAGTAATCAATATGACTCCGTTAGCGGCACGGGAACCGTAAATTGCAGCAGAAGATGCATCCTTGAGAATCTGCATGGATTCGATATCATTAGGTGACAGATATCCGATGGCATAATTTCCAGTACCCACAGGAACACCGTCAACCACATAAAGCGGATCGTTGCTTGATGCAACCGAAGATGCGCCCCTGACCCTTATCGTCATGCCGCTTCCCGGCAGACCGCTGGTCTGTGATACCTGCACACCTGAGACCTTGCCCTGTATGAAGCCCGACGCATCGGTCACAGGACGCAATTGGATGTCTTCTGTAGATACTGTCGATACCGCTGTGGTAAGGTCTTTTTTCTTGACCGAACCGTAACCGATAGCAACAACGGCATCGAGAGACAAAGCTTCTTCGGCTGTGGCAATATCAACGACAGTCCTTCCTTTCAAAGGTTCTATGACTGTCTTGTAACCAAGTGCGGTGAATTCGAGAATTGCATCAGGTTTTCCAACCGTAATGGCATAACCGCCATTGGCATCAGTAGTGACTCCGTTCTGGGTCCCTTCTTCAACAACCGTCATTCCTACGATTGGATTCCCGTTCATGTCGGTCACCGTTCCCTTTACAGATTGTTTCTGGGCAAAAGCTGATATGCCCGCCAACAATAATAAAACAACTAGATATTTTCGCATAAGGTAAATATGATTTTAGTGTTATTATCCATATATGGTTTAAAACCATAACTCATTTTAAATCAGATATAAAAATAAGAAATCATTTTGTCGGAAAATATTAATGTTATCGAAGAAGTGGATTAAAAGGGGATTCCGGAATCGCAAATAAATGTAAATAAATGGAATAGCAATCGGAGTAGAAAATTTAAAGTGGATTATCAGATATCCTGGAACAGCTTCCCGGAGCCACAAAAAAAGCCGGTTCTTTCCCCAAAGAGCCGGCCAGTATATAAAACGAACTTAACAAATAGACAAAGAATCACTTCTGTTGTCCGCACAAATGTATAAATTAATTATCTTTCAAAAAACAATTTATGCATAAAAAATATCTAATTTATCGTTTTATATTGAATATTTTTACAAAGACGATTCATTAAACTGCTTTTACGTCTTTTATCATGCAAAAAAGTAAGTGTAATTCATTCCGAAATTTTCAAAATCTTCTTTATTGTATTAATTTTGCCATCCAATTAGAGTTAGCAATGTATTTCTCACTAGTAGCAGCCATATTTGTCACATTATTGCCGTCACGGGCAAAATCCAATGATCCGGAAGTGTTCGACACTCTTAAAAGCGTAACCATAACATCTTCGTCAAAACAGCCCTTCGCAATAGAAAAAATAGCATCTCCTGTTTCTACGATCTTTCTTAAGGATATAGAACAAAGAGGCCTGAGAAGTCCTAAATACTTCTCCTCTATAATGCCGAATCTTTTCATCCCGGATTATGGTTCTTCCATGACATCAACCATATATATTAGAGGTTTCGGCTCCAGAATAGACAATCCTGTAATGGGACTCTATATCGACGATATTCCTGTTCTGGATAAAAATAATTATGATTTCGACCTTTCGGATATAAAAAGAGCCGACTTTTTTCATGGTCCCCAGGGAACGTTGTACGGAAGCAATTCCATGTGCGGCATGCTTTCTTTGACCACTTTGTCGCCGGCCGATGTAAAGGGAAGCAGAATACGTATCGAATACGGTTCTGGAAACGGCATTCTGTTAAAAGGATCCACATACAAAGGCAATGTCGGAATAACCGCATCATACCGGCACAGCAACGGCTTCTACAAAAACACTTACAACGGTAAAGACTGCGACGGATATGACGGACTGTCATTCAGATTCAAATATCTTAAAAAGATAAATGAGAAACTGTCGCTTGAAAATATCCTCTCTGCTTCCGCGCTAAAGCAGGGTGGCTATCCTTACAGGCAATTCGTGACAGGAAATGAATATGAAGGGAAAGGGGAGGAAGCGTACGGCGGTTATCTTTTACCTATAAATTATAACGACACATGCAGTTACAGACGGTTCAACCTTACGGAAGGACTGAAAGTCCATTACAAAAGCAATAAACTGGATGTAAATACAATCACCAGCATCCAATTGCTCTCCGACAAAATGCATATGGACCAGGATTTCACAAACGCTTCAATGTTCACGCTGATGCAAAAACAGAATGAACAGGCAGTAACCCAGGAAATCATAATAAAACCTGTCATCCATCCGGAATGGTGGAATAGCCAGAGCGGATTTTTCGGATCCTTAAAACATAACAAAATCACAGGCCCAGTACGTTTCAAAAAAGACGGGATACAGACATTGATCCTTGACAATGCCAATGCCAACATTCCCGAAAGCATAGGGCAGCTTGCGATAAGCGACGATAATTTTCTTATTTCTTCGGTTTTCGGAATAAACACATGCGATCTGGCCCTCTATCACGAATCCTATTTCACTTTCGGAAAGTGGCTTCTCACAGCCGGTTTGAGAGTCGATTACGAATACGGACACATGGATTATGACTGCGGGGGGACTATCCACTACAGATTCATACCGATAATGACAGGATTCAAACCTTTCGATACCATTTACAATGGAGATATTTCCAATTCGTACCTTCAACTGGTTCCTAAAGTCTCGGCACTTTATGATTTCGGCGAAGGCCTGAAAGCTTTCGGAGTTATTTCAAAAGGATACAAATCCGGAGGCTTCAACACACAAATATTTTCAGACATACTGCAAAGCCGGATGATGAACGGATTGATGTCCGATTTGGGTGTATATCTGGACAATTCGGGAGACATGACGGCAAAAAGCACAACTTACAAACCGGAAACGAACATGAATTATGAAGCCGGAATAAGATATTCACGTTATTTGGGTACCGCTCAGAAATTGGACATTTCAGCCTCAGCTTTCAGGATAGATGCAAGAAATCAGCAGATAACGATATTTCCTCCGGGGAAATCGACAGGAAGAATGATGGCAAACGCAGGAAAGTCAATGAGCTGCGGAGCGGAAGCTGAGATTGAATACACATACAAGGGATTCACGGCAAATGCATCTTACGGATATACAAATGCAGAATTCACCGAATATAACGACGGTAACGAAGATTACAAAGGAAAAACGGTGCCTTATTCACCCGGTAATACCCTTTATATAAGAGGGACTTACAGGCATTTGTTCAAAGGACATAAATTGCATTCGGTTTGTATCGGGGGCGATTACAATGGAGCCGGAAGAATTCAATGGAACACCTCTAACACAATTTCACAGCCGTTTTACGGACTTTTCGGAGCCGACATCAGTTTCTTATTCGGGAAATATGAATTATACGCAAGGGCAGACAATCTGACCGATAAAGACTACGACACTTTTTATTTCAAATCCGTAGGGAAAGAGTTTTTCGAAAAAGGGAAACCGTTCAGATTCACGATAGGAATTTATTTTGACATTTAACACAATCAAATAATACGTTTATGAAAAAAGTAATAGTTATGGCCATCGCAGCATTGGCAATCTTTTCAGGCTGCAACAAAGACAACGATACAAAAACCCCTGTCGTTTCGAATGCCGTATATAGCGGTCAACTTAAAGTAACATTCCAGGGCTCCGTCTACACGACAGAAAACGTGGTAATAGAAACGACTCCCAACACTACGGCAAATAAAAATGCCATGGACATCAAGATGGACAAGGTGAAATTCGTACCGCAGATGCCTGTTTCCGTGGATATAACAATCCCGGCTATCGAATATACCACATCGGATGACGGGACTATCACTTTCAGCGGGGACAATATAATACCTACGGCAATGGGCGGAGCATATCCCGCTTATACGGTCACCGATCTCACCGGTACCATAAAAGATGGAAAAATAAACATGTCATTGAAATTCGGTTCCTTCCCGACATCTTATTCGGGAGAAGAACAGAAAGCCGACTAACTGTTTCTATATTCGCTCGGAGTCATTCCGGTATGAGACTTGAAAAATTTATAAAAGACTGACTGGTTTACGAAATGCAATTTGTAAACGATGCCTTTTATCGTCATATCGGAATACTTGAGCATGTTTTTGGCTTCAAGAATGACAAAGGAATCTATCCAATCCGGGGCTGAACGCCCGCTTATGGACGTTATGACTTTGGAAAGATATTTCGGCGTCAGACACAACTTCCCAGCATAAAAAGCCATATTCCTCTCGGAAGAATGATATTCAGTGACCAGTTTTATGAACTGGTCGAATATTATTTTGGCCCGTGTCGAAGACTTCCTTCCGTTCAATCTGGTCGCTTCTATGATTCTCCTGGACCAGATGGATCCCAATAAATAAAAAACGGATGAAATCAATCCCGAAATGACCTCTTTCTTTGATTTCAAAGTTGCATTCTTGAGGATCGTACTTATGAGATCCAGATATCTGTAACAGATATCCGTTTCACTGTCGCTCAGCGTAATGCACGGATTATCAAGGAAAGTTATGCTCTCGCTGAAAAGCCTGCTGAAATCCATTTTTATACTGCTCATGAAATCCGAAGACATCGCCACTATTATAAAATGGGAAGACGAGGGGTCGTCTTCATTGAATTCGGACACCTTTACGATATTGCCCGGAACATTGATGACAAGTGAATGCTCTTTGACTTCAAAGGTATTCAAATCCACATCCAGCATCACTTCGCCGGAAAGGCAGAAAATAGCCAGATAGCCCTCGAAACGGCAAGGGTATCTCAACATTTTCATCGAATCGTCATATTTCGATACATCAAAAACGAAAAAATCGTCGCCCAGATCCGAATCCACGCTGTTGGTAAACAACGAACGGAGCTGCTTCAGATTTATATGCTGCAATACATCTTCCATAATAGCATTGATTTGTACGCAAATATAAAAAATCATCCCCAATAATTATGCAAAATGGAATCTATTTCGACCAAATAACAATTATTATACTCAAAAAGTAATAATTTAGATGCATAACAGGCAACCTTTTTGTAGTATATTCGGATTCCGGTTTAAAAAAAATAATTATTTTGCAGTCCAAAAGACAAAACGCTTTATGAAAATAGTCAAAGCATGCATCGCAACTATTGTTGCATTGGTTTTAGTACCGTCGGGGATAAATGCACAGCGTACGCTTTCCCTGGAAGAATGTCGTCAAATGGCCATAGAAAAAAACAATGATCTGGAACAGGCCCGAATCCGGGTAAAGATGGCGGGTTATGACAAAAAAACAGCCGCTTCATATTATTATCCGAATATAACAGCCACCGGAACATATCAATACAATGAAAAAAATATCGCGCTTATAAACGATGAAACGTCAGGGAAATTGAGAAATGCCGGAACCCTGACGCAAGAACAGTTGTCCACACAAATGCAATCTCTGGTTCAAGCCATCATGTCCAATCCTCTTGCAGTGGCCGAATACCGGAACAGTCCGATGTGGCAGACAGTGATAGGAGCCATGCAGCAGACGGATATTTCCCCGGCCATCAACACGATAGGTTCGGAAATAGACGATGCCCTGCATTTGGATGTACACAACGTATATGCCGGAGCCGTTTCGCTTCAGCAACCTGTTTTCATGGGAGGAAAGATAATCGCTTCCAATCAGGCCGCAATACTTGCCGAAGACCTTGCAAGATCGCAATACGATACAAAATATCAGGAAACCATAGTTGATATTGACCGGACTTATTGGCAGATTGTTTCCATCGCAAATAAAAAGAAATTGGCAACCACATATTCCGATCTTCTCCACCGTCTGGAAAAAGACGCCGAGATATCAAAAGAAACCGGAGTGGCGACTGCATCGGATGTACTATCAATCAAGGTAAAAGCGAACGAAGCCGACATGCTCGAGACAAAGGCCGATAACGGACTAGTTTTGTCCAAGATGTTGCTTTGCAAGCAAATAGGGCTGGATCTAGATTCGGATATAACACTTTCCGACGAAACATCCGATGAAATACCCATTCCTCAGCTGGGACCGGGAAAAGACATGGACCAGATCTACGATGACAGACCGGAAATGAGAAGTCTCGACCTAGCATCAAAGATATATGACAAAAAGATAACAATAGCAAGAGCAGATATGCTGCCCAAGATAGCACTTACGGCCAACTATCTGGTCACAAATCCGAATATGTACAATGGTTACCAGAATAAATTCGGTGGCATGTTCAATGCAGGGGTAGTGGTTAATATCCCCATATTCCATGGATTCGAGGCTTTGAACAAAACACGCAAGGCGAAAGCCGAATCCGATCTTTACAGGAACAGGTATGAAGATACAAAGAACCTCATTAACCTCCAGGTAACGCAGCTCAGGAAGCAGAGGACGGAAGCACTTGACAAACTCAATATGGCCGAAAGCAATGTGAAAAGTGCGGAAGAGAATCTGAGGACCGCGAATATCGGCTTTGAAGCCGGAGTAATAACTACGAATACCGTGCTTGCCGCCCATACAGCCTGGCTTCAGGCCCATTCGGAATACATCGACGCAGGGATAGAACTGCAGATGACTAATGCAAACATCCAAAAAGCGGAAGGCAATTACAGATCGGATATGGATAAGGCCGAATAAAAAAGAATAATAATAAAACAATAAGAATATTATGGAAACCGAAAAGAAAAGCTACAATCTTGTAATCGGAGTGGTAGCGCTACTGGCAGTAGTCCTTGTAATTGCAGTCGTAGGCTATTTCGTTTCAAAACCCAAACCTCTGGTAATACAAGGAGAAGCTGAAGCGACTGAATACAGGGTATCCGGAAAAGTACCCGGAAGAATAGAAAAACTCAATGTCAAGGAAGGTGATTTCGTACACAAAGGCGATACGGTAGTATTCATAGATTCCCCTGAAGTAAGAGCTAAGCTGGAGCAGGCGGAAGCAGCCAGGGAAGCTGCAATGGCCCAAAAGGACAAAGCCATGAACGGAGCACGCAAAGAACAGATCGCCGGCGCATATGAACTCTGGCAAAAAGCTCTGGTAGGGGAAGACGTGATGAAGAAATCCTACGACAGGATGAAAAGCCTTCATGAACAGGGTGTAATCTCGGATCAGAAATTCGATGAAGTCGAGGCACAATACAAAGCGGCGGTCACCACCGCAAAAGCTGCAAAAAGCCAATACGATATGGCTGTTAACGGAGCCAGGACGGAAGATAAGGAAGCGGCATCGGCCCTCGTGGACAGAGCCAACGGAGCGATAAAGGAAGTCGATTCATATATGAAAGAACTTTACCTTACATCGCCGGCCGACGGAATCATCTCTGAAATATTCCCGGAAACCGGAGAGCTTGTAGGTACGGGCTCGCCTATCATGACTGTAACGGATCTTAAAGACGTATGGTTCACATTCAACGTACGCGAAGACTACCTTCACGGGATGAAGACGGGAGACAAGATTTCAGTGGCGATTCCTGCATTGGACAATCTGACATGCTCAGCTACCGTTTACTATATTTCCGTCCGGGAATCATACGCCACTTGGAGGGCGACGAAAGATACGGGGGAATATGACGCCAAGACATTCGAAGTAAAGGCCAGACCGGATTCCAATGTCGAAGGCCTTCGTCCAGGGATGTCGGCTATCGTTACTGACAGTAAGAAACTTCAGAAATAATGAACGTTTCGTGGCATAACATAAAGGCGATAATACTGCGTGAACTCAGGATAATCAGGAAAAGGCCGATTTATATCATGGGCTCCGTGGTAACCATGGCCTTTTGTTCCATCTTCTTCCTTTCTTTCTTCAAAGACGGTCTCCCCCATGATTTGCCTATCGCTGTCGTGGATTACGACAATTCTTCCTTATCAAGGAGTTTCGCCCAGCAGCTTAATTCCACGCAATTGGGAAAAGTGATAAAATACGATACCTTCAAGGAAGCAAGGGAAGATTTGCAGAAAGGCAAGATAACCTCCATATGCGTTATCCCCGAGGGGATGTATGCAAATGTATCGGCCAACAGAAGGCCTGAATTTACATTTTATATAAACAGCGAATATTTCGTTGGGGGAGCACTGGCATACAAGGACATACTGACAATGGTGAATCTGGCCAACGGTGCCGTCCAGAGGGAAGTATTAAGGGCCAAAGGCCTGACTGAGAATGAGATAATAGGAAGGATCCAGCCTATACAGACGGATATCCATGAAATAGGCAACCAGTATACCAATTACGGATATTATCTTGTAAACATCCTGCTTCCAGGAATGCTTGAGATGACGGTTATCATCATTCTTATTTATTCTTTGGGAGCCGAGTTGAAATACGGAACGTCCAGGCATCTTCTCAAGACGTCCGGGGGTTCCATGCTGACCGCCCTGATAGGAAAGCTCATAGTATATACAGTGCTTTTCTCGGCTATCGGTCTTATAATGATAATTCTGCTTTACCATTGGATGCATTTCCCGATAAACGGATCTATCTGGAACATGTTCATAGATGTAATCCTCATGATCCTTGCAAGCGAAGGCGTGGCGATATTCATAATAGGTTTGCTTCCTATTCCGAGACTGGCTCTGAGCATCGGTGCACTGTACAGCATTCTGGGCTTTTCACTTTCGGGATTTACACTTCCCATCGAAACGATGCCGCCTTATATACAGGGACTGGCAGTGGCGTTCCCGTTACGGCATTATTACCTTTTCTATTGCCAGGAAGTCATTTTCGGAGCGGGATTCGCCGGATGGTGGCAGGAAGTCATACATATGCTTGTATTCCTTTTGCTGCCCTTGAGTGTAATGGCAAGGCTCAGAAAGGCTTATATTTTACAGAATTTTCCTAAAAATTAGTCTCTGCAATGAAAAGAAACAGTTATATAGGAATATGGTTCCGCGATTTCATGGATATTTTCAAGCACGAAATGCATCTGATATTCACAGATGCAGGAGTGATGATCATATTTTTCCTTGCAGGCCTTGCTTATCCGTTACTTTACAATCTTATCTATCTGAACGGCCTTCTGGAAGATACGCCGATAGCCGTGGTAGACAATTCGGATTGTGCCGAAAGCCGCAGATTCATCAATGAAATCGATGCTACAAGGGAATGCCGCATAGCATACCATTGTATCAGCATGAATGAAGCCGAAAAGCTTATGCAGGAAAGGAAAGTCAACGGCATAATATATTTTCCCGAAGATTTCGGGAAAAAGCTCAACAGGCTCCAGACGGCAACGGTATCATTATATACCGATATGAGCAGCTTCCTGTATTACAAGAATGCGCTTTTGGGAACAAACATGGTAATGCTACATGAAATAGGCAAAATACAGATAGAACGATATGCGGCAATGGGCTATTCCGGCCAGGAGGCATCACAAATAGTGCAGGCAATCCCATATGAAGACAACAATCCGTACAACAACGCATTTTCATACAGGTTCTTCCTGGTTTCCGCAATACTTTTCATCATCATACAACAGACTATGTTTTACGGAATGTCACTTCTTGTAGGCACGGCCCGGGAAGAAAACAGAAGTTTTGCCACTTTGCCGGATAAACTGGAAGGAAACGGAATAGGACGGGTAATTCTCGGAAGGGGCATGGCCTATTGGCTGATATATATGGGAATAGGGATATATATCGCATTGATAGTCCCCGCCATTTTCGGATTTCCGCAGAAAGGGAGCTACATAGATATGATAATTCTTGTAACCATTTTCGTAACAGACTGTGTAATGTTCAGTGAGGCATGCAGTTCCCTGATCACAAAAAGGGAATCGGTTTTCGTCCTGTTCCTTTTCATGTCCGTCGTCTGCCTTTTCCTGACGGGAACATCATGGCCGGTATTCTCATTCCCGAGATTCTGGAAAATCTTTTCATACATATTTCCTACCACATTCGGCTGCAGGGGCTTCATCAACATCAATGCCGCCGGAGGAAATTTGTGGACGATCCATGACCAGATAATCATATTGACGATACAGACAATAGTTTACTATTGTATTTCTTACATTTCGATATATATCGAAAACTGGCTAATAAAACATAAAAAAGAAATCAAAGAAACGAAAACCAGACTTGCCGCAAAAGCCGGAATAGATCTGGAAGAAGATAAAATAATAATAGCAGGAAAATCAGATGAAAATTAATTATATTTGAACAACCAATACCAATTTATAATTATGAAAAAATATCTATGCTCAGTATGCGGGTATGTATATGACCCGAAAATAGGAGATCCGGAAGGCGGAATTGCTCCAGGAACGGCTTTCGAAGATATTCCTGAGGACTGGGTCTGCCCGGTCTGCGGAGTAGGAAAAGACTCTTTCGAACCGGTAGACTAATGAAATTGACTACTAAAAAAGAGACCTGCCCGAATAATTTCAGGCAGGTCTCTTTCAAATCCCGGTGCAAACTCACAAAGAAGCGATGTTTTCCGGGTTTATAAGATTTTTGCCTTCGTGAGTATAAGCATATTCAATCCTGGCTGCATAGTACTTCTCGACTTTTCCACGGACTATTTTCATCGTACTGTTTACCATATGATTCTTTTCGGTAAACGGTTCCGGCAATACGATCACCGAAGATGGAAGCCATCGTTCCGGGAACAACCCAGAATGGCTCCCTCCTTTTCTGTAAGAATCGATTTCCGATTGTATTTTCTCAAGCATAAGTATCCTGGCCTTTTCCGAAGAGCAGTCCATGCCGGGATCAAGCATTCGCAGATAATTTACCAGCGATTCTTTGTTAGGGACTATAAGGACGACGGTATACGGATCCTGATTATTGTGAAGGATAACCTGTTCTATATATTCCGAATTATCGGTAAGAGAATCCTCGAAACCTTCGGGACTGTATTTTTCCCCGTCCGAAGATATAAGCAGGGACTTGAACCGTCCCACCACATAAAGAAAGTCTTTGTCCCGCATATATCCCATATCCCCAGTGTGAAGCCAGCCATCTACAATAGTTTCGGATGTAGCGGCAGGATTTTTCCAATAACCGGCCATGACATTCTCCCCGCGTATTACAATTTCACCGGTTTCACCATAATGCAGTTCGTTTCCTTCAGCATCGCAGATCTTTATGTCCATAGGACGGACAACACGGCCCGAAGAACCGAAGATACAAGATCCGGGAGAATTAGAGGAGATTATAGGAGTGGCTTCTGAAAGGCCGTAACCCTGGAACATCGGAACACCTATGGCACAATAATATCTTTGCAAATCGATATCCAGCAGGGCTCCCCCGCCTACAAAGAATTGCATCCTGCCGCCTAATCCTTCACGGACATTTTTGAAAATCAATTTGTCAAACAATGCCATTAAAGGTTTCTTCCACATTTGCAGAAGTCCGCCCCTGTTGTAATATTCCTTATTGTATGAGATAGCAATTTTCAGGGCAAAATTATAAAGATTCCATACGAACTTCCCTTTGGCCTTGACTCCCGCTTCTATGTTCTTTTTGAAATTTCTGGCAA
This sequence comes from Bacteroidales bacterium, assembly GCA_022648685.1. Classification (GTDB taxonomy): domain Bacteria; phylum Bacteroidota; class Bacteroidia; order Bacteroidales; family UBA932; genus Cryptobacteroides. Next base: position 141,425 of record JALCMW010000001.1, read on the forward strand.
GCGCAGGTACTGAAAGCATAACCATAGGCCTGACCTCCCTGATAGCTACCGGAATGTTTCTCAGAGTTGCCATCGCAGTCTTGCCCGCAGGAACCGTAGCTATGCTGCTGCCGTAAGACATCATTGTATAAAATCCCGCCACATGGGCGAAGCAATGGTCCAGGGGCAATATTATAAGCATCACGGATCCCCTCTCGACTCCGATCACGGAATGAGCCTGCATTACGTTAGCCGTATAGTTTCCGTGGGTCAAAAGGATGCCTTTCGGATCAGCAGTGGTCCCGGAGGTATAGCTGATATTCGCATAATCATCCGGACCCACCGATTCGTAACGGGCTTTGAATACATCATAATGGTCACGTAGGAACACATCCCCTTGGGCAAGAATGTCCGAAACCGGGATCTCACGGTCGGAATAACTTTCCTCTTCATCAAAGACAATTACCTTTTCCACAGATGGGAGATCGGAAATAATCTTTCTTATTTTAGGCAACTGGGACAACGAAGTCATTACATAACGGGCTTCGGAATGTTTTATTCTGAAGACCAGGTCGCTACCTTCTTCCAGCTTTATGGACAATGGGACATTTACCCCGCCGGCATATAAGATTCCCAATTCGCCTATCACCCACAAATTCCTTCCTTCTGACAAAAGGGCCACTTTGTCGCCTTTCTTCAAACCGGCGGACATAAGACCTGCGGCAATACGGTAAGCTTCCTTGCGTGTCTTTTCGAAAGATGTTTCAACCCATTCGTCCCCCACCTTTTCCCTAAGGAATGTTTCCGAAGCGAATTGATGTGTGTATTTCTCGACAAAGTCGATAAGTGTCATCCTGTCTGACATAAATCAGCCTTTTTTTGAGGGATTATCATCAGATATCGGAAAGAGGCCGAAAAAGTCAGCATCTATTTTATCCGTGATTTCCTGGAAATCTTCCGGGCGGTTCTCGAATTTTATTTTATCCACGTCTATCACAAGCAGTCTTTCCTTATATCCGCCTATCCATTCTTCATATCTTTTGTTCAATCCGGTAAGATAATCTATCCTGATGCTTTTTTCATATCCCCTGCCTCTCTTCTGGATTTGAGACACCAGATTGGGAATTGAAGAACGAAGATAAATCATAAGGTTGGGGGCTTTGACAAGAGACATCATAAGATCGAACAAATCCGAATAATTTTCAAAATCCCTCGTACTCATTAATCCCATATCATGAAGGTTCGGGGCAAATATCCTTGCATCTTCATAAATGGTCCTGTCCTGGATTATCACATCGTCAGATTTGGAAATGTCCACTACATCCTTGAAACGTTTGTTAAGAAAATAAATCTGGAGATTGAATGACCACCTTTCCATATCTTCATAAAAATCGGACAGGTATGGATTGAAATCCACGGATTCGAATTTAGGCGTCCATCCGTAATGGGCGGCGAGCATTTTTGTCAGAGTCGTTTTACCGCTCCCTATATTACCTGCAATAGCTATATGCATGTTCTGAAAAATTTAATCTTTTTGACAATTCTTTAGGCAAAATTAGTATTCTTTTGCAAAATTAAGAGAATTATTTATCCTGCAAAACCGGAAACAAACCGTAAAGCTCGGCATCGATCCTGTCGGTGACGGCAACGAAATCTTCCGGACGATTTTCGAAATCCAGATTATCGGTATCAAGTTCGAGCACCTTTCCGCTGTAATTCCCTATCCATTTCCCGTAACGGTCGTTAAGACCGGAAAGATATTCCAGACTTATTCCCTTTTCATAATCACGGCCGCGTTTCTGTATCCTGGAGACAAGATTCGGAACCGATGATTTCAGATATATAAGCAGATCCGGAGCCTTGACCAAAGACATCATCAGATTGAAAAGGTCCATATAAGTACCGAAATCCCTTTCGGTCAGATTTCCCATCGCCCTGTTGTTCTCGACGAAGATATATACGCCTTCGAATATCGTTCTGTCCTGGATGACGACGTCCTTCGATCTGGAGATTTCAAGAACATCCCTGAACCTCTGCTTCAAGAAATAGACTTCGAGGTTGAAAGACCACCTCGGAATATTTTTATAATAATCTGCCAAATACGGATTGTAGCTTACCGCTTCATATTTGGGAATCCACTTATAATGTTCAGCCAACATCTTTGTGAGCGTGGTTTTTCCACTGCCGATATTGCCTGCTACTCCTATATGCATATATGAATGAATATTGATTGACATACAAAATTAATACAGTTTTTTTAACTTTGTAAGTCAATATCGATTTCAATGCTTAAAATTAAGAAATTCTTTTTCAATCCTTTCAGAGAATGCTGCAGTATGGCCTGGGATGACTGTGGCATGGAAGGGGCCATAATAGATCCCGGATTCTACACCTCTGACGAAAGGGACGAACTGTTCCGGTTCATAAAGGGAAACGGAATAAAACCGGTGTGCATATTGCTGACCCACGGACATTTCGACCACATATTCGGAGTAAAGGAAAGCATGCTGGAATTCGGCATCCCGGCATATATGGATCCCTCCGACAAAATAATATTGCAAAACGATCCCATCTTTACAAAAGCGTGCAAGCTCAAAACACCCGATACGGAATTCGAGACCGAAGATCTGCATGAAGGGGATATGATAGATGTCGGGAGAATAAAATTCAAAGTCATACTGACCCCGGGGCACACCCCTGGAGGCGTAAGTTTTCTGGACGAAAAAGACAAGACATTATTCAGCGGTGACACGCTTTTTGCAGGAAGCATAGGTCGTACCGATAACCAATGGGGAGATTATGACAAACTCATAAAATCGGTATTGGACAAACTCATGGGACTGGACGGAGATACAAGAGTAATTCCCGGACATGGTCCGGAAACGACAATATCGAAAGAGATAGCTGACAATCCTTTCCTGATACCGTTCAACGAACCTGATGACGGACTGCAGGATACGGACGGTCTGGAATTGGACGGAAAAGACGACTGAGAAGCTCCGTTGACATGAAAATGAAGAAAAAAGAATATATCAGCATAAGAGGCGGAAAAGCGCATAATCTGAAGAATATCGATGTGGATATTCCCAGGGATTCTTTTGTCGTGATCACCGGACTCAGCGGAAGCGGCAAATCATCATTGGCTTTCGACACTATATATGCCGAAGGGCAAAGACGCTATATGGATACATTATCCACATATGCAAAGCACTTCATGGGTATACTTGAAAAGCCGGAAGTGGAAAGCATAACAGGCCTCAGCCCCATCATAGCCATAGAACAAAAGACGACGGGAAACAACCCCAGATCCACTGTCGGTACAATAACAGAAATATTCGATTTTCTTAGACTGCTTTTCGCAAGGGCATCGAGGGCATATTCCCCGACCACCGGCAAAGAAATGACGCGTTACAGCGAAGAACAGATAGCTGATCTCATAATGTCCGGATACAAAGACAGGAAATGCCTTTTGCTTGCTCCTCTGGTAAGAGGGCGGAAAGGAAATTACAAAGACCTTTTCGACCAACTGCGGCGCCGCGGATATCTTCAGGCAAGAATAGACGGGGAACTTTCGGATTTAAATCAGATAACGTCTCTTGACAGATACAAGAACCACTTCATAGAGCTGGTCGTCGACAAGATGAAACCGGAAGCGGGAGATGAAAAAAGGGTTCGCGATTCGGTAATCACAGCTCTTAACGCAGGGAAAGGGTCCATTGCCATACTGGATATGGAGACAGGGGAACTCAAACATTTCTCAAAGCATCTGGTAGATCCCGAATCAGGAATATCTTTCGAAGAGCCCGCGCCTCACTCATTTTCTTTCAATTCTCCCCAGGGATATTGCCCGCATTGCAAAGGCCTAGGCAAAATAGTGGACATAAACATGGATTCGATAGTGCCGGACAAAAGCGTTTCCATCGCTGAAGGAGGTATAGTCCCGCTGGGGAAAGTCAGGGAGACGAAGAAATTCGATATTATCCGTTCCATAGCAAGAAAATACGGATTTTCGCTATACGATCCCATAGCTGCGATTCCCGACGACGTCGTTTCACTGATAATATTCGGTTCCGATGAACTGTTCAGGGTCGGGGAAGGCGTAATGTCGGAAATGGTTTCATTTCCCGGAATAGCCGGAGACATTGATGACAAGATAACATGTCCCGTCTGCCACGGCACGAGACTGAACTCCCAGACCAATTATTTCAAGATAGACGGAAAGACCATCTCCGAAGTGGCTGCAATGGAAATCACCACGTTGAAAAAATGGCTTGGGAAACTACCCGGAAAGCTGACGGCAAGGGAGAATTCGATAGCCAGGGACATCCTCAAGGAATTGAACGACAGGGTAGGATTCATGCTGAATGTCGGTCTTGGTTACCTGACACTCGACCGTCCAACCGGTTCATTATCGGGAGGTGAAAGCCAGAGGATCAGACTCGCCACACAGATAGGGTCGAAACTTGTGAATGTGCTGTACATATTGGATGAGCCTAGTATCGGTCTTCATCAGAAAGACAACAGGAAACTGATAGCTTCACTAAAGGAACTTCGTGACGAAGGCAATTCCATAATGGTGGTTGAACACGATGCGGAGACAATGCTTTCTGCAGACTGGCTGGTGGACGTAGGACCGGGAGCAGGGGAAAACGGCGGCAAAATATGCCTGAGCGCTCCCATGGCAACTTTGCTGAAAGGGAAAAAACCGGACGCGGAGACATTAAAGCACTGCATATTAGGGAACTCGACAACGCTGGATTATCTGAAAGGGATCAAAAAAATCCCCGTACCACAAAAACGCAGACATGGCAACGGCGCCTTCTTAAGCCTTGAGAATGCAAGCGGCAACAATCTTAAAAACATAAGCGTAGACTTTCCCCTTGGCATGTTCATAGGTGTAAGCGGACTCAGCGGAAGCGGCAAGTCATCGCTTGTGAACGAGACTCTGATGCCTATATTGAAGAACAAATTCTACAATGCCAAAATCAAGCCCCTGCCTTACGGAGCACTCAAAGGCATAAAGAACATCGACAAACTGATCGAGATAGACCAAAGTCCGATAGGCCGTACCCCAAGAAGCAATCCTGCGACTTTCACAGGCGTGTTCAATGACATACGGCAGCTTTTCGAAAACACAAATGACGCCAAGGTGCGTGGTTTCAAGGCCGGAAGATTTTCTTTCAACGTCCCGGGGGGCAGATGCGAAGAATGCAAGGGAGCAGGAATCAAAGTGATAGAAATGAATTTCCTTCCTTCGGTAAATGTCGTATGCGATGAATGCCGCGGCAAAAGATACAAGGAAGATACCCTGGCGGTGAAATACAAAGGGAAGAATATAAATGACGTCCTTGAAATGTCGATAAGCGAAGCTTACGAATTTTTCAGGCATATCCCTAAAATAGCGCAAAAGCTCAAGGCACTGAACGATGTCGGGCTCGGATACATACATTTGGGACAATCGGCCGTCACCCTTTCCGGAGGAGAAAGCCAAAGAATGAAGCTGGCTTCGGAATTATACCGGTCGGCCACAGGAAACACCCTGTATATATTGGACGAACCGACCACAGGCCTTCATTTCGATGACATAAAAATACTTTTGAATGTCCTGCAAGCATTAGTCGATCAAGGAAATACCGTAATAATAATCGAACATAATCTGGATATCCTGAAATCGGTGGATTATATATTCGACATGGGACCTGAAGGCGGGAAAAAAGGCGGACTCATCGTAGCTGAAGGAACTCCGGAGCAAATAGCCTTGAATCCGGACTCTGTCACGGGGCCGTATCTCAAGGAAATTCTTGAAGCCGACAAAACTGAAATGTCGGAAATCAAAACCATATAAAATCAAATCTAACGGATATGAATGAGACAATGGAAATAAAGATTTACTGCGTAAACGACAAAAAATACCATACGGTTCCGCAAGGAATCAGTCTTATGGAATTCTCGAAACAGATATGCACCAGTGTAACGGATCCAAAAACCGGTGCGGAATATGAAGTCCTGGCGGCTCTCGTCGACCATAAGCTGAAAGAACTTGACTACCGTATCATAATGTCTCATGAAGTGGAGTTCATAGGATACAACCACCCTGACGGACGACGCACATATATAAGATCTGTATGTTTCGTTCTCCAAAACGCCGTAAGGGAATTATATCCGGAGAAAGTGCTTGTGATCGATCATTCCCTCCCCAGCGGATTGTATTGCGAGATCTGCGAACAGGAGAAATTGGACGACGGACGGCAAAAGATATATCTGGAGTCAGCCGAAGAACTAGAGAACATCGGACTGAAGATGAGGGAAATAGTGAGCCGGGACCTTCCTTTCAGGAAAGTCAAGATGAATGCGAAGGATGCGGAAAAGCTATTCATCGCAAACAATCAGCCCGACAAAGCCGAACTGCAGAAATCCCTCGGAAAATTCATTTGCAGCGTATATTTTCTGGACGGCCAGGGAGACACATTCCACGGGCCCCTGCTTCCGTCGACAGGCTATCTGAAAGTTTTCGGACTTACGGAATTCAGCAACGGATTTTGTCTGCAGTTCCCTTCCGACAAGGATTTCAACAAAGTCGTACCTATGCAGCGTCAATCGAAGATAGCGGCAACACTAAAAGAATATTCAGATTGGTGCGCGATTATAGGCATAAACGGAATCGGGACTCTGAACAAAGCTATTTTCAACGGAAAAGCTGTCGAACTGATAAATCTGTCAGAAGCTTTGCATGAGAGGAAATATGCCGCCATCGCCGACCAGATCTACCAAAGACGGGGAAAAGTAAAGATAATATTCATAGCCGGACCTTCGTCAAGCGGCAAGACTTCTTCTTCACTGCGTCTGGCTCTGCAATGCAAAGTACTGGGTCTCAATCCGAAAGTAATAGAACTGGATAATTACTTCGTGGACAGGAAACATACCCCGAAAGATGAAAACGGGGAATACGATTTCGAATCCCTCAATGCCATGGACCTGAAATTCCTCAACGATCAACTCAACGATCTGCTGGAAGGGAAGAAAGTCAAGATTCCGAAATATGATTTCAAGACCGGAGTCAGATCATTCGAAGGAAAAACAATGCAGCTGGACGAAAAAGATATCCTGATAATGGAAGGCATCCATGCTTTGGATCCCGATATGGTTCCCGAAGTGGACAATTCAAGGATATTCAGAGTCTATGCATCTGCCCTGACTTCGCTCAACATTGATGAAAACAACAATATATCCACCTCGGACAACAGACTTCTGCGAAGGATGGTAAGGGATAACAGGACCAGGGGAATTACTCCGGAAGAAACAATCAACAGATGGCACAGCGTCAGAAAAGGGGAGAACCATAATATCTTCCCGTTTCAGGAGAATGCCGATGCCCCATTCAATTCAGCACTTATTTATGAGCTTCCCATGCTTAAATATTATGCCGAGCCTCTGCTCAGACGGATATCCCCGGCATCTGCGGCCTACTCCGAAGCAATAAGATTGCTGAAATTCCTGGATTACATAGTAGCCCTTTCACCCAATGAGATCACGGCCATTCCTCCGACATCTATAATGAGGGAATTCATCGGAGGACAGACACTGTAACCAAAGCGGAAGTTTAACGACCCGATCCTTTTACCATATCCCGGATATGGGAACAGAGCACTCTGTTCTCCAAAAGCATTTCTAGATCCGGATGCATTCTGTAGCGCCAGTAATGGCCTGGCTCGGAAGGGACATTGATCCTTTCATCAGAAGGATCGCCGTGATACCTCGTATCTTCTTCTATGGAAAGCCAATCCTGTAACGGAAGGACAGCCAGCATAGAAGGAGACCCCATATTCCTTTCGATAATAAGGCTGCATAGCCATGGTTCGCAGACCGAAGGAAGATCACCTGCACAATGCAGGACATCGTAAAAGAATGACGAGGATAATTTCTTGTCTTTTTTCCACCAACCTATGAGCGTTTCCATATCATGGGTTCCAGTAGAGCATACGCTGTAATAAGGATATTTGCACGTATCTGCGAATTTTTCACCGGGAGCTTCCGGCATTCTCTGTATCCTGAGAGAAAGGATGCCCAGTCCGCCCATTATATCGGGGACGCAATCCGGTATCATGCCCAAATCCTCTCCGCATGCAAGCATTCCTGTGGAATCGATCAGTTCCGGAAGCTTGTCCATTGCCGATTTCTTCCATAAAGAATCATGTCTGGTGTAAAAGAAGTCATTGTAAAGCCCGTCAAAAGACTTGCGGCCGGCTTCGGACAATGTCTTATAGACATAAGAAGAGCCTGCGGCAATCCGTGGATGGTAATAACCTTTTTTCACCGGATCTTCTACAAAGAGGACCTCGTCGAGAAGACGCATCAGACCGTCACGTATCTTTACGGATTCCGGAGAAACGAATTTAGCAGCCACTTTGGCCTGGGTCGAAACTCCCGCCCTCAACTTGCCGTCTTTTATATATTTCTTTTTTATATCTGTTACTCTTCCCTGGCCGAATATCTCCGACAACAATCCGTCATCAAGACAAGGAGAGGAATACCTGCCATCCGACATATCGAATCCTTTTAAGGCAAGTTCCTCTGCAGAATAAGGCAAAGCCGGTTCGAAATGTCCCAATAAACCATGGACGGAAGCCGTAGGGATTTCCCACATTCTGAAAAATCCGAGTATATGATCGAATCTCACGGCATCGAAATACCTGCTCATTTTCTTCATTCTGGCTTTCCACCATGAAAAGCCGTCCTCTTCCATTCGTTTCCAGTTGTATGTCGGGAAACCCCAATTCTGACCGGTTTCGGAAAAAGAATCGGGCGGGGCGCCCGCCTGGGAATCAATATCGAACAAATAAGGGAAAACCCATACATCAGCTCCGGTACGGCTCACGCCGATAGGCAAATCGCCTTTCAGTATAACACCGTTCGAATGGGCATACGAAACTACTTCACTAAGTTGTTCGTCCAGGCAAAATTGTTCATAAAAATAAAACTCTATCTGTTTTTTGTGTTCCGCGCAATATTCGTCTATTATTTTACGGCCGTATCTCGAATATTTTCCCCATTTGGAAAAATCCGCAGTCCCGTATTCATCCCTCAGCACACAAAAAGCGGCATAAGGCACAAGCCAGTCTTTATTTTCCTCAATGAAGTCATTGTAATCCGCACCTGAAATCAATGAAGAGCCGCCAGCGGCAAAAGACTGCCGCAGCAACCTGGTTTTTTCACGGTTGACCCTCTCATAATCCTCGCATGGAAGGGAATTCAGTTCGGATTGCAAACTTCTGTATGTTTTGTCGGCACGTATGCCTGCATCCGGCAAATGCATATACTGCGGATGCAGGGCAAATACGGATATGGGACTATATGGATATGAATCGGTGAAAGTCCCGTCGGCGGTCGTATCATTGACTGGCAGCAATTGTATGACTTTCTGCCCTGTGGCAACGGCCCAGTCGACAAGAAGCTTGATATCATTGAACTCACCGACGCCGAAACTGTCGCGGCTCCTTAGGGAAAATACCGGGACGGCGGTACCGGCGCATCGCCAATGATCCGGATCGAACAAAGGAGAATGGCAGTTGATCAAGACATGGGAACCGGAAGCCGGCAAATCGTAACAACAACGGTTCGGACCTTTCTCCCATGAAACTATCCTCCGTGTCTTTTTATCTATTATTACAAACTTATATTCAAATGATTCCCTGACATCCAGCATTATATCGAACTGAGGAAACCGGCAGTCATTCATTAACAAGGGTTTCTGCCAATCGTCAAAATAGCGTCCGCTTCCCGTAATCGCCAATGCCTTGTCCGGACCGATTCCCGGACAAGACACGGAAAAAGTCACGTTGCCGTTTCCACGGAAACAAAAGCTCTCCTTTTCGGAAACGCGGGAAGACCTTTTAAAAAAGACATCGGTAAAAGCTTTGCTATAGAAAGGGAAATCTGAAGGCCTGTCATTCCAGATGTCGCGTATTATCATAAATGAAGGGCGCCCGTCGCAAACCGAAAAAATGCGATGCCCTTTCCACTCTTTTCTTACGCAAATCAAACTCCGGTCGCCGCCGGAACAGTTGTCAGGACCGCAGTCCTTCCAAACTTCAAAGGAATATTCCGAACCTGCCTTCAAATCAGGATCATCGAAATCCACTCTCCACAAGCCGGCATCGATATATTGCATACCGTAACGCCTGCCTTCCGCATTCAGGACGAGATTTTCTCCCCAAATCGTTTTATATAAAAGACTGATCTGTATTTTCATAACAGCACAGTATTTAAAGTTATTCTATTTTCATCTTCATCCATTTCCAGTTTATCACTGGAAGCAGGAAAGAAACAAGACAGGCTGCAAGCCAGAACAGGGAAACGGGAGTGAAATTGTACGTAGCGTTGATTATTTCGGCGCCGGCACTGTTTCCCTGTATAAGGTAACCGCTCACGACCTCCTGTATTCCGGCAGCGGCATAGCTTACTATGCCGACTATTGCCAGAGCAGCCCCGGTAGCTTTTCTCGGAACTATATCCAAAGCCATCAATCCGGCCACTATGCAGTAGATAACACCGATAGACAGACTGAACATCGACATGTACAGTATATTGATGACATATCCGCCGTGCGAGAACAAGAACAATGAAAGTGCGGCCAGACACACGGCTCCGGAAATGACTACGGGCTTGATCCGGTCGCCGCGGAACAATTTGTCCGAAAGCCAGCCGGCAAGGACGGTGCCCAAAACACCGAAAGCTTCCGAGAACGCTATTATCTGCGTCGCTCCGGCAAGTGAAAAACCTTTGTCTTTCTGGAGGAAAAACACTCCCCAGTTGGAAACTCCGTATTGAGTAATATATACGAAAGCACTGGAAATGGCTATGATCCATATTCCGGGACTCTTTATCACGGATTTCTGGAGCTGTCTGGTAGGCATGGAATCGGTCTTTCTGGGAGTTTCGCCGGACAATTCCTGAACGGATGGCAAGCCTTTGCTTTCAGGCGTATCTGAAACGAAAAGGACTACAACGGCTGCTCCTGCCAGTCCGGCAACGGCAGCGAACATATATCCGAACTGCCAGCCTATTTTCTCGACTACAATGCCTATAATTATGAACGACAGGAATTTACCGAAATACGGAGTGGCGCTGAATATACTGTAATAAGTCCCGCGCAAATTAATAGGAAACCAACGGGAAAGGCTTATCACACCCGGAGGAGCACCCATGGACTGTGCCCAACCGTTCATTCCCCACATTACGGCGAATACCACAAAAAGGACGGCGGAAGAAAATCCCGGCCACCCGTGAAGCAAGCCGAGGACACCGAGGATAAGATTAATAAGAGCTGACAACAACAACCCGACCGACATGAATTTGCGTATATTGCAATAATCCGCGATAAAGCCGTTAACAAATTTCCCTACGGCATATACGAACAACAATGCGGAACCGATTATTCCAAGTTGGGATGCCGTAAGCAATCCCGAATCTATGACAGGCTGTTTGACCACGCTCAAAGTCATACGACAGACATAATACAGGCTATATGCTATGGTGGCTCCCCAGAATGTCTTATTTCTCAAGGACTTATATACGGAATGAATCTTCGTTCCGTCGACCTTGCCGGCGGAAGGCTTGCTTATCCTGAAATAAGAATATACTCCCATGGATTCAGATTTTCTGTTGTTTACGGTGCCAATTCAGTATAGGAAGGAGAAAAGATATGACGGAAGCTGCTATCCAGAAATAAGCGGCATAATGGAAATCGTATTCCTTGACCATGGTGGCTACACCGTTCACAACACGCGGTACTTCCCTGACAAACCTTTCTATCAGCCGGCCGCTTATGATATCCTGCAGTCCGGCTGCGATATAACTTGCCATTCCGACAATTCCCAATGCGGCTCCCGTTGCTTTGCGCGGTACAAGATCGACTGCCATAAGGCCTCCGAGAAAACAAATCAGCACACCTATGGCAATGCCGAAAAGCACCATTGACAAAGCGTTTACCAGCCAGCCGTTGCCTCCGAAAAGAAAGAGGCAGAGTGCAACCGTATTGAGAACTCCGAAAATAAAGGCGGGATACTTGCGGTCACCTTTGAAAAGGGTATCCGAGAACCAGCCGGAAAACACAGTCCCGATAACTCCCATTACGGTATTGATCAATATTATCATTGAGGCCTGCTGCAATGTGAATCCTTTAGCCTTTTGAAGAAATAGCATTCCCCATCCGTTAATGGCATATCTACTCATATACATGAAAGCGCTGGAAAGCGCAAGGATCCATACCCCCGGATTTTTGAGGACGGCGGTCTGCATTTTTTTGATTTCCCTGCTTTCTGCGATCGAATCCGCATGTTTCGCACCGGATTCCGCATCATATTCCTCCCTTGTTTTTTCACCGCTTATAACTTCCACGGGAGGAAGACCCTTGCTTTCAGGATTGTCATGAAGGAAGAAAAGAATGAGAAAAACTCCCAAAGCTCCGGCAAGTGAAGCACCGAAATATCCCCATTGCCACCCGAAATGGCTGACTATCAATCCCACGAAAAGGAAAGACAGACCTTCACCGAAATTATGGCTGGCACTGAAGAAACCGTAAAACGTACCCCGGCTCTTCAGGGGGAACCATCTGGAAAGGGATATTATCGCAGGAGGAGCGCCCATTGACTGGGCCCAGCCATTGATGCACCACATTATGGAAAAAGACAGGAACAGCACGATATTGGTTATTCCCAACGCTCCTTCCGTAAAGCCGAAAATGCCCATGAGAAAATTCATGAAAGCCGAAACGACAAGACCTGTGGCCATGAATCTTTTTATATTGCAATAATCGGCAAGGAAACCGTTCACGAATTTGCCTATGGCATATGCAAACAAAAGGCAGGAACTGACAACACCCAACTGCGCGGCATCCAGAAGACCGCTGTCGATTATAGGCTGTTTTACTACATTCAGAGTGGTACGGCAGACGTAATAAAGTGAATATCCGAAGGTGGCGGCAAGAAAAGCCTGGATGCGAAGTTTCTTGTACATCTTATCAGCTTTATCTTCAGCGACTTTTGTGGCCGAAGGGCCGCTGATTTTATAAAAATTCAAAAAACCTTTTGCCATCCGAGAATTTTGTTTGTCAGACAAAGTTATAAAAAATATGATATAAGGATGTTTTTTTCGTAATTTAGCCCCCCGTTAGACCACTATCAAATACAATTTTATAATCTAGTCATGAACCAACTATTGAAAACACTTTTAACCGCGACATCGGTTTTTTTGTTCGCGGGAGCAACTGTCTACGCACAAAAACATGTTTATACTGAAGCATCGGAATTCACTCTGACAGGAAAAATAATGGAAACCCCCGATCCTTATCATAGGGTGGATACGGTCAAATACAAAGGCTTCACCCCTACTGAAAATCAGCAGGTACGCAATTCTTCCGGAATAGCCGTAGCCTTCAGGACCAATTCTTCGTCGATAAGCATAATCACCAAATACGGATATACTGGATTTCCTGACAATACCAACGGAATCTCGGCAAGAGGATACGATCTGTACATAAGACATAACGGGAAATGGCTGTTCGCCGCCGCCAATGTACGCCCGCAGACGAGTCTCGAAAAGCCTCTTTCCCTGATTAAGGATATGCCTGCAGGCGAAAAAGATTGCCTGCTATATCTGCCGACATACAGTGAAGAACATTCCGTAAAAATAGGAATAGACGAGAATTCGGTGATAGAACCGTTGGAAAATCCGTTCCGTTACAGAATAGCCATTTTCGGATCAAGTTATACGCACGGATCCAGCACCAGCCGCGCAGGTCTGACTTATCCCGCACAGTTTTCGAGGGAAACAGGAATCCAGCTGCTAAGTCTCGGATGCAGCGGAAACTGCAAATTGCAAAGTTACTTCGCAGACGTCTTGAAAGACGTGCAGGCGGATGCTTTCATATTCGATACTTTTTCCAATCCGAGCCCGGACCAGATAAGGGAAAGATTATTCCCATTTATCGAGAATATCCAGACTGCCCATCCCGACGTTCCTCTGATATTCCAGAGCACGATATATCGGGAAGGCAGGAATTTCAGCAAAGCCGCGGACAATCGAGCGAGAGTCAGAATGGCTGTCGCAGACAGTCTTATGAAGATAGCAGTCGTGAAATACAAGAACGTGTACTATGTCCACCCGGATGCGACAAGCAAGAGGCACGACACAACTGTGGACGGTGTGCATCCTACCAATTACGGATATACGCTCTGGGCGGAATCAATAGAAAAACCTGTTCTGAAGATATTGCGGAAATACGGAATGAAATAGATTCCTACAGTTTTTTTTGCGTAACCCCGGTATTAAATATTCATCAATAATTCATATGAAAAAGTTGTTTTCATTCCTGGCGATGGCATTGATCGCCGTATCTGCTTTGGGACAGACTCCCAGAAATGTGAAATATGTTTACACACAGGCTTCGGATCTGGATATCATAGGAAAGATAAGCAAGACCGAGAATCCTTATCACCGTGTTGATACGGTCAAATACAAAGGCTTCACGAAATATGAAAATGCGCAGGTAAGATGCTCTTCCGGTCTGGCCGTGCTTTTCAAGACCAATTCCACCACCATTTCCGTAAAAACCGTATATGGCTTCCTTTACACCGGGACCACTACCAATTGGGTTGCACATCGCGGATATGATCTGTACATAAAGAAAGACGGAAAATGGATATTCGCAGCGGCCGGAGTGGCTCCGATGGGCAAAGAATCGCAGAATAAGGTCATAATCAAGAATATGGACGGCTCGGAAAAGGAATGCATGCTTTATCTTCCTTTGTACAGCGAAGAGAAATCCATTCTCATAGGGATACAGAAAGGAGCTTCCATTGAGCCTATCGAATCACCTTTCCGGCATCGTGTCGGAATTTTCGGCTCAAGCTACACACACGGAGTGTGCTGCGGACGTGCGGGGATGACTTATCCGGCACAATTTACAAGAAACACGGGGATACAGCTTCTCAGTCTGGGATGCAGCGGAAACTGCAAACTCCAGCCGTATTTCGCAAACGTCCTTGCCGATGCCGATGTGGATGCCCTTGTATTCGACACCTTCTCAAATCCCTCTCCCCAACAGATGCGTGAACGGCTTTTCCCATTCATAGAAAAAATACAGGCGGCACATCCCGACATTCCTTTGATATTCCAAAGGACGATATATCGCGAGCAAAGGAATTTCGACAAAGAATGCGACGCATACGAAAAAGCCAAAATGCAAACGGCGGACAGCCTCATGGACATAGCATGCAGGAAATATAAAAACGTATACTATATCCGTCCCAATGCATCCGCACCTGATCACGAGACATCCATTGACGGAATACATCCGTCCAATTACGGTTACCAGCTCTGGGCGGAATCGATAAGGAAACCGATTCTTAAAATCCTGAAAAAATACGGAATGAAATGATCCGGGGTACCGGACGGATCTCAAGCATTACGCCAGAGATATATCTTGTCCCCGCGGCGGAGTCTGAACCCTTCCGCAGGTCCGGATTCCGTTCCTGAGAAATCGAACGGAACGGAGCAGTACTCCCCTTTTCCGGCAGACGCAACATTCTTGAGGTCCACACGCACTTCAGGCACTGTGTATTCCACAACGCCGGTAGTCCGGCCCATTACAAGAATATCGTCTCCTACGGAAAGAGGAGCGGATTCGACAAGTATCTCCGCAACACCGAGTTTTCCGAACCAATCGGTGACTTTGCCGCAGTAAACCTTGACCCTGGTAGCATGGTTGCCGTATACTGTGCTCCACTCTCCAAGCCTCGCACCTTGATAATAACCGTCCCAGAATCCCCTGTTGAACACCTCGGCCAATTCCGCCTTGAGAGATGCTGCAAACTCGTGAGTATAGGTTCCGTCACACACGGCATCGGCAGCGCGCCTGTAAGATGAAGCACAGCGTCTGACATATTCGGCAGATCTGGCACGGCCCTCTATCTTGAAGACACGGACGCCGGCATCAATCATTTTGTCAATGAACTCCACAGTACACAAATCCTTGGGCGACATAATATACTTGTTGTCTATATTCAGCTGATTGCCTGTTTCAAGATCCGTAACCATATATCCGCGACGGCAAAGTTGATAACAGGCCCCCCTGTTGGCCGAAGCTCCGTATGTCTGGAGACTCAAATAACATTTCCCCGAAATAGCCATGCACAAAGCACCGTGCGCGAACATTTCTATTCTTACCGGATTGCCGGAAGGTCCTGTTATATGATCTTCTTGTATAGTCTCATATATCTTTTTCACCTGATGCAGATTCAGTTCGCGCGCAAGAACCACGACATCGGCGAACTTCGCATAAAAACGGAGCGATTCCGCATTCGAAATACTAAGCTGCGTGGAGATATGGACTTCCATACCTATTTCCCGGCAATACATGACAGCGGCCATATCGGAAGCTATCACGGCATCCACCCCCGCGGCTTTCGCGGCATCAAGTGTCTTGCGCGTATCTTCCAGATCCTCATCATACAATACGATATTCAAGGTAAGATATGTCCTGACCCCGTTCGAAGAGCAGATACGCACGATCTCACCTATATCTTCCGGACGGAAATTGTTTGCCGAATGGGAACGCATATTCAAACGGCCCACGCCGAAATATACGGAATCGGCACCACCTTGTATAGCGGCTGTCAGGCATTCGAAATTGCCAGCCGGCGCCATTACCTCAAGATCTTTTTTATCCATTATCTTGCCCTTCCGATAAGTTTTCCGGCGAAACGGTTCAGCTCAGCGACCCTGACTTTACCCACATTCACTTTTCCCGCCGATTCCAAAGCTTTGTCATTCAGCTTGAGAATTTCATATTTGGCATCTTCATCTATGCCCAGTTCCATATAGAGGCCCTTGACTTCGGCTATTTTGGAAATTCTTTGCTCTTCAGTATCCACAGGCATCTCCATTGCCTTTGCCAATGCCTTCTTTGTAACATCAGCCAGTTTGCCGCTGACTTCATTCGTTTGATCCGCTTTTTCGAAGGCTCTGGTCAAAAGCCAGCTTTTCTTATTATTAACGATATCGCCGCCTATGGGTTTTCCGAATACTGCTGAATCCCCGAAAGTATCAAGATAATCATCGGCTATCTGGAAAGCCAGCCCGAGAGAATATCCGTAATCATAAAGATGGCGGCTGTCGGAATCCGAAGCACCGCCTATGACGGCGCCGATCTTGGCTGCGCACGCAATAAGGACAGCTGTTTTCAGCCCTATCATTTTCATATAATCCGACATTCCGATGCGGTCCATTGACTCGAAGTCCATATCATACTGCTGGCCGTCGCAAACCTGTGCGGCAGTTGCGGTAAACAGATCGAGGACTTTATCCAGGACGGCTTTCGGAGCTCTTGCAATCCGTCTGTAGCTCTCGATGCACATCACATCGCCTGAAAGGATGGCCGTATCTTCATTCCATTTCCTCCATACGGTAGGCTTTCCGCGCCGCAAACCGGATTTGTCCATGATATCGTCATGGATCAAAGTGAATCCGTGGAATATTTCCAGTCCGGCCGCAGGCTGGAGTATCGTATCGTCGAAATTATCCTTGAAAAGGGCATATGAAATAAGGCAAAGCTTCGGTCTGAGCCTTTTACCTCCGACGGAAATCATATATCTTAGCGGATCGTACAGGCCTTCGGGATTTTCCGTAAACGTTATATTGCCGAACAAGTCGTCCAGCACGGTATCTATCTGTGTTTCGGTAATCATAAGTCCGATTGGTATTTATTGTCATGCGAAGGTAATTATATTTTCGGAAAGGGCATGAATGTGTTTCTTTAAAGTGCTACGTTTTTAGTATCTTCGCGGAATAATAAATTATATGACAAGAACGGGGGAAGCTACATTGGTAAAAAATGCCGGAAGCCACTATCTGCTTTCGGAACTGCCCGTATGGGAACTTTTCCCTGCAGTTCTCAGGGGCCGTATCAGGCTGAAAGACAGCGAAGTGACGAATCCCATCTCCGTAGGGGACCGCGTAAGATTCGAAATGGACGGGGAAGCAACGCCGGAAAAGCCGGCCGTGATAACGGAAATACTTCCGCGCAGGAATTACATCATACGGAAATCGGTCAATCTCTCGCATCCGGCGCATATAATAGCCGCAAATCTGGACAAGGCGTATATAATAGTCACACTGCAATTTCCGGAAATAAAACTCCCGTTTCTCGACAGGATACTTGTCACTTGCGAAGCGTACGGAATCCCCGTCGCCATAGTACTCAACAAAATGGATCTCATGCAGGAAGTCTGCCCGGAACAAGTGGCTGATTTCCACAGGATATACGAAAGCGCAGGATACAGGATAATAGAGGTATCCGCACGTACGGGATACGGGATAGACGCACTCAGGCAAGATACAGTCGGAAAGATCTGCCTTTTTTCAGGGGAATCCGGAGTGGGAAAATCATCGGTGATAAAAAGTCTGGACAAGACACTCGATCCCAAGATAGGCAGAATATCGGAGGCACACCTGCAGGGGAAACATACGACGTCCCTTTATGAAATGTACAAAGTAAACGACGGAGGGTTCATAATTGACACTCCCGGACTCAGAGGTTTCGGACTCATTGACCTGAAGAAAGAAGAAATAGCATTGTATTTTCCGGAAATGCTCAGAATATCGGAGAATTGCAGATTCTCTCCGTGCACACACACACATGAACCGGGATGTGCCGTAAAGGATGCTGTCGGAAAGGGGATAATAAGCGCGGAAAGATACTCGTCTTATCTGGGGATGCTTGACGAAGACAGGAAGTACAGATAAAAGGCAGCCTGCAAACAATTTCCGGTTTCAATGAATTCGATTAACAAAGACATACTCAAGCTGGCCGTACCCAGCATATTGGCGAACATCACCGTTCCTCTGGTAGGAATGGTGGACATAGCTATTGCCGGACATCTGGAAAAAACGGCGGCTGCAGTTTTGATAGGAGGAATAACAGTCGGAAGCATGATCTTCGATCTGCTTTACTGGAGTTTCGGATTTCTAAGGGTCGGAACAGGCGGTCTTACAGCCCAGGCCTGCGGAAAAGGGGACATGAAAGCTTCCGCGGACATATTTTCCAGAGCTATTTTGATATCCGCAATTGCCGGAACGATTCTCATAGCACTGCAATGGGCTGTTACTGATTTCGTGTTCCTTTTCATCAAATGCTCACCCGAAGTAAGGACTCTCGCCATGAGATACTTTTTCATCAGGATATGGGCTGCTCCTGCAACACTTTCCCTGATGGCATTCAAGGGCTGGTTCATAGGAATGCAGGATGGAGTAAGTCCGATGGCTTCGGATCTTATAATAAATATAGTGAACATAATATCAAGCCTTGCACTGGCCCTTGGATTCGACATCGGTCCAGCGGATTTCGGCCCGTTGCAGTTTCACGGGTTATCATTCAAAGGGATAGGATATGACGGGGTTGCATATGGAACCGTTATAGCGCAATATACCGGATTGCTTTTCGTATCCGCGGTAATGATATTCAAATACGGGAAGAAAATATTCGGAAGATATTCATTGCAAGACGCTTTCCGGTCTTTATCCGACCGGAATTCGGGTGAATTCTTCAAATTGAACGCAGACCTCATAATAAGGTCGCTTTGCTTTATAGGGATTTACATCGGCTACACTATAATATCGGCCAATTACGGAGATCTGATGCTGGCTTCAAGTTCCATAATAATGAAGCTGCTTATGATATTCTCATTCTTCACCGACGGATTCTCCTATGCCGGGGAAGCATTGACGGGAAGATATATAGGAATGAACAACAAGGACATGACAAAGAAGACCATATCCCATGTGTTCTTATGGAGCATAGGCGTAGCGGCAATATTCATAGCCGTATACGGAGCTATAGGAATGCCTCTGCTCAGAATCATGACTTCGGATGAATCCGTATTGAAAGCGGCAGGGCAATTCCTTCCATGGCTTCCTGCGATGCCTCTCATAGGATGCGCAGCTTTCACTTGGGACGGCATTTATATAGGAGCCACGGCATCAAAAGCCATAAGGAACGTATCGGTACTGGCGGTAATAGCATTCTTCGCCGTATGGTTTACCGGATCCTCCCTGCTGTCGGCATACGGGAATTCCGTTAATCTTTCCCAAACGCGCCACGAAGCGATTGCCATACATATACTTATGGCTGCATATTTTGCACATCTGCTTGTACGAACACTCTACCAGAGCATCAAATACAAAAAAGAGATACTGGTCAACCCTTTCAAATGAAAATATGCAACGGAAACACGGCAGATCAGAAGACTTCGAACAATTCGCGGAGTACCGCCAGGGAACGGATATTTATTGTGGATTCAGTATGGAATTCAAGATAGCGGATTAACGATTCCGCAATCGCATTCCGTCTCTCACCGTTAAGGGGTATCAGCATGGCCTCCGAGAAAGAAGACGTCAGGAATGAGCCAAGCACTTGCAGATTGTCGCCGGCAAACGGAGCCAGATCGCACAAATCGGGACTGAATCCCAAAGTTACCGCAAGTTCCAGAAGAAACCGTATGTGATAATTACTGAAATCCGTTTTCAGGGCATCCAGAGTCATTATCTGCCGTTTGCACCAATCAAACAGTCCGGGTTCATCCATACCGTCTTTGACGGTACGATAAAGGACTTCGCTCATGAAAAGCGTCATGGAATTCTTATACGGATTGTTTCTTATTCCCATCAAAGGCAACGAAAGGGAGAGACTGCCGGCATGCCATAAATCCGATTTGGGATTTTCGATTATATCGGCTTCCAGGATATTTAAAGAAAGGAAAAGGGACATCGGTGTCTTTTTGCCGGCCCTGACAAGGAAACTGCGTCTTCCGTACCTTTCGGAAAGGGTATGCAAGACAATCATATTTTCCTTGAATTTGGTATAGTTGAGGACTATCAGTTCGGTATTAAATTTCATTTTTGAGATAACCTGCCATTGCACGCAAAGCAATTCCCCTGTGAGATATAGAATTTTTCTGCTCTTCGCCGATTTCAGCCACTGTCATGCCGGGAAATTCGTCGGCAATGAAAACCGGATCGTATCCGAATCCTCCTTTTCCGGATTTTCCATATGCAATCTTTCCGTTCATGATTCCTTCGAAAAAACGGGACCTGCCGCCGAGAATCAATGTAACCACAGTCCTGAATCGGGCTCTTCTCGTAGCATGGACGGTATTTATTCCGAATTCCCTGGCTATTGAAGCCTCATACTCCATACGGGACATTTCAGCGAGCAATTTGTCCATATTCGCTTCGAAAGATTTAGATTCGCCGGCATATCTGGCAGTATGGACTCCGGGAGCTCCCCCGAGAATTTCCACTTCCAGTCCGGTATCATCCGCAAAACAATCGGCGCCGCCGCAATGTTCGAAGACATAGGAAGCTTTCTGCAATGAATTGGATTGCAGAGTATCCCCTGTCTCCGGAATATCTTCGGTTATTCCCATTCCGGCTGAAGAAACGATTTCGAAACCGGGGCCCAGGATTTCCGAAGCTTCACGCATTTTCCCTTTGTTTGCCGTTGCAAAAATCAATTTCATGATAATATGATTCGACCTTGATTATTTTGCAGCAAAGGTATCAATTCCTGTTGATTCCGCAAATTTTATGTAAATTTGTAAATTGATGTCAAAGTCTTAAATAATATATCGGATATGAGAAGTGCCAAATATATTTTTACTGTATTGCTGACCGGTATGGCAGCTACGATCTGCGTAGGGCAATCGAAGAATTTCAAACTCGGACAATGGGTGGAAATCAATAATGCCATTCTCAAAGAACTCGATGGATATTACGTTGATTCCCTGCCTTTGGACAGAATAGAGAAAAAAGGCATAGATGCCATGCTAGGAGATCTGGATCCGTATACGGTATACGTACCGGAAGAAGACAACGACAACTTCGAGCTAATGATAAGCAAAACCTACGGAGGAATCGGGGCCGTAATATACAAACCGGAGAAAAACGGGAATGTGGTAATCAATGAGCCTTACATGAATTCCCCTGCATATAATAACGGACTTGTCTGCGGAGATGAAATAGTTTCCATAGACGGAAAAAGCGTCAAAGGCATGGATGCGGAACAGGCCAGCGGCAAAATGAAAGGGAAACCGGGGACCAGAGTAATCTTCAGGGTCAGGAAACTGCGTTCCGGAAACGGATGGAAAGCAGGCGATACCCTGAGTGTCTCAATCGTAAGGGAAAGGATACATCTTCCGGACGTGGAATACGCAGGGATGGTCAACGACACTACCGGATACATTCTGCAGACAGGTTTTACTGACGGTGTATCGGAAGCTGTAAAACAAGCATATGTAAAACTGAAGGCGGAAGGTATGAAGAAACTGGTTCTCGACCTCAGGGGCAATGGCGGAGGACTAATGCAGGAAGCTATAAATATAATATCATTGTTCGTTCCCAAAGGGTCCACAGTCTTGTCATCCAAGGGAGCAGACAATGTATCCCACGTATTCAGAACGACGGGGGATCCGGTTGACACGAAGATTCCTATCGTAGTTCTCGTGGATTCCGGCACCGCTTCTTCTTCCGAAATAGTATCAGGAGCTTTACAGGATCTGGACAGGGCGACCATAATGGGAGTGAGGACTTACGGAAAGGGACTCGTACAGAGCATCAGACCCCTGCCTTACAACGGGCAGCTCAAAGTCACCACGGCCAAATATTATACACCTAGCGGAAGATGCGTACAGGCAATAGATTACAGCCACAGGAACGAAGACGGAAGCGTCGCCCATATTCCCGATTCGCTTACGCATGAATTCAAGACACTGCACGGAAGGACGGTACGCGACGGAGGCGGAATCACTCCGGACGTGATACTGAAGCCCCATGAATACAGCCGTCTCACATATTCGCTTGTAGTGAACGGCATAATAGAACAATATGCCATGAAGTACGTCCGTGAACACGAGAGCATAGCTCCGGCGGACGAATATCATTTAAGCGACTCCGGCTATAAAGATTTCATGGATTTTGCCAAGGATAAGAAATTCGACTATAGGTCTTCAGCCAAAGCCCTGTATGACCAGATGAAAAAAGAACTTGAAAAAGACGGTCTGGCCGACAGCATGAAACCGCAGCTTGATGCAATGGAAAAGGCTTTGGACATAGACAAGGAGACTTTCCTCAAAATGAAAAAGTCAGAGATAGTTCCATTGATAGAAGAAGAAATAGTAACACGTTACTATTACCAGGAAGCCGGAGTAAAAATACGGCTCCGCTACGATGACGAATTAAAGGATGCATTGACAAAACCTCTGATAAAATTCTGATCCGCAGCAGGAAAACACGGATTTAACCGTACTTGAATTATATATGAAAAACTTTTATTTGTTGCCGATAACGGCAGCATTGGTAATCTTGTCGTTGCCTTTACGCGCACAGGAAGGTAGGAAAGAAAGCATTTTCCAAAGACAGACAATCATCACATCGGCCATCGATACATCATGGTCACATTGGAAAGAAAGGAGTTACGGCTATGGCATGGATCCGTCCCGGATTCCCTTGCCGGTGACTGTGGATGCTCCCCTCCAGGTAAATTCCATGATACAGCTTCGCACCGACGGCAAATACGCCAGACGGTGGGGATACCACTGTCTGGAAGCATATTCATTGGATAAAATATCCCGTTTCACCCTGCTTATGGACAAACACGTGGAACTCGGCCGTCCAGTAGCCGAATTATATTATTTCGGAGACAAATACACCACATCCGAGGAAGGCTACAATTGGCTAAGGATAGGGTCCGATGTAAAAAGACATTCATATATGTTCAGCCGAGACCATGCCGTTTTCTACGGAGGACTCAAACTCATGAGCACTATTACTTTGGGCAACATCGGCAAAGAGGACATAATGAAAGACAAACCGGCCGGGGGCCACGGAGAAAACAACACCGGTGAAGAGACCCGGCACGTGAATTACAAAC
The DNA here is from genome assembly GCA_022648685.1 of Bacteroidales bacterium. Classification (GTDB taxonomy): domain Bacteria; phylum Bacteroidota; class Bacteroidia; order Bacteroidales; family UBA932; genus Cryptobacteroides. Next base: position 165,384 of record JALCMW010000001.1, read on the forward strand.
TCCTTAAAGAAGGAGGAGACGGCACAATGTTCTACGACAAGGACCACAATATCGTCGTAATCAAAGTCAACGGCGAATGGATGCGTGTAAAGGTGGCAAAACTGCCTAAAGGCGTGAAATACGACTTCTGAAAGATTCCGGACTGCCCGTCAGGCCATCAGACCGTCCGTCAAACCATCCGTCAGACCATCAAAGCAAGCAAGTTTACCGGAAAAGCACCTTTTTCCGGTAATAATCGTATACGTTTCAATGACTGCAGTTTGGAAAATAATTATATGTTTTTCATTAAAGTAAATATTTTTATATATTTGTGAATAATGACAATAACCATATCAAGCACCAATGCTGACGTTGATGGCCGATAAACAACCAACAAATGAAAAAATTAATAAAAGGTTCAATAGGCGTCTTTGCGATAATTGTCACGGCAATCATCGTTTACTCTTGCGATTTAGGAGAGTCTGCCATAAGAACATCGTATGTGTTGGGATATTATAAGCTAAATTCGGTCATTGCTGATACTGCCAGTGTTTCCATAGGGGGCAAAAATTATTACAAAGTAGCAATAGGAATGGATAATACGGCAGAACCAGTAGCTTCTATATACGATTCCGACAGGAGTCTGTTCGATTATTACTGCAGCATTCACAATGATATGCTATATCCAAAAGCAAAGATTTATTCCGATTTGACAAACGGGATTTCTTTTCCGATACATGATTTCACAAAAGTCGAGGTGGTCTGCAAGGGGCAATGGGATGAGGAACATCCTGCCGGAAGCTGTCTCAACGATATAATACATTTCGTTTCAGTATCCCCATATCCTTATATCATGGCTGGATATAAGGGATTCGATTACGGGAAACATACAATGTCCGCATATTTTAATAACGTATATCCGTTTCAAACCAACTATGGCGTGCTTGTAATATACCCTGTAGACAAGCCGCTGTCGGAAGTGACAAAAGAAGATCTCATTTTATCTGGTACAGGTGAAATGGACTGGCCCGAGTTCTGTAATCTCTTCATTGCCAAGCGGACGGGAACTAAAGGTGTCTCCCCGTGCGGAATAGAAATACGAATGACGGATGATGCAGGAAAAATATTCAGCGTCAATACGGAATTGGATTAAAAAACGATGCTATTGTGATCTTCCCTTTTTAGAATATGTCTGAAAGACTCCGGACAGACCGTCAGACCATCAAAGCAAGCAGATCAACACGCCCTTACAAGTAATGTCCATTTTGTCTACGACCTTGTAATAATATGAAAGAGAGCATTAACTAACAAAGTTGAGTAACCAAATTACTTAAGCATGTAAAATGATAACATAACAAATATTTATGTTTAACATAATTTAATATGGCAAACGATAAAGACAAGCAAAAAACATTTTAATAATTAAATTGTTCCTAATTAAGATATAATGCATTATATGATTATATAAAAGAGAGGGTTCCCCTCTCTTTTATATTTTGGTAAAACAGTATATTCACCTATATGTTGACCGTATATGAGAAAATTCGCAATTACACTATTTCTTGCAATCATTTCAGTACAGGCTATTTGCCAGGTGGTGATATCCAATGATTCAGGAGAAGAAGCTTTCCGGAACCTGACGATCGAATTCAAGGTAATCGACAAAGAATCTTCCGAACCCGTAGGCTATGCTTCGGCATATCTCGTTCCGGAGGGAGATACTTTGATTACGAATTTTTGCATGTCATCACCGGACGGTAAAGTAAAATTCAAGAACGTGCCGAAAGGCATATATGAAGTTAATGTCGAGATTCTGGGTTACGAGCCTTTCAAGAAGGTATATTCCATAAATTCTTATTCATCAGTACCAAAAGTGATACGTATTGCAGAAAGCGACGAAGCGATAGATGCAGCCAAAATAACCGGACTGCTAACTCCGGTGGAATATCGTAAAGATACAATAATCTACAATGCAGGAGCTTTCCATGTCGGTGACAATGCAATGCTGGAAGACCTTTTGAAAAAGATGCCGGGCATTGAAGTCCAAAACGGCAAGGTAACGGCTAACGGGAAGGAAATCAAAGAACTTACAGTCAACGGGAAAACATTTTTCTTCGGGGATCAGTCCGTTGCACTGAAAAACCTACCCGCCAGAATCGTGAACAAGATAAAAGTTATCGAAAAATTGAACCGGGAAGCTTCCTCTACGGGGATACATACCGCTACGAACAAAGAACAAGTGATGGATGTGGAACTGAAGGAAGAATTTTCCAAGGGTGTCTTCGGAAACGTTTCCCTATCGGGAGGAGCCGGATGGAACAATGGTATAGAAGGCGAAACAACAGATACAAAGACTCTTTACAAAGCACATACACTGGATTGCGCCTATAATGCCAAAGATCAGCTGACAATAGTGGCAGGAGGTGACAACATATTGAAAGGCAGGGGATATGCCGCCAAAGCTGCTGCGAATATCAATTCAACAAGGATAAAAGGCTTCGAAACGACTATGTCTGTAATTGCCGGCAGGGACAGAAATAACGACGACAAATTATCCGATAAGTCATATTTCTTATCTGATGATAGCAGTCTTGACCGGATTGTCAGATCTTATTCAGACATAACGGCAGACAAATTGAAAACGGAATTGAAAATGAGCCTGAAAAGCAATGACAAATATACGCTTGAAATACAACCGCAGATCTCATTTGCCAAAAATAATTCACTGAACGGGTCCAAATCGAATTCTTACCTTCCGTCGTCCGGATACACAAGTTCATGGAACGACAAGGGAAACAAGAATTGTACATCTGCCAGTTTCTGGATGAACGGTGGGATTCACGACATAGGCAAGAAGGGAAGAGACATTTCATTTGCCTTAGAATATGATTACAAGAATTCCGATGAGACAAAAGACGAATATACCTTTACAGACTACGGTGCAGCCTCTATAGAAAGAAATATCGGATACACTATTAACGGAGGAAAAAATCATACTCTTGGCTACCTGTTGTATATAGAACCTTTCTCTGAAAGATTGTCCGTAAACATTAGAGGAATTGCAAGAGATGATTACTTGTCATCGGATATTTCAGCGTCGGACAGTTATGACGGATCTCCCCTGCCCTTATACTCGTCGAATTCAAACGTAAAGAATATGGTTTTAGAGGAAGCCGTTTTCATAAAACATGGGTCTGACAAGATAGAACTATCTGCGGGAGGCAAACTGGAACAAACGTCCAACGTAAACACTTCGAAATATCAGGGAATAAGCACCGTTAAGGGGAGAAATGATTGGGAAACAAGAGTATCCCCTTATTTGTATTTCTCTACCAAAGAAGACAGGAACCAACTTTATCTGGAAGCTTTTTCCTCTCCGCTCAGCAGCGAAGCTGTGACTCCTGCCCTGAATATTTCCACGCCTACAGATATAAGCACCGGAAATATTTACCTCAAAAAGCCATATTCATACAACTGCCTGCTGCAGATAAGCAATTATTCCAAATATGCGCTTAATATCATCATAAACTCGAAACTGGACAGCCGTTCGATTGTCAGGGCGACTTGGTTCGACAAAAACGGCACAAGATATTCTTTCCCCGTAAATTCGAAAAAAACCGGCGGGGATATAACGCTATTTCTGATGTTTTCAAAACAATCAGGCAGAAGAAACAACTGGCAGTTCCATTTCAATGCTTCAGGGAAAGTAGAATCAAATACAGGATATCAGGCTGAGGGGACTCTCGACGGTCTGGATACGGCATCTTTCGACTACGCTGCTTTCTTGGATAAATATTATGGCAATAACTCCGGAGATTTATTTTATTCAGGAAACAGTGGATTCAGGGAAAGCCGGACAGGAATCCTGGATATTTCCTGCGATGCCGTGCTGCGTTACAGGACATCAAATCTATGCGTATCATTAACTGTTTCGCCGAAATATTATGAGTCCAGATATTCTCTTGTCAAGACGGCAGACAGGAATATCCGTAATATTGGCATCAAACCGGAAATGGATTATAAATTCGATTCCGGACTGTATGTAAGCACTTATATGCAATGCAATACATACAGAGGATATGGGAGTGCTTACGACAAGAAAACGTTCGATTGGGGCATCGATCTGAGCAAGGATATAAAAATGATTACCTTAAGTCTGGAATGTCGTGACATTCTGAACAATACGGTTGCTATGGAGCACAGCGCCACTGCGGAATATATCATGAATACAGTTTCCCGCAATCTCGGCAGAAGAATACTTGTAGGCATAACATACAATTTCGGTAAAGCGAATACCAAAATCGAGAACAAAGCGGAGAATTTTGTCAGGCATTCTGCAATGTAATCTATATACCAACGACTAAATGTTCCCTTATTATAAACAATTTGATATGATGGACTGTCCTACTGAACCCATCACCTTTTTAGGACCACTCATTATTAGAGAAATCGATGTTTTTATTTCTTAATATATTCTCGTTTTCTACCTCCTGCAACATCTGCTTGTCTAAAGACAAATCTGCTACAATCTGCTTTAATACAAATGCAATTTGACTCTCTGTGTATTTACTCTTTTTCATCGGCTTTTTTTATATTTAAAGTTATTCCTTTTTGCCGATTTCTCTATTTTTGTTGGTCCGATTTATTCTGTAGAGATCAATATGTTTTTCAACCTATATATTCATTATTTAAATTTAAGAATAAATGACTGTGAAAGCCTTCTCTAAAATGCAGTCTTCCCAAGAGCGTTATATGAACTGTATATCAGACTAATTTTTCTTTCCTTTTTCCGCTTTGTTCTTTCTGCTTTTAGTCGCTTTTATAGCCCTGTGCACTTTCTCTTTGCGGGCGGCTTTGTTGGAACCTTGTTCTTTTGATCCACCGCCGGCGATGACCTTGCCGTCTTCTTCCGCGGAACTTCCTTCATTACCGTCAAGCAGCTCATAATCAAGTAGCTTTTGTTCAAGATTGGTAGCTTTGACTTTGATCTTCACAGGATCTCCGAGACGGTAGATTTTGTGGGTGCGTCTTCCGACAATCCGGTAATGATCCTCATCGAATTCGAAGAAGTCGCTCTTGACATCGCGAAGCGCAACCATACCTTCTATCTTGGTCGGTTCGATCTCGACATACATGCCCCAATCCGTAAGACCGGATATATGGCCCTCAAATTCTGCTCCGACTTTATCCTGCATGAACTCTACCAGTTTGTACTTTATACTGTCCCGTTCAGCTTCCGCAGCTATTACTTCCCTTTCGGAAGCATGTTTGCATTGATCTTCGTAATATTCCTTGCTCTGGCTCTCGGCACCTTTCAGATACATAGCCAGCAGCCTGTGCACCATTGTATCCGGATAACGGCGTATCGGAGAAGTGAAATGGGTGTAATATCTGAAAGCAAGGCCGTAATGCCCTATGTTATCAGTACTGTAGCAGGCTTTGGCCATGGATCTCAAGGCAATCAGTTCCAGAGCATCGAATTCAGGCTTGCCCTTTGATTCCGCAAGCAGTTCGTTCAATGATTCGGAAATTTCCTTTCCGTTTCCCGTCTCGCCCATCTTGTAGCCGAAATTTCCGGCGAATTCGCGCAATCCCTGGATTTTCTCGGCATTAGGCTCATCATGTACACGATAGACGAATGTCTTTGCATTCTTTTTTTCTCCGGACCCGATCTTTCCTCCCGTTGCAACGAATTCAGCTACAGTCCTGTTGGCAAGAAGCATGAATTCCTCTATAAGCCAATTGGCCTCTTTCGTCTCTTTTTCGTAGACTCTTACAGGACGGCCCTTTTCATCGACCTCCACTTTCATCTCGGGGCGGTCGAAGCTTATGGCTCCGGAAGCGAATCTTCTTTTACGGATTTTTCCTGCAAGCATATTCAGATCCAGAATAGCCTCTTTTATATTATCCGGAATAAGACAACCTTCGTAAACACCTTCTCCCATTGCCGAAGCAGACCTGTCCGCCGCTTTGGCATCAAAAGTCTTGGAAGCTTTCTTTTCGGCCTCGCGCCTGGCGGCAGCTTCGGGAGAAGCTTCCAGAACAGGATCAGCTACCGGAGCATGTTTTCCATCCGTTCCTCCGCGCAATTCCATATTCATTGACTCCTCGCCGTTATCTATTATCTGCTGGGCAGTTTCATATGCAAATCTGTAATCCGAACATATAATGGTACGTCCAAGCCAGAAATTCTCCACCGTTGCCCTAGGATTCAGCTCGAAAACAGCCGAGAATGTCAGTTTGTCCTCATTAGGACGCAGGGAGCAAAGTTTGTTGGATAGCTTTTCAGGCAGCATGGGGACAGTCCTGTCGACAAGATATACAGATGTCCCCCTGGCCTGGGCTTCTTTGTCCAGCATCGAGCCGGGAGTCACATAATATGAGACATCGGCAATATGGACGCCGACTTCGAAATTTCCGTTTTGCAGTTTCCGGAAGGAAAGAGCGTCATCGAAATCCTTTGCATCCTCCGGATCGATTGTGAAAGTAAGAGTGTCCCTGAAGTCCCTGCGGTTTTCAAGATCTTTCTCGGTGATTTTGTCCGAAATGGAGTCCGCAGCATTTTCAACTTCCGCTTCAAATCTGTAAGGAAGAGCATATTCCGCGAGGATGGAATGCATCTCGGTATCATTGTCTCCCGGTTCGCCTAGCACATCCGTAAGATGACCGTGAGGATTCGGAGCATTCCTTTCCCATCCGTCCACAAGAGCGGCTACCTTCATTCCGGAATGGCATTTGAGTTCACTGCGGTTTCCATCCACGACTTCATAGACCCCGCGTACGGAGAATTCACCGTTTCCAGACAGGACCAGAAGTCCGTCGGTTTTTCCGGAACGTCCGGAATCCAGAACCCTGTTGCCATCCTTGTCTATTATATCCACCGATATATCATAAGGCATGGAACGGCTCTGCATAAGGACCCAAGCCTGCGGTCCCACTATATGAAGAATTCCCACGAAAGGCTTTATGGATCTTTCGATTATTTCAACGATTTCGCCTTCTTTGCGGCGCGTATCGGTTTTTTCTTTGGTTACAGCAACCTTGACCGTATCTCCGTTCAAAGCGCCGTTCGTTTTCGCGGCTTTTACGAATATATCATCTTCTTCCCCCTCCACAATAACGAACACATAGCCTTCACGTGTCATCTGTACTCTACCTGTGAAAGTAGGATATTCTTTTCTCCTATTCTGATCTCCATCCCTGCGGTCATGTCTTTTGTCATGCCTGCCGTAATTTCTGCGTTGTTCTCCGTTTCCGCTTTTTCTTCTGTTTCTTCCGTTCATACTAATGAATTTTTTATCTTTTTATGATGCGGACAATTGACTATCTTTGCATGATATTGCAGTAATGGCAAAATCCGCCGCTGCAAAGGTAAGAATAATTAAACTACAAAAAATACTTAATATCATATAATTATGAACAAAAAAGTTCTACTTATGATCCTTGACGGCTGGGGTGAAGGCAAACATGACCGTTCCAACGCCATATTCACACAAGGCGCTCCCTTTATAGATTCGCTCAGAACACGTTATCCGATGGGACACTTGCAGGCTTGCGGTGAATATGTCGGACTTCCTGACGGACAGATGGGAAATTCCGAAGTCGGCCACATGAATCTGGGAGCAGGAAGGGTTGTCTATCAGGATCTTGTCAAGATAAACATGGCCTGCCGGAGCCACAAGCTTCTGGACAATCCGGAAATCAAGGCCGCTTACGAATATGTAAAAAAGACAGGAAAGAAACTGCATTTCATGGGACTTACATCGACCGGAGGCGTCCACAGTTCCCTTGATCATCTTTACGAATTCCTGGCACAGGCAAAACAATACGGACTGGAAAAAGTTTTTGTCCATTGTTTCATGGACGGGCGTGATACCGATCCCCACAGCGGAAAAGGTTTCATCGAAGATCTGGAAAAGCACATGGCGGAATCCACAGGAAAGATAGCGACCGTCTGCGGCCGTTTCTATGCTATGGACCGTGACAAGAGATGGAACAGGATACAAGAAGCATACAATCTTCTGGTAAAAGGAGAAGGGGCACGCTTCACTTCGGCAACCGAAGGAATACAGGCATCCTATGATGCAGATGTCACTGACGAATTTATCAAGCCTATAGTTATTGCGGACAAAGACGGTGAACCTTTGGCAAAGATAGAAGAAGGCGATGCGGTAATATTCTTCAATTTCAGAAACGACAGGGCGCGTGAAATCACCGTTGTTCTCACCCAGAAGGACATGCCGGAAATGGGCATGAAGACATTGCCTCTTTATTATTGCTGCCTGACTCCATACGAATCGGATTTCAAGGGGCTGCACATCCTGTTTGACAAAGAAGTGGTCAAGGAGACTCTTGGAGAAACGGTAGCCAAGGCCGGTAAACGCCAGCTGAGGATAGCCGAAACGGAAAAATATGCACATGTAACTTTCTTCTTCAACGGAGGACGCGAAGAACCGTTCGAAAATGAAGACAGGATTCTTGTGAATTCCCCTAAAGTGGCGACTTACGATCTACAGCCTGAGATGAGTGCTCCGGAAGTTACCGAAAAATTGGTGGCTGCGATAAATACGGAAAAAGAGGATATGATAATACTCAATTTCGCCAATGGAGATATGGTAGGGCATACGGGAGTATATGATGCTATCTGCAAGGCTGTTGCATGTATCGACGGCTGCGTGGAAAAAGTAGTCAAAGCCGCTATTGCACATGGATACGTTGTTCTTCTGACTGCGGATCACGGCAATGCCGATCATGCGGTCAATGAAGACGGTACTCCGAACACGGCCCATTCGCTTAATCCCGTACAGTTCATAGTGATCAATGCCGGGGATTCCGTAAAGACTGTAAAGGACGGCGCCCTCTGCAACGTGGCTCCTACGATCTTGAAATTCATGGGGATTCCGAAGCCCGAACTTATGACAGCCGAACCGCTTATCTGATCCGGACACAGTCGCAAACAAGATATTAGAAAAGAAGGGTGGTCCCTAATGATCGGGACCACCCTTCTTTTTTGTTTATATATCCGGACCATATTATAATTATACTCCGATAATAAGCTTATCATACGAGTGCAGCATAGGAAAAACCCTTCGGACGAGCTATCACATTGCCGGCTTGACTTGACCCGGCCATGCTTACATAATTTACCTGACCCGGCCATGCTCCCGGAAGGTCAAGTCATTAATTATTAAACACTTAAGCCTTAAGCATCATGGACAGCCCCCTCTAAAATACCCGACCTGTCCATGCTTTCCAAAGGTCAACATACTGATATATAACAACTTAAGCTATTCCCACCATGGCCGCCTCCAATGATTTTTTGTGGAGCGCACCCCGAAAGCTGGACAACGATCCTTAAAACAAATGAAATCAAAACTGGAAAGTGTATAGCCATTCACAAGGTGCAATTGAAGCGTATGTTTTCCTGATTTAGGTTGACTATTAGTAATGCCTTGAAACATACTCAAAACACAGAAAAATGAAGAGGCAGGTTAAAAATCACTTTTTAGCCTGCCTCTTTTTATTAAGAAATATTACGATCTGCTCAATTATCGTTTATTTTATAAGATTGATGCATTTGTCGATAGTGGTTTTCGATGCCGGAGTCGTCTTTATCGTATCCGGAATCAGCAGATAATTCTTATTAAAGGAATTTATAAGATCGTTGAATTCTTCCGGATGATAATGGATAAGTATATCCGTCTGGTCAGTAAGCGAGATTACAGCCGGAAGTGCGTCCCATTTGTTCCAGTGGTTTTTCAGATATGAAGTGGACTTCTTGAGACGTGTCATCTTTCCCGGGACACCGTTGATATCGGCATCGGCGGAAACGAATTTCACTACCACGTCCGCTTTATCTCCGCAGGAAACATCCGGTAAATATACATGCGCAGTCAGAGTCCCTCCGGAATACTTCCAACAAGCTTTGTTTCCTGATCCGCCAGTGGAATCGAAAGGAACGGCCTTGCCGTTAACCGAAACTTTTGCCGGCATATATGCTCCGTAAAATCTGATCTCCAGATTACGTTTATCTAGCATTCCGGGATAAGTCCCTTTACGCGGCATTATCTCTACTTTCACTACACCGTCATCCGTAATAGTCTTGTTTATGCGTGTAATGCCATATTCGCCTTTCTTGTATCCTTCATCGTTCCCCGAATCTTCATAAAGGCTGAATCCGCTATCGTTTTTGCCGGGGAAAACGCCGATTACAAGATTTTTGACCGGATGTTCCAGATTGTTGACATCGTTGCCGTACATCGGAATAACAGAACCTGCTTTTACATACAGAGGATATTCGCTCAATAGAAATTTCCTGGTTACCATTTGACCGCCATCGAGCAAAGTTCCGGTAGACCATTCATACCAATCATTTCCTCCCGGCAACCATATCTTCACATTGGAAAAATCGTTTACGGCAGGAGTCGTAACCGGAGAAACAAGCAAATCATCACCGAACATATATTCATTTTTCATGTCATATGCCTGAGCAGAATCAGGATAATCATAGTACATCGGTCTGCATAAAGAAATACCGGTATCATAATCTTTCTTCGCCATGGTATAGATATACGGAACAAGACTGTAGCGGAACTTTATTGTATTGGCAAGGATACGGCTTTCTTCATAAGGAAGATTCCATACTTCCTTCTTTATCCTGGCATCTTTTGACGAATGAGTTCTGAAAATGGGACTCAAAGCTCCGAATTGCATCCATCTTACATACAACTCCGGATCTATTCCCGTGTGTTTGACACTATTATCGAAATAATGCCCGCCGAGATCATGGCTCCAGTACCCATAAAGGACATTTGAAGCGGTAGAAGTAAAATAAGGCTGGTATGCAAGAGAAGCCCAGTCGATTACGACATCTCCGGAAAAGCCTATTTCATAGCGGTGGTTGCCCAATCCTCCCCATCTGTGATAGAGCATAGGACGTTGAACGCCTTGCCTCTCCATATCGGTAAAGAAACAATAATTCAGCCACCATGTATTGCTGAGATTATCATATTTTCTGGAATACGGCCACTGTTGCCAATCAAGCCACCAGAAACTGACTCCGGCTTTTTGCATAGGATGCATTATCACGTCGAAAAGTGTTTTCATATATCGTTTATCGGCAGCTTCGAACGGTATGGGTTTATGCCCGGTCGTATCGAAATTCATTCTATTTGCGAATTCCGGATATTGCGCTTCATCGGAAGGAATGCCGGAAGCCGGATGAATGTTGAAAGTAACATTCAGATTCTGCCCTCTCACCCATTTCAGGAAACTGCCAGGTTGAGGAAAGAGACTTTTTTCCCAAGTATATCCGGTCCATCCCGCCACCTGTCCGAATTCATCTTGTTTATCAAGGCCTTTGGTCTTATGCCAATCCATATCTACTACCAAAACATCGAGAGGGATATGATAGTAATGGAAATTCCCCACAAGGTCTCTCAGTTCGTCGTCGGAATAATTCCAATATCTCGACCACCAATAGCCGAAAGCATATTCCGGAGGTATGGGAACTTTTCCTGCAATAAGAGTAAAATCATGAAGGGCTTTTTTATAATCTTTACCGTAGCATATAAAATACAGATCCTGTACATTTTTATTCTTACGGGGAATAACCCAGTTCCAGTCGCTGTCATCAAACAGATAGCTATGCGAATCGTTTATGCAGGTCCACCCTTCGGTAGACAGCAATCCGTCTTCAAGGGGCAACGGTTTGCCGTCTCTCATGATATTGCCTTTGCATCCGTCAAGCGTACGATATGTACCTTTAAGATTTCCTTTGTTCTCCAGTCCGGGATACCACACTTTCTTATTTTTTCCCTGTCCGTACAAGATTTCAAGGTTATCGGTAGAAAACTTCCCCTTACTCTTTTTGTAAACAAGTTTAAAGCAAACCGTTTCTATTATCAGTTTGTGCGATGTTTCATGTTTTTTGAATTCCGGTACAGGAAAATACCTGTTCACCATACATAAAGAAGCATTATCGGTAAATTGTCCGGTACTGTCCCATTCCATCCTGACCATGTCTTTGGCAAGCACGGTAAATCTGGCATTCCCGACGGTGATGACGGATTCAGGATTCGCTTTGGGATTCCATTTTTCCTGAGAGAAAACGGAACCGGTACAGAATACCAGCAAGGATATGATTAATACTGTTTTTTTTATATTCTCCATATTGAATTCTATTTACTATATCCCGGATTCTGAGTCATATTCTTATTAAGATTAATAATACTGTAAGGAATTGGGAAAACCATCGTATATCCCTGGGTATCATTATTATAATTTCCGGCAGAAGCATTGTGCTTTACTCCCGTATACCTGTCGGCGGTCGGCTGCGTAAACGTACAGAAACGTATCTGATCCTGACGTCTCAAGCCTTCCCATGCCAGTTCTGCGGCACGTTCATTAAGAATGGCATCCAGAGTTATTTCTTTATCTTCCCCCGCACCCGCACGATCACGGATAAGATTGACATCTATTAAGGCTTCACCTTTATCTCCCAAACGATATTCAGCTTCGGCTTTCATAAGAACAGCATCGCCATAACGCATTATGACAAGATCATTGTTTATATCTCCTATAATAGAACTTGACTTATCGAATTCATATTTTTTAAAACGGGCTCCGGCGCATTTTACATCATGCGCGTCGGCTTCGGCAGGAAAATCCAAGACAACGGCAAGAGGAAGATATTCAAGATCTTTTGAAGTTGCTCCGTCATTAACCAATTTGCCGCCGGTATCCTCAGTATAATCGGTTCCCGTATAATAGTTCAACGAAAGTCTAGGATCCTGGTCTTGTTCTCCGTAATGCATAATCCGCATCTGACGGACAGTGGCACACGCTCCGTTCCACGAAGAATATCCCATTGCACCGGCATGGTTATAATGGATGGATCTGATAAGATTATAATCCTGTATCTTATATACTTTATCATCATCAGGACGAGTAAATATATTCTCAGTTGAATTATCATTTGTCACAACGAAATTATCGGCATACTTCGGTTCAAGGGAATATCCCAGACTCTTTATTTTATTCACACAATAAATAACAGTTTCCCATGCATTTCTTGAAGTGCTGTCTACTTTCATGCTGATATTTTTTCCTCTTTCGCTCACAGCCGCACCTAGTGTTTCGCTCGCCTTGCACTCCCCGGAAAGATCATCGCCGACAAATGCCTTGTAACTTGTAGGAGAAGTCGCATCAATAGTATAGACAGGAGCGTTCAGCGCACATTTAGCCATATACATATATGCTACGGCTTTCGTTACTCTTCCATAATATTCTCCGTTGTTCTGGGACGGATCCGTAGAAAGATGAGGGATACAGTCGGCAAGTTCTTCGGTAACGAATTTGAAAACTTCAGATCTGTTCGATTGGGATACATCCGATACTGATTCATCTGAAGAAATAACCAAAGGGACCTGAGCAAACAGATCCATGGCATAATAATAATAAATAGCTCTTAACGCCCGTACTTCATAAATATAACTTTCAGCCGCCGGATTTGTCTGTTTAACGGCGGTCAAAAGATCTATTGACGAATTGCAAAGACCGATTACTTTATAAAGGCGATTCCATATATTGGCATAAGTATCTACCGAAGATTCAAAATTGTGCATAAACATATTCTGCCATTTTCCTCCGTCGACCCAATCGCCCTGACGACCGGGAATTATGGATTCATCGGATGTGAACTCCTGAAGAGTATGCACACAATTATCCGCATCGCCATAAATGCTGCTGCCTATCGCTGTATACAAACTAGCTACGGAATTGACATAAATCAAAGTGGAATTGGAAAAAGCATCTTCTTCCGAAAATGAACTTTTGGGATTCTCATCAAGCGAACAGGACGGCAACGCAAAAGATATTATTGCAATCAAACAACCATATATATATTTTTTCATGATTTGCGTTCAATTAAAATTTAAATGATAATGTAAATAAAGAAGTACGGGTCAAAGGATAAATCCATTTATCATCCACACCAAGAGTTCCATAAGTACTTGTCCCTTCCGTCTCTTTTATCAGGCTTGCGGAATTTATCATAGGAGTCAATCCCTGATAGCCCGTAATCGTACAAATGTTATTTACTGAAAAAGCCAGCCTAAGGCTTTTTATGATTCTGTTTATTCCAAGTTTCTTTGTATCGAAAGTATATCCCAACGAAGCATATTCGAAATTGACATAATCTCCTTTTTTCAGCCAATAATCCGAAATCTGTATATCATAAATACCCTTGCCTCCGTTTTCGTCTTTCGCAGAAGACAAAAGATTGTATGTAGGGAAATTATTGAAGTTGCTGTATGTCATACCGGAACCGTCATAGATTTTATGACCGAAAGCGCCGTCGAATTGAGCTGACAGATCCCAATTCTTATATCTGACAGACAAATTCAATCCCATATAAGTTTTCGGAATAGCCTGTCCGGCAACATATCTATCCCCGCTATCTCCTGTATCAACCGTGCCGTTACCGTCTATATCCTCCAGAATATACTGTCCGTTTTTATCGATTCCAGTGCAATGAGGAACATAGAAGACACCTATAGGCTGGCCTTCTATCAAATAAGAGACACCCGTATTCTGGGTAAGTCCCGCAGCATTGACATTAGCTACTGCAATATGTTCGCTAGGCGTCAATGTCTGTCCTTTGTATGTTCCGTGCAAAGATATGAGCTTGTTCTTTTGGAACGACCAGTTCATACTTGCTCCGAATGTGAAATCATGAGTACGGATTATGTCCCCGCTTGCTGAGAATTCAAAACCGTTGTTTGTCATTGAACCGATGTTGGCAAGAAGTGTAGTATAAACGAACGGAGGAACCGGAACGGTATAATCATAAAGAAGGTCCTTGGTTTTGGAGTAATAATAATCCGCAGTCACGTTAAGACGGCTGCCGAATACCGATAAATCAAGACCTGCGTCGAACATCTGCTTTACTTCCCATTTAAGATCGGGATTACTGTTGGATGCTACACTGTATGTTGTAGTTGTCGCTCCATCAACAAGAGTCGTACCGTTAGGTTCATATAGTTCAAGAGAATTATACGGCTTGATTGCATCTTGGTTACCAGTTACACCATAACCTACACGAAGTTTAAGGTTATTGATCCATTTGACATCCTTCATGAAACTTTCGTTGCTTATTATCCATCCTGCGGATGCTGAAGGGAAGAACCCCCATTTGTTCCCGTTCCCCAATTTGGAAGATCCGTCATAACGGATATTGCCGGTTATGATATACCGATTGTCGTAAACATAATTCAAACGCCCCATATAAGACAGAAGTGTATAACTGGAATAATTCGACCAAAGATTACCCCATGAGATATTCGCGCCGGCTTTGAGATTATTGTATTTAAAATAATTAGTCTCGAATCCGGTGCATTGTTCTCCGTGATAGAAAGTATTGTATTTCTGGTCTTCCATCAATGCCAGGGCATCTATATGATGTTTGCCCAAATCCTTGGAGTAATCAAGCTGGATGTGTCCCATCAAACTTTTATCTATAGTATTTTGCAAATGGGCCACACCGTTTCCGTTAGTTTCACCTTGACGAATATCATTAGGTATGTAATACTTCGATTCGTTATCGCTGTAAGTATATGAACCGAAGAAACTAAGGTCGAGGCCATCTATTATCTGCAAAGTAGCCTTACCATGCACATTTACAAGATTCTTGTCGACATTGTCTGTTATTTCCAATTGACCCAAAGGATTAAATACCTCATTCGCAAGTAAATCCTCATCCCATACCCCATCGGAATTCTTTTCGTCAGGATAAGTAGGATTATAAGCCGCGGCAGAATAAAAAAGCTCTCTGCTATCATATAATACATTTCCTTTTTTACTTGAAGCAAAAGAACCGAGTTCCAATTTCAATCTTTTTTCAAGCGCATATTGCATTGCATCGAATTTGGCGGTATAATTTATCATATCGGAATTTTTCACGGCGCCTTCGCGTTGAGCAACTCCCAACGACGCTCTCATACTGGAAATATCCGTACCGGAAGTAAAAGATATATGATGATTCTGAGTGATGCTTGTTTTATTCTCTATCTCTTTCAACCAATCGGTATCACCCCCCATATCGGTAAAAGTGGAACCGAGGGAATTCGCTTTAGAACGGTATTCAGAAGCAGACATCATATCAAGATTCCTGAACACGGAATTCACACCAAACTGACCTTCATAATCGACTTCGGCTCCGCCGGATTTGCCATGGGTTGTCGATACGACTATAACTCCCGCGGCTCCCCTTGATCCGTACTGGGCAGTTTCAGATGCATCTTTCAAAACGGTAACCGATTGAATATCATTTGCAGAAAGGGAATTCAGCGTATTAAGATCTCCGAAGACACCATCTATTATTATCAAAGGCGTATTGCCACCCGACAAAGAAGAAGTGCCGCGGATTCGTATATTGGTGGTTCCCATAGGATCACCGCCGGACTGGCTTATTATCACACCGGAAACCTTTCCTTTCAACGCATCGGTAGGAGATACGATCACACCTTTGTTCATATCTTTTTTCCCAACATGCTCCACGGCTCCTGATATGGTATGCTTGCTCCCTGTGGCATATCCTATAACCATTACCTGTTCCAAAGCATTTGTATCCTCCATCAATACAATGGACAAAGGCCCATTACTGTTTATTTTCAAGGTTTTGGAAATATACCCTATGTAAGAGACAATTATTTCATCACCGTAAGAAACATCCGGCAAATAGAATTTCCCATCCATATCAGTAGTACAGCCGCTGCCAGTTCGTTTCAAAACTATATTGGCACCTATAAGAGGTCCGCCGTCCTTATCTATTACCCATCCCGATATCTGCATGGAGGGTTCCGCTTCGGATGCCTTCTTATATGAAATATAGACATTGGTATCATCGACCTTATATACTATGCCTGAATTCCTGAACATTTGATTCAATAAAGAACCGATCGGCTGATTTAAGGCATGTACACTTACAATTTTGTTAAGATCTACCTGGTCATTAAGAAATAAATACCTGGATTGATGTTCAATGGCATCAATAACAGTTTCCAGACTGACATTATCCATATTGAGGGTAATCCCGGATTCAGACTGGGCCATAACCGAATGCCCCCAACATAAGAAGAAAGAGAAGCATACGATTGAAATGACCAGTCTACAGCTTTTACTGAAAAGACTTTTAATCATTGTTATTTGTTATTAGTTTTAGTGTAAAAATATGGTTAATATATAGCGCTATATAATTTCCAATCGATTTATTTTCCCGTTTATTTTATCACTATGGTATTCGTCTCATAGTCACGCACATACGTAAAATCGGAAGCCAGCATAAGTACATCAAGGGCATGGTTTATTCCGTCCGATATCCTGATTTTGCCTCTGGTATACGATATTTCCGGCAATTTGTCCAGGTCTAATATGATACGGATATTAAAGGCCAGTTCGAATTTTCTCATCAAAACATCGAAAGGAACGTCCGTAACATTGATCAAACCATCGGTCCAGCAATCGACGGCTGTCCGGTTTTTGATTCTGCTGACGGAAAAATGGTTACCGAGAAGTGTAAGCATATCGTTAGGCTCCAGAGTATATTCTTCTCCGGGGCTTATTTTGTTTACCGCCTTTACGCTTCCCCTAAGCAACGCTACCGAAAATTCATTTCTATTTTCATTTACATCGACATCGAATCTCGTACCCAAAACCGTTATATCGGAAGCGAACGTTTCCACTGTAAAAGGCCTTTTCTTATCTTTCGAAACATCAAAAAGCGCTTCACCGTTTTTCACGGTCACATGACGTGACTTCCTGCCAAAAACTACCGGATATTCTATCTCGGTACCGGCATTGAGCCATATTCCGGTACCGTCCATCAGAGTAATATGAAGACTTTTCCCCGCCGGAACACTGATCTGTTCCATCTCGGATGAAAGTTTCCTCATTGTATTCCTTTTGGCAAAAAAGCCTGTAAACAATATCATTCCTATGAATACGGCAGCACAAGACAAGCCCAAAGCGACAAAGTGCAAAAAAGATTTCTTCTGCTTATGGCAAACGGAGATATCGTCCGGTCCGTATAAGATCATTCCGTTGTATATGTCATGCATGGATTTATATCGCACTTTATGCCGGCCATCCGGATCATCAGCCAGCCAATTACGAACTTCCACTTCCTCTTCCGGGGAAGTAGCACATTTTAAATATTTTATAAGCAGATATGAATCCATATTTTCAGGTAATAAACATATATGAGACACCCCGGAAACAAAGATGGACCGCAAAAAATATTACTTTCATGGAATATTGCTTTTATTTATGTATTCTAATACACTTTATATTAAGTCCTATTCAAAGTCATTACACATTGATAATGAGTTATTAAGCATAGATTCCTATCGAAGAACCAGAATAAAAGACATGACAGGTTATAATATATATTGACATCACTTTTTCTTTAAATGAATTAATAAGTATTTTTGTATAGACAAAAGACATAATAAGATGAAAAATTTCAAAACCGATTCGAGAATAGTCCTCACGCTTGACGCCGGCGGAACCAATATGGTGTTCGGAGCAATGAAAGCAGGAGAATATGTAGGCGAGCCGATCACTCTACCGTCCAATTCCACGGAACTTGACAAATGCATGTCTACAATGGAAACGGGATTCAAAACAGTAATAGACGGATTGGGAGAAAAGCCTGCCGCCATAAGTTTCGCTTTCCCCGGACCTGCCGATTACCCGAAAGGAATAATCGGAGGCTACCTTCCCAATTTTCCTTCATTCAGGGACGGAGTTGCTCTCGGACCGTTCCTCGAAGATAAGTTTGGTGTACCGGTGTTCATTAACAACGACGGCGACCTGTATGCTTACGGTGAAGCCATGGGCGGGGCCCTGCCGGAAATAAACGGGAGACTTGCAGCGGCAGGAAGTTCCAAAAGATATAAAAACCTGATAGGCTATACGTTAGGGACAGGATTCGGCGTCGGTATAGTGATTAACGGTAGTCTGAATCTTGGAGACAATTCATGTGTGGAAACTTTCTGTCTTCCGAATCCCGAACTTCCCGGATATATAATTGAAGACAGTGTTGCCATAAGAGCGATAAAAAGGGTATATGGAAAATTATCCGGGAATCCGGATCATGGGCTGGAACCGAAAGAAATAGGAGCAATCTGCACCGGAAGTCGTCCCGGGAACCGGAAAGCAGCAATAGCGGCCTTCAATGAACTCGGGGAAGCGGCAGGGGAAGCCATGGCCATAGCAGCTACTCTCGTGGACGGACTTATAGTGATCGGCGGAGGAATAATGAACAATTACAAATTCATAATGCCCGGGATATTGAAAACAATGCGTGGAAAAATCAAAACAATGTCCGGGGATACGATAAATCGTGTCCAGTCAAGCGTATATAACCTGGATGAACCGGAAGAATTCGACCGATTTGCAAAAGGAAACGCAAGAAAACTCAAGGTATACGGAAGCGAACGTGAAGTCATATACGACCCGCAGAAAAGGATAGGAGTAATGCGTTCAAAGATAGGAGCCAGCAAAGCTATATCCGTGGGAGCCTATATATTCGCCTTGTCAAAGCTTGATAATGAATAATATAATCAAATGATAATGTATCCGTTAAAATTCAAACCAATTCTGAAGACAGTCGTATGGGGCGGCGAGAAAATCGCTCCTTTCAAAAGGATAGAGACTAATCTGCATAATATAGGTGAAAGCTGGGAACTTTCAGGCGTCAAGGGACATGAATCTGTAATTGCCGAAGGGGAACTGGCCGGCAAGACTATCACCGAGGCAATAAAACTCTACAAAGGTAAACTTGTGGGAAACAAGGTATACGCAGACACGGGAGATGAATTTCCTCTCCTGATAAAGTTCATCGACGCGAGGAAAGACCTCTCCATACAAGTACATCCGAACGACGAACTCGCAGCGAAAAGGCACAATTCAAAGGGAAAGACGGAAATGTGGTATGTCATGGAAGCGGAAGAAGGCGCACACCTGATGTCGGGCCTTTCGGAAAAAATCACACCGGACGAATATGTCAAAAGAGTATCGGACAATACCATAACCGATGTTCTTCATGACTATAAAGTCAAAGACGGCGATGTCTTTTTCCTTCCGGCGGGACGGATACACAGCATAGGTGCAGGCTGCTTCATAGCCGAGATCCAGCAGACTTCCGACATTACTTACAGGATTTATGATTTCGGGAGACTCGGACTCGATGGCAAGCCGCGCGAATTACACACGGGACTTGCAAAAGACGCCATAGACTACACCGTTTACAAGGACTACAAAACCAGTTACGATGATAAGAAAGATGCAGATGATGTTCTGGTGAAATGCAAATATTTCACCACCTCCCTTTATGATCTGGACAAAGAAGCCGTCAAAGACTTGTCCGGTCTGGACTCGTTCCTTTCCGTAATTTGCATAAAAGGCAAAGGAACAATCTCCGACATCGAACGCGAAGCGGACGGGAAGACCTCGGTCCATACCCTGAATATCGAAGAAGGTGAAACCGTCCTTATTCCCGCAACATCGGAAAAAGTTTCTTTCCTTCCGGAAAAAGACAAAGGCATGAAACTGCTTACAAGCATGATAGAATAAATCCCCCAAACTTTATGAAAGCCGATACCATATCTTCCAAGGAATTCGGAGAGCTTTTTATCACATACAAAGAAAAGTTCATAGCTATCGCGACATCTTACATAAGAGACAGAATCGTAGCTGAAGATATAGTTTCGGACTGTTTCACAAGTTTCTGGGACAAAAAAGCGGAAATAAACATAACTTCCGTGCCTCAAGCATACATTCTTACATCTGTAAAGAACAGGTGCATAAACTATCTGAGAGACAAAGCCACGGAAATGAGGATCAGAAAAGACATACAAAATGATGCTTACAAAACCATTATGACGGAAATAAACATAATGGAGAATGAAAACATGGATTTGCTTTTCCGTTCCGATATCGAGAAAATTTTCAGGGATTTCATGGCTACCCTGCCTAAAATCACAAGGGATATATTCTATTCAAGCAGATTCGAAAATCTGACATACAACGAAATAGCGGAAAAATACAAGGTAACCCCACGTAAAGTGAAACGGGAGATCCAGCATGTGCTGGCATTGATGCGTCACTCACTGAAGGATTACCTTCCTGTGATTTTGCTGTTTTACCCTCTCATCACGCACAAATAAATCAAAGACGGTATAGTCATCAATGATTTTGTTATTCATCTACGATCTTGCCGTCGAACAGATGGATTGTCCTGTGGGCATATTCGGCATCATGTTTATTATGCGTAACCATTACGATAGTAGTCCCTTCCTTATTGAGTTCGGTAAGAAGATTCATTACTTCTTCACCGTTCTTTGAATCGAGATTACCTGTAGGTTCATCCGCCAGAATCAGCTTCGGTCCGAATACGACCGCACGGGCTATGGCTACCCGTTGTTGCTGTCCTCCGCTCAACTGGTGAGGGAAATGGCCGGCCCTGTGGCTGATATTCATCCTTTTCATGATTTCACGGACCTTTTCCTTGCGTTCCGAAGCCTTGACATCCATGTAAGTAAGAGGCATTTCTATATTCTCGGCGACATTGAGTTCATCAATCAGATTGAAACTCTGGAAAACGAAGCCGATGCAGCCTTTGCGGACATCGGTTCTGTCTTTCTCTTTAAGGGACGCAACTTCCTTGTCCGAAAGCCAATATTTGCCTGAAGTAGGATTGTCAAGCAATCCAAGGATATTCAGCAATGTGGATTTTCCGCATCCCGAAGGACCCATTATGGCGACGAATTCGCCATCTTTGACATCAAAAGAGACATCGCTCAATGCAATGGTTTCCACTTCCTCGGTGCGGAACGATTTGCACAAATTTTCAACTTTAATCATAATTTACAGATATTAAAATATTTATTCGTCTTTAAGATAATCCACCGGATTGCTTACGGATATTCTGTAGCAATTGATGATTACCGTAACATATATCACAATAAGGATCACAATGATC
This sequence comes from Bacteroidales bacterium, assembly GCA_022648685.1. Taxonomy (GTDB): domain Bacteria; phylum Bacteroidota; class Bacteroidia; order Bacteroidales; family UBA932; genus Cryptobacteroides. The sequence continues at coordinate 187,405 of JALCMW010000001.1, forward strand.
CCGGCAATGAAAAGCAAAGGATTCAATGAAATGCGGACACTGAAAAGAGTCAGCCATTTAGCCGATATGAAATAAGCCGCAACTCCGGCTATCAGAAGCGAAGGAAGGGCAACCTTAGATATGTCCCTTATAAATATACCGAGAATGATTCTTCCTGTCGCCCCGTTTATTTTCCTTACCGCTATTTCCTTGCGTCTTCTGTTGACTTCGTCTCCGGTATATCCGATAAGGCCGATAAGAGCTATAAGCATGGTAACGATTCCGGCGATAAGCAAGGCGGAACGGAAACTGTACTGTGCCCTGTAAAGATCTGTAATCAAAGTACCGTAACTGTCGACCGTTATGTCTTTGTCAGGGAACATGGACTCGGCAAGATCCCTTATCTTTTTCATGGAGTCGGCCGTAAGCCTGTCGAATTTGACAAGGATGTATCCGAAAGGTTTCCTGTAATAGAACATCATGCTGGGTCTGTTATCCGGATCGGAAAAAGATCCTATGGCAATATCGTCATAAACTCCGCATATAGTGAATGAACTGTTTTTGTCCTGACTATGTTCCGTTATCATGATTTTTTTGCCTACAGCCCCGTCTTTCCAATGTGCCAGAGAAGATATCCTGTCTGCGAAGTTTTTGCTAACCATCACTTCCCTGAGACTGTCCGTCCCTTGAGTGAAACTGCCGCCCTGGAGTATCTTTATTCCCATCAATTTGAAATAATCATCATATACGGAATAAAGATCGGCTGCATTGAAATACTCTTTATCGTCACCCGGAAGAAGTATATTATTACCTGACTGACCGGTATTCGGAAGGCATTCCGATGACGATACCGCTTTCACTCCGGGGATCTTTTCCAATTCATTGACAAGACCGGAATTCTGGTCGCCTGTAGTACCTTTTACAGAAAGGACGGCAAGATTTGAATAATCATATCCCAGATTTTCGTCCAACATCAGATTATACTGACGGTTAATAACTATCAGAAGACAGAACATAAGACCCGCGGCCATGAACTGTATCGCAAGCAAAGCGTGTTTCCAGCTATGCTTGTATTCATGATAACCTCTGAAAGCAGATGAAATCGGAACGGAGGCGTACATATATCCGGGAACCGCCCCTCCCAAGACTATGACTATTATGCAGATAGCAACAAATATCAAGCTTCCTTTGTTGGAAAACAGGCTTTCCAGCGGAGCAGATATGAACTGCTCTACGGATCCCTTGCAGCAAAAGAGCAGCACGGCGGCCAATACGGCAGCAAGAAAAATGTGTACCAGCGCTTCACAGAAAACAATGCTTCCTATGGTAGTTCCTTCGGCGCCATAACATTTCCGTATGGCCATTTCCCTGGATCTGGTAACCATATTGCCCGCAACTATGAGAAGATAATTCATGACCGACGAGAAAAGAAGGATGAAAGCCAGAATGGAAAGTATCCAGGACATATTCTTCACATATTTGTTCGAAGTATAAACTTTGGATATCCCTGTAAAAGAAAAACCGATATCCACTCCCGCCGCTTTCAGGTCTTTCAAAGGAAAATTATCCTTGATCATCATGGCGACATTCCTTTTTATATCGGAAGGAGTCACACCTTTCCTGAGCCGCAGATAAGATTGATAACGGTCATTGCCCACCCAATTTACGGTTCCGTCGAAGTGCCCCGGCTGACGCATAGTATTCAAGGATAATATTATGTTGACCGGATACAATGTCGAATTCAGGGGGAAATCCTCATAGACACCTCCTATTGTGAAAGTTATGCCGGGAAATTCCGCCATGGTAAATCTCCGGCCCACTGCATCTTTTCCCAGTTTTTCTGCGAACTTGCCGTTGACCATACAATAATACGGCTTTGCAAGTACTTCTTTAGGATTTCCGCGGAGAATCCGTCTCGGAAGGACATCGAAAATACAGCTGTCAGCACAGACGACACTGGCTTTAAGAATCTTATCATCAGTGAAACGACATTGTTCTGATTCAGTAATATAGGTAAAACGTGTGGCCGCTTCAATCTGGGGAGCATATTTTTTCATTCCGGGAGCTATTGCTCCGGAGGTCTGAGGATAGGCTTTGATATTTCCGTCTTTGAGTACAGTCTCGTTGATCAGATAAGTATCGTCATAGTCTGGCATGAAAGTATCGTAGCTTTGCTCGAAACAGACTTCACCGATTATCACTGCGCTTACTCCCAAACCCAATGCAAGACACAATATCTTTATGAAATTATGCTGGCCTTTACGCGGAAGATTACGGAAGGCGGCCGATATGTTTGAAAAGAATTCCATTTGCCGGGATTATTTTAGAATCAGAATTTCGTTGTCTTTATAAGCCTCATAACCGCTGACGATTACTTTTTCTCCAGGCTGGAGCCCTTCAAGAACCTCATAATACCGGGGATTCTGACGGCCGATACGGATATTGCGGCGATAGGCTTTCGTCCCGTTTTCGTCCAATACGAATATCCAGGTCCCTCCGGTTACGGAGAAGAAAGTACCTTTCGGGATGATTACGGCATTCTTCGGTTCTCCCAATTGAAGATCCAGGTAATATGTTTGTCCTGAACGGATGTTCGCGGGACGTTCGCCAGAAAAAACAAGATCTATCCTGAACCTGCCGTCACGTACTTCCGGATAAACTTTACGCACTCGCACGGCATATCGCTTGCCGTCACGCTCGAAAGAGCCTTCCAATCCCGTATGGACACGGTCGATATAATGTTCGTCCACCTGCGACTCTATCTTGTAATCGCTAAGATCGTTTATCTGGCCTATTTTCTGGCCCGGGGAAATATTCTGCCCGAGTTCAACGTCGAGAAGTCCGACTTCCCCGTCTATCTGGCTGCGCACGTCCAGATTGTCTTTGCGCTGGCGGACCAGAAGCACATTTTTGCGCATATTTTCAAGATTATCATTCATCTGGTCAATCTGTGTCAATCTGTACAAGCTGTCCTGCTCCAATCGTTTTGTGATGAGGACATGCTTGCGAAGGGTCAGTTCGTAATCTTCCTTGGCCTGAAGATAATCTTCACGGCTGTTCAGTTGCTCATCATAAAGCCGCTTCTGCTGATCATACAGACGTTTCTTGCGTATAAGATCGAGATCCAGCTGTATCTTTTCATTTTTGTTGGTAAGCCTGTCCTGCTCCATGCTGATCTGGGTATTCCTGAGAAGATCCTGTTTCTCGGCAAGTTCGGATTCGGCATTCAGTATCTGGAGATCCAGATTGGAATTACTGAGACGGACCATTACATCGCCTTTCCTGACTTTAGCACCTTCTTCGACTACCTTTTCCATTACGACTCCGCCTTCCTGCGGACTTATCTGGACAACGCTGATAGGAGCCACGGTACCGTCCAGACTGACATAATCATTGAATTTGCCGCTCTTCACTTCCCCTATGCTCAGGCCTTTCCTTTCCACTTTCAGAGTATTCGCGAAATTGCTCAGCGAAAGCCAGATCAGCAGAGCGGCAAGAACGGCGGCTCCTATGATATAGGGCCAATACTTGCGCGGAATCCCTTTCTTCTTTTTTATTTCTATATCCATGACACTACTTGTTATTTCTTGTTATGTTGTTATTCCTTATTATGCCGATGCCTTTGTAATAATCCACCAGACGGTCTTTCATGGCATACAGCATTTTCATCTGCAAAAGGGTTATCCTAGATTCCAGAAGAGTATCCGCGGCCGCCCTCAAATCCGTAACGCTAAGCATACCTTCTTCATATTTCCGCTCGGATACATAATAAGCAAGGGAATCTGCTTCCACCTTGTGTTCCATCTGCAAAATTTCCTTGACGTATCCGTTCCTGTCCATAACGGCATTCTCTATGTCGTCATGAAGTTTACGCATGGATTCTTCTTTCTCCAGTTCCGCAATATGCACGGCCGAATGAGCCTTGCGGACATTTCCGTAATAGGAATAATTGAAAATCGGTATCGTGATTGACGCTCCGATATACTCTCCGAGATTATTACTGAACTGCGAATTGAATCTGTCCACTACGCTTCCGGTAGTTATATTTTTATAATAGTTGGTAGAAACGCCGGCAAATACCGAAATTGAAGGTAATAATTTTCCTTTCATTATTCTGTAATCGTACATGGCGGTCCTTACATTGAAGGCTGCAAGTCTGGCTGCAGTGGAATTTCCCGATGCATATTCATAAATGTCTTCCACTTGTTCGAGCCTGTACTCTGGCTCGATTCTGACCAGCGAAGCATCGGTTTCCAACGAATCGGAAGAAGGATAATTCATAGACGATTTCAGGGCAAGCAATGCAGTACGCGATTGGTTTCTCTGATGTGTCAGATTATAATCGTCTTCTGCGACCTGAGCTTCTATCTGGACAACATCAGGCCGGCCTTTGATCCCCAGTTCTTCTTGTCTGCGGGTCTTTTCCAGCAATCGGCGGCTGTCTTTCAATTTGTCTTCGGCCAAAAGCACACCGGCCCTTGCATACACCAGATCCACATATTTCTGCATCACCTCTATTTCCTTGTCCTCCTTTGCTTTTTCTATATCTGCCATACCGCTCTGTCGTTTTGTCCTGGCCTGTAGAAACCCGTTTAAAGTCCTGCCTCCGTCAAAAACGGTCAAAGAGGAATAAAGTCTATAATAATTGTTGAATGTAGCCTGCGTATTGTATGTATTGGTCTCCGGATCAATATTACGGCCCCAGCTATACTGGGCACTGACTTCCGAACTCACTGTCGGGATAAAGCCTCCGATCGAAGACTGCAGTTCGGCTTTGCTTTCCTGCGCCGCCCATTGTTTCTTTTCAACTGAAGTACTATGTTCCACTGCATAGGTCATGCAACTGTCCATATCCCAGATCCTGGCTCCGGCTGTAAGAACATTTCCCGCAACGGCGATTATAACAGCAATTATTTTGATTATCCTCAACTTATACATATAGATCGTCATTTCTGAAACATTACTGCGATTCATTGATTCTCGGCCACGCCTTCGACAGGATTGGCATTGGCGGCCATATAACTCTGAAGGTAGACGGCAACGAAAGAAATCAGGAAGGTAAACAGACCGGCTGCTATGAATATCCACGGACTCAGGCTTATGCGGTAGTTGTAATTGGAAAGCCAGCTACGGCCAATATAATATATTACAGGAACGGCAATTACAAAAGCAACAGCCACGTAAATAACGAACACTTTTATAAGTCTTTTGAGAATCTGGGAACGGCTGCTGCCGAAAACCTTTCTCAAAGCAATTTCCTTTCTGCGCTGTTCTATGAAATAAGTACTCATTGCAATAAGACCGAGCATTGATATTATTATGGCTATGCCGGCGAAAAGGGAAACCATTGTAGACATTCTTTTCTCACTTTCATATTCGGCGGCCACTTTCTGATCCAGGAAAGGATTATCATCATCCAGGGTGGCATTGAAAACTTTCTTATAGACTTTCTGCACTGCCTTATATGCTTCGACCGGATTGCCCTGGACTTCTACTATGAAATCCCATGGATACTTAACCTTTTTCTTGATGGTAATAAGTAACGGATGTTCTTTAGCCAGAATATTGCGCAGATGGAAATCAGCCAATATGCCTCTGATCGGTTTCGGCCCTGAGCCCCATGATGGATGCCCGGCATATATATCTATGGCCTTCGCATTTTTATCCAGTCCCATTCCCGTGAGGGCGGCCATATTGACGTAAACTCCGTTCTGGTCTTCGATATTGTTGTCCTGTATTACTTTGAGACCGAATATATCCATATAGTTCTCGTCTCCTATAAGTATCTGGAAACTAAGATTTTTTCCTTTATATACGATGGTTTCGTTATTTCCTCCGTCTTTAGGCGTCCCTTCGCATGCCGTGACTCGGGACACGCATGCAAGACCCTTGAGTTCATTGACAAATGTCTGGAATTTCAAGGTGTCGAATGCCGGATTATCGACATCTATCAGATTCTTGGTATTAAAGCCCAACGGAGCATGGATAAGATGCCTTGTCTGGGATATCATGATGATGGCTACGGCTATCATTATTATGGTAACAACATTCTGGAAAATTATGAAAATCTTGCTGAACGTCATCCTGATCCTTTGCCTGAATGTTCCGCGGACTATTTCCACAGGCTGTGCCTTTGAAATGACAAAGGCTGGGATTATACCGGCAAGTATACCTATGACAAGGATGAAAGCTATCATCACAGACAGTACGGCAGGTGAGAATAATACGCCGATTTGCAGTTCCGTTCCAAGCAAATGAGACGCATAAGGAAGGAAAATATACGAAAGAAGAACTGCTACCACGGATGAAATTATGCAAAGCAACAGGCTTTCCGCAACAAGTTTGAGCATTATTTCCCACCTGCGGCTCCCGAGCAGTCTGCGTACCGCCATTTCTTTGGCCCTGTTGCCGGATATGGCAACCGTAAGGTTGATATAGTTCATGATCGAAAACAGCAGGATGATCAAACCCAATGCAAAAAGGATATCTACAAGTTTTCTTTCTCCCCTTATCGTGACACCACTGTTTGATTGTATACCCGAAAAATACAATTTGTTCAAAGGCACCAGCAAAACACCCGTAGCACAATCCGGATGCTGGTACAGCCAGAAAAATGTCTTGAAATATTTCGTCATATCCTCCGTTTTGGACTCTATATCCGAATGGGGTTTTGCAAGAATGAAAATTTCGGCTCCGGTAGCATTATTCATATGGGGATTAAGCATGGACTTATTCCGCAGATCTTCGAATCTCGCTATTATATCCGCATTCCTGATACTGGAATTTTTCATATCCGCCGCTACTCCGGTGATACGCAAATGCCTTTTCCCGTCCAACTCTATTTCCTGTCCCACCGGATCCTTGTTACCGAACATTTTCCTGGCGAATGTTTCCGTGACAACAGCATAGTTTTTAGCATCCAACACATGATTCCTGTCGCCTTCGAGCAAACGGAAATCGAAGATCCGGTAAAATGTGGAATCGACGCAAAGTTCATAGGCGGCAGACATTTCCCCGGAAGGCATCATCACATTAGAGTTTTGCGAAGCAACTGCACATGAAGATTCCACTTCCGGATAACGGCTTTTAATGTATCTCTGGATATACGTGTTGCCTCCGGTATAATAAGAGGTCCCTTCCATCTCTTCCCCAAGTACATATATCCTGTCCGCCTTGGAGTGCATCTTGTCCGTTCCGTATTCCTTGAAAGAATAAAGACCTATAAGTATGACGAAAGCAAGGCTCAAAGAGAGCCCGAATACGTTTATCAACGTATAAAACTTGTTCCTGCCAAGGAAAGTGAAAAAGGATTTCAGATTAAGTATATTTCTCATTTTTTCTGTTGTTTCTTCGATTCCGTTTTATCATGTACGGAAAAGGCAACAACCGTTCCTTTAAATGCAATATATTATCCCACAGTTAATTAAGTACAAAACATCTTTGCCGGATCTGTCAAAAAAATTTACACTTGTGTCCAAATTTTTGGCATTTCGGATAATCCCGAAAATAACTACATTTGTTTATCGCTATCAAATTAATATGAAATGACTAAGAGAGGAACATTATTGGCCGCGGATGACAACCGGAACATTCTTGCGAGTATAAAGATGCTTATGGAAAATACTTTCAAGGAAATAATAACCGTAAGCAACCCTGCGGAGATACCGGCGGCATTGAGAAACGGGAAGCCGGAAGTGGTTCTTCTGGACATGAATTTCAAAAGCGGGATCAACAACGGCAACGAAGGTCTCTACTGGCTGAGGGAGATAAAGCGTCTCAGGCCGTCTGCACAGGTCGTTCTTTTCACTGCTTATGCAGACATCGAACTTGCTGTAAACGGGATCAAGGAAGGTGCCGCAGATTTCATAGTAAAGCCTTTCACAAACGCCAAAATGACGGAGACTCTGATTTCCGCTCTTGATAAATCACAGGGGAAAAACACAAAAAGAAAAGAATCCGAAAAGACTTCGATGTTCTGGGGCGAGAGCCCGGTCATGCAACAGCTGCATACTCTTGTGGACAAAGTTGCCTCGACCGATGCCAACATATTGATAACAGGAGAGAACGGGACGGGAAAAGAGATGCTGGCCAATGAGATACATCATCTATCCCCGCGCAGCGATGCTCCTATGGTAGCGATAGATATGGGAGCTATAACTGAAACGCTGTTCGAAAGCGAGCTTTTCGGCCATGTGAAAGGGGCGTTCACCGATGCCGGTACGGACAAGACAGGCAAGTTCGAAGTGGCGGAAAACGGAACGCTTTTCCTGGACGAGATAGGCAACCTTTCGTATTCGCTGCAGGCTAAGCTGCTGTCAGCCATCCAGAGGAAGACTATAACCAAGGTCGGGGATACGAAACCGATTCCGATCAATGTAAGATTGATATGTGCTACGAACCGCGATCTTAACGATATGGTGTCCAAAGGACTTTTCAGGGAAGATCTGCTCTACAGGATAAACACCATACACATCCGGCTTCCGGCATTAAGGGAAAGGAAAGAAGACATAGCTCCGCTGGCCGGTATTTTCCTGAAAAAATACGGAGGAATATATGCAAAGCCTGATTTATCCTTCGATGAAAGCGCAATAACAAAGTTGAAGGACAACCCTTGGCCGGGAAACATCAGGGAACTGGAACATACTGTGGAAAAGACCGTAATCCTCTGCGATTCATCCGTAATAAAAGCCGATGACATAGACAGTTCTCCGCAGTCTGTACGGATACAATCGTCTGAACAAAAAGAAAACGGGACTCTGGAAGATATGGAAAAGGAAATGATCGTTAAAGCAATCGGCGAATGCAAGGGAAATCTTTCGGTAACCGCAGGCCGTCTCGGCATAACACGCCAGACTTTGTACAACAAGATAAAGAAATACGGCATATGAAAACATCCCTGTCCATAAAGAAAATAGGGATAATTGCCGCCCTGGCAGGTTTCGCAGTATTGACCGCCGCATTTGCATTATGCCTTTACGTCAAACGATGGGAATTGTCGGCAATATGCGGAATTTTATGGGTATACTATATTTTCAAGATGTACGGATTGTACACAAGCAATATCAAAAAAATCGTATTTACGCTGGATGCCCTGGAAAACAAGGATTATTCTTTCCGATTCGATACCGCCAATGTGACTCCGGAAGACAAAAAAGCAAATGAGACGCTGAACAAGATCAAACAAATCGTACAAAAGGCGTCATCCGAAGCGAAAGAAAGGGAAAAATATTACGAACAGATCATAGATTCGGTGGACACCGGCATCATCACCATGGATGCAAACGGGAACATACTGCAAAATAACAGGCAGGCATTGAAGCTGTTGGGTTTATCGGTACTTACACATTATTCGCAATTGAAATACGTAAGCGAAAAACTGGAAAAAGAGATTGAAAGCATCCAGCCCGGAGAACGGATACAGGTGTCTTTTCAGGATGAAATGGGAACCAAGAATCTGTCTGTAAATGCCGCATCTTCGACTCTCAACAACGGCAAAGTCAGGATAATAGCCATTAATGACATAGAAAACGAACTCGATGTGAACGAACTGGATTCCTGGATAAAACTGATACGGGTTCTCACCCATGAAATCATGAACTCCGTAACTCCTATCACATCATTGAGCGAAACTCTTTTGTCCAAAGCAGGAAATTCCGAACCCGAGATAAGGGAAGGACTGTCAATAATAAACAAAACAAGCAACGAATTGACACAATTCGTGGAAAATTACCGCAAATTCACTCATATCCCGACTCCTGTCCCACATCCTTTCTACATCATGGATTTTTCCGAAAGAATGAAGAGAATCGCATTGGAACAGAACAAAGCAGGCAATATCAATATAGATATAAGTATCGTTCCGGAAGATCTTATGGTCTATGCAGATGAAAACCTGATCGCTCATGTAATGACAAATCTGTTGAAAAATGCAATACAGGCAATAACGGAATCCAATATAGGAAACAATATACGAATAGACGGCCGCTGCGGTGAAAATGAAGCTATAATCATCGATATATCGGATGACGGTCCGGTTATTCCGGAAGATGTGGCCGAACACATTTTCATACCGTTTTTCACAACTAAAAAGGAAGGGAACGGAATCGGCCTTTCCCTTTCAAGACAAATCATGAGACTCAGCGGAGGAACCCTCACGATGAAAACGAATCCGTCCAATCGGCTTACGGTTTTCACCATGAGGTTCAAATGATCTTCCTCCCGGAATTAGTTGCTAATAAGATTATTCTACGATACCAACACCATCCGTGTTTATCAATGTGAACTGTGCCGCACCTTTATAATTTGTAAGGATGCCTGTAAAGTCCACGCTTACCGAACCGTTAAGTATGGAAGGATCTATCTGCGTATCGGCGAACTTGGCATATCCGCTTGTCCGAACCTGGACTTCCGTATTTCCCATCATGAAATATTGGCTTACGGAATATGCCGCGGCATTAGCCAGAAGTTCATCTTTGATTGCCGCAACGGTCCTGGAGCCGTCGCCAGTGGTTGCGCTGTCGAAATTCCCGGCATTCAGATAATCAATGAAGCCCTGTTTTGACATCGCCCATGTAGTTACACCGTAAGTCTTGTCGGAAAGGAACACCCTGTTAGCCTGGGATGTTTTGTCCTGATCGGGATCGATATAAATCAGACTGAAGATCTCACCTGCGCTTCCGTTGTCCTTGCTTCCGTATTTCAAGCCTTTCAATGTAACATAACGGCCGAAATTGCTACTGTTGAGAATCTGGGACTCAGAAAGCACAGCAGGCTGAAGCGCAGTTCCGATCCCTCCTCTGAAAATGTGGGTATCGATAATATACTGTACATCAATGTATGCTGTTTCATAGTCTCCGGTAGGATCCCTGAATCCCAACTGCAGCATTCCCTGATAATTTCCCAAAGTCAGACCGCTGCATTTCACATATACCCATTGTCCCACCTTATAATCATTGTACAAGCCGCTTTTCCCGATTTTCAATTCTATGGCACCGCTTTCATCTTCAATATAAAGACTCCTGTAAATGTTGCCTGAACGGTCGGAAGAAATAACCTGTCCTTTTATGACTATGTCCTGCTGGATATCCAAAGGAGTATTGTCATACATGGCCTTGAGCTGGGCAATGGTGGTATTGGCAGTCATTTCCACGGGAGTATACTCCCCCGGATCATCATATTTGAAAGTATAAACCGGATCCCATTCGTCGCAAGAGACAAAAACGGCCGACATACACATCAGAATAAAAAATATCTTTTTCATAACTTAGAATCTGAAATAAATATTCAACATATAATTTATACCGCACATGTAAAAATACTTCGGATCGAAACGATAGTATCTTTCTTTTCCGACCGTGTTGTCCACAAGACGGGTCTGTTCATATCCTCCTGTCTTCACATCCTTGTTGTTCAACAGGTTATTAACCTGAAGATTGACTCCTACCTGATATTTCCATTGTATAAACCAGGATTTTCCGATACTGAAGTTGACAAGGAATGCTGGATCGAATTTTTCCTGTGAAGTCATATATTCGACTTCCGCAGGAGTTATTTTTCCGTCAGGTCCGGCGACAGCCATGTCCGTTCTGTAAAGAGGATTCATTTCAAGATAAGAATCGGCAAAATAATTCACGTCGGCATCGATAAACCAATAATTCCTGTTCCATGACAAACCGAGACTTGAAGCCAGCTGCGGCGAACCCGAGACATAATGCTGCTTGTAATGGTCGATCACATAATTGCCTGAAGCATCAGTCACATAACTTCCCGAAGCATCCTTTGAAAATACCGGAGTCTTTTTCCAATAAGGGACAAACTGATGATCTATGGTGACATCGGCACTGTTATCCACAGTCTGGGTCATATAAGGGTTGGATGTGTACTCATATTTGCCGTAACTCAATACACCCTTGAGAGAAAGATTGTCCACAGGAGTAGGCACCTTGAAGCCCACTTCCAGTCCCATGTGTCTTTCGTCTATTCCGCTCATCGCGAAGTTGGTAAACGAATTCTGAAGATCATCATAGAAACTCATGACATCGGTCTGGTCTTTTATCGTCGTATAATAACCGGTTACCCTAACGTCATATCCGTCGGAAGAAAACTGGTAATTCAGATCCGTTGAAAATGTTTTTACGGTTGTCAGATCCCTGACAAGGGAGTTTCTTGTCCTCGGGGAAACGAAAGCCTGTTTGAACGACGGAGCATCATTGAAATAGCCAATGTTCCCATAGAAACGCATTTTTCCTCCCAGGACATAATTCAGTCCGGCTTTGGCGGCATAAGTAAAGAAATCCGATTTGTCGGATTTCCCATAGGAAGTTATCACATCCCCGGTAACTGGATCATACGAAGTCAGGTTATCCCCGTCCACAACTATCTCCTTGCCGTTTTTATCCAGACCGGCGAAAAGACCTTTCCTGACAAGTCCATCCCTCCAGAAATTGGTATAACCTACCTTGCCGGCAATATTTCCGCTGAGGTCACCCAGGGAAAAAGCCCCGTTCATCCAGGCTCCGGCTTTTCTTATCTGTGCATAATAGTCATAGCCATATTTGTCACCTTTTCCCAGGACCTGCGCAGAACCGTGCTCCATATAATAATCGAGATCGTTCTGAACCTTGGCAGGCGAAGAAGAATAGTCCCTTTCTGCGAATTGGTCTATATTCAGATAGTAATCCCCGCCAAGCAGATCGGCGATTATCTTGTAATTTTCAGTACGGTTGATCTTTGCATTTGCTCCCCCGTCAACCGTCAGCCATGAATACGGTCTCCATTTGAAAGAGGCAGCGAAATTAAGATCCCGTTGATCGACCCTGCGTTCTTCCTGAATATATTTCGAGCGATTGCCGTAAGTATCGGCATTCATTTCGTTGACGGAATAAAGTCTGTCCCAGTCTATATGGGTGGTCGGAGCATAATCTCCGGTCCAGGCTTCCTTGGCCCATACGTATTTAGGATAATTCCGTCTGTTGTAATCGCTGTTTTCCATGTAGAAATAGCTCGGAAGATTCCTGTAATAATCAGGTCTCGGATCCGGAGCATCATACCAGTCCAGAGCCGTATATCCGTTCTTGCCGAAACGGTAAAGGACGGTAGCCGATCCCTGGAACTTGTCCCCGGGGGTAAAATCATATTTCAGGATTGCGATAGGTTCATGCGTTTTGCGTACACGGGAATTACGCACTTTTCCATCCTGGTATCCCCAATTGGAATTGTACATATTGTCCCCTACAAGGTCATATACTTCCTGTGTCGAACCGTTTTGCGCTCCCCTTTCACCCGGAGCGGCCATAAAGACGAATCCCAGCTTGTTTGCGTCATCGAATTTCTTTTCAACGGCTCCGTAATATCCGAAAGAGCGATAATACACTCCCTTTATCCAATCGTTTCCGCCCAGGCGTGCAGAAAAATTGAAGGCATACGACCAGCCGTTGTCCAGCATTCCGGAAGCATATGATCCCATGAGACGAAGGCGGTAAAACGCACTGTTGGAAAGAACGCTGAACCTGTAACCTGATCTCATGCTGGAAGCCTCGGCCATTATGTCGGTAAGACCGTTATATCCTCCGAATCCGAATTGCGAGACCTCTGTCCCCGTAACGGATTCTTTTGTGCGGGTGGCTTCATTCAAGCCGCTCCATAATGAATAAGGAGTATATCCGGTCATTGCATCGTTCATTTTGACACCGGCAAGAAGTACGTCCTGTGATTCGCTCGAATATCCGCGGACTTTGAAACGGATAGGACTGAAATTATATCCTACGGTATTGTTGAAAACATCGTTGGAATTGAAAAGTACGGTAGGATTATCTTCATACCCGGAATCCTCCATATCGAATTCTGCGAGATTGGCGACATCCGTTTCATCCATTTTTTGCGAAGGAGTGAGCGAAAGCGTGAACATATTCTTGACATAACCGTCATTTACCGTCACATTTACCTGCATCTTCACAAAATCCGGAGCTTCTATCACCAACATATACATTCCATTGTCCAGATTTGGAATATAGAAGTCACCCTTTGCATCAGTGCTTGCAGAAGCCAATTTATTGGTTCCCGAAAACAAAGTAAGAGTGGCATCAGCCACCGGAAGCCGGCCTACGCGGTTGACTACCGTACCTTTGACGCCTCCCGGATAACTCTGTGCAAAGACAGACAGGGAAAACGCCAATATTGCAACAAAAGATAATATTTTCTTATACATACTCATTATTTTGTTTATTTGCCGACCACTATATATGTCGGGTAATGATCACTGTAACCACCTATAAATGTGCCGTTTGAGAATGTACGGAAAGGAGTTCCCTTATAGGGACCGCTCTGCTGGGTCATGAAAGGCTTCTTGAATACCCTGCCGTAAAAACCCTTCTTGTTTATTTTAATGATATCGAGTCCTTTTCCTTTTGCAAGAGAATCATTGACCAGAATAATATCATATATATTCCATTCCCCCCGGTAAGCCAAAGAGCCGTAGCCGGCCTTGAGCATGGACAGGAACGGAGAAAAGAAATCCACAGGCCCGACTTCGGAGATTTTTTCTTTGCCGTGCATATATACGGCCATGCTCTCATCCGTCGGATTGTCATTCATATCACCCATTACCACTATCTTGATTCCTGGATATTCCTTTTCAAGCTCCATGGCCCTGTTGTAAATTATTTCGGCTCCGCGGCTTCTCAGGTCACCTCCTTTCCCGCCTATCCTCGAAGGCAGATGAGCAACGAAAACGGCGAACTCTTCACCGTCTATCAGTCCTCTTACCATAAGGATATCCCTGGTACGGAAATCAGCCTGCTGCTCTTTGTTCATGGAAAATTCGATTGAACTGCCTTCGAAAGTAAACGGAATCGATTCACTGGCTTCGAACTTGAAATTTTCGGGCTTGTACAAAAGGGCTACATCCACACCTCTCCGGTCGGGACCGTCGTAATGTACTATCTGATAATCCGCGCCTGCTATCTCGGGCTGATTGACAAGATCCTCGAGTACATGCCTGTTTTCAACTTCACTGACACCAAGAAGCGTATGATAACAATGATTGTCATCAGCCATGGCACGTATCACCGTCGCCATGTTATGAAGCTTCTTCTCATATTTCGCTTGTGTCCATTTATTGGTACCGTCAGGAAGGAACTCGTAATCGTTCTTTCCTTCGTCATGATACGTATCGAACAGATTCTCAAGATTATAAAAACCTATGACATAACTGTCCTTACTAACTTTTCTTTGTGCTCCTGCCGTTCCGGCACTTGTCGAAAACAACAGCAGGATCAGGAAAGCATAAACAAATCTTTTCATTTCAGTTTAAATTAAATTACCACCACCAGGAAACATCGACAGGATTCTGCGCTTCCACTTTTGCTGCATTTTCCTTGCCTATCTTGTCGGGAAGATTCACGAACAGATCCAGTCCAGTCTTCTTTTCAAGATCATCTATGGACATGAACATGGATGCCGTAATGGAAGAATTACTATAAGCCTTATGATCCAGATATATGGCACAGCCCATATATCCCGAAAAGCCTATGGTTGAAGCCTTGCTGTATCTCAACACGGCTTTGTAATAACCGACCGGGACGGGAATCTTTTTCCCGTCATTATCCAAAGCATAGTAAATGCTTCCGTCGGCAACACAACCTGTAACGACATAAAGAGTATCGGATTTATTTGCCCATGATCTTACTTCACTTTCCAGATTCGCCCAGATACTCCCGTTGAAGCCGTTTTGTATCTGGGGAGTCATATTCGTAAAATAGAAAGTCATTGTATTTGCTTCTCTGGAAGAAAGACGATCGGCTGAAGGAAGCTGATGGCCTCTGGCATACCAGCCGTTATTCCCGTCTTTGAACCCGCTGAAAAGTACAGGCTGTTTATCCCGGGGCAGAAGAGGATCAAGCCCCCAGTTATCGGTACGGGATACCGCAGAGCCGATATTCCATGCATTGAGGGGATATGCCACCCATTTCGAATCATAATTGGAATAATCCCAACAAAATGAATAATTTCTCGTGCTTACAGTCCCTATCTTCATGTAATGGGTGAAAAAGCCATAGCTGTCCGAGGTGCTCATGGCAGGAAGTTCAAGCCAGTCGGTAGCAGGTTCATTGCCACCC
The DNA here is from genome assembly GCA_022648685.1 of Bacteroidales bacterium. GTDB lineage: Bacteria > Bacteroidota > Bacteroidia > Bacteroidales > UBA932 > Cryptobacteroides. Next base: position 203,499 of record JALCMW010000001.1, read on the forward strand.
GTATTTCCTGATGGTGCGGTACCGGCCTGTACCAATTCGACATCGGAATATTTACTTCCGGAAATCAGGGTAAGAACCAGCGACCGTTTGGAAGTATCGGCATTCTCACTATAAGTCAATACGATTCCGGACTTGGAATCCGAACCCGATTCGGTACTCAGCGAAGCCCATTCATCCTTTTCAGTACCTGAAGAAGCAGGATATGTAATAGACAATGTCCATTGTCCTGAAGCTTCGACGGAAACGAATTGGCTGCCTTTTGTACTTGCAACCGGATTGGTCTGTAATGTGAGAACGGGAGCCGTATCATTTTTGCTATCGTTGCCGCATGAAACAAAGATGAGAAATGCGGCGATTCCAAGACAGATAGATACTGCAAATTTATGCTTATACATATAAGTAGCTATTTTAGAGCAATAAGGGTTTCCGGCCGGCCGGAAACCCCCTCTATTATAAAGGAAAGACCTTGTTATTCGGCATTAACGGCGAATATCACCGCTCTTGTCGACGTATTGCTGACCGTAGTAAACGTATATTCGGTGTTTGCAGTCAGTGTCGTTCCAAGATCTATTGTTATCTTATCGGCTGCGGCCGCGGTAATCGTATAAGGCGGATTCCCGGTACAACCGTCATTTCCATTTATATCCGTACTCTTGACCAAAGTCTCACCGAGGCTCAGATTCAATGTGGTAACTTTGCCTACCCATGAATAAGCATAGAATGAAATTTTAGATGATCCCGAAGGAACCGATATTGTAGCAGAACCGACTTTTGAGCTGGTTCCCAATTTCAATACGGCAACATCGGCTTGTCCGTTCACGGTAGCCGCCTGGTCATATGCGGAAGATACCGTTGTCCACGTAACATTGCTGGAGTAATTCTCACTGGAAGTTCCGGCCTGCGTAATTTTGACCGTATAAGTCTTTGTAGTAACATCGGCATCAGTAGAAACCGTAATATTTGCAGTTTTGCTTGTAGCCTCCGTATTTGCAGCGAAAGATATGTTTACTGTTGCATCTCCGTTACCGGAAGTTTTGTCAAGCGTAAATGCCTCATTGTCGCTGGAAGCGGTCCAATCGACATTGGAAGTGATTGAAAATGAAGTGGATGTCTCGGAAGCGGTTGCAGACAAAGTAAGAGGACTAACATTGAAAATCTTGGCATTCGCATCGGCAGCCTTGATAGCCGTCGGCAGAATGTTTACATATTTGTCACTGCCAGATAATCCTGCAAAGTAACCGGTAACAATTACGGCCTGGCCATCAAGTGCGGAGACGTTCAAATCATCCGACGGACCGGATATGGAACCCGTCTTTGTAGTAGCTCCGGCAACAGCGATATTGTAGTATGTTTTGGTTCCGCTCGTCACAACTGACAACGTTCCGGTATATGTGATGTATTCCACCGATGTGGATGCATATGAATCGAATGTAGATGTTATGTCTTTTACTGTCGGATATGTCACTTCGGTACCTGAAGAAGCAACTGTAACCGTAGGAGCCGACAACTCCGGTATGGAGCCGCATGTGGTTTTGCTAGCCTCAATGGCAACCTTGTCACCAATCTTCACTGCAGCTGCAGATGTTGCACCGTAAACAAGTATATTGCTGGTGCCGTCTGTAGCGACAAAGCTCGAAGTGCCCTTTGCAACCACCAATGCATCCTCGGTCTTGATTGCGGTACCATCAGCAAGAGCGATGATTTCGGTAATGGTCTTAGGGGTAACGGGTTCGTCGCCACCAATCGTAATACCTTTGGAGAAATCTATTACGGTGCCGGCAGTGGAAGAAACGGAAAGTTTCAGATCATCCATACGATGAGCGCTCGTAAGATCTGATTTCACGTAAATATAAAGGGAAGAAGTACCCGAAGGAACGGTAAACACAGAGGATGCAAGATCCCAGCGTCCGTCTTTGTATCCGTTGGCAAACGAATATGACAACTCTACCCACTTGGTTCCGTCATTGCTGATATATACATGGAATTCCGTAGGATCGAATGTATTGTCGTCGGCGCCATAAGCATATTTCTCGGTACCGAAGGAAAGTGAATAATCCACGCCTGCTCCCAAAGCGATGTTTTTGACTTCGAAATGAGAATCCGAACCGAAGAACATATTATTTACTCCGGAACCTGCATAATCGGAATAACTGCCGTTGGAATTGCTGTTGTTGCGGGCGGACATTCCGGAATATTCGTAGTCGACATTCGCGATGCCCGTGCCTTTTTCATTTTTCCAGCCTTCGAATTGATCCAGATAAGGCCAGCTTGAAGAACTGGTTCCGTAAGTCTGCGTCGCCGCTTCCTTATCGAAGTCATTTGCATAAACGATATTGTCCTCTTCAGAACCCGTACCGGCCTGATTTACGGTGAGTGTCTTGGAATCGAATCCGATATCAAAAGTAACGGTACCGGACCTGTCAAGACCGGTATTTTCCAAGACGGTGATAGTTACCGTCTGGGCATCAGTCGAAGCCTTCCCGCTTGCAGGGTCAACTGCAATCCAATCTACATTCGAGGTAGCATTCCAATCTCTGGTTGCAGTAATCTGAATGGTCTGGCTGCCTGAAGTTTTCTCTATAGATAATTCGCTTACAGAAATATTCACTGAAGGCGTTCCCAGATCTTCTTTATTATCACCGCCGCAACCGACGACAAGAAAAGCAAGAGCCGAGAATGATAATAACAGATTTGTAAATTTCATATTTTTCAATATTTTAAATTATTAGTAATTAGCCTTGGTTTTGCAAATATAGTAAAGATATCAAGTATTGCAAAAACGTATTTTAAAAAAAATCCGCCATAAAATAATATAAAAAGAAAGATGATTATCATCATAAACGAATTTATATAAAGATTGGATGCATCACAGCTATATTATATAAATAAAAAACAATTATTTTGATTTATTATAAAATAGCAATATCCGGCAAGATAAAACGGATATAAATAAAACAGGGTGGCAGTAATATTACTGCCACCCTGTTAAAATATGATATCGTAATATCAGTTTTTAGTGACCGATGTCACAATGATATTTACATATTTGCCACCGGAAATCGAAGTGGTGTATCCTTGGATCGTAACGTTCTCACCATTCATGTCGGCAAGACCGAAACTGTCCAATGGATAAGACAGAGATCCTATAGCCGTCGAGGCCCCGGAGACATGAAGGTTGTAATATGTACTTGTACCGCTTACGGTTACTGCAAGCGTACCGGTAACCTCAATATACTTGACCGGACAAGCAGGATCCGATTTACTCTTTCCGGAAGTTGCCGCTATCATTGCATCCAGACCGGCGCCGTCAACTACAGTGACAGCAGGTACTGTTATCTTGCCTGAACCGAGGACATCATAATCGATATTGCTCATCTCCATTCCGAAGTTATACACCGAAATGGCTCCTGCAACCGTCCTTATCTTTCCAATGGCATAATCGTCAGGAGTGAATGTCCTGCCATAATAAACCTGAACGGAAGCGGAAGTATCTGTCAGCACGTATGCCTGTTTGCTTATTGCAGTCACTTTTCCTACAACGCAGGCATAAGAAGTACTGGCCGGATCTATGGAAGCAATGCTCACAGGATCAGGAAGATTTCCTTTCTGTGTAACTACGGATGTTACAGAAGAAGACTGGGAAGAGATTGAAGACGTGAATGTCACCGTCGCGGAACGCGGAGCCAGACCTGTATTCTCGTCAGCGAAGAATGAAACGGTTGCGCTAGTCCCCGAAGTTACAAGGGAAGATACATGAAGCCATGATTTGGCCTCGTCAGGGATGACAATCGAAAGTCCGTCCCCTTTGCATGTAAGTTCCAGGTCGAAAGCCGCGCTTTCTTTTGCCAGCGTAACAGGATCGCTTTCCACTTTCACAAGGGATTTGGAAACGCTTACGACATGAACATTGACGAGTTCAACGGTAGTGCCGTAAGTGGATCTCGGACCCTCGACGGTAACGACATCTCCGACATCTATGCCCATGCTGGACCAGTTGAATTTATCGTTGGAATCAAGGGTGCCGTAAATGTAAACACTTCCTGTTGCATCTTCAATATACCAGTTGCCGTAGGTCGTACTTGCAATTCTGGTGCAAACACCCGTTACCTGATAGGACTTCCCATCGGTCCCGGCAAGAACCTGGGCGCAAGTGGAAGGTTCTGCAATTTTCACTCCCTGTATCACATCCACATGTTGTGTCTTGCCGGCGCAAATTATCTGCACATCAATATTGCCCTTGCCTGTCAGGGTTTCCGGAGCCGTGAATGTAACAGTTGTCTCACCCGGGTTTCCGCTCATAGGTGAAACGGTAAGCCAGCTTGGAATGGTACTCTCGTCAAAATGCCAGGAGGAGTCTTTGGCTGTGACTTTAATAGTCGCAGAACCGCCGGCCATATCGATGGAAACGAAAGAACTTGAAACTTGAATCTCATCAAGTGTCTTGATATCATCATTCTCCGTACATCCGACAGCAATTATAGCGAGCCCTGCAATGAGAGCTAAAAGTAAATATCTTAATTTCATACTATTATCGGATTATGAATTAATTAAACATATATTTGAGACCGATCTGGGCGTACCAGCACTGGCCGATGGAATGATCGTAAGTCCAAGTCTTTACACCTGGCTGAACGGCAGCCGGAGTTGAGAAGACAGGAACACCGCTCGCATTCACCCCTTCGTACGTGAGTATACGGCCCGAATTCAAATTAGGATTCATATATTTGCTGACTCCCCAAGATGAATTGAACATATTGAGCAAGTTGCTGATATTGAAGTTGAGTTGCAAAGTGTTGACGGATTTGCCGATATTGATCTTGAAGTCGTGCGCGTAACGGAAATCGACAGTATGCGCCCATGGGGAATAAACGCTGTATGCTTCCGCATATTTGCCTTTATGGCTCTTTAGATAAGAGTCGTGCTCAAGGTAATTCCAGAAACGGTCTGCATCATCCTGCGATACGAACATCAATTCGTCCTTTGATTTAGGAATATAGATGGCGTCATATTTATAACTGTCGCCATTCATATCATTGGAATACATATAGCTGTAATTGTAACCTCCCCTCCAAGCTTCATAGAAGAAACTGTAATGATTGTTAGAGCGATCATCTATAGTAAGGGAAACATATGCACGATCCGGAACCACGTACTGTGAATTGTGCAGTTTCGTGTTATTTGGACCTTCGTAAGTAGGAATATAAGTAAATGCAGAAGAAGCATCAGAACCAGGCATACCTGTAAGTTCCTTTGAAATGGTATGGGTATAAGCGGCAGCTACATTTATGCCCTTGACAGGCTGCATATGCAAAGAGAAGCTAGCCGATCCGCCATAGCCTTTGCTTGTATTCGTAAGAACAAAAGCGTTAGGCATCCCTTTGACTTCATTTTTGGAATTAATATAGGTATATTTGTAATTGTCAGGATAGATAGGACGATTGTCCGGTCCGTTGAACTTGGCAAATCCATTGACAGGGAGAATGCTCCAGTCGGAAATCCTCACGCCGTTGATTGTCTTGTTGAATATGCCTTCTGCGGTAACACTCATTGGGAAAGAGACTGGAATAGCATAATCGACAGCTACGGAAGTCTTCCAAACCTGAGGCATCTTGAATTTCGGATCTACGGCTGCGAAAGTGGATGAAATGGATCCGTCTTCAGGAGTTATTTCCGTAGGATACCCGAGAGCAGCCCATTTTTTCTTCATATCCGCAATGTTGGTGATAAGGTCGCCGGCAAATTCCTTCAAGTTCGGATCTCCAACCCTGATCTTGCCATTATACTGGACCATACCCGAGTTCGTAGGCATATTCGTAAAGAATACAAGAGGCAGACGACCCGAGAAAAAGCCGGAACCTCCACGGACCTTTAAGCTCTTGTTACCGAAGACATCCCAGTTGAAACCGACTCTGGGAGATACGGTAAGATTGCTCTTGGGCCATTTTCCCGTATCTATATGACGGCCGTTGTAATCAAGGTCATAAACGGCTTGGTTTGTAACCAGATCTTCATTGTCGAAGAAAAGTCCGTCAATACGCAAGCCTGCGGTAAGTTTGAATTTCTCATTGACATTCCATTCATCCTGGGCATATACCCCGGCCTTGTTGTAACGTACACGGGCGGCAGGATTATTGGCATTGAGATTGTCATAACCGTAAGTGAAGCAGACTGTTTCAGGGGTTGCTCCATTAAGGAAATCATCGAGGGAATTGTAACGGTAATATCCCGTACCGTTCCTCATATAAGAGTTGTCGGCCATCTGGTGTTCATAGCTGACACCTGCAGTGATTTTGTGAGATCCGATATAATAAGTCAGATCGTCCTTGATATTGTAAACGGTATTGTGCACACCATTATGCCACGTGAACAGTTCATAGCCAAGAGAGATGTACGGAGTAATAGTACCCGTACCGTCAAGGATATCTATGAAAGGAAACTCCGAAGAATCGGTTCCGCGGACATCATCAAGCTTTGAATAAGTGGCAAGCAGCTGATTGGAAAGCTTGTCGTTCAGACGGCTGTTGAAGTCGAGAGAAAATGAATTGACAAGATTCTGCAGAGAATACATCGAATTTGCATAAGACATGGAGTACTGTGACATACGGGCTTCGGTAGTACGTGTCTCTGCATCCGAAGAAGATGCGTTGGGAGAAACCCATGAATTGTTGAGCGTATGGTTGTATCTGAGGGCGAGATGATTGTTCTCGTTGATGTTCCAATCTATGCGGGCAAGGATTTTCCTGTTGCTTTCATCGGCAGGGAAATCGGTATAAGAGCCTGTGTCATAGCCGTATTTCTCTTTTACATAATCGGAAACTTTCTGCAAATCAGCCACAGTAGTCCGTGAAATGTAAGAATCAGCATCTGCTACTCCGTCGACTGAACCCCTCCAGCGGTTGACAACGGTAGGAATAACCGACTGTTCGTAATTGACGAAAAAGAAAAGCTTGTTCTTGATAATAGGACCGCCCAGAGTCAAACCGTAAGTGGTTAGCCTATCCTTGTCGCGGGCACCGGAAATCTGTTGTCCGTCAATGTTGTCACCGCGGAGATTTTCATTCTGGTAATAGACATAGGCGGATCCCTTGAAGGTGTTGGTACCGGATTTGGTAATGGCATTGACACCGCCGCCGATAAAGTTTGTCTGACGGACATCGAAAGGAGAGACCACGACCTGTACCTCTTCTATGGCATCGATGGATATAGGGTTCCCTCCTCCGGGAAGCTTGGAAGAAAGTCCGAAATTATTATTGAAATTTGCGCCGTCAACAGTGAAGTTTGCCGTACGTCCGTCAGCACCGGCAAAGCTCATTCCATTTCCGCCGTAAGGCGAAAGTCTGGCGATATCGGTGATACTTCTGCTGATAGTAGGGACCGAAGAAATCTGGGAGCTTGAAATATTGGTGGCGGCACCGGTCTTCTCAACAGAGAACTTTGAAGAAGGGGAAGCCATCACAACAGCTGAAGCAAGCTGTGTCCTGTCTTGCTTTACAACAGTATTCAAACTGAAAGTTTCGCCTAATTGCAATGTTACTTCATCGAATTCCTGAGTCTGGAATCCAAGGAAAGATATTGTCACTTTATAAGGACCGCCTACACGCATTCCATTGATGACATAGCGTCCCTCGTTATTGGCAACAGTCGCATATTGAGTTCCGGATGGCACATGGACGGCAACAATAGCCGCTCCTGCCAAAGGTTCTCCATTCTCTTCCGTGATGCGACCGGCAAGACTGGATGTGGTGACCTGCGCAAAAGCAACAGCACCACCAAGGATTGAAAATAAAAATAACAACCCTTTTTTAAACAATTGAATCATAGACTATTAAATTGATAATGAGTATTTCGAGGCTAAAATCTGACCGCTAAGTTAATACAAATAATTGAAAAAAAATCAATATTCCCGAAATGGAATATACAATTAAAAGAAATCCTCGGCAAGGAACATCTAAAGCAAATATTTTTTGCAAATTATATAAAAATTCATATCTTTGCCCACATGATTTTGTGGAGCGATTTGACTGCTTGCAACCACGTTAAAAAAGTGCTAAAATGTTGATTCGAGGTTAGGTAATGACCTGTTTCATATCAATGTTTTGTGTTTTTTGTTACGGCTCCGCTTAACTGTGGGGCTTTTTTGTTATTATATTAAGTTATGAATTATTTATTTACATCGGAATCGGTATCGGAAGGTCATCCCGACAAGATTTCAGATCAGATCTCAGACGCTATTCTGGACGAATTCCTCAGACAGGATCCGGAATCCAAGGTAGCTTGCGAATCATTCTGCAGCACCGGTACAGTAATAGTAATGGGTGAAGTAAGGTCAGAAGCTTACGTGGATATACAGTCCACGGTAAGAAACGTCATAAAGGAAATCGGATATAACAAGGCCGAATACATGTTCGACAGCAATTCCTGCGGAGTCCTTTCGGCTTTGCACGAACAGAGCGCGGATATAAGCCGGGGAGTAATAAAAAAGGATCCCGAAGAACAGGGAGCGGGGGATCAGGGTATGATGTTCGGCTATGCCTGCCATGAAACGGAAGAATACATGCCGGTACCTCTCGCATTGTCGCATAAAGTATTGCAGATCCTGGCAGACATCAGAAAGAATTGTCCCGAACTTATGCCATACCTCCGACCGGATGCCAAATCACAATTCACGGTCGAATATGACGGGCTTACACACAAGCCAGTCAGAATCCATACAATAGTCATCTCGACCCAACACGATGAATTCGTGGCTGAGGAACTGGGAAAGATTTCTTATGCCGATGCCGTAAGGCAATACGGACAAACGAAAGTGGACTTATCAATGCAGGAAAAGATCCGGAAAGATATTTCCGGGATACTCATCCCGCGGCTTGTATCATCCCTTCCGGAACAGACTGCAGCTCTGTTCAAGGGAGATTATAATTTATTGGTCAATCCTACCGGGAAATTCGTCATAGGAGGCCCTCATGGTGATACGGGGCTGACAGGCCGGAAAATCATTGTAGACACATATGGCGGAAGAGGAGCTCACGGAGGAGGAGCATTTTCCGGAAAAGACCCGTCAAAAGTCGACAGGTCTGCAGCTTACGCCGCAAGGTATATTGCAAAAAACATGGTGGCTGCAGGAGTCGCTGACGAAATGCTGGTCCAGCTGGCATACGCAATAGGCATAGCGGAACCGGTGAGCATATTCGTAGATACATACGGGACAGCGGCAAAGGATTCTTCAGGAGAGAAAATATGTGATGAAAAAATAGTATGTGAAATAGAAAAACTTTTCGATCTCCGCCCTGCCGAAATCATCAGGAAATTCGGACTCAAGAATCCGATATACGAACCTACGGCCGCTTACGGGCATATGGGCAGAAAACCATACAAGAAAACAATAAAAGTGATACGCGGCGGAGTCGAGAAAGAAATCCAGGCACAGTTTTTCGGATGGGAATTGCTTGATTCAGTAGATAAAATAAAAGAAGACTTCGGATTATGACGGAACCGGATCTACTCTGATCGTTCCATTTCCCTTCGTAAATCCTTTTCTTTGATGGTCTGCCGTTTGTCGTAGTCTTTCTTGCCTTTGGCCAAAGCTATGGAGAGTTTGGCGTATCCGTTATCGGCTATATAGAGCCTCAAGGCGGCTATGGTAAGACCTTTTTGCTTTACAGCCTGCTGCAGATGCAGCAATTCGTGCCTGCGAAGGAGTAGTTTGCGATCCCTCAAGGGAGCATGCTGTCCCCATGACCCCCAATTGTAAAGGGCGACATTCATTCCTTTGACATAAAGTTCGTCCTTGTCAAAATAGCAGAAAGCATCTGCAAGAGACGCTTTTCCGGCCCTTATGGATTTGATTTCCGTCCCCGTCAGAACAATGCCAGCCTGATAGGTCTCAAGGAATTCATAATCGAAAGAAGCCCTTCTGTTATTTATCTGTACCCTGTTTTTCGCTTTAGCCATCTTTTGCATGAATTTTCCCGAACCGACCGGATTCCGGCACTATATTGTCAGGAATGGATACAAAGGTAATATTTTTCCTGAAAATGATTATTTTTACCGTGAAAGGAAATGACACATATGAATACACACTCAAATAATTCCCCCGTCTCGTTAATGCCGGAGAAAGAAAATATAGACTTTACTGCATTACTGGAATCAGTCAGGAATAAAAAGACCGAATTGATATGCGTACTCGGACCTACGGCTTCGGGAAAAACGAAATATGCAGTAAGGCTTGCAAGGGAGTTCGACAGACTTTGCGGAAAACAAACGGCGGAAATTATTTCAGCCGATTCCAGACAAATATATAAAGGGATGGATATCGGGACGGGAAAAGATCTGGAAGAATATGGGGAAATACCGCTTCATCTTACAGATATCGCAGAAGCGGGAGAAAAATATAATGTCTATGAGTATCAGCAGGCTTTCGAAGAAGTTTACGGTGAAATAATGGAACGCGGAGGAATTCCGATAATCTGCGGGGGAAGCGGACTTTACATATCTGCGGCTGTCAACGCATATTCATTTGCCGAAGTTCCTCCGGATCCTGAACTACGCTGCGAATTGGAAAAAGAAGACATAGAGGAACTGCGTGAGAAGCTTGCAGAACTCAAACCGATCACCGACAGATCCGTATTCGAATCAAGGAAAAGACTCGTCAGAGCTCTGGAAATCGCTTTTTATGAAGAAGATCACAACATAACCAAATCCTCATTCAAGAAAAAAGACACTTATTTCATAGGAATGCTCGTTTCAGCCGAAGAAAGGAACAAAAGGATTGACGACCGTCTGGAATACAGATTGAATCACGGACTTGTCGAAGAAGTAGATAAATTGCTCAAAGACGGAATCCCTCCCGAGACACTTTCATATTACGGACTTGAATATAGATTCGTATCCCAGTATATCCTGAAAATATATGACTATGATGAAATGAAAAGGATGTTGGGAGACGCCATACATCGTTTCGGTAAAAGACAGATGACATGGTTCAGAAATATGGAAAAAACCGGAATCAGAATTCACTGGACGGAACCGTGACCGAAAGTTCTCCTGTTGCCTTCAATCTTTTTCCAATAATCGGGATCCCATTCGGGATATGAATAAGGCCCGTGTCCGGGGACAAATGCCATATATGTTATTTTCAATCCCTGCTCAAGAAACATCCGCTCATAGTAAGTCCTTACCTCGAAAAGTGAATCGACCGCTTTTATGCCGCATACCGAGGCCAGTGCCGAATCATAAAGGGATGAGCGGTCCGAGCCATACAAATCTTCGGTACAAGCGATTACGGACAGGCCGTTTTCTTTACATACGGCTTTGGTATATTCATGAAGAAAAATGCTGTCGGTTTTCAGATGTATTATGCCTCCCGGTTTAAGGAAGCGACCGTAACGTTCAAGGAACAATGGCGATGTCAACCGATTGTTCTCGCTTTTTATCTGAGGATCAGAAAAGGTCAGCCATATTTCCGATATCTCGCCCGGAGCGAAAAATGCTTCCGCAAATTCTATGCGTGTACGAAGAAAAGCCACATTTCCCATACTTTCCTCTGTTGCGTCTTTGGCTCCCCTCCAAAGACGGGCACCTTTTATATCGACACCGATATAATTGAATTCCGGATTTCTATGGGCAAGATCTATAGTATATTCGCCGCGTCCGCAACCCAATTCCAATACAATGGGAGCAGGTTTCTTGAACATTACATCATTCCAATGCCCTTTGATCGGATGATCGGTCAGACCGAATCCCGAGGTTCCTGCAAGAACTTCTACAGATTCCGGCTGCAGAAGGCAGCTGAAAGTTTTATTCTCTTCAAATTTTTTAAGTTTCCCGTGTCCCATACCATAAATTTCCGGAAATTACGTCCTCAATGGACATCCTTGACCATCAAACCTACTCCAAGCATCCCGGGGACGGCAAACCCGGTTTTTATCCTGACTGACCACAAACCGTATTCCGAAGGTTTCAATCCGGTACGATACAGCGCTTTGTATTGCCTGCCTGAAAACGAATCATGAACCTTATCGCTTTCCCTCATATAAACCTTTTCCCGATATATTTCCCCGGAAGGAGATATCCATGTTACCGAAAAAGGCACCCGTCCTATAGATATCGTATCCCGCTCTATGACAGTATAAAGATAAACATCATACAAGCAATCGTCATATGACATATCGGCAGGAAAAACATAGGCGCTGTCCGCAGACATATTTCGGGCCTTTATGAATTTTTCTTCGGATCCGGGCCTTATGCATGAAAACGAAACGGCTGTGAAAACGCATACAAAAGCTATACGGCACACCATATGGCAGGAAAAACCGCACATTATCAGACGTTTTTCTTATCTTTCGGGTTAACTGAACGTCCATTGGACATTTCAGTATTGTTCCGGCGGGCATTATGATTACGTCTCTTCTTTTTGGAACGGGTTTCGTCAAATCTTGAAATACTGTCATCGCCGACTGCGGTTACGAATTCCGGAGCCTCCGGCTCGATATCCGGTTTCAGAGAATCAGGTCTCCTGCCTTGCGAATTCATTTTCATTATTTCTTTGACCTCTGCCGCTTTCAACGGAAAAAGAGAAGAGAGAGACGACTTGTCATAAGAAAAATACATCGTCTCGCTAAGAACGTCGGTTTTCATGAGAAATGCCTGGCCGTCTTCGAATTCCAAAGGTTCGGTAACCCGGGGGATCCTTGACTGCGCATCAAGATAAGCCGAAACCTCATAGTTGAGACAGCATTTCAACTTTCCGCATTGCCCTGCAAGTTTCTGGGGATTCAAAGACAGGTTCTGGCAGCGGGCTGCTGATGTGGAAATGGATTGGAAATTGGTAATATTGTTAGCACAGCACAATTCCCTTCCGCAAACGCCCAGACCGCCAATCAACCCGGCCTCTTGGCGAGCCCCTATCTGTTTCATTTCTATTCTTATACGGAATTCCTCTGCGAAGACTTTTATCAACTGCCTGAAATCAACACGTCCGTCGGCAATATAATAGAATATAGCTTTAGTACCGTCTCCCTGGAACTCCACATCGCCTATCTTCATTTCAAGTTGCATATCCGCAGCAATTTTGCGGGCTTCTATCATGACGTCCTGTTCCCTTGCTATGGCTTCCTGCCATTTTTCTATATCGAAAGCCTTTGCTTTCCTGTAAATTTTCTTAAACTCCGTGCTTTCAAGGGACATCCCTTTAGTCTTCATCTGGCGCCCTACAATGGGTCCTTCCAAAGTAACGATTCCGAGATCATGGCCGTTTGCAGCCTCAACAACTACCAGATCACCCATTTTTATGGTCTGTCCGGAAGCATTTATATATATCCCTTTCCGCGTATTCTTGAAGCGGACTTCGAAAACATCTTTGTAACGCTCCTGGCCTACACCTTTGAGCCAGTCATAAACGGCAAGTTTGCAACATCCGCGGCGGTAAACGCAATTCAGTTCGCCGGAATCTTCATCCCTGGAGACCGTACAACCGCGAAAACAATCGAAACGAATCGATTCGTTATCTGTATTATCCATAATATTATATCTTAACAAACATACGATTGACCATGTCGCAGAAAAGTATTTTCTGATTGACATTCCTGTTCAAAAGGAAAGAGGTCCTGTCCAATACCGCAATGGCATTCCGGCAAAAAGGCTCCCCGCACATTGCTGCCGCCTGTCTGAAAAAAGGAAGTTCTTCCCCCGGGATCCCGGCGATTTCCGGCAAATCTTTCTGTAACAAGAAAATCTTTCTGAAACAGTCTCCTGCAAATTTACAAAAAGCTTTTTGTTTTTCACGCGAATCCATGGAAGCAATAACTTCCCCTGAAGAAAGGGCCGAAAGCAAATCCCCTGACATCATGCTTCTCAATAAATCGGAAAACAGTACAAGATCAGTTTTATAATCCGAACTGTCGGCGAGATAATGGAGGGCATTGCCTATACTCCCGCCGGCAACGGCTGCCGCATTTGCTGCCGCTTCCCGGTCTTTACCGAAATACGACACCAGGACATCTGCCACCTGCACCTTGCCCAACGGGCAAACCCTTATTCCCTGGCATCTCGAAGAAATCGTCTGGAGGACTTTCTCCGGACTGTGAGTAATAAAAAGGAACAATGACTTCTCCGGAGGTTCTTCGACTATCTTGAGCAATCTGTTTGCTGCATCCGCATTCATTTTTTCCGGGAGATACAATACAACAGCCTGATAACCTCCTTCCACAGGAAACAGCGAAAGTTTGTCCAATACGGATTTGGCTTCGGCTACAGCGATACTGCTGGATTTTCCTTCTATTCCCAATGCCGAGTTCAAATCATTTTCAAGGAAATAAGGATTCACGGAAACCAGTTCGCGCCAGTAATTCATATATGAATCGGAAGTCGGCTTTTCAGATGAAGAAATCCTGGAGCCGCCTGTCACTGGAAAGACAAAATGGATATCGGGATGGATGAATTTAGCTATCCTATTGCATTCCGGACATATTCCGCAAGAATCGCCGTTTGACTTTCCATGGCAAAACAGATATTGCAAAAAAGCCATTACCAAAGGAAAAGCACCGCAACCGTCATTTTCATAGAACATAATGGCATTGGGAATACGCCCGCCGTCTACCATTCCGGCAAGTGTCTTAACGATTTCCTCGTTGCCTTTTATTTCCGAAAATTTCATATTAAGATTTTCTATCGGCCACAAACTCGGCCAGGGATTTAAGATACTTCTTTTCGTCCGATTCCGGTAAAGCTTTCAAGGCAATTATTCCTTTGCAGACATATTCTTCCAGTTTTCTTCCGGCATATTCCATCCCGCCGTTATCTATGACAAAACGTCTTATTTCAGAGACATACGACGGATCATCACCTATACGGCAGACCTTCCTGCGAATTTCCCCGGCAGTGTCCGGATCCACGTTGGACAAAGCCCCTATCAACGGAAGGGTTATTTTCCTTTCTTTGAGATCAATACCCACAGGTTTTCCTATTGAAGCATTCTCGGAATAATCGAAAATATCATCTTTTATCTGGAAAGCTATGCCCAAATCCGCAGCATATTCTTTTACAGCCTCTTTCATCCGTTTATTTGCACCTACGGAAATAGCTGCGGAGACAGAGGCGGCGACAAACAAAGAAGCAGTTTTATTATATATGATTCTGAGATAATCGGATTCTTCGGTGTCTCCGTTTTCGGCTTTTTGCAACTGCAGGATTTCGCCTTCGGCCAAATCGCTTAACGTCCTTGAAAAAAGTCTTATGACAATGTCTCCGTGCACCGAAGCCTCAAGAATCCTTTCCATAGCTTTCACCAGCCAGAAATCCCCTATCAGGACAGCGGCAGGGCCGCCAAGGACGGACATTACTGTGGGAATACCGCGACGCTCCGGGCTGCTGTCTGCCACATCATCATGCAGAAGAGTGGCATTATGAAGCAATTCGGAAGCAGCTGCAAACCTTATGCTGTCGGACGTGGTATGCCCTCCGGAACAAGCCCTGGCAATCAGCAAGGCAAGTATCGGTCTCAATTGCTTGCCGGAATGGGAAAGAATGACCCTGTTCGTGGAATTCAATAACTCTATTTCACTTTTAAGTGAAGAGATAATCAAAGACTCGGTATCAATCCAATCTTTTCCCAGAAAAACTTTGATATTTTCAAGATCCATATTCTGCCTGGTTTTTCAAAGGTCATCCTATCGATTCGACAAGCTTGTCCACCGTATCCGGAAACATTATCAATTCCCGTGAAGCAGGATCCAGCATTCCCGTATTGACATAATAGTCCAGAAGATCGATAAACGGCTTGTAAAAACCTCTGTAATTTAAAGCGAAGACTTTGCCTCCGTATTTTCCCAATTTGGCTAAAGTCAATGTTTCCACAATCTCATCAAGAGTACCTATTCCTCCCGGAAGAGCTATCGCGGCACAAGTGCCTTCACGCATTTTTTCTTTTCTTTCGGACATCGTATCCGTCCAGACCGTTTCGGTCAGTCCGGGATGCTTCCAATCTTTCATGAAACGGGGAAGGATACCGATGTGCCGGCCTCCGCACTTTGCCGCCTCATCGGCCAATACGCCCATAGTTCCCTTAATGGCTCCGCCTGAAACCAAAGTATAGCCCATGTGACAAAGAGCCCGGACTACATCACGGGCTGCTTTGTTTAATTCGGGATCGATATTATAACTGGACGAACAAAATAAAACTATTTTATTTTCTGTCATTTTGAGCCCTCGCCTAGAAAAGCAATGCAACGGAAACCGAGACACCGTTAAAATCCTTACCGTCCTTGAATGCACTTTTCACGGTATCGGCGATGTCTCCGGAATTGACATTTCCATTATCATCACACAGGGAGCCGAAATTCCAGAAATATCTGGCGGATACCTGGAACATAAGGAATTCGATTCCCGCACCAAGGCCAAGGCCGTATTCCCAACGCTTGATATTGGCATCCGACCATGAATTCCTGACAGTGTAATCCGTTGCACTCACTCCGGCTACGGAGAGCTTTTTCACCGACTTATTATTGATACCGAAGCCGATAAATGGTTCAGCTGCAACATAAGGCCGGAAAAGTCCGAGATCCGGTCCCCACTGGATAGACAGCGGAACCTCGACATAACCTACCTTCATATCGAAGGAAGCATGGGAAGAACCCGATTCTATTTTGTCCAAAGTGGTTCCTTTGACTTGATACAGTAGAGAAGGCTGCAGGGAAAAACCAAGGAACAACGGCATTTTCAGAGTAACTCCGGCATGATATAATGAAACGGATTTGGCATCGAAGTCTTTTACATTCGTATTCGAAGAAGTGAAACCGGCTATGACGCCGAATTTCGATTGTGCACCGGCATTGAAACCGATAAGCATCATGGCAGCAAGGGCCAACAAAAAAGATGTTTTTTTCATAAGGAATACTTTAATTAAACAAGGGAATCGAGTTTGCCTGAAATTTCAGTCTTGGAAACCAGCCCCACAAGCCTGTCCTTTACGACACCACCGACAAAAAAAAGTAATGTGGGAATGCTGCGGATACCGTATTTTAGCGCGATATCTTCACAATCGTCCACATTACATTTTACGACACTTATTTTGCCTTCATATTCAGTTGCCAACTCATCGACAACAGGGGAAAGCATACGGCATGGTCCGCACCATGTAGCCCAGAAATCAACCATTACAGGCTCACGGGCATTAATCAAATCGGAGAAATTCGTATTTGTAGCAATCTTTTCCATAACAATTATTTTTATAAGTTTACAAATATATAAAAAATTGCGCCGGAAATCCAAATACGGAAAAAGCCCGATGCCTGCACTCAAGCCGTTCTCCGATACCTGTCAGATACTTTCGCTCACATTCCAGACAAATGTCCGCAAACCGAGTTTGGGAGTCCTTTCATCTTTGTTCCTGAGGTCTTTGAGAATGGAAGGTACTTTGTCATCTTCCACAACCGTCAGAATCGCATTGTTCTGGACAGGCCATGCATGATTTCCATAATGCGGTTCCCCGTTTACGGAACCTCTTCCGTCAACATTTTCCCAGCGGGTGAACCCTCTCTGGCCGTTGGCGTCAAGAACAGCGACTATATCATCTTCATATGCCTGATTGAATGAAATAAAAATTGCTTTCATAATATCATTTTATTCATTAACTGATCCTGCGGCAATCTTCAGTGCCTTGTTTTTCTTATGCTTCTCCTGCTGGAGGACAAACACGCAATAGACAGTCGGAATCAAGATCAAAGTAACCACAGTGGAAATGGACAATCCCCAGCAAACAGTCATTCCGAGAGATCTCCACATTTCGGAACCTTCCCCGGTACCCACAGCCATCGGAATCATACCCAGTACTGTGGTGAGGGTCGTCATAAGGATAGGGCGCAAACGGCTTCTTGCTGCAGTCACAGCCGCTTCTATGACACCCATGCCTCTCTCACGGCACAGTATGAGATAGTCTATCAACACAATACCGTTCTTGACCACTATACCCATGAGGATTATTATGCCTATGAGGGCCATCACACCCAAAGCCGTATTCGTAATCCACAGCCCCAGAAGCACACCCACTATCGCAAACGGAATGGAGAACATGATCACGAACGGACTCATGAACGATTCGAACTGTGAAGCCATAACCATATAGACAAGAATTATTATCAAGACCAACAATGTAAGAAGATTGGAGAACATATCCTGCTGATCTTCATAGTCGCCTGAAATAATCGTTGTGAGTTCGGAAGGAATCCTCGTGGAATCTATGGATTCCTTAGCCGCCGCAACGGCATCACTCAAGGCATAATGTGCACTTACGACTCCGGAGATGGTTATCGTCCTCTGACGGTTCTTCCTTTCTATGGTAGGAGGGATCTCGGTGGAAATGACTTTGCCGAGATCTTTTATCCTGATCCCCTCTCCGCGGGAATTGTAAACCATTATGTTTTCTATGTCTTCTATACTTGTCCTGAAACCGGGGGCATATCTGACACGGATATCATATTCATCACCGTTTTCACGGTAATATGAGCTTACGGACCCGTTCATGGCGGCACTGAAAGCAGCGGCGGCGGCAGTGGTATTCAGTCCGTTGGCGGCAAGTTTGGTTCTGTCGAAATCCACCTGGTATTCAGGAGTATACTGGTCACGGCTGAGAGTAACCTGGGCGAAAGCCGGATTTTTACTCATCTTCTCCTGCAATTCCTGCGCAATCTGATCCGTAGTGGCGAAACTATAGCCGTAAACTTCCACTTGTACAGTCGAAGCACTTCCCATACCTCCCATGCCTTCACTTACAGTGCCTTTGTGTATCTCGGGATAATCAAGCATGTCTTTACGTACGATATCGGCGATATCACTTGTCGAACGCTTGCGGTCTTCCATGCTGCCCAGATTTATATTCATGGAAATTATATTGGCTCTGTTGGAACGCATGCTGGCGTATATATTGTCCGCATCGGCCTGACCGAACGAATAATTGCAGACTTCAATTTCCGGAATTTCTTTCTTTATCCTTTCATAGAATTTCTCCGCGAAGTCACCGGTCACATCCTGTGAAGTTCCGACGGGAAGTTCTATCGAAACGGTAAGACGGCCTTGATCCGAATGAGGAAAATATTCTGTTTTCACTTTCGGACCTATAAGTCCGACAACAAGGAGGAAAACTGCTGTTGCGCTTACAATGACGGTCTTCCTGTGGTTGACAGCCCAGTTGATGATCTTGGCATAACCGTCCGAAATCCAGTTGAGGAAATTATTTATATAAGAAAACAGCAACGTGTGTATCTTTCCCTTCTTAGGCTTGTTGTTAAGCATCCTCGAACAAAGCATCGGAACCAGGGTAAGGGCTGCCGTAGTGGAAACGATCATGATTATCGCAACGATCCAGCCCAACTGGCGGAACATAATTCCCGATATGCCGGAAACGAGAGTAAGTGGCAGGAACACGCACAACATTGTAAGAGTGGAAGCGATAATCGATATTCCGACTTCCCCGGTGCCGTGGACTGCGGCTTCCTTCGGACTTTCACCCCGCTCCAGATGAGTGGAAATGTTCTCCAGCCCGACGATCGCATCGTCCACCACCATTCCTATGGCTATGGAAAGTGCGGACATTGAAATTATATTCAACGTGTTTCCCGTGGCATAAAGATAGACAAGCGAAGCAAGCAGCGATATAGGAATGGAAAGGACAATAATGAATGTAGCCCTCCACCGTCCCAAAAAGACGTAAACCACAAGCATCACCACAAGGAAAGTAATCAGGATAGTATCCTTCAAGGTGTTGATACTATTCTTGATATTGCTTGAACTGTCTATTACCGTCTGTATATGTATATCGGAAGGAAGATTCTGTGCTATGACTTGCAGCTGTTTCTTGACGCCGTTGATTACATTGACAGTATTGGCACCCGTCTGTTTCTGGATAGTTATCTGTGCGGAACGGATTCCGTCCGTATATGATTTCTGCTCCTTTTCTTCCTGCCCGTCATGGACTGTAGCCACATCTTTCAGATAAATGGCATTCCCATTATTGAAGCCTACTACAATGTCCAGAATCTCGTCCGGATCGGTAAACTCTTTCTGGATACGCAGAGAATAGGTCTCCGAACCGATATCAATGTTTCCGCTCGGAACATTCCGGTTCTCGGAAGCAATGATACTTGAAATGCCCGATACCGTAAGACCGTATGCCTGAAGCCTATGGGGATCGCAATATACTTGTATTTCCCTGGTGGGCGCTCCGGTAACGGAAACGGAACCCACTCCGTCGACTCTGGCCAGAGGCGTGGTCACCTTATCGTCCAGAATCTTGTCCAGACCAGGCAAACTCTCCCCGGCCGTAGCCGAAAGGATCATTATAGGCATATCATCCGTGCTGAATTTGAAAATCACAGGAGTAGTGGCCCCGTCCGGAAGAGATGAATTGACCATGTCCAGTTTGTCCCGGACATCGTTCATCGCATCTTCTATATTAGTACCGTATTTGAATTCAAGAACAAGAAGAGATACATTCTCTTTTGATTGTGAAGTTATATCCTTGAGATGGCTTACACCGTTAAGTCCGTTTTCAAGAACTTTGGTAAGATTCGTTTCTATATCGGCCGCACTCGCCCCCGGATACGACGACATCACCATAATGACATTGGCGTCGAAATCAGGAAGTAACGCAATCGAAGTCTTCATCAGCGAGAATATGCCGAAAATCGCAAAAGCCACAAAAAGCAGGGCCGTCGTGACCGGCTTGTTCACCGCCGCTCTATATATACTCATATCTTTTAATTACAAGAAGTTAACCATTATTACCGCTCGGAAATATCCACCTGTTCGCCGTCTTTCAGGCTGGATTGACCCTCAACTACAATTTTATCTCCGTCCTTAAGACCGGAAAGTATCTCATATTTATCGTTTGCATGGCTGCCTAAAGTCACGACAGTGCTCTTGACAACATTTCCATCCCCCAACACGAATACGGTCTTCACACCGGAACCCTGCTGTTTCAATACGCAATTGTCGGGAACGACCACATTATACTCGGAAGCGAATGTAACGGTAACCCTTGCATACATTCCCGGACGGAGCACTTTGTCATAATTGTTTACAAGAACTTCGGCATTGAAAGTATGAGTGCCGGCATCCATAGTAGGATAGATCCTGCTAATATGTCCTGTAAAAGTTTTGCCCGGAAGAGCATCGACGGCAACACTTACCTTGTCGTTCTTCTTCACTTTGGTATAATCGGATTCCGATATTCCGACAAGCATCTTGACCGGAGTAATCTGCTTGACCACATAAACGGGAGTTCCCATTGAAAACATATCGCCCCTGTCATAATTACGTACCGTTATCACGCCGGATACGGGGGAACGTAAAACCGTGTTTTCCAGAAGATTCTTATACTGGCTTCTCGCAACATTGTATACAAGTGCTGCAGCATCCAGATCCGATTTGGAAACTCCTCCCTCATCATACAGTTTCTTGAGACGGGAATATTCGGTGGAATCATTTTTCATCGTCAGTTCAGATTGTTTCAACTGGACATCATCCATAACCGCCACAATCTGTCCGGCTTTCACGAAATCGCCAACCTCCGCATAAATCTTCTGGATTCTCGAAGAACTCTGCGGCCCTATGTTATTCGTCACATTTGCCAATACGGTCGAAGGATAAACATCGGTAACCGGCACGTTGGCTGATGAAACAACGGCTATCTTCACTTTTGCCTTGACTGCGGCAACGGTTCCCTTTTCCGTATTATTGCTCTTGCTTCCGCAGCCGGCAACCATAAACAATACTCCGAGGCATAATGCCATACCGGTAATCGAAGTAGTTATTACAGTTTTTTTCATATATCTTTTATTTTTTATTTTATTCATTAGTCATATTTCCGCCATGGGCAAAATCCGTATTGCCTTTGTCATTTATAAAATCTTTTCCCAATGTCTTTTCAAGATTCGATTTGGCAACCAGAAAATCATAAATCGATTGGGAAACCGACAGCTTAGATTGGGTAAGCGCCAATTGCGCATCATTCAGTTCCGTTATTGTACTGCGGCCGATTTCGTAAGACTTGCTTGCTATGTCATATGCTTTACCGGCAGTGGCAACTGCATCAAGCGAAGACGAATAGCTCTTCATTTTGGTCTCCATCGTATTCAGATACTGCCTCACGGCTATCCTCAACTGCCTTTCCGTATCTTCTTTCTGTATCCGGAGCTCGCTGTACTGGACTTTAGCCTGCCGTACATCATTATAACGTTTCCCTCCAGAAAAGATCGGGATGGTCAGGCTGAGACCGGCGTAAGAATACGGAGTCCATTTATATTGACTGAATTTGTAATCGTTGGTCATTGCATCCATGGTATATGAAAACGCCAGAGACAATGTAGGAAGATATGCAAGTTTCTGCAATTTTACAGTCTGGGCAAGTTCTTCAGCCTGAATTGCAAGCTGTCTCATAGACGTATTGTAATCCAAGGATACAGAGTCATTACGGTGTATGTCGTAAAACATATGTTCCGAATAGTCCGACAGGGAACCCGATACATCGATATTTCGGTCAAGCCCCACACCCATAACAGCTTTCAACTGCCAGAGAGCCAGTATAACAGAGCTTTCGGCATCATATACATTAGGGATAGCACTTGCCACCGTTGATTTTGCACGCGTATAATCAAGCTCCGAAGCTTTCTGGGCATTATACCGCTTTTGCGTCTGCTCGAAATTTGTGACAGCATTGTCATAGACATCCTTGTAGACTTTCAAAGCTTCCTTGGCAAGTAGAACGGCATAATAAGACTGTTTCACTTCCGTAACCATATCAAGTCTGGAAGATCTGGCTTTTTCCACGGCAAGTTCGACATCTATTCCCGATATGCGTATGCTTTTCCAAAGCTGGGCATTGATAAGCGGAATATTGGCAGATACCCCACCGTCATATGTATTCCATCTTCCTATCTCTATTCCGCCGCCAGAAGGTGTTGTTGTTGTCGTGGATGTAGATGAAGAACCGCTCTCACTTGAAGAACCCCCGGTGAGTTTGCTCATGTCGAAGTCCATATACATCACCTGCTTTTTGATTGTCCTTTGATATGTACCTGTCAGATTGACCTGGGGAAACAAGGACGCATACGTGCCTTTCTTAGCATAGCCAGTCCTTTCTATTTCCTTGTCGGCAATTTTTACCGACGAATTTTCACTAAGCGCGATTTCGAGTGCCTGATCCAATGTAACGAGAACGCCCGTTGACGTATCCGAAGGATTTGCCTGGATATTAGATCCTGATTTCAACGAATCCGTCCTGAACTGGGCAAAGACATCGGAAGAAAACAGAAACATACAGGAAATCAACACGATACCAATTCTTTTTGTCTTCATAAATGAATAATATATTCCTAAATCATCCGCAAAAATACAACCACTGCTTAACCAAAATATTCCTTTTTCGACAAATAAGCGGATTAGTTCGACGAAAAAAGTCAAAAAATCATGCTTGCCGGATAAGGCCGAAATGCCTCAAAGCAGTAATGACGCCGTCATCGCAGGAATCTCCCGTGACAAAATCGGCTGCTTCCTTCACATCTTCCCCGGCATTGCCCATAGCCACACCGATTCCTGCAGCTTTAAGCATGGATATGTCATTGCCCCCATCCCCGAAAGCCATTGTTTCATCACGTTTTATGCCGAATCTCGAAATCATGAAATTCATGGCAGCCGCTTTTGAAGCATTGGCAGGAACAGCATCTGAGAAAGAAGCATTCCACCTTGGAAAAGAGATATTTTTCAAAAAAGGCTTGAAAGATTTCGTTTCAGTCAATTGATCCATATAAATCGTAAATTCATAAACCGGTTCCTTTATCACTTCTGTCATCGGTTTGAAAGGTATGAACGGCAGGTGCAGAAGTTTTTTCACATCGGAATATATATCATTCTCGAAATTGAGATATACATCCTTTTCAAGGAATGCAGCAGCCGAGATCCTGTTTTCCTCAACTATCTTCGCAATCATTCCGGCATCTTCCATGTTTATGGGATCCGAATATATCATTTCGTCACCTATAAAAGCAGCCGCTCCGTTCATACAGCAAATACCGTCAAAGCGATAATCTCTCAGATTATGTATCAAAGACCGGGGTCTTCCGCTGCAAATGAACAGAAGGACTCCCGATTCCCTCAGTTCATCCAGAGCCGAAACAGTGTCATCATCCATCTCCTCGCGGCCGAAATCCACCAAGGTACCGTCAATATCAAAAAAAACAGCTTTAATCATAGTTCATTCATATAAGGACCGACATCGATCCATTCATATTCGCCTCCCCAGATAGTGAGAAACCTAATAAAATCCGCATTACCGACTACAACACTTGCAGTATTGTCGCATGGATGGAAACTAATTCTCGGGGCTGTTTCCAGATCCTTGTCTATAAAGAACTTGACCCGATGTCCGTTAGGAAACAATTCTTTTGGATCTGCAGAACCGGATATTTCCATATCATTAACCAGTCCGAAAGGAGAAACGGAACCAGGATAAAGTCCGAGACATCTGAACATCCGTTCCGAAGATGCAAATGATAATTTTCCTTCCCTTATCTTATGTTCAAGAGAATGTATAGCCAATTCTTTATGGCATTCGAAAGAGACAAGATAGTGCCTGTTTCCTTTATGATTTCTCATAAAAAGATTCTTGCAATGCACCGCATCTATACCTTTCCAATATTCAAGGGCTATTTCTATCGTAGGCAAAGGTGGATGCCTGTACAGTTCATATTTTATATCGTTATTTTCAAAAAAAGCAAGGACACGGGAAATCCGGTAATTGATTTGTGGATCTTTCAGATAATCTTTATCGTAAATTTCGTCGGAATTCATTTATTTGCCTTTCAAACTTTTTGCATAATGGGTTGAATCTTTCTTTTTCACAGCAGGAGAAGGAGGAAGGGAAATGACGCCGGGCTTTCCTCTTTTTATGGAATAGACCAAAACACCGACACCCAAAAGAATGAAAGGAATGCTTAACAGCTGTCCCATATTCAATACCATATTCTGCTCAAAACCGACCTGTGGTTCTTTTATGAACTCTATCAGGAATCTCATTCCGAAAAGCACTATGAAAAAGATTCCGAACAATACACCTCTCTTGATCTTTTCCATCTTATGGACATAAAGCCACAAAAGAATAAGACCGAGGACAGCATAACTCAACGCTTCATAAATCTGTGTAGGATGCTTAGGCAAAGTTTCTCCGCGCAAATCGAAAATAAATCCCCAAGGCAGGTTCGTAACATCGCCGTAGATTTCGGAATTGAATAGATTGCCCAAACGGATAAATGCAGCCGCAAAACAGGTTGCTATGACAAGACGGTCGCAAAGCCAGAAGAAATCGAAATTGTATTTCTTGCCGTAATGATGGGAAAACCAGATAAGGGCAATGATAAGGGCAATAGTTCCGCCATGGCTTGCCAGACCTCCTTTCCAAGGCATGAATATCTCCCAGAATCCATGCCAGCTGCCGAAATAATAATCCGGCTGGTAAAATATGCAATGCCCGAGTCTGGCTCCGACTATGGTTCCTATCAACAAGGTATAAAGCAACGGATCCAAAAGGGTTTCAGGCATATGTTCCCGCTTGAAAAACCATTTGAACATAAACCATCCGAGAATGAATCCGGAAATGAAAAGCAACGAATACCACCTTATTCCGAAATGTCCCAGATGAATAAGTATCGGATCCACATGCCAATGTATATAAAGCAGGTCAAGCATATTACATTCCTTTTGACCCGCAAAGTTAATTATTTTTCAATATAAATGAAGAAAATGGCCGGAACGCGGGAAATAATACGAAAGAGAGCGGTCGGAATCTTCCCGGTCACTCTCTTTCAATAAATTATCAACCGGACATCATAACGGACATCCGATATGAAACATAACTATTCGCGTATGGCGGCTATTCCCGGAAGTTCCTTTCCTTCGAGATATTCAAGCATGGCGCCGCCACCGGTGGATACATAGCTTACTTTGTCGGCATAGCCCATCTTCGTAACAGCGGCAACGGAATCACCGCCGCCTACAAGAGTGAAGACACCTTTCTTGGTAGCTTCGGCAAGCATCTCCGCAACCTTTAGAGTCCCTTTGGCAAAATTAGGCATTTCGAACACGCCTACAGGGCCGTTCCATAAAACGACTTTTGAATTAAGGATTACGTCTGACCAGCGTTCCAACGAACTGGGAGCAGTATCGACACCTTCCCAACCTTCCGGAACTTCCATATTGGAAACGATCTTCGTATTGGCATTATTGTCAAAAGCATCAGCGATAACCACTTCTTTCGAGAGGAAAAGCGTAACGTTCTTTTCTCTCGCCTTTTTGATGATATCAAGAGCTATATCAAGCTGATCGTCTTCACAAAGCGAATTTCCGATCTTTCCGCCCATAGCTTTGACGAAAGTGTAAACCATACCTCCTCCTATGATGAGATTGTCGCAAAGATTCAGGATGTTTTCGATGATACCGATTTTCGAAGACACCTTAGCACCTCCGATAATGACAGTAACCGGATGTTCCGGACTCTTGACTACACGGTCGATAGCCTTTATTTCATTTTCCATGACATAGCCGAACATCTTGTCATCAGGAAAATATTTCGCTATGAGAGCGGTTGATGCATGGGCCCTGTGGGCTGTTCCGAAAGCATCGTTTATATAGCAGTCGGCATAAGAAGCCAATTTCCCGACAAATGATTTCTGGCTTTCCTTGACAGCTTTTTTTGCAGCAGCTTTTTCTTCATCGGAAGCATTTTCCGCAAGGCCTCTAGGTTTGCCCTCTTCCTCGGCATAAAAACGGAGATTTTCAAGCAGAAGAACTTCTCCCGGTTTCAGAGCGGCAGCCTGTGCATCGGCTTTCTGACAATCTTCGGCGAACTGAACGGGAACGCCAAGAAGTTCGGAAACATGATTTATAATATGCTTCAAGGAGAATTTCGGATCAACTCCCTTCGGACGTCCAAGATGAGACATTATCACAAGTGCACCTCCCTCTGAAAGGACTTTCTTCAGTGTAGGTATAGCCGCCCTGATGCGGGTGTCATCCGTGATTTCGAATTTTTCATTCAGAGGGACATTGAAATCCACTCTTACTATGGCTTTCTTGCCAGTAAAATCATACTTGTCAATGTACTGTTGCATAAATACTAAAATTATTAATTCTTCAATTATTTCGCGCCGCAAATTTAGCAAATTTCAATGAATTACAATAAAAAGGCATATTTTATCTATCTTTGCGGCATCACCGCAATATAATCAAGGTCTCACGAAAAAGGAATGGAAATGGAAAAGGAATATCCGCTGAATAACTGGAAAGATTACGAATTAATCGATTCCGGCAATTATGAGAAATTGGAACGTTTCGGTAAATATTACCTTGAACGTCCGGAACCTAAAGCTTTATGGGACAAGACAATGACACAATCGGAATGGGATTCACTCATCCATACTCGCTTCAGGCAGGGAGCCGGATTCGGAAAATCAGGAAAAGAAGACAGCGGGACATGGGAAAGGATCAAAATGATGGACGACCAATGGTTCATACGCTACAACTGTACCGATGGCGGTCCGGATTTCTCATTGCGTCTGGGGCTTACGGCTTTCAAACACGTAGGGGTTTTCCCGGAGCAGGCTTCCAACTGGGAATATATTTACGGGAAGACGGCCGCCTTGGTATCGAAGGCAAAAGCCGAAAAGGCTCCGGTTCCTAAAATCCTCAATTTGTTTGCATACACAGGAGCCGCATCGCTGGCAGCAAAAGCTGCTGGAGCAGACGTGACCCACCTCGACTCCGTACGGCAAGTCATTACATGGGCAAGGGAAAATATGGAAAAAAGCCGTATGAACGGGATCCGCTGGGTAGTTGAAGATGCAATGAAATTCGTACGCCGTGAAGCAAAGCGGGGAAACAAATACCAAGGCATAATCCTGGATCCGCCGGCATACGGACATGGTCCTGACGGAGAGAAATGGAAACTTGATGAATGCCTGTTCGATATGATGAAATCCGTATCGGAAATCCTTGCTCCTTCGGATAGTTTCTTGGTTCTGAATCTGTATTCCAACGGATTCTCGGCAATGTTGGGGGAAACCGTAGTAAAAGAAGCATTGAGGCTTCCCGACGCTGATTCCTATTCTTTATCTTCCGGAGAACTGGCATTGAGTGATCATTTCGGCAAAAATCTGCCTCTCAGCATTTTCGTCAGGCTCAGCCGCTGAACGAACGGCAGGCTGCCCCGGGGGAACCAGCAATAAACCATCAATAATAAAGAGTGCGGCCTCAAGTTTACCCGACTTTGAGACCGCACTTATCGATTTTATTTGGATACTTTTCCGGAGAAGCTTATTTACCGGCCGTCGAATCGGCGGCATCCGCTCCCGAAGAAGGTGTCTCCCCTGTCATTGTTTTAAAGATTGACAAAAGGGAATTCTGGATATTGTCACCCAAATCGGAATCACCATTGGTTTTCAGGACATCGGCCAGCATATATATATATGTGGTAGTAGTCTGGAATTCGTCTTTCGCATAGCTATAGAAGCCCAGATAGAAAGAAGCGCCATTAAGAAGCTCGTTACCGAAATCCACGGCAAGTTTCCTTGCCTTTTCCTTCTGTCCCAGTTTATAGTAATCACTTATTATGTCAAGGACATAATAATCATTTGTAGTGAAACCGAGAGGAATCGTTTCATAAGGATAATCCTGATCCAGCATGACTTCCTGGCATTTGTCCAAAGCCTCAATGGCACGCCCAGGCTGATTGTGATCAATGAAAGACTGTGCAAAGTTTACAAACAGACCCCTTACGGGCATGACCCCGACATGGGTATACATATTTTGATAGTCCACACAGTAATCGGTCCTTTTCAACGCATCCCAATGGAAATTCTTTGTCATCAGACGGTAAAGTTCATCCGGATCCGTAATGCCAGGATCATCCACTGTTATCTTGTTTTTGATAGGGACGAATTTATAAGAATAACCGTCATACATAAGATAATCCTTGATCCCTATATTGAGGTCTCCTCCCTGATTAAGCAAATTAAGCGGCCTGTCCCATTTGTAATTGGACAGCAAATCAAGCATGAACAATTCCGGCTTGCTTATATAATCCTTGTCCTTGGGGATATCGATTTCAATCTGATCCGGTATCTGATCCGCAAATTTGGCATCAAGTATTCCGTATTTTATGACATTGGCCTTGTTTACAGGGATTATGAGCTTCCTCGCCATTATGAAATTCACTTTCTTTCCGCTTGTAAGCGTGACCATCGCCTGGGGCGATTTGAAAACATACATCACATCGGAAAGACGTACGGGCTTATTTTCAATATCATTTATTATGACATATTCGTTAG
This sequence comes from Bacteroidales bacterium, assembly GCA_022648685.1. Lineage (GTDB taxonomy): Bacteria > Bacteroidota > Bacteroidia > Bacteroidales > UBA932 > Cryptobacteroides. The sequence goes on from JALCMW010000001.1 coordinate 232,865, forward strand.
TCCCGTACAGATACTGCTCCAGACCTACCGTTATAGGAAGAGGAGCTGATTTATTGCACGCATATTTCATCTGGTCGATATACCAGTCGGTACCCAGAAGAGAAGTATTGCATATCCTGACATCAGTACGGAAGCCCTCCACTTCCTGAGTGTACCAGAGAGGGAAAGTATCATTGTCTCCGTGGGTTACCAGTATACCGTCAGGGCCGACCGAATCAAGATAATTCCTGGCCATTTCCACGGAAGTGTATCTGTTGCTCCTGTCATGGTCATCCCAGTTCTCTTCGGCCATCAGAGCAGGAACGCAAAGGCAGGCGACAGTCACGACAGCAGCCGTGGCTATCTGGTATTTGCCTTTTAAGGCATCCTTTATCCACGTATATACAGCTGCGACGGCAAGACCTATCCACATGGCAAACGCATAGAACGAACCGGCATAGGCATAATCCCGTTCCCGCACCTGATAAGGAGGCTGGTTAAGGTATAGAACTATTGCAATGCCTGTCATGAAAAACAACAGGAAAATCAGCCAGCAGCCTCTTTTGTCTTTGTCGAACTGAAAAACAAGACCCAGAATACCAAGCAGCAGAGGCAGCAGGAAATAATGGTTCTTTCCCTTGTTATTCTTAAGGCTCGCGGGAGCATTCGACTGGTCCCCAAGCCTAAGATTGTCAAGGAACTTTATGCCGCTCTCCCAATTGCCGTGGAACATATCCCCCGGCGAAGGACTGTGTATGTCATTCTGGCGGCCGGCGAAATTCCACATGAAATAACGCCAATACATCCAATTCAATTGATAATCGAAGAAGAAAGCAAGGTTTTGTCCGACAGTGGGCTTCTTGTCATCGGCGCCTTCTACGGTTATGCCTTTGCCTTTCATGTAAGATTTGTAGAAATCGACATATCTCGGATCTGAAGACGCCCACATGCGCGGGAACAGCATTTTGCCGGAAGAACGGTATTTCGCATCCGCAGGACCGTCCACATGTTTGTATTTGCCATCGACCGGAGTCCAGTATTTCTTGGTTACCAGATCATACGGCGCTCCGAAATATTGGCCGTAGACTATCGGATGGCTGCCGTATTGTTCACGACTCAGATATCTGACCAATGTGAACGGATTGTCAGGCTGATATTCGTTTGTAGGAGTCTTTACGGAAGAACGTATGATTTCGATGCTGAATATCGAAAAACCTATCACTATCATCGTAAAGCAAAGCAATGTGGTATTCAGGAAAGCCTTTTCCGTCTTCAACGTCCTGAACAGACCCCAGAAACAGGCTGCAATAAGAGCTATCAGGAAGAACGCCGCACCGACATTGTAATGGAATCCGAGCACGTTGACAAAGAACAAATCCACATAAGCGGCTATCTTCGGAAGATAAGGAATAACCACAAACAGTATCAGTGCCAGGACTATGCAGGAAACAATAAAGATCCATACATATTCCCAGAAAGTATAATGTCCGTTTTCGCGTCTCTTGTAATAATACAGGAAAACGATGGCAGGAATCGTAAGAAGGTTCAGAAGATGCACGCCGATGGACAGCCCCATAAGGAATGCTATCAGTATGATCCATCTGTTGGCATATTTCCTGTCCGCCTCTTCATACCATTTGGTCATGGCCCAGAAAACCATCGACGTGAACAACGAAGACATTCCGTAAACTTCACCTTCGACTGCCGAGAACCAGAAAGTATCGGAAAAACAATAGGCAAGGGCACCTACAGCTGCGCTGCCGTAAATGACCAGCGATTCAGACAGAGTATAATTGCCGTCCTTGTCATGCTTTACTATCCTTTTCACAAGAAAAACGATAGTAAGATAAAGAAAGAATATCGTCAGAGCAGAGCACAGGGCGCTCATGGAATTAACCATTACTGCAGCATGCATGTTGTCTCCGAACATTGTAAAAAATCTGGCTATCAATTGGAAAACAGGATTTCCGGGAGGATGTCCGACTTCCAGTTTGTATGACGATGCTATGAATTCCCCGCAATCCCAGAAAGATGCTGTAGGTTCGATCGTCGAAAGGTAAGTGAAAGCAGAAACCGCAAATACAACTCCGGCTATGATCCTGTTCCACAGATTGAATTTCTTCTTGTCCATTTTTTTACGTTTCCAACAAGTGACAAATATACGAATTGATTCGTTATCTTTGCAAAAATCAGACTAGTTATGAACGGAAACGACTGGAAAAAGAGGCTGGGCACGGTTTATTCGACAGATGCAAATTTTCAATATGCACAGAAACTGACGGATGCCGTGGAAACCCCGGAACCTGGAAAACAGCGTCTTACAGTCTCTTTGGACAAGAGGAACAGGGGCGGCAAGAAGGTCACTCTTGTAAGCGGGTTCTCAGGAAAAAAAGAAGACCTTGATATTCTGGGAAGAACGCTTAAAGTCAAATGCGGAGTCGGAGGCACAGTAAAAGACGGGGAAATCACAATCCAGGGGGATTTCAGGGACAAAGTCACCGCCATACTACAGGAAATGGGTTATAAAGCTAAGAGAGGAAACTGAAACATGCCGGACGTCATCGGAACATATCCTCTGGCGAACCCCGATTCGACAGGGCCATACATGGGAATAAAAGATACGGTAACCATACTTCCGGCTGCAAGAGCCTTCGCAAGCGGTTCGCTGACTTTATCCGAAATTCCTTCATATACGGTTTATCAGGGAAATAATACCCGGACATCCGATATGACAGACATGACTCTCGAATTCTTTTCCGTCATTTTATTCTTGTTCATCTTTAAAAATTTCAGGAACATCTTTCCGAATCTTGTCGTATGTCTGGGAAGATGGAAAGGGAATCTTGACATTGAAGAAAACATCAAACTTTCAAGGGACAGAAACATAACTGCATTGTTTTTTATCCTTCCATTCGCCGTCCTGGCCGGAAAGTACGAATTATATTCGCCGCATTTCATGTCTCTTGTCCCCGAAGGCTGGAACACAATTGCGATAACGGGAATTTTCATATTGTATATCATTTTCAGAAATTTCCTGCATTGGCAATTCCGTCCGGGGAAATCGGATCCGGCGCCATATAATGCAGCCAGGCAGGCGGGGGCGAATTATTTTATACTTGCATTGATTGCAATTCTTGCGGCGACCGGGATTCTTTCGATTTTCAGGGTCGGCGGCACTTTGGCAAGAGAGGCGATTCTCTACATTCTGGCAGGCTTTTATGCCTTGTTCCTATTCCGCAAAAGTCAAATTTTAACATCTTCTTGCAATCCTTTCGTAACATTTTTGTACCTTTGTGCCCTTGAAATTTTTCCAACAGGAATTTTGATAGCAACGGATATATTATTATAAGCGAAATGGCCATAAAAAATATATTGATTTCACAAAAATCACCGCTGAATCCGGCACCTTACACGGCTTTGACTGAGAAGTACGGCGTCAACATTTCCTTTCATCAGTTTTTTCTCATAGAACCTCTGACTTCAAGAGAGTTCAGAGCCCAAAGGATCAATCCTTCGGATTTTTCAGCGATAGTATTTTCATCGCGTCACGCTATTGACGCATTCTTCCGCCTTTGCGAAGAACTTAGGGTAAAGATCCCTGAAACAATGAAGTATTTCTGCACGACGGAAGCTGTCGCAATGTATCTTCAAAAACATATAGTTTATCGCAAACGCAAAATATTTTTCGGGAAAGGTACGCCGGAATCGGTAATGGATGCAATAGGAACCAAACACAAAGATGAAAAGTTCCTTATCACAATGTCATCGGAAACCGCCAACAGCGAAAGGATTACAAAGTTGTTCGATAAAAACGGACTGGACTACGCATCAGGGGTATTCATCAAGCCGGTATCACAAGATATAAAAAGCCTGAGCCTCGAATCATATGATATGGTGGTTTTTTACAATCCCAACGATGTAAAATCACTTTTCGAAAATTTTCCGGATTTCAGCCAGGGAAGAATAAAATTCATATCTTACGGGAAATCGATCGTAAAAGCTATGAAAGAAGCTGGTTTGGAAACGGAAATAGAGGCCCCGACGCCGGAATGCCCTTCAGTAGCCAGCGCATTGAAGCTGTATCTGGAGACTCATAAATAGATGAACGGACCCGATACAAACAACAAATTCTCCAAAGAAGAAAGGCTGTCCGGAAAAAGCGCGATTTCCAATCTGATCAAGAAAGGCAAATTCGGTTGCATTCCCGGATTCAAATATTGTTATCTGAAAGAAACCGGAAATACAAATAACCGGATACTCGTCAGCGTACCGAAAAGGTTTTTCAAAAGAGCTGTAAAAAGGAATCTTCTTAAACGAAGAATCCGTGAAAGCTACCGTATGCAAAAAGGAAAATTGGCTTCCGGAAACGGAAATGACATCATGTTTCTCTACAATTCTTCCGAGATACAGGACTTCGAATCCGTTTATGCTTCAGTAGGCCGAATTCTTGATATAATAAGCGATGCCGGCAATGAAAAATAAAATACGGGGGATTCTTGTTTTCCCCCTTATCCTGCTGATAAAGTTTTACCGGCATTTCATATCCCCGTATACTCCTTCAAGTTGCAGGTTCATCCCAACTTGTTCACAATATGCAATAGAAGCCCTGCGGAAATACGGACCCGTCAAAGGTCTTTACCTGGCCGTAAAAAGGCTGCTTCGCTGCAACCCGTGGGGAGGAAGCGGATACGATCCTGTTCCGTAACACAAAATAATGCCGATTATGCCTAAAAAGGAAAATATCCATCAATTGTTCGACAGCATATCGCCGGAATACGACAGATTGAACCATATCCTGTCCATGGATATAGACAAAATATGGAGAAAAAAAGCCGTACGGAAGATCATCTCCGGGAACAACGGGGAATCTGAAACCGCAGGACAGCCTCTGCATATCCTGGATGTAGCCTGCGGTACGGGAGATTTCTCGATCGCGATTGCCGGACAAATGCCGGAAGGAAGCCATGTCACCGGAATAGATCTTTCCGAAGGCATGCTCGCAATAATGGACGGGAAAATAAGGAAAGCCGGCATGCAGGATCAAATTTCATGGATGCAGGGAGATTGCGAAGCTCTTCCTTTTGACGACTGCACTTTCGACAGGGTAAGCGTTGCCTTCGGAGTCCGCAATTTTGAAAACAGGGAAAAAGGATTGAAAGAAATGCTGCGTATTCTCAAACCGGAAGGCAGATTGGTGATACTGGAACTTTCGGTTCCGTCCAACCGTATTTTAAGATGGCTTTTCAACTTGTATTTCCTGAATATACTTCCTCTTGTCGGCGGCAAGGTTTCGGGGGACAAAGCCGCTTACAAATATCTTCCTGCTTCTGTATTGAACTTCCCCGATAAGAAATCTTTCATGAAGACCCTGACGGACTGCGGATACAGGGAAGTAAGCCACAAAGCCTTTTCCATGGGCATATGCAGGATGTACACAGGTGAGAAATAACAATTCCGGAAACACGAGAATTGTTATCTGAAAAGATAAATCAAGAATCCGAGACCGAACAATAAGGAAAACAGAAAAGAAGACATTACCAGAAGAGGAAGCATCGGATCAAGTTCCCTGCCGCTACGTGTCCATATTCCATGCAAGTGTTTGACAAACAACGGCAATACAAGGATGAAGAGATAATGCCAAGGATCAGGATATCTGAAAAGACAATACACGACAGCGCAAATCCAGCCGGCGGCAATCAAAACGGTCTGATATATCCTTGCATTTCTGATGCCCAATTTCAAAGCGACTGTCACTCTTGTAGCTTCATCTGTTTTCATATCCCTTATGTTATTCACGTTAAGCACTCCCACGCTGAACAAGCCGATAGCCGACGCCGGCAAAAGAAGGAACCAGCCGCTTAGCGTATGTGCAGCAACGAAATAAGCGCCGAGCACGGCGACTATCCCGAAAAAAGTGAAAACGTATATATCTCCAAGCCCCCGGTAGCCATACGGGTTCTTTCCCAAGGTATAGCGCATTGCGGCATTTATCGCGGCGGCTCCAAGAAGGATCAGGCAAAGCGACTCCAGACTGAAAAAAGTACCGAAGGAAAACCTGATCATCAACAAACCGGAAACAGCGCTGACAATAACAAAAATCAGGATAAGCCTTTTCATGTCCCCGATGGAAAGAGCTCCGCTGTTCAAGCCGTATTCCGGACCCTGACGGTCTGAAGTATCAGTCCCGTTCTGCACATCACCCAATTCATTGGAAAGATTTGAGAGTATCTGCAGGCTTACGGTGGTAATTAATATGAACACCACAGTCAGAATACGGATATGGTAATCGGAAGCCGCAAGAGCTATTCCTAAAATGACTCCGCTCAAAGACAGGGGAAGCGTCCTGAGACGCATGGATCTTACACTATATTTCAGTTTATTCATATTAAAAAACATTCAATTATTTTTCACCGGCAATGGCTTGGAATAGGAAAATTACCATCGCTTGGGAAACAGGACCTTGCAATTCAATTCGATAAACCTGGCAACCGCCCTCAACAAGCCGAAATTTCGCATATCATAAAGAAAGACTTGTTTGAAAGGCAGACCCTTCGGACTCATTACAGCCTTGTACCGGCAAGCAACGGAATATTTCGGATTCCTCCACACAGGAAGCGCCCTATGCCGTTCGCAACAGGCCAGAATCCCCGGGGCTATTACTCTGGAAACATCAGACTTGACAGCCCTGATCCCGTAATCATAATCCCACAAATACTGCTGGTACCGGTCATCGACCGATCCCAAAACGCTGAATACAGACTTCGGAATCAATACAAGATTCCCATCCATAATGCTGCAAGGCGTCGGGATAACAGGGTCCGGCTCGATAAGTTTGCCATAGCGTGTACGTCCGCCGTAAATCAGTTTCCCGTTCCCGTCTGTTACGGACCCTGCGACTATCGCCCGGTCTTTCAAAAAAGCGGAATTGTAAAGAAGGACTGAAAAAGCATTTTCGGAAAGTTCCAGGTCATAATCCAGCCACAGGTAGAAATCGAAATCTTCCTTTGCCGCTTCTTCCCATACCGTCCTCAATCCCCCGCACCAATATTTGTCACCGTCTGTCCTTATTATTACGACTTGGGGGAATCGCTCCTGGACATCGGCATATAAGCCGTCAGTACTGCCGTCGTCATTCAAATAAAACACAAACGAATATTTTCCATCGGCAGACAAGGCATCGATCTGGCGAAAACATTCGGACAGGAAAGAAAGCGTTTTTTCTTTTCTGTGATGGACTGTCATTAACAAAGCGACCGATAACATATTCTAATCCAATTTCAAAACGGCCATGAATGCACTCTGCGGCACTTCAACACTCCCTATCTGCCGCATTCTCTTTTTCCCTTCCTTCTGCTTTTCAAGCAATTTCCTTTTTCTGGTAACATCACCGCCATAACATTTTGCAGTAACATCCTTGCGGACCTGACGTACGGTTTCCCTTGCTATTATCTTTGCCCCGATTGCAGCCTGGACGGCGATATCGAACTGCTGCCTTGGAATAAGGTCCTTGAGTTTCAGGCATATCTTTCTTCCGAAATCGTAAGCATGATCTTCATGGATCAAAGAGGAAAGGGCGTCCGCAGGCTCCCCGTTAAGCAATATATCGAGCTTAACCAGCTTGGCCGGCCGGAAATCTATAACATGGTAATCGAAAGAAGCATATCCTTTGGAAATGGATTTCAACTTATCGTAAAAATCGAAAACGATCTCCGACAAAGGCATGTCATACGTCAGTTCGACTCTGTCCGAAGTTATATAATGTTCCCCGATCAGGGTGCCTCTCTTGTCAAGGCAAAGCTTCATGATAGGACCATAATAATCGGTCTTGGAGATGATCTGTGCTCTTATATAAGGCTCTTCTATATGGTCAATCAGCGTAGGAGATGGCAATCCGGAAGGATTATGCACATCAATAACCTCACCTTTTGTGGTATATGCCTTGTAAGAGACATTTGGGACGGTCGTTATCACATCCATTCCGAATTCCCTGAACAGCCTCTCCTGGACAATCTCCAGATGCAGCAGTCCCAGGAAACCGCATCTGAATCCGAAACCGAGGGCCAGGGATGATTCCGGTTCGTAAACGAAAGAAGCATCGTTCAGCTGGAATTTCTCCAGGGTTGTACGCAATTCTTCGAATTTGTCGGCTTGTACTGGGTACATTCCGGCGAAAACCATAGGCTTCACTTCTTCGAATCCTCCGATCGCTTTCCCGCATGGCTTTTCCACATGGGTTATGGTATCGCCCACCTTTACCTCGACTGCGCTTTTGATTCCCGATATTATATACCCGACATCTCCGCATGATATCTCTTCGCGCGGAACCATCTTCATTTTAAGGACACCGACTTCTTCGGCTTCATATTCCATCCCCGTATTGAAAAATTTAACTTTGTCCCCTTTTCTTATAGACCCGTTCATTACTTTGAAATAAGCGATGACGCCTCTGAAAGAATTGAAAACGGAATCGAAGATCAAAGCTTGCAGCGGTGCATCCGGATCTCCTTTGGGCGAAGGGATATTGTCGACTATCGCATCCAGCAACGGAGGAACGCCTTCACCCGTTCTGGCGGAGACTTTGTAAACTTCGCCGGGATCACAGCCCAGAAGGTCGCAAATCTGGTCCGTGACGACATCCACCTGTGCCGATTCCATATCTATTTTGTTAAGTACCGGAATTATTTCAAGATTATGTTCTATTGCCAGATACAAATTGGAGATAGTCTGGGCCTGGACTCCTTGCGTAGCATCTACGACAAGAAGGGCCCCTTCGCAGGAAGCTATGGAACGTGACACTTCATAAGAGAAATCGACATGTCCCGGAGTATCAATGAGATTAAGGAGATACTTCTCTCCGCCTCTGGAATACTCCATTTGTATGGCATGGCTTTTTATGGTTATGCCTTTTTCCCTTTCAAGATCCATATCGTCGAGAACCTGGTTTTCCATTTCCCTTGCGCTCAAGGTGGAAGTAAGTTCCAGCAAACGGTCGGCAAGAGTGCTCTTTCCGTGATCTATATGCGCTATAATACAGAAGTTCCTTATATTCTTCATATTGTTTTTCCAATGCTTTTGCAAATATAATCCAAAATACATAAATAGTGGAAATCCCGCAAAAAACACTTAAATTAGCGGTCGGTTCGATTAATATACAGATATAAAACATGACTAATATCGCAGAATTGCAAAGGATCTCTTCACAAGTCAGAAGAGATATCATAAGGATGGTTACCGGAGCACAATCCGGACATCCGGGCGGATCTTTAAGCAGTACGGACATAATGACCGCTCTCTATTTCAATGTAATGAAACACGATCCGGAGAAATGGACCAGGGATGGTAAAGGTCAGGACATCTTTCTACTGTCTGCAGGCCACATGACACCGGTTTATTATTCTATATTGGCAAGGGCAGGCTATTTCCCGGTATCGGAACTTGCCACTTTCAGAAAATTCGGTTCCCGTCTGCAGGGCCACCCGTCGATTGAGAAAAGTCTGCCCGGAGTAGTGCAGGCTTCAGGTTCCCTGGGACAAGGGCTGTCGGCGGCAGCAGGACTGGCCTTAGGGAAGAAACTGGACAAAGAAGATAATTCTGTATATGTCCTTTGCGGTGACGGAGAAAGCGAAGAAGGTGAAATATGGGAAGCCGGAATGTTCGCTGCACATCACGGACTGGACAATCTGATAGCAATGACTGATTGGAACGGACAGCAGATAGACGGACCGGTTGAAAAGATCTCCGGGGAAGGTGATCTGGAAGCAAAATGGAAGGCCTTCGGATGGAATGTGATAGTCGCCGACGGACATGATTTCGATTCGATTCTGAAAGCGTTTGCAAAAGCGAAATCGGACAAAGGCAGCGGAAAACCGGTAATGATACTTTTCAAAACCGTTATGGGAAAAGGGGTCAGTTTCATGGCAGGCACTAACAAGTGGCATGGAAAAGCACCGTCACAGGAACAATGTGAAGAGGCTATGACGCAATTGGAAGAGACTTTGGGCGATTATTAATATTTTGAGAAGACAAATCATGAAGAAATATACAGATACAGGTAAAAAAGATACAAGGAGCGGATTCGGGGCCGGATTGCTGGAAGCGGGGAAAAAATATCCCGGAGTCGTCGCTCTTACAGCCGATCTCAAAGGCTCCCTGAAAATGAATGATTTTGCAGAAGCTTTTCCGGAACGGTTCATACAATGCGGAATCGCGGAAGCGAACATGATAGGAGTTGCATCCGGCCTGGCCATTACTGGAAAGATTCCGTTTGCCGGATCTTTCGCCGAATTCGTAACCGGACGTGTATATGACCAGATAAGGCAGGAAGTCGCTTACGGTAAGACAAATGTGAAAATAGCTTCATCCCATGCCGGAATCACATTGGGCGAAGACGGAGCCACCCACCAGACTATGGAAGATATCGCCCTGATGCGCGCACTTCCGGGAATGACGGTCATCAATCCTTGCGACTATAATCAGACCAAAGCGGCAACTATTGCAGCGGCTGAATATTGCGGTCCGGTATATCTGCGTTTCGGCAGGCCTTCCGTTCCGAACTTCACTCCTGAAGACCGTATTTTCGAAATAGGGAAAGCATATATATTCAACGAAGGAAAAGACGTTACGATATTCGCCACCGGACACATGGTCTGGGAAGCACTTCAGGCTGCCGAAGCTCTTGAAAAGAACGGCATCAATGCCGAAATAATAGATATCGCAACAATCAAGCCCCTTGACAAGGATACCGTCATAACCTCGGCGTCCAAGACCAGGGCCGTTGTCATCGCGGAAGAGCACAATATGGCAGGCGGTTTGGGAGAGTTGATCTCCGGGACACTGGCTGGAACAGTACCCGTACCTGTTGAATTCGTAAACGGAGAAGACAGATTCGGACAAACCGGGACTCCGGCGGAACTTATGCAAGCTTACGGACTTGATGCTGCTCACATAATAAAGGCGGCTGAAAGAGTTATCAAAAGAAAATAAATGACCGACCAGGAAATCATCCGTATTTATCGTGAAGGGCACAGGGAACAGGCATTCAATGAGATCGTAAGCGGTTACAGCGAAAGACTCTATTGGCATGTCCGCAGGTTCGTATGCTCGCATGAAGACACCGATGATCTCCTGCAGGAAATATTCATAAAGATATGGAATTCGCTGCCTTCTTTCAGAGGGGAAGCGAAACTTTTCACATGGCTTTACAGGATAGCCACGAATGAAGCCCTCAATTTTCTGCATAAAAAGAAAATCAGAGCGGCATTGTCTTTGGATAGCCTGACCGCCGAAATGGAAAAGAAGATTGACGAAGACCCCTATTTCAACGGGAATGAAGCTCAAAGAATTTTGAGCAAAGCAATCCAGAAGCTGCCTGAAAAACAGAAACTTGTTTTCACGATGAGATATTATGAAGAAATGAAGTATGAAGAAATTTCATCCGTACTCAACACTTCGGTAGGATCACTGAAAGCCTCTTACCATATCGCTTATGAAAAAATAAAGGGCGAACTTGAAAAATTGTCGGAATGACTTTTAACTATTAGTCTTATAATTTGTCTAAATTAATGACTATGATAGAGAACGGTGAAATAAAAAAGATTTGTTACAAAGTACCTGAAGGCTACTTTGATAATCTGCGTACCAGATTGTCAGCCATTCCGCGCAAATCGGGCCCATCTTCTTCGAAATATCCCGATGCATCATATTTCGATGTCAAAGAGAATACAGAAGGAAAGGAAATGGTCATTTCATTCTGGAATAAATTCAAGCCTTACATCACTCTTGCCGCATGCTTTGCACTGGCAGTCATGATCGGTTCGCTTGTAGTAAGAAAAACCTCAAACAGGTCACAGGAAGACAATTTGTATGAGAAGTTCCTTTCGGCGGATATCATCCCCGTTACCGATCCGTATGTGATTTACGAAGATAACGGCAGTAAGAAAGCCGATGATGATATATCGGATGATGATATCAAGAATTACCTTATCGAATCCGGAACTTCCGTTGAACTTTTAGGATATACGACTTATGAAGAAAATCATTAAAACAGCCGTTGTGATCATACTGGTCTCTCTTGCATGTTCTTTCAGCGCATCGGCACAGAAAGGGCATAAGGGAATGGACAGGGACGACGGATGGCAGCAAAGGATGCAAAGCGAAAAAATCGCTTTCCTTACAAATGCAATGGGATTGACACCTACTGAAGCACAGAATTTCTGGCCGCTATACAACAGGATGGAAAAAGAAAGGAAACAATCTTTCGGAAGGGTGTTTTCAGCGTATAAAGCGCTGTCCGATGGTGTGGAGGCCGGAAAAGATCCACAAGAACTTTCCGAACTTCTGAACAGATATACGGATGCCATAAAGAATTCCCACGGAGTAGAAGCGAAATACACGCCTATTTTCGAAAAGGTAATCCCTGTGGAAAAAGTAGCCAGATTATACATCGGGGAAGAATCGTTCAGACGTCACCAGATCCGCAAACTGAACTCCGAGGAAAGGTAATAATAAGATAGTAACGGAAACGGTGGTTATCTATGTAAAAAAGGATGGTCCCATTACAAATAAAATGGTTCCGTTATCTTTCTGTAATCTTCCGTATATCGGCCGTCTTCACTTATCAAAAGTGTTTTCACATCCATCCCGAAATGAGAACGGGAAAATTCCGCAATCAATCTCGAGGGGCGTTTTGCTGCAGTTGTGCTTATACGTATAATGCGGGAAGGAAACAAACCGCCCATTCTGCCACAACGGAGAAGATCAGTTTCGTAAACCGCAGGAAGAATCAAGGCAAGACGTCCGGAAGGACTCAGATATCTTTTGGAAAACGATATCAAATCGGCATATGATATGCCTTCGCAAGAATGGCGTGCAAATGAACGTCTTTCATCAGGGGCTTTCAATGATTTCTCGAAATACGGAGGATTGGAAACAATCAGGTCTATTTCTTTTTCCGGTATATAATCCGACAAAGGAATTTTCTTCACATTCAAGATATCCGGCCAGGGGGACTTCCCAAAGTTTTCAGCAGATTCTTCACAAGCCGGTCCGTCCACATCTATACCGGTAATTCTTACATCGTCAGGCCATTCCCGATTTACTGACAGGGACAGGTCATATAATTTCTGCGCTATTATCAACGCTATGACACCGGTCCCAGTCCCGACATCAAGTACGATACGATCATCCTGATTGACTGAAGCAGCAGCACCGAGCAAAACTCCGTCCGTATTCACTTTCATCGGAGACCTGTCGTTGCTTACGGAAAAACGTTTGAAACGGAATATCATTCTTTACATGATAAAGGTTCCGAAGATTCGAAAAGTCCGTCCTTTATGAACAAGGACCTATCGCACATCGCCGCAAGATCCGGATCATGGGTCACAATTACTATCGTCTGCCCGAAACGGTCCCGCAGTGAAAAGAAAAGCTTATGCAGCTCTGCTTTCGTCTTGCTGTCCAGATTCCCGGAAGGCTCATCGGCAAAAAGGATGGATGGATTATTCACCAAGGCCCTTGCGATGGCGACACGCTGCTGTTCACCTCCGGAAAGTTCGGAAGGCTTGTGTTGTGCCCTTGCACCCAGACCTAACGTATCCAGAAGAGACAGCGAAGCTGATCTGGCTTCTTTCTCCGATTTTCCGGCAATCAAAGCAGGAATCATGACATTTTCAACGGAAGTAAACTCCGGCAAAAGATGATGGAACTGGAATACGAATCCTATTTTGTGATTGCGGAAAGATGAAAGAGACTTACTTCCCAAAGTCAGGACATCGGTACCGTCCACATTCAGATATCCGGCATCCGGTGTCATAAGAGTACCCAGGATTTGAAGCAAAGTTGATTTTCCGGCTCCGGAAGCACCCATTATGGAAACGACCTCGGACTTCCCGGCTTGAAAATCAATGCCTTTCAATACCTTGAGCTTTCCGAAGGACTTTTCTATCCCGTGTGCTTCTATAATCATGCTTCAAATATATGAATTTTTATGGAAAATTTTGGATTTTAACCAAAGAGAAGTATATTTGCAGTCCTGTTCCATTATTTATGGGAAAGGAATTCGGGGTGTGGCGCAGTTGGCTAGCGCATCTGGTTTGGGACCAGAGGGTCCTGTGTTCGAGTCACAGTACCCCGACAATAAATGAATCGAATAAAAAGGCGAACGAAGTCCATTGACTGCGATCGCCTTTTTTCTATCAATTCTCCGCCATGGTAAGTATCCGGGGCACTATCTATTAGCGTATCCGTATTACCCAATCTCCATTTCATGATTGACATATCCAGGATAAGTATGGTTTCCGTATTCCAACATGAGCAATCCTTTCGATTTCTTTAATAGGTACTTTGAGATTCCGGATTTCGGCAAAGTTAAAACTTCCATATGATTCGCTTGCAGATTCAAAGTCGTTCGACTCACCGGTACTTGATTACAAGTAACTATACAATATGGAAAACAGAAAAGAAAGAAGCGGCTTGCCAATACAGAAACCCGCTTCTTTCCGATTAGAGACTTTTTCAAATCTCTTACTTTACAGTTACGATTACAGTTCCGCTTTTCTTGTTTTTGTCTGTTACGGAAATCGTAGTCGTACCGGCTTTCACACCTTTGACTGTTATCTTTCCATCCTTTTCGATTGCTGTAGCGATAGTTGCATCCTTTGCTGCCACCACATAAGGGGCTACGCCGCCATTAATGGTAACGACATCCTCTTTCCCGACTGCCACATTAACCGGATTTTTGTCAAAAGTCAGTCCCGTTGCCGTTTTCACGGTCACTGGCACTTTACTGCTTAATTTGTCCTTATCCGTTACTGTAATCGTTGCAGTTCCGTCTTTGATACCTGTAACTTTAATAACGTCTTTAGTAACGGTAACGGTTGCCGTCTTGGCGTCACTTGACACAACGGTGTACGGTTCTGTTCCACCGCTAACGGTTACCGAGACCGTTGAACCGACAATAGCCTCTACTTTAGCAGGATTGAACTTCAATGCAGATGCAGGCTTGTCGTCTTTTTTACATGAAATCATTATCGTTGCAGATACGCAGCAAAGCATCATAGCCGCTGCGGATTTAAGAAATTTCATTTTTTCCATTTTCTACTTTTCTTAAAAATTTTGTTGTTATTTTCTTTTTTAAGAGCTCTCATCCAATTAAATCCCCTTTTCCCCCGAATCTTGCCTGAAAACTTATTTTTTTTCATGTTACGGCAATACAATGGAACTCACTTCAGGAATTTTGGCAGAAGCCGGCCATGCCCTCAACAGCTTAAATACTTAATAATTAACACTTTGACCTTCAGCAAGCATGGACAGGTCGGGTATTTTGGAGGGGGCTGGCCATGCTAAAAAAGAGCAAATAATTGTATATCAGTATATTAACCTAATATAGCCATGGCCGGCTCCGGCATTTTTCAGTAGGGAAGACAAAATATTCCCGAGAAGAAGGAAATGTCCGGAAGGATTATAAATTGGATTTTCTCCTTCAGGTTCAGGATCTATGAATCTCAGAGGACAATAAAAAGGAAGGCGGACGATAAAGATATCGTCCGCCTTCTTATTATTTTAAACAGTCAGTAAATCCTTACAGATTTGGATTAGCTTTCTTCCACTCCGAAACAGGAGGTATGATGCCTAGACTGATTATTTCATCACGCATTGTGCAAAGATGCTCATACGATTTGTCCAAAGCTGCAAGCTCCTCAGCTGTACCATCCACAGCCTTGAAATGGACACCGCTTTTATCGATTACCGTAGGCATAGCCATCATTACGTTATGATATTTGCCTTCATTGACATAAGTACCTGCAGGCCATGTGAATTCCTCTCCGCCCATAACAGCAGCAATCATTTCGACGGAATTGACTGCAGGGCTCTGGAATGAAGAACGACCGCGAAGTTTGATTATATTGGAACCTCCCTGGATTACATTCTTTTTGATTTCTTCAAATCTTTCGGCGGAAAGTTTGGTCCCGATCAACTCTGTAAGAGGAGTACCGTCAACCTTGACTTTCGAAGCGAATACAGCCATCTGCTCGCCATGACCGCCGTAAGTATGGCAGCCTGTGACCTTGCATTGCTGTACATTGAATTCTTCTGCAAGAGCTGTCTGGAGACGCGTGGAATCCAAAGCGGCAAGAGTTGTGACCTGTGACGGTTTCAAACCGGAATGAAGAAGAACTACGAGACCGGTAAGATCGGCAGGATTGAAAATAACAACTACATGCTTTACATCAGGGCAGTATTTCTTGACATTCTTACCGAAGTCTTCTGCAATCTGGCAATTGCCTTTGAGAAGATCTTCACGTGTCATCCCTTCCTTACGTGGCGCTCCGCCCGAAGATATGATAAATTTGGCGTCTTTGAAAGCGACGGCGGGATCCGTCGTATAGGTAACATTCGCACCGTCGAAAGCGCAATGATTGATTTCCGCAGCGACACCTTTAAGACCCGGTTCATAGACATCGTACAGACACAAATTAGGAGTTAGCTTAAGCAACAGGGCGGTCTGAGCCATGTTAGAACCGATCATGCCGGCAGCACCGACTATGGTCAATTTCTCATCTGACAAAAATTTCATAATAAAAGCGTATTTTAAAGTTTTTAATAACTTATTGTTTTATTTCCTTTCGCAAATATACATAATTATTCTTGAAATAAATTAAATTGTTGCGATTCAGACTTTATTACGAAAGGATATCGAAATACGACAAAAAAGATATTAATAGAATGCGGATATTTTTTTGAATATCAAAAAATCATTATATTTGCGATTGTAACTAACATTTTATATGGAGCCTCCCAGTTCTATAACATCTGATTCGAAAGGAAAAGCGGACTCGAGATCCGAGGATCCGCTGTCGGCAATGTAATAATGAAATCAATCTCCGGGGAAATATTCCTTCGGAGGGATTATTCGTTTATGCATGTATTGTAAAACAGGGAGAACAATTGAAGAAAATAGAATTTTAATAATTATATGGCACTTTATTTAAGGAAAACCCTTGAAAGCAAAGCGGAAATAGGAGTTTGGCAAATCACGGAATCCGAAGAAGAGCTGAAAGAACAAAGCTCAACTCCTTCTGACGAAATGGAAGAAATATTGCTTATCGGAAGCGAATCTTTAAGGAAACAAAGACTCGCGGTAAGGGCATTGTTGAATCTTATGTTTGACGAAAAAGTATATCTAAGCCACCACGACAACGGCAAGCCGTATCTTGAAAACAGTGCTATCAATATAAGCATAACACACACTGAAAAATATGTCGCCGTTATCCTGCATGATACGGAAGATGTTGGAATCGACATCGAATCCGTCGACAGGGATTTCAAGGCTGTAGAACAAAAGGCTCTTTCCAAAGACGAGATCGAAGATCTCGATGACGACAACAAAAAGAATGAACAGCTTGCGATATACTGGTGTGCAAAAGAAGCGATATTCAAAAGATTATCACAATATAACGTAAACTTCGCCGAACAAATCGAAGTGGAAAAGTTCCGGCCTCGCGGAGAAGGGGAGCTGGAGGCCACATTCATAGAGAAAGACGGCTATGAAGAAGAATTCGAATTGGAATATATGACTTTCGACAGGCACGTCCTTGTATGGGTAGTCGGCTGATCTTCCGGGAAGTCCTTAACTTGGATCGGATAGACGATCGGATGGCCGGTTAAATAACCGTTTGGATGACAGATCTGATGACAGCTTGGATTGGCTGACTAGATAGCAGATCGGATATGCCTGACCGAATATGGCTGACCGAGCGGATAGCACTGCAAAATCAAAATCACACAATAAATATTACATAGGTCTCAGCCAAAGTTCCGGATTCTGAGGCGATCTGCCAGACCATATCTGGAAATGGAGCTGGGTTTCGCCGTTGATTGTATCCACGACGCCTATGGATTGTCCCGTACGTACCGAATCCCCGGCTTTGACACTCACACTCTTCAGTTTGCAATAGAATGAGAAATAATTGCCGTGCTGTACCAATACACATTTATTATATCCCGGAATAACAACGATCTGGCTTACGACCCCGTTAAATACTGATTTAATTTCAGTTCCCTTGTCCAAAGCTATCGTAACTCCATTGTTGAAAGGAAGCAGGACTCTTGTAAACACCTGATGATAATGCTGTCCGAAATGATCCACGACGGGACCTTCGGCAGGCCATGGAAGTTTGCCTTTATTGGCGGCGAACTCCCCGGCCAATTTGTAATCGATAGTTGCCTTATGTTTCGAGCTGCTTTTGGAAGTGCCGGACTTGCTGCTTGATGAGGCAGCCTTTTCTTCCATCGCTTTCTTGATGATTCTTTCTATCTCACGATTGAGAGCTTCGACCTGGCGTCTCTTGGCAGTAAGATCCCTTTGGAATTTAGACCTGTTGCGTTTAAGTTGATTTATTGTTCTTTGCGATTCCTGTTGTTCCTTTTGGAGGGAGTTGATTTCAGTTACCCGCACGGCACGTATTTCCTGGGATTTTTTTTTCAGATATTCGAGTTTTGCCGTTTCCTTCTCAAGTTCGGATTCGGTCTGTTTTATCTTCAAAGCCTGTTCATTCATCTTCTTAGAAAAATCCCGCAGATAGCTGATCCTTCTGAAAGCCTGTCCCAGATTTTCACTGGAAAGCATATACATATACCAGACTCTGGCATCTCTGTTTTTGTATGCACTGCGTACGAGTTTCGAATAATAAAACGAAAGAGTATCGAGACGCCTACCGAGCAAATTCACCTGGGACTGTTTCACCTTTATGGAAGACTCATACGAAGCAATCTGTTTGTCGCTTTCAGCAATAAGCTCCTTTCTGTCCGATATCTTCTTTCCTAACAAAGAAAGATTTGAAAGAGCGCTGCTGCTTTTTACCGAATTCTCTTTGATCTGCCTGTCCAGAATTTCGATTTCCTTTTCAAGACGGGCTTTTCTACTCTCCTGTGTCTTCGTATTCTGTGCGCTTGACAAAGGAGCGTAAAGAATATGCAGAAGAATCACAGCCAGAATGATGGCTGCATTACGTACGGACAGAATCGCCGGTATTTTCCATTTTATATTCATTCCGGAACTCATTTGCCCTTTATCGCATCCAATTTTTCTTTTATCTTTTTTTCAAGACCGGGGATCTCCCCTTTGTTTTTTTGTTTCGCATAATCCCAATATACACTGGCAAGGTCATATTCCTTGAGAGCATAAAGGACTTCCGCATAATGATCAAGAACTGTTACACTTTCCTTGCCGCCGTAAAGCATTGCATGCTTAAAAAAAGCCTTGGCCTCCAGATCCAGCCCCTGCAGATGCAGTATCCACCCGAAAGTATCCAGATAAGTGGCATTGTCAGGTTCTTTTTCTATCGTCCTCTTGCTCATGGAATATGCCTTTTTGAGCTTTTTATTTTCAACACTCAGATAATAGGCATAATTGTTAAGGACGGGCAAATAATCGGGATTGATCTTAAGAGCTTTTTCATAAGCTTGATAAGCTTTCTTCGAGTCCCCCATCTCATGATACATATCCCCCATGGAAGAATATGCAGGAAGTGTCCTCGAGGTATCGTCTTGGGCTATCGAGATTATTTTCTCGCAAGACAAAATGACATTCTTATATTCCTTCAGATTATAATAGGCCATGTTTTTCATTTCCAGGAAACCGGTTTCTTCAGGGAACCGTTCCAATGCTTTGTCACTCTCGCTTATCACAGCCTTCCAATCTTTGGTATAAGCCAGAAACTGGATATAAGTTGCAGTAGCGGACACACTGCCCGGATCCAGTTCGACATTTTTGCGCAAATACGTTTTCGCTTTGTCATTGCGTCCTGTGGAATAAAAATAAAGGCCGGCAGTCTGGAGCACGGTGGTATCGCCGGGATATATTCCTATACATTCATTGACAAGGGAATCGACCCGTGGAAGGAAAGTCTGCAGGAATCTCGGATCTCCCTGACGGAAGAGTGCGGAGATATAACGGCATTTCACTTGCGAAGGAATATTATCTTCCTGCACAACAGAATGCATCACGGAGAAATAATTGTCATAATCACGTCTTATTCTGAATACTTCCGCCTTGCCGAAAAGAGCCGGGGCATATCCCTTGTAAAGAGACAATGCTTCATTATAATATGCCATTGCCGAAGAGTCTTTGTATTCGGACATTTCATGATCTCCAAGCAAAGACAAAATCGTCGGAGACGAATTATCTTTGTTGTAATCAAGCAAAGCTTTAAAAGCCTCTTCCGGCTTATTCCGGGAATTAAGGATGCCATATCTTGTGGATGTCACCTCCTCACTCTTGCCGAACACCGTTTCTATGCTGTCGAGAGTGGACAGGGCCTTGTCATATTGCTTCTGCTTAATATATATATTGACAAGATTATAATAAAGATCGCTCTTGCCTGGGAAATCGGCCAACAATTTTACAAACATATCTTCGGCAAGGTCTTCATTGCCGGTCATGGAATATAACACAGCCAGCTTGTCACGATACCAATAATTACCCGGATCAATTGAAACGGCTTTTTTGAATTCGGATACCGCAGCCTTGTAATCGGAAAGATGCAGATCGCAAAGACCCATATAATAATATGCGGCATCTTCGGAAGGTTTCACAGTAACGACTTTATTCAGAAGGGACTTTGCTTGCACATATTGGCCATTACCATACATCGTAACGGCGTCTACTATTGACCAGCTCACACCCAGGCTTGGCCTGCCCTGAGCAGCAGATAAACGGGGAAATAAGACAAGTGCAACAACTGTAAATAATATATATGATTTTTTTATTGTCATGTCCAGCTTGATTTCGATTAGATACAATATACAAAAATAGTACAAATTCATCTTTTTTAACGAAATTTGTAATTATTTGATAATTACCTAAAGATATGCAACGTCCTTTGGCAAAAAAGCATCCTAATAATCAGGTACCGGACACGGACCCGAATAAAGGGAACGCCTGTACCGCCACGGGAAAGGAGTTGCTGGATTTATGTATAAAAGGCGAACGACCGGCGCAAAGAACATTGTATAACACATTGGCGCCCAAGATGTTCCCCGTATGTATACGATACATGGGAAATCGGGAGCTGGCCGAAGACATACTGCAGGAAGGTTTTGTGGTTTTATTCACCAAACTCGGAAGTTATTCCGCCAGCGGATCATTCGAGGGTTGGGCAAGAAAGATTTTCATCAACACGGCTCTTATGAGCCTGAGAAAAAAAGATGTGATGAAAATGAGTGACGATATAGATTCGGCGGTAAATGTAAGGAGCGAAACGTCGACACCTGTCGAGAATATCGGATATAAAGAATTATTGAAGCTTATCTCCGGACTTCCCCCCGGATACCGGATAATATTCAATATGTATACGATAGAAGGATATACCCATAAAGAGATCGCGGATTCTTTGGGGATATCGGAAAACACCTCGAGATCGCAACTGCACAGGGCACGAATAATGCTGCAGGAAAAAATTAAGGAATTGTCCGATGTTAAAAGATGATAATAGGGAATTCGACAAACGGATAAAGTCGATTATGGAAAATGCACGGGAGGAAGTTCCCGACCGTGTATGGAATGCCGTATCGTACCGTTTAGACAATATGCAGCCGAACAGGAAACACTCTTTCCGGTGGAAAAGACTCGTATCGGCAGTTTCTCTGGCAGCGGCGATAACAGCGGGAATTGTAGCAAGCATCCAACTTACGGATCATAAAGATATCGGGCAACGTAATAATGGACTGATTTCAGTAATTGCGGATACTTCCGCCGGAAAAGATTCCGAAGTCAATGGAAATCTCATTGCAGCCGTAACCGGAACAACGGAAAAAGACAAGAAAATACAGGCAATAAAGGAAGAGATTGTAATAAATAGCGACAAGCCAGACAAATCGGAAGCTGAAGGCGGATCCGAGGTCAAGACTGGCGGCGGGACCGGAAACAAGATAGCGGAAGAACATAACGGGACAAGCATAAAGTCGACTCCGTCTGTAAAGTCAAAGAGCCGGCAAGCGAAAGAAGATGAACGCGATAACGAAAATGAAAGTGAAGAATATCTTCAAGATCCGTTCACCGAAACGGAATATCAGGAAGATGAAGACAAACAATCTTCAGGAATTTCCGGAATCACATTCGTTGTAAACGGACAGCTTGAGAGCAACGGTTCACCTAACAGCAATTCGAGAACAGGCCCGCTTAGAACAGGAACCCAGACAGCACCGACAAAAACGACTATAAAAGAATTAAGCGAATCCACATACGGAGTGCCGCTTTCATTCGGATTGGGTGTACGGATCAAATATAAGAAGAGGTGGGCTCTTAACACAGGGATAGAATATTCTTTCCTGAGCAGGGCTTTCACGGGGACTTACACCAAAGTAGACAGCCGCGGAATAATAATCCGCACTATAACAGCCGACATAAGCAACAGGCAGCATTTTATCGGAATACCGTTGAACATATCATATAATATTGTAAACGGCAAGGCCGTATGCATGTATGCTTTCGGAGGCGGTACCGCTGAGAAATGTTTCCTGGACAATTACAGGATAAAAAGCCAACCGGAAAAAATAAACTTCAGACAATCTGTTGATGGAGTGCAGCTGTCGGCCGCCTGCGGAATAGGCGTCCAATTCAAACTGGATAACGGCCTGAATCTTTACATAGATCCCAGTCTAAGGTATTATTTCGATTGCGATCAGCCTAAAAGCATACGCACACAACAACCGTTAATGATTAATTTCGAAGCAGGATTACGAATAGACTTATAAATATGGAACATACAATTACAATAATCAATCCGGAAGATCTGGACAGAGCTGCCGGGGAATTCATAAAAGAAATCGGGGATCATAAGATAATAGCCTTCTACGCTCCTATGGGAGCCGGAAAAACGACATTTACAACAGCTGTATGCAGAAGGCTGGGAGTAAGGAAGGATGCCGTAAGCTCTCCTACCTTCGCCATTATTAACGAATACAAGACAAATAACGGAGAATCCATCTATCATTTTGATTTCTACCGGATAAACAAGATATCAGAAGCTTTGGACATCGGATTCTATGACTACATAGACAGCGGAAGTCTATGCATAATGGAATGGCCGGAAAATATAGAAGGAATTCTTCCCGGAGAAACCTTGAAAGTAAAAATAAAGGTCAATCCGGACGAATCCAGGACTATTTCATGGACAGACTGACACTGATGTCACATATCCGTTTTCTATATTGACGGTACTGCTGTCTGAGTCTTTCCAGAGAACAGGTTTCTTATTTATGCAGGCAGGAGTCAAAACCAAATAGAAATGCCCGTTTTCCACAGTGGCGCAATGATTGGAAATAAAATAATATTTGTTCGAAAGTTTTATCGATCCCGAACCGAAGCGGAACCTGTAGGCATAGCCTGAAGTATCCATTTCCACAGCATAAAGTTTGCCCCTTTCGGCATAGATATCAGTATCGGTATTATATGATCCGACGAATCCCGAAGCTTTCCATATAGACATGAATCCGCTATCGCTTCTGGTATTGACAAAAGTTTCCTGGACCATGATGTCATTTGCATTAGGAAGGATAAAAGCGCTTGTTACTTTTATGTTATAGTTCTTTCCCAAATCGGACCGTGAATCACCGGAAAACAAAGATAAAGGATAAAGACTTCCTTTGACTTTTACTGTCTTGTACAAAACGCCCCCGGACATCCTCAAGTCATATATTTCATCATAAACCTTTTCAGAATCTATACGGACCGCAACACCGTCTTCCACAAGAAAATATTTCTTTTCCACAGTTTTTCCCGATATCGAAGTATTATAATAACTGAAATACAGATGGCCTCCGCTTTCATAAAGGGCTCCATTCTCATAAGCGGAATCATACATTCCACCCATAATCTCCCCATTTTCCTTTTTCAATATGGATTTCCCGTTTTTCCGGAATGAAAAGCCATGTCCGGAACGATCCTGTCCCAAAGTATATACATCTCCATCCTTAACAAGAAAACCCGACATCAATTCTTCCCCCTGATAATGGAAAAGAGACCGGCCGTCACGGCTTATTATCGTTTCCCCGTCAGTACAATAATCAGTATACAGATAACCTTCAATTACCCTATGCGTATCGGGATCGGGACTTATCCCGCTGTCGAATTTAGCCGGAAGTTCCAGAGTCCTGGACCCGTTCTTGAAAAGGACCAATTTGCAATTCACCTTCCCGTATAATGTATCCTTTTTCCAATCATATCCTCGGGGAAACTCAAGAGCAGTAAGATATACGGAAGTGTCGCTTACGTATGGTTTCCCGTTGTCATGTGGCTTTCCGGAAACAGTTTGGGATCTGGTTCTGCCACGGGAGTAATTGCCGTCAAGACCGGAGCAGGACATGATTATAAGAGGAACCGAGATCAGAAGACAACAGGAGTAAAAAACGGAATGCTTCATAGTAAATATTATTATTCAATTTAGAAAGCTGTTATTCAATTAATTATACAGCCCGCCATAAGTCTTGTCCAGGAAACGAAGTCCGGCAGCTTCCACTATATGTCCAAGCATGATATCTTCGGATCCGGCCAGATCAGCTATGGTTCTTGAAATCTTGACTATCCTCGCAAAAGCCCTGGCGGATAATTTTCTGACGGTTATTATCTTGGTTATCATTTCCTTGCAATCATCGGACAAAGGGCAGTAATCTTTCAGCATCCGGTTGTTCATTCCCGAATTCACAAAAATATTTTCGTTCGAGAATCTGTCTTTTTGAATTTTCCTGGCACGGCTTACCCTTGAAAGGACTGCTTCGCTTGTCTCTCCTTCATATCTGCGGACCATTTTGTCAGGATCCACAGGATGGAGCCACAACTGAATGTCTATCCTATCCATTATGGGTCCGGATAGTTTCGACATATAAGCCGCTCTCTGACTTGAAGTACAGGAACATCTGTCACCTTCCCCGTAATATCCGCACGGACATGGATTCGTGGCGGCCACAAGCATGAACGAAGCAGGGTATTCTATCTTGCAACGCAATCTGGATATGACCACTTTCCTGTCTTCCAAAGGTCCTCTCAATGCTTCCGCCACCGCATTCTTTATTTCACAGAATTCATCAAGGAACAAAATTCCATTTTGAGCCAGCGATATTTCCCCCGGAAGAATGTTTTCCCCTTTCCCGCCGCCGATGACAGCCGCCATGGAAGCACTGCAATGGGGAGAACGGAAAGGCCTTTTGTGCATGAGTCCGAACCGTATATCACCCTTTCCGGCAACTGAATATATTTTACTTGTGGTAAGGGACTCTTCAAAAGTCATGGGAGGAAGTATTCCTGAAAGAGCTTTGGCAAGGGAACTTTTTCCTGAACCCGGAGGTCCGACCATAATGACATTGTGCCCGCCTGCCGCGGCTATCTCCAAACCACGCTTGGCCCCTTCCTGACCTATTATTTCGGAAAAATCCATTACGTCCCCGCTATCGTCGCCGGAATGGAAATTATCTACGGAAAACGCGTTCCTGTTACATACAAGGAAACGTTCATAGCCCTCGCTTCCTTTCAAAATGGCCAGGACATCATACAAGTTATCGGCACCGTATATTGAAGTCTTACGGTATTCCAAAGCTTCGGCTGCCGATATAGAAGGTAATATGCAGCCTTTGAGACCTTTCCTCATTGCGAGTTCGACAAAAGGCAAAGCTCCGGGAATCCGCTTCAGGGATCCGTCAAGGCCAAGCTCGCCCATTATTATATAATCGCTTATAAATGGAAGCTCTTCCTGCCCGGAAGCCGCAATTATTCCCAACGCTATCGGAAGATCATAGCCGCTGCCGTTTTTATGCATATCGGCCGGAGCAAGATTTATCACTATCTTTTTCCCGGGAATCCGGTATCCCAAAGTCTGAAGGGCAGTCATTGTCCTCAAAAGACTTTCCTTGACAGCAATATCGGCAAGCCCTACCAGATGGATACCGATACCGGAACTGATATCGACTTCTATTGTTACCGGCAACGCGTCTATTCCTATGCATTTGGCTCCGAAAATATTGATTATCATTTTCCTCCTCCGATTCTTTATTGCAAATCTCGGCAGGAAAAGCGGCAATAATTTTAAAAAAGATAAAAACGGAATAATATAAAAAAGAAATATCTATTTTTTATAAAGAGCGAAAAGGGCGGATCCGCTTCCGGACATGGAAGCGTATACGGCGCCGCTGTCATAAAGGGATTTTTTTATGGCGGACAATTCGGGATGATCTGCGAAAACGGCAGGCTCGAAATCATTGAAAAGGAATTCTTTCCATTGCTCTACCGGCTTTGCGAGCACTTCAGGAACGGAATGTTCCGGAATACGGGGAACTATATTTTTATACGCCTGTGAAGTGGAAACCGAAATGCCTTCCGGTACAATGACACGCATTTCATATCCATTGAATATTCCGTTGAGTTCGAATGGAGTGAGGATTTCACCGCGGCCACGGCCAAGCATAGGCCTGTTGTATATGAAAAACGGACAGTCGCTCCCTGCTTTCGCGGCATAAACTGCAAGTTTTTCTTCGGAAAGTCCCAAGGAAAACAAAGAATCCAGTATTTTTAGGACAGTCGCAGCATCGGAAGAACCGCCGCCAAGACCGGCACCTACGGGGGCCGTCTTTTCAAGGAATATCTTGACGGAAGGAAGATCATAATCGGCATCAAGAAGCCTGTATGCCTTTACGCAAAGATCATCCATCGGATCCCAATCAGGAGAATCCCCAGGTATTGCAATGGTTATCATGATCTTGCCGTCGGGAGATACGGCCTGTGTAACGGAATCACCGTAAACGGCAAAAAGCCTGGCTGAGATACGGCTGTAATCATCTGCCTTGATAACTTCCAGGGTATCATGGATATCGTTATAAGGCACAAAAAGCGTTTCGATGTCATGATAGCCATCTTGTCTTTTGCGAAGGACATTCAGTCCGAGATTTATTTTGACATTCGGAACGCAAATCACCGCCTGGTATGGTTTAAAGGATTTTCCTTATGGCCTCATCAATATCTTTGGCAACAACTTCCCTTTCGGCAGAATTCCGGATGTGATTCAAGACAGGGGAAATGAATGAAAGCATCTGCAAGACTTTCGCTTCTTCCAGTGGAATTCCTCTCGACCTCATATAAAATTGAGCTTCTTCATCAAGTCTTCCGATTGTGGCGCCATGGGAACACTTGACATCATCAGCATATATTTCCAGTTGGGGCTTGGTGTTGACTTTGGCTTTGTCCGAAAGGAGTATATTCCGGTTTACCTGATAGGCTTCAGTCTTCTGTGCATCGGGGGCGACTATTATCCTTCCGAAAAAATCAGTGCGGGCCGTTCCTGAAACTATTCCGTTAAAATGCTGATTGGATTTGCATCCCGGAACCCTATGCCTGACCACCGTTTCCAGAGAAACCCTTTCTTCGCTCCCGCATATATATATCCCGGAAAGTGAAAAATCGGATCCTTCGCCGATCAGATCCACGGTAATCGGAATATCGGCATCGACACCCGGCATTATTATGATGCAGATATCTGTAAGCGATCCTTCTTCAACTATTATATGATTCGCTGGCATGGATACGCTGCTGCCGGCGTTTATGACATAGGACCTGTTGAACGCTGTCCCTGCCTTCACAACCAGAGTGTCGGGGCCGGATTTTACCGGTATATCGACATATCTTCCGCCCGGTGTTTCAACATATCTTCCGTTTCCTTCCATCCCAAATCCTTTTTTAAAATTTATCGAAACCTTCGGCTTCTATTTCCCCGACAAGTTCTTTGCCCGATGTGGCAACGATTTTCCCGGCTTTAAGAACATGCACATAATCCGGCTCGATATATTCCAGAAGTTTCTGATAATGTGTGATTATTATCGAAGCTTTCAGAGGTGTACGCAATGAATTGACACCGTCGGCGACAATTTTCAAGGCATCAACATCAAGCCCGCTGTCGGTTTCGTCGAGAATGGAAAGTACAGGATCGAGCATTGCCATCTGGAAAATTTCGTTACGTTTTTTTTCACCTCCGGAAAAGCCTACATTGACTTCTCTTTTGGCAAACTCCGGTTTCATCTTAACAAAAGCCATTTTACTCCTCAACAATTTGAGAAATTCAGCAGCCTTCATCGGTTCGATACCCTGGGCCTTGCGTTTTGAATTGATTGCGGTCTTCATGAAATTCGTAATCGTTACCCCCGGTATTTCTATGGGATATTGGAACGACATGAAAATCCCGGCCCATGAACGTTCCTCGGGCTTCATGGCAAGAAGATCCTTTCCCATGAAAGTAGCCGATCCGGATGTGACCGTATATTCTGGCTTACCTGTAAGAACGGCTGAAAGAGTGCTCTTTCCGGCGCCATTCGGTCCCATTACCGCATGGATTTCGCCTTTCCTTATCGTAAGATCGATTCCCCTTAGTATTTCCTTTTCTCCTGCAGCAGCATGCAGGTCGTTTATCTGCAATAATATATCGTTGTCCATATCAATCATTTTCCTTTTCATACAGTCTGTACCATGTATACAAAGACCACAATCCGTTCAAAAGATACAAAGCGCTCACTATAGGCATGAAAACAAGACCTGCGCTAATATAAAGAATAATATTCGCAATGTTGACCAGAAGCCAGACTATCCAGCAGTCCCATTTCTTGAGGGCTGAAAGATATTGGGCGGACAGTGTCATCATCAAGACGAATGAATCCATATAAGGAGTCGGATCAGGGCTGAATACATTTGCGAACCATTCATTTCCCAAACGGCTGAGTATAAAGCCCCATGCCGTACCGAAGACAACAACGGCCCCGAAAAGAAGTCCCCTTCCCCGCCATGTCATCAATGAAACTTTCAAGGATTTCGGATCGGAAGTACTTTGTTCCCCCGTACGCGGATGGGTCCATCGCCAATGACCGAATCCGTTGATGGCGAACGCAATCGGCTGAAGCAGCATGGCGGAATACAAATGCTGTTGCAAAAACAGCAAAAAGAGAAGTATATTATAAAGATACCCTATCCAGAAATTATATTTGCTATTCCTTCCGGCCAGAACCACACAGGAAAGACCGGCCAGAACCGAAATGAGTTCCAGCAGACTGACCCCCGTTCCGCCTAATGTGAAAACGATAAAATCAGTACTGAAGATATCCATGGCAATCAATTTCATAACTCATAAAAAAATCACCCGACTGAGCCTTCCAGTGATACCTGAAGGAGTTTGTGGGCTTCGACGGCAAATTCCATGGGCAGTTTCGAAAGCACTTCCTTTGCATATCCGTTGACAATAAGGCCTACCGCATCTTCGGGATCGATGCCCCTTTGATTACAATAAAACAATTGTTCATCGCTTATTTTGGAGGTGGTCGCTTCATGTTCCACTACAGCCGACCTGTTTGCACTACGTATATCCGGGAAAGTATGGGCTCCGCACTGCGAACCTATAAGCAAACTGTCGCATTGGGAATAATTCCTTGCGCCTTCGGCTCCGGCATTCATCATTACCAGACCTCTGTAGCTATTCTGGCTGTGTCCTGCGGATATTCCTTTGCTTATTATCCTGCTTTTGGTATTCTTTCCGGTATGGATCATCTTCGTCCCGGTATCGGCCTGCTGATAATTATTCGTGACCGCCACGGAATAAAATTCGGAAGAAGAATTGTCGCCTTTCAATATGGTACTCGGGTACTTCCATGTTATGGCCGAACCGGTTTCCACCTGCGTCCAGGAAAGATGGCTTCCCGCCCCTTTGCACATTCCGCGCTTGGTAACAAAGTTCAATATGCCTCCGCGACCTTCGGAATCCCCCGGATACCAATTCTGTACAGTGGAATATTTGACATCCGCATCTTTCTCGACGATTATTTCGACAACAGCGGCATGAAGCTGACGTTCATCCCTCATAGGCGCTGTGCATCCTTCCATATAACTAAGACTCGAACCCTCGTCAGCAACAATCAAAGTCCTTTCGAACTGTCCGGTACCGCTGGCATTTATCCTGAAATAGCTGGAAAGCTCCATCGGACACTTGACCCCTTTGGGAATATAGCAGAAAGAGCCGTCTCCGAAAACCGCCGAATTCAAAGCGGCGAAAAAATTATCTCCGGAAGGAACAACGCTGGCAAGATATTTCCGGACCAAATCGGAATGATCGCGAACGGCTTCGGAAAAAGAGCAAAAAATTATTCCCTTGTCTTCCAGTGTCTTGCGAAAGGTGGTCCCTACGGATACGGAATCGAATACGGCATCGACAGCCACGACCCCGGCCAAAGCGGCTCGTTCACGCAAAGGAATTCCCAATTTCTCGAAAGTCTCTTCAAGCTTGGGATCTATTTCCTTCGGCCTGTCGGAATCCTTCTTCGGAGCTGCATAATAAATTATATCCTGAAAATCTATATCGGGAAGGTCAAGATGTGCCCAGCGAGGCATTTTCATCTTTTTCCATTTGGAGAAAGCATCCAGTCTGAAATCCAAAAGCCAGCCGGGCTCTTTCCTTATTGAGGAAATTGTCCGTATTATATCTTCATCAAGGCCTTTGGGAATATATTTTTGTTCTATCTCGGTTACGAAACCTTCTTTATATTCTTGACTGGCAATTCCTTTCAGAATGTTATTTTCTTCCCTGTCTTTCATATGATCGAAATCCGCCACTAACGGATCACAAAGATAATATTTTAATTACACATGGCATAAAATCAAAGATCGACTTCGACCTGAAGTTTGATATTCTCCGAAGATGAACCTACAAGAATCCTGTATTTCCCCGGATCGACTTTCCAGCCATGGCTGTTTACATCGTAATAGGCGAATGCCTGTCTCGGCAAATGTATTTTTACGGATGCATTGCCGCCCTTTGCGATTTTGACTTTATCATAGCCTTTCAGTTCCTTTGCTGGACGGATTATTCCGGGATTCACCGGAGAGACATATACCTGGGCCGTTTCGGAACCGTCGTATTTGCCTTCGTTCTTAATATTGAAAGAAACGTCGAAACCGTCTCCGGAAGGTTCAACATCAGGATCCGAGTATCCGAAAGCAGTATATGACAAACCGTATCCGAAAGGATAAAGAGGTTTTATACCGAAATGCTCAACCCCTCTGTATCCGACAAAGATTCCTTCCGTATATTCAGTATAAGCATATATCTTATATGTTTCCCTATCGGATTTCACCTCCTGTTTTGCATAATAGCTTTCCGAAACCGGGTTCTTTTTCTCGGACCCCCAGAATGTGAAAGGAAGTTTTCCCGAAGGAGAAACTCTGCCCGACAGAAGATCGGCAATTGCCAATCCTCCGGTCTGGCCGGGATACCATGCCATCATTATCGCCGATACCTTGTCGCCCCATTTGGATAGATCGACCTCTCCTCCGGAATAGACGACAACTACTACATGATCGTTATGCCCTGCCACGAAATTGATCAGGGAATCCTGTCCTTCAGGCAACGAATATGTTCTGTCCAAGGCTTCCTGTTCCGTATCTTTATCAAACCCTACAGCCACTACTACAGCCGAGGCATTTTCAATAGCCTTTACATTCTGCGGAGTATCATAATCGTTATCTTTGACAGGATACAGAGGTTGTACCGGATATTTTTTCCCAAGAGATTCCATTCCTTTGAAAAGAGAGATCATGCGGCTTGGATAAGGATGCACGGCACCGCTTCCTCCGCCTATAGGTACATTGCAGGCATCAGGGCCCAGAACGACGATCTTGTTTCTTCTTCCCTGTTTCAGCGGAAGGACACCGTCATTTTTCAAAAGCACAGGAGCTTCCAGGGCAAGATCATACGAAAACTGCCTCGAGGATTCGCAATCTTCAGGAATCGTAGCATCTTTTGCATCCTTGTCAAGGAAGCCGAATGCAATCAATGTCTGCAGAATATGGCAGACCTTTTCATCAATCTGGGATTCGGTAACAACACCATTGTCCAGCAAAGGTTTGATCAAGTCGTAATTCATCACATATGCATGAGGCATCTCAAGATCCAGACCGCCGTTTATGCATCCGAGAACGGAATAAGTGGAACCCCAATCGGACATTACCATGCCGTCGAAACCCCATTTGCGGAGATTGCCTTTTATAAGCCATGGGTCTTCGGGTGCATGAACACCGTTGATCAGGTTGTAACTTGTCATAACGGCACCTACATGAGCTTTTTCAACTGCGGCCCTGAAAGCCGGAAAATATATTTCATTTATTGTCCGCTCATCTGCATTCGAACTCAGGGAATGACGGTTGAATTCCGAATTGTTGAGCGCAAAATGCTTTACAGTGGAAATCACACCCTCGGACTGCACTCCTTTTATATAGCTCACCGCCGTTTCACTTGCAAGAAAAGGATCTTCCCCGAAATATTCGAAATTGCGGCCGTTAAGAGCGTAGCGGTATATATTCACACCGGGACCCAGCATTATGCCTACGCCTCTGGCCTTTGCATCCTGACCTATACCTTCGCCCATGCCGTATACCGCGTTTCTGTTCCATGACGCAGCAGCAGCAATTCCGCATGGATACAAAGTACTTTTTGTTTTGTTCCTGACACCCTGGGGACCATCGCTCATTCTAACCGCCGGTATCCCCAGCCTGGGAATGGGTAAGGTATGGAATCCGTCTATGGCTCCTCCCAGAAAATTTATTTTTTCCTTTAATGTCATCTGCTTTACAAGACCTGCAGCCCTGTCTTTGTCGGCCTGTGTGATGGTTTGGGCATCGATACAAGCAAAAGATACGGCAAGTAATGCAGCAACGAACAATAATCTCTTCATAACATTCATTAGTTTTTGCGTTATCATTAATTATAATTTTTTCCCTTTCAGAATCAAATCCGATAAGACAATTGCAGTGACAGCTTCCACTATCACAGGCGTTCTGAGAGCAAAGCAAACATCATGACGTCCGTGGATCTTGAGATCCGAAATCGAATTTTTCACTATATCACAAGTCTTCTGCAGCCGGCTTATGCTGGAAGTCGGTTTGAAAGCCACTCTGAAAATTATCGGATTACCGTTGGAGATACCTCCGTTGATACCTCCGGATCCGTTCTTTACCGGATAAGCAATGCCGTCTGCCGCCTTAGGTCCCAAAGGATCGTTGTGCTCCGAACCCCTCATTCCCGATGCTGCGAAACCATCGCCGAATTCTATTCCGCGGACTCCGGGGATCGCAAATATGATATGTGAAATTTCAGATTCAACGGAATCGAAAAAAGGTTCCCCGAAGCCTGCAGGAAATCCGGTAACTTTGCATTCCACCACACCGCCTACGGAATCCCCCTCTTTTGCAACAGTTTCCAGCAGAGAATGCCATTCCGACTTGTCCTTTTTGCCTCCTACCTCTACAAGAGATGCGGAAACCGAAGGCGGCACCGCCGAAGGGCATTCAGAGGCAATGAACCCAAGCATCTTTTTGGCCACTACTCCGGCGGCGACCAACGGGAGAGTAAGCCTTCCTGAGAAATGCCCCCCTCCGCGTGGATCATTGAATCCGTCGTATTTCAGCATTCCCGTGTAATCGGCATGTCCAGGTCTCGGTATCTCTTTCAGAATATCATAATCGGAAGATCTGGTATTCTTGTTTTCAAAGACTATTGCAAGCGGGGCACCGGTGGTTTTTCCTTTATAAACCCCGCTCAAAATCACAGGGATATCATCTTCAATTCTCGGGGTAGTACCTTCGGCACCGCTTTTACGTCTGGACACATCTGCCGTGAAATCATTTTCGCACAAATCGATACCGGGAATGACACCGTCCAGCAAGGCCCCTATCTCGCGGCCGTGCGATTCTCCGAAAACGGAGACTCTGAATATTCTTCCGAAACTGTTCATATATTGATCCTGTTATTTTCGGTAAAAGTGGCGAACATATCCATGAAAGACGGAAAAGATTTCGCAACACAAGCAATGTCATCTATCTCCACAGGCCCGTCTGCGCCAAGTTCCGCGACTTTGAGAGCCATAACCATCCTGTGGTCATGGCTTGAAGTGAAACGGCCGCCTTTCAATAATGTCCCTGAAAGAAGACGCTGTTCCAGGCTATGTCCTTCTATTACCATCTCGTCACCTTCGACATGCACAGCCACGCCCATCCTTTCAAGCATATCTGTTATGGCTTTCGCCCTGTCACTCTCTTTGTTTGCAAGCCTTCCGACGCCTCCTATGCGGCTCGTCCCCTGGCAAAAAGCGGCAAAGACCGATATGATGGGGAACAAATCCGGACAATTATCAGCATTTACCGAGAAAGCATAAAGAGGTGCACGCCTGACATGTATTATGCCTTCCGGTTCATCGGATTGGGATATGCTTGCGCCGGCATCGACCAGAATATCCACTATGGAAAGATCGGCTTGCAATGATTTCGTATCGAGTCCGCTTAAATCGGCGCTGCCGAACAAAGCCCCGGCGGTAAGAAAAGCCGCAGCAGAACTCCAATCCCCTTCTATGCTGAAATCAGCCGAAGAATACCGCTGCCCGCCTTTGATCTTGAACGTGATCTGCGAACACAAGGACCAATCTCCGGTTTTCAGGAAATCTTCTCCGCCTTCCATTTCATTGGATATTGAAATTCCGAATTTCTTAAGGACATCCAAGGTTATGAACATATAGGGGATACTCTTTGGATCCCGGACATATATCACGGAATCCTTGCCGCAAAGAGGCAGGGACATCAGCAAACCGGATATAAGTTGGGAACCGTTCCTGCCCGAGATATCGGCCCTTCCCGGAATGAGACGACCGTTGACAGCCAACGGTATATGGCAATCGCCGTTGCCATTGGAAGAATCACGGTCCGTATCCCTTAAAACCACCCCGAAAGAAGCCATGATATCCGAAGCTCCCGACAATGGCCTGTTCACCAAAGTTTTCACACCCTTCACGACTACCGGATTGGCGTTAATGACGGAAAGTATGGGAATCATCAATCTTGTAAGCAATCCGGATTCCCCCGTATTTAGCTCCTTTAACGAAAGGGGGACCTTGCCGGAATCGGACCACCCTATTCCTTTTATTGTAAGGACCGAATCTTTTCGCGAGACTTCCGCCCCGATGGATTCCGCTACTGCAATGGCCGCTTCATTGTCACCGCAAGGCGAATATCCGGCAAGGTGGGATACGCCGTCAGCAAGAGCGGCGGCGATTATGGCTCTTTGGGCAAAACTCTTGGATGCAGGCACAGGAAGAGGCTCGGCCAGCCTTGCAGGCCTCCGGTCCCCATACAAAACACCGTACATATGATCAAAAGGCATTTGCCCCGGAGCGGCAGCTTCAGCTTCCGTCAGGGATGCATATGTGTAAGGGGCCCCTTTTCCAAGGCAATCCAGTCTCGTATTCCGTCCTTCCCCTCCCATACAGAAAGCCAGAAGTTTTCCCGGTTCGGAATCTTCATAAAGGGACATGACCCTGGCGGCATCATCCTGATTATTGGCGGTTGTTACTATTTTTACAAGATCGGCTCCGAATTTTTCGCATCTACGGATCATTTCCCGGAGTTCCCCTGACGATCCCGTCCCTTCAAAATCATGAAATGAACGGATAAGTATAGTACCGCAATTGCTTGACAGACGTCTTATGCTCTTTCCAACAGGAGCTGGAGCTTCGATCTCGAGATCCACATACATAGCTCCGGCTTCAATCGCCTTAGCAAGCATCTTTTCGGCTTTTTTAGCTGCAACGGAAAGATCGCAGCCGCAAGAAACCGCCAGTTCCGAAATCCGGCATGTGGCTATCAAAGGAATATCGATATCAGAAAAAAGCACTTCGATATCCTCTTCACTAAGGGGACATCTGTCAAGCCGGATTTCGGCCATTTCTATTTTTCGGCCGGAAGTCCCGAATATATCAAGGATTTCCCGGAGATTCTTATTTTGTATCGATACGCAAATCATTTCCTGTCAAGTATTCTTACGGCATCTTCCACAGCGAGGTCATATATCATCACGGAACCGATGCATTTGATAAGTATGAAATGGATTTTGCCTCCTTCCGCCTTTTTGTCTTTTGCCATTGCACCGGCAAGGGAATCCAGAGGGAAAGGCAGGTCAACAGGCAAACCGCATTTTTTAAAATCCTCTTCCAGACCGGCAGCAAGGCCTTGTTCCGCCAGACCGGCCTTCTCCGATAGTTTAGCCGCTTGTATGATTCCGATGGCAACGGCTTCTCCGTGGGATATATCTTGTTCGGATAGGCCCGAATGTGCCATCCATTCCACGGCATGTGCGAAAGTATGGCCCAGATTCAGTTTTCTGCGTTCCCCTTTTTCATATTGGTCCCGGCTCACGATACCGGCTTTGACTGAAGCGGCGGCGAAAATAAGTTCCTGCAATTTCGCCGAGTGGGTACGTATGGATTCGGAAATATCGCTGCTTTCATGTATTGCGGAAAAGACACGGACGGCAGAGACATAATTATCGCTTTCCAGATTGTTTTCTATTATGAAAGTCTTAAGAAGCTCTGCTTCCCCGGAAATAAAATCACGCATGGACAATGTCTCTAGAGGCTGCGGGGAAAGATATGTGAATTCAGGTTGGCGGATGACTCCGAGCATATTCTTGTAGGAATGGAAATTGACTCCATTCTTGCCCCCGATAGCCGCATCGACCTGTGCAAGAAGAGTTGTAGGGACAAAAGCGAATCTTATCCCCCTCTTGTATATGGAAGCTGCGAATCCGGCCATATCTGTAGTTATGCCTCCTCCGACCGCAAGCAAAAATGAATTTCTGTCAGCATTCATTTCAAGAAGCCTGTCATTGATCCTGAGAACAGTTTCCATGGTTTTCAGATCCTCCGACACTTCAACAGGCATTATTCCGGCCACATGAAGAGTACCGGAATGATTTATTCCGGATGCATTTATCGAAGACGCTATCGAACCGGCAAGGCTCTCGACTTTCCGGTCGCAAACGATATATACGGTTTCAGTCCCTTCGAAACAGTCGACAACTTCCGAAATCCCGGCACCGGCGAATATCTTGCTGATTACCCTTCCACCGGATTTTATTTCCAATTCTTTCATAAGGCTTCAGAAATATATTATATCCGTTATCGTGACAAATTTACCAAAAAATAACCTTATCCTTCCTTTATAATTCATGAAAAAGAAAAATTAATTATCCGGCTGAAAAAAATAATTGGAAAAGTTAAGGAATTTGAATACTTTTGCATCTCTTATTGATTTGATATCAATTTCGAATGGAATGCCCAGATGGCGGAATTGGTAGACGCGATGGACTCAAAATCCATTGGTTGAATAGACTGTGCCGGTTCGAGCCCGGCTCCGGGCACTAATTCAGCGGTTGAATAATCTCACGCTGATTCTTCCGTTAACATAACCAAGTAACGGGATTCTAAAGGCTGGATTATTCTTATTGACTCATTCAAAAAGAATTCTCATTATGATCAGGACCATTCTATACATTGGAGCAGGCAGC
Organism: Bacteroidales bacterium; assembly: GCA_022648685.1. Lineage (GTDB taxonomy): Bacteria > Bacteroidota > Bacteroidia > Bacteroidales > UBA932 > Cryptobacteroides. The sequence continues at coordinate 270,247 of JALCMW010000001.1, forward strand.
TTTGCCGGCGGAATCATGCGTTTCCTTCTATCGAAATTCATACAGAACAGCACTCCCGGAGCATTTCCAGTAGGGACTATGGCCGTCAATGTCCTGGGATGCCTGATAATAGGGATCTTATACGGGCTCTTCGAGAAAGGGGATCTTATGGACGGACAACTGCGTTTATTTCTCACCGTCGGTTTCTGCGGAGGCTTTACTTCGTTTTCCACTTTCATACATGAAAATTATTCCCTGCTGAACAACGCGGATTTTCTCCATTTCGCACTTTACGCCACCCTGAGTTTCATATTGGGTCTCTTCGCCGCATATATCGGACACTTACTAATCAGACTAATATGACTAAAGCTAAAATTTTGCGTATTTACGCCAGCAACACGGACAAGATAAAACAGAAATCTTTGTTCGAGGCTCTCGCCTTCGAAGCCAAAAGTTTCGGCATGGCGGGAACAACAGTGTATAAAGGAATCATGGGATACGGAGCCAGCAGTGAAATGGTCTCCGACAAGTTCTGGGAACTGACAGACAAAACGCCTGTGATCATAGAAATAATTGACGAAGCCGAAAAGGTAACTGAGTTTATAAAACATATAAAACCATGGCTTGATGACCTGCCGAAAGGCTATCTTATGATCACATCGGATGCCGATATACAAATACGAAAAAAAGGTAAGAAAGTAATATAGATTATTAAAATAATTTAATAACTTTGTGAACTCATACTAAAAAATTTATATTAAAAAAAACGATCCTATTATGAAACATTTTACTTTACCTGTTGAAGGAGGATTGGTTGACAAGGATATTCCTTTCGGGATTCTCCATAGCTATGAGAAAATAACAACCGATATTTTCGAAGACTCATTTATAGCAAGTGAGAAAATAGCCGATATCATCATCGAGTCTATTAAAAAGAATGAAGAGGGAGCTGCGGCATCCACATTCAGGCTGGGACTGACTACGGGGACATCGCCTATATCACTGTACAAATGGCTGGCGAAAAAATACAAAGAAGGGGACGTTTCATTCAAAAACGTAGAAGTGTATTCGATTGACGAATACTATCCCATGGGAAAAGATGAAGCCCAGAGCCGTAACCACAGGCTTCATGAGGAATTCCTGAATCTGGTGGATATAAAAAAAGAAAACATACATATCCCTGACGGTTCCGTACCTCAGAGTAAAGTTTCGGAATACTGCTCTTCTTTCGACAAAACCATAAGGGGACTGGATCTCATGGTCATGGGAATCGGGGAACAGGGACAAGTAGGATTCAATGAAGCGGGATCATCCGACAAGAGCAGGACACGTACAGTTCTGCTTTCATACAAATCAAGGAAAAGACAGGCGCGCAATTTCAACGGGAACATCCGTGACACTCCTAAATCAGCCATAACAATAGGCATAGACACTATTATGAGTGCCAAAAAGATAATTCTAATGGCTTGGGGCGAAGACAAGGCAAAAACAGTAAAAGATGTCGCGGAAGGAGAAATCAATCCGGACTGTCCGGCGTCCTATCTGCAGAGGCATGACAATATAAGCCTGTTCGTAGACGCTACGGCATCGTCCCTTCTCACAAGAGTAGTTTCACCATGGTTCGTCGGTCCGTGCAACTGGACGCGGAAATTCATACGCAAAGCTGTAGTATGGCTTTGCCAGAGTGTAAACAAACCGATACTGAAACTTACCCAACAGGATTACCTTGAAAATTCCCTCGGGGAACTGATAGACAATTTCGGTCCTTTCGACAAGATCAACATAGATGTATTCAATGATTTGCAGCATACGATCACAGGATGGCCAGGCGGAAAACCGAATGCAGATGACAGTACCAGACCGGTTCCTTCTTCTCCATATCCGAAGACCGTCCTGATATTCTCACCGCATCCGGACGATGACGTAATCTCGATGGGAGGCACATTCATCCGTCTTGTGCATCAGGGGCATAACGTACATGTGGCATACGAAACATCAGGAGATCTTGCTGTACACGATGACGTTGTTCTTCAGCATATGGACGCCGCCCGCCAACTGGGACTTGCAGACGAATTCGATCGTGTTAAAAGCCTCATAGGCACAAAGAAACCCGGAGCTCCGGAACCCAAGGAACTGCTTGCGATAAAAGCTGCTATCAGAAGAAGCGAAGCCCGCGGTGCGGACAGGTCTTTCGGACTGGATGACAACAACAACGTACACTTCCTCAATCTTCCTTTCTACGAATCGGGAGGAGTCAAGAAACTTCCGCGGACACAAAAGGATCTGGATATAATAAAGGATTTGATAAAGAAACTCAGACCGGACCAGATTTTCATGGCCGGTGATTTGGCGGACCCTCACGGCACACACAGGGTATGTACAGAAGCTGCACTCGAGGCTATAGAGCAATTGAAAGACGAAGGAGAGAAATGGCTGGAGAAGACGCATATATGGCTGTACAGAGGAGCATGGATGGAATGGGAACTCGGAAGAGTCGATATGGCTGTGCCTTTGAGCCCCGATGAGCTGGTAGAAAAAAGGCATGCAATCTTCCATCATCTTTCACAAAAAGATATCGTACCTTTCCCGGGAGATGATCCGAGGGAATTCTGGCAAAGAGCCGAAGACCGCACACAAAACACGGCAAAGATGTATGATGAACTGGGAATGGCGGAATATCAGGCTATAGAAGTCTTTTTGAGACTTTGTTAGAAACAATAAAATAACTGTTAAATAATAAATCAAAATCATGAAAGTCATAATCAGAAACACCCAGCACGAGGCATCGGTATGGGCTGCACATTACATTGTTTCAAAAATGAAGGCCAAGGCCGCAGAAACGGACAAACCGTTCGTACTCGGACTTGCCACGGGATCCACACCTGTCGAGACATACAATGAATTGGTGAGGATGTACAAAGCCGGGGAAGTTTCTTTCAAGAATGTCATTACATTCAATATGGACGAATACGTAGGGCTTCCCGAATCACATCCGGAAAGCTACCATTCATTCATGCACAAATATTTCTTCGATCATGTGGACGTACCTGCCGGAAACATACACATACTCAATGGCAACGCTCCGGATCTCCAGAAGGAATGCGATGAATACGAGAAGAAGATTGCTGCTACCGAAGGATTCGATCTTTTCCTCGGAGGTGTCGGGGAAGACGGACATCTGGCTTTCAACGAACCGTTCTCTTCTCTGGTATCGAGGACAAGGGTGATGACTCTTACATATGACACAAGAGTGGTTAATTCCCGCTTTTTCGACAACGATGTAAACAAAGTTCCCAAGCAGGCCATGTCAGTTGGGGTAGCTACAGTACTTGGCAGCAAGGAAGTTCTAATACTTGCATTCGGAGGCAAAAAAGCACGTGCAGTACAGATGGCAGTGGAAGGGCCTTACACCCATTATGTAACACTTTCCGCACTTCAGGCACATCCTGCCGGAACCATAGTAGCCGACGATCTGGCAGCCGGAGAAATAAAAGTAAATACGTACCGTTATTTCAAAGCTATCGAAGCAGCAGAAAACGAAAAATAACGAACAAGGAAAAGAAATAATACATAACACTTTCAAAAAAGCTATCGAAACAATGTCGATAGCTTTTTTTGAAAATCATACACAAAAACCATTTTCATTCCCTTGTTTTTAAAAAAGTAAAAACATATATTTGTTGACGGTCAAAGGTTTGTTAGTTAAAGTTTGTTGTAGTGTATTTATGAATGAAAAAAAAAGAATGCTTTCAAGGGTAAAGCATGCCTTTCCGTTATGTCTTCTCGTATTGCTTTTATGTACCGCGACTGAAGCATCTGCACAAAAAAAGGCGGTGAGCGGAACCGTCTATGATGAAAACGGCGTAGAAATGATAGGCGTAGCCGTTTACGACGCCGAAAATCTCAAAAGCGGAGTAATAACCGACAACGATGGGAAGTATACAATTTCCGTCGGTCCGGACTGTAAGGCTGTGACAGTATCCTGCATGGGATATATCACAGAGATCGTTCCGCTGGAAAAAGCTGGCAGGATAGAGCTCAGAATAGACAATCAGTCCATTCAGGAAACCGTGGTCACGGGTATCTTCACAAGGAAAAAAGACAGTTTCACCGGAGCCGTACAAACCATTTCTTCGGAAGATCTGAAAAGAGTGGGCAATGCGAATGTAATCCAGTCGCTCAAAAATCTGGATCCGTCGTTGATGGTAATGGCCAATCTGGAACAAGGTTCGAATCCCAACACAATGGCTACGCTGCAGCTGCGCGGAGCCTCCACACTGGTAAGTGAAACCACTTCTTTGAAAAGTGACTTTCTAGACGATGCAAATACTCCTCTGTTTGTCCTGGACGGATTCGAAACGAATCTCGAAAAAATCCAGGATATGGATATGAACCGGATTCAAAGCATAACGATACTCAAGGATGCCTCGGCAAAAGCCATTTACGGTTCCAAAGGGGCCAATGGTGTTATAGTAATAGAAACTAAAGCACTTACCAATGAAAGGACAAGGGTTACCTATACCGGAAGCATGACTTTCGAAGCCCCTGATCTGACGAGCTACAATTTGTGCAATGCCCGGCAGAAACTTGAAATCGAAAGACGTGAAGGCTATTATGAGAACCTAGTAAGTGACAGCGAATCTCTGGCAGCTTCATTGCAATTGTACAATGACAGGCTCAAGACTGCATTAGAAGGTGAAAGCACCTATTGGCTTTCAAAGCCGTTGAGGATGGGAATAGGAAACAAACATTCCATAGGAATAGAGTTAGGGGACAAAAATCTGAAATCATATTCCTCTTTTTCATACAACAATGTCCAGGGAACTATGAAGGGATCTTACCGTAAAGTCTTTTCCGGGGATATGAATCTGTCTTACAGAAAAGACAAATGGCTCTTCAGAGACATAATGAGCATATCCTACATGAATAGCGAGGATTCACCTTACGGGTCTTTCGACGAATACACGACACTGAATCCATATTATTCGCCATATGACAGTGACGGGAACATAAAGAAAATCCTGTATTCCGGATACTATACATACAACGGCAAAAGCATCTCGCTTGGCAATTATGTTGTAAATCCGATGTACAACGCAACAATAGGTACGAAATCGGAAAGTAATTATCTTGATTTCACTAATAACTTCTATGCCCAATATCAACTACTCCCGTCGACGAAAATCGTAGCCAGATTCGGCATAGATACGGAACGTACATATTCGGAAGAATTCGAACCGGCAGACCATACCGACTATGCCAACGTTGAATCCGGCAGCGACGACTACCTGTCAAGAGGAAAGTATGACGCCACGCATGGAAGCTACACGACGTTTTCCGGAGATGTGTCGGCACAATTCAACCATACTTTCAATAAATTGCATGATGTTTTCGCTACAGCCCAATATAATATCTCGCAAACGAAATATGATGAAGTCGAGAATTATACCGAAGGATTTCCGAACAGCAATATGACCAGCATAACTTATGCCCGTCAATATGCCACCGATAAAACCCCTACAGGGTCCGACGGCCTCAACCGGAATCTGGGAGTGCTGCTTACGGGCGGCTACAGTTATGACAACAGGTACATGGCAGATGCTACTATAAAAGAAAGCGCTTCATCAGTATTCGGTACGGATAACCGATGGGGGACATTTTGGAGCCTGGGACTTGCATGGAATCTCCATAATGAACAATTCCTTAAAAGCAAGGGTTGGATCAAAGAATTGAAAATCAGAAGTTCTGTCGGGACTTCGGGCAATCAGAGTTACACAACCAACACCTCACTTCCTGTTTATACATACTATAATTCAAAGTACTATAACAATTTCACCGGAGCCATTCTGGATAATATGGAAAATGAGAATCTCGGCTGGGAAGCAAAAATGGACTATGACCTTGGAATAGATTTCCGTACGGAAAGGCTCAATTCAACCATAGACTTCTACATATCCGATACCAAGAATATGGTCTTTTCCCGAGGAATTCTTCCGTCTACCGGTTTCGATTCCGTAAGCGACAATCTGGGGAAAGTAAGGAACAAAGGTGTTGAAATAAGCGTAAGCTACACGGTATATCAATCCGGAAGTTCATATGTTAGCGTTTTAGGCAAAGTTGCATACAATGACAACAAGATATTGAAAATCTCCGACGCCCTTCGCAACTATAACAAGCAGCAGCAGGAATCGGCGAGCAAGACACTTACCACAAGCCCGATAGTACAATATTACGATGGCATGCCGATGAATTCCATCTGGGCTGTAAGATCTCTGGGAATAGATCCGGTAAGCGGCAATGAAATATTCCTCGACAAAGACGGGAATATGACAGATGAATGGAGTGCCGGAGATCTGGTGAACTGCGGTTCTTCCGATCCCAGATTCAACGGTAATTTCGGATTCAACGGCGAGATAAAAGGCTTCGGGGCCAGTGTCATTTTCACTTTTTACGGAGGAGGAAAACTCTACAATACCACATTGTTGAATAAAGTCGAAAATACGGAAATAGAAAACAATGTGGACAAAAGGATTTTCGACGGCAGATGGTATTATTCCGGACAGGTGGCAAAGTATCGCGACGGCAGCGGAACGGTTAATGCATACGGATACTCATCCTCTATGACAAAAGCAACTACCAGATTCGTACAAAGGAATAACGTAATGAGCATCTCTTCCGTCTCCTTTTATTATGAATTCCCTATGGAACTGGTCAGGAAGCTGAAAATGGAAAGATTGCGTGCGACCCTGTACGCAAATGATCTGGCTACATTCTCGTCGATAGACATAGAAAGAGGAACGTCCTATCCCTATGCCAAGTCTTTTTCAATTTCCCTTACGGCCACATTCTAAAGAAAACAGATATGAAAAAGTTATATATATTGATAGCAATAGCAGTAACGGCGATATCTTCGTCTTCATGCGAAAAATGGCTTGAAGCAACTTCATCCACGCAAATCTCCGCGGAGAAGCTTTTTTCCACTAGAAGCGGTTTCCATGAAGCTCTTTCAGGCGTATACATAGACATGGGATCGGAAAACTGCTACGGGAAAGATTATACATGGTTTGTAAACGATCTGGCATGCTATCCTTATGTCATTCAAAGCGATGCAACCTATTCCATTTGGCAAAGCCATCTTTATGAAGGGCCATCTGCAACTTTGACAATCAAATACATGTGGAAAGGAGGCTATAACGTAATAGCCAATGTGAACAAGATACTTCAGGAATTGGACGAGCACAGGGATATAATAACCGACGATACGGAATACAATCTGATGAAAGGCGAATTGCTTGCCATCCGGGCTTATCTGCATTTCGACATCATGAGAATGTTCGGTCTGGACAACTGGAACGGAGACAATGCGGATAAGCTAACCGTCCCTTACGTAACAAAATACGATAAGGAACCTACGAAACAGAAAAGCTATTCCGAAACTGCGGCTATGCTGCTTGACGATATCAATACTTCACTGGAATGTCTGAAAGAAGACCCGGTAACCGGAAACGAACCTTCAACTTTCGAAAACGAGATGAATACCGACGGATTCTGGAGCAACCGGACAAAACATCTGAACTATTATGCCGTGGAAGCGCTTGCCGCCAGAGTATATCTTTGGGAAAAAGATTATTCCAAAGCAAAAAAAATGGCCCGGAATGTCATCGACAGCACATTAATCAACGGAACGGTTTCGTGGGTGGACGCACAAGCACAAGTTAACAAGACCAATAACGATTACAGGGATTGGACATTCTCACAGGAGCAAATTTTCTCGTTGGAGGTTACAGGTCTCTATTCGATAGTTTCTGATAATTTATTCACATCTACATCTACAATAAAAGTCGCTTCGAACATAGTATCGGATTTATTCCCTGTCATAGATTCCACAGGCGCGGTTTCAGGCGCCGAGGATATAAGAGGACCGGCGATGGCTCTCAAATACACATCAAACGGCTACATACCATACAAACTATACGGATCATCTTCCTATGCGATAGCATACCGCAACAGGATGCCGATGATAAGGATCTCCGAGATGTATTACATACTGGCCGAAGCAGCATGTCATGATAAAGACTACCCCGCTTTCGTCGACGCCATCAATGAAGTAAGGTCCCACAGAGGAATCACAGATAAATATACGGTTTCCCGTTTCACCAATATTAAGGATTGTCAAAGGGAACTCACAAATGAGTATGAAAGAGAATTCATAAATGAAGGGCAATTGTTCTATTTCATAAAAAGGACATACGGCGATTACGGAATGCCGGAAAATATAACGGTAAACGCTACTCCTGACAACCTTATTTACCCGTATCCGGAAAGTGAAACAACCTATGGACATATACAGGAGAAATAAATGATGAAAAAATATATATTATCTATAATCTTCGTCTGTGCAGTAACAGCACTCTCATCTTGCGGCAAGGATCCCATAGATACTTATCATGTAAAGAACTCGGCTGTGGTATTCAAGGCCAAATCAAACAGTTTTTCTTTAAAAGGGATGACGGCCGATTCGGCAATCGTGAAAATCCCTGTAACGCTGGTGGGACCGGCAACAGACTATGTCAGGCAGATAGGACTTGAAATAAGCGACTCAACTGCAGTTGAAGGCACAGATTACTCCGTCTTGAGTTCACAGATCGATTCCGGAGCTCTCGGAGGGAATATAGTAATCAAGATAAACAAATTGAAAGACGGAGTCGGAAGTCTCTGCTCTACTTTCAAGATCGTTCCGAATGAATATTTCAGGGAAGGATATCCGTCATATTCAAAATCGTTGATTTCATGGTCTGAAATTTATGTAAGGCCTACTTTGAATGTATGGCATTATTGGTATTTGATTTTCAGCAACGGATACAGCCAGAATCTGCACAAGCTAATCATAGAAGAATTGGGAGAAGAGGTCGAACATTACACCATGAAGAAAGTTTACGCCGAAAGTGACACCTCTCTGATATACAAGCTTCCGACGTGGTGGTATTCCGCTTCGCGCCAGTTAAGGGATGCTGTTGAGGAACACGACAAAGCTAATCCGGGCAATCCGTATATGCACAGTTCCGATTATGAGAAATATGATAGTTATGTGCAAGCGGTAGGAGAAGGCACCAAACCCGAAACGATACCTACCATACTTGAAACATTGAATGTATTTTGAACGAAATGAATAAAAGAATATATATAATATGTGCCCTGGCACTGATTACTATCGGGATCTCTTCTTGTTACAAAGATAAAAGCACGGAAGCGGCCATGTCTGTTCCCGATATAGAAGTAACAGGTGTGGATTCCGTGATGGAAACCACTTACGGTGACGAAATAGCCATCAAACCTGAAGTATCCCAGGAAGGAAGGACGGAAGACGACTTCGAATACCTTTGGGAAATCGATCTCAATCCGGGAAAGGAGAAAGAAAGGATCGAATTGGGAACCGACCCGGAACTTTCCTATAAGGTTTCCAATACTCCTTCAGATACGCCATATACCCTCTCACTGAAAGTCACTGATAAACAAACCGGACTTGCAAGAATAGTGATCAGCAAAATTTATGTCAGCAATTCTTTGGGAGAAGGACTGCTGGTCGCTTATACCAGGGACAGGGGGCAGACATCGGAATTGGATCTTGTTTCAAGCAATGTGCTGACATACGGCTATACGGCATCCGGTCCAAAATACACAAGGGAAATATATTCATTGGCAAATGGGGCTCCTGTGAAAGGAAGGATCAATGCCATGTCGGAAATAGTCGACTCCGACAACGAAGCCCTTAATGAAAATAAAACCATTATCGGGACAGACAACCATATAATAGCTCTGGATCCGCTGACATTTAAAGAAAAAGCATCTGACGGCGAGTTGTTCAATAATTCAAAGGAGGCAGTGTTCAATACTACCGCCGTATTCAATTTCGCAGCTTATGTAACGGGAGCTATAATAAACGGAAATATGTATGCCATCGTCTGCATTATAGACAAAACATACAGCAAGCTGACTTTCACACAGGTACCGGAAGACATATTCACCCCATGCGACATAGCATATGCAAAACTTGATCAGGGAAAACTTGTGGTATTCAATAAGAACGATGGGAAATTCTATTATATCCCCGGATGGCAGGCCATGAGCGGAGCTTTCTCGGAAGTTGCAAACAGCTTCGACTTCAACTTGAAAGGAGCTACATCGATAATGGGTGGCTGTTCCAAAAATTCCTGCCCGGCTTTTCTGATAAAGGATGCCTCAGGAGCCTACCATATCTGCATAATGGATTTATCCGGAAATTCACCTGTACTCACCCATTATACTCTGGATGGGGAGGGGCTTGGCGATCTGGTCAGTGTGGCTTTTTGCGACAATGCGGATTTGATGTATTACGCTACGCCCACAAAAATTTACAGCGTCATTCTTTCCGGAGGAAAAGCAACAACACAAACGCTGTCATGGACACCGGATTCTTCCGATGAAAAGATCACCGGCATAATGCAATACTGTCAGGGTTGGTACGGAACGCATCAATATGGTCTTTCAGACTACGATTTTCCTTTGAAATACAATCGTCTCCAGCTAATGATAACAACATACAACGAAAAAACCGGTGAAGGCAAGATATATCTGCGGCCGTTCAACGTAAGTACGGGCCTTTTTACATACAAAGACAACGGAACATTAAGCGGATTCGGAGAAATAACGGCTATAACATCAACACTGAAATAATCAAGATAAAATGAACTTTAAAAAAATCATCCTGGCATCTGTACTCATTACCGCTATGGTATGCCCCGCTCCTGCAAATGGAAATACCATCTGGCCTTTCAAGAAAAAGCAGAAAACAGAACAGAAAGATACAGCGGCTACAAAAAAATCCAAATACGAAAAACTTTTCGAGAAGGAAAAGAAAGTTGCCAAAGGTTTCATCACAGTACATTTGAAAGACGGTAAAGTATATTTCGAAATCGCCGATTCCCTGTTGGGACGTGAAATGGTGATGGGCTCCACAATAAAGTCGATAAGCGACAATGCCAATGGAATAGTAGGCTCCAAAGACGAATTGATACATTTCACATTCACAAAATCTGACAGCACGATCCAGATGCGCCAACTGACATCGGATTATATCACTGACGATTCGAACATAGAAAAAGCGCTGTCGAGAAGCACTATCGGTGCCGTACTCCGCAATATGAAAATCAAAGCCTACGGTCCGGACAGCTCTTATGTATTCGATGTCACTGACATTTTCCTGTCAGATGATAAAAAGATGAGTCCGTTTCTGGACAATTCATTATATTCCTCTTACTCAAGAGATGACTCGTTCAAAAAGGATTTGTCATTCATTGTAGATGCAAAAGCATTCGAAGACAACATTTCTGTCACGTCAAGCCTTTCATACTCATACACTTTAAAGTCACGCACGTCAGGGAAGAAATTGCTGAAAGACCAGCCGTTCACAGCCCAACTGACAAGATCGATACTTCTTCTTCCCAAAAAGATCTATCATCCGAGAATGGCGGATCCGAGAATAGGATATTTCTTCACCGAAAGGGATCTTTTCAGCAGCCAGCAGGAATCTTCAAAACCGGTGTTTTTCGCAAACAGATGGAGACTGGAACCATCCGACACGGCCGCATACCGTCAGGGAAAACTCGTGGAACCTGTAAAGCCAATCGTGTATTACATAGATAGCAACTTTCCTGAATGGTGGAAACCTTATGTGCGCAAAGCCGTAGGAGAATGGAATCAGGTTTTCGAGGAAATAGGATTCAAAAACGCCATAGTGGTCAAGGATTTCCCTACCGACGATCCTTCTTTCGATCCGGACAATATAAAATACAATTGCGTAAGATACGCACCTATCGGCATTGCCAATTCAATGGGACCGTCATGGGTGGATCCGCGCAGCGGTGAGATAATCAACGCTTCAGTATATATCTATCATGATGTAATTAAACTGCTTACAACATGGATTTTCGTCCAGACGTCACAGGCGGATCCGGATGTACGTACCTGCAATATCCCGAAAGCAATACTCGGAGACGCCCTGGAATACGTAGTCAGACATGAGCTTGGACATACTCTCGGGCTAATGCATAATATGAGCGCATCATCCGTAATTCCGGTAGATTCTTTAAGAAGCCCTTCATTCACAGAAAAATACGGAACGACAACATCCATAATGGATTATGCGCGATTCAACTACGTCGCACAACCGGGTGACAAGGAAAGAGGGGTGAAGCTCACTCCCCCGACATTCGGGACTTATGACAAATGGGCAATACGCTGGGGCTATACTCCGGTTTTCGATGCCGGGTCTTTCAAAAAAGAGACTGAGATCACTAAAGGCTGGATTACCGACTCACTGAAAAAAGCTCCTTTCTACAGATACGGAAAGCAACAGCTTTATTCCATTTTCTTCGATCCGAGATGCCAGAATGAAGATCTGGGCAACGATGTAATGAAAGCTTCGGAATACGGAATAAAAAATCTCAAATACATAATGTCCAATTACATGAATTGGATAAACGACAAGGACGATCCCGAATATAAATTCCGCACCCAGATTTTCATGGGGATCCTAAACCAGTATCTGAGATACATACAACATCTCATGGCAAATGTCGGCGGTCTCTGCAAAAATGAAGTAATCGCAGGAGATAGCACAAAAAGGTACATGAACATTCCCGGAGCCAAACAAAAGGCAATAATGGAATATGTCATGCAGCAATACAAGGATCTGGAATGGATGGACGACAAAGCCGTACTGTCAAAACTTCCGATCATCGGGAAGCCTTCTTTTGCAGTACGGAATGCAATGCAATCTATTATGATGACAGCTCCATACTATGCCAGCCTTTCAGACGGAGTAGCAACAAAAGAATACAGCTATGAGCAATGTCTTGACGACATATTCGATTTCGTTTGGACTCCGACAAAACGGGGAAGACGGTTATCTGCCGGACAAAGGGAATTGCAAACTGATTTCGTGAATAATTACATGTCGATGGGCTCTTTCAAGAAACCCGGAGATAGCGACAAACTGGCCGCGACCGAACTGGAAGCACTGGAAGACGGTGATTTCAACGAAGAAAGTTTCGAAAGCGGAGACAATGCCTTGTCTGCAGGACTATTGAAATACAGTCCGGTAAGCGGCTTCGAATGGCTGCCGAGGTATGTAATGAATTCAGGGGAAATGAGCAAGGGAAGCATCTACGGCATCCTCAGAAGAGCTTATGACTTGATGAAAGCACACAAGAACACTGCATCCGCCGAAGATAAGGCTCATTACGAATTGTTGATGAAGACGATAGAATATAGCGTCAAATAAGAGGAGACAGTCACATGAAAATAAAGATTTTATCGATAATACTTGCTCTTACGGCCACAGTCATGGCCTTTTCTCCTGAATCGACGGCGAAAAAACCTGCGGAGAAAAAGACTGATGACTATGCCGGTTTCATTGCTAAAAAAGGTTTGATAAAAAAAGAAGGATTTGTAAAAATATACAAAAAAGGCAAAGACGTTTATCTGGAGATTCCCGACTCCGTAATCGGAAGGAAGGTGATGATAAACAGTTCCGTCAGGCAAAGCAGCAGTCCGTTTCTGAGCGAAGGGACTAACGTTTCCGGCAAGCAAAGTACATATCAGATAGAAAAGACCGACTCGCTTGTACTTTTTCTCGCCCCGGCCCCAAGTATTTGTGTAAAAGACGGGGACGAATCCATATCGAGAGCCATAAAGAAATCGCAGGCACAAGCTATCGTTTATGCTTTTCCGATACGTTACCGGAACACGGACAGTACTGCTGTGGTCATAAAGGCATCAAAACTGTTCAGCCCGTCCGACAAGAAAGTAATAGATTTTCGTGCAAAAGAGTTCAATGGCAATTTGATTTACGATTCCGAGTGCAAGGCCGATATGACACAATTAAAAAGCATAAAAGCATATTCGAAGAGTGTGGGTGTCGTTCAGGAAGCATCATACAAATTGACAGTAGTGGTCGGATTTTTCCTTTCCAGCGACAAAAAAGCATTTAGCGGGGATTTCCTTAGCACTATGACACTTCTCGGAAACAGCGATATGCCGAAAAGAATCACAGATGACAGAATAGGTACAGACAAAATAAGTTTTACATCATTCGGAAGTTCACAGCAAAGCAAAACCGAGTATTGCGCTGCACGATGGGATCTGAGAAAGGGTAGGAAAATAACCGTTTACCTGGACACGCTCATAAACCCGGCTTGGAGAGCAGCAGTAAAAGAAGGCATTGAAGCATGGAATCCGGCATTTGAGAAAATAGGGCTCGGAAAAGTCATTGAAGTCAGGGATTTCCCGGACGGCTCCGGATTCAGCGCCGAAGACCCGATGATAAGCACGGTAAGATATAGTCCGGGCGAAAGGGAATCATTATACGGCAATATACACACGGACAATACCACCGGAGAGATACTGAGTATAAATATTTCGTTACCCGGAAATTATCTGAACGGCATACGCAAAGCATCAGCCTACACTATAAGCGATGTGGATACCCGTTACCAGGACTACAATCTGAGCACCGGAGCGGTCTGCGATGTAATAAGGGCCCAGGTAATGGGTCTGTTCGGGAAATGTCTGGGAATAGGGGCGAATTACGCCGGAAGCATGGCATACAGTCCTGAGCAGTTGCGCAGCCCGGCCTTCACCAAGGCTCACGGAATTACAGGGTCGGTAACCGATGATGTCCTTTTCAACATCATGGCACGTCCCGGAGACAAGGAAAAAGGAGTAGTAACTATAACGGACAGAATCGGACCTTATGATTATTATGCCATCGAATGGCTTTACCGTCAATTTCCTAAAGGTAAGGATGAAGAAGCCGCCCTTGATAGTCTGATACGCAGCAAGAAAAACATACCTGAATACCAATATGTACCGAAGCAAAAAGGCAATCCGGATCCGCGTGCGGTAGCCTATGATCTTGGAAATGATCCTTTCGCATCTTTCGAAGCTGGTCTTTCCCACTTGAAATTCACAGCTGCAAATGCCGACAAATGGCTTGACCATGATTATATACCTGAAGACTATAGGAATCTTTTCATAGAATGGGTATGGCTGAAACAATGCAATTATATATATTCATTGTCATCACTAGTCGGCGGAATTTATGAAAACGACATAAGGACAGGAAACGGACTTCCGCATTTCGCACCGGTCCCCGTAACAGACCAGAAAAAGGCCATAAATACTATAATGGACGCATTCAGGGACATGTCATGGATGGACAAGAACCGGAAATTGCTGGACATATCAGGAATGTATTCTTCCGTAGACCAGATTACGAACGCAAATGCATTCAGCCAATCCGGACTTATCTCAAGGCTGGACAATGTCGCCATGGCAAACAGAGTAGCCGGAAGTTCCTATTCTCCAGAAGAATATCTGACCGATGTCCAGAATTCGATCATGAAGAATGTAAGGAAAGGAAAATTGAAAGCGCAGGAAGACGTTTCCATAACAAGATATTTATTCTGGTTGATTCAAAATTCACCGGTAATGACGGCAAATTACAAAGAAGCCACATCTGCCGGCGGGAAATCATCATTAGCTGAAAATCTTACTCCTGCGATTTCGGATGTTCCTGAAGTCTATACGGCTGACTTGGGAAATCTGTGTTATACTTCTCTTGAAAAAGCCAGGAAGATTTTATCCTACGGAAGATCAGTCAGCAAGGATGCATATGCAAAAGGGAAATTGGACTATCTGATTTCAATTGCGGAAGACGGTCTCGGTACGGACAAGAAATAGACTGCAAACGGATTTTAAGAATATTGCAATTACAAATTATTATAAACTATAGAGTATGAAAAAATTATTATTCATTCTGGCAGCATTGTTCGCTTTGATTGCCGTTTCTTGTTCAAAAGAGGAGGATGCCCTTACCCTGACATCCACCACATTTGCAATTTCCAATTCAGGAGCCACACAGGCTTTATCTTTCAATGCAAACGGGAACTGGACCATTGAAAGCGACAAGGACTGGGTAACTTTCGACAAGGAATCCGGAGCCTCCGGAGACATGGTCGTAGAGATGACAATAGCACCTAACACTACCTATGAAGAAAGGACGGCAAAGGTGACACTCCAGTCGGGCGGGAAGACCAGTATTTTCACTGTCAATCAGTCTGAAGTAAATGAATTCGGTTCGAGTTCCGTATGCACAATCGACGCGAAAGCACAGGATATAGCAGTGGACGTCAAAGCCAATCTGGCATATTCCGTAACTGTTGCCGACGATGCGAAAGACTGGATCACTATTACAAAAACAAAATCGGAACCTGTAGAAGGAAAAGCAATACTTCACGTTTCCGCAAATGCAGGAATAGGTCCGCGTACCGGGCATTTCACAATCTCTACCGAGGAGTATTCACAGACTTATGAGATAATACAGAATGCCGAGTTTACCAAGGCATCTGAGGCCAGTGCCGTTTATCTGAAAAATGTCCAGAAGATTTATGATTCTGAAAACTGGGAATATACGAACTTCAAACAATTCGCAGTCACATTGAAGACAGATGACGGGGACGAAATAATACTCGCGCTGAACGATACCGCTACACTTTCTTCAACCAGCGAAGTGGTTACCGGCACTTTCGAAGTAGACGCAGCTGCCGATCATTCCGACAAGACATTCTCGATCAAATCCACGGACGGGCATGAGAAATACTACACTACCGTAATTTCCGGCGGCAAGGAGATTTCCATTGTCGACGGTGAAATAAACGTAGCATATGAAGACGGGACATACACTATAACGGCAGTGCTCGTAGACGCCGCGGAAACCGAACATCGTTACAGTTATCAGGGAGCAATTACCGTAACAGACGAATCTTTCGGAGCAAATGCCGAGGCTCCCGAATTTCATGGGACCTATAATACATATTACACCACAAAGACTAATGAGTGGACGGTACAACTATATATCAGCAAAGCTGCAAATTCTTCATCCCCTTACGTATCGTCTCTGTCCTTCCGTGTTTTCGGAGAGACAGGAGACTTGTCAGGGGAAGACCTGCCTACCGGAACTTTCACTTACAATTACCCGTCCGATATAGAATCCCCATACGCAACAGGAATACAGAATGCTCCTGTCAACACATTTTATATCGCATACGGAAGTGATATCGATGGCAACAGTATTTCGGCCACGGAAGGAAAAGGAGGGACTCTGACCATAAGCAAGAATGCCGACGGAACTTACAATTTCGTATACTCGGGATCCCTGAGTCAAACAATCGAAACCTACGATGACGACTATAATCTGATCGGATCTTCTACAACAATATTTGATTATAGCGGTACTTTCAATAATATTTACGTACCTGCAGTATCACAAGGACTGAAACCTTTCCCGGATACGGATTACGAATTCAGCACCATCATGTCTTCATCATATCCTTGCATGTGGTTCGGCGACCCATTCTCGACCGGAGACAATCTGTTCGTTTTTGCTTTAAGGAATATAAATGATAATTATACCGTGCAATTAGCACTTAATGTAAGCGGGGACTGGACATACACAAAAAATTTCCTCAACAAATATTGCAATACGCCTTTCAAGACAGGAACATTCGAATTCTCGAATACCGCGGCCTCAGATGCGATACTTCCTATAAAATATAATGACATTGACTACTGTTACATTATCAACGGATACACAGGTACAAAGTATCTGATATCGGGAGGTTCGGTAACACTGACGGATAAAACGATCACATGCGATCTTCAAGCTACGGCAAACGGGAAAACTTATAACTTCACCGGTTCCACTCCTGCAGTATTCTATTTCGCAATAGATTACTCCTCCAAAACTGCCAATGTCACACTATAATAATATGAGCATTTGAAATACTTGAAACTAGTATAACAGCTATAATAAAAAAAGGCCTGAAGTCCGGTTGACTTTCAGGCCTTTTTTATTATAATAAGATTTAACATCCCGACACGATTTTCCTTTGAAATTCTAAAATATTACGCTTCTTCCGATCCTGAAATGTCGGGAAGGCTTGTAAAACTTAAAAAAGAAGGAAGTTAATAAACCGAATATGCGACAAGATCGGAATAGCCGCTTTCCGCATTGGTTTCTGAAAGAGCAGTCACAAAATAGACTCCATTTCCGCTTAAGACATAGGAATTCGTTGAAGAAACGCCTATCAGAGTCGCTTTTTTCTTGTTGCCGTTGTCTTTATACACAGCATAACGTGAAGAGCCCTCAACTTCCTGCCAAGATAAAGTGCTCCCGTGCACGACTATTCCTGAAGGTTTCCCGGGAGCCTGGGCAGTAGTCCTTCCCAAATATGGGGGAAGAGCTTTGTTCTTATATTCCCCTCTTATTATCGAATTTATATTCAGTTTATTGTCAACAAGATTCTTGGCACGGTACAATATGCCTCCGACCACATTGGACTTGGAAGAGGCAAGATTGAATTCGGTCTGCAATTCGCCGGAATACGAAAAACCATCGCTGCCGCTGCCGAACCTGTATATTCCGTACCCTATCATCAAAGGAGTATCCGAGACATTAGATGCCCACCAGTCCAGCCTTGGTGTAAAATAGTCCGTCTTTGCGGAAGTTGACCAATATAATTGGGGAATTACCGCATCTATCCATCTGTTGCTGCAACATTGGGGAACGTCTATGTATTGAGTATTGTAGTTATTATTGTAATTTCCCTGAGGACTTATG
This sequence comes from Bacteroidales bacterium, assembly GCA_022648685.1. Lineage (GTDB taxonomy): Bacteria > Bacteroidota > Bacteroidia > Bacteroidales > UBA932 > Cryptobacteroides. The sequence continues at coordinate 288,944 of JALCMW010000001.1, forward strand.
GTGAAAATGACTTCCGGACGTGTGGTAATTATTGCATTCTGAACTTTTTGCACCATGATGGAAACATTGCTCCTCCGGAAATCGGCCATTGTGGAAAAAGCGGAGCCGTATTCGGCATATTCAGCTTCGTCATTCATCGACTCCCCGCTCTGAAGAGAAGGATAGAAGTAATCGTCCATATGGATGCCATCCACATCATACCTGGTTACAAGGTCTTTCACGATAGCAGCGATCCGGTCACGAACCTGAGGCAGTGCCGGATTGTAGACACGCACCTTGTTGTAATCCTTTATCCATGCCGAAGGAATCCGGGAATCAAGAGCCGGAAAAGAAGCCGAGGCACCTGATCTGGAAGCTATTCGGTAGGGATTTATCCATGCATGGAACTGCATCCCTTTCGAATGGGTTTCGTCCACAAGAAACTTCAACACATCATATCCGGGATCCTTGTCGGCAGTCCCGGTAATATATTTGCTCCACGGTTCGTATTCAGATTTGTAAAAAGCATCGGCATCCGGTCTTACCTGAAAAAAAACCGCGTTGATATTAAGGCTCTTGAAGAGATTCAGAAAACTGATATATAGACTCTTTTGCTCGGATTCGGAGTATTCCCCCTGAGGCCAGTCAAGTCCGCTTACTGTAGCCACCCACACACCGCGCAGTTCATGGGCAGGCAAAACGGGGATGTCGGAAACAGAAGCGCTATCGGTAACGGGACCCGGTACTGGTTCGGGTTCAGGCGTCAGATCATCTTTTCCGCCGCAGGATACAATAATAAAACCGGCCGTCAAGAGAACAGCCATCAGTTTCAGATATCGCATAATTATATGGATTAAGTTTCAGGAACATTTGTTATTCAGCATTTGGACCGAAAGCCTTCGGCCTTGACATTGTTTCCTCATGGGCTATACTGCCGTCCGGCCGCAATACTCTTATCAGGATCTTTCCGGTTTTCGTGTGTGCTTTGGCTCTGAACATATGTAAATTGGCATCGACAGAAAATGCCTTGGAATATTTACCTCCGGCAGCAATTTTAGGAACATAATAGCTGATATTATACAGAGGATCTTCATGGTTAGTCAGCTCAACATCAAGCTGTTTTCCATTTTCGAGAACTTCCAGTTCCTGCCCTGGTCTGTAATACCAGAAATTGATATAAATGTAGTTCGAATATTCCTTTTTCCCGTAATCCCTCCTTTCGGGATACATCTTCATCTGCTTGCGTATGACAGGATCGTTGCGGTAATATCTGCCGACTTCATTCATATCGTATGAACGTAACCATTTCTCTCCGTATTTGTCGGTACGGAGCTGGAAATACGTAGTGTCTTTAGAAATTTTGCCTATCAGAAAGCCGCCGTCGCACCCGTCCACACCCAACTCCCTGTTAGGGGATGTGGTCCACATATTACCGGAAAGAGCCGGGATTATATACTCGTGAAAAGAAGAATATTTCCTGGAATCAAAGATCTGCAGCCTATGCGCATGTCCGCAGAATATCGTAGCCTTTCCGAATCTTTTGAAAATAGTGTTGAGGCTGTCCATCTGGCTTAACCGGTGGAAAGTAGTTCCTTTTGTATTTATCCCGAACGGATCCTCAAACGTAATGGGGGAATGCGTACATACATATACGTTAGTGGTATCGGAAACATATTTGAGATCATTCGCCAGCCACTCCATTTCCGCTTTGGTGAAGCCTTTCACATAATCCCGGTTGCCTTTTATTTTGTAAACGGTTTTTTTCTTCGGAGTATTCAGATATATGATATCGTCCATCATTACCCAATGGTCCTTTCCGATGTCTATGGAATAATACTCTGGACCGAATACTTTTCTGTAAAGATGCTCGGCATCCCTGTCTTCATTTTTTGTGGAAACGGCACCGTCATTATCATGATTGCCTGAAACACTGTACAAAACGGTAGGATATTTCTCTTCTTTAAGAGTATTATAGGCATCCTGCAGATTGTATTTATATCTGTACCAATAAAGATCATGAGACAGATCACCGAGGTTCATACTGTAGACAGGACCGATTTCGCCCAGGGTATCGGCCTGACGGCGGATGACAGGCATTGCCACATTATGGAATTCTTCCAGATCCGGTTTTGCGTCGGAATTGGTAAGGTGCAGGTCGGTAATCATAATAACGGAATATTTATCCTGATTCTCGCGGCGTAATACGAAGTCATGATTCTCTGGTTCCCATGCAGGTTTCGTCAAGTGGGCATAGAAATCAGGCTGCAATCCGTCTTTGCTTACGGCAACATAATTGCGGGGTGTCGTTATAAATACGAAACCCTGCTCCTTTGTACTGTACATCCTGTAATCACCGTTTTTATCCGTAGTCACGATTTTGTGTCCGTCGGATACTTTTACACCTGCCACAGGTTCTCCATCGTCCGCAACGACCTTTCCCGTAAGAATTACCGGAGCTCCTTTCGAATCGCATGAAGCCAATGCGGAATCGGCTTTCGCTATAACGGGTCCATAAAAAGTCCGGAGATCGGACCATTTGTAATAAGGCCAATCGGAAGTACGGACAGGCAGATGCAGATTCTTCTCATTCAACAGAACTTTTACCAAAACATCCGGAGCCTTCTTGCTTTTGTAAAATACAAACCGGAGATTCGCAGCCATGGGAATATTATATGACTGCCAGATATTCTTTATTTCATCTTCATTTGTAGTGACTGTCCCCCATTTGTCCGCTCCCATGAGAGACAACAACCCCATCAGACAACCGTCATGACCTATCAATATCCTGATGCCAATTTCATCACCTGACATATCGGAAGCTGATTTCTCCATTATTTCCCTCAATATCGGAGCAGCCATATATTCTCCCCTGAAATAACTTCGGGGATCGGGACCTTTTCTGGAATAATACTTTGCATTTTCACATTCCCACAAAGCAGACAATTCCTCCTCCGTAAATAAATCATAAAAAGAGACATCGCCGTCAAGATCAAGACATTGCATATCGGATGCGAGATCAAAGATATCCATTTCCAGATCCTGAAGCGGCTCTATGCCTTTCAGAAGTTCCTTATCTGTGAAATATCTCCCGAGGAAAGCTTCGGGATCGATAAGTTTCCCGCATAATTTGCGATATGCAGGCTGCCACAAAGCCTCTTCGCTTTTTATATTGTCATTCCATTTATTAAGAGCCGGATTCAATGAGGAATACGGATTCAGAAAAGGCATATCGGCACGACTGGATTCGGCAGTAATGTCAAGTCTTTTGTCCATCTCCCTCAACCCTTCGATGAATGAACTCATACTCAATATCGTACGCGGAAGATAAGAAGCATATGCCACGGCGTGCGGACGATTCCTGAAAACTTCCGGGTAATCCCTATACATCCGCTTTGCCAGCTCCTTGAGCTGCAGTGCACCTTTTGCGGTAAGATCACCGGCTTTCAGTTTAAGCGACGGATATATCGATTCGAATTTTGCATAGAACCGTTCTCCGTCGGAAGTAAGGGCACCGGCCTTGCGGCTTTCAACCAAAGCCTTGTGTATCGAGGTATATTGGGATTCCCCGAGAATATATCTTGCTCCGTGCCTTCCATAATAACAGATATAAAAAGGTTTGTAGCCTTTTGGAGCCGGAGTCAGATCCCTTTCTGAAAAAGAATCGATATAATAGACCCCGCCTGATTTGAACTTGTCTTTCCGAATCTCCAGGTATGCCCGGGAGTCTCCCGATTCAGGCTTTTGTGCATATGAATCCACGGAAACACCGCAGGAAAAGATAAATAAAATCAAGATCAGGAATCTCACTCTCTTCATATCGTTGTAATAAATTAATTATGTACGAAATACTGTGACAATAATGCAGAAACGGATCAGTCTGTGCTTTTTATTATGTTACGGGCGACGGAAATCCTTTCAAGGCAATAATCCCTGAAAGACTGCCAGGAATAATAAGGAGCGATATCGGAATCGATCGGAAGGACAACGTTTTTCTCGTTATACATAAGCCTGACGATTATATCATCGGAATTCTTCCCCTTCCTGTAGAAAATCAGCTGCAGATTCGACGCCATCGGAACTCTGTAATCCTGCCAGACATCCTTGACAAGTTCGGGATCGGATACGGATTCGTCCCATCCTCTGATGCCCAGCAATGCCATCATGTTCATGATAGTAATGTCATGACCGAAACGAAGTCGCGCTGAACAATCACCTGAAGCAATATCTGTATCAGCTTTTTTTATGATATCATCAAGCAGAGTCCATGAAAAAGCCCACTGGCGGCCTTTCTGTCTGCCATCGGGACCTTTTGAAACATAATAAAGATAATTGTCGGATTCCCAGATTCCGCACAGTTCGTTGAACGGGAAGATATATGTGAGATCCACTCCGTTTCCGATACAGGACATACTTGCGGCAATATAATAAAGATAATATTCCAAAGTATACGGATTGCCGAATTTCTTTACATATGAAGGGTCGGTAAACAAGCCCGCAAAGACCGTTTCGGGATGCATCTTTTCTTTTTCAAAAGCCTTCATATCCCTGTTCCAGACGGCATGCGAATTCCTGAGCCCGGCCTCGCTTCCTTTTACATCAGGATTGTAAGATGAAGTGGGATTCATAAAGTACATATCCGAATACGACGCATTCCTTGTAAAGACAAGAGAAGGATTCTTTATTTTAAGTCCGTCACAAAAAGATGACATGGTCATGATGCATCTCGTAACATAAGTAGCACTGGCGATGACTTTTGCCTTCCCCCTGAAAACCTGAGGGTAATTGTCGAACATTCTTGATGCCAACAGGTACTCCTCTTCAGCACCTACGCTTGTAAGATCGCCATTCCGATATTTGACAGAAGGAAAAACGGCAGCGTATTTTTTATAGAATTCTTCACCTTTTTCCGTAAGGATGCCCGCCGAATGAGCCTTGGAGAATAACTCCATTATTTTCGGATAAGCGGATCCGCTTGACGCAAACCTTGCGCCATGTCTGCCGAAATGGCTTATGTAGAATGGCTTGTAACCCTTAGGGGCAATCGGAGATACGGGAGTGTCGAAATGATATACATCACAGACTCCCCATGCTTTGGAAGTATCGGAACGAATTTCTTCGTAAGCTTTTTGCGAAAAAGCCGGAATGCCGGATAAAAAAAGCGAAACTGAAAATAAAAATGCTTTTAAGAAACTCTTCGGAGACATATCTGATTATTCACCAAATAATTTTGCCTGAAGCATGACATCTTTCCCTTCTTTTTTTCCGGCTATCATATTCAGAAGAACCTCAACCGCTTTCTCTCCTATTTCGCGAACCGGCTGCACAATATGTGCTACAGGAGGTTCGTTTATCTCATAGACATCGCTTTCATCGAAACAAACGAAATCCATATCATCGGGATATTTTATCCCCAAAGAATTCAAAGCCTTGAATCCGGCGACGGAAAGACTCTTTGTAGGAAGGATGAAAGCATCGACTCCTCGTTTCACCGCATCTTTGAATATGTTTACAACATCATTTCCGACATTGTCATAAGAAGCGCAGCGAACATTTGCCAAAGAGCCGAGACCTGCTTTTTTCATTGCATTCATATATCCTTTCTCCCTGTCGGAGAAACTTGAGATTCCCAGGTCGTATGAAACCATCTCTATCTTTTTGTGTCCTTTTCCTATAAGGTATTCGGCAGCCATGCAGCCAGAATTCACATTATCCACCATTACCCGTCCGAAAGCATCACCTTTGACATCCCTGTCTATAAGAACAGTAGGAGTATTCGTATCGAGAACTCTCTGAAGGACATTTTCACTTCCGGGACTAGGAGCCACGATCAAGCCTTCCACATTATACCCGAAAATGGTATCGATAAGTTTGTCCATTTTTTCGGCTTTTTCATCCGAACTGGCCATAATCACGGTATAATCGGAAACGTATGCCGTATTTTCTATATAACGGCAGATTTCCGCAAAGAACGGATTCGCGATATCGGAAGTAATGACGGCAAGCGTCTTAGACCGCCCGCTCCTCAAGGAAGCAGCCGCTTGATTCCTTCTGTAACCCAGACGCCGGGCAACTTCCAACACCCGCTTGGCCGTATCCTTGTTTACACAGCAGTCCAGTTGTCCGTTTTCGTCTCTTTTGGCATTCATTACAAAAGAAACAAGAGTAATTGAGACCCCTGCCTCCCTGGCGACGTCTCTGATCGTGATTTTTTTCATAACAGGCTTCCTTAATTTTTTGTAAAGTTATAATTCTAATCAAATAAAGCAAAATTTTGTTTTATTTATTACTTTTTTTTCACAAATAAAATCCGGCGCGATACAAATCGAACCGGACTTATTCCAATTAGTATTCAAATTGTTTTTGTTTAACCATGGATAAGGACCGTCAAACCGGCCATTACTATAGAAACCATACTCATTAATTTTATAAGGATATTAAGCGAAGGTCCTGACGTATCCTTGAAAGGATCTCCGACCGTATCTCCGACGATCGTGGCTTTGTGGCACTCGGAATTTTTTCCTCCGAAATGACCGTCTTCAACATATTTCTTGGCATTGTCCCATGCTCCTCCCGAATTAGCCAGAAATATAGCAAGGACGAAACCTGCACCGAGACCGCCTGTAAGAAGACCTATCACACCAGCCTCCCCCAGTATTACACCGACAAGGATAGGGGCGATTATCGCAAGCAACGAAGGGAAGACCATTTCATGCTGGGCTGCTTTTGTGGATATTTCAACACATCTGGCATAATCGGGACGCTGTTTTCCTTCGAGGATACCCGCAATTTCCCTGAATTGCCTGCGGACTTCGGTAACCATTTTCTGAGCTGCACGCCCTACAGCATTCATAGTCAAGCCACAGAAAAGGAAAGCCATCATGGCTCCTATGAAGATACCGGCCAAGACACGCGGATTCATCAGATTCAATTGATAATAGTCAACCATATCAGGAATCGAAGCTGTTGTTACGTCTACGATTCTGTCGCCTATATGCAAAGCCGTGGTGCCTATGCGGACAAGTCCTATCTTGATTTCCTCAATGTAGGAAGCCAAAAGTGCAAGTGCGGTAAGAGCAGCGGAACCGATGGCGAAACCTTTTCCGGTAGCCGCGGTAGTATTTCCGAGAGCATCGAGAATATCCGTACTTTCCCTGACCTTGGGATCCAGTTCGCTCATCTGGGCATTTCCGCCGGCATTATCGGCAATCGGACCGTAAGCATCGGTAGCCAACGTAATACCTAAAGTGGAAAGCATTCCGACCGCAGCGATACTTATACCATACAGACCGTAACTTATATTTGCAGGATCGAATGTAAATCCGGCGGCACAGAAATATGACATGATTATCGCCACGGCTATTGTGATAACAGGAATGGCCGTAGATATCATACCCAGACCGACACCGCCTATTATCACTGTGGCGGACCCTGTCTGGGAACTTTCCGCAAGCTTCTGGGTAGGTTTATAAGAATGGGATGTATAATACTCGGTTACTTTTCCTATGATTACTCCGGCAGCCAATCCGGATATTACAGACAGCGAAAGCTGCCACCAGTTGTCGAAACCCAGGACATAAAAAATAGCGAAAGTAATTACGCCGATAAGGCACGCACTCAGATTGGTACCGATACTCAGAGATTTAAGCAATTGTTTCAAGCCTGCGCCTTCCCTTGTTCTGACAGAAAATATTCCTATTATGGAAAGAACCACACCGATTGCAGCAATACACATCGGAGCAAGAATAGCTTTGGTCTGTCCGTCGGGATCACCGAAAAAGGCGGAAGCACCGAGAGCCATGGTTGCAAGTATGGATCCGCAGTAAGATTCGTAAAGATCGGCTCCCATTCCTGCCACATCACCCACATTGTCACCCACATTGTCTGCAATGGTAGCAGGATTCCTGGGGTCATCTTCGGGAATTTCAGCTTCGACCTTACCTACCAGATCGGCACCGACATCGGCTGCTTTGGTATAGATTCCACCTCCGACACGGGCAAAAAGGGCCTGTGTCGAAGCACCCATTCCGAAAGTAAGCATAGTAGTTGTGATAGTAACCAATATCTGGCTTTCGGAAGGACCGGTAATAAAAATATTAAGAATTATATACCATATGGATATATCCAAAAGACCGAGGCCTACCACCGTAAGACCCATGACCGCTCCCGAACGGAACGCAAGTTTCAAACCGGAATTCAGCGATTTCGAAACGGCATTTGCAGTCCTTGCGGAAGCATATGTTGCGGTTTTCATTCCTATGAAACCGGCAAGGCCTGAAAAGAAACCTCCTGTAAGAAAAGCGAAGGGAACCCATGGATTCTGAATATGGAACCCGTAGGCCAATATTGCAAAAAACACGGCCAAAGCGATAAATACAATGGTCACAACTTTGTACTGTTGTTTCAGATACGCCATCGCCCCGTCCCTTACATATTGGGCGATCTCTTTCATCGTAACTGTGCCTTCGCTCTCCCTCATCATCCGATGGAAAAAAAACCATGCGAAAAACAGCGCGATTACTGACGCTGCCGGCACGATGTAGAATAGAAAATTCATAATTTATTCTTTAATTATTAAACGAAATTAGTAGAAACGTTTTAATATTTCGCAACAAAAGCCATAGGTTTCATTTGACAAATATAAGAATTAATTCGCATTTGTACTACAAAAAATTTCAAAAAGATGCCGCAGACAACACTTTGATGCCGGTCGCAGACTTTACCTGACTCATTAAAACAATTGATTCAAAATGAAATAAAGAAAGCCGCCGCGAACAACCAACATATTCGCGGCGGCAGTTACAAAGATAACAAAAACTATTTCAGAACAGGATAAGTATCAGATCCCGTCCATGTTTTCAAAGTTACATCAGGTTTCGCAAGATAATGAAGATTGCCAAAAAGGTTGCCAAAAAGGTTGCCAAAAAGGTTGCCAAAGCCATATAATTATGACCGTTTAGAGGATTATTGCTACATTTGTCGGGAAAATTCAAAAAACATGAAAAGATTGATATCATTATCGGCTGCCGTAATACTTGCGACGGTAATGCCGTTGCTTTATGCGCAGGACAAAACGGCCGGCGGACATGAAACCGTATATACCGATGCTTCGGAATTTCCGGTTTACGGAAAAGCGTTCAGGCAGTCGGCCTCCGACACAAGCAGATATCAAAGACTTCCACAATCTTACGAAAAAATATCAAGGAAACCGGTGTGGGGACTCGGACTGAATTCAGCCGGATTATACATAAGATTCAAATCCAATTCCACTTCAATACATGCAAGATGGGAATCCACATTCGGAAATGCAATGAACCACATGACAGATACCGGAATACGAGGACTGGATCTTTATACACTGGAAAACGGGAAATGGCAATTCGTCAGAAGCGCCAGACCTGAGAAGGGTAAAAAATCGGATGTCCTCATAATCGGCAACATGAAGCCCGCCATGAGGGAATATATGTTGTATTTATCTCTTTACGACGGAGTAATGACCATGGAAATAGGAACAGACAAAGGTTCCCTGATAGAAAAACCGTCTGCAGCCAGTCCATCGACTGAAAGGCCGGTGGTAATGTATGGGACAAGCATACTCCAGGGGGGATGTGCAAGCAGACCTGGAATGGCTTTTACAAATATATTGGGCAGAAGACTGGACAGGGAAGTCATAAATCTGGGATTCAGCGGGAATGCGCTTCTCGATTATGAGATAGCAGATCTTATGGCCTCGGTCAAAGATCCGGGGGTATATGTCCTTGACTATGTTCCGAACGCTTCCGCTTCCCAAATCAGCGAACGGGGAGAAAAGTTCTTCAGAATAATACGCGACGCACATCCGGGAGTTCCGGTGATTTTTCTTGAAGATCCAATATTTCCTTTCTCTCATTTCGATACCTCAATCGCAGAAGAAATCTCAAAAAAGAATGCAGCACAGGAAGCTCTGTTCAAGAAACTGAAAGATTCCGGAGAGAAAAACATATATTTTCTCGGATCAGCTAAAGAAATAGGAAATGACGAAGAAGCTACGGTCGACGGGATCCATTTCACAGATCTGGGCATGATGAGATATACCGATTTCATACTGCCCGTGTTGCGAAAAGCGCTTAAAAGCAGCAAAAGATAAGACTGCCGGCCGATATTAATAATAGGCTATCACGTTGGAATTTTCGTCGATGATCTTCCCGTCATTTTCAGAAAGTACGGTACCTGAAGGCAATTCGACAATCACCCTTGCACTTTTACCCAACATATCGAAAGGACATTCTTTATCGGCATTTTTGACCATATAAGATCTCGATACTATGTCGAAGAGATCGAATTTACCCGAAGCTGAAGATTGATATGTCACGGATTCGGTTGTTCCGTACGGATTATAATAGAGATATTCCGGATACTGCCGGCTGGCGTAGAAATCGGTAGCATTGCAATCGAGCCGGAGTATGCCTTCCACATTCGTCTTTTTCACAATTGCGCCGAAGATACCGACAGGAGATGTGCTGTAAAGACTGAACATGGTGCTTGTTGGATTGTCCGGAGTCCAGGTAGGGCCGTCACCTTCCGCTACGGGGGAGACACCGGAAAGCGAAGCTTTTCCATATCTGTCACTGCATCTCAGCCCCTCGTAAGCAATGTTGTTATCGGTAAGGTCCTTCAATCCGGGAGCATATTGATGGGCATCGTCAATATTCCCGGGATAGAAAAGCCTGGATGCACTGGCATTGTTGAGCATCCATTTGCCTATCTCAAGAGCAAATTGCGGTTGGTATTTGACTAATGGGACAAGAGGCCACGCCATTTCAAAACTATTCATAAGGAAGGCATAACCTCCCCCGTCGGTGGTACTTCCCTGGAGTCCGCTTACATCATAACTTCCCCATGTTCCCGAGATCACTCCCCAGCCTTTTCTTCCGCTGGATGACTGACAGCCCGTGAAAATCCAGTTCAGCATACGTTTCACATCATAGTCTTTTCCTTCGGCCGCATTGAGATATGCCGCGGTATATGCTCCGAACGGAAGGAGGATTTCATAGAAACGGCTTTCTTTCTGGGAGTCCAATACTTTTATCGCATTCTCGCAATGCTGCAGATATGAAGCATCGCCGAATTTGCGGTATGCACACAAAAGGACATAACCCTGTCCCCCTGCCGCATCCTGCTGAAACGGGATACCGGTAGCCACCCCTTTCATTTCACTAAAATTGAAATATGAATAATCATAACTTGATCCCAGCACTTCATCTGCACGCGCAAACTGGTCGGCAATGCTCTTCTGGATGTCATCTGCTCCGGAAACTCCAGGGAAAACATCACAGACGCCGTAATAAAGGATATTTGGAAGGACATTATACCACCAGTCGGAAGCATATCCGGAAGTGTTGTTAAGCATTATCTTCCAACCGTTTGAAACGGCATAATAATTCTGAAGCATCTTCGGATAGTCATATCCGTCCTGATTCGTTTTGTCAATGCCGGCAAGGCCTCCGCCCAATACCGCGGCGATCGTATTTATTGCTTCGTGGTTACCTCCTCCTGAATTTGACGGTCCCTGTCTGGAATCACCTACAGTAGTATAAAGGCCGAATGTTTCCTGTGAAATATTCTTTCCGGTTTTGTCGGACCAGATCAAAGGTCCCACAGAAGTACTCCTATTCCTGTCAAAAACATAAGAATCATATTCCCTGGCCTTTTCTTCCCAGTCTATCATATCATATGTAGCCGGGATATCGGGCATCATATCTATCTTGGTTACGGATTCCTGGGTTATTACATTCCCGAAAAACCAGATATTATCCCGGGTTTTCGAGGAATCGGTATTGCAAGAGACAGTAAAAGGCAGGATAACTGCCAAAGAAAGAAATTCATATGAGTTCATAACAGATAATACCAGAGATTTTAAAAAACCGGCGGAAGGAGAAAGTCCCTCCCGCCGGAGAATTAATTAAAAAACCGTCAAAGTCAAACTATTCGGCAGTTTCGTCCTTATAAAGTTTCGTAACCTGCCCTGCAGAAAGAGCGATATTGTAGACCTGCAGTTCGTCGATGGCTCCTATATAAGAATCCCATGCCTGCACGTCTTTGGAGAACCATGACCATGCAGAAGCTTCGGCATACGTGGTGCAGACACCTATCAAGAGAGGAAGTTTGGTAGAATACGAAGCTATGCTTCCCGTAAGGGCGGTATGCTCGGTGGCTGTCCATTCTTTTGTAAGCGAACCATTGATGTAGAAATCTACGGTTCCGGCAGTCAGATCCATGGAAACTACTACAAATGTCCACTGTTTGTTAGGAACGGAATTGTCCAGTTCGTTATCCATATCGGTACATCCCGTAGCTGTCTTAACGGTGAAGAAAGGCTTATTTTCGGTCTGGAGATTGAATTTCCATGAATTCCAGTAATTGTAAGAAATAATATAATTTCCGGCACGTGTTGAATCAGGCCTTACCCAGCATGCCAATGAAAGTTTGCTTCCCTCAAGAGGAGCTGCTGAATAATCGCTGATCTCAATATGGGAACCATTGCTGAAATACATGGCTTTTCCTACTTTCCCATCAATGAAAGAAGGATAGTTGGTATTTGTTCCGAAAATTTCCGAAGGGCCCTTCTCAAGATTGGCGGTCCATTTGTATTTACCGGTAGTAGTCAGTGATGTACCGGTTCCCTCATCGAATGAAAGAGCGAAAGTCAAAGCATCGGCAGGAATGGCATCATAAGCGGACTCCGCAAAAGTCCCGGCTGCCACACGCAACTGTGCTATCAGATTGTTTACCGCTGCCTGATTCAGGCTGCCGGAATCGGCTATAGCCGATTTTACTGAAGAAAGGGTCGTCTGGAAAGTTGTGATGGCGGTTTGGGGATACTCGGCAGTAGTAGCCGAATTCAGCACCGTCGTACAAGAATCCACAACGGAATTCAGGGTAGTCAGATCAACGGTAGTCTTATCGTCATCGCTACCGCCGCAGGAAGACAGACCGGCAACTATGAAAAGAGCGGCTGCAACCAGCATTGAAATTTTTTTGAATTGTTTCATGATTTTTAATAAAATGAATTGGTTAATATTAAAGTAAGTGTTTGCTATTGTAAAGCTTTGTTTGTTTCCTTTTCAGCTTGCGGGATAGGGAAATAAAAACGGGTATCGTCCCATTTCAGACCTGATCCCAAAACAGATTGGGCATAGGTCTTTCCGTAACGCATTACATCGAAGAATCTGTGGAATTCGAAACCAAGTTCTTTTCTGCGTTCATTGCGTATGATTTCACGCAAACTGTTTTGATCCGCAGCTTTCGTAGGAGCCAGACCTGCCCTTGAACGCACTTTGTCAACTTCGACTGCAGCTTTCTCCGGTTCTCCATCTTCGTTCAATGCTTCAGCTTTCATAAGAATGACTTCCGCATATCTTATTATGTACTGTGGTACTGTGGATTGGCTTTTTGCATAGGTATCGGAAAGATCTTCGTCATATTTCTTGACCAGATAACCGGTAGCCTCGGACCAATCGGAACTGAATGTGGTATTATTGAACCATGGATGTCCGTCTCTTCCTATTGATGCGTCCAGCCTCGGATCCGTTGCCCCTGCGGCCGTTTTTTCAGTAAAGCAATTTACGTAAGCCTGCGTAGGAGCATCAAAATAATATCCTCCTTCTTCCGACGGAGAAAACCAGACATTAAGGTTATTGCCCAGGGAGGCATTGCTGTCATTGATATACCTGATCGAAAAGACGGTTTCGGTGCTGTCTTCGGATCCGGCTTTGAAAAGATCGGAATAATTCTTCACCAGTGAATACACATTGAGTTTCTCTATGGAATCAATATAAGAAAGACAGCCGTCGTAATCCTGCTGGAATAATTTTGATTTCGCAAGAAGAGCGAATGCAGCTCCCTTCGTAGCTCTTCCGGCTTCGGAAGCATATGAAACAGGAAGGACCCCTGCTGCATATTTCAGATCATCGTCTATCCTGGCATATACGTCGCTCACGCTGCTCAGGGGAATATCTATCTTATCTTCAGAAACCTGGGGGTCAAGTTTGAGAGGCACTTTGCCGAAAATATTTACAAGGTTGAAATAAGAATAAGCTCTCAGGAACCTGGCTTCACCCATGAGCCTGTCGGCCATACTCTCATCCATATCGACTCCGGGCACATTAGCTATTACATTGTTGGCACGGGATATCGTTTCATACGTATCCTGCCAGAATGTACTCAGGCAGCCGTTGTCTGAAGTTGCAGAGAAATCATCTATATCATTGATATCTGCCTGATCCCCGGCATTGCCGCCTTTGACGGCATCATCGGAAGCCACATCTCCGAATATCCATAATGTGTTATTGTACAATGAATTATAAACAGCGTTCACTGCCAGTTCAGCTTGTTCCTGGGAACTATAGAAATTATCGGAAGAGTAATCCCCTTTCAGTTTCTCATCCAAAAAGCCGTCGCAGGAACATGCCATCATCCCGACCATGCCGGAAAATATTAAAACAGAAATTATATTTTTCATAATATTGTCCTTTTAGAATGTCAGATTAACTCCGAAAGTATAACTTTTGGATACCGGATACGTACCCCAGTCTATTCCGTTTGCACGATCGCCTTCGCTGCTGGAATTCGTACTGACCGTCATTTCCGGATCAAGACCGCTGTAACCGGTGATGGTAAGAAGGTTGGTAGCAGCAAGGTATAACCTCAGATTCTGTATCTTCCATTTTTCCGGAAGATTGAACGTATAACCCAGCTGTACGTTTTTCAATCTCAGATAAGATCCGTCTTCAAGAAAACGCGACGATACTTTTACGTTATTGGATTTGGCTCCCCATGAAGCACGCGGATAGGAATTTGTGGAACCTTCTCCCGTCCAATGATTCTTGTAATATCTTTCGGTAACATTGAATCCGCGGTAGAACCCTTCGATATCATAATTGACCTGGGAGAAAATTTTCTGGCCGAAAGCCCCCTGGAAGAACATGGAAGCATCGAAACCTTTATAATTTCCAGACAAATTGAGACCGGTGGTAAATTTAGGTATGGCACTGCCCATGTAGTATCTGTCGTTTGCGTCTATCTTGCTGTCGCCGTTTTTATTCGCATATTTGATATCGCCTGGCTCTATGTCGCCTCCCTGATATGCAGAAGTAAGTATTTCCGTGGTATTCTGGAATATTCCATCCATTTTATATACATAGAAGGAACCTATAGGATGTCCTACTGCCGTTTTGGTAGCATAAATCCCGCTGTCCACACGACCTCCGAGGATAGGAGACTTCAAAGAAAGGACTTCATTGTACAGATAACCGCCATTCAAAGTGATGTCGAATCCCCCGTCTTTAAAAGCCTTTCGATAGTACAATTCTATATCTACTCCGGTGTTCAGCACACTTCCGTTATTAACCCACGGAGTTGAAGCATCGCCTACCGACAACGGAAGAGCCTCCTGAACAAGCATATTGTCTGTCACTTTGTAATAATAATCGATGGAAGCCCCAAGCATACCTTTGTACAGCTCCAGGTCCACACCGGCATTCAATTGGTTGCTGGTTTCCCATTTGAGATTCTTGTTTCCCAGAGTCGTCTGTGCATATCCGTTGTAAGATTTTCCGCCGAACGCATAATAATAACCTTGCGAATAACGATCGGAATAAGCATAAAGTCCTATATTCTGATTGCCTATCGAACCATATCCTACCCGGAGTTTCAATTTGCTTATTACAGGATTGTTTGCAAGAAAAGGTTCCTGCTCCATATTCCAGCCTCCGGACACGGAATAAAAGGTTCCCCATCTGTTACCGCTGCTGAAACGCGAAGAACCGTCACGACGGACAATGCCCGAAAGGTAATATTTGTCTTTGTAATTGTAATTCACATTGGCGAAGAAAGACAACAGGCTTGAAGCAGATTCGCTTTGTGATGAATAAGTCACTCCTTCGCCTTTTCCTATATAAAGCAAATCACTGTCCGTGCTGGGGAAATCGCTGTCGGAAGCGGCAAGCGCATCTGTATGATTGTGCACCGCTTCGGTCCCTATCAGGTAATTTACGTTATTGTCACCTAGTGAGAAACTATGGTTGAAAGTGGAATTGAAAGTCCAGTTTGACTCTTCCGTCTGGGTAAGATTCAAACTGTTGGTACTGTTTATACGATTCTGAGTCCCCCATGTTTTATTGTAAACCCTCAGGGTTGAATATTTGTAATCGATGCCTGCCGTGGTTTTCCAGAAAATATCTTTTGTGAAATTAACAATTGCATTTCCGGTTACGAGAAGCGTTTTCAGATTTTTTGTCATATCCGTGTTCGCGGCAAGACCTTCCGGACTGTATCCGTCACCGAAGAAAGAATTATAAACGGAGTTTCCGTAATATTCCGAAGGAAGATCCACGTAATTCCCCGCATCATTTTTTACAGGTATAGCCGGGTTCCTGAAGAGGGCATATCTCACAACGCTGCCTCCTTCGCTCACATAACCGTCCCCGGAACTGGATATATATCTGTTCTTGGAAAAAGCGCCGGTAGCATTTATGCCTACTTTGAGCCAGCTTTTGGCCTGTGTCATGATATTGGATCTGAAACTTACCCTGTTATAATCGGTATGCTTTATTATACCGTCCTGATCATAATAAGATCCGGAAAGGAGATATTGCGTTTTATCATTACCACCGCTGATGGACAGTTCATGAGAGTTGATGGGAGCGACATGGAAAATCTCCTTGAGATGGTTAACATCAGGGAAATCCTTGAGATAATCCCCCTGGATCAGCGCTCTCTGCACTACCGAAGAAGCATTATCGGTAGCGGCGGCTTCGTTATAAAGTTCTATATACTGGGCAGTATTGGCCATAGGGGTAAGATGTCCGTGGACCTGGAAACCGGTCTGCATGTTATATGTAATGCGCGAAGCTCCTTTCCGACCCGTTTTGGTTGTAATCAGAACAACACCGTTGGATGCACGTGAACCGTAAATAGCGGCTGATGACGCATCTTTCAATACCGAAATATTCGCAATGTCGTTAGGGGAAATATTATTAAGGGCACCTTCAACAGGAATCCCGTCGACGATATACAGAGGGTCGTTTCCGGAACTTATCGAGCTTGTACCCCTGATTCTCACGGAAATGTTTGATCCCGGAGCTCCTGTCTGATTAGCCACTTCCACACCTGCGACACGTCCCTGCAGGGATTGTTGTACGGAAGAAACAGGTACTTTGGTCAATTCATCACCGCTTACTTTGCTGACAGCGCCGAGAACATCCCTCTTCTTCATAACCGAATAACCGACTACAACCGATTCATCCAGCAGTTCGCTGTTCTGTTCCAATTTTACGTTGATGACATTCTTTCCGTCGACTTTGATTTCTTTGGTTTTATAGCCTATATACAGAAATTCCAAAGTCGCATCCGGAGCAACGTCCAACGCATAAGCACCATTGATATCCGTAGTGGCCCCCGATTGTGTGCCGGATACCATGACATTGACACCGACAAGGGTTCCACCATCCTTAGCATCCGTAACTACACCCTTGACATGTATGGTTGTCTGCGCAAGCAATCCCGTACATGCAAAAAGCAAAGTGATTAATAAAAACTTTCTTTCCATAATTGGTTATTTAAATGCTATTATCTGATCTTTCGCGATCAAGTTTCCTTTCCTGACACTTATATGCGTACCGGCCGGCAATTCTACCAGAAGCATAGCCGAATCGGCAGGAATGGATATTCCCGCTTTGCCGTTTACGCCTTTCGCGACATATTTCTTTGAAAGCACATCGAAAATGTCTTTCCGACCGGTTTCCGCATCATAGGTAAAGGTTTTATTTTCTTTATAAGGATTGTAATACAAATAAACCGGGAATTTCTTATCGGCATAAAAGTCCGTAGCGTTACAATCCAGTCTGAGAATCATACTTACATCTGTAGTATCCACTATGGCTCCGAAAATACCTGAAGGAGATGTGCTGTATACGCTGAACATGCTTTCTTCCGGATTGCCGGCGGCCCATTTAGGACCGTCTCCCAATGCGACGGGATGTACATTCTTCAATCTGGCTTCACCGTAGCAGTCTTCATATCTCAATCCCTCATAAGCGATTATGGAATTGGTATATGACTGCATTCCGGGAAGGCCCTGGTTGCCGTCAGGCAATTGATCAGGGAAAAACAGTCTGGAGGCATTTACATTATTCAACATCCATTTGCCTATGGCCCGGGCATATTCGGGAGCATATTTGACCATCGGAACAAGTGGCCATGCCATATCTATGCTGTTCATGAGGAAAGCATATCCTCCGCCGTCGGTAGTACTCCCCTGAAGCCCGCTCACATCGTAATTTCCCCATTTGCCGCATATCACACCCCAACCTGTCCTGCCGGAAGTGCTTTTGCAGCCGTCGAAGACCCAGCCAAGCATTCTTGACAGGTCATACGAAGTCCCTTGTTCGGCATTCAATCTTGCCGCGGTATATATGCCCATTGGAAGCAGGATTTCATAAAACCGGCTTTCTTTCTGTCCGTCCAATGCCGCTATCGCAGATTCGGCATGCTTCAGATATCGTTTGTCTCCGAATTTCCTGTAAGCCGAATAAAGCACATAGCCGTGCCCTCCGGCAGCATCCTGCTCAAGAGGTATATTGTTTACACAGCCTTTCATCCTGCCATAATCGAAATATGAATAGTCATAATCGCCGGCAAGGACCGAATCTGCCTTGCAGAACTGTTCGGCAATGCTATGCTGTATGTTTTCGGAATTATCGACACCATGGAAGACATCGCATACGGCATAGTAAAGGACATTGGGAAAAACATCATACCACCAATCCCGTCCGTATCCGCCGCCAAGTGAAGCCACCTGAGGACAGGTATTGTTCATCATTATATTCCATCCGGTATCTGAATTGAAATAATTCTGAATCATTTTCACATAGTTATACCCGTTCTGGCTTGTCTTGTCGATTCCTACGAGGCCGGCCCCCAGAATCGTCGTAAGCGCATTGAGACTTTCATGGAATTCACCGTTATTCACATCCGGACCCTGGCGGACGTCATGCACCGCAGTATAAAGCCCGAAAGTGATCTGCGGGATATTGCGTTGGCTGTCATCAAGCCATATCATATTCCCGGCCGGCATATCCGAGTTCATGTCATATACATATTTATCAAAATCGCGGGCTTTCTGCTTCCAGTCCAGGACTTTATATGGTTGTGGACGCGACGGCATCTTCTCCACCAGTGAAATTTGCTTTTGTTCCACGGAAGTACCGTATCCTTCGGAAAGACAGCAGGAAGTAACTGACAATGCAGTCGCCAGAAAGGCGGACAAATATGTTATCGATTTATTTTCCATTCTTTACTGATGAATTCACAACTTTATATTTATTGGTATCTATATCCTTTATTATATTCTGGGCAAGAGGCAAAGACAGCAATTGGAGGGCACCCACTATTATCATGGCGAACCTCAATGCAAAATCATCCGAGACACTTTTGGCAAGAACTATGAAAAGGATCATGCCGAAAGCCCTGCCGAAGAACAATCCTACTTCGTGACTCATGATATAGGTATAACCGTCGCGCTGTTCGATTTCAGATACGGTATCTATAGTCTTCATCATCGTAGGATAATAGGCGAGATCATGAAGAGGCTGGAACAGTACCTTGCACAAAACGAATATGATAACTCCCGTTGCCGAAAAAAGTATTCCGTTGAACAGTGTCCCTATGAAAAATACGAACAATCCGAATCCGAATATTTTCATTCTGTCGTCTGGTTTTGCAACACGTCCGAGGACATAAACCAAAATAGCGGTCAGGGCACATCCGATTCCTTGGATAAGCCCCAGTGAACCTTCGCTCCCTACAAATTTCATAACCAATATCGCAGGAGCGGTCACCAGGAAACCCTGGACCATTCCCTTAAGACCGGCAAGGGCAAGCATCTTCCGCCAGAGGATATGGAACTTTATATGGAAAAGATTCTTGCTATCCTGACGTTGGAAATTACCGCCGGACAAGACTATACATGCGCAAATCGCAATTATGAGAGCGATTACGGTTATCACCCTGTAACCCATATTCACGGTAAACAGGACATTGAATATCGTTTTCCCTTCTATATTGCCAAGAAAAGCCCCTACCAGAAGAGGTATCACTATATTCCAAAACGAAAAAAAGAACGATTCGAATCCGAAGAAATAATTCCGGTTATCGTCATTAGTCGAATATAAGGTAAGGAGATATCTGTTAGTCCAGAAAAATCCCGTTGCAAGCCCGATAAAGAAACCGGACACGCATAGTACGGAAATGTCCACGCCTTTTATAAACATCATCGCCATCAGGGATACGGCGGAAATTATTATACCGAAACTGTACAGATGGACGGATTTAAAGAATTTAAGCAGGAAACCGTTTACCAAAGCGGCCAAAACGACGCCGATATACATGCATAACTGGTAAAGGACCACATTCGAAGGCTTCCCCGTATTCCTCATGATATAAGCGCCGGCAAATATCTCTATGATAGGCAGGATCATGGCGAACAGCAAGTTGGTCACCAGGATCGTACGTATGTTAAGCGGTTGTGATCTGAAAAATCTGAATTCTTCAAAGACTTTCTTCATCATCTTTTCATTTTAACAGTTTCAGAATCCGGCTTACAGACAACTCTGCACTGCATATTACTTCATCGGAAGCGCCATAGAACATTTTTACGGTGTCCCCGTCCATATAATAGCCGTTTGAAAAGACCACATTGCCGAAAAAACCTTTGCGCTCATAATCGGCTATCGGTTCCATTATCGGCTCATCAGTCCTTGCTATTACTTTGGACGGATCTTCGGAATCCAGCAGCAAAGCCCCGAGACAATAGCGATTGTCGGAATCGGCACCATGGTAAATCTCCAGCCAGCCTTCGTCCGTTTTTATTGGCGCCGCTCCGGCACCGACACGGGCTGAATCCCAATTTCCTTCCCTTGTAGTCGCTATACATTTATGATTGCCCCAATGCAATCTGTCAGGCGATTCCGCCAGCCAAATGTAATTGCCGCCCAGTTCAGGACTGCTCGGACGATGAAGAGCATAATACATATCACCTATCTTTTCCTGAAACAAAGCGCAATCTTTGTTGTGGGGAGGGAATATCATGCCTTTCCGCTCGAATGTCTTGAAATCTTTGGTAGCAATAAGCCCTACGCCAACAGCTACAGGGGAGACTTCAGTAAAGGTAAGATAATAACCGTCTTCCATAGTGGCAACTCTGCAATCTTCTATTCCGAACGATTCCTGAAATCCTTTGCCGAAAATCGGGGGATAAGCTGGATCTTCATAGAAATGAACGTCGTCACG
This sequence comes from Bacteroidales bacterium, assembly GCA_022648685.1. Lineage (GTDB taxonomy): Bacteria > Bacteroidota > Bacteroidia > Bacteroidales > UBA932 > Cryptobacteroides. The sequence goes on from JALCMW010000001.1 coordinate 310,247, forward strand.
ACTGCATACAAGCCTCAGATATGATAAAGTGGTCAGATAATTCCGCCCCTTGAATTTGATGACGCGGGGATCGGAAGCATCAAGCTGGGGATCGTTTTTGTCAAAACTCAACACCTCTATGTCTCCGTTTTTATTATAAACCGGAAAACTTATCTTGCCTTCAATCTGTAAAGGCCTTTCCGCGACTCTCAATACAAGCCACGTTTTTCCTTCCATTCTGAAAACACCCGGGTTAAGAAGACAGCTTATCTGCATACCCTTGATGCCGGCCTTCAAATCCGACGGTGTTAAAAGAGGATTATACTTGTTTCTTTTTGCTATATCCATAAAACGTTTTCTTTTTCTATGCAAAAATAAATGTAATGAAATTGAAAATAGTATCCGATTCTTGCAAAATGGTACTCTGGTCTTTCAAACGGCATACTCTTAATGAAATTTAGTATATTTGGGCTGAATTACACATAAATATAAAACCTATAGCCATTAAATGTAATTTCGTTAACAGAATCTTTCCGTAATGAAAAAAACAGTCATCTTATTATTTCTTATAATACAATCGGTTTTGTCAAACGGGTTCGAATACGACGTTACCAAACTCACAAACAACGAAGGCCTCTCAAACAGCTCCGTAAATATTATACGGCAGGATTCGTTCGGACAAATGTGGTTCGGGACGTGGGACGGACTGGATATCTATAACGGCTATAATTTCAAAGTTTTCAAGCCGGAGCCCGGAGACCGTTCAAGCATAAGCAATAATATTATAAGAGACATACTGGAACAACGTTCCGGAATAGAATGGATAGCCACCGACAATGGAATAAACAGAATGGACTTGTGGAACGGGAAATTCGAACGATTCTTTTCAGATTCCCGCCTGCTTGGCATTACATCCGAAAAATCATTTCTGATAGCAAAAGATACCAAAGACAGGATATTCGCTTCCATTTATGGAAAAGGCCTTTTCATTTTCGACGAAACAGAACGTAAATTCTTCGCAATCCCGAATACCGAAAACATTCTGACATCAAAAGTGTTTTTCGACACTGAAGATGATATGTGGGTGCTTACCAATACCGGGCGGGTTTGCAGAATGAAAATAAATGCCGATAGACCGCAAAAGACTGAGATAAGTCTGTCGGACAGCCTTTTCGATAATGTGAGATCCATATTTTACAACGCAAAGAAAAATGTCCTTTGGCTCCAGTCCGGAAAAGGTGAATATTTTTCTTATGATATAAGACTAGGCAAAGTCCGGTACCTCAAGTATCCGGTTAACGAAACCGGATTTGCAAATTGTATCGCCTTTGACGATAGCCTTCAACTGATTGGGACTAACAAAGGACTTTTCAGCTATGACCCCGGAAAAGAGAAAAAGACATCGATATTGACCAATATCCAGGTATTATCGGTGTTGAACGGGACACAACATATAATATGGGTAGGAACGGACATGCAAGGGGTATGGCAGCTGTCTCCAAAGAAACGGAAGTTCATATCTTTTCCTCCGGATAATTCCGATATTTTCGGTAATTGCGCCATACGGTCTTTTTACGAAGATCCCTCCGGCAGGCTGTGGATCGGGACAAAAGGGAACGGAATCTACATTTTCGGAAAAAGGAAAGACAAAACCCATTGTCCGGATGTTCCCGAAAAAAGGATTACGACAGCCAACGGCCTCCTGAATAATTCGGTTTACTGCATAACTGCGGACAGGAAAGAAATCTGGATAGGGACGGACGGACACGGACTCAATTATTATGATCCTGTGAAAAAGGAAGTGTCAGCTCTGGATCTGAAAGCAGGAAGAGACAAAAAAGTGAATCTGTCCTCGGTCTATTCCATTCTTCCTTGGGGGAATGATACTTTATGGGTCGGGACCAGCGGATACGGAATGTACAGACTCGTAATAAACAAGAGCACCTCACCCTATTCGGTCAGATCATACAAACAATATATCTATGCAAAAGGCCGGGAATCGATAAGCAACAATATAGTATACTCGATAATAAAGGATGACGATGAGCATCTTTGGATAGGGACCAGGGGAGGCGGATTGAATCATTTCGACATAAGGAAAGGAACTTTCGAGTCGGAACCGGTGAATCAGAAAGACGACAGGAGCCTTGCAGGAGGGGATATCCTGTGCCTTTACAAGGACAGCGGCAGTAAATTATGGGCGGGAACAAGTACCGGCTTGTACAGAATAGACGGATATATAAACGGATTCCCGGCATTCCGCCACTTTACAGAAAAGGACGGGATGCCTAATAACACAATACACGGGATTCTGGAAGATAACCAACGGAATATCTGGGTAAGTACGAACAAAGGGATAGCAAAAATAATCCCGGACCACGGCAACTTCAAAATCATTTCCTATTACATGGCCGACGGCCTAAAGAATAATGAATTCTCAGACGGGGCATATTACAAAGATCCGTCATCCGAATTATTTTATTTCGGCAGTACCGACGGATTCAGTTGTTTCAATCCCAGGGATATCCAGAATTCCACTTACATGCCGAATCTGCTCTTCGACTCTTTCTATGTGGATAATGAGAAAACGGACATGTTCGCCATGCTGGAAAAGAAACGCAACGGTGAAAGTGTACTGATACTTTCCCCACGAAGCAAGTCGTTCAGCTTCTCCTTTGCACCGATAGACTATTTATACGGAAGGAAATGCGACATTTCATACTATCTGGAAGGATATCAGAAAACCTGGATTAACATAGGCACTTCCAATACTATTGTACTGTCAAATATAAGACCCGGAAAATACAGGCTCAACGTCCGTTGCAGCAATCCCGATAAAGAATGGAGCGACAAGATATTCACGCTGCCCATAACGATAAGGCATCCGTGGTATTCTTCCATATGGGCATATCTGGGATATTTCATGATCATCTTCCTTACTATATGGGAAGTGATACGGCAATTGAAATACAGGATATCGGCGAGAAGGGAGATAAGGCAAAAAGAGATGGAAAAGGAAAAGATGGAAGATATACATGAAGCCAAACTTATGTTTTTTACAAATATAGCCCATGAATTCTCCAACTCGCTTACCTTGATCTACGGGCCTTGCGAACAATTGCTCCAAAACAGGAATATCGATCCGGGGACAAAAAAATATCTTAATGTTATAGAATCGAATACCGACAGGATGCAATCCCTTATACAAGAACTCATCGAGTTCAGGAAAGCGGAAACGGGACATCTCAAGCTGGATATGGAGCCTGTTGATATAGTGGAATTAGCCAAATGCGAAGCTGACTATTATCTGGAAATTCTTGAGCAGAAACATATCGAACTCAAAATGAATTTCAATCCTGAGAAGATCATATGGTGTACGGACAGGGATTGTCTGGAAAAGATAATTTTCAATCTGATATCGAACGCCGTGAAATATACTCCGGAAAACAATGAGATTTCCATCTCCATTTCGGAAACCGGGGGCAGTCTTGAAATAAATATCGCAAATACGGGAGTGGGAATCGGAGAACAATTCAGAGAACAGATCTTCGACCGCTACGAAGTACTCAACAGATTCGAGAATGAGATGGCAAAAGGGTTGAGGACAAGCAACGGTATCGGTCTTGCTCTTTGCAAGAATCTGGTCGAACTGATAAACGGGACGATAAGAGTGGAAAGCGACGGAAGCACATATACGGCATTCATCATATCATTGAATTCCGGTGAATGCAAGGGAATATCCGAACCGGATTCAAAGGATACCGTTATTTCCCTTTCGCCCGGGAAGGCAGAAGAGGACAATCCGGAGGGAAACGATGCAGGAGAGACAAGGTATGGAAACAAAGAAAAAGAAGGGCTGGTACTTATTATCGACGACGATAATGAAATCCGCACATTCCTGAAAGACGTATTGTCAAACAGATTCGAAGTCAAAGAAGCGTCAAACGGAAAAGAAGCATTGGAATCCATCGGGCAGAAAGCACCTGATTTGATAATATGCGACGTGATAATGCCTGTCATGGGAGGAGTGGAATTCGTCAGGATAATGAAAAAAGATGAAATCACCCGGCATATACCGATAATCCTTTTGTCGGCAAAAAGTACGATAGAAAATCAAATTGAAGGTCTCGAGACAGGTGCGGATGCCTATCTTGGGAAACCGTTCAATCCAAGACATCTCACGGCAATCGCAGAAAGCCTTCTGAAAAGGGACAAGGCTTTGCTTGAATATAGCAAATCGGCATATTCGGCCGTTGCACAATTCGAAGGAAAAATAGTAAGCAAAGAGGACAACAATCTTATAACTGCGATAACGGAAATAATATATAACAACCTCGACAGCGATAAATTGTCAATAGACATGATCGCCAACGAGATTGTAATGAGCAAAATGAAACTGTATCGTAAAATCAAGGAAATCCTTGATATGACTCCTACCGAATATATACGTCTTATCCGTCTTCAGCAAGCAGAAAAACTGCTGAGTACTACAAACAAGACCGTCCAGGAAATCATGTTCGAATGCGGATTCTCAAGCAAAACCTATTTCTACAAAATATTTTCAACCAAATATCATCTTACCCCCAAAGAATACAGAGCTTCCAGATTCACCGATTCGAATAATGGCGATGATGCTTGTGAAGATAAGAAATGAGAAAAGCCGGACGATCACTCTGGATTATGGTAGCTCCCATTTTCAGGATCTTCCCATAAACGGCATCTGGATCTTTCATAGCCGTATCATCGTCAAGACCGCCGTTCAATGACGGCCAAAGTGAATTGATCCATAACTTGGATTCATGACCTTCTTCCACCTCGCTGCATGCGGAAGCGACATCCGGACGCATTTTGCTCCAGCAGATTTCAAAAGCCAGCGGACAAATATTTCCGGATTGGTATTCGGCATATAAGGCTTTCCCTTTTTTGCTGTCGAAATTTGTAACAGGCATATACATCATATTATGATCGTGCGCCGACATTATTTTATCGACTTCTTCAACGGAAGCCGAACCTTTGATAAGTATCTGGCCTGTTACCCCGAGCTTTTCGGAAATAGCCAGGACCTGATCATAATAATTCCAACCTTTGTCCACATTGACTACAACCCTGTCTTTGCACAGTTTCAAAGCTTCTTCCAACGTAGGTACCTTGTTGACATCATCGATAACCCCGTGGCCTTTTCTCAGATGTAAAGCTTTGATTTCAGCCAATGTATGATCGATTATCCGACCCTTTCCGCTTGTAGTCCGGTCAAGAGTTCCGTCGTGACAGACCACAAGTACGCTGTCCTTGGTCATATGTACATCAAGTTCTATTATATCCACCCCCATTTCGATTGCCGATTCGAATCCAGGCAGGGAATTTTCCGGCCAATTGCGCCAATCTCCCCTGTGGGCTGCTACTAGGACATATTTGGAAGATGGATTGTGCAACTCCGCTACTATACGCTCAGCCCTGTTGCTATATTTTCGGGCTTCCATGTTCCGGGAAACCATAATGGCTGACAGGAAAAGAACAGCCGCCAATACTACCTTACATGTTTTTTTCATATATCATTTACATATTATAGTTTAAATAGCTACCATTTCAAGACCCGTACTTTATAAACATCCATATCCGGAATCTTGAACTCCGAATAGACCTCACCACCTTGCATCCGTAGTGCATAACGTATCGTATGTGATGACCAGCTTTCATTTCCTTCCGGAATTGTCGCATCGGTATACCAGAATTGCCCGGTGCTCATATCATAGTTCACCGATTTCAATGCTCCGGAAGATTCAAACAACGGCAGTTCTTCGAAATCTTCTGCAGCCATATCATATAAATACGAACACCGTCCAGATATACATAGCTTGTTACGGCCTGCGAATGTAAGATCATGTATTGCCCCTTCCGGTGTTTTGATGCTCTTCACTAATTTCAAAGAGGGTGAAGAAGTATTCCAACCGGCAAGTTCGTAAATATTCAAAAGCTGTCCTCCTGCGACATAAAGACGCTTCGTATCTTCATTCCAGAACAAGCCATGCGCGGAAACGAAATTCGTACTGTATATGATCTTGTCCGGTCCCGAAATGTCATATATCTGAAGAGCATTCCCTTTGTCAGAACAGGCGATGGCAATCCGCCCTGACGGAAGCAATTCGGCGGAATGGGCGCCTGTACACAACGATGTATGAAAAAGGATTTTCTTTGTACATATATCCAGAAGAACGCACCAGCCGTATGAACTTGTGACCATAAGATCCTTTCCTCCGTTTACAGGTTTGCATTCATCGATATGATCGCATACGGTAGATTCCAAACCCAAGATACCGGCCTCTTCGGCTGCATTCCAACTACGCATTATCGCCGTCTCATAGCCTGATTCGGCAGCTTTGGAGGCGTTGACAATATATATACGGTTATCTCCGCAGACAGCAAGAACCGCCGAGGAAGGAATACAGGAAACACTACCGGAATGCAATACCGGAGGAGTCTTGCAAATACCGGGAAATTGACTGAAAATTATTATAAGAACGCAAACCGCCGGCAAATACCGGGCAAGCCTGTCATGATGCAAAAATAACATCGTATGCGGGACTGGATTTCATGTGGTTTCAAGGGATTAAATATAATGAAAACATTATATAATAACGAATAAAAAAGGGACAGCCACAATATTTGCAGCTGTCCCTTTTCATCTTTGAGATTCCTGATCTATTCTGACTTCGGAGTTTCCATTTCAGGAGCATCATTATTCTCCGCAGTCTGTTCTGCCGGTGTTTCAACTGGAGAAGCCTCAACTGCAGGAGCCTCGGTTTTAGATTCGGCTTTCTTGGATCTGCTTCGACGTGTAGTCTTTTTAGCCTCGGTTGCTTTTTTGGTAGTGGAAGCAAGAGCTGCCTCATTGAAATCGACCAACTCGATAAGAGCCATCTCAGCCGCATCACCTTTTCTGAAACCGGTATGCAATACACGGGTATACCCTCCCGGACGGGAAGCTATTTTAGGTGAAATAACACGGAAAAGTTCCGTAACAGCATATTTATCTTTAAGATAGCTGAATACCACACGACGAGAATGCGTCGTATCTTCTTTCGATTTAGTAATAAGCGGCTCTACATAGCTTTTCAAAGCCTTAGCTTTCGCCACAGTGGTCGTTATTCTCTTCTTTAAAATGAGAGAAGAAGCCATATTTGCAAGAAGCGCTTTACGGTGACCGCTTTTACGGCCAAGGTGATTAATTGCTTTATTGTGCCTCATTTTTTATGCGTTCTTTTTCTTTGGTTCAATATTATATTTGGTAACATCCATTCCGAATGAAAGTTTCATCTTTTCTACGAGAAGATCTATTTCATTCAATGATTTCCTTCCGAAATTCCTGAACTTCATCAGTTCGTTTCTGGAATAGGAAACCAGATCAGCGAATGTATCAATATCTGCAGCTTTCAAACAATTATAAGCTCTTACCGACAAACCCATGTCCGAAAGCTTGGTAAGAAGCAGATGTCTCATGCGAAGAGACTCCTCGTCCAATTCCCGGGAATCGGATTCTATAGTACTGCTTTCAAGAGAAAGTTTGTTATCGTCCGTAAACAGTCTGAAATGATAGATCAATATATTCGCCGCCTCCTGAAGAGCTGCACTCGGAGAAATGGAACCATCGGTAACTATCTCCAAATTAAGCTTTTCATAGTCTGTCTTCTGTTCTACACGCCAATTCTCCACGGTCCAGTTGACTTTTCTTATCGGAGTGTAGATAGCATCGATCGGAATCGTTCCGATAGGAGTGCTGTCATCCCTGATTTCATCGGCCGGTACAAAACCGCGGCCTTTGGTGATATTGATTGAAATCTCAAGTTTTACAGACGGCTCGAGAGTACAGATATGCAACTCGGGGTTTAACACCTTGAAAGAAGACAATCCTTTTGAAATATCCTCCGCGGTAAATTCCTGTTTGCCGCTAATAACTATGTTTGCTACCTCAGAGTCTGCAGAATCGACCATTCTCTTGAATCTTACTTCCTTAAGATTAAGAATGATATCCTGCATACCTTCGATCACACCAGGGATCGTCGCAAATTCATGATCGACGCCCGTGATTTTGATCTGGCTGATAGCAAAGCCCTCCAGAGAAGCCAATAAAATGCGGCGAAGAGAATTGCCGATAGTCTGTCCGTACCCAGGCTCCAAAGGCCTGAATTCAAAACGACCTACGGTATCGGTCCCTTCGAGCATAATGACCTTATCCGGTTTTTGAAATGCTAAGATTGCCATAATATTCTATTTTGGTGTTAATTATTATTTAGAGTACAGGTCTACTATGAGCTGCTCATTAATATTTTCCGGAATATCCGTTCTTATAGGAACGTTGAGATATTTTCCCGTCAAAGTTTTAGGGTCGAATTCAAGCCATGAATATCTGGATGCGTTGGCAACGCTTGCCTGTATGACCTCAAGGCTCTTCGATCTTTCCCTGACTGCAATGACATCTCCTGCTTTCACCATAGTGGAAGGGATATTATTGACAACACCGTTAAGGGTGATATGGCAATGGTGCACAAGCTGCCTTGCCGCCGCTCTTGTAGGAGCGATACCCATTCTGTAAACGATATTGTCAAGTCTGGACTCGAGAAGCGTGATCAGATTCTCACCTTTCTGACCTGACATACGGGATGCCTTGTCATAAGTATTGCGGAACTGTCTCTCGAGGACGCCGTACATTGATTTGACTTTCTGTTTTTCCTTCAACTGATTACCATATTCGCGCGATTTCTTGCGTTTGTTGGACAAACCGTGCTCTCCCGGAGGATAATTTCTTTTTTCGAAGTCCTTGTCGGTTCCGAAAATAGGTTCGCCGAATTTACGTGCGATTTTAGTACTTGGACCAATATATCTTGCCATAGTAATTTACTTTTAAAATGTTACTAATTAAACCTTACGACGGCCTTTTGGTCTACATCCGTTATGCGGCATAGGAGTCACATCCACAATTTCCGTCACTATGATTCCCGCATTGTTAATGGTTCTGATAGCCGATTCACGTCCGGCACCGGGACCTTTAACAAAAACCTTGACCTTACGAAGACCTAAATCGTAAGCGGTTTTCGCCGCATCTTCGGCAGCTACCTGAGCAGCATAGGGAGTATTCTTTTTTGAACCTCTGAATCCGCTTTTCCCCGCCGACGACCAACTGATTACCTGTCCATTGCCATTAGTAAGAGCAATGATGACATTATTGAAGGTTGATGAAATATGGGCCTCGCCATAAGCTTCAACCTTAACGGTACGTTTTGTTGTTGTTTTTTTTGCCATAATTCATCCCCTGTTATTTAGTTGCTTTCTTCTTGTTTGCAACAGTCTTCTTCTTACCCTTTCTGGTTCGAGCATTGTTTTTTGTCTTCTGGCCACGTACGGGAAGTCCTATACGATGACGAATTCCCCTGTAGCAACCTATATCCATAAGGCGCTTGATATTCATCTGGATAGAAGAACGGAGCTCGCCTTCGATTTTATATTTTTCAGCTATAGTGCCACGGATAGCGGCAATTTGCTCGTCATTCCAGTCTCCGACCTTAATATTCTCATCGATTCCGCAATCACTGAGGATTTTTCTCGCTGAATTGCGGCCGATCCCGAAGATATAGGTAAGTCCTATCTCTCCTCTTTTGTTGTTCGGTAAATCAACACCGGCTATTCTTGCCATAATTTATTCTAAACTTAATTGTTATACAACTGAATATTATCCCTGGCGCATTTTGAATTTTGGATTTTTCTTGCAGATGACGTAAAGACGGCCCTTACGTCTGACAATCTTGCAATCCTCGCTACGCTTTTTAATGGATGTTTTTACTTTCATGATATGAAAAAAATTTATTTGTATCTGAATGAAATTCTTCCTTTGGACAAATCGTAAGGTGACATTTCAACTTTTACTTTATCTCCAAGAAGAATATGAATAAAATGCATTCTCATTTTACCTGAGATGTGACAGAGAACGACATGACCGTTTTCAAGCTCAACCTTGAACATTGCGTTCGGCAGAGTTTCAACGATTATACCATCCTGTTCTATTGCTACTTGTTTTGACATTAAAATACCACTTTAATAATTATTGTCCTACTGTACATTTTCGATAAAATCATAAGTAGACAGTTGTTCGGCCTTTCCTTTCCGGACAACAACCGTAAGCTCGAAATGCGCCGATTTCTTGTGATCAGCAGTATGCACGGCCCAGCCGTTTCTGGCCAGGTATACACCCCTGGTACCTGCATTTATCATCGGCTCAATGCATATGGTCATCCCGTCTACAAGTCTTGCTCCGTGTCCGGCCCTTCCGTAATTCGGAACACCGGGATCTTCGTGCATATCCTTGCCAAGTCCGTGGCCTTCGAGTTCACGGACGACGGAAAAGCCAAATGATTCGGCATACGTTTGCACCGCGTGTCCGATATCTCCGGTCCTATTACCGTCAACAGCCTTTTCTATTCCCTTATAAAGGGATGCTTTTGTCACATCAAGGAGTTTCCGGGTTTCCGCATCTACTTCCCCTACCGGAAAAGTATAAGCAGAATCACCATTATATCCTTTATACAACGTGCCGCAATCCACGGAAACAATATCGCCTTCTTTGAGCACGTAATCCGAAGGGAATCCGTGCACGACAACATCGTTGACCGAAAGGCAAAGGGCTGCAGGAAAACCTTCATAACCCAGGAAATTAGGAATGGCACCGTTATCACGTATAAAAGTCTCGGCCACCTCATTCAACCTTTTAGTTGTCACACCAGGGGCGACTACTTTCCCAACTTCAGCCAATGTTTTGGAGACTAATATAGCATTCTCGCGAAGCAATTCGATTTCTTCCTCAGTTTTTGGTTTTACCATATCTATAATCTATCTAAAATTTACATTCCGGAACGTCCTGTCAAACGACCCGTTTTCATAAGGCCGTCATAGTGACGCATTAACAAATAACCTTCGATCTGCTGGAGCGTATCAATCAAAACGCCCACAACGATCAGTAATGATGTTCCTCCGAAGAAGCTGGCAAACTGATTATTCACGCCCGCCATCATGGCAAAGGCAGGAAAAATCGAAATTATAGCCAGGAAGATGGATCCAGGAAGCGTTACTCTCGACATTATCGAATCAAGATACTCCACGGTCCTCTTACCGGGTTTTACACCAGGTATAAATCCCCCGTTCTTTTTCATATCTTCGGCCATCATGGTCGGGTTGACGGTGACGGCGGTATAAAAATATGTGAAAATCACGACAAGGATGCCGAATATGAAATTATACCAGAAACCGGTATAATTGCTCAAGGTGGCTGCAATTCCTCTCGTCGCATCAAATCTTGAGAACAACAAAGGGAAAAGCATCAATGCCTGTGCAAATATGATAGGCATAACTCCGGCCGCATTTATCTTCAAAGGGATATACTGACGGACACCGCCGTATTGTTTATTTCCGACAATTCTTTTGGCATATTGTACAGGGACTTTCCTGACACCCTGGACAAGCTCTATGGCTGCGACGAGAACGAAGAACCATATTACGAATTCAATGATCAGAAGAAGTGTACCGCCGTTGGTAGTAGTCAGTTTCTGTCCTATTTCAGCAACGAGGGCATAAGGCAATCTGGCGACGATACCTATCATGATGATAAGGGAAATACCATTGCCGATACCGCGATCGGTAATACGCTCCCCAAGCCACATGACAAACATCGAACCTGCGAGAAGAATAATCGTGGCGACAATATTATAGGCGAAATTGCTCCAGCCCAACTTAGTCACAGCGATAAAAGCATCCCCCGGAATCTGATTATGAATAGCCGCAAGATACGCCGGACCCTGAATTACGAGAACGACGATTGTCAGATATCTTGTAAGCTGATTCATTTTGGTACGGCCGCTTTCACCTTCCATCTGCAATTTTCTGAAGTAAGGAACGAACATTCCCAACAGCTGTATTACAATGGAAGCCGAGATATACGGCATTACTCCGAGAGCGAAGATCGAGGCATTACCGAAAGCTCCTCCCGAAAACATATTCAAAAGGCCTACAAGGCCTTCCTGAGTGGAGTTTTGGAGTTTTGCAAGACCCGCCGCATCTATACCGGGAAGAACCACAAAACAGCCCAGCCTATACACCAATATCAAAAGAAAAGTGTATATGAGCCTGGTCCGCAGTTCCTCGATCTTAAAGATGTTCTTGATTGTCTCAATAAATTTCTTCATCGTTATATTATTCGATTGTAGTTGCTTTCCCTCCGGCCTTTTCTATTTTATCTATCGCCGATTTTGAGAATGCGTTGGCCGAAATTTCAAGCTTGGCACTCAATTCCCCGTTGCCGAGAACTTTGACAAGTCCCTTTCCTGAAGTCATGCCGGCATTCCTCATCGCATCGATATCGATTACACTGTTACCGGTTTTCTCGAAAAGTTCCTGAATTGCCGCAACATTTACAGCCTTGTACTCAACTCTTGTCGGATTATGGAATCCGAACTTCGGAGTTCTTCTCTGAAGAGGCATCTGGCCGCCTTCAAATCCTATTTTATGTTCATATCCGGCACGTGCCTGAGCACCTTTGTTACCACGGGTGGAAGTACCGCCTTTTCCCGAACCTTCTCCGCGGCCTATTCTCTTACATTTTTTTGTAGAGCCTTTAGCAGGGGTTAAATTTTCCAATTTCATCTCTCTGTCCTCCAATTAAATTTCTTCAACATCTACGAGGTGACGAACTTTCGCCAGCATTCCTTCATTAATAGGATTTTTCTCAACTTCAACCGTCTGATGAAGCTTGCGAAGGCCGAGCCCTCTTAAATTCGCAATCTGTCTTTTGGTCGAACCGTTTTTGCTGATGATCTGCGTTATTTTCATTTTTGCCATAATTGCATCCTCCTCTAACCTTTAAAAACTCTACTCATAGGAATGCCGCGAAGCCCGGCTACTGTGTAAGCATCACGCATCTGTGTAAGAGCTTCAACTGTAGCTTTCACCAAATTGTGAGGATTAGACGAGCCTTTTGATTTTGCAAGCACGTTTTGAACTCCCGCAGATTCGAACACGGCACGCATAGCACCTCCGGCTTTTACACCGGTCCCGGGAGCTGCCGGTTTCATGAATACCCTGGAGCCGCCGAACTTCGCCTCCTGCTCGTGAGGAATTGTCGTATTGATGACTGGTATCTTGACCAGATTCTTCTTTGCATCCTCAACTCCCTTGGAGATAGCCGCCGTGACTTCGTTTGCCTTTCCCAGACCATAACCCACAACACCTTTTTCATCACCTACGACAACAATGGCCGCAAAGCGGAAATGACGTCCGCCCTTGGTTACCTTGGTTACTCTCTGGATGGCGACCAATCTGTCCTTAAGTTCAAGATCAGAAGTCTTTACTCTTTTAACATTTGTATTTGCCATAATCTGTTACTTTAGAAATTAAGGCCACCTTCCCGGGCAGCATCGGCTAAACTTTTCACTCTACCATGGAAGAGATAACCTCCCCTGTCAAAAGCTACTACGGAGATGCCTTTTACTTTTGCCTTTTCGGCGATAGCCTTTCCGACAATCATGGCGGATTCAATGCCATTCTTGTCCTTGCATTCGGCAGCAAGCTCCTTATCGTTGGAAGCGGCGGAAACCAATGTAACGCCCTTCTCATCGTCAATTACCTGCACGTAAATATTCTTGTTGCTTCTGAACACAACCATCCTTGGTTTTTCAGCTGTACCGTTCACATGCTTACGTATACGGTAATGAACTCTTTTTCTTCTTTCTATTCTACTCAATGCCATAACTCAATCTCCTAATTTTATTTGGCGGCTGCAGTCTTGCCTGCCTTGCGGCGAAGCTGTTCACCGACGAACTTGATACCTTTACCCTTATATGGCTCAGGCTTACGCAATGAACGAATCTTTGCCGCAACCTGACCGATAAGCTGTTTGTCGCAACTGCGAATGACCAGAATAGGATTTTCTCCTTTTTTCACCTGTGGGGTTTCCGCCTTGACTTCGGCAGGAAGCATCATCTGGATTTCATGTGAATATCCGAGAGAGAAAACCAGAACCGGTCCCTGTACGGATACACGGTATCCGACTCCGACAAACTCCTGTTTTATTTCATATCCTGTGGAAACTCCTACTACCATATTGTTGATAAGAGCACGGTAAAGACCGTGCATGGAACGGAATCTCGGAAGATCGTTGGGACGAGTAACCTTTATTTGTTTTCCTTCAATGGCAACCGTGATATCAGGATCTACTTTCTGAGACAGTTCACCAAGAGGACCTTTAACCTTAACCACGTTGCCTGGGAGAAGCTCAGCGCTCACCTTGTCCGGAAGGTTTACAGGTAATTTACCAATTCTTGACATTATCGAATTCTTTTTGGATTAATAAACATAACATACAAGCTCGCCGCCGACATTGAGATCAACCGCCTCTTTATCGGTAATGACTCCTTTCGATGTGGAAAGGATTGCGATTCCGAGTCCGTTGAGGATTCTCGGCATATTTTTAACATCCGCATACTGTCTCAGCCCCGGAGTTGAAATCCGCTCTATCCTCTTGATAGCTGCGGTCTTGGTCTGAGGATGGTATTTAAGCGCAATTTTAATCGTATTGAAAGGCTTGCCTTCAATTACTTTGTAGGTGAGAATATATCCTTTCTCAAAAAGGATCTGCGTAATAGCGACCTTCATCTTGGAAGAAGGTATCTCAACAATTTTCTTGCCCGCAAGATAAGCGTTGCGAACCCTTGTCAAATAATCTGCAATTGGATCAGTCATTTTGTTTTAATTTAATTGAACCGGCATCAATGATGCCCGATATCCGATTGTTAATATGATAATATTTTACCAGCTTGCTTTTTTCACTCCCGGGATAAGACCGTTGCTTGCCATTTCGCGGAATTGGATACGGCTTATGCCGAAAGCACGCATATATCCTTTTGGACGTCCGGTAAGAGAGCAACGATTGTGAAGACGGACACGGCTGGAATTTTTAGGGAGCTTGTCTAGAGCCACCCAGTCTCCTGCCGCTTTAAGAGCCTTCCTTTTCTCGGCGTATTTTGCAACTAATTTCTCGCGCTTGATTTCGCGGGCTTTCATTGATTCTTTTGCCATCTTTATTCTCTTTAATTATTATGTTTCTTAAATGGCAGGCCGAAATTCTTCAAAAGAGCATAAGCTTCTTCATCAGAATTCGCTGTCGTTACAAAAGTAATCTCCATACCGTGAATCCTAGGATTCTTATCTATTTCGACCTCAGGGAATATCAGTTGTTCCTTAAGACCGAGAGTATAATTTCCTTTTCCGTCGAGTTTTTCGGCAATACCGTTGAAATCCCTGATCCTTGGAAGGGAAACCCTTATTAGTCTCTCCAGGAATTCATACATTTTGGTACTCCTCAATGTCACTTTCGCACCGATCGGCATCCCCTTACGGAGTTTGAAATTGGAAATATCTTTTTTAGAAGAAGTCAAAACGGCTTTCTGGCCTGTAATAATAGAAAGTTCGGCAGCCGCTTCTTCCACGATTTTCTTATCCTGGGAAGCATCGCCAACACCTTCATTTATTGTGATTTTGACAAGTTTAGGAACCTGCATTACAGTCGTATAAGAAAACTGCTTCATCAGATTCGGCGTAATCTCTTCTTTATAAAACTTCTTGAGAGTAGGAACATATCCTGCAGGGACTTTCTGTCCGACGACAGGCTTATTTGTTGATTTCTTTGCCATAATTATTTGATCTCCTCTCCGGATTTTTTAGCATAACGAATTTTCTTTCCGTCCACGAATTTATAGCCGACCCTGGTCGGTACCGGATTGCCTTTCGCATCCTTGCTGGACGGATCGACCAGCTGGAGATTGGAAATATGGATTCCGGCCTCTTGTTTCAAGATACCCCCCTGAGGCTGTTTTGAATTCGGTTTGGTATGTTTACTTACCATATTTATCCCCTCGACGATCGCACGATCATCTGCAGGGATGACAGTAAGAACTTTTCCTGTCTTGCCTTTGTCATTGCCGGCATTGACATATACCATATCGCCCTTTTTTATATGTATTTTTTTCATAATTCTATAAAATTAAAGAACCTCAGACGCCAATGAAACTATTTTCATATAATTTTCACGCAACTCCCTAGCCACCGGACCGAAAATACGCGTACCGCGGAGTTCGCCGGTATTATTCAGGAGGACACAAGCATTATCGTCGAAACGGATATATGAACCATCCGCCCTGCGGATTTCTTTTTTTGTACGTACTACCACAGCTTTAGATACTGTACCTTTCTTGGCATCACCGCCGGAGATAGCACTTTTCACTGCGACCACTATCTTGTCACCTACAGTCGCATAACGATGGTGGGTACCGCCAAGCACGCGGACACAAAGAACTTCCTTAGCGCCGCTGTTGTCAGCCACCTGCAAACGTGTTTCTTGCTGTATCATTGCTATTTTGCTTTTTCTATGATTTCAACTAATCTCCAGTTCTTTGTCTTGCTCAAAGGACGGGTTTCCATAATACGGACGGTATCGCCCTCAGTACACTCGTTCTTCTCGTCTTGTGCAACGAACTTCGTGGTTTTCTTTACGAACTTGCCGTAAATAGGATGCATCTCCTTTCTTGCTACCGCAACTACTATGGTCTTATCCATTTTATTGCTGACCACGACCCCTATTCTTTCCTTACGAAGACTTCTTTCCATAGGATTATTCTTTACTTCTGTTCTTTTTCTTTCTGAGCCAGGATAGTAATCATTCGAGCTATATCCTGTCTGGATTTCTTAAACTTCGACGTATCCTCTAACGGAGAGATAGCGTGGTTAATCTTCATGGATTCCAGATTATTCTTCTCAACTTCAATGCGGTCGCGTAAATCAGTTACGGACATTTCGCGGATTTCTGTTACTTTCATTTTCCGTCTCCATTAAATTATTCTACATAATCCCTGCGTACGATGAATTTCGTAGCGATGGGAAGTTTCGTGGCAGCCAAACGCATCGCTTCTTTAGCGACAGCAAGGGAAACGCCTTCCGCTTCAAGCAAGATGCGGCCCGGTGTAACCGGAGCAACGAATCCGCACGGATCACCCTTACCTTTACCCATACGGGTATCGAGAGGCTTTTTCGTAAAAGGTTTGACCGGGAAGATTCTGATCCAGACCTGACCTTCACGATTCATATGACGTGAAACAGCCTGACGGGCAGCCTCAATCTGCTGTGCTGTAAGCCAACAATTCTCAAGGGCTTTCAAACCGAAAGAACCGAACGCGATCTGATTGCCTCTTTGAGACATCCCCTTCATACGGTTTTTCTGCTCCCTTCTAAATTTTGTTTTCTTAGGTTGTAACATTGCTGTATTACTTTAATTAATTTCCTAATTTTTCCCCAAATAGCTGTATACTAATATTTTAGATAATCACAGCCTAGATTTTGGGAATGCAAAGTTAGTAAAAATATCCGGAAAACAAAGACTTTAAAAATTATTTTTCAATATTTTTGACCAATAAAATAAAGAATCAACATCCGCATAATTAATCAATTGCGCATATGGTTCCAAAAAAAATATCTGCATTTTCGACTATAGGCAATCAAAAATTATCCGAATAAATAAATTTAAGTAGATTTGTGCTTTGTTTGCTATTAACAAATGAATATATGAACAGACGGACCGTACTTATCATATTTCTTTCCTTTATCTTTTTTGCCTTATCCGGACACGAGTCCTTTGCACAGCAAAAAAGAAAGACATTCAGGGAATTGATTCGCGGGAAAAGTTCGATAGAGAGGGCCGGTCCGGCAAAACAGACGCAAAGCGCCCGGCAAAAGACCGGATATTACATGAATTACGACATAGTAAACGGAGATACTGTATATTTCGATGTAATCCAGCCTACATGGATATTTGCAAGAAGCAAAGGGGAAAAAAGCCGGAATTGGAGACGGTATTACAGACTGGTATACAATTTCAATATAGTATATCCTTACGCATTGGCTGCCAGGACCGTAGTGGGAAGAGTGGACAGCACTATAAATGCAGAACATTTCAACAGGATACAAAAAGAACGATATATCAGGCAGATGCAAAATGATCTGCTTAAGGCATTCGGTCCAACGTTCAAGCATATGACGATAAGCCAGGGCGTACTGCTGGTAAAATTGGTGGACAGGGAAATCGGAAGGTCTTCATACAGCGTTATCAAAGACTACAAAAACGGAATAGCAGCAGGGTTCTGGCAAGGCATAGCAAGGATTTTCGGAAACAACCTCAAAAATCAATATGATCCGGCAGGAGCGGACAGAACCGTTGAAGAGCTTGTGAAGAAATGGGAAAGCGGACAGTTCGATTCTTTTTATTATTCCATATTCTGGGAATACCCTCCCCATGCCAACATTCCGTCGAAATACAAATAGCAGGATCCGTCCATCCAATCTTTCAAGACTATAAGTTCGGAGCCAGTAGGAAGAGTCATCGACACCTTGGCATGAAAATGTCCGAAAATAAAATAATCGATCTTGCGTTTCGATGAGAAGTTTACGGCGAACTTGTAAAGAGGCTCATCGCTTCCGCGGAACTCATATTCCATGCTTTTAGCCAAACGGCTCTTTTTAGACCAGCTCTTGGCAAAGCGGAAAGCAATCCATGGATGCAGCAGACTGAAAATAGACTGAAAGAAACCGCACCTGAATCCCCGGCGCATTAATTTATACCATATGTGCCCCGGACCGAGGCCGTCACCGTGCCCGAGACAGAATACTTTTCCTCCGATATTCACGACATAAGGTTGCTGGAGTATTTTCATCCCCATCTTCTCGAAATAATGATAGCACCAGATATCATGATTACCCTGGAAGAAATAGACTTTAACACCGGCATCCATAAGATCCATAAGAGCGGAAAACACTCTTATGTAGCCTTTGGGGACCACATCATGGTATTCATACCAGAAATCCCAGATATCGCCGAGTAGATACAGGGCTTCGGTCCTGTCTTTAGGAATGGAATCGAGAAATGATACGAACCGGGCTTCCCTGGCATCCGGATTTTTGACATTCAACCCCAAATGAACATCGGAAACAAAATAGGTCAGAGTCCGTTCCGCCATAAATCAAATGAATATAAGGATAAGGAGAGCTACTACAAGGCAATACAGGGAGAACCATATCAATTTTGCTTTCTTCACGATGGAAATCATCACCTTGCAAGCAAACAATCCGGACAGGAAAGCGGAGATAAAGCCCATGGTCAAAGGAAGCCAGCCTATGGTATCACCGGACAAACCGGAAAAGCCTCCCGCAATATTAAGGAATTGCTCGCCAATTATCGGTATAAGCACCATGAGAAAAGAAAATTGGGCAATCACTTCCCGTTTTACGCCGCATATGAGACCGGTTGCTATCGTGGTTCCGGAACGGGACAAGCCTGGAGCTACCGAACAAGCCTGACCAATGCCAACCACAAAGGCCTGCCAATACGAAATCCCGTTCCGGCAATCCGATCCTGCGGATTTGCAAACCTTATCTTTTCTGTTGAAAGGCTTGTCGGCAAGATACAAAAGCACGGCAGTGATTATAAGGAAAATGGCAACCGTAAAGAGATTGTTTCCGAAAAGCGATTCCACTTTGTCCTTGAAAAAGACACCGACGATACCGACAGGTATCATAGAAACTATTATCTTGAACAGATAATCCGTTTCATCGTTATAGCTGAATTTAAAAAATCCCTTTACGATATTTTTTATAACGCTCCAGAAAACCACTATGGTACTAAGCACGGTGGCCATATGCACCGTTACGGTAAAATCAAGAAAGCCTTCCGCATCCACGCCCATCAGCTCTTTGAAAATCATCAGATGACCGCTGCTGCTTACAGGAAGGAACTCGGTCAAACCCTGTACTATACCCAACAAAAAAGCCTGCCACCAATTCATATCCTTGTCAATTACTGCTTTCTATCTTCATTCCCGGCATTCGGGTCCCGTTTCATTATAGCAATCAAATCTATAACGACACCGCATATTATTACCAAAGGGGCCGCAACAAGTCTTCTGAAATCGAACATTGCATTGTTGAATACCGCCGGATCTTTGCTTCCGCCGCCTATCATAAGCACATAGCCTGCAACCATTACAAGGAAGCCGATGATCAATAATTTCAACCCTTTCGGGGTTATAGCAATTTTATCCATAATCAATAATATAATTCGTCTTTACTTAAAGAAACCAATCTGTTCACCACGAAATAGGTGCTGAAAATGCAAATAACAAGCCCGGCTGCGACAACGATTCCCATCACAAGCAAAAGGAGGTCCAAACGGAAAATATCAAAGAGCCTGGCGAATTCGGATCTGACGAAAAACAAGATACCTAGCAGCATAAGTATTGCCAGAAATGAAGAAAAAAGACCCTGAAACACAGAATTCACTATAAACGGACCTCTGATGAAAGACCGGGTGGCTCCTACCAGTTTCATTGTATGAATGGTAAATCTGCGGGAGAATACATTCAATCTAACGGTATTGTTTATAAGCACGAAAGAAATGAAAAGCAAAAGGAGGATAAAAACCCCCAGGACAATCGATATCTTTTTCAGATTTGCATTCAATGCATCTACCAGAGACTGCTGGTATACAACCTCATCCACGAGAGGCGAGGAAGCTATTATGCCTTTCACTACCTTTATGCTGTCGGAAGAGACATATCCGGCATTCAATGTTATGTCTATGGAAACAGGTATCGGGGAAGTCTCGAACACATCCAGGAAATCACTGCCCAGCATATCCGACATCTCCTTTTCCCCCTGGGCCCGGGAAATGAACTTTGTGCTTCTGATGTACCGGGAGGAATCCAGACTGTTCTGAAAATCTTTTGCTTTGGTTTCGCTTACTTCCTGTTTCATCAAAACGGAGATCTGCATGTTCTCCTTGAAATAATCGGAAACGCTTTTGGCATTCACCAGCAGAAGACCGGCTATCCCTACAAGCAGCAAGACGAGGCTAATGCTTATCACTGTTGAAAGATATGCATTCACCAGTCTGCGGCGTACCAATATATTCTCACCATTCGCCATTATACAATTATCCAATTTGAGCTCAAAGATAACTAAATCTCAAAATATCAAAAAAAATTATTACCTTTGTATAACAGAAATTCTAACAATATGGGAGATAAAATCAAAAAAGTTCTATTCGTAAATTCAGAAATTTTCCCATATCTGCCTGAAACCGAAATTTCCAAGATAGGCAGATATCTGCCGCAAGGTATCCAAGAAAGAAAAAAAGAAATCAGATCCTTCATGCCCCGCTACGGCTGCATAAATGAAAGGAAAAATCAACTTCATGAAGTAATCCGTCTTTCAGGCATAAATATAATAATCAACAACGTCGACAGACCTTTGGTTATCAAGGTGGCATCTATTTCAGCTGCAAGAATGCAAGTTTACTTCATAGATAATGAAGATTATTTCAAACGCAAACAGCTGGAATGCGATGAAAAGGGACATTTCTTCGAAGACAACGACGAAAGGGCTGTATTTTTCGCCAGAGGCGTGTTGGAAACCGTGAAGAAATTGAGATGGGCACCGGACATCATACACTGCCACGGATGGATTTCCCATGTCCTGCCTTTATATCTCAAGAAGGCATACCGTGACGACCCTATTTTTTCAAACAGCAAAATAGTACTTTCACTATACAATGAATCTCCGGAGCTCTGTCTTTCTTCCAGATTCAAGGAAATAGTCAAATTCGGAGGGATTGAAGAAAAAGACATCGAACCTTTCGATAAACCTGATGGCATAAATCTTGCTAAAATTGCTGCTCGGTATTCGGATGGAATAATACTCGGTTCATCCAAGGTGGATCCTGAAATCGTAAACTATTGCGAAACCAGGAATCTTCCGATTCTTCCTTTCAACAAAGAATCACAGGAAAACGGGAAATACATCGAAGAATACGATAGTTTTTATGATCAGTTGTAAAATAAATGAATTCAAGATCATTCGTCGGGATTAAATCCCTGTTTTTCTCTACAGTGGCCCTTATCGGCTGCGTTTCCTGCGTTACTAAGGAGGATTCCCTGGGGAACAGCCTTATAGCCGGAAATCAAAAATACAACGTCTACACTGCTGAAATTCCCCTTGACGACGTAAGCATGGAAATGGCAGACAGTTTGTCAGGATATTCTTCATCTACGATAGCCATAGGCGCTATCAGGGACAACGAATACGGTTTGACCACCAGGGGAAGTGCATTCACTCTGGTTCCGCTCAATGATACGCTGGATTTCGGTAAAAATGCAAAATTCGAAAGTTTTCATTTCGCTGCATTGGCTGATTCCGTATCGATAGCAGATGAGGATCAAAGATATATACTTCAGAATATATATGTCTATGAACTGAAAAGCGCTCTTGACTATGACAATTACAACACAAATGCCACCGTTGACTACATTCCCAAAATAATCACAAAAGGGATACCCGTATATAACGGTACATCCGATACACTGTCGTTCGACTTTACTAAGGATTTCGGAGAGAAATACATGCAGATACTGAATTCCGATCTTGATTCCATAAACCACTACACTGCCAAATTCCCCGGAATATATATACGCACGAACAATCCCGTAGGTAACGGAGGCAGAATAAACATGTTCGATCTTGGCATTTCATACAGTTCCACGACATATTATATAACCGGAAATTATGCCGAGTTGAAATTCACGGCTGATTACGGCACACGTACTAACGTAGATACGTCATTTCTTTTCTACTTCGGACCTACTTCCCGCACGAATATATCCACATATATATCAAACAGCAGTACGATACCTCAATATGCATTCAACGTAACAGGGCACAGCACAAGGAATATGGCCGGGAAAGCCACAGACAAGATACTGGTTGAAGGCGGAGGTGGTTTGAAACCGGTATTTTCCGCAAATGAGATCAGAAACAAATTGATCGCCGAGATATCGAAACATGGAAAGCCTTCGTCTGCGGTAATTAATAAAGCCACCCTCAAGTTATCTTTCGATTTTCCTTCGGATTATTCGAAAATGTATCTGTTCCCCCAGATATTAAGTCCGACATGCCGCATAAGAAAGGACAGTTCACTCGCATTCGCAGGCCTTACGGATGTAAGCGAAACGAAAGAAAATCAAGGGGATATAAATCGGTCGCTCTGCGAATACACTCCGGATATAAGTTATCATGTACAAGAAATCGTGGATTTGAAAGATACTGCGAAGATTTCCAATTATGATGTCTGGCTATTGATAATGGCCAAGGAATCCGATGATGATGACAGCAGTGATTATAGTGACTATTATAACCAGCTGATGTATTCTCAATATTACAATAGCCTTTACGGCAGTTCATACGGATACGGAAATTATGGTTACAGTGATTACGGCTACAGTGGTTATGGTTACAACAATTACTACAATTACCTGATGGCATCAGCTTACTCGAACTCGTCAAGCAGTTCCTCTTCCAGCACGACATATCTTGATAAAGACAGATACTACAGGGCATATCTTGATGGTCCTACGTCTTCGGACAGCAAGAAGCCAATGTTGCTCGTCACTTACGCCTTGCCTAAATCGGAAGAAGAATAGTAAGGGAAGACCACCCATAAGAATAAAAATAAGGATGCACCGCTATGCGATGCATCCTTATTTTTATTCTATGTGAATTGCCTGGTTATTTTGCAGCTTCACTTTGGGCAAGTTTTTCCTTAACCTTATCAATAGCATCCTTGACAGTAGCTATGGAGCTTGTTTCCTCATCAGGGATTTTAATTCCGAAGACCTTTTCGAACTCCATAAGAAGCTCTACTGTATCCAAAGAATCAGCACCTAAGTCATTGGTAAAATTGGCGGATTCCGTTACTTCGGACTCTTCCACACCCAACTTATCAACAATGATAGCTTTTACTTGTTTTACGATTTCTTCGTCAGTCATCATAATATTAAAATTTTAGTTTATGTTTAATAAATACACAATATTCGAGTAATACAGATTGCAAAGTAAGTAAAAAAAACCGAGAAATAAAATAAAGCAAATTGAAAAACAATCAAGTATAAGGAATATAGAACGCAAAATAGTTATTAATGACTTGCCTTTTCCTTACTGAGATTATTCCATATACGATAGCCGTTCAATGAATTCAAGAGATAGCAGATCCACATGATTAGCATCAATTCCGAATGGGGTTTACCTTCGAACAAGAAACAGCTCCATATTACGACGTCTATAATATTGGCTACATTCCACAGTATCCATTGATCGACAAATGCAAAAGTCAGCAATATCTGCGCGATTATACTCAAGACGGTTACGGCCGAATCCAGAAGGGAAGCATCCGAACCTATCCGTTTCAAAACAAAGTTCACTGCAAAAATCAATATGGTACTGCCTATAAGCATAAGCGTTCGTTGCCGCCAATCCAATTTCCGGACTTTCACCTTGCCGTCGCCTTCCGCCTTGTTCTTTATAGCCCTGGCACCTCTTCTATGCCACTGCCAGAATCCTATTATCTGCATTGGAAGATAGAAAAAAGCATGTAAGGCAAACTGTCCGAATAAGTTGCTCTTATAATTGATCAATGCGGCAAGACTAACCTGGACAAGCCCTATAAGGAATGTCCATATGTTGCCTGTTGCGGAAAGCACACAACTTATCACTCCTAGCAATGTAGCCCCTGTCGCAAGCAGATCCAATTTCCCGGAAGATATGGAATACCACAAATTGGCAGCAGTCATTACGGTTACCAGGAAGATATAGAACCAGGTATTGAATCGCTTTTCAGTTATTTTCATCAGTTTCGGCTTTATTTAGAAATTTCAGTATTCTGTCTGCAAGATTTTTCCCCACAATGCCGGACAAATCTTCGGGTGAAGCGGCGGCGACTTTTGCGGCACTTCCATAATGAATCAAAAGAAGGTGCTCGGTATGTTCCCCAACGCCTTTTATCGATCTTAGAATGGAATTGATCTGGGCTTTGCTTCTCAATGACCTGTGAAAGGTTATCCCGAATCGGTGTGCTTCATCCCGTATATGCTGCAGTACTTTCAGAGCCTGGGAATTGCGGTCCATGAAAAGCGGATACGGATCACCAACCCTTATGACCTCTTCAAGTCTTTTCGCCAATCCTATTACGGTTACATTTTCACTTATGCCCAATTCAGACAAAGCCTGATAGGCGAAATCTAGCTGTCCTTTGCCCCCGTCTATGACGACCAGTTGAGGCAGATCATCCGGATTCTCCCTCAACAATCTTGAATAACGGCGGTTTACGACTTCTTTCATGGAAGCATAGTCATTTGCACCTATTACCGTCTTTATCTTGAATTTCCTATAATCGGACTTGGCGGGAACTCCGTTTCTGAAAACGACGCATGAAGCTACCGGATTCGTTCCCTGGATATTGGAATTGTCAAAGCACTCTATATGGACAGGAAGGTCATTCATTCCCAAAGCTTTGCGCAATTCCTCAAGCACCATTGTCCGGTATTGGTCAGGATTCGTGTGCTCACGCTGTTTTATGGAATTGAACTGGTATTCTTTTGCATTTTTGACACTCAATTCCAGCAAAGCCAGTTTGCCACCCCTCGCCGGTATACGGAATTCTATTCCGCCTATTTCAACATCCGGCTTAAACGGAACGATAACTTCCTTTGCCAGATTCCCGAATTTCGATTCTATCTCGGCAATGAATTCACTTAATACGGAAGCAGGTGTCTCTTCTATATTCGTCCTGAACCCCAGATTCAAAGATTGGATAATGGCTCCGCTCCTTATTCTGAGAAAATTACCGAAAAATTCATTCGAATCTGCGATAAGGGAAAATACATCGGAATTGACATCTTCAGCCGATGTTATTACAGATTTAGCGTAGTGCTTTTGCAATGAATCGGCCTTGCGTTTGTATACTTCAGCCTGTTCGAAATCGAGAATTTCGGCACTTTGTTTCATAAGCGCCGTGTAATGTTGTATGATCTCCTTGGCTCCGCCTTTCAAAAGATGTTCGATTTCGGATATGTTTTGCCCATACTCTTCCCTTGAAACCTTCCCTATGCAGCAGCCGCCGCAAAGACCGATATGGAAATCCAGGCAAGGGCGGAATTTATGATGCAGGATGGCATCGGAAGTTATTTTATTTTTGCATGAGCGGATCTTGTAATTGGCGGAGAAGAATTCCAGAAGATTCCTCGCATGCATAACGGAACTGTACGGGCCGAAATAAGTATTTCCCTTGACTATCCTTCTGGAGAGGAAGACTCTGGGAAATTCTTCCCCCGTAACACATATCCATGGATATGTCTTGGAATCTTTGAGAAGGATATTATACTTCGGCTTATATTGTTTGATGAGATTATTCTCAAGAAGCAAGGCATCGGCTTCGGAATCCACAACCGAATACGCGGCATCCGCTATCTTTGAGACCAGAATCCGCGTCTTTGCATTCAATCTTTCCGGAGGGACGAAGTATTGCGCCACCCTTTTATGAAGATCCTTGGCCTTTCCTACATATATCACATTTCCCTCGGAATCATAATATCTGTAAACTCCGGGGGAATGTGGAAACAATGATATTTTTTCTCTAACGGTCAATTTTTGACAGGATCGACGTATTCAGCAATTGTCCTGCCTATTTCACCGCCTCTAAGATTCCTCTTGAGAATCGTTCCGTCAGGACCGAAAAGTATCATATGAGGAATGCCCTCGATGCCATAGATATCCGTAGGAATATTCTTTGCATTTATGATCTGGTTCCATTTAACGCCATAAACTGCTGCAGTGTCTTTTGTCTCTTTAGGATTATCCCAAACGGCAACGCTAAGGACATCGAAATTCTTTCCGTGGTATTCTTTATAAGCTTCGGCAACATTTGGAATTTCCCGTTTGCACGGACCGCACCATGAAGCCCAGAAGTCGACCAGCATGTATTTTCCTTTGCCTACGTAATTTGAGAATCTGACTGTATCACCGGGAGTCTGGACTATTGAGAAGTCAATGAACGGTTTGCCTTCGGCAGTGATTTTTCTCGCTTTCAAAGCCTTTATGACCGACTTTACGTATCGTGTATTTATAACTGTTGAATCCAAAGTCCTTATAAGGGAATCTTTCTGGGGATCGTCAAGTGAAACACCTTGCAATGCAATCAATGTCAGATAATTGTTTTTATTCTTTGTAATCACCCCCAAATTGTAATCGCAATATTCTTTCTGAGCCTTCGTGACATAGTCTTCTTCAAGGCTGTCCTTTTCGTCAGGTGAAAGAGAAGAACTGTCGGACAGGTTTTTAATGTTCTTATTATAATCCCGCATGAAATTACCGGACCATTTATCATATTCAGTGAGCATTGCCTGAACGGAAATCTTCGGTTTGTTCGAACTGATTTCGACACCGGCTTCATCGTTGAAAGCAAAAGTAAGAGTAGTACCATCGGGGATGAATATAGCGGAATTATCCGTATAGTCTATCTTTCCCGTAGTCAATATGTCAACCGGGACTTTGATCTTGAAGGTCTTGTTCTTCACCTTGAGTACCGTATCTACGGAAACTTCCGGAATAACAATATGCACCTCATCGGGAATTTTGTTCTCAAACTTACCGATAAGAGTTGTAGTATCCGAAATTTTCTGTGTACAAGCGACAGCCAGAAAAGACAGGGCTCCGGCAACAATCAATTTTAGTTTCATATCTTCAATGTTTTACAATACTGTAAAGGTAATCGGAATTTTCAAAAAAAAAAAGATTCCGGAGTCAGGTGAACTCCGGAATCAAAAAGATATATTCTGTTGAATATTTTACTATTTCTCAGCGTTGTTGCTGTTCCTGAAACCGCCACCGCGACGATTGCCACGATTACCACCGCCACGACGATTGCCGCCACGACGTTGATCGGAACCGGAACGATTGGAGAACGGTTCACGCGCATTTGCAGCTATTCCGGCGCTAGGAGTAAGATCCTGTTTGCCGTAGCGTTCCCCGTTGCAGATCCAGACTTTAATTCCAAGGGCCCCTACTTTCGTATTGGCGATTGAAAGAGCATAATCGATATCCGCTCTGAAAGTGTGAAGAGGGGTACGTCCTTCCTTGTACATTTCGCTTCTGGCCATTTCGGCTCCTCCGACACGTCCGCTGATCTGTACTTTGATGCCTTCGGCACCTACTCTCATTGCCGTAGCAATAGCCATTTTGATAGCTCTGCGGTAAAACATCCTGCCTTCAATCTGACGGGCGATACTGTCCGCAACGATATGGGCATCGACTTCCGGCCTCCTTACTTCATAGATGTTTATCTGGACATCTTTCTTTGTTACTTTCTGAAGCTCTTCCTTGAGTTTGTCAACCTCACTTCCACCCTTTCCTATAATGAAACCCGGTTTTGCGGCATATATAGTCACGGTGATAAGTTTAAGTGATCTTTCGATGATGATTCTGGAAAGGCTCGCTTTAGAAAGACGGTTAACAAGATACTTGCGGATATTATAATCCTCGGTGATCTTCTCCGCATAGTTACCACCACACCAGTTAGAGTCCCAACCACGGGTGATACCGATTCTGTTGCTGATAGGATTTGTTTTTTGTCCCATAATTATTTATCCTCCACTGTTGTTGATGGTTTCTTAACATCAAGAATCACGGTAACATGATTGGAACGCTTGCGAATCCTTCCGGCCCTTCCCTGAGGACAGGGACGGATTCTTTTCAATGTACGTCCCTCTCCGACCATAATGGTCTTGACATAAACGTTACCGTTATCCAGTTCCTTACTGTCATCCTGATTTTTAGCTTCCCAATTGGCTATTGCGCTGCGAAGAAGCTTTTCAAGACGTATAGACGCTTCCCTCTTTGAAAATTTCAAAAGATCCAAAGCGTGATTTACTTCAACACCTCTCACGGTATCTGCGACAAGACGCATTTTGCGCGGAGATGTAGGCACATCATTCAGTTTTGCTATTGCTGTATGCTTTTTTATTTCTTTAAGCCTTTCAGCCATTCTTTGTTTACGACGTCCCATAATTCAATTAACTGTTTTTATTGTTGCCGGAATGGCCTCTGAATGTTCTCGTCGGAGCGAACTCTCCAAGTTTGTGTCCGACCATATTCTCAGTAACATAAACGGGAATGAACTTATTTCCATTATGAACTGCGATAGTATGACCTACGAAGTCAGGAGAGATCATGCTTGCGCGTGACCAAGTCTTTACGACTTCCTTCTTTTTACTGCCATCATTCATGGCAAGTATTCTCTTTTCCAGGCTGTCCTGTATATATGGACCTTTTCTTAATGAACGACTCATAATCTCTTAAGTTTTCCGTTATTTCTTCCTTCTTGCGATAATAAACTTATTTGAAGTTGCTTTCGGATTACGTGTCTTGTAACCCTTTGCAGGAAGACCTTTACGTGATCTCGGATGTCCTCCTGAAGCACGACCTTCACCTCCTCCCATCGGATGATCGACAGGATTCATTACTACGCCTCTGTTACGGGGTCTGCGGCCGAGCCATCTGCTGCGGCCCGCTTTTCCATAAGACTCCAGATTATGATCGGGATTGGAAACAGTCCCGATTGTCGCACGGCATGTCACAAGCACCATCCTGGTCTCGCCCGAAGGCAGACGGAGAATAGCATGATTGCCTTCACGTGCGGCAAGCTGAGCATATGTTCCGGCACTGCGCGCCATTGCGGCACCCTGACCGGGACGAAGTTCAATATTGTGAACCAAGGTTCCTACGGGGATTTCTCCAAGAGGAAGGGTGTTTCCTATTTCCGGAGCGACTCCGGATCCGGAAGCTATTATCTGTCCGACCTTGATCCCGTTAGGAGCTATGATATAGCGTTTTTCGCCATCTTCATATTGTACCAACGCTATTCGTGCACTGCGGTTAGGATCATATTCTATGGTCATCACCGTAGCTTTGCAATTATCTTTATCCCTTAAGAAATCTATGACACGATACATCCTTTTATGGCCTCCGCCGATATAACGCATCGTTTCCTGACCGGTATTGTTACGTCCACCGGTCCTTTTAAGAGGAGTCAACAATGATTTCTGAGGTTTTTTCGTCGTGATCTCTTCAAAAGTACTGATCACTTTGTTTCTTGTACCGGGGGTAACCGGTTTGAATTTTCTTAGTGCCATTGTCTTATCCCTTAAATGTTACTATAGAAATCAATCTTGTCATTTCCCGCAAGGGTAACATAAGCTTTCTTGAAATGGTTCATGCGCCCCTTAAGCATTCCTGCTTTAGTATAACGCGATTTCCTTTTCCCGTGAACATTTGCGGTATTGACGGCAGCTACCGAAACACCGTATCTCTGCTCTACGGCAGATTTTATCTGAAGCTTATTTGCATGACGGTCTACAATGAAACCGTAACGGTTCAACTTTTCGCCAAGAGCCGTTAACTTTTCTGTTACAATTGGCTTAATTATTATTCCCATCTCTCAATTTCTTTATTTGATTCTTGAAGCTAGGATATCCTGCACACCGTCAACCAATATCAATGAATTTGCATTCATGATAGCATAGGTGTTGATTTCATCAACCGAAATAACCTTGACCTCAGGAAGATTGCGTGAAGAAAGATATACGTTGTCCGAATTCTCGGGAAGAACCAAAAGGACTTTTCTGCTTCCGGCCTTGACTGCCGAAAGGATTCCCATGAATTCTTTGGTCTTCGGAGCTTCCATCATAAACGGTTCCAGGAAAATTATAGCATTTTCTTTCGCTTTATATGAAAGCGCGGAGAATCTCGCAAGTTGCTTAAGCTTCTTGTTCAGTTTCTTTCTGTAAGAACGTGGCTTAGGTCCGAATACACGGCCGCCGCCGACATAGATATTTGATTTGAGACTACCGTGACGAGCTCCTCCGCCACCTTTCTGACGCCCCTGTTTCTTAGTACTGTAAGAAACTTCTGGACGTTCCTTGGTTTTGGAAGTACCTTGGCGTTGATTTGCAAGATACTGGATTACATCAAGATAAATAGCATGATCATTCGGTTCTATACCGAATATGTTGTCATCGAGAACAACCTTCTTTCCGGATTCCGATCCGTCGATTTTTAAAACTGGCAATTCCATAAACTATGCCTCCACAACTAAATAAGAACCTTTGGCTCCGGGTACGGAACCTTTCAAAACAAGAAGATTATTCTCAGGTATAATCTTTATGACTTCAAGATTGAAAATCTTGACCCTGTCGCATCCCATATGGCCTGCCATACGCATGCCGTCGAAAACCCTGGACGGCCATGATGATGCACCCAATGAACCGGGATGACGAAGTCTGTTGTGCTGACCGTGGGTCGCTCCGCCTACTCCGGCGAAATGATAACGGTGCACTACACCCTGAAAACCTTTACCTTTAGAAGTACCGACGACATCAACGTAAACGACGCCATCAAAGACATCTTTTAACGAAACCGTGTCGCCTAATTTAAGCTCCTTTGCAAAATCAGCTTGAAATTCTACAAGCTTGCGCTTAGGAGTGGTTCCTGCCTTTTCGAAGTGCCCCTTGAGAGGCGCGCTGGTGTGTTTCTCTTTTTTTTCGTCATAGGCAAGCTGCACGGCGGCATAACCATCTTTCTCAACCGTACGGATTTGCGTAACAACACATGGACCAGCCTCAACAACGGTGCATGGAATATTTTTTCCATCAGCACCGAAAACGGAAGTCATTCCGATTTTCTTTCCAATTAACCCAGGCATTTGTGTGTTAATTAATTGTTAATTAATAAAATAAAAATACCGCACATAATTTGCGGACTGCAAATATACAATTAATTTTTTAATATTCAATTGATTCTCATTGAAATATTGCCGTTGTTTGTATGAACGAATATCGGTATATTTGCGACTAACAATTATGAATATGTTATTGGCGATATTCGGTTTCTTGCATCTGGGATTCATAGACATTCTGGATATTTTGATGGTTGCCTTTATCATTTACATCATTTTCCATTGGATAAAAGGCTCCGCAGCCATGAATATTTTCCTGGCTCTGCTCTTGCTTTTCGTAGTGAGGGTAATCGTCGCAGCTCTCAATATGAAAATGATGTCGGCTCTGATGGGAGCGCTTCTGGATGTGGGACTGCTTGCCCTTATCATAATATTCCAGCCGGAAATCAGGCATTTTCTCATCCGCCTCGGAAGCAGCTACGGCATTACGGGGAAAACGGATAATTTCCTTGGCAAATTACTGGGCGTAAAGAAAGATCAGATGGGCAGCGAATCCGTAAAAGAAATAACCGAAGCTTGCAGAAGCATGTCCGAGCAAAAAACGGGAGCCTTGATAGTCATACCGCACAAAACTCCTCTGGATTCGATAGCGGAAACCGGGGACAGGATAGACGCGAATGTGAACAAGAGGCTGATTATGAATCTTTTTTTCAAGAACTCCCCTCTGCATGACGGAGCTGTCATCATAAGCGACGACAGGATAGTTGCCGCCCGCTGCACTCTTCCTATGACATCAAGGACCGATATTCCGGCAAACTTCGGGATGCGTCACAAAGCTGCGATAGGAATATCGGAAGAATCGGACGCAGATGTAATCGTAGTTTCGGAACAAACAGGGGAAATCGTGTTCGTAAAAGATGGAAAAGTAACGGATATCAACAATATAAACGAACTGAAACTCTTACTAGGCAATGCTCTTGAAAAAGACATTAAATATTGCCCGGGCAGGGATCAGACAGACAATGACAAAAAAATCCCATAGCGGAAAAACAAAATATGGATATTGACGAAAGGCTGGAATCCAAATTGGGATTCGACAGGATTCGCGAGATGATTGCCGACAGATGTTCTACGGAATATGCAGCAAAGAAAGCAGCATCGGAAATATTTTGCACGGATCCTAAAGAAATCAGGAAAAAGCTGCTGCTTACCGATGAGATGAGACTCATCGTCATGTTCGAAGATTCATTTCCCGTGAACGGATATGTCGACTGCCTGTATTTCCTGAAGCCTCTTGCAAAACCCGGTGCCAATATTGACCTGCTTTCCCTTGGCAAATTAAGGACGATGCTAGAGACCGTCAGAAAGACATCGGCATTTTTCAGGAATATCAAAGACGGCGTATACCCGAATCTAAAGAAGATGAGTTCCTCCATTTTGGAATTCCCTGAAATACAAAGACATATAGATACCATACTGGACAAGTTCGGGAACATCAAGGATACGGCATCTGATAATCTGTATGAAATACGGAAATCCATACGGGAAAAAGAGAGTTCGGTATCCAAGACTGCTAACGCCATATTGCGCAAAGCCAGGGAAAACGGGATAACCGATTCCGATGCGAACATATCGATAAGGGATGGAAAGATCCTTGTTCCTGTAAATTCCGCAAATAAACGGAAACTCGATGGCTATGTTTATGATGAATCGGCATCGGGGAAGACAACCTTCATAGAGCCGGCGGAAATCGTTACACTCCAAAATGAACTGAACGGACTGCATTTTGCGGAAACAAGGGAGATAAACAAGATCCTTTGCGAATTCTCGGACTTCCTGCGTCCGTATACGGACGATCTGATGGATGCTTCAAGATACATCGGGGAACTGGATTTCCTGATGGCAAAAGCAAGACTTTCCCTTGATTTCGCAGCCGGAATGCCGATAATATCCGAAAACGGGGAAGAAAGTCTCAGAAAAGCCAGGCATCCTCTTCTGGAACAATCGTTGAAAAAAGAACACAAGGAGATAGTCCCCCTTTCCCTCTCCCTTACATCAAAAAAACATATTCTCCTGATTTCCGGACCGAATGCGGGAGGGAAATCGGTCTGCCTCAAAACGGTCGGACTGCTCCAATATATGTTCCAGTGGGGAATGCTGATTCCGACATCCGAAGTCTCGGAACTCAATGTATTCGACAGGATAATGATCAGCATAGGGGACGACCAGTCGATAGACAACGATCTCAGCACTTACAGTTCTTTCCTTTCAGATATGAAGGAAATGCTGGCTGCCGCCGACGAAAATACTCTCATATTGATAGACGAATTCGGAGCCG
This sequence comes from Bacteroidales bacterium, assembly GCA_022648685.1. GTDB lineage: Bacteria > Bacteroidota > Bacteroidia > Bacteroidales > UBA932 > Cryptobacteroides. The sequence continues at coordinate 344,257 of JALCMW010000001.1, forward strand.
GTACCGAACCAGCCGCAGGAGGAGCGATAGCCGAAGCCATATTGTCCGAGATGGACAAAAGACGTGTCTACGGCATAATAACGACCCACTATACCAATCTTAAATTATATGCATCTGCCGACAATACCGGAGTTGTGAACGGAGCAATGCAATTCGATGCAAAAAACATATCGCCTCTTTTCCGTCTGGAAATGGGGTTGCCAGGGAATTCATTCGCTTTCGAACTCGCCAGAAAAATGGGGCTGCCGGAAGAAATCGTAAGGGATGCGGAGTCCAGAGCTGGAAAGGAATTCGTGGGAATAGAACGGAACCTCAAGAAGATAGCACGGAATAAAAGATCCCTGGATGAAAAACTGCAAAGGATACGCACCACTGATAAGGTACTCGAGAATATCACGGGGAAATATCAAAAAGAACTGGAAGATATCAAAAGCCTGAAGAAAGAGATTCTGGATCAGGCAAAGCAGGAAGCAGAGGACATAGTCGGCGAGGCTAACAGAAAAATCGAGAGTACGATCAGAATAATAAAAGAATCGCAAGCCGACAAGGAAAAGACAAAAGAGGCACGCCTTGATCTTCAGGAATTCATATCGGCTGTCAAATTGAAAAAAGAACAAGACGAAAAAGACAGGGATGATTACCTGGAAAAGAAACTGGGACAGCTGAAAACAAGGCAGGAAAAAGAGAATCAAAGAAAGAGCAAGCGCAATAAAGCGGGAGATGCAGACACGGCACAGACCGAGAATGCCAGAAAGATCGAGATATTCCGGAACGCTCCTTTGAAAATCGGGGAAAAAGTCAGGATAAAAGAAAACGGACTTGCCGGAGAAATAGTAAGGGTTTCCAACAAATCGGTTACTGTTGCAATAGGGAACATAAGTACGAAAACACCGCTGGACAAAGTCGAAAGAATAACTTCGAATGAATTCAAAACGGCGGTAAAATCAGCATATACGCCTCCTGTACAAAAAATAGACGAAGGGATGTCTGAGCGGAAACTGAATTTCAAAACTGAAATAGATGTACGCGGGGAACGGGTAAGCGATGCCATAAACATAATATCCGGTTATGTCGACGATGCCATAATGCTTGATATGCATTCCATAAGGATTATCCACGGGAAAGGAACGGGGGCTTTGCGTGAAGAAATACAAAAATATTTGAGAACGGTTCCGGGAATCTCATCCGTAAGCGACGAAACGCTTCAGGCCGGAGGCTCCGGCGTGACGGTTGTCGTTTTCGAATAATAAAGGATAAAACAAAAAAATCCGGGAATGGGAAAAGGCGGAAAAAGCAGCGAAAGGGAAGAAGTCGGAAAAAGAGGTGAGGATATAGCCTGCAGATATCTCATGTCAAAAGGGCATACCATACTTGAACGGAACTGGAGATCACGTCATCTGGAAATTGACATAATTTCATTCGACAGGGATGGTATACATTTTGTCGAAGTCAAAAGCCGGAAGGTTCCCATGGAAGCCGAACCGGAAAAAAGCGTGACATTGACGAAACAGAAACGGATCGCTGCGGCAGCCGCGGCTTATCTTCATTCGGACGGTATAAGCAATATTGCCAATGACGCCGAAGTCTTGTTCGACATAATAGCCGTGACATTCGACGGAGACAAAACTGAAATAGCATACTTCAGGCAAGCATATACTCCGATATATGTATAAGGATTATTCGAAACGGAAACACATAATCAAAGCAACAGATACTATATGAATAACAATCATTACTGTATAATAATGGCCGGAGGAAACGGATCGCTGTTCTGGCCTATAACACGAAACTGGAAACCGAAACAATTTCTCGATTTGTACGGTACAGGGAAATCATCGTTGCAGATGACATTCGAACGGTTCAGGAATATCGTGCCCGAGCAAAACATCATGGTCATTACAGCTGCCAAGTATGAAAGGCTTGTAAAGGAACAGCTGCCTCTGCTGCAGGATGAGAATCTTCTTCTTGAGCCGTACGGCAGGAATACATCGGCCTGCATAGCATATTCGACTTATGCCCTTCTGAAAAGGAATAAAAATGCTATCATGATAGTCACGCCCTCGGATCATATAATTCCGAATGACAAATCATTCACGGAGACGATGACAAAAGCCATAGACTATACGGATTCCAACAATGTCCTCATGACCATTGGAATCACGCCGGACAAGCCGGATACCAATTACGGATACATACAAGTCACGGGAGGGAAAGATTCGATACTCAGAAACAGCCCTACCAAAGTCAAGACATTTACGGAAAAGCCGGATATGAATATGGCAAAAGTGTTCTTTGACAGCGGGGAATTCTTTTGGAATTCCGGCATTTATCTTTGGAAAGCCGGAATAATAGAAGAGGAAATGAACAAGTACATACCCGAGATCACAGGATTGTTCAGCGGCTGGGAAAACGAATTCGGAAGTGCAGATGAAAGTGCATTTCTAGAAAGGGCATACAGCGATTGCGAGAATATTTCGATCGACTATTCCGTAATGGAGAAGACTGACAGGGCTTGGGTATATCCGGCCAGATTCAAATGGTCGGATATCGGGACGTGGGAATCACTGTACAAAAACCTGCCGGAGAAAGACAAGTCGGGAAATGCCTTCAACAGTTATAAACATATCTCTGAAAACGACAGGAACTGCATGGTTATATCAAGCGACAAAAAGAAATTGCTAGCCGTAAACGGGTTGGATAATTATATCGTGATAGACACTAATGACGTTCTGCTGATTTGTCCAAAAAACGACAAGAAAATCAAAGAATTCACAGCCAGGCTGGCTATGCCGGATTTCGAAGAATTCAGATAAGGTTTTTAATAATTCATATAATCATGTCATTGGAACAACAAATACAAAAAGACATCGTCGAAGCTATGAAAGCTCACGACAATGTCCGTCTTGAAGCAGTAAGAGCCATCAAATCGGAAATACTTTTAGCAAAGACCTCAGGTAAATCCGATACATTGAATGATGACGGCATAATCCGCATAATTCAAAAACTGATCAAGCAACACAAGGAATCGGCTGATTTATATGCTGCAGGCGGCAGACCGGAACTCGAGAAAAACGAACTTGCCGAAAGTGAAGTAATGGAGAAATACCTTCCGAAGCAATTGAGCGAGGATGAAGTCGAAACGGTAATTTCCGGGATAATATCCGAAACGGGAGCGAAAGGACTTTCAGATATGGGCAAGGTAATGGGAATTGCAAGCAAACGTCTTGCCGGACAATCCGACGGAAGGACAATTTCTTCAATAACGAAAAAGTTACTAGGATAGCAGTCATACCCGCTGTCCACACCTTTCCCGGAGAATCATTTCCTTACATATTTCAGGGTAGGAACGTACCAGAGCCGCAAATCACGGCAGTCTGGAAGATTATTTGTATCTGGGAGTCTGAAGGTACCGGATACCCTTTAATATCAATAATTTCTCTTTTTTTCAAAACAAGACAAAAAATACATAACGTTTTTATTATTTATCCTTAACTTTACGTTATGCCTTATTTGACACGTATTAGTTAAACCAATGACCTAAAAATATCAATTATGACAGAACGAACAGACAATTTCATCAAAGAAGTCGGCTGCATACTCGAAAACGACCTGATGAAGACTTTGATCAATCAAGAAACATTTTCCTCTTGCGTTATGGACAATACCAGGCTGCTATGGTCTTATTCGGCAGCATACGGCTATTTCGGAAAACGGGAATATCTTCTCGCCGCAAGCAAAACCAGGGACAGATTCATAAATATATTCACAGACCATAAATTCGGAGGAGTATTCTGGTCCGTCAAGGAAAACGGTGAAAGGACCGATACAACAATAAGACTTTCCGCTTTAGGCTCCGCAATTTATGCATTAAGCGAATTCCATAAATCTACCGGAGACGAAGAAGCTTTGAAAGCGGCAATCAATCTATATAATATAACCGAAAAAGAATTCAGGACTGAAAAAGGATACAGGGAGGCGGCTACAAGGGATTTCAGGTTTATAGAAGAGCAGGAAAAAGCGGAATCCATACTCATTCTCCTCGAAGGCTACGCGAACTTATACTCGCAGTGGCGGCAAAAAGGATTAAAAGCCGATACGGTCGGTCTGATAAATCTCCTGAAAACCGACGATTTGAACATTACAGGGAAACTTGAAGCTTCCTGGTCTTTGCTGGCAGATACTTTTATCATGAAAGACTTCGATCTGATCAACAGGATAAAGCCTTTCTCATACAGATTCGGAAAAAGCATAAATTGCCCCGGGCAATATCTGAACACAAAGATAGAATCCGTAATCGCGGATTTATGGCTTTGGAAATATCATAATGATACATACGGAGCTGCAAGAGCCATGAAAACATGGAAAAGCATCATGGAAGAGAAAGACAACGTAATCGCGTCTTGCCCTTCCCGCGGCGTAAGGATGTGTATTCAGTGCCTGAGAATATTCGATTGATTACGAACCGTCCTCTCCGTTTCAGTAAAATGTACCATATCCGTATATTTTCGATACCTGAAGTTTAAAATATCTTTTCCGGATAAATCAGGTTCATAAATTCTCATTACCGGCTGGCACATATTTGCCTGGGCCTGCGTAACATTATCATATATCCCCGCTATCACAGAAGCATGGATCGCAGCACCCAATGCTCCTGCGTGCCGGCTTGAAGAGACTTCAAGCCTTCGTTCCAGCACATCCGACATCATTTGCATGGTGAACGGAGATTTTATGGAAACACCGCCAATGGCGATCAGTCTGTCAATGGCCACACCGTTTAAAGACATATAATCCAGAATTGTTTTAGTGGCAAATGCAGTAGACTCCACCAATGCACGGAATATTTCCGGGGCAGTGGAAGATATATTGAGAAATGCCAGTGACCCGGTAAGAGAACCATCAGGATGGGGGACCCTTCTGCCATTGAAATAATCCGTTGCGACAGGAGCATCATAGCGCAAAGGAAGAAGAGCGGCCTTTTCAGTCAGTTCTTCAAGTATGCGGTCTTCTGCATTACGGATGATTTCCCCGTCTAAGACGGAAGACAATATGTTTTCCAGAGGCCAGCATAACAACCTTTTCATCCAGGCAAACAAATCTCCGAAAGCGGATAAGCCGACCTCGAAGCCGTCCATCCCTTCCAGAATACTGCCTTCCGCCTGTCCGAACACACCGTCCACTATCCTGCCGCGCATAACATCATTTGGAACCACTGCCATATAACAAGCAGAAGTTCCGAAATTCATTACCATATTTTTATATGACACCCCACCGCCTACAGCCCCTGAATGGCTGTCTATATTTCCCACGCCGATTTCGGTTTTTTCGGAAAGTCCGAATATCTCCGCCCAGCGTCCGGTAAGCGTTCCGGCGGAAACGGAACATGAAAAATTATTATCGGGGAGATGTTCAAGTATGGGGACAAGCATCGGATCGATTCCTGAGAAAAAAGATTCCGGAGGAAAACCGCCCCATTCTTTCGCCCACATCTGCTTGGCCCCTGCTGCACAATGGCTCGCCTTGATGTCTTCGATTTTCCGGCAGCCGGTGAGCACGGCAGGAATCCAATCGCAAAGTTCCATTGCGGAATAAACTTTGTCCCTTATCCTTTCCGACTTGCGCAAAACGTGCAGTATCTTGGCCCAGAAACATTCCGGAGAATAATTGTTGCCCATATGGCAAGCATAATCCGGCATATGTGCAGAACAATGTTCCGTAATCTCTGCCGCCTCTTCTTCGGAAGTATGATCTTTCCATAATATGAACATTGCATCCGGATCATCTTCGAACCCCTCCTGCAATGAAAGCGGCTCCAGATTTTCATCCACCAGACAAGGCGTGCTTCCTGTTGAATCTATGGATATGGCTTTGATAAGTGAAGGGTCCCCGCATTCGGCCACGACAGTCTTGACTACTTCCGTCATAGCTTCAAGATAGTCCAAAGGATGTTGACGGAATTGAGAGACCGCGGCATCGGAATACAGACCTGCCTTCCAACGTTTGTAATTGCATACCGAGTTAGCCAATTCGCTGCCATCGGCAGAATCCACCAAAATGGCACGAACGGAATCGGTACCGAAATCCATACCTATTACAAACTTCTTTTCCATAATAAATACAGGTATCCAGTTACTTATTAGTTATTTCATCAGTCACTGAATCGGTCTCATGAACATATCCGTCTTTTTTTATGTTCCACAAAGGAAGTATTACCAAGCCTCCTATTATCGCAACAAAAGTCATAAGCAGAAACAGATTGTTCCATCCGAAATGGTCAGAGAACCATCCGAGTCCGGCTCCGGTGAATATCACGCTTGCATAACTGCACAGACCGATAAGGCCTACGGCCGATGAGGCGGCTTTTTTAGTGGCCTGATTGGACGCCGTAACACCCAGAAGAGCTTGCGGACCATAAAGGAAGAAGCCGGCAATGGCAAGGATTATCAACATGATAACAGGATTGACATCTTTCGGAAGAAGCCAAAGAACCAGAAGACAAGCTGCAGTGAGGAGCATATCGAAGAAGCATACTCTTTGCGCTCTTCCATGAAAAAACTTATCGGTAATCCATCCGGCGCAAAGCATTCCGGCACATCCGAAGACTTCGAAAATCCCGACAGTCCAACCTGCCAATTGAGGTGACAGAGGGTTATCCCCCGCCTGCAAGAATGTAGGGCCCCAGTCAAGAACGGCGAAACGGACGATGTATACGAACAAATCCGTTATTGCAAGAGACCATATTATCGGATTCTTGAATACCTTTTGTGCTACAAACTTCTTATAAGCTTCGGGAGTATCGTTATCATCCAATGTGGTTTTCGTATTCGGAAGTTCCGGAAGGCCTACCGATTTAGGCGTATCCCTCAAAGTTGCTACGATGAAGAACACACCGAAAGTGCCTATCATGGCGGGCACCCAGAAACACCATCTCCAGTTACCTGTGGAAGCTATTATATAACCGCATAGAACTGAAGCAAGTCCTGCGCCTATTGAGTGGGAAGTATTCCAGATACTCATTTTCGTGGCCAACTGTTCCGGCGGTACCCAATGAGTCACAAGCCTGTTGCATGGAGGAAAACCGGCGCCCTGGAAGATGTTGTTGAGAATAAGGAGAACGGCGAAAACAACAACCAAAGTATTTACAAAATCAGGCCCGCTGCTCTGTCCCGTAATCCAATGGCTTATATGATCGCTCCAGCCGAAAATAAAGTTAAGGATCACACAGGCCAGAAGGCCTATGGACATATGCCACCTCGCATTTGTACGATCGGCAATAAATCCGTTGATCAATTTCGATACACCGTAAATCAACCCCACCAAGGTAAGGATGATACCGAAACTCGTATTGGTTATCCCGTATTCCCGCCCGATGCTGGGCATTGCAAAAGAAAAATTCTTCCTGACGAAATAGAAAATAGAATAGCCGATCATCGAGCCAATGATGACCCGCCACTGCCAGTAATTAAAACTGCGTTGCGTTTTCTCTTTCACAGTGATTATTGTATTTTCGATTCTTTATTCAGATCCCAGGCTCCTCCTTCTGCGAATACCGAAGCAACAAGCTCATCGTATATTCCGAGTCTTTTGGCAAGATCCAACACATTGAACCTCCATCTCATCAATTGCACGAACGGGAACATATCCCTGAGTTGACGTCTTGTAATTCCAATCATGGAAGGATCATATGGCGCTCCGGCGATTTTGAAAAAATCCTGCATTTTGGAAAAAGGATATACCTGATCCTGAAGTTGTTTCCTGAAATCAGGCCAGTTATTTCCAACTAAGGTCAGTTCCTTGCGTACGGCATCGGCATCCGTATATTTCTTCGTAATACTTTCATAACCCAGTTTCGGCGCAGGAAAATCTTTAAACAACGACAACGCTCTTTCTTGTTCCTGTTCCAATGTAGGCCATGCCTTGACACAGGCTTCCACATCGGTTTTGCAAAGATCATATTTCAGGAATTCATCGAATACCGCACACATAGTCAAAGTACCTATCGCAACCTGGAATCCATGTGATTGTAATTTTCCATGGTATTTATGCCCTGTCATGTCAAGTATATGACTGAACAGATGATCGCAGCATGAAGCAGGACGGCTTGAACGCGCAGCCTGCATTGCAAAACCGCTTAATGTAAGACCCTCGAACAAATCGGAAACAGCATCGGGATCACCGGCAGCTACACCCCCTGGATTTGAAAGGAATCCGTCCAGAACATCCTGAAGGACATGCCAGGCCTCCGGAATGATAGGTTCGGTACCCATCAGATCTGCAATCATCCACTCTGCACCGGCCGGGATCTTCGCTGCAAGATCCGCATATCCGGCGGCGGTCATCTCTTTAGGAGCCGCAATAAGGACATCCACATCGGCCAATATGGCCACCGGAGCCGGACAATTGAATGTCTGTTTTGCATTTTCGTAAGAAATGGAAGCACCGAATGAAGAGAAGCCGTCAACGGAAGCTGCCGTAGGAACCGTCATATATGATTGACCATGATAATAAGAACAAAGTTTGCACAAATCGTTTATCACACCCGAACCGACAGCTACGGCAACCGGATAATCTTCAGAAACCGGACGCATGGCTTTTTCCGGATCGCTTTCAGAATAATCGGTATCCGTCTCCACATTCGAGGCGGCATCCATATCTCCGTCAAGTACTTTATTAACCATGTCAACATATCGCCATTCGGCATGGAATTCTTTCTCCTTTATTATATATCTGTCGGTGGGAATCCCCGCCGAGACCATATATCCGAAAACTTTTTCGCCTGCAGCCTTCCATGTATTCTCATCGGCAATGACAACCGCTTTGCGGCCATTGAAAAATTGAGTAAAAATCTTCGGAGCCATATCAAGACAAGCCCTCTGCAGGACAAACGCCTTGGTATCCGTTGCAATCTTGACGGCTTTCGCCACTCTTTCTTTAGTATCCATGTAGTTTTATGTTAAATTATATAATTATTTTCGATTCTTTTCATTTTGCAACCTAAAAAATTGCAAACATTTAGCAAATATAGGAAATAGGACGATAGAAAAGAAATATTTGAAAAAATCATTAAATATAAGTAACTTTATGATCTTATTTTTAAGGTTGGTTATTTACATATAAATTAAATAGAGAATGAAAAAAGCAGTGCAGTTCGGAGCTGGGAACATCGGCCGTGGTTTCATAGGCGCAGTTCTATCTTCAGCCGGATACAAAGTGGTTTTTGCAGATGTAGTAGCGGATCTTCTTGATAGAATCAATTCAAGAAAAGAATATACCGTACATATTCGGGATAATCAAAATTCAGATATAACAATATCAAATATAAGTGCCGTAAATTCGGGAAGTTCAGAAGCCATAAACGAAATTGCGGATGCAGATATCGTTACGACGGCAGTAGGTCTGGGGATTCTTAGATTCGTGGCCCCTGCAATTGCGAAAGGATTGATACTAAGAAGAAAATCAGGAATCGAGAAACCCTTAAACATAATAGCTTGCGAAAACGGACTCAGGGCGACATCCCGGTTGAAAGAGCTTGTTATCGGACAACTGGATCCGGAAACTGAGGCATGGATAAACGGAAATGTGGGTTTTCCGGATGCCGCAGTGGACAGGATAGTACCTCCCGTACATTGCGAAATCCCTCTCGACGTCGCTGTCGAAGAATATTTCGAATGGGATGTCGAGAAATCGGCATTCGCCGGGGATATACCGGAAATCAAAGGCATGACACCCGTAGACAATCTTGAAGCATACATAGAACGGAAACTGTTTACTTTGAACACAGGACATTCCACCGCCGCATACATAGGCAAGATGAAAGGTTATAAAACGATCAATGAAAGTATCGGTGACAAGCAGATTTATGAAATCGTAAAAGGAGCCATGCAGCAAAGCGGCGAAGGACTTGTCAAGAAATTCAATTTTGATCATGAAAGGCATTTTGCCTATATAGAAAGGATACTCAGACGTTTCTGCAATCCTTATCTGAAAGATGACGTAGACAGAGTAGGACGTGAACCCTTACGAAAATTAGCCGGTAATGACCGGCTAATTTTGCCTATGGTTACTGCAAAAGGGTTCGGACTGCCTTATGACAACCTGCTGCTTTCTATCGGAGCGGCTCTGCATTTCAACAATCCGGATGACAAGCAAAGCGTGGAAATGCTTGAGACCATATCCGAACTTGGACTTGCAGCCGCAGTATCCAAATTCACGGGAATCGCATCGAAAGACTCTTTAATCGCAGAGATAGTCGATGCCTACGGCCGAATCGAGACTCTTACAAAATAGATATCCGCAAAGGATTATCTCAGCCCCATTTTCATCAACATTTTTTTAGGGTAGTTTGTAGTGATAGCTTTGAGATCTGAAGCATTATTCATATAATAATTCATATCATCATCGCTGTCAGCTACAAAAATACTCAGTTTTATCTTAGCCTTTGCGAATTCATCGATGGTTCTGGCACCGCCGTCATGAGTCATAAATGCAGTTGAAAGATTCGCCCAAGGATAACTTTTGCCAAGATATACTGCGGCTGACGAATTGGACATCCATCCTATATTTATATTGCCGGCGCTTGCGTAAAGGAAAGACGAAGCCATCACTGTGGAATTCGCAGTACAGATGAATTCGACGAATTTGTTGGCTTTCTTTTCTTCTATGATTTCACAGGCACGCCTGCAGGCATTTATGGTATATTTCGTAAGTGTGGAAGGATAAGTTATATTCTTGATATCCAACCATAATCTGGTACAGCTGCCAGCTTCCATATCCACGTCCAGGAACTCACCCAGAGTGGAAATCTGTTCCCCGTTGGAAAGATTTCCGGCTTTGCGTATTTCAGCGACGGTATGCTCCCACGGATACATACCGTTGATCTGGCAATTGGAATCGCCATGTGCGACTATGACATTGTCATCTGCCGTCCAATAAATATCGCATTCCGAAGCATAGCATTTCAACGACATGGCATAACGCAATGCAGCAATGGAATTGTCCGGATTTGCAGTGGTACCGGCCTCGGTCGAACCGCCCCTGTGGGCAACAACTATATTGTCGCAATTCCCGGGTTCTGGAAGATCATCGCCTGTGGCCGATGTGGAATCGTTTTCGAACCACCAATCGGGAAGGGGTTCCTGCCCGTTGTCTTTAGAGCAGGAAACAGTAGTAAAAATTACAGTAGCAAGAAAAGGATACAATAGATATCTCAGTTTCATATTATTAATCTTTATGATTTTTAACACATCTTATAGCTCCGGCCGCATTCCCGATATCGAATGAGTCATTAAGACACATATCGGCGGTAGTTGAACTTTTAGTATAGAAACGCCATTGCGTTGTTTTTGTCGAACTGTATGTCTTGCCGAGGATAGGGATAAGAGCGTAATAACGGCAATTGTTGCTTGTTGCATTTGCCCCGTAATCGTAACCGGAAGCATAAAGTCTCCAGCCCTGAGGGAACATGCCGAAGCCGAAAGAATCTGCGGAAGTTGCTCTTGAAGCGCCTGGATTGTATTCATTATTAAGCCATTCGGCGGCACGGAGATATGCCGCGACATTGCTTGAAGTTCCGGTAGCCATACCCGAATATGTAGCCTCGGATTCGTTTACAGGATAAGCAGCTTCTTGAAGAGAGTACACCGAATATATGAGATCCTTCCAGTCCTGCATGCTGGCTATGTGCCAGCCGTAAGGGCATATGCCCTGGATCTGGGCGGCAACTTCAGGATATTTCGTCTCTATTTCGGCATCACCGTCAGCCGTCTGTGCATAAGTATTCAATGTGGCGGCACTTAGAGTCTCTATCGGAATCTTATTTCCGACTGCGTCCAAGTAGGAAATGCCCGGTTCTCCCAGACAATAAGGTCTTACTTTGCTCGGGCACAAAGCGCCCTCGGGCATACCTCCGACAGCCTCATCCAGAGTATAAAGTCTCCCGTACTGCGATGCCACGGTAGTGATTCCGTCGCTCATCATGCTTTCAACCAGAGAACCTCCGTTCTCTTCCGTATCATAAGCACTGTTTCTTACGGAATATGTCGTTTCGGTATAGCCTCCCGTTTTAGTACCCGGGACAAGACCGCTTCCGAGTTTATAGGTCCCGATAGAAGAGCCTCCGTTCCAATGTAGACCGGCAGCCATCCATGTCCTGGTTTTGCCATCCCTGTTGACATAATTTTTTACAGGATAGGAAGACAACTCATCGTCAGGAAGACAATTGGTATTAGTGACTCTCGCCCATGACCATGTCAGATTATCGAAATCGACTGTAAGCAGTCTAAGACCATCTACGTCTATGACAGGACCCAGGGGCAGCTCATCGGATGCCGAAGATATTTTCTTCACAACTCCGTCTTTTGCCAAAGCATAGTAAGGGTACCCGGCAATTCTGGAACCGACATTGAAATTAATATCGTTTTTACCATCAGCGGTATTCATGAAATAGGTTTCGGCTGTATAAATACCGGAAGAAACTTTGTCCATCTGTATGGAACTTCCGATATCCAGACCATTACCGGCCCCTCCGTACATATAATAATATTTATCCATCGCAAGCTGGGTCACGGTAATATCCAGAGTCGCTTCGCTGGTAGTCGCAGTACCGACGGTAATTGTGAATGTGGCGGTACGTGAAGATTCGCTGTTTGTCCATTGGGAAGCGGTCAATGTAACTTTTCCGCTTCCGTCACTTTTCCATGAAAGCCAATCGGAACTGCCTTCGTCATATGTTACGGAAAAGCCATAGGCTTCCCCCATATTGGTATCATAAACGATATCATAGTCTCCGCCCACGGCCATATATTCTATGTCCTTTGTATCGGAAGAAACGGAAGCGTCAGCTAAAGCCCCGAGTTGAGTAAATGAGAAAGGGACTGTAGTCCCGTCAGAGACCTTGACATTCACAGTAAATTTACGACGGTAACCGGTATTTTCCGATACTTTCACGTCTATCCCGTGTTCATCGGTTTCATAAATATCATCGGAATAAGTATCCCTGAACGATGATGTTACCGAAGTCTTGGTAACAGTAACCCAACTTCCGGCGGAATCGGCTTCGGCCGTCCAGTCTATATCACTTTTCGTAGTCGAGCCGCTGGCTATCGTCACAACTGCGGTATAGCTATCTTCACCGTTCGCAGTGGTCCCGTCCGCATTAAACTCAACAGGTACCGGATAAAGGGAAACCCGTGTCGTTTCATCATAGATCCCTACGTCTTCCTTGTCGCCGGCACACGAAACGGCAAGAAGAAATACAAGCAGCAATATCGTTGATATATATATTTTTTTCATGATCGTATTATTAATTTAGGATTAACTCCAGCCTTCAGTTTGCCTGAGATTATGATTCTTGTTCAGGGAAGAGGTGCTTACAGGCCAAAGAAGGATATTGGCATTGCCTACCTTTTTGGTTTCCAGGGAAGGATTATATTCCCAGATCTTGTCAAGACGTATCAAAGCCCACCAGATAACGCCTTCGCACGGGAACTCAAGAAAATATTCTTTCACCAGTGCATTCAACACGCCATCTTCGGTCGCATCGGTATAGAAATCTTCTTTTCCATAGGCCCTTTTGGCTATAATATTCAGCGAAGCCAAAGCACCGGGATAATCTTTCCGGTAATATTTCAGCTCTGCATCCATCATAACCGCATAAGCGTAACGGTAATAAAGCAGATCACAGTCCATTACGACCTTTGTTGCCGACATATCGCCGAGAAATTTGTTAGGCCATGATATGATATGGCTGTCTCCGGCTCCGTAAGCGCCGTAACCGACATTGCAATCAACTCTCGAATCGTTGTTGTCTTTCTTGCTAGCCAAAAGCACATCCAGGAATTCCCGGGAATAACTCATCCACTGTGTTTCATTGATCGGCACAGGATTCTGCTGATATTGGGAAGCCACAAGATTGCTTGGATAATAATATTGCCAATAATAGCCGCCCAGGAGTTTTTCCGTCTGGTTATTGTTCATTGCAAAAATTATTTCCTTGTTCAATTTATTGGTACGGCTGAAAACCGATGTGTAATCGTCCAGGAGACGGCTGCCTGATATGCCTATGGCATCAAGGGCATCGGAAGCCATCTTCAGATAAGAATCCCCTCCGTCCCGGGTCGAATACATCCACAATGCATAATCGGCTTTGAGCATATTTACGGCATCTGCAGTAGCAAGATACTTGTTGGAACCGAGATAATCGACATTCGCTTCGGCAGTATCTATATCGGAAGCGATCTGGGCATACACCTTCGCTTTGTCGGTTCTTGTCGGATATGTTTCCGATTGAGTAGTTGATTCTATCGGCTGCAGATTCAAAGGCACATCACCCCAAAGACGTACAGCCCAGAAATAGCAGTAAGCTCTTGCGAAAGCAGCCTGGCCTACTGAGAAATCGCGATCTTCGTCCGTCATATCCACTTCATATGCATATTTCAGTACCGAATTGGCCTGATCTATGACCGTATAAAGCGCGGACCAGCTGGAAGATGATGATGAGCCTGTCATTTCGCTCTCTCGGACAGCAATCATATTGGCATTATTCACATTGCTTTCGAGACTGGGACCCCACATATAATCACCTACACGCAACTCGCCCCAATACCATACATTACAATAATCGGAGACGAAATTGGATCTCATCCTGTAGTATATTCCGTACGTGGATGTGGTGACATCCGATGATTCCGTCCACATATTGCTTGCGGACAATTTATTATCCTGCATTATATCCAACGCGTTACATGAAAGCATGACAGCAGCCGACGAAATGAGCAGGATATTTCTCAATATATTTTTATTATTCATGACAAGTCTGATTTTAGAAGGTAATCTTGACATTTAAAAGAATCTTACGCACAGCAGGGAAGAAATTTCCGTTCGAACTCGAAGTGGAAACAACAGAGTACATTGAATCACTGCTTCCCGCACCCATTCCGGTTTCAGGACTTACACTACCTGAAACTCCTGTGAAATAATAAAGCGTATTTCCGGTTATCCCAACCGAAAGTTTCTTCATATGGATCCTGTCGGTCCATTTTGAAGGAAAATCATAATATAATGATACATCCCTTATACACAGATAATCGGCTTTTTCTACATTGAAATCGGATTCCCTTGAGAAATTCCTGTTGCCGAAATCAGCATCATTGGCAAAGAATCTGGCATATTTCGCATTGTCTCCCGGATGCGTCCAGCAATCATAAACCATTTTGTCCAGGTTGGAATTGCAGTTTCCGAGAGTATTCTGGAAAAATCTCGATTTCATATAATTATATATGGAGTGGCCAAGGGCATAATCCAGATATATGTTAAGGGAAAGATTCTTGTAATGGAAAGTATTGTTGATGCCGCCGGTCGAATGAGGCATGACATTTCCCAACTTATACATATCCTCTCCGTTGATCTGTTCAGAACCGTCAGATCTTCTGGCCGAACCCGGACGATTGCACCATTCGTAGTCTCCTACATCCTTCCTTCCAGCAACAGACAATCCGTCTCCGCGGCGATATCCATGGGACTGGGAATCATAATAAGCGGCATCGGCTTCTGCAATCGTTTGTATTATATGGTCTATTTTATATCCGTAGATACGTCCCAAAGGTTCCCCAACGGCAATTCCTCCGAAACGGTAACCACTTTCGGAAAGGGTATATCCGCCTATTCTCCATGCCTGTTTACCGTTTATGTCGGCATATTCATATTCGTCCGGGAGTGAAAGCACCCTGTTTTTATTGAAGGAATACGTCAGATCCGTTTGCCATGAGAAGTTATGCGTTTGGATATTTGCCGTATGAAGTTCCAATTCAAAGCCATAGAACCGCGCGCTTCCGACATTCGCCTTTACTGAGCTGAACGTGCCGGTGTCCGGAAGTGTTATGGAAAAAAGCATATTGTTCGTAACCTTATTATAGTAGTCAGCTACAAACCGGATCCTGTCGTTATACAAATTAAGATCCACTCCGAGATCAAGCTGTGTAGTGGTTTCCCATTTCAGGCTTTTGTTCTGCATTGAAGAAGGAAGGGTTGTGGACAAACCGGCATAAGTATTTGAAGTAGAATATGCGCCATAAGTATCGTAAAGACCGATCCCGTTATTTCCGGTCTGTCCATAGGAAGCCCTGAATTTGAACATCCCGACTTTGTCTTTGGAAACATGCCAGTACGGTTCTTCGGAAATGACCCAGCCAAAAGAAGCGGCAGGGAAATATCCCCATCTGTTTCCGTCCGCGAATTTAGACGAACCGTCGGCCCTGATCGTTCCAGAAAGGATATAGCGACCGTCATATTCATAATTCACACGACCGAAATATGACATGAGAGCCTGGCCGGTATCTTCATTCGAAGCTGTAAAGTTGACTCCCGAATCCAGAATAGGGACTTTGTCCGATACTGATCCGGTAGCATTCGCTGTCAGTGAAAGATAACGCCATTTCATGAAATCGTATCCCGCTGTAGCGTCTATCTTGTGCACGCGATCGAATGTCTTCGCGTATGTAAGATAAGCGGTAAATGAATCTCTCAGTGTTTCCGTCCTGGTCTCAGATGTGGAACGTGTTGAAGAGATATAGTTAGGAGTACCGTTGACCTCTCCGTAAGCATAATAACTGCCCCGGTAATTCAAATCGGTAACGGCATATTGTGCGGTAGCGGAAAGGCCGTCGGTTATTTTCCATTTCAAATTGAAGTTACCGGTAAAATCATTATTTGCCCTTTCCCTGTCATAAAAATTTTCGTAGAAAGAAGCCGTTTGCTGATTCGCATTCGTTCCTCCGGTTATCCAATGGCCTTCGTCATCATAATCCCGGTGGGTCGGTCCCATCATCAGGCCGCGGCCTACGGCATTGAAATAATTGCCTGCCAGATAAGCCTGTTTGGAACGGGAAAAATCGAATGTTGTCGAAGCGGTAAGATGCTTGGTTACGTCAAAAGTGGTATTTCCATGCATCGTGAATATCTTGTACCCGCCCATGGCTACAATGCCGTCATCATCCAGATAACTCATCGAAGCTGCATATCTCATGTTTTTGCTTCCCCCGTTGACCCCTACATATTCCTTGTGCCAGAAAGCATTTTTAAACCATTGCTTTTGATAATTCGTATTCGTGAATATTATGACCTTGCTCTTATCGACAGGATCATACATCCATTCATAACCGTCAGGCACTTCTTCCCCCTTGTTAAGATATCTGGTAGTGTACGGGGAATTCGACATTGTGTTCCCGGTGCCTGCGGCATTTGCTCCGGCAAGGATCGCGGCTCCATTGTAGGAATTCACCAAAGCCGGACGGACAAAACCGATGAATTCCCTGGAATTCATAAGATTCCAGCTTCTTGAAGGAGATTCGAAACCAGCCTGGGAATCGAAAGTTATTTCAGGTTTCCGGTATGCGTTTCCCTTTTTCGTAGTAACCAATATGACACCGTTGGAAGCTCGCGCACCGTAAATCCCTGCGGAAGCTGCATCCTTAAGGACTTCTATGGATTCTATGTCGTTAGGATTGATGTTATTTATGCTTCTGGTTACACCGTCCACGATAACAATGGGGTCATTGCTCAACGAAATCGAAGACCCTCCGCGGATCAGCATCCTCGGAACACCTCCTGCTACATTGTTATTAGTTGCCACTCTCAATCCGGATACTTTTCCTTTCAAGGCATCCCCCACCGAAGATACCGGCGCATCATATATGGCAGAACCGTCAACTTTTGCAATGGATGTCGTAAGAGACCGGCGGGACTGTGTTCCGTATCCGATAACGACAGCGTCGTTCAAGATATTTCTGTTCTCATCAAGAACCACATTGATAATATCATTTCCCTCTATGGGAATCTCTTTCCCCGTGAAACCTATAAATGAAAACAAAAGAGTCTGATTGCGTCTGGCTTCAATAACATAATTGCCGTCGATATCGGAGGTAACTCCTTTTGACGTCCCTTTGACCATAACTCCGGCACCAATCAACGGCTCTCCCGCCTGATCGGTTATTTTGCCTTTTACAGTCACTTTTGAATCATCGACTTCATTAATGGCGGAAACGGTAAGCACAACCGTTTTGTTGATCACTTTGTAGTCTATTCCTTTATTGGAAAACACTTCAGACAGGATCGCATCCAGGCCGGCTTGTTTCTTATGGATTGAAATTGTCCCCATAGCTTTGGAAGCGAGATCCGATTCGTAAGAAAACAGTAAGCCTGTTTGCTTGGTAATAGCTGCCGCCACTGTCTTCAGATTGCCGGATGTGAATGTCAGGTCTATATCGTAAAGCTGTTGCCTTTTTGCAGAAGCTTCACCGGAAAACCCGATGCCGACAATCACAAGAAATGCAGTTACGCAAATTTGCGAAAGTTTTTTTATGTTCATATTGCTTGATTGGTATTAGTTTATAATTGAATTAATCAGAGGTTTTAGTCTTCACTTCCATACGTATGCCGGTCATATATTCTATTATCGACATGACCGTTCCCAAAGAATCAGTCTTAAGGAAACATACATTATACATTTTACCTGATCCGTCATATTCGTATCCGATAGAAACATCGAATCTGCGTTCAACGGATCTTATTATTTCAGGTATGGTGGCATCATACATTGCTATCAGATTATACTGCTGGGTAATAAATGAAGAGGCATATACAGGTTCGATCTTTATATCTCCCGTAGAAGCATTGAACAGTGCTTTCTGATTCGGAGACATCGTGACCATGCCGGCTCCTTTCGGTGAAAGGATCCTGACGGAACCCCTTTCCAGGACAACCTCGCTTCCCGTTTGGAACGTCTTTACTGAAAATGCCGTTCCAAGCACCCTTATTCCGATATTGGAAGTCTTTATGATAAACGGACATTCGGGATTTTTCGCTACATCGAAATAAGCTTCCCCACACATCTGAACAAATCGTTTCCCTTTCTTCCCGAGGACATTATAATCGATTTCCGAACCCGGCTTAAGCCACACCTTGGTACCGTCGTCAAGATTTACCAATTCGATATCCCCGGTATCGTTAAAAGCCGTAGACATATTTTCGTTACTGAACCAACTGAAAGAAGATGCCCTGAAAAAGAAAACGGCAAAAACGACGGCAGCTGCAGCGGCCGCCCCCAAGAAGAATTTCAAATATCGTGATTTCGTTTTCTTTTCCGCAAGATTTTCCTCTTCGGCATCTATGCGTGTATTCAACCTTAGGAGCATTTCCCCGGAATCCTTTTGCAGATCCTTGGTGGAAATAGTTTCGTGCAAAGAAAAATTTGCCATTATATTGGCAAAAAATCTCTTGTTTTCCTCCGATTCCTCAATCCATGCCAAAAGAGTCTTTTCCTCTTCTTCAGTAGCTGTCTGCCTGGCATATCGGGAAATGATTTTGATTATTTCAGTGTTGGAACCTGAATCCGTACTATTTATTGACATTTTGTTTCTATTTGGCGTTCGGTATATAAACACCGAAGTCTCCGGAATTACCTAATGCAATTCCGGATTTCTTCAAAAAAAATAGAAACTAAACTTCAGACAGTTTGATACGCAGCTGTTTCAACGCCGAATACATATGATTTTCAACGGTACTCAGGGACAAGCCAAGCTTTTCGGCTATCTGTTTTTCGGACAGATTATCGATATAACTCATTCTGAACACTTCGCGGCAACGCGGAGAAAGGCTGTTGACAGCCTGATCTATGATATTTCTCAAATCCGCATTGAAAATACTTGCAATCACAGGATTATTGTCAGGGGCATAATAGCCGTTGATCAGGGAGGCTATGCGTTTTTCATATTCATTGCGATAATTTTCGGCAAGTCTGCCTTTTCTCAGATAGTTAAGGCATCGGTTATACACGGACCTGATAAGATAGCTCTGAAGATCACTGCCGTCATTTTCAAGCTTTTTCCTATTCTGCCAGACACCGAAAAAGACATCCTGCACGACATCATCGGCCCACGAATTGGAAAGGAACAGGCGGGCATAGGAAATGAGGGAGGGATAGCGTTCAATACAAAAAGCATTGAAAGCCTTTCTATCCCCGTTCCGGATACCGTTTATCAATTCTCTTCCCGTAGTCGTAACCTATTGCTTTTTAGAAATTACAAGATGAAGTTCATCCAATTGGGAGTCGTCTATGACCGAAGGTGCATCGGCCATGACATCTTTTCCCTGATTATTCTTCGGGAAAGCTATATAGTCCCTAATAGAATCGCTGCCTCCGAATAAAGCGCAGACACGGTCGAAACCGAAAGCAAGACCGCCGTGAGGAGGTGCTCCATATTGGAAAGCGTTGATCAGGAATCCGAATTTGTACATTGCTTCTTCTTTTGTGAAGCCTAGTATACTGAACATCCGTTCCTGAATCTTTGAATCATGGATTCTTATGGAACCGCCGCCCAGTTCCGTACCGTTAAGTACGAAGTCATAAGCGTTCGCACAGACTTTAGCGATATCTTCATTTTTATCGCTGAAATACAGATCCAGCTGTTCCGGTTTTGGAGCGGTAAAAGGATGGTGCATTGCATTCCACCTGTTTTCCTCTTCATTCCATTCGAACAGAGGGAAATCTACAATCCAAAGCGGAGCGAATACTTTCGGATCACGAAGACCCAGCCTGTTGCCCATTTCAATACGAAGAGTTCCCAACTGCACCTGGACTTTCCTCTTGTCGGAACCGCAAAGGACCAGAATCATATCGCCTTTCCGGGCACCGAATCTTCCTGCTATCTTTTCCAGATCTCCGGCAGAGAAGAATTTATCAACGGAAGATTTGAAAGAGCCGTCTTCTTCCGCTTTTATATATATCAACCCTTTGGCACCGACCTGAGGCCTTTTGACCCATTCGGTCAGGCCGTCGATCTGCTTGCGTGAATAACTCGATATTCCGGGAACGCAGATTCCTCCGATATAAGCCGAATTGTCAAAAAGAGAAAAGCCATGTCCTTTGACGCTATCGGATATATCATGGATCTTCATGTCGAAACGGACATCCGGTTTGTCGGAACCGTAATTATCCATGGCGTCGAACCATGTCATACGAGGAAGAGGATCAGGGATAGTAACACCAAGGACATTCTTGAACAAAGACCTCATCATTCCTTCAAAAGTAACAAGGACGTCTTCCTGCTCGACAAACGACATCTCGCAGTCTATCTGGGTGAATTCCGGCTGACGGTCGGCGCGAAGATCTTCGTCGCGGAAACAACGTACTATCTGGAAATACCTGTCGTAACCGGCTACCATAAGGATTTGCTTATACTGCTGCGGAGACTGCGGCAAAGCATAAAATTCACCGGGATTCATCCTGGAAGGAACGACAAAATCGCGCGCACCCTCAGGAGTGGATTTGATGAGATACGGAGTCTCTATTTCCATGAAACCCTGGGCATCAAGGTAATTTCTTACTTCGATTGCTATTTTGTGACGGAGCATCAAAGCATTCTTCAGGGGATTCCTGCGAAGGTCAAGGTACCTGAATTTCGCACGTATATCATCGCCTCCGTCGGTTTCATCTTCTATCGTAAAAGGCGGTGTTACCGACTTATTCAGAATATTTATGCTGTCAAGCCTGATTTCTATATCACCGGTTCCCATCTTGGGATTCTTGCTCTGACGTTCGGATACCTCGCCGATAGCCTGTATCACGAATTCACGGCCGAGTGAATTTGCCGTATCGATAAGACTCTGGCCTGCATTTGCATCCACAACCAACTGTGTGATTCCATATCTGTCACGCAAGTCAATGAATGTCATGCCGCCCAGTTTCCTGATTTTCTGCACCCAGCCTGCCAAAGTCACTGTTTGTCCGGAATCGGACAACCGCAGTTCCCCGCAAGTTTTCGTTCTATACTGAGTCCTGTACATATTAATATGAATATTTGTTTTTCTAAAAGCAAGCAAATTTAGCAAAAGTGGTTGGATTTAACATTATATTTGTTATCAAATTGGAAATATATGAAAGTCAGGGCAAAAAAAGCATTGGGTCAGCATTTCCTCAATGATCTTGCGACAGCGAAAAAAATCACCGAATCACTGTCCGTCAATGAGGAAGGAGGAAAAACAGACCGTGGGCAGCAGGCCTGCCCTGCCGATGTACTGGAAATAGGACCGGGAACCGGGGTTCTGACCGATTTCCTGCTCAAAAGGTCCGATGTCAGTCTGAAAGCCGTAGAGATAGACAACGAATCCGTAAATTACCTTTTGGACCGGTTTCCGGAACTGGAAGGGAAACTGATAGAAGGTGATTTCCTGAAATTGAAACCTGAGGATTATTTTCCCGGGGATTTCCGCATAATAGGAAATTTCCCTTACAATATATCATCCCAGATATTTTTCAGAATATTGGAATATAAAGACAATATCCCTGAAATAGTCTGCATGATACAAAAGGAAGTGGCGCAAAGGATAGCGGAAAAACCGGGAACCAAAGTGTATGGGATTCTTTCCGTATTTCTGCAGACCTGGTACGACATAGAATATCTGATGACCGTAGGGCCCGAAGCATTCACTCCTCCTCCGAAGGTAAGATCAGCAGTGATCCGTCTTAAACGGAATTCCCGCACTTCAATAGAATGCGATGAAAAACTTTTCAAGACCGTTGTCAAGACCGCTTTCAACCAGCGCAGGAAAACGATGCGGAATTCTTTAAGGGGGATGATAGAAAATACCGGCAAACCGGAACTTATCTCGGATCCGATATTCGACCTGAGGCCGGAAAGATTGGGACCGGACGAATTCATCTCTCTGACGAAAAGATTCGAATAGATTGTGGAATACAAATATCGATTTATAAATAATTCTGTTTTATGAGAAAAAAAACTTTATTATTCCTTATTGTTATAGGGATAATTTCATGCGCCGCCGCGTTATGCATGTATGCAGCGCCGGGAAGCGGAACCGCAGAAGCAAGACTGTTGAGATTTCCGGCGACCGATGGAAAAGATGTTGTATTTTCCTTTGCCGGGGATTTGTACAAAGCGCCCCTTGAAGGAGGAACGGCAGAGAGACTGACCTCGTACGTCGGTTATGAAATGTTTGCAAGATTCTCCCCCGACGGCAAAAACATAGCATTCACAGGAGAATATGATGGAAACAGGGAAGTTTATATCATGCCTTCGGAAGGAGGTGAACCCGTACGTCTTACATATACATCTTCAAATGGAAGAGATGATCTCGGAGACAGAATGGGACCCAACAATATAGTAATGACCTGGTCTCCGGACGGCAAGAATATCGTATACCGAAATCGTATCGGGGACGGATTCGTAGGAAAGTTATATACCATATCAACCAAAGGCGGGATGCCTGCCGAAATACAACTTCCCGAAGGCGGTTTTTGCTGTTATTCCCCTAATGGCAAGAAGCTGGCATACAACAGGGTGATGAGGGAATTCAGAACATGGAAATACTATAGGGGAGGAATGGCCGACGATATCTGGATATATGATCCGGCATCAAAAAAAATCAGCGACATAACAAATAATCCAGCGCAGGATATCTTCCCGATGTGGATAGGCGACGAAATATATTTCGCTTCCGACAGGGACATGATAATGAACATATTCGTTTACAATACGAAAACGAAACAGACGAGCAAAGTAACCGGCTACAAAGATTACGATGTCAAATTTCCAAGCACGAACGGGCACATCATAGTATATGAGCATGCGGGATATCTGTACAAACTGGATCCAAAGACTAAAACAAGCGAGCAGATACACATTCGTCTTGCTTCGGACGACATCTATGCAAGACCCGAAATGAGAAACGTAAAAGATTACATCACTTCGGTCAGCATTCCCAATGAAGGGAAAAGGATGGCCGTAACTGCAAGAGGTGAAGTTTTCAACGTTCCCGTAGGCAAAGGAGTCACAAAGGACATAACAAGGACACCGGGGGCAAATGACCGTGGAGCTGAATGGAGTCCGGACGGCAAGCATATCGCATATATAAGCGACCTGACCGGAGAAACGGAAATATGGATGCAAAACGAAGGAGAAGAAACTCCGGAACAACTTACGCGGAACAACGATACCTACATTAGGAAGCTGACATGGAGTCCGGACGGCAAAACCATACTCTACACTGACAGGAAAAACAGGATCGTAACCGTAGATCCGGAAACCAAAGAGAAGAAGACCATCATGGAGAATCCTGAAGCGGAATTCACTGACGTATCATTTTCTCCCGACAGCAAGTGGATAACATATACAAAGCCGGCAAGCAACGACATGGATGTTGTATATGTTTATAATATTGAAAAAGGGAAAGAGTACCCGGTCACCGAAAAATGGTACGATTCGGGATTCCCTATATTCAGCAGTGACGGCAAATATCTTATTTTCAATTCACAGCGGTCACTGCATCCTACATACAGCAATGTGGAATGGGATTATGCCTATAATAAGATGGGCGGAGTCTATATGGCTCTTCTTACAAAAGATACAAAATCCCCTCTGCTGCCTTCGGATGAAGAATTACACGGGACCGAAAATGATAACAATAAAAAGGGAAAGGATGAAGCCGGTGATGTCAAAATAGATCCCGAAGGACTCACAAGCAGGATAATCAACATTCCTTTGTCAGACGGAAATGCAAGACCGCTTTTCTGCGACGGGAACAAATTGTACTTCATGGTATTCGGGCGCCATACGGTAAACGGCAAGTTATCGGTTACAACAGCTTTCGACTTCAAGACGCAAAAAGAAGAAAGCGTATCCGACGGGATGCTTGCTTATTACACTTTCGGCGCCAAGAAAGCGGTATTCAGAAAAGGACGCGAATTCTTCGTATCCGATTTCCCTTCATCCCATGCCAGAATGGACGAAAAAGCGGATGTCAATAACATGACGGCATTGATAGATTATTCCAAGGAATGGCCGCAGATTTTCGATGAAGTCTGGAGATCATACCGTGACGGTTACTATCAGGAAAACATGAACGGAAGGAATTGGGAAGCTATCAAAGCCAAATATTCCGTACTTGTTCCTTACGCAAAGACACGTCTCGACCTGAATTACATCCTGGGGGAGATGGTAGGCGAACTGGCAACAGGCCATGCATATGTAAGTACTGGTGAAAAGCCTGAAGCCAAACGCATTCCAATCGGCCTGCTGGGAGCAAAACTGAGTCTTGACAAAAGCGGATTCTACAAAATAGACGAGATTCTCCCCGGAGCGGTATACAGCAGACAATTGCGTTCTCCTCTGGACGAACCGGGAATGGATGTCAAAGCAGGTGACTATATTACTGCGATAAACGGTATCCCTACAAATACCGTAAAGAACATATACTCCCTTTTGATAGGGAAATCGGATGTGCTTACAGAACTTACGGTGAACGAAAAAGCCGAAGAAGGAGGACATAAAGTGATTGTAAAGCCGATATCCGACGAATATCCTCTCTATCATTATCAATGGGTGCAAAACAATATCAAGGCAGTCAATGAAAAAACGAAAGGGAAAGTAGGTTATATATATATACCGGACATGGGAGTTGACGGTCTTAACGAATTCGTACGCTATTACTATCCTCAACTGGACAAAGAAGCCCTGATTATAGATGACAGGGGGAACGGCGGCGGAAATGTCTCGCCTATGATTATCGAACGGCTGCAAAGGGAGGTTTACCGTATGACGATGAGCAGGACTTCCACAAAGAACGGAACAGTTCCTGACGGAACGCAGACGGGTCCCAAAATATTATTGGTGAATAAGTATTCAGCATCCGACGGCGATTTGTTCCCATGGAGTTTCAAAGCCAATAATCTCGGAAAAATCATAGGAACCAGAACCTGGGGTGGAATAATCGGAATAAGCGGTTCTCTTCCTTACATGGACGGAACCGACGTGAGGGTTCCATTCTTCACCAACTACGATGCAAAAACCGGGAAATGGATTATAGAGAACCATGGAGTGGATCCCGACATCTTGATAGACAATGATCCGGCAAAAGAATATGCAGGAGAAGATCAACAGCTTGAAAAAGCCATCGAAGTGGCTCTGGAAGAAATAAAGACAAGAAAAGCTCTTCCGAAGACTCCGCCTACAAGGGCATTCAAAGACCTGGGACTTCCCCAACCGGATGATTCGCAGTATTTGAAATAGGGATAACCATAACAAAAAAAGGCCGGGCCATTCGATATGGACCCGGCCTTTTTGGTTATTTATCGTATCCGTAGATTACAGGTTATTCATCCTGCGCGTCTTTTTCTGCATATTCCTGAAGCAATTTCGCCTGAACGTCACCCGGCACGGACTGGTAATCGGAAAACTCCATGGAAAATGTAGCACTGCCGGAAGTCAATGAACTCAATGCAGTGGAATATCTGTATAATTCTGCAAGAGGGACCCGGGCCTTGATTACCTCAAAACCCTTATCACTTGACATTCCTTCTATAATGGCCCTCCTGTTCTGTAGATCCGACATGCAAGCACCCATATAATCATCAGGAGTCATTACAGACAAATTATAAACAGGTTCCATTATTTTGGGTCCGGCATTCCTGAAAGCCTCCTTGAAAGCATTCCTTGCAGCAAGCACAAATGAGATTTCATTGGAATCCACCGGATGCATCTTGCCGTCATAAACGAACACGCGAATATCCCTGGCGTAGGAACCCGTCAGAGGCCCTTCGGACATCTTGTCCATCACGCCTTTCAATATAGCCGGCATGAAACGGGCATCTATCGCACCTCCTACGACACAATTATAAAATTCAAGTTTACCTCCCCATTCAAGGTCATAGGATTCACGATTCTTCACATTGAACGAGACATCCTTGCCGTCGATCTTGAATTTGTTTGTAAAAGGGACGCCATCGACAATCGGACATATAAGCATATGCACTTCACCGAACTGGCCCGCACCTCCCGATTGTTTCTTGTGACGGTAAGAAGCATGGGACACCTTCGTAATAGTCTCCCTGTAAGGTATCTTTGGCGGATAGAATTCGATATCGATACCGAATTCATGTACCAGCCTCCATTTCACCACATTGATATGCTGTTCCCCCTGACCGCTCAATATCGTCTGCCTCAACTCCTTGGAATATTCCACAATAATAGTCGGATCCTGCATGGATATCTTATTCAAGGCATCGCCTAATTTCGTATCGTCGTTTTGTATCTTGGCTTTAACGGCTGTCCGGTATTTGGGTTCCGGAAAAGCGATATTTTCATAAACGATATCGGTACCCGGCTGTGAAAGGGTGACATTCGCTTTTCCGCAACGGAGTTTCACGGTACACCCGATGTCTCCCGCCATCATATCGGTAACCTTGTCTTTCCTGCGTCCAGCCACAGCATATATTGAAGAAATCCTTTCGTGATCTTCGGTAACGGGATTAACAAGATCCTGTCCCTCGGTAAGCTCCCCGCTCATAACCTTGAAATACGACACTTCTCCGAGATGCGGTTCGGCATTGGTTTTATATATAAACAAAGACGTCGGCGCCTCCTGTTTGCATTCGATATCCTTTCCGTCCGCAGTATGCCAGATTCGTCCGAGAGGCGAAGAAACGGTTTTTATAGTAAATTCCATCAGCCTCTTGACTCCTATATCACGTTTCGCAGATATACAGAAAACAGGAAGGACTTCACCGCTTCGGATACCTATTCCCAACCCTTTCCTTATTTCATCTTCACTCAAGACTCCGGCGTCAAAAAACTTTTCCATAAGACCGTCATCGAATTCAGCGGCTTTTTCTATCAATTGCTGGCGTAATGTATCAGCAACAGGTTTATAGTCTTCCGGAATATCCAGATCTTCCCTGCTGCCGTCATTGTCGGTGAAATGATAATATTTCATTTTAAGGACATCCACAAAACCGTCAAATCCCGCACCCTGATTTACAGGAAATTGTATATAGACCGGCTTATTGCCGAATGCCTCCTTCATCGACTCCTGTGTCTTTTCCCAATTCGACTTGTCACTGTCCAACTGGTTTACGGCTACGATGACAGGAACCTTATATTTCTCGGTATAACGATAAAAAATCTCAGTCCCGACTTCAACACCCTGCTGTGCATTGATTACGAGAATTCCCGATTCGCAGACTTTGAAAGCGGACACCGCTTCGCCTATGAAATCGTCTGCACCAGGAGTATCAATAATATTGAACTTGTTGTCAAGGAATTCCGCATACAGAGGAGAAGCATATACCGACCGTTGATTCGTCTGCTCTATTTCTTCATTATCGGAAACAGTGTTGCGATCTTCAACCGACCCCCTCCTGCCTATAACCTTGCCTTCATAAAGCATTGCCTCGGATAACGTGGTCTTGCCCGATTTAGTACTGCCGAGCAAGACCACGTTTCGGATGTCTTTTGTCTGATAATTTTTCATTGTATAATGTTATTAATTGTGTTTTTAATTACCGATACAACGCAAATCTAATAAAAAATAAAAGCAACGGCAATGTGTTTTAACCTTTTACTTTATATTTCCTGAAAAAACAGTCTTTCCAATGTGAACGGTAAAAAACAAGCAATTCTTCACCCGACATGCCCAACTCATCGGACAATAAGATATCCAGTTCCGCGGGGCACACACCTATCCACCCGCATATGGTATTAAAATCCAAATACGGGATCAGATAAACCTTTTCAACATCAAGCATCCGTTCGAATACTTCATAAGACTCGGAGATTGTATACATCTTGTTATCATTTTATGCAAATCTGGCATATGGAATCATAAAAAGCAATATCGGAAAACCTTTTTTTAATAACGGCATTCATATTTTTCTGTTTTTTATAAATTTGTACGTTTTTTATATTCCGGGAAAACCGGATTTACATTTGCAAATAAAAACGGATTCGGAACCATGCTGCAAAAGTCTTTTTATATTATTTTCGCATTATGCCGCACAAAGAAATACATCTGCTGGAACATTTGAAAAATGATTTGCTGGAAGCCGGATGCGACGAAGCCGGAAGAGGTCCGCTGGCCGGTCCGGTATTCGCCGCCGCTGTTATTCTGCCTGAGGGATTCCTGAATCCGCTTCTTAACGATTCCAAGCAAATGAGCAGAAAGAACAGGGATATACTGAGAGTTATCATAGAAAAAGAAGCGATCGCATGGGCTGTTTCCTCAGTAACTGCAGGGGAAATAGACAAAATCAATATTCTGAACGCGTCCATCCTGGGAATGCAGAATGCCGTAAGGGCACTGAAAACGAAACCGGACTTCCTGCTGATCGATGGAAACCGATTCCGCCCTTTCGACTGTTTTCTTGCTGACGATTACAAAACCGTAGTCAAAGGAGACGCAACCTTCGCTTCGATTGCTGCGGCTTCCGTATTGGCAAAAACATACCGTGACGAATATATGGGTAAGATAGCCATTGAATATCCGCAATACGGATGGGAAAGGAATATGGGTTATCCTACCAAAGAACATATTGAAGCGATAAGGAAATACGGATACACTCCATACCACCGCAAAAGTTTTCATCCCAAGGAATTGGAACCATTGCTTTTCTAAGCGTTATTTAATATTTTTCATACCTTTGTGTTCTTATTAATCTTGAAAACATGAAAAAAATATTTTGCCTGTTTTTATCCCTTGCCGTATTGTTTACAAGCGCAAGAGCGGATGAAGGCATGTGGCTGCTTCCTCTTATCCAGAAGATGAATGCGAAAACGATGAAGGACATGGGCTGCAAACTGACTCCAGAAGAGATATACAGCATAAACAATTCTTCATTGAAAGATGCCGTCGTCCAATTCGGCGGCGGATGCACGGGGGAAATAATTTCTGCCGAAGGCCTGTTGGTGACAAACCACCATTGCGGATACAGTAGCATACAAAAACTCAGCTCGGAAGACCATAACTACCTTGAAGATGGCTATTGGGCTATGGAAAGCAGCGAAGAAATACCGGTACCGGGACTGACAGTGACATTCCTTCAAAAAATGACCGACGTTACTGGTATGTTGTCTAAACTGCGCAAAGAGAGTCTTAAACAATACAAAGACAGCACCAACAAAATCGAACTGGCTGACAGCGTTGTAGAGGCCGAAAGGAAAAACCTGGTGGAACAAGCTGAAAAAGACAATGAAGGCTGTCATGCAGAAATAGAGCAATTCTACAATGGAAACGTATTCTATCTTATCATTTACAAGAAATATAAAGATGTACGTTTTGTCGGGGCACCTCCTGCATCGATAGGCAAATTCGGAGGGGAAACCGACAACTGGATGTGGCCGCGCCATACAGGGGATTTTTCCATGTTCAGAGTCTACGCCGGCAAGGATAATGAACCGGCGGAGTATTCCGTCGACAACGTTCCGTACAAGCCGAAGGATCATCTTAAGATTTCCCTGAATGGAGTCAACAATGGGGATTTCACAATGATAATGGGTTATCCCGGAAGGACTCAAAGATTCCAGACGGCTTCGCAGCTTGAGGAAATGATTACGGTACACGATATAAGAATAGCTGCAAGGGATTTGCGTCAGGGAATCATGCTGAAATTCATGGAAGCCGATCCGGCCATAAGACTGAAATATGCAAATAAATATGCCGGTTCTGCTAACGGATACAAAAAATGGATAGGAGAAAAGAAGGCTTTCGGAAATCTCGGAATCATTGATGAAGAAAAGGGAAAAGAAGCCGCTTTCACTAAATGGGTAAATGCAAGAAAATCCAGAAAGGAGAAATACGGACAGGCACTGCAGAATATAAGCGAATCTGTGGACAACAGCATAGCTGCAGAAAAAAGTCTGGTATTGCTGGACGAATCGATAGCCAATATCGAACTTATCGGACTTTCGAGTAATTTCAACGGCGCCTTCAAAAAGGCTGTAAAGAACGGACAGGATACTTCCGCTGCGCTACAGACAGCGTATGATGCGATAAAAGGCTATTATAAAGATTATTACGAACCCCTTGACCGTAAAGAGGCATCGGCACTGCTGTCTTTCTACAAAGACAACGCATCACCCGACTGCTATCTGGATCTCGGAGGGGATTTCAAAAACATGGATGTAGACGCGTATGTCAAAAATATGTTTGACAACAGCGTGTTTACTTCCGGACAAAAGTTGAAAAATGCGATATCCGAAGATAATGAAAAAGTCTTCAAAGACCCTGCAAGGGATTTCATCAAAGCAATAATCGGAATAGGCATGAAGCTGATAATGGAAGAAACAGCCGAAGATGATACCCTTCAGCAGAA
This sequence comes from Bacteroidales bacterium, assembly GCA_022648685.1. GTDB lineage: Bacteria > Bacteroidota > Bacteroidia > Bacteroidales > UBA932 > Cryptobacteroides. The sequence goes on from JALCMW010000001.1 coordinate 375,407, forward strand.
CAGCAGGATATATACCGCCGGCCTTATGGAATGGAACAAAGGAAAGAAATCTTATCCCGACGCCAATTTCACCATGCGGCTGACCTATGGCACAGTAAAGCCGTATTCGCCGAAAGACGCTGTAACTTACAGATCCTATACGACGATGAAAGGAATAATGGAGAAAGAAGACAGCACTAATTACGAATTCAAAGTCCCTTCCAAGCTTAAAAAGCTGTACGAGGCAAAAGATTTCGGACAATATGCCAGAAAAGATGGCAGAATGCCGATATGTTTCCTCACAAACAACGATATAACCGGAGGAAATTCAGGCAGTCCCGTAATGAACGGAAACGGGGAGCTGATAGGCCTGGCATTCGACGGAAACTGGGAATCAATGTCCAGCGACGTTATGTTCGAACCGGAATTGCAAAGATGCATTTGCGTAGATATAAGATATGTCCTGTTCCTTATCGATAAATACGGCGGAGCAGGTTACCTAGTAAAAGAAATGGATTTGGTACAATGAAACAAAACGAAATAATGAAGATGCTTTTCGATGTTCAGCATCCAGGGAAAGAAGACAAGAACATCGTGGAACTCGGAATGGTAGATAAAGTCGAAATCGACGGGAACAAGGTTACTGTAACCCTCGCTTTTCCCAAACGGAGGGATCCCCTTGCGGAATATCTTGAAGAGAGTTCGAAAGCCGCCATATACAGACATGCTCCTGAAGGAACGGAAGTTGAGATAAAGACAGTTATACGGAATGCCGGAGAGCATAAGCAAAATGGACTGGACATGGATATGGCACAACTGGATAATGTAAGTCATATCATAGGTGTAGCATCAGGAAAAGGAGGAGTGGGAAAATCTACGATAGCTGTAAATCTGGCTGTAGCTCTTGCCCGCCTCGGATACAAAGTAGGACTTGCGGATGCAGACGTATACGGACCTTCGGTTCCTAAAATGACAGGTACGGAAGACCAAATGCCGGAAGCGGTAAAAGAAGGGGACAAAGAACTCATTTTGCCCATAGAGAAATTCGGAGTTGAATGGATGTCGATCGGATTCTTCGCAAAACAAGGGGAAGCTCTCATATGGAGGGGCCCGATGGCTTGCAACGCTCTTAAACAAATGATACTTCAGGTAAAATGGGGCGTTCTCGACTTTCTTCTTATAGATATGCCTCCGGGAACCGGGGACATACACATAAGTCTTGTTCAGGATATCCCTATGGAAGGGGCCGTGATAGTGACCACCCCTCAACCGGTGGCGCTTGCAGATGTGGAAAAAAGCGTCAATATGTTTCGCAACAAGAACATAGAAAAGACTATTTTCGGACTTGTGGAAAATATGTCATGGTTCACTCCTGCCGAATTGCCTGAAAACAGATATTACATTTTCGGCAAAAACGGAGGATTGGAAATGGCCGAGAATTTCAAGATCCCTCTTCTGGGACAGATTCCGATCGTACAAAGCATACGCGAAGACGGGGACGGAGGAGAACCGGCGGCATTGTCTTCACGCCCGGACGGTGCGGCTTTCGTAACTCTGGCCGAAAACCTTGTAAAAGCGGTCAACACTGCAGAATAAGTATTATGCGCGGGGCTTCGGGACTTAAGGTCTCGTCTTTCCAACCGGATCCTGCACCCACATTCCTGCAGAACACAAAAGGACCAATATCAGAAGCGTTATTGAAGAAGCTTTTGATATTGTATGTCCTATTGTATAGGACTCGGGATCGAATCTCATAACAATATCATGTTCCCCGGCGGGCAGTACGGCTCCTCTCAGAACCCAATCCGATCTGAACAACGACAAACCGGATTTATCGGAAGCATCATCCAGTCTGGCATTCCATCCGTCAGGATAATAAATCTCGCTGAAAACGGCAGTACGTTCCGAAGATATGTTGTAATGATAATGAAGTTCATTCGGCGCATAACCGGTCATATATATGGTATCACCGGCTGATACTGATTTGTTTGAAGCCGATATATCCGGATAAGCAGATTCGAAATCAGACCCTACTACAGCTGCTTTCCGCAAGTCCGTCTCACCCAACAAGCCTATTTCATCGTCCGGCGTTCCGGCCTTGACCAAGGAATCGGTAAACCATGCATTTCCGAAGGCGTTTTCGTTAACTACCGGAGGTGTATCGGAGCCTACTATTACATATTTGCAATTAAGCATTGACATTATAGGGAGATCCGGCAACGCAGCATTTAATTCTTCTGCAGTTTTCACCGATCTTATTAAAGAATATACCGAATTGAGTTCGGAAACAAGGTATCTGTCGATCAGATCCTGATATCTCTGCATTTTCGCCGGGCTGTAACCGCCTATGTTCTTGTGCCAATAACTTGGATGGGAATCATTAAACACATCTACAGTCAAATCCGCAACCCTGTAATCCGGCGCGGGATCCTGAAGAATCATTTTGTCAACCGCCCTTTCCGTAAACTGGCCGCTGAAATCGCGGGGCGTTATGAAATCATCATTATTCAGATATCTTTTCCCGACGGTGAACATATTTATCAAAATGAGAACGATAATTCCAATGCCGGCTTCCGCCCGGCGGGCATTCCTTATATGGGGATCCGATGCATACGAAACCTTGGCGGAGGCAGGGACGGAATAAGCCCATAGAATAAGAAGATATGCAAGGCTGACAAATATGAACGAAGTCCAGGCATCGCCGACCAAAAGAGAACGCCTGTCGGCCTGCAGGGCTTTGACCAGGACATCCTGCATCTGTGTATCGGAACCACCTGTGAAACCTCCTGCCACTCCCGGAAGGACGGCACATAAAAAGCAGAAGCCTGCGGTTATGGCAAAAGCTGAAATTCCGGCGGTCTTAAACTCTTTTCTTGAATAGGCCCCTTTTAATATTTTGTCCAATACTATGAAACCCAGCATCGGCAAAGTGTATTGGAGAATTACCAATGCCATGGAAACCGTCCTGAATTTGTTATAGAACGGCATATGGTCGAACCAGAATCTGGTAAACCACATGAAATGGCTTCCGAGGGCAAGGAAAATCGCTGTCAATGTAGCAAGTACAAGCCACCATTTTTCTTTCCCTTTGTATAGAAAAAGGCCGAGGATAAAAAGAAAAATGGATATGGAGCCCATATACATCGGGCCGGCTGTGAACGGCTGCGGCCCCCAATACAAAGGGAGATTTTTTGAAACTTCCCTGAGATTCGGTTGTCCGGCCTGTTTTAGAAGTTTATATGTCTCGGATTTACGCGGGTTCACGGCTCCTGCCGAAGACCCCCCGTTGAAATCGGGAATCAGCATATTCGGCAATTCCTGCCATCCGTAAGACCATTTTGTCGCATATGAAAGTTCAAGACCTTTCCTTTTGGACATATCTCCGGCTTTTCCCGGACGGTCATTAGAAGAGCCGTTCAATTCCGATCCGCCCCTCATTGTATATCCCGTATATTGATACAGGGGGACAAGCTTGTTTGCATTGGTGGCAATACCGATGCAGCCAATTACCAGAAGCATCGCAGAAGCGGCGAAGAAACGGCCCAGAAGACTCCTGCGTTCCCTGCCTGAAACCAGCCAGATAAAAAGGACTATGGCATACAGGAAAATCAGGATGGCAAGATAATATGTAATTTGCTGATGATTGGCTTTGATCTGAAAACTCAGTGCCAGTGCGAAAAGTGCTGACCCCAAAAGAGTTCCCGGGATCCATTTCCCCCGGGGAATCCCGGATTTGCCCTTTTTGACGGATTCTTTTTTTGAAAGAGCCTCCCTGTAAGTGAATATGAAAGCGGCAAGAGCCCAAGGCAGGAAAGCAATCGCCTGCATCTTAGTATTATGCCCGACTTGTATTATCTGAAGATTGTACGAACAGAACGTAATCGCGATTGCACCCCCGATGGCAAGCAGTTTGTCTATGCCGAGAGAAAGCATCAGGAGGAAAGCACCCAATAAAGAAATGAACAGATAAGTCGCAGGCCTTTTGCCTGTCAGCAAGAAATCGTAAAGCCATTGTGTCCAATCACCCTCATGAGGTGCCGAAATGGAAATGGAAGGCATACCCGAAAACATCGAATTAGTCCATTCCGTCTTATCGTCCGGATGTGCTTTATTGTATTGAGTCATTTCATGCGACATTCCCACATATCCGGAAATATCACTCTGGTTCACGATTTTGCCGCCCAGAACCTGCGGAACAAAGGAATAAGCTATGACAAGGAACAATACGATTATTCCGATATAGGATAAAATCCTCTTAATAAGACTTTTATTCATGTTTTTCCGTTATAGAGTTCAACAATTCAGCCAATCTGCCTGTCAGACTTCGTCTTGAATACATACTTATCTTATCAGATACGGCATAGGTTTCTCCTGATTTGAACCGATCCCAGCATGTATCTATATATCTTGAAATGGCGGAAGAATCTAACCAGCCGCACATCTCCCCTGCTTTCGTTTCACGCAAGACATCGGCCGTTGCACCATCCTCTTGTCCTATCCCAAGAATAGGTCTGCCGGAAGCAATATATTCGAACAGCTTTCCGGGGAGGATAGGTTTATAATCCGGATCATTTCTGAGCGGAAGAATCAGCATCGAGGCACTTTTCTGCTCTTTAATAGCTGTAGAATGGGATTTGTAACCGAAATTCAGCAAATTATCCTTCAAACCGGCCCTGGCAACGGAAGAGACTATTGCATCGTCCGTCCTGCCTATTAATCTGATCCTTAGCATTTTCTTGAATTCAGGATCCCGACTGCATTTTTCAGCCAAGACAGACCACAAGATTTCGGGATTTCCGTCAGATGAAAAAAGTCCGGTATGTGTAATATTGAAATTACCGTCGCTTTCAACTATTTGATTGAAATCGTTCTCGTCATACCCGTTCGTAATGACCTCGACAGGAGTGGAAGTCATCGAGGCAAAATCCGCCTGCATAAACGGTGTTACAGTAAGAACTACATTAGCATTGTCAAGAACAGCTTTTTCCATGGAATGCTGTCTGGCATCGGCATAATGTGTAAACGGAAGATTCTTGTAATAATACATTTTTGTCCACGGATCACGGAAATCAGGCATCCATGGAAGATTCGTGGCTTCGGACAATTTAAGGCCTATCATATGCATGGACTGAGGAGGTCCGGTAGTCACTATGGCATCTACCGGATGTTCCTTCAGATAACTTTTCAGAAAACGGACGGAAGGACGAACCCACCAGCAACGCGGATCCGGAATAAAGAAATTAGCCCTTATGAAAAGGGAAAGCTTCTGCCTGAAAGATTTTCCGCCTTTATTTATCGGATTGATGATATCGGAAGAAGCACCCGCCGTAAGGCTTTTCATATCGGTTATACTTTCCTTACCCATCAAACGTCTGTAAATTCCATACGGTTCGGAAATATGTCTTCTTATAACCTCGGCTTCCCTTGGAATTTCTTCTTCGAAAGTCTTGTCTATGGAATCATATTGGGGATCAAGGGGTGCATATATCACCGGCTGCCATCCGAAGGAAGGCAGATATTTGCAGAATTTCACCCATCTCTGGACTCCAGACCCTCCTGAAGGCGGCCAATAATATGTAATTATAAGCACTCTTTTCATAATTACTGCAAATTTAGTTTATTATCAATTTAAGCCAGCCCAAAAGTAAGAAAAAACCGCATTATTTTCTAAATTTGTGCGGTATGAAACAGACAAAAGCCGAAGATACTCCGCTGCTCAAGCAGTATTTCAACATAAAAGCGCAACATCCCGAAGCAATCCTGCTTTACAGGGTGGGGGATTTTTATGAAACATATTCCGACGATGCCGTCCTTACCAGCAAAGTGCTGGGTCTTGTCCTTACGAAAAGGTCTAACGGGGACAAAGGATATATGCCTATGGCGGGCTTTCCTCATCATGCGATAGAAGTTTATCTTACAAAACTTATCAGGGCCGGCTACAAGGTGGCCGTATGCGACCAGCTGGAAGATCCCAAATTCGCAAAAAAACTGGTAAAAAGAGGAGTAACGGAACTGGTGACTCCCGGCATAGCTTTCAGTGAACAACTGCTGGAACAAAAAGAAAATAATTTCCTGGCCGGTCTTGCTTTCGAGAAAGATCAGTGCGGAGCAGCATTCCTTGACGTTTCCACGGGAACTTTCCAGGTCGCACAAGGCCCGCTGGACTATATAGGAACGCTTTTATCCTCTTTGTCACCCAAGGAACTGGTAGTACAGAAAGGTTTCGAAAAAGGGGTCAGGGAAAAATTCGGTTCCGATTTATATATATCCACACTTGACGAATGGGCCTTTGTCTTTGACGCCGCAGCCGAAAAGTTGAAAAAACAATTCGGCGTGCCATCGCTCAAAGGCTTTGCAATAGACAGTTATCCACTGGGGATATGCGCTGCCGGAGCGCTCATGGTATATCTGGAACAAACGCAGCATAGCGGACTCAAGAATATTTGCTCGATATCCAGAATAGACAAGAACACTTTCGTGTGGATAGACAAATTCACATTCAGGAATCTCGAAATTTTCAATCCGGCGGTCGGAGGCGAAGGCGTGTCGCTTGTCAGGGTTATAGACAAATGCTCCTCCCCTATGGGCTCCAGGCTTTTAAGGAACTGGCTGGCCATGCCGGTGATGGATATAAAAGAACTGGATTCGAGATATGACGTAGTCGGGTACTTCACTGCTCACAAAGAAGACCTGGACAAGCTTCAGGAACACATAGGGGAGATCGGGGATCTTGAAAGGATCATTTCAAGAGCGGCCACGGGCAAGATACTTCCACGTGAGATAATGCAGCTCGGAAGGGGTCTGGCGCAAATGGAACCGGTAACTGCTCTGTGCAGCGGAAAAGGAATACAGGCCCTGGACGAAATGATGTCAAGGCTGAAAGACTGTTCCGGATTGCGGGATACGATAACCGGGACAATGTGCAAGGAACCGGCTTCTGCAATCGGCAAAGGAGATGTAATAGCAGCGGGCGTGGATGAAGAGCTCGACAATGTCAGGAACATTTCACGCAACAGTAAAGAATGCCTGCTGCAAATGCAGAGGGAAGAAGCCGAACGCACAGGCATATCTTCCCTTAAAATAAGCTATAACTCAGTTTTCGGCTATTATATAGAGGTACGCAATACATTCAGGGACAAGGTCCCGGCGGAATGGATACGAAAGCAGACGCTTGTCAGCGCAGAAAGATACATAACCCAGGACCTGAAGGATTACGAGGAGAAAATCCTGGGAGCGGAAGAAAAAATATATGCACTCGAATCCCGGATATATACGGAACTGATCTCGAAAATACAGAAAAAGATAACGGACATACAGAACAACAGCCGTATAATAGCGAGACTGGACGTGCTTGCCGGATTTGCACAAAATGCACTCGAAAGAAATTATTGCCGTCCGGAGATGAACGACAGCAAGACACTGGATATAAAAGCCGGAAGGCACCCCGTAATCGAAACCCTGATGCCTGCGGAAGAAGAATATGTCCCGAACGATGTCTACATGGATGACAAGACACAGCAGATCATCATATTGACCGGACCTAATATGTCCGGAAAATCAGCGTTGCTCCGACAGACGGCCCTTATAGTTCTTATGGCCCAGATAGGATCTTTCGTACCGGCAAAATCAGCTGAAATAGGTTATTTCGACAAAATATTCACCAGAGTCGGAGCCTCCGACAATATATCAAGGGGGGAATCCACTTTCATGGTCGAAATGCTGGAAACATCCATGATCCTCCACAACCTTTCAGGAAGATCCCTGGTTCTGCTTGACGAGATAGGAAGAGGGACATCTACTTTCGACGGGATGTCGATAGCCCGCGCCATTGTTGAATTTATCCATGAATACGGCAACGGGGCCAAAACGCTCTTCGCCACTCATTATCATGAACTGAACGACCTGGAAAATATATACAGCCGCATCCGCAACTATCACATAGAAGTTAAGGAAGTAGACAAACAAGTGATTTTTCTGCGTAAGCTCAAAGAAGGGGGCGTAGCACACAGCTTCGGGATTCACGTGGCCAGGATGGCCGGCATGCCGAAAGAAGTTCTGGATTCCGCCGAAAAGACCCTCTCTGAATTGGAGAAACAAGAAAAAGAAGGCGCCGACAAAAACTATGGAAACATATCGAAACCGGCAAAACCGTTCAATACAAAAGAGGGAACGGTAGAAAGTGACGGAAGCATCCAGTTGTCGCTTTTCCAGCTTGACGATCCAACCTTATCATCAATAAGAGACAAACTCAAAACAGCGGATCTGAATAATATGACTCCATTGCAGGCTTTCGACCTGCTCCGTTCCATGAAAGAAGAATTAGGAATATAAACTATATACCAATATGAAACAGTTATTGACTACGATTGCTCTTTTTTCGGCGGCTGCCTGCCTGTCCGCCGCTCCGCATCATTATAAAATCGAATCCCCGGACGGGAACCTTTCGATAAATATCTCAAATGATGTGCGTATAACATACTCAGTAACATTGAACGGCAAGGAGATTATCAGCCCATCCGCCATTTCGATGACTTTGGCGGATGGGACTTCATATGGAAAAGGTTCAAAAATAAAAAAGGCAATTAAAACAGCCGGCGATGAGATCCTTAACCCGACAGCATATAAAAAGGATGAGATAAGGAACCAATACAATGAACTCACTCTTGTATTCAAGACATTTGATCTCAAATTCCGCGCATATGACGAAGGCGCTGCCTACCGGTTCATATCAAAATCCGCAAAGCCGTTCACGGTCACATCGGAGCAGGCGGAATTTTCTTTTCCAGGAGACTGGAATGCTTATGTCCCTTATGCCAACGCCTCGGATTTTTCAAGTTTCGACAAACAATACATGATCTCTTTCGAGAACTATTATTCCCACTTCCAACTATCACAGTGGAACAGTCAAAGGCTCTCCTTCCTGCCCCTTGTAGTTGAAGCTCCGGAAGGGACAAAGATATGCATCACGGAATCGGATCTTCTCGACTACCCGGGAATGTTCATGAGCAATCAGGACGGAAGCACTACTTTGAAAGGAGTATTCGCACCTTATCCAGCCAAAGAAAAACAGGGAGGGCACAATATGCTGGAAGGGCTTATCCCGTCAAGGGAAAATTTCATCGCCAAAGCCGCTGCCGGAGCCTCTTTCCCATGGAGGGTGATAATGGCAGTTTCCCAGGCAAAGGATCTGACGAATATGGATCTCGTATACAAACTTGCGTCGCCCGCGGATAAAGAAGATTGGAGCTGGGTAAAACCCGGAAAGGTTGCATGGGACTGGTGGAATGACTGGAACATCTACGGAGTCGATTTCAAATCCGGAATCAACAACGAGACATACAAATATTACATAGACTTCGCATCAAAGCACAATATGGAATATGTTATTCTGGACGAAGGATGGGCCGTAAACAAGAAAGCCGACCTTTTCAAGGTCGTTCCTGAAATAGATCTTAAAGAACTGATCGATTACGCAAAAAGCAAAAATGTAGGGCTCATTCTCTGGGCAGGATATTGGGCTTTCAACCGAGACATGGAAAATGTCTGCAAGCACTATTCGCAAATGGGAATCAAAGGTTTCAAGGTGGATTTCATGAACCGTGACGACCAGAAGATGGTGGAATTCTATCGGAAGGCGGCGGCGACTGCGGCAAAATATCATCTCTTGATGGATTTCCACGGGGCATTCAAACCGGCTGGTTTAACGAGAACATACCCCAATGTACTCAACTTCGAAGGCGTAGCTGGTCTTGAACAAATGAAATGGGGCAAAAAGGATCAGGTCACATACGATGTCACGATCCCTTTCATTCGTATGGCGGCAGGCCCGATGGACTACACCCAGGGAGCCATGCGCAATGCCATAAAAGAGAATTACCGTCCGGTTTACAGCGAACCTATGAGCCAGGGCACGCGTTGCCACCAGCTTGCTGAATATGTCATATTCGATGCACCTCTCACGATGCTTTGCGATTCCCCGTCCAACTATATGAAAGAACCTGAATGCACGGACTTCATAGCGGCAATACCGACCACATGGGCCAGGACAATGCCTCTGGACGGACAAATCTCGCAATTTGTGGTCATGGCAAAACAAGCCGGAGACGGAAGCTGGTATGTAGGAGCATTGAACAACTGGGATGAACGGGATATAGATGTAAATCTGGATTTTCTCGGAAGCAGTCAATACGATATGATTTCTTTCAAAGACGGTGTCAATGCTGACAAAGTTGCACACGACTTTGTAAAAGTCACGGAAGAAGTACCTGCAGATAAATCAATTAAAATACATATGGCACCAGGCGGAGGATGGGCCGCCCATCTGGTTCTACGTTAATACTTTCTGAAACAGATTCATTTTCCGGCATTTCCGCATTTGTCTTCAAGGCACGGGAGTGCCGGAAAATAATTTATGGATATTCCGCATATTTGTTATCTTTGCACCTGGTAATGAACCATGGTTCATAACAGAAACAAACGATGCCGAGACCGAAAATAATAAGAATGATAGGCAGGATGCCCTCTGTTGGCGGATTAAAGCCATTCGGCATGTCCTGCACGGACAAAGATACGGAAGATGTATTCATGCTTTATGAAGAGTATGAAAGCATCCGTCTTTGCGATTACGAAGACCTGAACCAGAACGAAGCGGCTTCCCTGATGAATATATCACGTCCTACGCTGACCAGAATTTACAATTCTGCAAGGAAAAAAATAGCGCTATCGATGATAGAAGGCCGCAGGATTCTTATCGAAGGAGGTAAAATAGAGATAAACGCGAAATGCGCAAATTGCGGCAACGTATATAATGAGAGGAAGATGCATTGCCGGCACCGGTGCAAAAGATGCTACAAATTAAACAATACCGATGAAAACACGGATGATAAATAATTCAAAAGACATGAAAATAGCGATAAGCAGCAAAACAGAATCATTATCGGGAGAAATCGATTCACGCTTCGGAAGATGTCCTTATTTCGCGATATACGACAGCGATACACAATCCACGGATTTCGTTGTGAACAAAGCGGCTGACGCAACGGATGGCGCCGGTCCCGCAGCCGTGGGACAACTTGCGGCAGCAGGAATAAATGAAATAGTTTCGGGGGACTTCGGAATGAAGATTAAAGATCTATGTTCGCAGCTGAACATCCAATTGACTATCATAAAGGAAAATCTTACCATAAAAGAAATAACAGATAATTTTAAATCCAAGTAAAAATGAAGACAAAAATAGCCGTTCCGGTAGAAACCGGAAAATTATGCGCTCACTTCGGACATTGCGAATCTTTCTATATCGCAGATACCGAAGACGGAAAAATCACGGATGAAAATGAAATAGTTCCTCCCGAACATGAACCTGGACTGTATCCGAAATGGATAAACGGACAAGGAGTCAGCTGCATAATAGCAGGTGGCATGGGAGGAAAAGCAAGAATGCTACTGAAAGAAGAGAATATCAAAGTAGTAATAAGCGCAGAAAGCAAAACTCCGCGCGAATTGGTCGAGGATTATCTCAAAGGATCATTGGCAATCGGAGAAAATTCATGTAACCACGACCGTTAATGAAAATCGCTATTGCAAGCGGGAAGGGGGGAACCGGAAAAACATTTGTTTCGGTAAACCTGTTTCTCACATTGAGGAATATGGGCCTTGAAGCTGCCCTTATCGATTGCGATGCCGAAGCACCGAACGCAATGGCGTTTCTTCCGGCCCGTTTGGCTTCGGAAACGGAGATTTTCGAATACAGACCGGTAATAGATACGGAAAAATGTGTTTTCTGCGGTAAATGTGCCGAATGGTGCGAATACAATGCTATAATATGCATTTCTCCGGCAAAATATATTCGAATGGACGAAAGTCTTTGCCATGGATGCGCAGCATGCAATACAGCTTGTAAATACGGCGCGATCTCCGATTCGCAAATCGTTTCGGGAAAAAAGTCCGTATTTGAATTCGACAATGATCGATGCCTGGCGGAAGGACGTACCGAAATAGGCATCAAATCACCTGTCCGTGTAATCAAAGCAATTACCGATAATCCTTTCGAAAAAGAATACGATTACACTATACTGGATTCGCCTCCGGGAACAGCCTGTCCTTTCATGGAGACCGTTTCCAAGGCTGATCTGGTGCTTCTTGTAACGGAACCGACACCTTTCGGGTTAAGCGATCTGAAAAAGGCTGTCAACGTTCTGGAAATGACAGGGAAACCGTTCGGCGTGATCATCAACAGGGCCGGTCTTGGAAATCATGACGTATATGACTTTCTGAAAGAAAAAGACATATCGCTATGGGGTGAGATTCCTTTCGAAAGAGAAATAGCAGAACTGTGTTCCGAAGGAAAATCAATAAAGGATGAATTACCCGATATAAAGCGGAAATTTACGGAATTGGCGTTAAAACTCGAAGATTATGGAAATAGCCGTAATTAGCGGAAAAGGGGGAACGGGGAAATCAAGCATCAGTGCCGCTTTCGCATCATTGCTGGGCAAAGCCATAGTAGTGGACTGCGACGTGGATGCTTCTAATATGTATCTCATATTCGCTCCGGAAAAAGCTTCGGAATCCGTTTTCATATCAGGAGCGCACGCTTATGTCGATGCCGGTAAATGTACGGGCTGCGGACTTTGTGCGGCATACTGCCGCTTCGACGCGATAAAGACAGATTCGGGAGCTGCTGTCATAAACGACCAGGATTGCGAAGGCTGTGCCCTCTGTTCCCGTATATGCCCTTCGGAAGCGATAACGATGATTCCGGATGACAAAAGCAGAATTTACACAGGAACATTCAGATACGGACGCATGGTATACGGATACCTTGCACCGGGTGAAGAAAATTCCGGGAAGCTCGTCAATGGATTACGACGGAAAAGTTCGGAGATAGCCGGAAAGAAAAACATTCCGGCAACCGTACTCGACGGGCCTCCCGGAACAGGCTGTCCTGTCATGTCCACAGTAACAGGATCTGACAGGATAGTTTTTGTAACAGAACCGTCATTATCCGGCTTCTCGGATCTGAAAAGAGTTTCGCAGTCCGTCAAAACGTACGGTATACCGGGGTATCTGATAATAAACAAATATACGCTTAACGAAAGCGTTTCCAAAGATATCGAGGCTTGGTGCAGCAAAGAGGGCATAAAGATCGCTGCAAAGATACCTTTCGATGAAGATATGGTAAAAGCAATGATTTCGGGACTGACCATTGCGGAATACAAACCCCATTCGGAAACGACAAGGCTTCTCAAAAAAGCATTGTCGGAAATAACAGGCATTAACCGCAAAACAGATTGATTATGATAATCAAAATCGTCATTGACAACAATCCGTCGGAAACCTATCCGGATCTTCTTTCGGAACACGGGCTTTCCATATATTTCGAAAAAGACGGAAGAAAATATCTTCTGGATACCGGAGCTTCCGGCAAATGGGCGGAAAACGCAAGAAATATGGGAATAGATGCGGAAGACATCGGCCATCTCATCCTTTCGCACGGACATATAGACCATACGGGTGGCCTGCCCGCATTTTTCCGTTTGAACGGACAAGCCGATATTTCTGCCTCGGACAAAATCAAAAGACACAAATACCTGTCATACAGGCATGAAAACGTAAAAGACCTCAGTCCCGATTCAGTATTGTTAAGCAATAATGCATCCCGTATGAAATTCCTTGAAAAAGACTTCTCTCTTGCACCGGGCATAGAACTAATATATAACAAGTCTTCGGAATATCCTGTGCCTGCAGGAAACCGTTATCTGCATATAATAGACAAAGGAAGAGAACTGCCGTACAAAGGAGACGATGAAATAGCTGTTTCTTGCTCTACGGACAAAGGCCTGGTAATCCTTTCATCTTGCTCACACTGCGGGATTCTGAATATTATAAAATCCTGTACATCCGCTTCGGGGATTGACAAAGTAACAGCTTTCATCGGCGGACTGCACCTGCTTGATTCGGAATCGGGCGACGGAGACGATAACGAAGAAACCGCAAGGACCGTCAATTCACTGTATCCGGAAATGGAACTATACACAGGCCACTGTACAGGTGAGAAAGCTTTCGGCATATTCCGGAAGCATCTTGGAGAAAAATTGCACCGGATACACAGCGGAATGGAGATCACAGTATAAAAAAGATGGCAATCAATAATTACATATTGATTGCCATCTTTACTATTATCAAGAAGTAAGTGGCTGCCGCCTCTTATTTCCAGTTAAAAACTGACTTTAACACCAAGGAAATAAGAACGGGGCATTCCTGGACCATAGACATATCCCGAATCTCGATCTTTCCCCTTATCGAAGTCGTTCTGATAAGAATTAAACAGGTTCCGGACACCTCCGTTTATCTGGAAAATCATACTTTCATAAAAATGGAAATCATAGCTGGCTTTCATATTGAATTCGAAGAACCGCGGTGTTTTCACCACTTCATCATTCGCGATATATCCCGCCATGTGGGAAACCAGCATTCTTCCGGTATAAGTGCCGGTAAGATCAAAAATGAGATTTTTTAATCCGTTATAGGAAAAAGTATAATATCCGTATGTGTCCGGAGTTCTGAACATTTTTTTCTCCAAAGGAACGGATGGGTCATCGCTCCACGCTCTTGCTTCTTTATATTCGGCTTTTTGCAATGTCATTCCGGCCTGTAATTGGAACAATTTTCTATAAGCTATTTTTCCTTCTATAGACAGACCGTATACATTCGCACCTTTTTCATTGTAGCGTTCGTTGTACAGAATTCCGTCTACAGTTCCTATCTCCCGCAATGCAAAAGCATCTGATAATGAAGTATAGAAACCCTCAAGAAGGAAATTTCCCTGGAAAGCCCCCCAATGATGATAAAGATCGGCGGACACGCTGAGACTCTGTGATTTCTCTTCCTTGAGATTCTTCGCAAGATTGATCACAGACGGGACACCTCCTACGTTGCAGATATGGAGATCTTCGTCGAATGCCTGCGGAGCGCGGAATCCGAAAGAATAGCTGGCGCGGAGATTGATATCTTTGGCAGGATTGAAACGCAGATTAGCACGCGGACTGAAGATAACATGATTAATCATATTATGTTTGTCGAAACGGCCTCCGAGAAGTATGCTCCATTTCTCGTTTTTCCATTCGTTCTGGAAAAAGGTGCTGGCAATTCGGACGTTTTGTTTTGTTCTTCGGTTATAGCCCCACATGTTGTCATCCATGTTATCCTGATTATATTCCAGACCGGCAGTAAAATCGGCAGGCATGAAAATACACCGGCCGAAATTGTACACATACTGGGATCCGGCTACCCACGTCAAATCTTTAGTCGCTCCGTATGCATTCAAATCTTTGTTGCCGCCATAATAACTGTCGCGATTTATATTCTCGGCAGAACCATATGCACTAAGATGACTTTTCTGATCGGGAGATGAATAATCGAACTTGACACTGCCGGTATTTATGGAATGCTGAATCTGTTCTGCAATTTCTGCCTCATGAGGAGGTCTGTCGATGTTATCACCTCCTCTTCTGAACTCATGCATATGATGATATTCGAAAGTGAATTTGGAATATGTCCCCGTTTTCAGATAAGACCGGAATCCTATCGTTTGATTTCTTAATTTAGGCATTTCGGTAAAACCGTCGCCATCAGCATCATAGCCTCCCCGTTCCCTATTCTGTCCGAAAATATAAAGCCCGGATTTCTGATCGTCGCTAACCATGGATGCATTCAGCGTCGTAGCATTGTCGAAAGTACCCAAGTCGTCGATTCCGGTAATGGTATGGGCCAGTTCTGCGGAATTTCGTACCGGTTCCTTTGTTATTATATTGATGGTTCCCGCTATAGCCGATGAACCGAATAAAGCAGATCCGCCGCCTCTCATAACCTCTACCCGTTCAATCATATTGGTAGGAAGCTGTTCCAACCCGTATACTCCGGCCAATGCGCTGAAAATCGGACGGGAATCGATAAGAATTTGAGTGTAAGGACCTTCCAGTCCATTTATACGGACTTGTGTATAACCGCAATTCTGGCAATCCGTTTCCACCCGGACACCTGGCTGGAAACTAAGTCCCTGGGAAAGAGTGGAAGAACTTGTAGTCTGAAAAAGTTTGTCATCCAGAACATTGACCAATGTGGGAGCAAGCCGGCGTATTGTTTCGCCGCGATTTGCAGTTACCACCACCTGGTCCAGAGCTACCATATCTTCCTCGATTTCGAAATTTTCTTCCAAAGTCACCCCTTGTTTTATGGTAACTTCACGATTCAGCGGTTTATATCCCACGGCACTGACCTGTAATATGAAAGTTCCGACTGGCAAATTCTTCATAAAATAATGTCCTGTATCATCAGTCATTACACCTATGGTAGTCCCTTTCAGGGAAACGGAAATAAACGGGAGATGGTCTTTTGTGGTCTTGTCAAGGACATGTCCGACTATATTCGCATCCATCTTATTTATCTCATCGGCCAACAATATCGCAGAAGCAGAATAAGACAGGCAGACAAAACCCAATAATAGCAATAAAAATTTTTTCATATAAATTAAAATGATTGTAATAAAAACAGAATGGTATAATATTCCCCTGCCCCGTTATAATCTTTCGTCAGGACAATACTATCCCTTTTACGAACGAGTTTGGCAAAAAGCCGGATTCGGATCGTAAAATTATGACGGAACCGTTCGGATTCCTTAAAAAATCAGAAAACAGAAGGAGGAGAACGAGGAGAACTGAAATAGTAATTTATGGAAAGGACGTTCTCGATTATTGCGATATAAAAAATACGCAAGATAACCCAAACAGGAGCTAATGCTGCAGGAAAGACCTGCAGGCAAGATGATTGGAATATCGTAAGAGCGAAAATCGTCTCAAGCTGTTTCTCGGAATGTGTTTCATTCGGAGTATGGAACGGATGGGAATGAACTACAACAACGCCATCTATTACATGAGCGTGCGGAAACAAAGTTATGCTTGCCCAATACCACATGAACAAAGCAAGCAAAAACACAACCGGTACAGTTCTTCTATTCCCTTTCATTCTCTTGAAAAACAGAATACAAAATTCGATATTATTATGATATAATAAAATACCTACATCTCACTATAAAACCCTCTTATATCTGAAGAGTATATCGTATTAATGGCTAGAGAATAAGGTTGGAGATGAAAATAAGCACGATGGCTGCCGGAGCAAGATATTTTATAAGGAAGTAAACGAAATTGAAAGTATGTACTCCCAATGAAGAACGCCCTCCGCTGGTAATTTCATCCCTGACATCCCTGCGGGGCATTTTCCAACCGACGAAAATGGTAAACAGAAGGCCTCCGAAAGTCATAAGGAAATTGGAAGTCAGTTTGTCGCAGAAACTGAAGATCGTATTCCCGAATATATGAAAATTTTTCAACGGGCCGAAAGAGAGGGAACAAAAAATGCCCAGAACCCATGTTAAAGAAAATACTACTGCCGTAGCAGCCGGTCTGGAAAATTTTCTTTCTTCTACAAGATAAGCCACGCCGACCTCAAACATCGAAATAGCGGAAGTAAGTGCGGCAACAAGTATGGTGATGAAAAACAGGACGGCTACAGATGCGCTCAGTACCGGAAGATGTTCTCCCATTTTTGAGAAGATATACGGAAGCGTCTGGAAAATAAGACCAGGACCGGCTTCCGGTTTGATTCCGGCTGCAAAAACAGCAGGCATAATGGCAAAACCGGCAAGAATTGCAAATAACAGATCAAGGGAAGCCGTTCCTATTCCGCTGACCAGAATATTTTCATCTTTTCTTACATACGAAGAATAAGTAAGTATAGTACCGACGCCTAGAGAAAGCGAGAAAAATGATTGCCCGACTGCCGCCGCTACTACTGAAGCTGTTATCTTGGAAAAATCAGGCTTGACAAGATAAGTCACTCCCGCCCCGGCCCCGGGAAGATTGACGGAATAAATCATTATGAGGACTATCAGGACAAAAAGCAGAGGCATTGTGATTTTGCTGAATTTCTCTATACCGCTTTTGACCCCGAAAAAGATTATGACAGCACAGATAAGTAAAAACAAAGTATGGAAGATAAGAGGGGGCCATACTGAAGATATGACATTCCCGAAAACCTTCGAAACCTCTTCCATCGAAGAATCCGTGAACCCTGTCGAACACGCTTTAAACAAGTATACCAAAGACCAGCCTCCTACCACACTGTAAAACGAAAGGATTACCAAAGGGGAGACAACCGTAAGCAACCCAAGCCATTTCCATTTTGTTCCCGGTGCCAGCATCTCCATGGCGCCGAATGTATTGGAATGGGACCGGCGGCCTATGACGGACTCGGAAAGGAATATGGGCAACGAAAGGAAGAATGACGAAAGAAGGTAGATAATGATAAAGGCAGCGCCGCCATTCTCTCCTACCATATAAGGGAACCGCCAGATATTTCCCAACCCTATGGCAGAACCGGCAAAAGCCATTATTACTGCAAATCTGCTTCCGAAGTTTTCTCTCTCTTTCATATCACCCTATAAAATCAGATATAAGTATAGCAATGACGGCCAACGGAGCGGCATATTTTATCAGGAAATAAACAACTCCGAAAAGTCCCGAATTCATTTTAAGCGATCCCCCGTTCGTCAATTCATCCCGTACCACTTTTTTATTCATTTTCCATCCCACGAAAATTACGGCGGCAAGAGCTCCGGCCGTCATCAGTATATTCGAGGAAAAAGCATCAAGGAAATCGAAAACCGGCTTCCCCAGAATCCTGACGCCAGAAAGGGGTCCGAAAGACAGACTGCTCAACATACCCAGGACGCCGGTGGACAAATACACGACCAGACAAGCTGTTTTTCTGGAAAGATGCTTCTCTTCAATAAGATAGGCGACACCGACTTCAAGCAGAGATATCGAAGATGTAAGGGCGGCGACCAACACGGTAAGAAAAAAGATGACAGCCACCAACGAACTTATATAAGGAAGGGATTCCCCCATTTTGGAAAAGATGAACGGCAATGTCCGGAATATCAGTCCGGGACCGGCATTAGGTTCTATTCCAACGGAAAAAACGGCAGGCATTATAGCAAAACTGGCAAGAATTGCAAAAAGCAAGTCTGATACAGCCGTGCCGAAACCTGTAACCAGGATATTTTCTTTCTTGCTGACATATGAAGAATACGTGATGATAATGCCCATCCCGAGGGAAAGCGAATAAAACGACTGCCCGAGCGCATAAGAGAATGTAGCGGGAGTGACTTTGGAAAAATCCGGTTTTACAAGATACTCAACGCCTTCGCGGGCTCCCGGAAGAGAGAGCGAATAGACGGTGATAACCACTATCATCGCAAATAATAAAGGAATTGATATTTTGCTGAATTTTTCAATTCCGGTCTTGACACCGAGAAATACAATCAATATGCTGATTGAAAGGAACAGGACATGAAACAGCAAAGGTTTCCATGGAGTGGAAATGAAGTTTCCGAATATTTCATTTATATTGGCTGCATCCGTCCTTACAAAACCGAGAGTGCAGGCTTTGCAAAGATAATCCAGCGACCAGCCTCCTATTACGCTGTAATAGGAAACAACTATCATGGGCGTCAAAATGAACAGGTAGCCGAACGATTTCCATACCCTGGATTTCGGGGCCAGAACAGACATTGCTCCGAATGCATTGGAACGGGCTGAGCGTCCGATAACGGATTCGGAAAGGAAAATAGGCAGGGAAAGGAATAAAGAAGCTATTATATATATGAGCACAAAAGCGGCACCGCCGTACTGTCCGACCATATAAGGGAAACGCCAGATATTGCCAAGCCCTATTGCAGACCCGGCAAATGCCATGATTACGGAAAATCTGCCGGCAAAACTTTCCCTTTCTTTATCCATTATCTATAATACCTATCTTGATTAAAAAGATATCACTTAAAAGAACGTCTTTTATATACTTTAAATTCAACCGCATATCCGGATTCCGGGTCTTTCATGGAAGAAAGAGACGATGGACCGTCTTCCCAGATAGAAGGATCTATCACAGGGAAAAAAGTATCGGCATCTCTGATCACTGCATGGACATGTGTAATGTAGAGAGTATCGGCAACAGGCAAAGCCTGGCGATAAGTCTCCCCTCCTCCTATGACAAAACATTTCCCGGCATCCTCCGCTGCAGCAAAGGCTTCAGACAAAGAAGAAACAACGATAACTCCTTCCGGAGCATCATCGAAAGGATATATCGATATCACGATATTCCTGCGGTTAGGCAACGGTCTTCCTATGGATTTGAATGTCATGTATCCCATTATCACAGGAAAGCCGGTAGTCGTTTTCCTGAAATATTTCATATCTTCGGCGATATGCCAAAGCAATGCATTATCCTTTCCGATAGCCAAATTGTCGGCCACGGCCACAATTATACTTTTTTCCATATTCTCAAATAGCTACAGGAGCTTTTATTGCCGGCCATGGGTCGTACCCTTCCAATTTGAAATCATCATAGACGAAAGAAAAAATATCCTTCACGTCAGGATTGAGTTTCATAACCGGCAAAGGCTTCGGTTTTCGTGAAAGCTGAAGATCGACTTGATCGAAGTGATTGATATATATATGTGTGTCTCCGGTAGTATGGATGAACTCACCAGGCTGCAGATTGCAAACCTGGGCAATCATCATAGTAAGAAGAGCATAGGAGGCGATGTTGAACGGAACCCCTAGAAACGTATCTGCACTCCGTTGATAAAGCTGGCATGAAAGTTTGCCGTCAGCGACATAAAACTGGAACAGACAATGACAGGGAGGAAGAGCCATTTTCCTGATTTCGCCTGCATTCCATGCCGAAACGATCATTCTCCTGGAATCGGGATTATGTTTTATCGACTCTATCACTTCCGAAAGCTGATCCACCGAACTGCCGTCCGAAGTCGGCCAGCTCCTCCATTGACGGCCGTACACCGGGCCCAGATCGCCATTTTCATCCGCCCATTCATCCCATATGGAAACGCCGTGGTCTTTCAGATATTTGATATTGGTATCTCCGGATATAAACCAGAGCAACTCATAAATTATGGATTTCAAATGCACTTTCTTGGTAGTAAGCAGCGGGAAACCCTTGCCTAGATCGAATCTCATCTGGTAACCGAAAACACTCTGTGTGCCTACACCGGTACGGTCGTTCCTGATAATTCCATCCTTGCGTATATGCCTCAATAATTCCAGATATTGCTCCATGATTATTCCTTAACTGAAAAAGAGAAAATAATAGCCTGCCGGAATTCTTCACCGGGACGTAATACCGTTGAAGGGAAATCCGGTTCATTGGGAGAATCCGGACAATGCTGGCATTCTATGGCAACACCTTCATAATCATGATAACTGCGTCCGCATTTACCCTTAGGGCTTCCTTCAAGCCAATTTCCGGTATATACCTGGACTGCAGGCTGAGTGGTAATTACGTCAAGGACTCTTCCGCTTTCCTCCGAATAGAGCTGTGCGGCATTTTGCAATTGGCCTTCGGAATAATCGTCTATCATAAAGCAATTGTCGTATCCTTTGCCATATTTCAATGCAGGAAAGTCTTCTTTTATATCTTGCCCGATAACCTTGGGCTCAAGAAAATCCATGGGAGTGCCGGCTACCGGCTCTGTACTCCCCAGAGGAATCAGAGTATCATCCGTAGGAAGATATAATGAAGCATTCAGTTTCAATATATGCCCAAGGATGCCTCCGTTCCCCTCTCCATTCAAATTAAAATAAGTATGATTTGTAAGGTTGAGAATTGTCGATGCATCTGTTACAGCCCGGAATGTGAGCTTTATTTCATTTTCTTCCGTCCATTCATAATGTGCCACAACTTTCAGGTTGCCAGGATAACCGGCTTCTCCATCCGCGGAGAAATACATGAATTCCACGGCATCTCCTGTCACACGGCTTTCCCAAACCTGGTTCTGGAAACCGTCCGGACCTCCGTGAAGATGATTGCAGGCATTATTTATAGGAAGATTATATTCTTTTCCATCCAATACGAAGCGGCCTTTGGCTATCCTGTTGGCATAGCGTCCGGGACATTTCCCGGCACACGGACCGTCGGAAAAATAATCGGCAGGATTCTGATACCCCAAAACGACATCGGCTATTTTTCCATCCCTGTCCGGAACTGCGGCAGAAACGATTCCCGCCCCGACATCAGACAACCGGATAAAGGCTCCCTTTGAATTTGTAAGCGTATATCTGGAAATCTCTTTTCCGTTTCCTGATACGCCCCATTGCTCTTTTTTTATATCCATAAACTATTTTTATCCGAAATTTTCTTCGTTATGATTCAAATTTATAACTATTCTGCGATATTATCAAGATATGAAAGGGCTTTTTCCTGCGGTGCATCTTTCATGATGACATTTTTGTTTTTGTCAAGAATATACAAAGACGGAATTGCACGTACGTTATACAGCACATCCGTTCTTATTATATATTTATTATCATACCCGTTATACCACGATTCGGGATAAGATGCGGCAAAAGCCCTCCACTTGTCCCTTTCAAGGTCTATATAAACATTTACTATCGCAAGTTTCTTCTTTTTTATCAAATCATTTATCCTGGTATCGGATTCCAGCGCATCCGTTATGCTTTTGCATGCATTGCAACCAGGGTTCGAAAAAAACAATAATGTATAATCGGCCTTTATGGAATAAAGAGTCCGGACTTTCCCCTTGAGGTCAGTGAACTCGAAATCCGCCGCAGGAGTGCCGATCCTGTTGAGGGCGCACATTCTGGCATCGTAGGCATAAGATTTACGCAACGATCCGTCCACAGATGAAGATTTCGACAATTTGGTGACATATGGGAGATAATAATCCTCGTTTCGGACCGGTGAATTGGGATCATATAAATATTTTTGTATATACCCGGTGACGATATCGAACATATGGGATGACGTATCCGACTTCGAGAAAGACTCCAGCTTGTCAAACATTTCAGAAACTGATTTTTCAGCATAAAGTGGCGATTCCACATCAAGCAATGTAACATAAGCCCCGACGGCTTTTTCAAGATCCGTTTTCCGGACACCGTTCACGACGGTGGAATCACTTTGATATATTTTCGATGTATCAAGATATATATCCCAATAATGATCAATCAGATAATCGACCCTGTCCCTTCCTGACAACATGGAGGGAATCTCAGTCTGAGGAAAAGCCCTTAATCCGGATGAAGGATTCCGGCCGTCGTTTTTCTTATTGCCGGCACAACCATACGCCATATAAAGGCATATGAAAAATATTGCTGCCGTTCTTATTCCGTTAATCTTCATTTTCTTCTATTTGAGCTTCGGAAATATTTATAAGGAAATCGCCCATCTTTTCCAATTCAGCTACCAGATCCATGTAGAACACTCCGGTCTGATAATTATAGGTATCACTTTCTATATTGGCGATATGCTCTTCCCTTAAACTATTGCGGTACTCGTTTATATTATATTCGGCATCCTGTGCATTGGTTATATCTTTCAAACTCGAATAAGATACACGAAGATTGTCAGTCATGGCCTTATATGCATCGTCAACCAAATCCATCAGCCTGTTGAGCTTCTTCATCATATTGCCGTCGAATATGCTTCCGTGTTCATTCCTGCGTCTAAGCAACCTGCCGATAGCTTCCCCGGAATCACCCAGGCTCTCCATTTCACCTATAATCGTATACATCCCTTTAATCCGGCTGGCCGATCTCGCACTTATTTCCCCTTTTGAAACACCGCTGAGGTATGCAGCTATTTCATATTCTATCCGGTCGGTTATCTCTTCGTATTTGACAAGTTTTGAATTCAGTTCATCGAATTTTCCTTTGTCCGTTTCATTAACTGCCGACCTCACGTATCCGAAACCCTTATAACATATCTCGGAGAAATGGATGACTTCCTGCTTTGCCTCATCGAGGGAAAGTTCCGCAGTGGAAAGAGGACCTCCTTGTATGAACTTCAGCCTGAAGACTTCACCCTCCCCTTCAGGAGTCGGAACCATCAAAGTAACCATTTTCTCTATTTGCGGGATGAACCAGATCAGGATGAGGGTATTGGTAACATTGAAAAGAGTATGCAGGGTGCATATCCCGTAAAGGACCGATTTGGAAATATCCGGATTCTGGCCGATAAGAGTCAGATCGGAGGTATTGGGGTTCGGCAGCCCCATCAATGTTATGATATGCCCTATGAACCTTAAAAACACAGGGAAAATGGACAATACCCAGATGACACCGAAGACATTGAAGACGGTATGTGCCCTGGCTGCTCTTTTTGCAGAATAATTGGCCACAACCGCAGCAATGTTAGCTGTTATTGTCGTTCCTATATTTTCGCCAAGGACCATTGAAGCCGCCATATTGAAATCTATCCAGCCGTTGGATACGAAAACCAATGTCAATGCCATGGTTGCACTGGAAGCCTGAAGTACAATGGTAAGCAACGTACCGATAGCAAGAAAAATCAACTCGGACCCGAACCCGAATCCTGTAAGGTTCCTGACAAAAGCCAAGGCATCCGGATGGCTGTTCAAATCTGGGACGGAAGACTTCATTGCGGACAGCCCGATGATAAGAAGGGAGAAGCCAATGATGAACTGGCCTATGTTTCTGTTCTTGCTTTTCCTGGACAGAGTAAAAATGAAGCCGAAAGCGACAAACGGAATGGCGATTTTGGATATGTCCATGCTGAATCCGAAAAGAGAAATGATCCAGGCCGTAACAGTAGTGCCGATATTCGCTCCCATTATGACTCCGATCCCGTTCGCAAGTGAAAGAAGACCGGCATTGACCATACTTACGACCATCACGGTCGTTCCGCTTGACGATTGAATCAGAGCTGTGATAATGATTCCGGTAAGAACCCGCTTGAAACGGGTGGAAGTCATCGACTCGAGAAAAGACCTCAATCTGTCCCCTGCAGCTTTCTGGAGGCCTTCGCTCATAAGTGTCATCCCATACAGAAACATCGCCAGGGAACCCAGCAGAGTGAAGACCTGAATAGCAATTTGCATAACGACTTAATATTATATCCGTTTTGACAGCAAAATTATAAAAAAATATTAGATTTGCCTTTTAATCGGACCTCAACATACTGATTATCGGAATGACTGAACATAATTTTTTTCTGACGGTTCTCGTTTTCTTTTTGATTTCGATACCTTCCAAAGCACAATTCTACTTAACCGGAGACGAACCGGCTTCGCTGAAATGGTATGAAATAGAGACCGAAAACTTCAGAATCCTATATCCGGAAGGTGTTGATTCACTTGCAAAGGCATACGGACGGAACCTCGAATACTACAGAATTCCGGATTCAAGAAGCATCGGGATGGCTCCCGGTGAATTCCAAAGGGGAAAAACAACAGCTATTTTACATGCATACACAACTATCGCCAACGGATCCGTCGTATGGGCTCCCCAAAGAATGAATCTCAATACGGTACAAGATGCTTATTCACCTGATCAAATGCCATGGATAAAGAATCTGGCTATCCACGAATCAAGGCATTCGGCACAAATGCAATTCGGATACAGAGGCTGTTTCAAGCCTTTCAGCTGGATTTTCGGAGAAATGTTTCCCGGGGCGATGGCCGGCATTTACCCGAACCTTTCCCTTCTCGAAGGAGATGCGGTAACGGCCGAAACGGCACTTTCGAAATCCGGGAGAGGAAGGTCCGCCGACTTTCTGGATTATTATATGATGGCATTCGACAAGGGGGATTACAGAAACTGGTACAGGTGGAGATACGGATCCCAAAGATATTACGCCCCCGACTACTATGCCGTAGGCTATCTGACCGTAGCAGGAATGCGGTACAAATACGATGACGCACTGTTCAGCAAAAGATATTATGATTATGTATGCAGACACCCTCTTCATATCGGCGATATGCAGAAAGTAGCCGGAATGGCATCAGGAAAGAAATTCAAAACGACTTTTTCGGAAATAATGTCATCTTTCCATGACATCTGGGACAAGGATGCGGCACAGAGAGCTCCATTCATGCAAGGAAAACAGGCTGTAAAGACACCGCCAAGATTTACGGAATACAAATACAATACTTGCACGGCATCAGGCATATATTCCTTGAAATCTGGAATGACATCGGCAACGGTTCTTGTAAGGACCGGATTTGACGGAAATGAAAAGGAAATAAGGCCATTCGGCAGGCAAACAAGCAGACTCTCATACTCGCGAAGCAATGGCAGGCTTTATTGGAGCGAAAACATCAACGATCCGAGATGGTCTCTAAAAGGCACTTCCGTCATCCGCTATCTGGATCCGGAAAACGGCAGAATAAACACTATTTCAAAAGGCAGCAGACTGTTTAATCCGACACCTTCACCATCCGGAAAAGAATTGGCCGTTACCGAGTATCCTGTCAAGGGTGGCTCTAACATTCTTATTATAACTTCCGGAAAAGGGAAGCTGCTACACAGAATCCCGGCTCCCGATTCGATCCAGATAGTTGAATCCGTATGGTCAGACTCAGGATTGTACGCAACAGGGATATCGGAAAATGGGTTCGGAATATATCAAGTAGGAAACGGAGATAGATTCCGGGAAATCCTCAATCCCAGGCCGGTGAAAATCAAGAATCTTTATTCGGAAAAAGATGTTCTGTATTTCACTTGCGACAGAACCGGAGTAAATGAACTGTATTCACTGGACCCGTCCGACGGAAAACTATTGCAACTGACCAATTTCAGATACGGAG
Source organism: Bacteroidales bacterium (assembly GCA_022648685.1). Taxonomy (GTDB): domain Bacteria; phylum Bacteroidota; class Bacteroidia; order Bacteroidales; family UBA932; genus Cryptobacteroides. Next base: position 402,087 of record JALCMW010000001.1, read on the forward strand.
CATCCGATTTCTGCTTCAGCGGCAACAGGGATTCCTTATATTATTCGGTTCTGTCAACAAAAGGAAAACTTTTGAATTCGATTCCGACAGGCAGCCTCCTGAACAGGAAAGTTTCTTTCGATGAAATACACAAATATCCGGTAGCGGAAAAGCTGTCGGAACAGGAAAAAACACTTGAGAAAGAAGCAGCCATGGAAAACCCTTATAAAGCAATAGATTCCATAAAAACATCACAACCCGTGAGATACAGGAAGGTACCGCATTTCCCGCATTTCCATTCATGGGCTCCCATTTACTTCAACATAGACAACATTCAGGGAGCCAGCCATGATTATGATTTTCAAATGGCTTCAGCAGGAGCGACAGGTTTCTTCCAGGATTATATCGGTTCCTTTTCCGGCTTTGCAGGATACTCTGTTCACGAAGATCCGGACAAAAGCGGCTCGTTCAAGAATTCATTCCATTTAAAACTCAATTATTCCGGATTATTTCCTGCACTGGAAATCACGGCGGACTGCAATGACAGGAATTCCTATCAGTACAGAAAACAGTTCATAAATTACAAAAACAACTATTATAACCATACCACAAAGGAAATAACCGGCAGTTCTTGTTTTTCCGGAAAACTTCTGATCTATGTACCTCTGCAATTTTCTTCCGGAGGCTGGGAAAGAGGCCTAATACCTCAAATAAATTATAAAATATCCAACGATAGATATGACAATTCGACAACATATCTGACTTATCATGAAATCGACGGAAGAGTTTTCTACGAAACTACCGGACAAAAGGAAGGAAAGAATGTACCTATGAGTAAATTCACGGCAATCGTCCGCGGATATACGGTCAGGCCTGTTGCCGAATCACAGATTTATCCGAAATTCGGAATCGGCGCTGAAGCAGGATACAATGTAAGACCCGGGATGGCGAAATCATTCACGCCTTCCGCCTTTTCATATGTCTATGGATATCTTCCGGGATTGATACCGCAACAAGGACTGAGGCTGACAGGCATATGGCAAAAACAATTCGGGGCCGCTTCCAGAATAAGAGAGAATTACCTTGAAACAAGCCCTCGCGGGTTCGAATCCAATTCGGCGGTGAAAAATTATCTTGAAAACAGCTATTCCTGGCAGGTCAGGCTTACGGCAGACTATGCCATTCCTATATGGGCCGGAGACTGGTCTTTTCTCTCGCCGGCATTTTACATAAGAAATTTCGTATTCACGCCCCATTTCGATTATTCCATCTACGAGGAGGGGAATTTGCACTCGGCAGGCTTCAATTTTGCAATTCATATGTCAAATTTCCTTTGGTTGCCTTACGACTGCAGCCTTGGAATCACAACCTCGGTAAATGGAGGATCACTGTATAAAACAATAATAAACAAAAATTATCCTGTTGACAGGATATACACGGGACTTACTTTTAACATATCAATGTAACAATGCAAAACGAGACACAGGCTTTGTGCCGTTGTACAAAATGCGGCAATGAACAGAAAATAAATATTTATCAACGAATAAACGTAGCTGTAAATCCCGAACTCAAGGAAAAGGTCAAAAACGGTTCGCTTTTTATTTGGGAATGTCCGAAATGCGGAAAAATCAATCTTGCCAAATATTCAATCCTTTACCATGATCCGCAAGAGAAGTTGATGATTTGGCTGTTCCCTGAAGGGGAAGCTTTGGAAAAACAGATAAAAATCGCTGACGGACAAACGGCTTTGCTGGAAGAATACAACTTGCGCAAGGTAAATGACATCAGTTCATTGATAGAAAAGGTGAACATCTATGATGCAGGTCTGGATGACATTGTCATGGAGATGTGCAAATATGTCACCAAAATGGAAATGGAAGAAAAAGAACCGGACAAATCAAAGAGGGAAAAAATCATGGATACGGAATTCAGATTCTACAAAATGAACGGTCCGGACAACGAGATATCTTTCTCCTTTGCAACTGAAGGCCAGCTGCAGGGAGTAAACATAGGATTCAATGTATATGAAGATTGCCGCAGGATATTGCAACGGAATCCGTCAATCATGCCGGAGCCGGGTTTTGTCAAAATTGATGCAGCCTGGCTTGCGGCAAGAATCAGATAACAAGAATCAGATAAAAGGATTATAATTTTCTTGCACCGTCGCTTATGACTACGTCATAAACCTTTGGTTCGTGACCGAATTTCACAGAGAATTTCTCGATAGCGATACTTATAAATTTGTCATACAGTTCATCTTTGACAAGATTTATAGTACAACCGCCGAAACCGCCTCCCATGACTCTGGAACCGGTAACGTCACACTGACGGGCAATTTTATTAAGGAAATCGAGCTCTTCGCAGCTGACTTCATACAAACGGCTGAGTCCGAAGTGAGTCTGATACATCAATTCACCTACCGTATCGTAATCGCCTCTCTCCAAAGCATCGCTGACGTCGAGAACCCTTTGCACTTCACCAATCACATATTCTGCACGGAGGAAATCCTCCCCTGAAATGTTATTTCTGACCTCATCCAGCCACACGCGTTTGGCATCACTGAGGAATTCCACTTCCGGATGATTTTTCCTTATGGCAAGAGCTGCATTTTCACAGGATTTCCGCCTTTTATTATATGCGGAGGAAGCAAGTTCATGTTTAACGCACGAATCCAAGAGGACAAGTTTATAACCTTTAGGATCGAAAGGAAAATATTTATATTCCAGAGTTTTGCAATTCAGCCGGATAAGACTTCCCTTCCTGCCGAATACAGAAGCGAACTGATCCATTATACCGCAATTCACTCCACAATAATTATGTTCGGTAGACTGCCCTATCTTGGCCAATTCGAATTTGTCAATACCATTATTGAATAAATAATTCAAAGCATAGGCAAACGTGCTTTCCAAAGCTGCCGAAGAAGAAAGTCCGGCTCCGAGAGGCACATCACCGGCAAAAGCCGTATTGAAGCCTTCGACTTTTCCACCCCTTTTCTCAGTTTCACGGCAGACTCCGAAAATATATTTGGCCCAACTCTGGTTAGGGGCATCTTCCTCATTCAACCCGAACTCTACATATTCGTCATAATCCAGAGAATAGGCATGAACCTTGTCGGTCCCGTTAAGTTTGATTTCGGCAACGATACCTTTGTCTATCGCTCCGGGGAAAACATATCCGCCATTATAATCGGTATGTTCGCCTATGAGATTAATCCTGCCGGCTGAAGCGAAAAAATCACCTTCCCCTCCGAACAGTGTTTCGAATTTTTTCTGAATCTTTTCTTTCATATCCATGATTATATCGGTTTAAGTTTAATGTCATTATACAAAATCACAGTTCCAAAGGTAAAAAATAATCACCACAAAACAAGTAATATCGGACAGTGATCGCTTACTCCTCCAACATATTTCGGGCCGGAATAAGTACGCAACGGTTTTTCACCGGCGAAAGTATTATCTCTCACGAAAAGAAACGGGATTCTTGCTATTTCCATTGAAGAATGCAGGAAGCTATTCTTACTGACAAAAAACATATCTATCATATCCCATTTCCCCTTATAGCGGATTGTACCGTACCCTTTATTGTAAAGAGGCAAAGCTTTATTTATGAAAAGGCCGTCCAATTTCTGAAAAACCGGATTATCCGGAGTATCATTGAAATCCCCCATGGCAACAATACGCTTAACTCCGGCGGAAACCAGAGAATCCCCTGCTTCTTTCAGACGTGCCATTGCAACCTTTCGTCTCCAGATGCCGGAATCGCCACCGTATTTCGACGGATGATGGTTGACCAATAATATCAACTCACTTCCGGAATCACCTCTGCCGCCGTCACCTTCAGTTTTCTTTAATTTTACTTCAAGGATATCCCTTGTCAATAACGGTGTACCCGAAGAACAGGAATCAGTTACGGGACATCTCCGGGAAGAAAGCACTTTAAAAAAGCTTCGTCTGTAAAGTAAGCCGACATCTATTCCCCTCGGATCGGGAGATTCATAATGGACAACACCGTAATCATATTTCTTCAATGCCGTAGCATAGACAAGCCGCTCAAGGACAAATCTGTTTTCCACTTCGGCCACGCCAATGATGTCAGGCATGCGCCCTTTTTCACTGCCTATCCACATTATCGCTTTGGCTATGGCATTACACTTGGCATAAAATCTTTTCTTCGTCCAATGCCTTTGTCCTGTCGAAGAGAATTCGGTATCGGCGGTTCCGTTGCCGCTGTCCCTGTAATCGAAAAAATTCTCAAGATTCCAGAACATAATCAGAGTCGAATCCTTCGCTGACGACGGATTTTCCGAAAATAAAGACAGGATAATGATCATCACATATTTCATGATGCGAAAATGAGAAATGGATACGGCAAAATCTTTAAAAAAAAGAAATCCGTCCATAAGAAACAGATATTTTTTTTATTGCTAACTTTGCAGATCCAATTATAATTCAATTACAATAAAATGTCATTAAAATGCGGAATAGTAGGACTTCCTAATGTCGGAAAATCCACTTTATTCAATTGTATAAGTTCAGGGAAGGCGCAAAGTGCCAATTTTCCTTTTTGCACCATAGAACCAAATCTCGGATCCACAAATGTACCGGACAAACGGCTTGAAAAGCTAGCCGGTCTATGCAATCCGAAGAGAACTATTCCCGCTTCCGTGGACATTGTGGACATTGCCGGTCTTGTGAAAGGAGCCAGCAAGGGAGAGGGCCTCGGCAATCAATTCCTTGCAAATATCAGGGAAACAGATGCGATTCTGCATGTATTGAGATGCTTCGATGACAATAATATCGTCCACGTAGACGGAAATGTCGATCCGGTAAGAGACAAGGAAGTCGTGGATACCGAACTCCAGATAAAAGATCTGGAAACCGTTGAAGGAAGACTATCCAAATCGGGGAAACAGGCACAGGGAGGCGATAAGGAGGCAAAAAAACTTTGCAATCTGCTTCTAAGATACAAGGAGGCTTTGGTACAGGGTAAATCATGCAGAACCGTCATTCCCGCCAATCCGGAAGAAGAGGATATGGCACATGATCTATTCCTTCTTACAAACAAACCGGTTATGTATGTCTGCAATGTTGACGATGCTTCGGCCGTCAATGGAAATACATATGTGGATGCAGTCAGAAAAGCAGTAAGCGATGAGAACGCTGAAATTCTCATTATTGCAGCCAAAACGGAATCCGAAATAGCCGAAATAGAAGGCTACGATGACAGGCAGATGTTCCTTGAAGAATTAGGATTGAAGGAATCCGGAGTTGTAAGATTGATCCAAAGCGCTTATCACCTGCTGAATCTCCAGACATTTTTCACCGCAGGTGCGGATGAATGCCGTGCATGGACGATCAATAAAGGCGACAAAGCACCAAAAGCTGCAGGTGTCATACATACTGATTTCGAGAAGGGCTTCATTCGTGCAGAAGTTATAAAATATGAGGACTTTATAAACTACAAATCGGAAGCTGCGGTAAGAGCCGCAGGGAAACTCGGAATAGAAGGAAAAGATTATGTAGTGCAGGACGGAGACATAATGCACTTCCTTTTCAACGTATAAACGAAAGCCTCCGGAGATGCACGTATTAGGATATAGGCTACCTCTCCGGAGGCTTTCTCATGATTATTAACCGCTACAATGGATTATTCCTTTTGAGAAACTCGCTTTGCGACCAGAAAATCAGCGACACACGTAATGGAACACACTATCAGGGCTATAATAAAATTCAGTTTCAAGATAAATCCCAAGATAAAGAACACGATTAGAAAAATCGCGAAAACAATATGAACTTTCGATGCTCTTAATTCATCAGTAGAAGCATCTTGCGACTCTTTGTTTTTCCTCTGTAGACTCTGGAATTTTCTTATTGCTACAAGCAACACTAAAAAACAAGTTATAATAACACCTATGTACATAATCATATGACTTAATCTGTAGGACTTGCTGCAGTGTCATCAATCGCTTTGTTAAAATCCGTTCCGGAAGCAGCAATCGAAGCAACCGAACTAAGCACGACCCCTATTAATCCAAGGCCACAAGTTCCAAAGCCAACGGCTGTGTCAACTAACGTTGAATAAACTGTATTAATAAATTTTACTTCAAATATAATGTTTTTTATCACAATGATAACTTTTTTTTTAGAAATTAATTAAAACATACCCTAAACATCATATAGTCCGGCAAATGTAAGTCTCTGAAGAAAGACGTACTTTATCAGAGGCTTACGTATAAGCGGTAATTAAAGAAGCCGGTCGGAAATTCCGATCGGCTTCTTTATTATTCAGAGCAACTGATTCCTAATAGAATTTGGCTCTGTTATCTTTAACATCGGCATCATTTTCCATTACCGGAAGAAGTGCCCTTAATTCATATTGGTTTATCTTAGCCTGATAATTCTTGGCATCATCCTCAGTATAGAAAGACCCGGTATCACGGCTCTTTACCTGATAAACATACACACCAATATTCCCGGCAAGCGGTTTGCTTATCTCTCCGATCTTGGCAACGGAGACTGCACCGATGAACATAGGATCAAGGCTTTGGGAATTCATTGAAGCAAAGGCGACGCTGGATTGGTTGCTAACCGTCGTTTTCAATGTATCGGCAATCGTCCTGAGATCTTTAAGCCCCGCGATCTTTTCCGCAATTTCGGCTGCTTTCTTTTTCCCGTATCTTTCGGCATAAAGGTGCTGTTTTATGACTGAAGCAACTTCATTGACCTTTGCATAACCTTCTTTATGGGTGTTTTTCAAAGCAACGACGAAGAAATAATTATTATTTACAGTTATTATATTGGAAACCTTGCCCTTTTTGGCATCGAATATCCAGCGGGTGACTTCTTTGGCATTTTCAACCGAACCGAAATCGGATGTGCTTTGAAGAACATTATTCATGGTATGTGAATATTCGCCAAGCGTATCTACCGCATTTTTATAATTCTGGTAACTGCCTGAAGCAAGATTTGCAAACTTATTTGCTTTCGCATAATAATCATTGAAAGTATTCTTGCTTGCCAAAGCGTCTTTTTCCAAAATAGCTACTTCTTTCTTTAAGACCGGTTTAGTGGTTTTCGTAACTTCCACGAGATGAGTGCCATATTGAGAATGTATAATAAAAGGCTTATTGACGGCGGCCGTCATCACACCTTCGAAACCAGGAATCATATAAGTCTGTGTCAGCCATCCGAGATTACCTTTTTCTCCATCAGCGGCCGAACTTTTATCTGCGGAATAAAGAGCGGCGATATTGGAAAAGCTGTCTCCGGAAGAAAGAACACTCAAAAGGCTGTCGGCTTGTTTGTCGGCATTATTTCCCTGAAGTAGAATATGCCTTACATAAACGGAATCGGGAACCATCGCGGTAGCCATGACCCTTGCGGCAAAAAATTTATTACCGTTGTTGAAAATCCCGGATACCTCGGAACCGTTTTTAAATACGAAATCATTGATATCGGAAGAAATGGTATTCAGCTCTCCGTTTTTATAATAATATGATGAAAACGGTCTGTCTGAATTCTTGAGAAGGAAGCTTTTGATATTCTTTGTCGTGGCGAACTCATTATAAATATCGGACATTTTATTATTTGTAGCCGAAATGTCCTCTTTTGAGGGTTTCACCTCATAAACAACATATTCTATATCCCTGCTTGCCTGCTGTTTGAAAAATTTCTTATGATTCTTGTAATAATTACGGATATCGTTATCGGATACTACAATCGAAGAATCTACTGCATAACTGTATGGAGACATTACGAAATCCACATTCGTCGTATTATTGTTTTCCGCTATTGCTTTCGTAAGCATCAGCGGATTCTGGATATTGCTCTGTGCGAAAAGCGAATTATATTTCGAATAAAACTGCTGTGTGTAAATCGTAGTCTGAATATAATTCCAATAGAGCTTCATATTCTCGTCAGAAGCGGCATTGCTTACGAATTTCGTGAAGATCTCTTTGGAAAAGTTACCGTTCTTATCGGCAAATGCCGGATTTTTGGCAATAAGCGGAGATATCATATCGCCGGTGGTAAGGTCGACTATCTCATCGTCTCCGACATTGATTCCCGCATTCCTTGCAGATTTTATAAACAGATATTTATCGATCAACGTCTGCCATGCGGCATCACGGATCTGTTTCTGCTGCTTGTCATTCTGGGCGGAAGATCCGCTCATCATTTCGTTAAGTTTAGTGAACTTCTCCACATCAGCCTGAAAATCCGTATAAGAAATGGATTTCCCGTTTATATTGCCCACGTCGTATTTCGATGACATGGACTGAAACGCAGATGTGAGTTCATTAGGATCTATAATGAACGATAACAGGCCAAGTGCAATAATGATGGATGCAGCCAGCCCGAACTTAACGCGTATTTTTTCAAGTACCGCCATTTTTTATTTTTTTTAATTAATAATCGATAAGGATTGCGAAGATAATGATTTTCTTCAAATTAATTATCATTTTTTTAACAAGGGACCTATAAAATTGACCGAATCTATGACAACCAAAGACGTATCCTGCACAACGATCCCATAACTGTTAAAAGGTTTGAGAATTATGGAATTCCTGGCATGTTCGTCAGATCTCATTCCGTACCCCTGCATGAACCCGTCCGGGGAAAACATTTTGACATAGCAATCGGTATAAATTTCATGATTCGTCTGATCCCAATATATCGTATCGGTCTCCATCGTTTCCTTTTTAAGGATATTTTCAATTACGACGTTGCCGAAAGCGGACCAATATTCCTTTCCGTTTTTCTTGTTTTTATGATGACATGCATTATCCGAAATTATATATGTTTCAAGTTTTCCATCATCTGTATAACCGAATACGGAAAAGCCTTTCGGAAATTTTTCATAAGAAACGGAATCATTATCGAACCTTTGCATCAAATCAGCTTCCATCCGCATCTGCAACAAGCCGTTATCTGTTTGGACAACAAACATGCTGTCAACCGTTTGCACAGGGGTTTCAGATAAATCCAGATTTTCAGCCAAAGACAATTTCCCCTTGCAGGAATAAACGATGAAAGCAACCGCACTTGCGGTTGCAATCTTTTTCATAATATTTCCGATTCTTTTCAAATCAGGTTATTTCTGCGTTCTCACTATGGTAGTGGCCCTGAGTCCGCCGCAAGAAACCGTATATGACTGACCGTTGGTTATATCATACATGAAAGCTTCGGCCGTCTGCGGAAAATACGTGCTATATTGCTTTATCAACTCGTTTGCATCATCGGAAAGAGTAGGATCGGCTTTCTTGGCTTTTACAAGATAATCAACCGCAACCCAATATTGTGCCCGCTTTTCTATTTCATTACCTCCGCACACGGTAGACCCCCAAATGGTACCCATCAGGAAGTCAGCTTTCCCTTCAATGGAAGGATCCAGAGCCACAGCTTTCCTGGCTTCTTCATAAGCTTTCACTGAAGATCCGTTTTTGAACAGATATTTGGCCAGCTCATACTCATACTGGGCATCGGTCTTATCATCGGATTCCTTGAAATTGATTGCATCTTCAAGATACTCAACCGCAGTGTTTACGTTGTCTTTGGAAGCGTTCAAAGAATAAAGATAATATGCTGATTTATAGGAAGGGTCCAATTTGTAAAGCGAAGTAACGGCTTTCATATAAAGAGCATTATCGGTGCAACCTTCAACATTGCTCATTATCTTTACTATACCTGAGATCGTCTCCAGATTGGTGGAGTCCTCTTCATATCTCGGAGTATACAGGGAAATCAGATTATCGCAGCTTGCAACCTTGCTGGAAATGAACAGGTTTTCAAGATCGGTCTTGACCTTGTCATTCTGAGCCGCGGCACTGGAATTGGAAGCAGGAATCTTATCAATGGAGGAAACGGCCCTCTGATAAATATTGATTACATCTTCAGCCTTTAACTGGCCTTTCTGATAAAGATCGATGGCGGCATTAAGATTGAAAAGATACAACGAGGAGATCGTCTTTTCCTTGTTTTTATCGATAATGTCATTCAGGCCGTCATACAATGCCTTTGAATCATCCTTCATATAATTGGCCATATCGAGTCCCTTGTTATTAAGGGCTCTTGTCGCAAATTTAGGATAATACTGGGCTCTTATATCACTTAAAGTCAAAAGAGTATCGATAAGAGCTTTTCTGTAATCCGGATTACCTGAATTCTTGAATATCAGATCCCTCATCATTGAAGAACCGTCAAGCAGCATGTTTTGACTTGCGGTAGGAGGACATAATTTATACGCTTTCCGCCAACTCGGCAAAGCATCTTTGAAATCTTTCTGCTTATAATATTCTTTATAATACGACAGATACTTAATACATTCGGCACTATCCGCACCATACCTTCCCTGTGCGGATAAATCATTACCTGTCAAAAAAATACCAAAAGTCAAAATGGCAATCGCAATCTTTTTCATATCATCTGTTATTCTATCTAGTTATTGTTACTATCATTATTCATATCTTGGTTTTTGGAACCAGATGTCAAAGATATTAAATCCGACGGAGAAATTCACATATCTTTCACGGACAAGATTATCATAAACCCGTCCCCTCCGGCCAATATCCACGCCTACTGTAAGCCCGTTGTACCATCTGAATACAGGCAAGGTCATTCCGAAAGTCAATCCGTAAGAATTTATCTGGTGCCCGTCAAGTTTATAATAATCTTTATTATAATATGCTCCTGCTCTGTAAGAACAGCGCTTGTAATAATATCTTATATCACTGCGGTTAGGAACGTATTCCATTCCGAATCTGAATGACTGTGAAGAAGTAACCGAAAAGGCCGATTGCCCTATATTGCTGAAACCGGACACTTTATCCATTCCGGTTCCGGACCAGTCGGAAAACAGGTAATTGAACTCCATCAACAGTTTGTTCTGATAATTCCAAGATACTCCAAGACCCAATTCATTAGCGAATTTAACCTGTCCCGGATTATTCTTCAACGTGTCCGTATTATTCCTCAAAGTATCGGATACTGACGAGGTATACGCATATTCGTAATCGTCCACAGTACCACGGATATTGGTACCGAATTTATATGTGGCTCCGAATGTTATTTTATTGTCGGGACCTAAAGGGTACTCGTATTGCATACCCAATTTGGCTGTTGTTCCATTCAAAGTAAGAGTATATCCGCTGCTTATGCTTCTGGTAGCGGAATTTTCATAATAAACCGAGCTTGTCTTATTGAGGGAACCGAAATAATAGACGACTTCGGCACCTACCGACAACCCTCTCCACAAAGTGGCTCCTGCACCGCCGAATATTTGATAAAGACTGCCGTCTCCCTCCATGGAATAAGAAATGTTCCCCGTTCTGCCTATCAGTGAAGGATCAGTTTCGTTAGAAGAACTTTTATACCCGATATTGCTGTAAGGAGCGATTCCGAACATCATTGCAGACTTCTTATAAACAGGAAACGATACTATGAAATTATTGATATTGAATGTGTTGTTTCCGGATTTCAAATTTCCCTGCTTGTATATGTAATTGTTCTGGGTAAGTCCTAAATCAGCCATAAACGACAATGTGTCCCTAGCTGTAACGGCTGCCGGATTGAGATAATTGAGAAATCGGTTATTTCGAGTCGCAATCCCGACTCCACCCATACTATTGTTATAAGCCGTTCCTCCTTTTGCAATATCACCTATACCGAACACGGAATAAGGAGTAAAACCACTATAAGCACCATTCTGTGCATGCACTGAAATTCCGCACAGCAATAATGCCGCGGCAATTGATAATTTACCGGAGATTTTTTTGAACATATTCGTCAGCAATTAAAGCCAACCCCATCAGCACAAGGTTGCAAATTACAAAGATGGAGTTTTTCATTCTTTTTGCAAAATAAACCGCATCCCCGCCTGTAAAAACTATCACATTTGCAGGTCGGAAACTAGCATATCCCTCTATTTCAAACATTATGCCCGAAATCACTCCGGACTCTATTGATTTTTGAATCGAATGGCCTTCTTCTTCGATCGAATCAGGCGTATTCACCAAAGGCAGTGCCTTTGAATATCGGTTCAATGCCTTAAAACGGGTTCTGCAACCCAACGAAATATTTCCTCCTGAATACTTGCCCTGATTTTCAATAAAATCTACTGTCAGGGTAGTACCGAAATCAAAAACGGTACAGCCTTTGCCTTTAAACAGATATCTGGCAGCTATGATCGAAGCCGCCCTGTCATAAGTTATATAATCGGGAAGACTGTAATCTGCAAGAGTCCGGGTATTTGAATTATCCAAAATCAAAAGCTTGCCGCAATATCCGGACAATTCTTTCTCATCCTTGCGGGAGATTACGTATACAGAAGCGACTATCAACACAGCCGGCCTCTCTTTTTCAACAAGAGAGACAATGAAAGCCATCGCCTTTTCACCCTGGTACCTAAATGTCTTTCCGAGAATTATACCTTCGGACCAAGCTGCCTTGACAGCCGTATTTCCTATTTCAATTACAAGATTTGCCACTAATAGACTAACCGGTTTATGAATAACAAAAATATAATATTATTGCAATCTTTCCAAGATTCCATATGACTTTTCCAACGAATCCACACCTCTTATCACTATTTTCAGTTTACCTTCATTTTGTTTCAGATTGAACAATGAACTATCAGAATTTATCTTTCCTAGAATTTTTCCGAATCTCTCGGATTTATAATATGCCGACATCGGATTGGCTATGAAAAACAAGATCATTAGACCATTCTTTATTATTATTTTTTCAAAACCAAGTACTTCTCCGAGGTTTCTTATGCGCACTACAAAAAACAAATTGGAAAGTTCGACGGGCATAGTACCGAATCTGTCTTCTATCTGGGACTTCAGCCTCTGTATTTCGGATTCGCCAGAAAGAGAATCAAGTCTTTTGTAAATCCTTATTTTTTCATTAGTTATATCTATATAACTATCAGGAATGAAAGATGGCTGATCCGTTTCTATATTACAGTCTTCAACAAATGAATTTTTGGTATTCGAAGCTGATATGCCCGTTTCCACACCTAATTCTTCCATCGCTTCCGACAAAATTTTCTGATACGCTTCATATCCCATTTCGGCAATGAAACCGCTCTGTTCGGCTCCCAGCAAATTTCCGGCTCCACGTATGTCCAGATCCTGCATTGCAATATTGAATCCGCTGCCAAGATCAGAAAATTCTTCTATGGCTTTCAATCTTTTCCTCGCTTCATCGGTAATGGTAACCAAAGGAGGTACGATCAGATAGCAAAACGCTTTTCTGTTGGAACGGCCGACCCGGCCCCTCAGCTGATGAAGATCGCTCAACCCTATATTCTGGGCCTGATTAATAATGATGGTATTGGCATTGGGAATATCAAGTCCGTTTTCTATTATCGTAGTACAAAGCAGCATGTCATAGTCCCCTCTCATGAAATCAAGCATCCTGTCTTCCAGATCCTTGGACTCCATCTGACCGTGAGCTATACATATTCTCATATCGGGAACCAGACGATGCAATATGTCATGGACGGACTGTAGTTCATCCACTTTATTGTGAAGGAAAAAGATTTGCCCGCCTCTTTCCAATTCATAATTCAATATACCCTTGATTTCCTTTTCATCGAAAAGGATTATTTCTGTCTGTACGGGAATTCTGTTTGGCGGAGGAGTATTAATTATTGACAGATCTCTGGCCCCAAGCAGAGAGAACTGTAATGTCCTGGGAATAGGGGTAGCTGTAAGGGTAAGAGTATCAACGGATACTTTAATCTTGCGGAGCTTTTCTTTGGCACCGACCCCGAATTTCTGTTCCTCGTCTATTATCAGCAGTCCAAGGTCCTTGAATTCAAATCCTTTTCCCAAAATCTTATGAGTGCCTATCAGGATATCTATCTGCCCGGAACCCAATCTCTTTTTTATGTCGCTTATCTCGCCTGCAGAACGCAGACGGCTTACATAATCGACATTGCATGGAAAGTTTTTCAACCTGCCTGTAAAAGTCTCATAATGCTGGAGGGCCAGAATTGTAGTAGGCACCAGAATAGCCACCTGCTTACTATCGGCGACAGCCTTGAATGCGGCTCTTATTGCAATTTCCGTTTTCCCGAAACCGACATCACCGCATATAAGCCTATCCATAGGATATCGGGCTTCCATATCTTTTTTGACAGCTTCGGTAGCGGTTATCTGATCCGGAGTGTCTTCATACATGAAAGAAGATTCCAATTCTTCCTGTAAATAAGAATCGGCGGAAAAAGCAAAACCTTTCTCTGATTTGCGCTTCGCATATATCCTTATAAGATCTTTAGCTATATCCTTGACCTTGGATTTCGTACTGTTTTTAAGATTCTGCCAGGCCTTCGAACCCAATTTGTTTATTTTGGGAGGCAGTCCGTCCTTTGATCTGAAACGGGATATCTTATGAAGTGAATGTACTGAAACGAATACCACATCATTGTCTTTGTACATAAGTTTGACAACTTCGCGGTACCTTCCTTTGTCATCGGAAAGCCTTACAAGACCACCGAATACTCCTACTCCATGATCCATATGCACGATATAGTCCCCTATTTTGAATGAACTCAAGTCATTCAAAGTAAGTTGTTCGCTTTTATCAACACTCCTTCTGATACTTACCCTGTGGAACCTGTCGAAGATCTCATGGTCGGTATAACAACAGACCTTATCGCCATTATCGATGAAACCACTGTGTATATTCTTTCCTTTTACAAACTCCGGCATCAATCCGCCGTTTTCAAAAAGGATCGATTTTACCCTTTCAAGCTGGGCTTCCTTTTCACCGAAAATATAAACCTTGTAACTATGTTCTATCCTGTTTCTTATGTCAGCGGAAAGCAATTCGAAATTCTTGTTGAATACCGGCTGGGGGGAAATGTTGAATTGGACTGCATCTTTGCCGCCGAAAGATACCGGAACATCAAGATATACTTTTTGATACCTATCAATGTTTTTGATGAAATTTCGTTTTCCGTACATATCATAAGAATCGAACCAAATTATGGTATGCTCTGGAAATAGTTCCGATATTTCAACACTGCCGGAAGTATCATCTGCAACGGAAACATCGGGAACGATATCTATATCGGAAACAGGCTCTTTGGAAAGCTGTGTATTGCAATCGAATTCATGTATGCTCTCCACTTCATTGCCGAAAAAGGAAATACGGTAAGGATTGTTGTCAGAATATGAAAAGACATCGAAAACCGATCCCCTCACAGCAAATTGTCCGGGAATGGAAACGAAATCGACTTTTTCAAATCCTTTCTCCGACAATCGCCCCTTAAGGACATCGAAACTGATTTCATCCCCGGTTTTTATTTTGAAAAAAGACTTCTCTATCCTGGATTTTTCGTTTACTTTTTCATCGAGGGCATCGGGATAAGTAACGACAAGCAACAAACCGGAATTATCTTTGTTTTCAAGGATTTTGCCCAAGGCAGATGTCCTCTGGACACTCAAGGAAGATTTATAATTGCTCCTTTCCACATTTTTTCCCGAATCCGGAAGATAAAAAACCACATCTCCGTCTACAAGATTATAAAGGTCGGAACAACAATATTCCGCAGATTCCCTGTCAGGAAGAACGATTACATGGGTACCTTTTTTTGCAATACCGGACAAAATGAACCACCTTGCAGAAAGAAACAACCCGTTACAGTAGATTTCTTCAGATACCCGCAGTTTATTTTTTAATTCCGCAGAAGCTTTAGAACTTATCAACATCTCATTGTTTTTTCCGGTTAATATATTGTTGAAAACACTGTTCAAAACGGAGAATGAAAAGTTAATATTATTTCCGGCAGACTTATGAACATTTTTCGAAACGGAAAACAATTAGCTTATCAACACTGCACACGCTTAATAATATATTAAAATTCAATTAAATACAAAGTTTTGAACTTATTAACATGAATAATAGAATCAATATTCTTTAAAAATAAAACAATATATTTGTATAAAATAATTTGACCTGAAATGACAGAATTCGACCCTCATAATCCAAATGCCGACAAAGATAAGGATTTGGACGGAATAATCAGACCACAGGAACTTGAAGATTTTACGGGACAGAAAGAAATTGTTTCAAATCTCAAAGTTTATATAAAAGCGGCGAAAATGAGAGGAGAAGCGTTGGATCATGTCCTTTTCCACGGTCCTCCGGGTCTGGGAAAAACCACGCTTGCCCATATCATATCCAATGAAATGGGTGTCAATATGAAAGTAACTTCAGGTCCCGTTCTTGATAAGCCTGGTGATCTTGCTGGTTTATTGACATCACTTGATACCGGAGATGTTTTGTTTATTGATGAAATCCATCGTCTTTCGCCGGAAGTCGAAGAGTATTTGTATTCGGCAATGGAAGATTACGTGATCGACATCATGATTGACAAGGGACCGGGAGCCCGTTCGGTAAGAATTTCGCTCAATCCTTTCACTTTGGTCGGAGCAACAACGAGAAGCGGTCTTTTGACTTCACCGTTGAGGGAAAGGTTCGGAATAAAATGTGCTTTGGAGTATTACAATGCTACGGATCTTCTCCGCATAGTGAAGAGAAGCGCTGCAATCCTGAATATCGGAATCGAGGAAGAAGCTGCAAAAGAGATAGCTCTCAGGAGCCGCGGAACCCCGAGGATTGCCAATTCCCTTCTTAAGCGGGTCCGTGATTTCGCCCAGGTCCTGGGCAACGGCAATATAGATATCGATATTACGAAATATGCTTTGGATAAGCTCAATATCGATACCAGGGGACTTGATTCTATCGATAATAAGATATTGCGTACCATAATAACCACATTCAGAGGAGGTCCTGTCGGATCCAACACAATTGCTACGGCAGTAAGCGAGGATCAGGGGACATACGAGGAAGTTTATGAACCTTTCCTTATAAAAGAAGGATTCATAGTCAGGACGCAGCGTGGCAGGATAGCAACAGAATTGTCGTACCATCATCTGGGTTTGGATTCCGAATTGGAAAAGAACAATTTCCAAAATAAGATAACCGAAGACAACGGACAAGGGAATCTGTTTTGACTTTAAATAAATACAAGGATATGAAACAATTTCTATTCAGCGCCGTGTTTTTTGTTTGTTTGTCGATTCCGTCTTTTTCCTGCACATCTGTTATAATTTCATCTAAATACACTGTGTCGGGAAGGCCTTTAATGCTCAAGCATAGGGATACGGATGATATGAACAATGCCGTGGAATATTTCAAGGGGGCTAAATATAATTTCATAGCATTGGTAGATTCCCATTCTAAAGGAGGCGAAGCATGGACAGGAACAAATTCGTCCGGATTCAGTATAATGAATACTGCTTCATATAATATCAAAGATGACAATGTTCCTGATTCTCTTATGGATAGAGAGGGGATTGTAATGTTCAAGGCTTTGGGTATATGTTCTTCTACTTCGGATTTCGAGAATTTTCTCGATTCTTTGCCGGAACCGTGGGGTGTGGAAGCAAATTTCGGAATTATAGATGCAAAAGGGGGTGCTGCTTATTATGAGGTTAACAATCATACATGGATCAAATATGATGTCAATGATCCAGAAGTCGCTCCGTATGGGTTTAGAACGGTAACCAATTTCTGTGAATCCGGAAGAAAAAGCGAAATTAAAGGTTATGAAAGGTATTTTACGGCAAACAGAATAATGGAAGCTTTTTCCGAAAAGGCTTCAGGAGAATTGATGGATATTTGTCATACTGATATATTTGACGTTATATCAAGATCATACAGTAATGCTATTCTCGGAGTCGATTATGTCCGTGATTATGATTCCATGATTTCGTCCGGTTTTTTCAACGGAATAGCCGTTGATCAGGATTTCATTCCGAGAAGGATTACATCCGCTTCCATAGTTATCGAGGGGGTAAAGAAAGGCGAAAATCCATTGCATACCGTCATGTGGACTATTTTGGGGTATCCGGCTTGCAGCGTTGCCGTACCTCTTCTGGCAGGATTTTCCGATCATATACCCGATTATATGAAAAAATCAGGATTGTCGTCCCATTCCCTTTTGTGCGACAAAGCGCTGTCGATAAAAAAACGTTATGTTTTTCCTTACCATATAAGCAACGGGAACCGATATGTGAATTTGAAATCGGTAATCAATGGTGAAGACGGAAGACAACCCCTTTTGAGTTGTTGCGAAATGACCGAATCATCGATAAACGGTTTTTTCGATGAAATATATTCGAAATGGGTTGACGGGCAGATTTCAGATAGCGGATTTTTTAAATCGTATGATTCTTTAACTCCCCGGTTTTATGATATTTATTTGAATAATTTCGCCTCTTATCTTCAATAAAAGGTTTATTTGATTGT
Organism: Bacteroidales bacterium; assembly: GCA_022648685.1. Taxonomy (GTDB): domain Bacteria; phylum Bacteroidota; class Bacteroidia; order Bacteroidales; family UBA932; genus Cryptobacteroides. Next base: position 420,386 of record JALCMW010000001.1, read on the forward strand.
AGTTTTCGTTAAAAATCATTAAAATTGCGGGCAATTTCATAAATACTGTAAAATGGCCGATAATAAATTAATTTCTAAGATTCCTGACGGTCCTTTGGCCGAGAAATGGACAAAGCGCAAATCTGAGATTCGTGTTGTCAGTCCTAACAACAAAAGAAAACTTGAGATCATTGTAGTTGGTACAGGTCTCGGAGGAGCTTCCGCTGCCGCTACTTTGGGGGAACTTGGCTATAATGTCAAGATATTTTGTATAAGTGATTCTCCCCGCCGCGCTCATTCTATTGCTGCCCAGGGCGGTATAAATGCGGCTAAAAATTATCAAAACGATAACGATTCCATATATCGTCTTTTTTATGATACGATCAAGGGAGGGGATTATCGCAGCAGGGAAGCCAATGTATATCGTTTGGCTGAAGTAAGTGCTAAAATCATCGACCAATGTGTCGCTCAGGGGATACCTTTTGCCAGGGAATATGGCGGATATCTTGCAAACCGTTCATTCGGAGGCGTCCAGGTCAGCAGGACTTTTTATGCCAGGGGTCAAACCGGCCAGCAGCTTCTTTTGGGTGCTTATGCAGCATTGAACCGTCAGATAGCGGCAGGAACAGTCAAGAGCTATCCGCGTCATGAAATGCTTGACTTGGTTATTATCAACGGTGAAGCAAAAGGAATAATAGCAAGGAATCTTGTCACCGGCAAGCTTGAAAGATTCGGTGCACATGCCGTAGTGCTTGCTACCGGAGGATACGGCCATACATACTATCTCTCTACCAATGCAATGAACAGCAATGGTTCGGCTGCATGGCAATGTTACAAGAAAGGCGCGTATTTCGCGAATCCTTGTTTTGCTCAGATACATCCTACCTGTATTCCTGTTCATGGAGAACAGCAGTCCAAGTTGACTCTTATGTCGGAATCCCTTCGTAATGACGGACGTATCTGGGTTCCCAAGAAGATGGATGATGTCAATAAACTTCGCAAACATGAAATAAAACCATCGCAAATACCGGAAGAAGACAGGGATTATTACCTTGAACGCAGATATCCTGCATTCGGAAATCTTGTTCCAAGGGATGTTGCTTCAAGAGCTGCCAAAGAAAGATGCGATGCGGGTTACGGGGTAAATGAGACCGGTCTTGCCGTTTTTCTTGATTTCAAGGATGCTATTCAGAGACTCGGACATCAGAGAGTTGAGGAAAGGTATGGCAATCTTTTCCAGATGTATGAAAAAATCACCACTACAAGTCCATGGGAAGAGCCGATGATGATTTATCCTGCCATCCATTATACAATGGGCGGTTTATGGGTTGATTATGATTTGCAGACTACTGTGCCTGGCTTGTATGCGATCGGGGAATGCAACTTCAGTGATCATGGAGGAAACCGGTTGGGTGCTTCGGCCTTGATGCAGGGCCTTGCAGACGGTTATTTTATTCTTCCGTATACGATAGGAGATTATCTTTCACATAAATTTGCCGAACCAAAGACCGACATTTCTTCTCCCGAATTCGATAAAGCGGAAAAAGAGGTCGAGGCTAAGATTAACAAACTCTTTTCAATCAAAGGAAAAGAAACTGTCGATTCACTCCATAAGAGATTGGGACACCTCATGTGGGAATATGTTGGAATGGCCCGAAGCGAAGATGGTTTGAAGAAAGGTATAGAAGAGATAAAGAAACTTCGTGAAGAATTCTGGTCCAATGTTATAGTTCCCGGAACAAACGATGAATTCAATCAGGAACTGGAAAAAGCCTTGAGACTTGCGGATTTCCTTGAAATAGGGGAGTTGATGGCAAGGGATGCCTTGAACAGGAACGAGTCGTGCGGCGGTCATTTCCGAATTGAATATCAAACGGAAGACGGTGAGACGAAGAGAGACGATCAGAACTATATGTATGTTTCCGCCTGGGAATACAAAGGCGACGGTCAAATTCCTGAACTGCATAAGGAATCTCTTAGCTATGAGAATATTAAGATTGCCACAAGAAATTATAAAGATTAAATTGAAATGAATTTTAACTTAAAAATATGGCGCCAGAAGAACGCCAAGGCAAAAGGTCATTTTGAAACTTACAAGGTAACGGATATTGCGTCCGATACGTCTTTTCTCGAAATGCTTGATATTCTTAATGAGCAGCTTATTCATACTGGATGTGATCCTGTAGCCGTGGACAAAGGTTGCCAGAATAGCGGTCCGGTGTCTTTCGACCATGATTGCCGTGAAGGTATTTGCGGAGCTTGTTCTCTTTACATAGACGGACGTGCGCATGGCCCTGATGATCAGGTTACAACTTGCCAGCTTTATATGCGCCATTTCAAAGACGGTGCTACAATCACGGTTGAGCCGTGGAGAAGTGCCGCTTTTCCAGTTATCAAAGATTTGGTTGTTGATAGAGGTGCTTTCGATAAGATTCTTCAGGCAGGTGGATATATATCAGTACGTACAGGAGCGGCACAAGACGCAAATAATATTCTTATCCCTCATGAAAAGGCTGAGGCCAGCATGGATGCTGCGGCTTGTATAGGGTGCGGTGCATGTGTAGCTACATGTAAGAACGGATCTGCAATGTTGTTTGTAGCTTCAAGAGTCAGTTCCCTTGCTTTGTTGCCACAAGGCCGTCCGGAAGCAGCCAGAAGGGCTCGTGCCATGGTTGCCAAAATGGATGAATTAGGATTCGGCAATTGCACCAATACCAGGGCTTGCGAGATGGAATGTCCTAAGCATATCACAGTGGAACATATTGCACGTCTGAACAGGGAATTCCTGAATGCTAAATTCAGCGAATAGTTTTAGACTATACAATATACTTAAGTGTCAATAAAAAGATGACCCGAAGTCAAGCAGACCCGGGTCATCTTTTTTATTTATTTTAATTTATTTACCATAAAAAGTTATTGAAAGGATATCTTCCTGCATGAATTTCGGCTACCATTTTATAAATGTCGCTTTTCATCTTTTCCATTCCCGTTTTTTCTTTGGCTGAAATGAATATGCATGGAGTCTTTTCTTTTGCTATCCAGCTGTTTTTAAGTTCTTCCAGGGTTCTGTTTTCTTTGTTTTTAGGTTCCAGCGAAAATTCATCGTATTCTTCATATTTATAGGAATCTGTCTTGTTGAAAATCATATAAACAGGCTTATTGTTGGCTCCTATTTCTTTCAGTGTGTTTTCTACAACTCTTATTTGTTCTTCGAAATCCGGATGTGAAATGTCTACAACGTGCATAAGAATATCGGCTTCCCTTACTTCATCCAAAGTACTTTTGAAGGCTTCAATGAGTTGTGTGGGCAACTTTCTGATAAAGCCAACGGTATCACTTAGCAAAAAAGGAACGTTTCCTATTACTACTTTCCTTACTGTCGTGTCCAATGTGGCGAATAATTTATTCTCGGCGAAAACGTCGCTTTTAGCCAGCAGATTCATTATGGTACTTTTCCCTACATTAGTATATCCGACAAGTGAAATACGTACAAGGGAGCCTCTGTTACCCCTTTGCGTAGACATTTGTCTATCAACTTTTTTGAGTTGATCCTTCAATCTTGTAATTCTTTCTTTTACGATTCTCTTGTCAGCTTCGATTTGGGTTTCACCCATTCCTCCCCTTGTTCCGCGACCACCTCTTTGCCTTTCCAGATGCGTCCACATTCCTGTCAACCTCGGCAGCATATACTGGTATTTTGCAAGTTCTACCTGCATTTTTGCATAAGAGGATTTAGCTCTCTGGGCAAATATCTCCAGAATCAGATTTGTTCTGTCTATTATTTGGCACGAAGTTATTATTTTTTCGATGTTCCTTTGCTGCGTGCCGCTGAGTTCATCGTCAAAGATCACATATGAAATACCGTTGTTTTCGCAGTATTCTTGTATCTCTTTAAGTTTTCCGGATCCTATATATGTTGATTTATCCGGTTTGTCCATTTTCTGAACGAACTTTCTGTCTCCGGCGGTCCCTGCGGTCTCCGCAAGGAATTTGAGTTCTTCCAGATATTCAGTTACTTTTCTTTCGTCGTCATTTTCTTTGATCATGCCGACGAATACCGCCTTTTCTATTGAATTGTCTGTCATATTTTAAAAAATAAGGCCATCCGATAGGGGACGGCCTTTAAAAAATTATTTTTCCTGTCCTTTTATCTGAGTTGGAAAATCACAGGGAATGTGTAAGTTACTTTAACCGCACGATCCCTTTGTTTTCCCGGTGTCCATTTCGGTGACATGGAAATAACCCTTTTGGCTTCCTCATCCAAAGAAGAGTCCACACCTCTCAAAACTTTGACATTGGATACCGTTCCGTCTGCGTTGACCGTGAATTCCATTGTTACACGGCCTTGTACACCGTTTTCTTTCGCTATTTCAGGATAGTTAAGATGTTGGTTCACCCATATTGAGAATTTATTTGCATCTCCACCCTGGAATTTAGGTTTTTCCTCTACAAGGGCAAAAGGAATAGGTGCTTCGTCAACATCTTCTTCCTTGACTTCCTGTACGTAATCCATGATTTGTACACCTGTGTTGGCGTCATCTTCAAGGTTTTGGAACATATTGTCGTCCACTTTGATGGCATCATCCACAATATCTATCTGATCTGACAGTACGGGGATCTTAGGTGCTTCAGGTGGCGGTGGCGGTGTTTCCTGAGTAATAGGAACCATATCTTCGACTTCTACGGCTTGTTCATCTCCTTTAAGCGTTGCTGTCTTTCTGTCTTTCGATTTATATCCGAAAGCTCCGTATACCAACAGGAGAGCCAGCACGAAGCCGATTTCCGTGAAAAGCAGTCTTTTGTTTTCAAGGCTGGCTTTTTTTGACTTCTTTATTTCCATTATATGCGTGTTTTTGTATTTCTCATAATGCATTCAAAGATAGAAATAATAATTTTTATTTCAAATATTTTGATTTAATAGTTGTAGCTTTGTGAAAATATTGAGATCGTATGGTACGTTATTATTGTCAGGATACTGATTTTGTATTCAAGAAAAAGAATTTCACCAAACGATGGCTCCGTTTTGTCGCCGATTCGGAATTGCGGCAACTTGGAGACATATCCATTATTTTTTGTTCGGATGCCTATATTTTGGATACAAATATCAAGTATCTTAAACATGATTATTATACCGATATAATAACTTTCGATTATTGTACCGGGAATATTCTTTCCGGCGATCTTTTTATAAGTGTGGATTCCGTCCGTGAGAATTCTGTTTTTTACAACACTGATTTCCCCGAAGAGCTCGACCGCGTGATAGTCCACGGCCTTCTTCATTTGGTGGGTTATGATGATCATAGCGATACGGAAATTTCCACAATGCGCGGCAAGGAGGCTTTTTATCTTTCCGCGAGAAAATCCATTATCTGATTTTTTACTATGTCTTTCAAATATGATGTAATAGTCGTAGGCGGTGGCCATGCCGGTTGTGAAGCAGCAAAAGCTGCAGCGGATATGGGTTCTTCCGTCCTTTTGGTTACCATGGATATGCTTGGTTTTGCCAAAATGTCCTGCAATCCTGCAATAGGCGGAATTTCAAAAGGGCAGATAGTCCGTGAGATCGATGCTTTGGGAGGCGGTACGGCGATTGTCACGGATGCCTCTACTCTCCAGTTCAGAATGCTTAACCGCTCGAAAGGTCCTGCTATGTGGAGCCCACGCGCCCAATGTGATAAAATCCAATTTTCGTCAAATTGGCGTAGATTACTCGAAACTAATTGTAAATTAGATATTTACCAAGATACGGCCACTTCTCTTCTTCTTGAGAATTCAAAAATTGCCGGAGTTCGTACAACTACAGGGGCTATTTTTAAATCTCAAGCCGTTATAATTGCTGCCGGAACCTTTCTTAATGGAAAACTTTTTATCGGCAGGACGGAATTCGAAGGTGGAAGAATAGGGGAGCTGTCGTCCCATGGTATTACGGAACAGTTGGTCGATATGGGAATAAAGACAGCAAGAATGAAAACCGGTACGCCTCCGCGAATAGATATTTCTTCTGTAGATACTTCTGGATTTTTACTTCAGCACGGAGATGAAAATCCCGAGAAATTTTCTTTCCTTCCTTATCTCTCTTCCGCACAGAACGGAACTCCCCAGATGCCTTGTTTTATCCTTCATACTAATGAAAAAGTTCATGATATACTAAGATCCGGGTTCAGTGATTCTCCATTATTTAATGGCCTCATACATGGCAAAGGACCGAGATATTGTCCGAGCATCGAAGATAAACTACGTGTTTTCCCTGATAAAGATTCCCATCAATTATTTCTTGAGCCCGAGGGCAGAACGGTAAATGAATATTATCTTCAGGGCTTTTCATCTTCTCTGCCATTGCAAGTCCAGCTTGATGCGCTACATGCAATCAAAGGTTTGGAATCCGCAAAGATTTACAGACCTGCCTATGCTGTCGAATATGATTACTTCGATCCTACTCAGTTGAAGGCTTCATTTGAATTGAAAAACATTGAAAATCTTTTCTTCGCCGGACAGATAAACGGTACGACTGGATACGAAGAGGCTGCTGCGCAAGGAATTATTGCCGGCATCAATGCTCATAGAAAAACACATGATCAGAGCCCGTTTGTTTTGAAACGCGATCAGGCTTATATCGGTGTCCTTATTGATGACCTCATAACTAAAGGTGTCGATGAGCCATATAGAATGTTCACTTCAAGGGCGGAGTATCGTACTTTGCTTAGACAAGATAATGCGGATTTCCGGCTTACCTCGTTATCTCATTCCATCGGTTTTGCGGATGATTTCCGGTATGATTTTACTATGCGGAAATATGATTCGATACAAAAACTTTCGAATCTTTCAGATAATACCAATATTCGTCCTAAAGATGCTAATAGCTATTTTGCAAAAATCTCGACTGCCGAAATTTCTGAATCGAAGAAAATATCTGATCTCGTATCTCGTCCCGAAGTCAGACTTGAGCCTCTCTTGAATTTTGTTCCACATGGAACATTTCAGAAATTCGGGATCAATCCGGAATCGGATTTTAAGAGCGATTTATCTTTTTATATAAAATCGGAGTTAATTTATTCAGATCTCATTTCCTTTATGGATTATAACTCCATGAATTCGTTCTTTCTTGAAAAAGGGAAAAGGGCCGATTCGTATAAATCAGCATTATATGTTATAAGAACGAATGCCGGATATCCGGTGTCCTTGTTGGATCTTGCCGGACTTGATGCTTTGATTGATAAATATTATAGAAAAGAGGTTTTGGATTCAACCGAAGTCTTGATAAAATATAAAGGATATATAGAGAGAGAAAAAAGGATTGCCGATAAAATAATGAAACTTGAAGATTTGTCAATCCCTGATAATTTCGATTTTGATAAAGTAACCGGGCTTACGATAGAATGCCGGAATAAATTCAAGCGTTATAATCCTCGTTCTATTGCCCAGGCCTCAAGGATATCCGGTGTTTCCCCTGCAGATATTTCGGTTTTGTTAGTATATTTCGGGAGGTGAGTTCCACGTGGAACTCACTACAACCTTTGAAGGGAAGTCTTGATAATCTCTTCCACTTTGGCTTCCGGCTTCTCTTTTAAAACGGCTTGGATTGCTTTTGAGATATTTGTTCTGGTGAATCCCAGCATTATCAGCGCTTGTGTCGCTTCTTCTATATCGGCATTGTTTTTCAGCTGTATGGAAATATTATTCGTCCCTTCTCCTTTTACAATTTTATCTTTTAATTCCAAAATCAATCTTTGGGCACTTTTAATTCCTATGCCTTTTATGCTTTTGATTTTATTGATGTCTTCTGCCAAGATGGCCTGTCGTATTTCTTCCGACGTAAGAGAGGATAACATAACTCTTGCCGATGCCGCGCCAATACCGGAAACGCTTATCAAAAGGGTGAAAAGATCCCGTTCATCTTTTGTTGCAAACCCGTAGAATAATTCCTGATCTTCACGCAGGTAATGATAAATATAAACTGTAGCGGCTTCTTTCCCTTCCAGAGCCCCATAAGTCTGAAGTGAAATCAAAATACTGAATCCAATACCTGTGGTCTCAACTATTACTTGTGTCGGAGTCAGTTTCGTTATCGTTCCTTTAATGTAGTCTATCATTGTTTGGAATATTTTGTTGTGCAAAAATAATGGTAAATTGCTGTTAAAAGAAATATTACTTTGTTAAATTTGCACAATAATATGAGTGATATGAACGTAGAAAATATACGTAATCTTTTTCCTCAGCTTTCGGAAAAAGTATATGGAAAAGATCTTGTCTATTTTGACAATGCTGCGACTTCGCTTCGCCCGTTGACGGTAATAAATAAATGGACCGATATAAGTTCCAGACATAATGCAAATATTCACAGGGCCGTTCACAAGACAGCCGTGGATGCCACTGAGGAATATGAGAGTACTCGTGATGCCGTAAAGGATTTTATCAATGCGGGGAGTCGGGAAGAAATAGTATTTACTTCAGGGACCACGGCATCTGTAAATCTAGTGGCGTTCTGCTTCGGAGAATCTTTGATAGAAGAGGGGGATGAGGTAATCGTTTCAGAGGAAGAACATCATTCTAATATAGTTCCATGGCAGATGATGTGTCAGCGGAAAGGAGCTGTTTTGAAAGTTCTTCCCATTGATGATGACGGTTGTATGATGATTGGCGAATTGGAAAGACTGTGTACTTCCAGGACAAAGATCGTTGCTGTCGCTCAGATTTCAAATGTGCTTGGTCTAGTCAATCCTTTGAAGGAAATCATTACTTTTTGCCATTCGAAAGGAGTACCTGTTTTGGTTGACGGAGCTCAGGGAATTGTGCATGAAAGTGTTGATGTCCAGGATATTGATTGTGATTTTTATGCTTTTTCAGGACATAAGATTTATGCAGCCCCGGGGACGGGTGTCCTATATGGGAAGAAGAAATTCCTGGAGAAGTTCCCTCCTTATATGGGGGGAGGCGAAATGATCGAATCCGTCAAATTCTCAGGAACTACTTATGCTCCCGTTCCGGTAAAGTTCGAAGCCGGTACACAGAATTTTGCAGGAATACCGACGCTAAAACCAGCTTTGGAATTGGCTAATAAATTTAAAGACAAGGAGTTATCTGAATATGTCGCTTCTGTTTCGGAATATTTGGATTATAAATTAGCCGGGAATCCTCGGATTCATATTTATGGAAAGCCGGATGCAAATCTAAAGAAGATTCCTTTGTTCTCTTTCTCCGTGGAAGGCGCACACCATGAGGATCTTGCATTGATTCTTGATAAAATGGGCATTGCCGTGCGTTCCGGACAAATGTGCGCAGAGCCTGTCATGGACAGATTCGGGGTAAGCGGGATGTTGAGAATATCCCTTGCTCCGTATAATACCATGGAAGAGGCAGAGTATTTTATAAAGAGTCTCGATAAGGCGATCGGGATGCTTATTTAGATAGTATTATTATGGAAAAGACTTTGCAGGAAGTTGAGAATGATTTTGTCGAAGAGTTCTCCATGTACGACGAGTGGCTCGACAAATATGAATATTTGATAGACCTTGGAAAAAATCTCAGACCATATCCTGAAAGCGGCAAAACTGATGATAAATTGGTAAGAGGGTGCCAATCAAGGGTCTGGCTTGATTATAAAGTCGAAAACGGGAGAATATATTTTACCGCCGACAGTGACGCTATAATTACGAAAGGCATAATATCTTTGTTGATAAGCGTATATTCCGGCAGGACTCCCGGAGAGATTCTTTCGGATGATTTTTCATTCATAAACCGGATTGGCCTTAAGGAAAATCTTTCTCCGACAAGGGCGAACGGTCTTGTTTCAATGATTGCTACGATCAAAGCCGTAGCGGAAGAAAATAGTTAATATGGGAATTTCTGAAATATTTCATAAAGGTCAAGTCTCCGATGTGGACAAGACCGCTGAAGAGGCTGATAAACTCTCCTCTTTGTATTCGAATGTAATAAAGGCGCTCAAGCAAGTTTACGACCCCGAGATCCCTGTCAATATTTATGATCTCGGTCTTATTTATGATCTGGTCATAAACAAGAAGCATGAGGTCTCAATACGTATGACTTTTACGGCTCCTAACTGTCCGATGGCGGATGAAGTTCTTGCTCAAGTGAAGAGTGCCGTAGATGATGTACCTGGTGTCAAGAGTTGCGATATAGAATTGGTTTTCGATCCCGTATGGGATAGAAGCATGCTGTCTGAAGAAGCCAAAGTTGAATTGGGTTTGGACGATTTGGATGATGATTATGAAGAAATATCTCCGGAAAACTGAACAACGAACTCCCGGGACATTGCCGGTGTATTTTTCTTTGGGCAGCAATATCGGCAATCGTGAAAAAAACATCATGGATGCAATTCTAATGATGGATAATCTCTTCGGTACAATCCATTCGTCTTTGTCGGATATCATTGAAACCGCCCCTGTAGGATTCCGGTCAGACAACCGGTTCTTGAATTGTGTGGTTGAATATCAATTGAAGGGAACCGGTCCGGGCGATACGGAAAAGAATTGTCTTTCTGTTCTGGACTCCTGTATGAATATAGAAAGATCTTTGGGCAGGAAAAATTCCGGTCCGTTGTTCGATTCCTACGGGACAAGGATATATAAAGACAGGCCGATAGATATCGATATCCTTTTTTATGGCGATGCCGTAATCAATAATTCCAGATTGACAGTCCCTCATCCTCGTATGTCCGAAAGGGAATTCGTTATGAAGCCGTTGTCTGAGATTGCCGGAGGGTTTATAATGTCGGCGTTTCCTGAATTATTTGAAAGTAAATGATTACTTTTGTATTCACAAGAAAATTAAAAACGAATATACAGATATATGACACAGGAAGAACTTTTCAAGGCTCTTGTTGCACATTGCAAGGAGTACGGTTTTATTTTCCCGTCAAGCGAAATATATGACGGCTTGGCAGCAGTGTATGATTACGGTCAGCTCGGTGCAGGCTTGAAAAACAACATCAAGAAATATTGGTGGGATGCGATGACCAGATTGAATGAAAATATTGTAGGGATAGATTCCTGTATTTTCATGCATCCGAAAGTCTGGGTGGCTTCCGGCCATGTCGCTGCATTCAACGATCCTTTGATCGATAACAAAGACTCCAAGAAAAGATATCGCGCGGATGTTCTTATTGAAGATTATATAGCCAAACTTCAGGACAAGGTGGAAAAAGAAGTGGAAAAGGGGAGAAAGAAGTTCGGCGATTCTTTTGACGAGGAAGAGTACCGTAAAACAAATCCGAATGTAATGCGGGCTAAGGCAAAGGCTGACGAGGTGCATAACCGTTATCTGGAAGCGGAAACAAATAATGATCTCAAGGAAATGCGTCAGATCATTGTGGATTGCGGGATTGTGGATCCTGTTTCTGGTACGAAAAACTGGACCGATGTCCGTCAGTTCAATCTTATGTTCAGCACGCAGACCAGCAACACCGGTGAAGCTGCCGACAAGATCTATCTTAGGCCGGAAACTGCCCAGGGTATCTTTGTCGAGTATCTTAATGTCCAGAAGACCGGGAGAATGAAAATTCCTTTCGGTATTGCACAGATTGGAAAGGCTTTCAGGAATGAAATAGTTGCAAGGCAGTTCATTTTCAGAATGAGGGAATTCGAACAGATGGAAATGGAATTCTTTATCAAACCGGGGACTGAAATGGAATGGTTCAAGACGTGGAAATCCAACCGGATGAACTGGCATTTGAATCTAGGAATGGGTGCCGAGAATTATCGCTTTCATGATCATGAGAAACTTGCGCATTATGCAAATGCCGCAACGGATATCGAGTTCAATTTCCCGTTCGGTTTCAAGGAACTTGAAGGAATACACTCCAGGACTGATTTCGATCTTGGCAATCATCAGAAACTTTCCGGAAAAAAGATTCAATATTTCGATCCCGAAACAGGGGAGAGTTACACTCCTTACTGTGTCGAAACTTCAATCGGCGTAGACCGCATGGTTCTTGCCGTTCTTTCCCATTCATATCATGTGGAACAATTGGAAGGCGGCGAATCCAGAGTCGTTTTGAGTATACCGGCTCCGCTTGCCCCTATCAAAGTGGCCGTTCTCCCTCTTTTGAAAAAAGACGGGCTTCCGGAACTTGCACAGAAAGTCGTTGATGAGTTGAAGTTCGATTTCGACTATCAATATGATGAAAAGGACAGCATAGGCAAGAGATATCGCAGACAGGATGCGATAGGGACGCCGTTCTGTGTTACTGTGGACCATGATTCACTGGAAGATAACAGTGTTACTATCCGGGATAGGGATACGATGGCCCAGGAGCGTGTGCCTATTGCAGAATTAAGGGATATCATAGACAAGAAGGTCAACCTGAATAATTTATTGCGTAAATTATAAAAGCGCCCGTTATTCTTGTTCCGTGTCTTCTTCGTTGTTCCAGCCTTGTGCCTTGATAGGAAGTTCCAGTCCGTCAGGCGTTACAAGGACGGCCCCGACGTCTTTTTGCGCCAGATGCCCGATTATATCGAAAGTCTGGAAATCATGACGGAAGGCTTCTGCTTTCATTATCGGTATGGTAAATAGCAAACGGTAATCTTCACCCCCGTTCATCGCAGCGGAGATCGGATCTATGTCCATTTCTTTACCGAAACTGAAACTATTGCCTTCAAAAGGTATTTTGTCTGCGTATATCTTGACACCAAAGCCGCTGTCTTCCGTAAGTTGCTTTACGGCGTCGGCAAGGCCTTTTTTTACGCAGTATCCGTAGGAAGGATACATATTGCCATTCTCGAGTAGACTTACGGTTGCCGGATTCAATTCAGGCTTCAAATAAGCTCCGATCATCATTTTGTATTTCTCCAGGTCGGGTTGGCTGTTGTCATCCCCGCTTTTATCGAATTCCCTTTTCTTTTTGTCCAGTATATTCATCCCCAGAAATGCGGCTCCCAAACTGCCGGAAATGCATACGAGATCTTTGCTTTGTGCCACAGGACGGCTTTCTTCCGTGGATTTAGGCGTAATCCCCGTTGCGGATAAAGCAATGGCAAGTCCGTTTTGAGACGGATTCAGATCCAGATCCATTCCTGAATATCCGAACTCTTCTGCTGCGGATACCATTCCTGTCCACAGTTCTTTTATTTCTTCGAAATCGAATCTTGATGAGACACCGATTCTTACTGTCAGTGTTTTGACTCTGCCCATTGCAGCGAAGAGCTCTCCGGTAGCTGCGACAACGCATTTATATCCCAAATGCTTGAGAGGGAAATATGTCAAATCGAAGTCGATTCCTTCAAGGAAAAGGACGGAGCGCGATTTTACAATATCTCCTTTCTCCGATACGAAGTTGCATTCCGCATTTATTTTGTTTCCTGCATCACCCAGCATCATCTTTATCGCTTCATTCTTGCTTAACGTACCGAATTTATTATTTGCCATACTGATTCATTATAATATTATTGCAAAATTAATAATAAAAATATCTAAATTTGAAAGACGTTAAATAAAATGAAGAATGTCCTGGAATCCATTTTACTTGATTTCGGCGATTTTCAGGTTTTACAGGGACGGGTTCAGGAATATGACCTGGGGCAAAGTATTATGGGCAGTCATACTTTTGAAACTATTCATACTGTTTGTTGTTTTGCGTCTGTTCTTCTTCAAGCCTGCCATGTCTGGAAAAACGGATGAGCAAAAGAGCGAAATCGTCGGAAATGCAATTACACGGCCGAATTTGATAAATAACACTAAAACCGAATGATATGAATACCGCGTTGATAAACTGGTCTCGTCTTCAGTTTGCAGTAACAGCTGCCTACCATTGGCTTTTCGTTCCGCTTACCTTGGGTCTTGCTCTGATAATAGCTGTAATGGAAACAATCTATTATCGTAATAAACAAACATTATGGAAATCCATGACGAAATTCTGGATGAAATTGTTTGCTATCAATTTCGCTGTCGGAATCGCAACCGGTTTGATTCTGGAATTCGAATTCGGAACCAATTGGAGCAATTATTCTTGGCTTGTAGGCGATATTTTCGGGGCGCCTTTGGCAATAGAAGGTATAGTGGCTTTTTTTATGGAGGCGACGTTTTTCGCCGTTATGTTTTTCGGCTGGGAGAAAGTCAGTCCCGGATTCCACCTTGCATCCACATGGTTTACCGGCATCGGAGCAGCTCTTTCGGCCTATTGGATTTTGGTAGCCAACGGCTGGATGCAAAATCCAGTAGGTACAGTCTTTAATCCCGATACTGTCAGGAACGAAATGGTATCTTTCGGGACTGTGGCTACGAACCCCGTTGCCGTGAATAAGTTCTTCCATTCGGTTTTCAGCGGATGGATGACAGGCGGCGTCTTTACAATAGGAGTAAGCGCATGGTATCTTCTGAAAAAAAAGAAAATACCATTTGCCAAATCAAGTATGGCCGTCGGTTCCCTTGTGGGTATAGCCGGAGCCGTCGCCGTAATCCTTTCAGGGGATCGTTCAGGAGTCGATATCGCCAGATACCAGCCGATGAAACTTGCTGCCGTGGAAGGCCTGGACAACGGGGGACGAAATGCCTCTTTTTCAATAGTCCCTGGCGTCAGTGTTCCTTCGATGCTTTCCATTCTTGCGACCCATGATCCGAACGGATATGTTCCGGGCATCAATGACATAATTCTGGGCTATACTGATAATGACGGCGGATATGTCCTTCCCGTGCAGGCAAAAATGTGGAGGGGAAGAAAAGCTTTGGCAGCTCTTAATTATTACAGGAATTCAAACGACTCTGTTCCGGAGAATAAGGCCTTGTTCAAAAGAGTTGTGGAGAGCAATTCTGCATATATGGGATACGGCCGTCTGTCGAAACCCGCCGATGTCGTTCCCAATGTCCCTTTTGTGTATTGGTCTTTCAGAACAATGGTGTACTTGGGTTGCTTTATACTTTTGGTGCTGATACTTGTCCAATTTTTTCTGTATAAGGACAAAATAATGAAAAACAGATGGTTGCTCCGGCTTGCCATTATTTCTATTCCGCTTGTCTATATTTGCGGGCAGGCCGGCTGGATAGTGTCCGAAGTGGGACGCCAGCCATGGGCGATTCAGGATTTATTGACCGTAGGTGCCGCTACATCAAGCCTAAGCGTCGCTGCAGTCAAAACCACGTTTTTTATTTTCCTGATTGTTTTTGCTTTGTTCCTGGTAATCGAAATAGGAATTATGTTGAAAGCGATTCAAAAGGGACCGGATCCGTATTTCCCCGATGAAATAAATTCAACGCATCAAAATTATAGGAGGGAATAATTATGACATACGAATTTTTACAGCAATATTGGTGGTTCGTGATTGCTATTCTTGGCGGCTTGCTTGCCTTCCTCATGTTCGTACAGGGCGCAAATCTGATTCTGGCCTTTCCTGGAGTGAATACCTCCATGCGCCGTATCATTGTCAACTCCACAGGACGCAAGTGGGAATTGACATTTACGACTTTAGTAACGTTCGGCGGTGCTTTCTTCGCTTCTTTTCCGTTGTTTTACAGTACCAGTTTCGGCGGAGCGTACTGGGTCTGGATACTCTTGCTTCTCACCTTTGTCTTTCAGGCCGTTTCATACGAATTCCAGAATAAAAAAGGCAACCTTATCGGATCCGATGCTTTCCGTGTGTTTCTGATTATAAACGGAATCCTTGCCCCTTTGCTGGTAGGTACGGCGGTCGGAACTTTCTTTACGGGGTCCGATTTTATCATTAACAAAGATGCGGTAAGTTCCAGTGCCTTTTCCGCCGTCAGTGTATGGGGCAGCGGATGGCATGGACTTGAAGCTGTCAAGTCTCCGGCTGTCATTTTAGGCCTTGCATTGCTTTTTCTTGACGCTTCTCTCGGATGCCTTTATTTGATAAACAATGTCAGAGACGATGGATTGGAACCGGTTTTGAGGAAAAAACTGACTTTTTTCAGTTTGATCTTCCTTTTGTTTTTCATAATCTGGACAATATTTCTTTTGACTGCCGACGGATTTGCAGTTTCTTCCGACGGCACTGTTATTTTGGAAAAGAACAAATATTTTTATAATTTTATTCATATGCCGGCTATCGCCTTGATGTATATAACCGGGGCTCTTCTTGTGATCGCTGGTTTATTCCTCGGGGCGGGGACTCATTCCAGAAAGGGAATATGGCCGGCGGGAACGGGAACGGTTTTGACTGTGATAGCTTTGTTTTTGGTTGCAGGATACGGCGGGACTTCATATTATCCTTCAATTTCCGATTTGCAAAGTTCACTGACAATACAGAACAGCTGCTCCAGCCGGTTTACGTTGAAAGTAATGTTTTACGTATCTTTGCTGATACCATTTGTCGCGGCATATATCGTTTATGCCTGGAGAAAAATGAATAGAACCCCGATTACCGAAGAAGAACTCACAGGGACTGAAAATAAATATTAGATAATCATGAAAAAATTAATTTTATCAATTGTTTCCGTATTTTTATTGTTGCCTCAATTATGTATTGCAGAAACTCCTGAAAAACCGGAGACACTTACGGTCATCTCTTATAATATCAGAATGGGGAAAGCAGATGACGGAACAAATTCGTGGAAATACCGTTATCCTGCATCCGCGATGATGATAACCGATCAGGCTCCCGACATCTTCGGTGTCCAGGAAGCATTTGATTTCCAGGTGAAATACCTGAGTGAATATTGCAAAGGTTATAAGTCCGTAGGCGTCGGCAGAGAAGACGGAAAAAACAAGGGTGAGCATATGTCCATCTTCTATAAAACGTCGAAAATACATCTGATAAAATGGGGAACTTTCTGGCTCTCGGAAACTCCTGATACTCCTTCAAAAGGTTGGGATGCAGCTTGTTACCGTACCGCTACATGGGCTTTGATGAAAGACAAAGAAACAGGAAAGAAGTTCTATTATGTAAATACGCACTTGGATCATAAAGGTGTAGAAGCCCGCCGAAAGGGACTTTTGCTTATTGTCGACAAAATCAAATCCATCAATCCCAAATCATATCCTATGGTTCTTACAGGGGATTTCAACATAACACCTGACAATCCCGCATTGAAAGTCTTGAATGAAAGAATGCAAAGTGCACGCAAGACTGCCGTCAAAACAGATGATTTGGGCTCGTTCAACGATTGGGGGAGAGAAAAAGAAAAGAAGATTATTGATTATATCTATTATTCCGGATTCAGCTGTTGTACCGATTTCCAGACGATAGTAAAGAAATATTATGGCAGGACATATATTTCAGACCATTTTCCCGTCAAAGCTGTTCTTGTATTCTAATCTTTCAGATTCTTTGTCAAACTGTATGTTATTCCCAGAGAGTTAAGGGAATCGATAAAATCCGAATTGATTGCTATTTGGAATTTTCTTGACAGAAAATCTATCTTGTAGGATGTTTTCGGATCGAACAGTGTCATCGTAAGGGGAATCTTCCCTGGATTCTTCTTGATAAGGTCGACTAGCCGGTGCCTGAATGATTGATTGAGCATTGGCGTCTTCAATTCTATACTGAAGTTGTTGAGGAATGTGTCCGTAACATTTCCCAGCAACATTATTTTCGTTACTTTAAAGCCGAAAGGAACCGATTTTCCCTGTTTCTTTTCCTCCGGTTTCATATAATATTTTTCTTTTATTTCTCCTTCCAGGAATATCGCCGAATGCTGTTGCAGATAACTCATGAATATTTCATGGTCTTTCCCGAAAAGCTTTAATTCATATACTCCGCTATTGTCCTCTATTGTTGTTATCGACCAAGGCCTGCCGCTTTTGGAAACCAGATTTTTTGTCTCGGTTACATAGCCTGCCGCATATATCCGTTGTTTCCTTTTCTTTTTTTCACATTCCGTAATCATATCTTCGATATGTGAAAGCCGGCAGTTTGTAAAATTCTCGATTTCAAAGCCGTATTTGTCCAGCGGATGTGAAGACAAGTACATGCCAACCAATTCTTTTTCCTTCTGCAGCAGTTCTATCTGATTCTCTTCTCCGTTAAATTCAGGGACTTCAGGCTTTACCGGCTTCATTTCTTCCGAATCTCCGAACAATGAAGCCGATGAGTTCAAATCGTCTTTTCTAAACAGTTCCGCATATTTCACCAATGCATCCGTAAACGTGTCCCCATTACTGCATGGCAGTGAATATCTTGTCCTTACGAAGCCGAAGCTGTCGAAAGCGCCGGAATACAAGAGTGATTCGATGGCTTTTTTGTTGATCATTCCGTCCATCCTTTCCACAAAATCGTAAATCGTCGCGAACGGACCATTAGCTTCCCGTTCATCTATTATAGCTTTGACGACATTGTCTCCGAAACCCTTTATTCCGCCTAGGCCGAAACGGATGTTCCCGTCTTTATTAACGGTAAAATGAGCCTCACTTTCATTCACATCGGGATTAAGGACTTTGATTTTGTGCTTTTTGCAGTCATCCATGATTTCCTTTATCTCCGTCATGTTGTTGAGCTGCTGGCTTAGGTTAGCCGCCTGGAATTCGGCAGGGAAATGCGTCTTAAGCCAACCTGTCTGGTAGCTTACCCATGCATAACAGGTAGCATGTGATTTGTTGAAAGCATAGGAAGCGAATTTTTCCCAATCCTTCCATATCTTGTCAAGTATTTCTATAGGATGCCCGGCAGCTTTTCCTCCGGCAATGAATTCGTCATAAAGTGATCGCAGAATGTCGATTTTCTTTTTACCCATCGCTTTCCGCAATTTGTCGGCTTTGCCTTTTGAAAATCCGGCAATCTTCTGGGAAATCAACATTACCTGCTCCTGATAGACAGTTATCCCGTATGTTTCCTTAAGGAATTCTTCCATCTCAGGAAGGTCGTATGTTATAGGCTCGTCTCCTCTTTTTCGCGCAACGAAATGCGGTATGTACTCCATAGGGCCCGGACGGTACAGGGCGTTCATCGCGATCAGATCTTCGAATCTTTCAGGCTGCAGTTTCTGCAGCCATTCCTTCATTCCGGGAGACTCGAATTGGAAGACGCTTTTCGTATCTCCCCGGCTGTACAATTTGTATGTCTCTTCGTCATTGTCCGGGATGCTTTCTATATCTATGACTTTACCATGAGTCCGTTTGATGTTGTTCAGGCATTCTTTTATGATAGAAAGCGTTTTGAGGCCGAGAAAGTCCATCTTAAGCATGCCGACATCTTCAATGAAAGATCCTTCATACTGTGACATCCATACTTCCTGGCCAGTAGCTTTGTCTACTCCCAGAGTCATCGGAATATAGTCTGTAAGGTTTCCCCTGCCTATGATCATGGCGCAGGCATGTATTCCGATCTGCCGGATGCAGCCTTCAAGCTGCAAGGCGTATTTCAACACTTCCCTGACAAGTTCGGAGCCGTTTTCATATTCGTTTTGAAGCTCGGGGATGTATTTTATGCAGTTCTTCAATGTAGGTTTCAGGTTCTTTTCGGTCTTGACGACTTTGTACCTTTTTCCGCCTTTAGTCTTGATCTGCTCGTTCCCTGTCGGGATATAAGAGTCATCAACCTCTTCTTCCTCTTCAACGTTGACCGGAAAAGCCCTGTCCGGAATCATCTTGGTCAGTCTGTTTGATTCATCCAGCGAGAGACGGCTTACCCTTGCGACATCCTTTATCGCTCCTTTTGCAGCCATCGTCCCGAAAGTGATTACATGTGAGACATGATCCATTCCGTAAGTTTCCTGCACATACTGGATAACCTTGTATCTTCCGTCATCGTCGAAGTCGACATCTATATCCGGCATTGATATACGTTCGGGGTTAAGGAACCGTTCAAACAGCAGATTATACTTTATTGGGTCCAGATTTGTTATTCCCAGGCAGTATGCTACTGCGGAACCTGCAGCGGAACCACGTCCCGGGCCTACGAAAATCCCCATTTTCCTTGCACTTGCGATATAATCCTGGACAATAAGGAAGTAATCGGGAAAGCCCATCCTCGATATGGTCTTCAATTCGAAATCGATTCTTTCTTTTGTCCCTTCAGTCATTTCCGGATAGCGCGTCTTTGCTCCTTCATAACACAAATAGCAAAGAAAAGCTACTGAATTCGCGAATTCGGTTCCCCTGTCCTTACCCTTCTCGTCGTATCTTCCGGCGTCTATTATGTCCTTGTATTTATCCAGATATGTATCTATATCAGAAAGGAAAGAATCGTCGATCTTGAATTTTGGAAGTATATGTCCGCAGTCTATACTGTATCTTTCTATTTTGTCATAAACATCCATAGTGTTGTCTATGACTTCGGGATGTCCGGGGAACAAATCCCTCATTTCATCCTCGCTTTTCATATATTCCTGCTGGGTGTACCTAAGCCTGTCCGGAGCGTCCACATATTCATTTGTCGTGAGACAGATAAGCCTGTCATGGACCGGCCCGTCTTCTTTTCTTACGAAATGGATATCATTTGTAGCAATGACTTTAACATCATATTTCTCTGCCAGAACGAAAATGGCATCGTTAACCTTGCTTTGCTTTTCGTAAACTTCCAAAGACTGTCCCGGAACCTGTGTCTTGTGCAGCATGACTTCAAGATAGTAATCGTCTCCGAATACGTCTTTGTGCCATTTGATAGCCTTCTCTGCAGCTTCTGTATCATCGGCTGTAATATTCCTTGGAATCTCTCCTGCAAGGCAGGCTGAAGAGCATATCAGGTCTTCATGATATTTCTCAAGCACCTGATGGGAAACACGCGGCTTCCCGTAATACATCCCTTCGATATGTCCGGTGGAGACTATCTTTATCAGATTCTTGTATCCATGATAATTCTTTGCTAGCAGTATCAAATGGTAATACGCGCGGTGATCCTTGTCTTTTAATTTATGGTCATATTTGGACACATAGATTTCACAACCTATTATCGGTTTGATTCCTGGATAATTTTTCGCCACCTTGAAGAATTCCTTGACTCCATACATATTCCCGTGATCGGTAATAGCCAGTCCCGGCATTCCCAATTCATCTGCTCTTTTGAAAAGATTGGAAATCGATGATTGACCGTCAAGAATTGAATATTGAGTATGAACATGGAGGTGGACGAAAGACATGGTTTGTAATTATGGATTTAGATACAAAGTTATGAAAAAATATGAGGCCCGCGGGAAACGGACCTCAAAAAATATAGTATAAAATACAAGTATGTTTTTATGCTTTCTTAGCGCGTACTTTTACGTTCGATTTATTGTCTTTCTCAGCATGTCTGGTAGCATCGAACATAACAGGTGTCCCTATCATTATGGAAGCATAAGTCCCCACTACGATACCGATACACAAAGCGACTGAAAGACCTCTTATCGATTCTCCTCCGAAGATCGCTATTGCAAGCATTGTGACCAAAGTGGATACTGAAGTATTGACTGTACGTGTAAGGGTACTGTTGAGTGCTTCATTAGTATTTTGTTTGAAGTCGGAATTCGGATGAAGCGTCTTGTACTCACGGATACGGTCGAATATCACCACATTATCATTGATCGCATATCCTATGATCGTAAGGATGGCGGCAATAAACGTCTGATCCACATCAAGACTGAAAGGTAATATCCCGGAGAACAGGGAGAAGAATCCGATTACTATTATTGCCGTGTGTGCAAGTGATACGACACCTCCGAGTCCCCATGTCCAGCCTTTGAATCTGAACGCTATATAGCCGAAAATCACAATTAGAGCGAGGAATACGGCTATGATTGCATCCCGTTTCATGTCATTTGCTATGGTAGGACCTACTTTGTCCGAACTGATGATTCCGTTAGGATTTTCAAGAGTGGAGCGGAATTCATTAAGAGTCATGTCTTTCTCTTTGAAAAATCCCTTCATGGCTTTGTACAGCATTTGTTCCACTTCGGAATCTGCTGCGGTCGACTCGTCTTTTACTTTATAAGTCGTAGTGACTTTCATCTGGCTTTCACCGCCGAACTGTTTCACTTCCACAGCTCCGTCGAATTCTTTCATTGCGGCTGCCCTTACTTCTTCCGTGGATACAGGCTGATCGAATCTTACTACAAAAGTTCTTCCTCCCGTAAAATCAACACCATATGTAAATCCTTTGGTCGACATTGATATTATCGCGATCAGGATCAATATTCCTGAAATCGTATATGAATATTTCCTTTTGCCGAGAAAGTCCACTTTCGTGTGTTTCAGGAAATTCTTGGTCAACCGGTTGTCGAATGTAATATTCTTCCCTCTCTGGATTCTGTCATCGAAGATTATCCTCGTAATGAAGATCGATGAGAATATAGAGGTTATAATACCGATAATCAAAGTCGTTGCAAATCCTTGTACAGGACCGGAACCGAAGAAGAACAAAACCACACCGGTGAGGATGGTTGTAACCTGTCCGTCAATGATTGCCGAATATGCATTGGAATATCCGTCGGATACAGCTTTGCTTAATCCTTTGCCGGAAGCCAATTCCTCTTTTATCCTTTCATAGATAATGACATTGGCATCTACCGCCATACCCAGAGTCAATACCAGTCCGGCTATACCCGGCAATGTCAGTACTGCTCCGAAAGAAGCCAGAGACCCGAAGAGCAGAAGAACGTTGCATAGCAGTGCTACATCAGCTGCAAGACCTGCTCCCTGATAGAAAAATACCATGTATATCAGAACCAGCAGGAATGCAAGAATGAATGACAGGAATCCTGCATGGATTGATTCCGATCCCAAAGAAGGGCCGACCACTTGTTCTTGGATGATAGTCGCCGGAGCAGGGAGCTTGCCGGATTTCAATACGTTGGCAAGGTCCTCGGCTTCTTCAACGTCGAAATGTCCCGTAATCGTGGAGCTTCCTCCTGAAATTTCCGAATTTACGGTAGGATAGGAATATACCATTCCATCCAATACTATGGCTATCTGTTTGCCGATATTATCTTTTGTCATTCGGGCCCAGATATTGGCGCCCTCTGCATTCATCGACATCGAAACGATAGGCTCCCCTTTATTGGAATTTCCGTATTCCACACGAGCATCGGTTACTACCGCTCCGTCAAGCGGCGCTTTCCCGTCTCTTGAAGTTGACTTGATTGCGACAAGTTCGTAAATATTACCGCTCTTGACATATTCCGTAGGCTTTACAGTCCACATCGGCTTGAATTCGGGAGGAAACAGCGATGCGATTTGAGGTAATGAAAGATACCTGTTTATTTTTGCCGTATCTGCGGCATTTGCAAAACCTATGCAGGCATTGTTTTTAAATCCGGAAGGCTGGAGAACGGAGAAAAGAGGGTTCTGCTTGTTGTTTATTTCAGCTGCGTCTGATTCGTTTTCCTGTTTGCTTATGACTGCATTTACAAGTGAGTCAGATGCTGCTTTTTCCGTATCCTTAACCTTATCCGCCGATGGCTTTGTTGCAACCGCTATTTTTTCCGCGGTAGAATCACCCGCTTCAAGAATCTGAGCCAGAGTCCGGTTGGCTTCCTGAAGATACGGTTCGATTTCGGTATTGTCGTATGTAGCCCAAAAATCCAATGAAGCCGTACCCTGAAGCAGTTTCCTTACACGTTCAGGCTCTTTTACGCCCGGGAGTTCCACAAGGATACGCCCGCTGTTGCCAAGTTTCTGGATGTTCGGCTGTGTGACTCCGAAACGGTCGATACGATTCCTCAATACGTTGAAGGAATTCGATACTGCACTTGCGGCTTCCTTGCTTATGACGGAGATGACCTGATCATCGGTGGATTCCGGTTTGATCTTGTCCCTCATTTCATATGTCCCGAAAATTTGGGCAAGTCTCTGTCCGTTGGAAACCTGCTTCCATGCCTGGGCAAATAATGTTATGAAATCCGATCTCGAATTAAGACTGTTCTCTTTCGCTATTGCAATGGCTTTGTTGAATTCCGGAGATTTGTTATATCCGGAAAGAGCTTTTACAAGATCCTCAAGCTGCACTTGCAGCATGACATTCATTCCGCCTTTCAAGTCAAGTCCCAGATTGATCTCCTTAGCTTTGACACCTTTGAAAGTATACCCGAAATATACTTTTTTGGCTGAAATGGAATCAATGTACCTGCTGTTACTGTTTTTCCTGATGGAATCCAGATAAAACGCCCGGTCTTCAAAAGGGACTTTACTGAATGCAGCCTCCTGTTGAATATCCGAAGCCGCCTTTTCGGCATATTTTGCAGCTTTCTTTTCCTGGATGTTAGTTACCAGGGTGAAGGAGAGTTGCCATATGCAGGCAAGCGCTAACAGAATCGCTACGAGTCTGATTACACCTTTACTTTGCATGTTTTTGTTATTTTTTATGAATTTTATTTCCGTTAATTCATCGGGTACGAAGATCGTAAAATATCGCACCTTGGCAAAATAGGGTACAAATTTACTATTTTTTTCCGAGAATGAAACTTTCTCATAAGGATTTCTTAATTTTGCGGAAGTTTTTGATAATGATGAAAATTAAACGAATATTACATTATATTTCGAGAGCCGCGTTAATAGTAGCGGTTTTTTCTGCAATTCCGTTTCAATCCCATGCCCAGGTTCATGCGGACAAGATAAAAGCCAAGGTGGATTCCCTGCATCATTCGATGGCGGTTCCTGACAGTACCGTAATCAAGTCCGGATCCGGGCTTAACGACAGCCTGATAAAAAATCCTCCTGTTCCGCCTATCGATACGAATATCATCCAACCGCAAAAAATTTCAGCCGCAAGGTTACTGACCGATGCCGATTCCATGAGGCTCGATTATGATTTTAAGGATGCCGTGGAAACATACAGGAAAGCTCTGTCCGTTTCAACCGATTCCTTGGAAAAATTAAATATCGAAGCCCATATGGTTCTGGGGCAGAACGGACTCAGCATGATGGATTATTGCAGTCATCCGGTCGTTGTCGCAAGGCAGAAGTTCTCCCTTAAGGATTTTTATCTGTATTATCCTCTTGCCGACAAAAGCTGGCATCCTTTGCCTAACCGGCTGGATTCATGTAATTCGGACAGGCCTGTAAATGCATTGTTTTTTCCTGATAGTTCCAAAACCGTATATTTCTCCGCAAAAGATGAAAACGGCATAAGAAACATATACAAAATCGAGCGTAAAGACTCTTTGTGGTCTGCACCGGAACTCATAGACGAACAGATAACGTCTTCTTCCGATGAAATATACCCGATGTTATCTTCCGACGGCAAATCTTTGTATTTTTCATCTTCCGGCTTATATGGCATGGGCGGTTATGATTTGTATGTCACAAGATGGGACAAGGAAACAAAAGACTGGTCTGTCCCTGTCAATATGGGATTTCCGTATTCTTCTCCATATAATGATTATCTGTTCATGAATACGGACGACGGACGCTATTCCATTTTTGCATCAGACCGGGATTGTCCGGAAGACAGCGTATGGCTTTATGTTCTGGAATATGACAGCATGCCGGTAAGGAAAAGCATAAAGAACACGCCCGAATTGCGTTCGCTTGCAGAAATGATCCCTGCGGAAGATCCGCGGAGGATGGACAACGGTTCGGTTTCCATAGTAAACGCTGCCGACAATGAGGATACCAAGGTGTATGAGGAAAAGATGGGTGTAGTACGGGCATTGAGGGATTCCATATATTCTTTCGGCAATTATCTGGATGAAAAGAGGTCTAAACTTGCTTCATCTTCAGGTTCCGCAAAGGATTCCCTCATGAATGAAATCCTGCTAAGCGAAAGTGCACTTACAGCAAAGCAATCGCGTCTGGAACAGGCCGTCAGGGAATTGCAGCAGATCGAAATGAAATTTCTCTCTGACGGAGTGGTGATCGATCCTTCCAAAGTCAGCGCAGAAGCTGACAAGGAAATAGTCGGGGCCTCTTCCGGTTATACTTTTGTACGCAAGACGATGGGTGGAAGGCTTGATCTGAAAATAAGAAAACCAAAACAGGAAATCGATTCTTCTTTCAGGATATTGCCGGTAGGGCGTTTCGCCAAGAGCAACGTCCTTCCTTCCGGATTGATTTACCAGATTCAATTGTTTACTATCTCTTCTCGTGCCACTGTAAAACAGATCAAAGGGTTGAGTCCCGTATTCGAGAAATTGAACCCTTCACTTAAATATACGTATTACGTAGGTCTGTTCAAGTCTTATAATGATGTCCTTTCCAATTTGAACAAAGTCAAAAGGCTTGGTTTCAGAAGCGCTTTCATAGTAGCCTTTCTTGACGGAAAGCCGATTCCCGTTTCCAGAGCAAGGGCTTCCGAATCCAAGGCAAAAAACGACGTAATGCTGAAGATATATCCTGATGACGGCCAGAACCTTCCCGATCTGGCTGTTGCCGCAATCCATCAGCTTACTGACAGGGATATAATAAAAACGGTCGAAAACGGATCCGTTGTCTATGAGGTCGGACCTTTTGAAGATGAAGACGAAGTCCGGCCTGTCGTAACTTCTCTTAAGGCGACAGGTGTGAACAATGTTTCCGTAGTTAAGGTCGAACAACGTGATAAAGAATAATTTTTTCACTATATTTGTTCCATCTTATAAATTAAGTCCTTATGGGTTTGATTATTACATTGATAATTGTGGGCGTCATCCTCGTTCTGGCGGAGATGCTGCTTATACCAGGTGTCGGAGTCGCGGGGATTCTGGGGCTTGTGTCTTTGGCCGGTTCCGGCTTTTATGCCTTTTACCATTTCGGGAATTATACCGGTACCATAGTTACCGTGATAGACGCCGGTCTCGTAATCGGAATGCTTTTTTATGTCCTTCGGGCAAAAACATGGAAAAAGTTAGCCTTGAATACAGTAATTGACACCAAGGCACATCCCGAGACCGCAAAGATTGTCCCGGGGGACAAAGGGCGCACATTGACAAGGATAGCACCGTCGGGTATGGCAAGGATAGGCAACATTACCTGCGAAGTGAAAGCCATGGAAGAAATGATAGATCCGGATAAAGCAATCGAGGTAGTTTCCATAGAGGATAACAAGATATTTGTGAAACCGACAACCGAACTGTCTGAAAAATAATCTAATTTTTTTATTATGTCAACATTTATAATATGGGTTGCTATTGCAATCATCGGCCTGATCATTTTGTTATGGTTTTTCCCCGTAGCTCTTTGGTTTCAGGCATTATTGTCCGGTGTAAGGGTATCGCTGATACAACTCGTACTTATGAGATGGAGAGGCGTAAGTCCGAGAACTATCGTCATTGCTATGATTACCGGTACGAAAGCCGGTCTGACGCTTCATGCCAATGAACTCGAGGCCCATTATCTGGCCAAAGGGAATGTGGTGAAAGTCGTAAATGCCCTGATATCCGCGGACAAAGCCAATATTCCTCTCGACTTCAAAACCGCAGCCGGTATAGATCTTGCCGGAAGGGATGTTTTTGAAGCCGTGCAGATGTCTGTCAATCCAAAAGTAATAAATACACCTCCTGTTACGGCTGTTGCAAAGAACGGGATCCAGCTGATTTGCAAAGCAAGAGTCACCGTACGTGCCAACATCAATCAATTGGTAGGAGGTGCCGGAGAAGAAACTGTCCTTGCGCGTGTAGGCGAAGGAATCGTTTCTTCAATAGGATCGGCCGAGAGCCATGCCGAAGTTCTGGAAAAGCCCGAATCGATATCCAAAGTCGTTCTTGCTAAGGGTCTGGATGCCGGAACTGCTTTCGAAATCCTGTCTATCGATATAGCCGATATCGATATCGGAAAGAATATCGGAGCTGTGTTGCAGATGGATCAGGCGAATGCTGATAAAAATATTGCCCAGGCCAGAGCAGAGGAACGTCGGGCAATGGCAGTGGCATTGGAACAGGAAAACAAGGCGAAGATACAGGAAGCCAGAGCCAAGGTTGTGGAAGCTGAAGCTCAGGTGCCTTTGGCTATTTCCGATGCTTTCCGTTCCGGCAATCTCGGAGTTATGGATTACTACCATATCAAAAACGTACAGGCGGACACCGATATGAGAGAAAATATTGCAAAACAATAATTTTGTAGTATCTTTGCAATCCGTCCCGAATGCTTTTGCATGAGGGAACAATAAGTTTGGTAAGCTAAACTTGACCCATTGGAGAGGTGGGTGAGTGGCTGAAACCAACGGTTTGCTAAACCGTCATACGCAAATACGCGTATCAGGAGTTCGAATCTCCTCCTCTCCGCAGCTTAGAAGGAGCTATAGTCATCGGACTATAGCTCCTTCTTCCTTTTCCCGGGATCCATCTATTTTCCCCTGCCACCCAGGCTGTTCTTCAATAGTTAGTTTGATTTGTTTTATCGATGAACCCGTCTTGATGATTCGTCGTCCAATTCCTGGAGACCGCCCCTGAATTCCACAGGAGATTTCATCCTGTTCAGTCTGAATCCGATGTTCAGCATGAAGTATCTTCCGTAAGAAGGGGTCCATGTTTGCGTCGTATAGTTCGATTCATTCATAATCGAATAGGCCGACCCCTTGTCCAGCAGATCATCACCGGACAGAGATATCAGAAGGCGTCCTTTCATCAGTCTGGCTCCTATTGCTGCATTCAGGTTCTGGAAATTGGTGTTTTTTCCCGCCCCTTCAATGAATTTGTATCCGGACCAGTTGTATCCTGTTTTTATGAATCCGTGTTTCAGGAAAGTGACAGAGGCACTTGCCCTGCCATTCAGTGTCCATAATTTTGCCAGTACCTGTGACTGATCATTTCTGGAGTCGGTGTACCGTGCATTTCCATCGATTATAAACATCAGATTTTTATTCGGTCTGGTGGAAAAGCCGAGTTGCAGATCGGGAGTTTCTTCTTTGAGATGTATCAATTGCCCGCTTGTCCATTGAGGTTTTCTATCATATCCATAAGATGTTACTATGTGCATCAATGTCTTTATTTTTTGTAGCCGCAAGGTGTATGTAAAGCTACAGCCTATGTTGAATGTGCCGGAAGCATTGTCGTATGTCGTCAAGGAAGATCCGGCCTTCACGTCGTAGCCGCCCCAGCCGTCAATATGAGTGTCGGAAGGGAAATACAGGGTTTTCCGTACAATCGCGTTGGGTGTGAATGATAAATTTATTGCTGACGTCAGAGTTCCGTACTTTCCGGCTTTTGGAATGAAGTAATTAGCTCCCAATATATGCTTTATACATTCTTTGAGATCAGGATTTCCTGCCGAGAGATACAAAGGGTTGCTGTCGTTTATCCTGTTCCTGTATTGCTCCACTGCGGGGATAAAAGGTAAGTTGTTATAAGATAAATAGAAATTTTTGTGTTTAATGTTAAAGAACGCTATAGGACGAAAAAACCACCTGGATCCGTCCGTTTTCTCGGGATAGCGTTCCGTGTCTATTTGTTTTGTGAAATCCGGATTAAAAGCACTGCCGATCGACCAGTTGGAATGGGAAAAGGAACCGTTGAACATTATGCTCGGCCCATTGGAGAAACCATTCCATGTGTAGTCGAAGGTATTCGCCGCATTGATTACGGGTTCCGAGACGTCAAGCAGATCGAAGGCTGTTTGCCGTCTCTTTTCCGAGCTGAAAGACACATTGTATCCGAAAGTGATTGAAGATGTCGAACGTTCCGTGTTGGACAGATAAATGGTGGAAGATGCCGTTCCGCCTAAACTGTAGTTTTTTCCGGTTTTCGAAGATGTGATGTATCGTCTTGTTGCAGAGGATGCCAGAGTGTCGAGGGTCCATGAATTGCCGTCGGAATTACCTAGGGAAAAATTCATTGCCAGCGATGGTATCAGCCCTTTCGTCTTTTCATTATTGCTCCATTTTACGTAATTATCCCAAGACCAAGAGTTGTTCTTGTCTGAGGAGGATGCGTTTTGGCGAGCCGTCGTGCCTTCGTAAACGGATGTCAAGGCATTGTCAAGACTTTTATTTACGGAATTTGTGATGTCAAGGAGACTTAATATATAGATAGATTTCAGCTTGTGGTTGTTGAGATCCAGATTGAAATTCAGATGATGCGTTCCAGAGGAAGAGCAGCTTCCTGTCGTATCCGCGTAGGACCGGGCGGGACTTCCTTCGGAAGCGAGGTAGTCCGTCAGTGTCCTTGTGGACGATCTGCCGTGATTGTGGGTGTAAGAGTAGTCCAGACTTGCATTGCTTCCCAGGAATCTGTCTCCCCAGTATTTCTTCACACCTGTGTTGAAAGTTGCATCTTCTTTGTAGAAATTCAATATTCCCGGGGAAGACATAAGGCTAGTCAGAGTATTGGTGGTTCTTCCTATATTGTTTGTGTTGGCATTGGCATAAGCGAGGAACATTTCCGAGTAGAAGTTCGCCGTAATGCCTGTAGCGAATCGTCCCTGTATTTTGCCGTCAGTGTTTTTGTTCCCGTCCGCGCCGCCACCGGCAACGAGATGCCCGTCGAAAGCGCTTACGATTTTCTTGTTCGTAGTAATGTTCATTACACGTTCTTTGATTCCGTTTTTGGCTCCGCGTCGGACATCGTCCGCACCCAGTTCCTTATAGGACTGTATCGTACGGACATTATCAGCCAGGATGGCCGTGAGGGGATTCATGGCATCGTCTCCGAAGATGAGTTTTCCGTTGACGTAAGTTCTTTTCACTTCTTCCCCGTTGATTTTTATTTTTCCATTTTCGAAAGAGACTCCGGGCATCTGCCGCAGAATCTCGATGGCGTTGTCTCCTTCCGTAGTGCTGACGGCCGCGGCGTTGAAGATGACGGTATCCCCTTTGTGGACGACGGGAGGGACGTCGGCAGTTATTTTAGCGTATCCAAGTTCTTCCCTGTGTATTTTAAGTTCGACAAGAATCATATTCTTGCCCGGGACGACTATCATGACTGCGTCATAAGGATCGTAGCCGAATTCGGATATATGGACCTTAACCCTTCCCGGACGGATATTGTTGCAGGCGAACGAGCCGTTTCGGCTAGATGTGGTGTAAACTGTGTCCCGCCCTTCCGAGAGACGGATTATTGCATTAGTGATAGGATTTTCTATCATTTCACCGTTTTCCCGCATTGATGTATCGTATACGATTCCGGAAACGGTGCCGAGGGAATCGACGTTGGCGGAGAAAGCAAAAACTGATATGGCCGGAAACAGCCATATCAGCAAAGCAATGATTATTTTGATCTGCTTACTTGTCATTCTTGAATTCTAAAAAGTGTTTAAGAAGAAAATGTGAAAATGTGGAAATGCACACTTTTCTGCATCATCTAATCTGGTTTATCATAAAATGTGCCTAACTGTTATCCTGTGCGTATCAAATCACCATATTATCGATAAAAATACCGAATGGCTTGATAATTATGAAACGAAAAGAGCAGGTGAAGAAATTCACCTGCTCTTTCTATTGTTATATACTGTGAATTAAAACACAGTATCTTTTATTTGTTGTATTTTGCGAATTCTATGTCTTTCGCAGCTCTTTCCTTGAAGAAAGGCATTTTGGTAGCTTCTGCCAGATTAGTCTTTACACCTTCGGCATTGCCTTGACGCGCAGCTATGATAGCTTTGAGATAAGACATCTTAGGGCATTTGCATGTAGCTGCCGCCGATGCTTTGTCAAGCTGATTGGTAAGGATGTAAGCTATGACTGCGTTATGTCCGCCTTCGGCTGCAAGTTCCTTTGCCGCTTTGTCGTAGTTGCCGTTAAGGATATCAAGGATACCCTGATTGCTTTCCCCTGCTTTGCCTGCATTTGCGAAATGCATTGAAGCGACTTTGCTGTCACCTTTGCGCATTGCGATTACTCCAAGAGCATTCTCAAGATTTTCATCTTTTGCTGCTACTTTGGCGAAAGCTTTTTCAGCTTCTGCAGTCTTGTGTTCTTTCAGATAAACGACACCTAGATTGAATTGTGCGCGGTCGCTGTTGAATTTGTCGATTGCCTTTTTGTAAATCGCTGCTTTCTGTGCATTGGATTTTACAAGTGAAGCGGTATGAAGCAGAGCCTCTTCGTCAAGTACGTCGCTGTTGTCGTCAACCATCTTCACAAGTTCATCGTCAGTATAGTTCTTGTATTCTACATTAGCGATAAATCTTGCACGGCGGAGTTCAGGAAGCACCGAACCTTTGAGGTCCGTATAGACTTCGGACATATTCTTTATTTCGCTTTCACGAACTGCAGGATCGCTGTACATTGAAAGGACACGGAGGATAAGATCTTTGTCTTCGATATTTGATTCGGAAACGAGTTTCTGGAATCCTTCCCAGTCCTGACCGATGCTCTTTACTTCAGGAGCGGCTATTTCTTTACCTTTGGTAACTTTGTCCCAAGCTTTTGATGCCGTTGCGGAACGTTTGTCGGAAAGTTTGGCGTTGAGTTTTTCTCCTCCGTCAGGAGATGCGTAAGCTACGACTTCAGTGCTTTTGATGGTTTCCCTTTCATTGGCATTGATATTGTCGATGGATTTCAGGAAATCCGATACGGACTGAGATTTCAGTTCGGATCTGTTAACGGTCGAACTGTTGATCTTATACAGGATCTGTCCTTCGGCGGTCTGTTTGATGTAAGGCTGGTAATTATCCGCCTTGAATGCTACGGAACCCGCTTTTGCAGCATCGCCTACAAGCATATAGGTGGTGTTTGCCCCGTCGGCTACTTTCCTGCTTGGAAGAGTGGCCGATTTTGTCTTGATCATTGCTACGCCGCGAAGTTCAAGATAACTTTTTTCCATTCCCGGAACATAAGTGAAATGTACTTTCTCGGTAACTGTTGTCTGATCGGAAGAAACTACAGTGTAGTTGTCTTTGACTTTTTCTCCCTGATATGTGAAAGGAGCCATTTTTGCTTCGCCTCCTTCATAAACAAGGACAGGAGTTACTTCGAGAATGGCTTTCGGGTGGAAATAACCTTTTGGATATGTTACGGTAACAGTAGCGTTGATCTCTCCGGCAACGACTTCCAATACCGCAGGATCGCACTTGACTGTTACATTGTTAGCCATATCCGCCATTTTTTCTGGGGATGCACAAGCTGCAGCTGCCAGTCCGAGCAGGGCTACCGCTAATAATTTGATGCTTTTTTTCATGGTCATTAAAATATTAATTAATTGTAATTAAGTTTCCGACTGAACTACCTAATTTTGTACAAAGATAATAAAAGATAATAATAAAAAAGTTTTTTTCAGTTATGAAAGGGGGATTATTTGCCGCCTTTTTTTAACTTTGCTGTCTATGGATAATCAGGAATTACAAAGACTGAAAAACAAATATGATATTATAGGGAACGATCCTGTGCTGAACAGAGCGCTGGAAACAGCTGTGGCTGTAGCTCCTACCGATCTTACCGTTCTTATCACCGGTGAGAGCGGAGTTGGAAAGGAGAATATTCCCAAGATAATACAGCAAAGCAGCCGGAGGAAAAACGGAAAATATTTCGCCGTGAACTGCGGTGCGATCCCCGAGGGGACTATAGACTCGGAACTTTTCGGTCATGAAAAAGGATCCTTTACCGGAGCCATAGAAACCAGAAAAGGGTATTTCGAGGTTGCCGACGGAGGTACTTTGTTCCTTGATGAAGTCGGAGAACTGCCAATGGCATCCCAGGCGAAGCTGCTCAGGGTCCTGCAAAGCGGAGAGTTCATCAAAGTGGGTTCTTCCAAAGTCGAGAAGACTGATGTGAGGGTCGTTGCTGCCACAAATGTCAATCTTTGGTATGCTGTGGGACAAGGACGGTTCCGGGAAGATCTGTATTATAGGCTGAACGCTATCCAGATCACAATGCCTGCCCTCAGGGACAGGAAAGATGACATTTATCTGCTTTTCAGGAAATTCACTTCGGATTTCTCCGAGAAATACGGAATGAAAAAGATTATCCTTACGCACGATGCGATAGAAAAACTCAGGGACTACAGATGGCCCGGGAACATAAGGCAGCTTAAGAATTTCACCGAAACCGTTACGGCGATAGAGTCTCAGAAGGGTTCTTACGATTCCGAACGCTGCGAAATAGATTCCTCAATCTTAGGCCAATATTTTCCTAAGGAGGATCAGAATCTGCTTCCTGCAAAAGCTTCCGCCGGAGGAAGCGATAATATGACGGCTTCGGAGAAACAGATGATAATCAAAGCCCTGCTTGATCTGAAAAGGGATGTTGACAAAATCAAGGCTGATTTGTATAAAGAAAGGACGGCGGTATCCCATATGGCACCTTCGATCGAAGGTCCGCGCAATATGCCTGAAGAACAGGCGGAATGGCAAGTGCAGAAACCGCGTGAAAATGTGCTGGAAAGCGAAAGCAATGGCAAGCTTTATGACATACAGGTTTCCAAATCGGAACCGGAGGAACAGATATTCCAGGAAGAAGACCTGTCGTTACAGAAAAACGGCGAGGATCTTATAAAGAAGGCTTTGGATAAATATCAAGGAAACAGGAAATTGGCTGCCAAGGAACTTGGCATATCGGAGAGGACGCTTTACAGGAAACTGCCCGATGAATACAAGAACATGAAGCCTCATTCAAAATTTTGATTTTATGAAAGAGTATTGCAAAATATCGTCGTATCTTATCCGCGCGGCAGCTTTGTTCTTATGCCTTTTTTTGTGTCATTCTTGCGGCATATATTCTTTCTCAGGTACATCCATTCAGCCGGACGTGAAAACCGTGACCATAGATTATTTCGAATATAAAGCGCTGCGGGTCAATCCGTCGCTCAGCAATGACATGACCGAATCGCTGAAAGACGAATTCAAGAAAATGACCAGGCTCGAGCAGGTTTCGATGGACGGGGATATCGAGATAGCGGGTGAAATCACTGGATATGATGTCCGTGCTACGGCGGTTACCGCAGATGAGGTCGCTTCCAAGAACAGGCTTACGGTTACGATAAAAGTAACGTTCACGAATAGGAAATACCCTGAAGATAATTTTGAAAAGAGTTTTTCCCAATATTCGGACTATGATTCCACGAAATCCCTTGATTCTGTCGAATCGACTCTTACCGATGAAATAGTCGAAAAACTTGTGGATGACATTTTCAATGCGACCGTAGCGAACTGGTGATGTATTATGAACGATTTTATTGATTTGAAGAAACTTTCATTTGACGAACTTACCGGTGTCGTGAATCTTTATCCATGGTTCGGAGCCGCAAGGAAAGAGCTTAGTGAAAGGATGTCAGGACTGGGAGGCCGGGACTGGGGGGTTGCGCAATATGCGGATTCTGCAATGTATGTAGTGTCACGGGACATTATTTGCGATCTTGCAAGGCCGGCGGTAAAGGAGGATTATTCTGACAGGGACGTCAAGGATCTGCTTGAAACTTACATAGACTCGGACAAGAAAGAGGGGCCGGTGCGGGAATCTTCCGAAGGTACGGCAAGACGCATAAGGGTCGTAGGAGGAGATTATTTCACCCAATCCCAGTATGACAATGTCCGGACGGCGGGCGACAATATGTTTTCGCATTTTGCGGATAAGGTGAAATCGGAAAGCTCCGGTTGTCAGGAAAACGAATTATCCGATGATTTCTGTACGGAAACTCTTGCCAGAATATACGAGGAACAAGGCTATTATGATGAAGCTAAGCGTATTTATTCGAAACTAATTTTGGCATATCCGGAAAAAAACGCTTACTTTGCAAGTCTTATTGAGAAATTGGATATAGGATAAAAATTAAATCTATGAGTGCAATATTTACAATTCTTACGGTACTTATTGTTATAGCAAGCATTCTTCTTACGATAGTCGTATTGCTCCAGAATGGCAAAGGCGACGGCATGGCCAGTAACTTCGTTGCCGGAAACCAGACATTTGGCGTAAGACAGACTGCCGATATGCTTGAGAAGGTATCGTGGGGGCTGGTAACTTTCATTTTGGTCGTTTCTATCGTAACTTCTTTCACTACCGGAACCAAGGGTACCGAAGTTGATGTGACGAACAAAATAGAAAATGCCGCTTCGGAACAACAGCCGTCATTCCCTTCTGCTCCGGTACAGCAGTCGGCTCCGGCTCAGGAAGTGCCTTCCACTCCTGCCAAGTAACAAGCCAAATTGTCTGTAAGTGAATAATTTATGCTCTTTTTGCTGACATTTTGTCAGCAAAAAGAGCATGGAATATTATTTGACTGAAAGCCGTTTGTTCTTCGGAACAGACGGCTTTCATATTATGTTACAGCCTCTGTAAAAAATCGAAGAAAGAAGGAGGATAAGAATATGAATGAAAATAATACCACTGAAAAAAACGGCAGATACGAATTTCTGGGCAAATTTGCCTTGAATCTTAATGAAATGGCTGCCAAAGGAAAACTCGATCCGGTGATCGGCAGGGATGACGAGATAAGAAGAGTTCTTCAGATACTCAGCAGGAGGACTAAAAACAATCCTATATTGGTAGGTGAACCGGGTGTAGGCAAAACGGCTATCTCCGAAGGCATAGCGCAGAAAATAGTTGACGGCAATGTACCCGAAAATCTTAAAAACAAAAAGATATTTTCTTTGGATATGGGATCCCTTATAGCAGGAGCGAAATATCAGGGGGAATTCGAAGAAAGGCTGAAAGGTGTCGTAAAGGAAGTGGTGGACAGTGACGGAGAGGTCATTTTGTTTATAGACGAAATACATACCTTGGTGGGTGCCGGACGTACATCTGGGGCAATGGACGCTTCCAATATCTTGAAACCGGCTTTGGCCCGGGGGGAATTGAGGACAATCGGTTCTACCACTATGGATGAGTACCAGAAATATTTCGAGACTGACAAAGCGTTGGAGAGAAGGTTCCAGACGGTAATGATTGATGAACCTACTCCTGCAGAATCCGTTGCCATACTCAGGGGCTTGAAAGAAAAATATGAAAATCACCACAAAGTCCGTATAGAAGATGATGCTCTGATAGCCGCTGTAAATCTGTCGCACAGATATATAACGAACAGATTCCTGCCTGACAAAGCTATCGATCTGGTTGACGAAGCTGCAGCTAAACTGCGTCTCGAAATGAACTCGGTTCCAGAGCCGATAGATGAGCTCAACAGCAAAATCAAGGAGTTGGAAATCGAGAAAGAAGCGATAAAACGTGAAGGAGTTTCTCTGAAATCCGAAAAGATAGACGAAAGTCTCAAGAATTATATGTCACAGAGGGACGCTCTGATGGACAGGTGGAACAAGGAGAAGCAGATATTGTCCGGCTTGCAGTCGGCACGTCAGAAAATAGATGATTACAAAATACAGGCTCAGGCTGCTGAAAGAAGCGGGGATTATGGAAAGGTTGCCGAAATCCGTTATGGAAAGATTGCCGCGGCCCAGAAAACCATAGATGAACTTTCCGAGAAACAGTCCGGCATAAAAGATCCGATAATAACGGAATCCGTTACCCCTCAGGATATTGCAGAGGTCGTTGCAAAATGGACCGGAATTCCAGTACAGCGTATGCTGGAAAGCGAGAAGGAAAAGCTTCTCCGTATGGAAGACGAACTTCATAAAAGGGTTGTCGGGCAGGACAAGGCCATAAAAGCAATTGCGGATGCCGTCAGGAGAAGCCGTGCCGGTCTTTCCAATGAAAAGAGACCGATAGGATCGTTCCTGTTCATGGGCACTACAGGTGTCGGCAAGACTGAACTTGCAAAGGCTTTGGCGGAGTTCCTGTTCAACGATGAAAACATGATGACCCGTATAGATATGAGCGAATACCAGGAACGCCATACTGTGAGCCGTCTTATCGGTGCTCCTCCGGGATACGTCGGATATGACGAAGGCGGGCAGCTTACCGAAGCCGTAAGGCGTAAACCCTATTCGGTAATTCTTCTGGACGAAATAGAAAAAGCCCATCCCGATGTCTTCAACATATTGCTTCAGGTTCTGGACGACGGACGTCTTACCGACAATAAGGGCAGGACTGTGGATTTCAAGAATACGATTTTGATAATGACTTCCAATGTCGGTTCCGATATCATCCGGAATTATATGGAAAAGCTCCCCGAAATAGGTAATCCGGGTGCCGACCCTGCAGCGGAAGGAAAAGCGGCGGAGGAAAGACGTAGGCTTCTTGATGAATGCAGCAAACAGGTCACTGAGATATTGAAACAAACCGTACGGCCCGAATTTCTGAACAGGATAGATGAAATCATTATGTTCGATCCCCTAACCAAGAACGACATAAGGGAAATCCTTCATATCCAGATTAAAGAATTACAGAACAGGTTGGCTGAGAACGGGGTGGAAATTTCCTTTACCAAAGCCTTCGAGGATTATATCGTCGGTCAGGATTATGATCCCGCTTACGGTGCAAGGCCTCTTAAGAGGTTGATCCAGAGTGAACTTGTGAATAAACTGGCCACATCGGTACTCGACGGAACAGTACATAAGGACTCGGTTATAGAAGTCGACGTTGCAGACGGGCAGATCATATTCAGGGATCACGCTAAATGAACTTATAAATCGGAATGAATATTCGTTATATTTGTAAGAATAGTTGATAATCTTAATTTTATCTTATGAATATGCGGATATCCATTGTCCAGTTGGACATAGTCTTGGCCGATCCTGCCGCCAACCGGAACAAGGTGGCTCAAATTGTCAAGACGCTTCCGGAAACGGATCTTATCGTCCTTCCGGAAATGTTCTCTACAGGATTTGTTACCGAACCGCAAGGCATTGCGGAAAGTGAAAACAGCGAAACCCTGAAATTTATGTTACGGATTTCCAAGGAAAAGAATTGCGCTGTAACCGGAAGTATCGCAGTAGGGGAAGATGAAGGCGATGGAAAGACTGTTTATTATAACAGGTTATATTTTGTAAGGCCTGATGGTAATGTAACAGTTTATAACAAGCGTCATCTGTTCACTTATGGCGGAGAAGGAAAATCATTTACCGCCGGCAGGGAACGAGTAGTAGTGGAATGGCGAGGGACAAGAATCCTTCTCCAGATATGCTATGACCTCCGTTTCCCCGTTTTCAGCAGAAACAGGATGGTTGCCCGTATCGGTCGTCCGGATTATGATATGATAATATATGTTGCAAGCTGGCCGGAAAGCAGAATCGATGCCTGGAATACTCTCCTTATGGCCAGAGCAATAGAAAATCAATGCTACACAGTCGGTGTCAATCGGGTAGGCAAAGATTCCGCATGTAAATATTCAGGTGGCTCCGTTATTCTGAATCCACGTGGAAAACCGGTTGCAGCCTGTCTTGACTACGCAGAGGATACAGCCACCGCCGTCATAGATATGGATTATTTGTCATCTTTCAGGGACGTTTTCCCTGTGTTGGAAGACGCTGATTGAAAAAAAACATGATTTTTTTTTGAAATCTCTTGCTTTTCGCAAAATGGTTTCCTAGTTTTGCAACGGTTACAAATTGAAAGTACCGATATATGATTAACATTTCCATTATCGTCGTGTCCATTCTAAGTCTAGTGCTAAAAACATTTAGACCGGGAAGGCGTATGTGATATGTTAAACTGAACATAAAATGAATTTACACACCCTTCTCAGTAGTACTGAGGAGGGTTTTTTAATAAATGGCAATATGATGAAACATCAGTTACGCAGCGCGGTTACCTTCGAAGGCCGCAGAATGGCCGGAGCAAGAGCTTTGTGGGGGGCTGCCGGTATGAAGAAAGAACAAATGGGGAAGCCGATAATTGCAATCGCTAATTCCTTCACACAGTTCGTTCCAGGGCACACCCATCTCCATGAAGCTGGGCAGATTGTGAGGAAAGAAATAGAAAAACTGGGATGCTATGCCGCTGAGTTCGATACTATAGCCATTGACGACGGGATAGCAATGGGACACGACGGGATGCTTTATTCCCTTCCTTCGAGGGATATCATAGCGGACAGTGTCGAGTATATGGTCAATGCACACAAGGCTGATGCTTTGGTTTGCATAAGCAATTGCGACAAAATAACTCCCGGGATGCTTATGGCGGCCATGAGGCTCAATATTCCAACAGTATTCGTCTCCGGCGGGCCTATGGAGGCCGGTGTCCTTGGTAATGAAAGGCTCGACCTAATAGACATCATGGTGAAATCCGCGGATAAGTCAATGAGCGATGAAAAAGTCGCCGAGATTGAATCCAGATCCTGCCCGGGTTGCGGTTGCTGTTCTGGTATGTTCACTGCCAATTCGATGAATTGCCTTACCGAAGCCATCGGTCTTGCTCTTCCCGGAAACGGAACTATTGTCGCAACGCACCGTAATCGTATCGCTTTATTGCGCAAGGCGGCTGAACTTATTGTGAAGAATGCTTACAAGTATTATGACGAAGGCGATGAAAGCGTACTCCCGAGGACTATTGCGAGCCGTGCCGCTTTTCTCAACGCAATGACGCTTGATATTGCAATGGGCGGTTCCACAAATACCGTTCTCCATCTTCTTGCTGTTGCGCACGAAGCTGACGCGGATTTCGGAATGGACGATATAGACGCCCTTTCCCGTAAAGTGCCTTGTATCTGCAAAGTGGCTCCCAATACACAAAAATATCATATCCAGGAAGTCGGACGTGCCGGCGGAATCGTTGCTATCATGAATGAACTTGCCAAAGGCGGTCTCGTGGATACTTCGGTCAGACGTGTGGACGGGATGACGCTTGCCGGTGAAATAGACAAGTATTGCATTCTCAGCGGAAATATATGCGAAGAGGCAGTTAAGATTTATAAAAGTGCCCCTGCAAACAGATTCAGCACGGAGATGGCTTCCCAGGGAACATATTATGAAAGTTTCGATACCGACAGGGCTGAAGGCTGCATCCGGGATATCGCTCACGCATACACCAAAGACGGAGGGCTTGCCGTGCTGAAAGGCAATATTGCAAGCAACGGTTGTGTAATCAAGACGGCAGGTGTGGACAAATCCATATGGAAATTTTCAGGACATGCAAAAGTTTTCGATTCCCAGGAAGCTGCAAGCGACGGGATCCTTGACGGAAAAGTCAAAAGCGGGGATGTCGTGGTAATCGCTTATGAAGGGCCGAAAGGCGGTCCCGGTATGCAGGAAATGCTTTATCCGACTTCGTATATAAAGTCTGTCCATCTGGGAAAAGAATGCGCCCTTATTACCGACGGACGTTTCAGCGGAGGCACTTCAGGCTTGAGCATAGGGCATGTTTCCCCTGAAGCCGCAGCCGGAGGTAATATCGCTTTGATAAAAGACGGCGATATCATAGAAATAGATATTCCTGCCAGAAAAATAAATGTACTCTTGACGGACGATGAACTTGCGGAGCGGCGCAAAGAAGAGATGAAACGAGGCAAGAAAGCCTTTACTCCTCCTTTCAGGCACAGAGTCGTATCCAAGAGCCTTAAGGCTTATGCATCAATGGTCAGTTCGGCCGATAAGGGGGCAGTGAGAATCATAGAAGATTAATTGAAAATTCTTTCGTATCGAGATGAAAACTAATGGAGCCGAAGCATTGATGCTTTCTTTGATAGAAGAAGGGACGGATACCATATTCGGGTATCCGGGCGGACAGATCATGCCCGTTTATGATAAATTATACGATTACAAGGATCGGATCCGGCATATCCTTGTCCGTCATGAGCAGGGAGCCATACATGCTGCACAGGGATACGCAAGGATGAAGAGGCGTCCGGGAGTTGTAATAGTGACATCGGGTCCGGGTGCGACAAATGTCGTTACCGGAATAGCGGATGCAATGGCCGATTCCACACCTGTAGTCGTGATAAGCGGTCAGGTACCTTCCTCCGCTCTCGGTACGGATGCTTTTCAGGAGGCCGATGTCATGGGACTTACTAGTCCCATAACCAAATGGAATTATCAGATACGTCGTGCTGAGGATGTTCCATGGGCCGTTTCACGGGCTTTCTATATTGCCATGACCGGCCGTCCGGGACCTGTTGTACTTGATTTTACAAAGGACGCCCAGGTAGGTATGACTGAATTCATCTATAACAAATGCAATTTTATCCGCAGTTATGTCCCCGAAAAGGAACCTGACGAAACTTCAATAGAAAAGGCTGCCGAAATTATAAACTCCGCCAAGAAACCCTTTGCCGTTTTCGGCCAGGGCGTGACTCTAAGCCATGCGGAAAACGAACTTGCAGCTTTTTTGGAGAAAGGTGATATCCCTGCCGGGGCCACATTGCTCGGGATAAGTGCCTTGCCGTCGGATTTCGAATTGTACGAAGGCATGATAGGAATGCACGGAAATATCGCTCCGAACATAAAAACCAACGAATGTGATGTGCTGATAGCCATCGGAATGCGTTTCGATGACAGGGTTACAGGAACGATTTCTACATACGCAAGACAAGCTAAGGTCATCCATATTGATATCGACGCTTCCGAAATAGGCAAGATCATACCAGTCGAGGTGGGTATTCTTGGAGATGCAAAAAAAGTTCTTGTTTCGCTGACCGGGAAAATTCACAGACGCAGGCACAGGGCATGGGTAAAGAGTTTCGATAAATGTTATGATGTCGAGAAGGAAAAAGTAATAGATCCGGAAGTAAGGCCTGAAACAGGATATATCCGCATGGGGGAGGTTGTTGAGGCTGTTTCCGGGGTCTCGGAAGGGAAAGCTGTTGTAATAACCGATGTCGGGCAGAATCAAATGATAGCGGCAAGATATTCCCGTTTCAGTATGAACAGAAGTATGATTACTTCCGGGGGGTTGGGGACTATGGGATTCGGCCTTCCTGCTGCGATAGGTGCCAAGACTGCAGTTCCCGACCGTCAGGTCTGTCTTTTTACAGGTGACGGAGGAATCCAGATGACGATTGAAGAATTGGGAACAATCATGCAGGAACATATAGGTGTCAAGATTATCATTCTGAATAATAACTGGCTTGGGAATGTCCGTCAATGGCAGGAACTTTTCTTCGATGAAAGATATTCGCAGACAAGGATGCTAAATCCCGATTATTGCAAGATTGCTGATGCTTACGGAATAAAAAGCCGTGTAGTGAGCGATAGAAAAGAGCTCTATGCCGCGGTAAGGGAAATGCTTTCCGATGACCTTCCCTACATAATGGATGTCCATGTGATAGAAGAAGGTCTGGTTATGCCTATGGTCCCTCCCGGCAAGGGAATCAATGAAATTATGTTGAACAGCAAAGAATGGTTCGATTATGGAGAATAAGACATACACAGTTACTATATATTCGGAAAACCAGATCGGTCTTCTGATGCAGATTTCAAATATATTCACACGTCACAGTCTTAGTATATGGAGCCTCTCCGCTTCGGCTTCGTCCATAGAAGGAATTCACACCATAACTATTATTACGGATTCGCCTTCCGAGAAACAGATTCTGGAAGTCGTTATGCAGCTTGAAAAAAGAGTGGACGTAGTGAAGG
The DNA here is from genome assembly GCA_022648685.1 of Bacteroidales bacterium. GTDB lineage: Bacteria > Bacteroidota > Bacteroidia > Bacteroidales > UBA932 > Cryptobacteroides. Next base: position 463,431 of record JALCMW010000001.1, read on the forward strand.
CCTTTTATTATACGAATGATCAGATAATCTACAGGGAATTGGCTCTTTACAAAATGCAGACGGCAAAGTTGCTTGAATGCGGCAGGATTGAGGACCTGTTGACCAATTACAATGCAAGGATAGTTGAAATGAACAATGTCTTTACGGTAATCCAGAAAACAGGCAAGACTGAAGAGACCCAAAGTCTGTATGATGAATTGAATAAATATGGAGTGATGCAGTTCGTCCGTTCGGGAAGGATTGCGGTAACAAGGGAAAAACTGGAGCCGGTAAAGGATTTTATCGCCGAAAGGGAACTTGAAAAAAATAAAATCAATAAAGAACTTTAATAATATTTAAAATCATGGCAAAAATCAATTTTGGCGGAGTAGAAGAAAATGTAGTTACCCGCGAAGAATTCACACTTGAGAAAGCACGTGAAGTATTGAAGGATGAAGTAATTGCCGTTATCGGCTATGGAGTACAGGGCCCGGCCCAGTCGATGAATCTGCGTGATAACGGATTCAACGTGATAGTAGGGCAGAGAAAGAGCAAAACCTACGACAAGGCCGTTGCTGACGGATGGGTTCCGGGGAAAACGCTTTTCGATATTGAAGAAGCTTGTGAAAAGGCTACTGTGATAGAATATCTTATCTCAGATGCCGCACAGATTGCCGTTTGGCCTGTGGTCAAGAAACATCTGACTGCCGGGAAGGCTCTTTATTTTTCCCATGGCTTCGGCATCACCTACAAGGAAAGGACGGGGATAGTACCTCCCAAAGACGTGGATGTCATAATGGTAGCTCCGAAAGGATCCGGAACATCACTTCGCAGATTGTTCGTACAGGGCAGAGGCGTAAATTCTTCGTATGCCGTTTACCAGGATGCCACCGGCAAAGCGAAAGATCGTACCCTTGCGCTCGGCATAGGTGTCGGTTCCGGTTATCTTTTCGAGACGGATTTCAAACGTGAAGTCTATTCCGACCTTACTGGAGAAAGGGGAACATTGATGGGCGCAATCCAGGGTTTGCTTTTGGCTCAGTACGAGACTCTACGCGGTCATGGCCATACACCTTCAGAGGCTTTCAATGAAACCGTTGAGGAACTTACCCAGTCCCTTATGCCGTTGTTCGCGGAAAAAGGAATGGACTGGATGTATGCCAATTGTTCCACGACAGCCCAGAGAGGTGCTCTTGACTGGATGGGACCTTTCCATGATGCGACGAAACCGGTCTTCGAAAAACTTTACCATGAAGTGGAAACCGGACATGAAGCACAGAAATCCATTGATTCCAACTCCAAGCCAGGTTATCGCGAAGGTCTTGACAAAGAACTTAAAGCCCTGCGCGACAGTGAAATGTGGCAGGCCGGTGCGGTTGTCCGCAAACTTCGTCCTGAAAACAGCTAATTGATGAATAAGCATTTAAAAACGCCGGAAGTCCGAGCTCTGGAGATATGATAGAGATTATGGATACCACTCTTCGTGACGGAGAGCAGACAGCCGGTGTTTCTTTTAATGCCGATGAAAAACTCGCGATAGCCCGTTTGTTGTTGGAAGAGTTGAAAGTCAACCGTATAGAAGTAGGCTCCGCCAGAGTTTCCAGCGGGGAACATGTGGCTTTGTCCAAAATATGCGGGTGGGCTTCGACTTGCGGCCATCTCAATCAGGTCGAAGTGCTGGGTTTCGTGGACGATGGTTTGTCTATAGACTGGATATCCTCGGCGGGAGGCAAGGTCCTCAATCTGCTTGCTAAAGGTTCTTTGCGGCATCTTGAGGGACAACTTAGAAAAACGCCGCAGGAACATCTGGAGGGGATTAAACGTTGTGTGGACAAGGCGGTTTCGAAGGATATGGAAGTAAATATCTATCTGGAAGACTGGTCGGGAGGAATGCTTGATTCGCCCGATTATGTCTATTTCATGATGGACAACCTCAAGGATACGCCCATACGGCGGTTCATGCTTCCGGATACCTTGGGAATATTCAATCATGAGCAGACTGCTTTGTATTGCAGGGAAATGGTAAAGCGTTATCCTTCTGTGCATTTCGATTTCCATGCCCATAATGATTATGACCTTGCCGCCGCCAATGTCTTCGAAGCCGTCAAAGCGGGATTCAAAGGGATACACACTACTGTCAACGGTCTTGGGGAAAGAGCCGGAAATGTACCCGTATCTAGCGTGATCGGGATACTGAACGACCACTTGCATTGCGGCAATACTCTTGACGAAAGCAAGCTGACCCATGTCTGCCGTTATGTGGAGACTATTTCCGGTGTGAGAATCCCTGACAACAAACCTGTCATAGGCGATTCCGTATTCACCCAGACCAGCGGTGTCCATGCTGACGGTGACAAAAAAGGGAATCTTTATCAGAATGCCCTGCTTCCCGAACGTTTCGGAAGAGTCCGCAGCTATGCTTTGGGCAAAAACAGCGGTAAGGCCAATATCGTAAAGAATCTTGAGAAGCTAGGCATAACCCTTACTCCGGAACAGATGAAACTTGTCACGGACAGAGTCGTTGAACTCGGTGACAAAAAGGAATCCATGAGTACCGAGGATCTGCCTTTCATAATCGCCGATGTCCTCAAAGGCGGATATGCAGCTTCGAAAGAGAATATACATATAGTGAATTACAGTCTTCAGCTGGCCCGCGGCATGAAGCCGGTAGCCAACCTCAGGATCAGCATTCTCGGAAAGGAATATGAAGAAAATTCCGCGGGTGACGGACAATATGATGCCTTCATGAAAGCTTTGTGGAAAATATATGACAGGCTGGGAAAAGCTCATCCGAAACTTACGGATTATCAGGTGAATATTCCGCCGGGCGGGAAAACCGACGCTTTGGTTGAAACTGCGATTTCCTGGAAATTCGATTCATATCATTTCAAGACGAGAGGAATCGATTCCGATCAGACCGAAGCTGCGATAAAAGCAACTGTCAAAATGCTTAATATTATAGAAAATACAGATATAAAGAACATTTAAATTATTAATAATATGGCGAATATCAATTGGGACAAGTTGGGTTTCGATGCTTATGAAACCAATACTGTCATTTTATCTCATTACAAGGACGGCAAATGGTCGCCCATCCGCAGAAGCGATGAATTTTCTTTCACTTTCGATCCATTTGCGGCCGTATTCCATTATGCCACTTCCTGTTTCGAAGGTATGAAAGCCTTCAGGCAGAAAAACGGAAGAGCATGTATTTTCCGTCCTGAAGAAAATGCGAAAAGAATGCAGCGTACGGCCGATTATCTCGGTCTGCCAGCTCCTACAAAGGAAATGTTCATCAAAATGAGTGAAGAATGTGTGAAGGCGAATATAGAATTCCTGCCTCCTTACGGACACCATGCATCAATGTACATCCGTCCTCTTCTGATAGGCATGCGTCCCCAGATGCAGCTTATCCCTCCGACGGAATGCGTTTTTGCCGTCATGTGTGCTCCGGCAGGTTCTTATTACGGGGAAAACCTCTCGTCTTTTTCAGCGGTGATAGCAAGGAATTACGACCGAGCGGCTCCGCAAGGTTCCGGAAGCTACAAAGTGGGGGCGAATTATCCTTGCTCTTTCAAACCATATAAAATGGCTCATGAACAGGGCTATACGGAAATCCTTTATCTTAACTCGGCGACAAAGCAATATATCGACGAATACGGATCTTCCAATTTCTTTGCGATAAAGGGAAACACTTATGTGACTCCTCTTTCCGACAGTGTTCTGCCTTCGATTACAAACAAATCACTGCAACAGGTTGCCATGGATTTCGGTATGACGGTGGAAAAGAGGAAAGTCCCTGTCGAAGAATTGGCGGAATTCGATGAAGCCGCAGCATGCGGTACCGCAGTTGTCATAACGCCGATGTCTCATATAGATGACAAGCCTACCATTGAAGGCAAAGAGGTTACTAAAGTGTACAAGTTCTTCCAGGACGGTAAGGTGGGACCGGTATGCAGTAAGTTATACAAAACCATCACCGGCATACAGTTCGGGGAACTTCCTGACACACACGGATGGTGTTACATGCTTCCTGAGGGTATCTAATCCCTGTATTATTTTATTTGTGTTTGAAGAAGGGGACCGAAGCCTGTTATTGGCTGAGGTTCCCTTCTTTCTGTGAATAGACATATAAAATATTTTACATATATATTGAATATTTTGGAATTTGTGCTAATTTTGTGGCGAATTCAGTGTTTAATTATGTCTTAATTAAACTGTAAAAACAATAGATGCAGACAAAAGGAAATGGGATGGCATTCTTGCCGTTTCGTGGGGGTTTCATCTTTAATTTGCCGAAATCGGCATCTGCATCATTCTATGTTTTCCAAAAGTAAATTGGTGTTTTTATAACATTACATAATTTATTAAATACAACAAAATTAATGCAAATTAAAGAAAAGAACGTAAATGTCTATGAGACTCCCAGAGTCGAAGACTTGGAAGTGGCCGGAACTTCCTCTTTGTTAGCCGGCAGTACGGCCCCGGATGCCGTTTATACGGATGGGGGAGATGGATGGGGTGCATAACTCCTGATGTGTGTTATACATAGATGAAAAATGAAAAAGACATTAATTTTTGCGGTTGCCGTTTTGTCGGCTTTCTTGTTTATTTCATGCAGCAAGGAAAATGGTGATTACGGAACAGCCGGAAAAGATTCTCAGGAAGGAAAGTACACTCTTTCCGAACTTACTGCTGTCAGCGATACCATTTCAACTTCAACCAGGACTTCACTGAATGGCACCGCTGTATCATGGTTGTCCGGAGACAGGATGGCCATAATCAATACGAAAACGAATAAAATATATCAATATGCCCTTAACAGCGGGAGCGGTACGACTGTCGGAAGATTTACAGCAGTAGGTGCTGCAGCAGCCTATAATGATCTGAGCGATCTTGTTGCCGTGTATCCTGCGATAGCTGCATCCGTATCTTCCGGTACCGTATCTGTATCGGTAAATGAAAATTATAGTGCCGCATCCAGGTCGGGCTGTGGTATTACGACATGGAATTCCGATTCTCCGTGCGCTTTTTCAAATAATGATATCAAAGTATCTTATGCAGAATATGGCAATCCGGGTACAGGCGTTGATTTCAAGTTCAAGGAACTTGGAATGTGGAGCAGTTTCGTGATGGATTTCAGATCTGTTGCATATGAAGGCGAGAAAGCCTTGTCAATGAGTGTCGGTACGACTGGCGGAACTTGTGGACTCTCCGGTACGGCGGTGATAAATGGTGCCGGCAGTTCTGTTCCCGGTCTTGGATCCGGTAATTCCACTAGTGTTGATTGGACGTTTTCTGAACCGGTTTCCATGTCTGAAGTATTTACGAAATCCTTGATGTTGCTTCCGTCCGTAACCTCGAGCGACATGTTAAAGGTAACTGTTGTCAGCACTATGCGTACATTTACATTCTATGCCGTACCGAAGGCTTTTGCCGGAGGTGAAACGATGAGATTTCCGATAACTGCGGGAACCAATTTTACGGAAGGCACTGCAAATACCAATAAGAAATATACTGTCGAATCAAAGACTGCGAATTGCTATATGGTAGCTCCGGGAAGCAGTATCTATGTTCCCGTAATAATAAAAGGCAACGGAGGTGCAGTAGCCGGGACAGGATTGAGTACGGCAATAAGCCCTTCCTCCGTAGGCATCTTGTGGGAAACGACAAAAGGGCTGATCTCCGTCGGCAATCTAAGCAACGGATTAGTGACCGTTACGGCCGGCAGTAATTCTGGAAATGCAGTGATAGCCGCCTATAGCGGAACGAATAAGAGCGGAACGATTCTTTGGAGCTGGCATATCTGGGTGACTGATTATGATCCGGACAACGGCGGTACTACATATCCTGTCACTAATTCCGCAGCTGTTTCATATACATTCATGGACAGGAACCTAGGAGCGATGTCGGCTGCTTCCGGCAATGACGGGACGATCGGACTGCAATACCAATGGGGCAGGAAAGATCCGTTTACTGCTTCATCATCGCTTGGATCAACTGCCGAGACTACCGTATATGACGGAAATGGAAACGGCTTTACTTTCAATAATAAGATCCGAACCGTAAATGTTTCGAATAACCTTTCCAACTCAATACTGAATCCGGAAATATTCTATACAGGAATAGAAGGCGAAATTGTTTATTACGACTGGTATACGACAACGGATAGCCGGACTTCAGGAAATAATGCTTTATGGGGAGGAGCTTCAATAGGCGCTCCGACAGCGAAAACTATTTTTGATCCTTGTCCGGCAGGGTGGCGTGTACCTGCCTGGAGTGAAAGCCAGTCTCCCTGGAGTACACTTGGAAGCGGCAATTCCATGGCTATGTCTTCGATAGGGATATGGAGCAATCACGGTGTCACATGGATTCCCATTTCCGCAGGATTCTGGCCGGCTGCAGGAATCCGTAACGCCGGAACAGGGACTCTGGAATATAGCGGTATCAATGGGGATTATTGGTCTTCATCCGCTTTTTCTTCCGGGGTATATGCAGGTTATAGCTTGATTTTCAGCCAGAATTATGTCTCTACTTCGCCCATGTCTTGTCGTGCCGGAGGCCTTTCGGTCAGATGTGTCAGGGAATGAAGACATGGATCCCTGAACTTGTATGATGGATAAAATAAAAAAGGCGGCTGATATTTTTCAGCCGCCTTTTTTTGATGAGCGGAAAACGAGACTTGAACTCGCGACCCCGACCTTGGCAAGGTCGTGCTCTACCAACTGAGCTATTTCCGCAACTATTGCTTTATGTGTTACAAAATCCTTTTTAGGATTGCAAAGATAGGTATATTTTCTTTGTCTGCAAATTTTTTCTGAAAAAACACAACTCGGGAATGAGGTGTAAAAGGGCTTCCTATACTTCCACCGACGTCCCGAATTCCTTGAGGAACCTCATGTCATTTTCGAAGTAATGCCTGAGATCGTTTACCTGCCATTTGAGCATCGCAATCCGTTCCAGTCCCATACCGAAAGCGAATCCGCTGTATTTCTTGCTGTCTATTCCGGAGGCTTCCAGCACATTGGGATCAACCATTCCGCATCCCAGAATTTCCAGCCAACCTGTTCCCTTGCAGACATTGCAACCTTTGCCATGACAGATGTTGCAGCTTACGTCGACTTCTGAAGATGGTTCCGTGAAGGGGAAATATGATGGTCTCATGCGTATCTGGGTGTTGGGCCCGAACATCTCCCTTACAAAAAGGAGGATAGACTGTCTCAGATCGGCAAAGGTGACATGTTCATCTATATAAAGCCCTTCGCACTGATGGAAGATACAGTGGGCCCTTGCTGAAATAGCTTCATTCCTGAATACCCTTCCGGGGCATATAACCCTGATCGGAAGAGGCATCGTTTCCATACATCTGACTTGTACACATGATGTGTGTGTGCGAAGAAGAATAGGATCTTTGTGCCCGGTCGAAACGAAAAAAGTATCCTGCATATCCCTTGCAGGATGGTCGGGAGGAAAATTCAATGCTTCGAACACATGATAATCGTCTTCGATTTCCGGACCTTCGGCAATGTCATATCCGAATTTGCGGAAAATGTCAGCTATTTCCTGTCTTACGATCGAAACAGGATGTCTTGAACCGAGGGTATAGTGATATCCCGGCATAGTCAAGTCGTTAAGAGCTGTCTTGTCGGATACCGAATCCGAAGCCGTCCCTTTCAACTCTTCTATTTTGGCTTGTGTTTTCTGCTTAAGATCGTTCAGTTGCTTTCCGAATTCTTTTTTCATCTCCGGAGCTATGGTCCGGAACTCTTCAAACAACTTAGTTATTTCGCCTTTCTTTCCGAGAAACTTGATTCTTGCCTCTTCTACTTCCTTGAGTGATTCGCATTTAAGTGAATCAAGGTCATTCAGGACTTTTTCAATTTCTTCTTTCATACGTATTTCTCCTTACAAACGTGCCGGCAAATTTAATTATTTTTACCGATTGTTTATTTTGTTGTTGTCCTTTTCTATTTTGGCTTTCCGTTTATCCCTGACTTTCTTCTCCCTTGCGGCACCGCTCTTGAGATATTTCTTCCATTGGGCGTCATTGAGGAATTTGTGATATGAATTATATATCCTTTCCATCCATTTATCCTGAACGGCTCTGTATAAATCATAGTTTGTTACTTTGGCGTCCGAAAGTTTCTTCAATTCACCCTGCATGGCGTGATAGTCGTTGTTCAAGGTGGAATCCACGTAAAATACCTGCCAGTCTTCCAGATGAAGCAAGTCGGTAAGTCTTTCGATTTCGGTTTCTATATAAGTCTCCAATTTCTTTTCATTTTCCTTCTCTATGTCCTGCTGCTGTGCCGAGGCTGTGTTTTGGACAAGAGGAAAGAAGAATAAAGATAATGCCAAGATTATATAGGTATGATATTTCATACGAATAAAAATTTTTATAGATTTGCAATCCTTTATCTACAAAAGTAATCATTTTATAAAAGAGTGCAAAATGAAAAGAAAATCGATATTCCGTGTAATTGCTGCAGTCGCGCTCTCTTTCGTTTCTTTCTATAGAACTGAAGCTTGTACGAATGTTATCATAAGCGGAGGAGCCAGTGCCGACGGTTCCTGTATGGTTTCATACGCCGCAGATTCACATTGGCTTTACGGTGAACTTTATTTCCATCCGGCAGCCGACTGGAAAGAAGGTTCGATGCTTAGGATATACGAATGGGATACAGGCCGTTATCTAGGTGAGATTCCTCAGGTTGCCCATACCTACAAAACGGTAGGAAATATGAACGAGCACCAGCTCATAATAGGGGAGACCACATGGGGAGGCAGGGAATCGCAGGTGGATAAAAACGGCAAGATAGATTACGGATCCCTTATTTACATAGCTTTGCAAAGAGCCTCTACCGCGAGGGAGGCTATCAAGGTGATTTCCGGTCTTGCGGGCAAATACGGATATTGTTCCGAAGGTGAGACTTTTTCCATAGCGGACAAGAATGAAGCATGGATAATGGATGTCGTCGGGAAAGGGACAAGCAATGATAGTCTGGATAATGGAAGAAAGGGAATAGTATGGGTGGCCAGAAAAGTTCCGGACGGATATATTTGCGCCCATGCCAATCAGGCAAGGATAGGAAAGTTTCCTCTGAATGATCCGGAGAACTGTCTTTATGCCGGAGATGTCATTTCCTTTGCGAGGAAAGAAGGTTATTTCAAAGGTAAAGATGAGGATTTCAGCTTTCGTGACGCTTATTGCCCTGCCGACTTTGAAACGGTCCGGTTCTGCGATGCCCGCGTATGGAGTGCTTTCAATATCCTTTGCGACGGAAAGTTCACATTCATTGATGATGAAGGTAAGTCGGTTACAAAAGATTCATACGATTACGTAAAGTATGCCTTGGGATATGACCTGAGCAATCCGCTGCCTTTGTTCGTGAAACCGGAAAGGAAAGTGTCAGTCAAGAGGCTTGCCGATGTAATGCGGGATCATTATGAAGGGACTCCGATGGATATGACTACGGATATCGGGGCTGGTGGAAATGCACTTCCTTACCGGTGGCGTCCGCTGGATTATGAATACAAAGGCAGGAAATATATAAATGAAAGGGCCATAGCTACCCAGCAGACGGGATTCTGGTTCGTGGGACAGGCAAGACGCGCTTTCCCGGATGTTATAGGAGGAATTATCTGGTTCGGAACCGATGATGCCGCGACATCATATCTTACACCGATATATACCAATATCGAAAAGGCTCCGGATTGCCTTCGTGTCGGAAACGGCGATTTGATTACATATTCGGCTTCTTCAGAATTCTGGATATGCAACAGGGTGGCTAATGATTGCTACAAGATGTACAATTATATGGCGCCTTTCGTGAGAACTGCTGCCGATAAATTCGAAAACGCACAGATGGACAGTCTCGTAAGTATTGCAGACGTACATGCCATGTCCATGTATGGCAAGATAGCTTCAAGGTACGAGAGGAGAAAAGGTCACGGGGCAGTCGTCTCTGATAAAGCGTTGAAGAGCATCCGGCGTTATCTGACGAGATATTCGGTGAATACCGCACAGAACCAGTTTGAGAATTGGGTTAAACTCGAAAGGACACTGTTCGTCAAATTTATAGACGGCAATATAAAGGCTCAGAATCCTGACGGGACATTCAGGCATAGCGAGTTTTCAGTCCATATACCGGCAGGTCTGCTGCAGCCCGGCTATACTGACAAATGGAAAGAATCCGTGGTAAAGGACCATGGAAACGGTCTGCTGGTAAAAGATAGTGACAAACACCAATAAGGTATCTTTATAAATTTATTATATGAAAAAGTATTTTTCCGTTTTGTTTTTTCTGATTCTTATTCCGACACTCCTTAGTGCTGACGAAGGAATGTGGATGATTCAGAATATTAACGCCGCTCTTGAGAAAAAAATGCAGGAAAGAGGCTTGAAGTTGTCAGCAAATGAAATTTACAATGCCGATGCTCCCGGAGCTTCGGTATCCGACGCCGTCGTGGCTTTGGGCTTTTACTGTACCGGAAGTATAATTTCCGACAACGGGTTGTTGATAACGAACCATCATTGCGCCTATTCCGACGTTCATGATATAAGTACCCCGGACCATAATTATCTTGAAGACGGATATTGGGCGATGCGTTCCGAAGATGAAATCCCTATCCCCGGAAAACAGGTGTTTTTCCTGAAGAAGGTACTTGATGTCACGAATGAAGTCAATGCCCTTTATGCGAATCTTAATTCCAAGGGAAAGCCTTTCGGTTTCAGAAAAGTCAGCTATATGATGGAAAAGCGTTATTCCAATGAAACGCATCTTGAGGCTTCCTTGTCTTCCATGTGGAATGGGGAAAAATACTATATGGCTTTGTATGAGGTTTATACAGATTTGCGTCTTGTGGCGGCTCCTCCGGTTACCATTTCTGCCTTCGGCGGTGATGTGGACAATTGGGAATGGCCCCAGCAAAAATGTGACTTTGCCATTTATCGTGTTTACACGGGTCCTGACGGAAAACCCGCCCCTTATTCAAAAGATAATATACCTTTGCAGTCTGCAAAAAAGCTTACGATATCGTTGGCCGGTTATAAGCCCGGGGATTTTACAATGGTAATAGGATATCCGGGAAGGACGAACAGATATTCTTCTTCTTCCGAGATCAATTTTGATTCGTCTGTAAGTCTTCCCATATCGAATGAGCTTAGGGGAAGGCAAATGGAAATCATGATGAGCTGGATGAATCAAGATCCGGCAATCCGTCTTAAATACTCTGACAGATATTTCAATCTCAGCAATGTCCAGGAAAATGACGAAAGCAAAGTGAAATGTCTTGCAAGATTCGGCGTCATCGGTTTGAAAAAAGATGAAGAACAAGAACTTCAGGCATGGATAGATGCCGATCCGTCCAGAAAAGCGAAATGGGGCGATCTTTTGGATAATCTGGACAAAGATTATTCAGCTGTCGCCAAAGCGGAAAGGAACAAAACATACTATAGGGAAACCTTGATAAGAGGAACAGCACTGGCTTTGATCCTGATGAGAATGGACAATTCAAGGAAACCGCAGGCGGCAATGGCAAGTCTCAAAAGGGATTATCCTACGATTGATCCGAAACTTGAACATGATCTTCTCGAATATTCGATCCGGGAGTATTATACTAATGTGGACAGTTCCTATTTCGGGGAGTATCAAAAAACTCTCAAACGGAAATTCGGTTCCGATTATTCTTCGCTTACGGAATACCTTTGGAACAACAGTTTCATATCTTCTCCGGAAAAAGTTGCCGGCTTCGAATACAAGATGCTTGCCGACGACCCTCTCAATAAATTCTTCAAGGATGTGGATATAAAGGAGTTCAATGACTGCAACGGGGATGAGAAACTGAATATGAGATTGCGGAAGCTAGGTTCCGAATATACTCATGCCCTTTATGAGATGAACATTGACAAAGGCAGAATGCAATATCCGGATGCCAATTTCACCATGCGTATTTCATATGGCACGGTAGGAACCCTGGAGCCTTATGATGCCATAGAATGTTCATGGCATTCCACTACTGCCGGTCTTCTCCAGAAATATAATCCCGACGATTATAACTTCAGACTGGGAGATAGGCAGAAACAGCTTCTGGAATCCGGCGACTGGGGAAAATGGGGCGTAAAAGAAGGAAGAGGCAAGAAATCCCGTTCGAAGATGTATGTCGATTTCATTACAGATAATGACATAACCGGCGGTAACTCGGGATCACCGGTACTCAATGCCAAGGGAGAACTGATCGGCCTGGCATTCGATGGAAACAAAGAATCGCTCGCGAGTGACAATTATTATACTCCGGGCTATAATAAATGCGTATGCGTAGACATCCGTTGCGTCCTTTGGACTTTGGATAAATATGCCGGAATGAGCAGAATAATGAAGGAACTGACAATTTCCGACAAGTGATACTCTGTGGCTCTTATCATATTTAATCAATTTATTTATCGCAAATATTAAGATTTCTTTAAAAATAAATAAAAAATCGTTATTTTTGTTTCAAGCGGAGATAACGATTTTTTATTTTTATATCTCAGCTGCATTTAAATAACCAAAATCCAATAAAGATATGATGAGCATAGCCGAAAGGCATAAGTATATCAAGGAACAGTTATCTAAAAACGGTTTCATACGCGTTCAGGATATAGCTGACCAGCTAGGAGTTACCGGTGCTACGATAAGAAAAGACTTGCGGATTCTGGAAAGTCAGAATGTGCTTTACAGAACCCACGGAAGTGCTTCTCCGGTAAAGCCTCAGGTTATAGACATGAGTGTCAAAGAAAAGATTATGAAAAATGTCGAACAGAAGAAAAAAATTGCTGTTGCGGCAAATAGTCTTATCAAAGAAAACGATGCTGTGATCCTTGCTTCAGGATCTACTGTTACCGCCTTGGCTGAGATACTGGAACCCGTTGACAACCTGAATATTGTGACGCCGTCTTTGGGGATAGCCGTGCTTTTGAATGAAAAAGAGAATATAATAGTGAATGTTCTGGGCGGAGCTTTGGTGAAGAAATCACTTTCCGTACGGGACAGTTATTCGGAAGAAGGGCTCAAGTATGTAAGCTGCTCCAAGTTGTTCATAGGCGTAGACGGGATAGATGTTGAAAGGGGCTTTACTTGTGCTACCATTGAAGAAGCCAGATTGACTAATTCAATGATGAAAGCGGCTAGCAAGACGGTTGTCCTTGCAGACTCGTCCAAATTCGGATTAAGGGGATTCGGGAAAATAGGAAATATCGAAGATATCGATATCCTTATCACCGATTCCGGCATTTCCAAGTCTTTTTACAAAAAAATAGAAGAAGCGGGAGTGCAGATTATAGTGGCTGAATAGTCTGTTTAATCGATCTTAATGTATCCTTGAAAATATCTTGATATTTTTGAGGATTGTTTTTTAGTATCATAATTTATAGTGAATCCGATTATATGCCTTTCAATTTGAAATGAAATATATTCTTATATAAAGTATTCGGTTATCGTAAACTATGTAGACTAAAATTCTGTCAGAAGTATGATAATTTGAATAAAATGTTATTTTTGTAAGTATTATTATGTTTCTGCAATGAAAAAATTATTTTTTGGAATCATCTTCTTGATGACAGCCATTCCGCTATGGTCCGGAGAGCCGGTTAAGGTTCACGGAAAAGTCACGGAAGCTAAAAGCGGCGACCCGATACCCGGTGCCGTTATCCGGCTGGATGATGATTATCTTTGGGCCGTTACAGGTACTGACGGCTCTTTTACCTTCGACAAGGTGGAACAGGGCACTTATGACATGGAAGTGTCTTGCCTCGGCTATGTGACCGTGAAAAGGAAATTGGCCGCTTCAAGTGCCGGGACCTCCGGGAAAACTTCCGCCGAGGATATCAGGAATCTGACTATCAAGATGAATCTGAATTCTTTGGCCCTAAGCGAGGTCGTGGTTACTGCCAAGACGTCACGTGAGAATATAAATACAACCCAGTCGATAGGCCGTACTGCTCTTAATCAACTGCAGTTATCCGATATGTCGGGAATCGCTTCTTTGCTTCCTGGAGGTAAAACTGTCAATCCCGATTTGACTTCCGATAATATCCTGTCATTGAGATCGGGCGGCACTACAGCCGGCAATGCTTCTTTCGGTACGGCAGTAGAAGTAGACGGAGTACGTATGGGCGATAATGCCAATTTCAACGGGATGAGCGGCATAGGCACCAGAAATATATCGGTGGAAGACATAGAAAGTGTGGAAGTCATCACCGGCGTTCCTTCCGCCGAATACGGTGATTTGAACAGCGGAATGGTGAAAGTGACGACAAAAAAAGGCCGTACGCCGGTGAATGTCGTCTTTTCCGTAAATCCCAGGACTTATGAAACATCAGTTTCGAAAGGTTTCGATCTTGGAGGGAAGAAAGGTATACTGAATGCAAGCGGAGAATGGACGAAAGCCACGAAAAAACTGACTTCCCCATATACTTCCTACACAAGGAGAGGCTTTACTTTCGATTACAGCAATATTTTCAATAAAGTCATAAGACTTGACGCCGGGATTACGGGTAATATCGGCGGCATGAATTCCAAAGACGATCCCGATTCTTTTTCCAACGAATATGAAAGGGAAAGGGATAACGTGTTTACTCCTCATTTCAAGGCTGTATGGCTGCTAAACAGATCATGGGTCACCAATCTGACTCTTGACGGTTCGATATATTACCATGATCAGAGGACACATAATCATGAATATAACACTTATGGCTCGTCACAGCCCGCCGTCCATTCCGAATCGGAAGGTTATTATGCCGCATCCGAGTTGCCTTTGACGTATTATTCCGACGAGGTAATAGATTCCAAAGAGCTGGACTACGCCGCTTCCTTGAAATACGATTGGCTCCATCATTGGAATTCGGTGAAAAGTGTGTTGAAAGCCGGCGCGCAATGGAAAGCCGACGGAAATATAGGCAAAGGTGAATATTATGAAGATGATTCTCTTGCTCCGAACGGGTACAGGCCGCGTCCATACAGCGATTATCCTTATATGCACAATCTCGCTTTTTATCTTGAAGACAATCTGACTTTTCCGATAGGCAAGACTTCGCTTGCTCTGGAAGCCGGTCTCAGGTTCGAGAATGTATTCATAAAGGATTCAGATTACAATCATATGCGGACGTTGTCCCCTAGATTTAATGCAAAGTGGAAGCTGTCGGACAATATCACATTGAGAGGCGGCTGGGGGATTACTGAGAAGCTCCCGTCTTTCTATATCCTTTATCCGAAGCAGGAATACCGTGACATCCAGACGTTCGGCTATTCTTACGGCAGTACGGGATCTTCCTCTTATGTATATTATACAAGACCTTACACAATGACATACAATCCCGATCTCAAATGGCAGAAGAATCTGAATTCCGAATTCGGAATAGATGCCGTAGTGGCCAAAACTAAGATATCGCTTGTAGGGTATTATAATGTTACCAAAAACCCGTATGAATTTGCGAATGTTTACACACCTTTTTCATATAGCGTAATGAGTCTCCCTTCGGACTTCACTGTATCGGATCAAACTCATATGGCTGTTGATAATCAGACTGGAACCGTTTATCTCCGCAATGACGACGGTTATTGGGAAGCCGCTACCCTGAAGGTCAAAGACAGGACGTTTGCTAATTCCAGACAACAGAGCAACGGCGGGGATGTCAAACGCATGGGTATCGAACTGACAGCGGATTTCCCCGAGATCAAGCCGATACTTACCAGATTCAGGCTTGATGCTTCCTATGGCTATACCAAGCATGTCGATCAAAATCTGTATTATTACTATAACAACGGATGGTCCCATACATCCCTGTCGGACAGATCTTACCAATATGTGGGAATATATGCAGGCTCCAATTCCGTCTATAACGGGAAAAAGACGAATAATATGGATGCTAACATCACTGCCATAACTCATATTCCAAGAGCCCGGCTTGTGATAACTTGCAGATTGGAAGCTGCGCTTATGCGTCATTCGCGGAATTTGTCGGAATACAACGGCAATACATATGCATTTACGGTAAGCGAATCTTCCAATACGCCTACGGGCGGTGACATATATGATGGAAATTCATATACCGCCGTTTATCCTGTTGCATATATGGATCTGGATGGAAATGTACATCCTTTCACTTCCGAAGATGCTTCCGATCCGGAATTTTCCAAATTGATAGTAAAATCGGCAAACGCCTATATCTTCGCAAAGGACGGTTATGATCCTTACATGTCGGCTAATCTGAGTGTTACGAAAGAAATCGGCGATCATGTTTCCATATCTTTCTTCGCCAACAATTTTACCAATTCCAGAAGATATGTGAAGAGTTATGCCACCGGGGTAAGCGCCATCTTCACTCCTGATTTTTATTATGGATTGACTTGCAGATTGAAATTTTGATTATGAAACGCTATATAAATATATTATCCTTTCTTATAGCTTTGTGCGTGGCCGCTTCATTCCAGGGCTGCATCAGGCTGTCGTCTTCCGATCCTTTCGAAGGCAATATCAATAAGCTGGATATAAATGCCGTGTATCCTGAAGGCTATTCTTCCTTTGTGAGACAGGATGTGGAGGTCACCGTGGAAAATGTCAATTCGGGAGATACTTACATATGTAACACCGATGCTTCCGGAAATGCGGAAACGGATGTCCCTAATGGAATCTACCGTGTTTCCATAAGTGACAGGAACGGTTCCGATATCTTCAACGGATCGGCCGACAAAGTGAATGTCAGCGGCAAGGACGTTACCCTGAATATTTCTTTGACGCATTCTAAAGGCGGCACTTTGGTAATAAAGGAGATCTATTGCGGAGGTTGCAGCAAATATCCGCAGGAAGGTACTTACCAGTCGGATCAATATATGATCATACACAATAATGATTCGCAAACGGAATACCTTGACAGCCTTTGTCTGGGGACGCTTTCCCCGTATAACTCCACATCAACCAATCCATGGATAAGCCATGATCCCGTTACAGGGGAGACTATCTACAAAGATTTTATTCCCGTAATACAGGCGGTGTGGGAAATAGGAGGTGACGGTACCACTTTTCCTTTGCAGCCGGGGGAAGATGCCGTGATATGCCTCAAAGGGGCGATAGATCATACAGTACAATATCCTTTGTCTGTAAATCTCAATAATCCGGCATATTTCGTATGCTACAATTCGACTTATTTCCCTAATACCACTTTTCATCCCGTTCCGGGAGACCAGATACGTCAGGACCATATCCTTGATGTGGTAGTGAAAACCGGTCAGGCTAATGCCTATACGGTATCGTCAAGTTCCCCTGCCGTCATAATTTTCAAGGCAAGAGGGATCTCTATACAGGATTTCGTGAAACAGGACGGAAGTCTGATACAGGTGCCCGGCAGTACGATCGATTATGTTACAGCTGTTCCTGTCGATTGGGTAATAGATGGCATAGAAATATTTGACGGCAGGTCGACATCGAATGCAAAACGGCTTACGCCGGTTGTCGATGCCGGATATGTAAGCCAGTCGGATATTTATCAGGGGCATACTCTTTTCCGTCATACGGATGAAGACGCCACTGCAAAGAACGGTTTTGAAGTATTAGAAGATACAAACAATTCAACCAATGATTTATATGAACGCGAGACACAGTCACTGCATAAATAGTATTGCAATAATTTTTGCCGCCGTGTCGATTCTTTGCGTTCGGCAGGCGGCCTATGCCCAGCCTTTCAATAAGGCAAAAGACCTGAATTTCTGGAATGACGGCCGGAACGTAACAGGCATAAGAACCGATTCCACCACGATTTCGTACGCTGAAATCCACGGGGGGTTCAAATCCGGCGATTTCCATGACTCTTATGAATCTTCTGATTTGGTTCATGCAGGTGCAACGGCGGCCACAATGCTTCATTTGCCGAAATATTCCATGACCGGTTCCTTTTCGTTTGACCAGTCTAGAGGCAAGAATATGTGCGGTTCCATGTTTATTTATCCCGGTTATTATCCTGTGGATGTACTGGAATTTACTCCGGGGACCAAGATTCTGCAGAAATATTCTTTTTCCGGAGGTATTGCTTCGGATTTGAATGAACATTGGCGCATCGGCGGCAAAATGGATTTCGAATCCGACGATTATGCAAAAAGGAAAGATATACGCCATACAAATTACCGTCTGGATATGACGGTTGCCCCGGGTATTATGTATTATAATGATAACCTTGAAGTCGGCTTTTCTTATATATATGCAAAAACAAGCGAAAGCATAGATGCCGAACAGATAGGGACGGCTACCGCTTCTTCCTACTATGCCTTCCTTGACAAAGGACTGATGTACGGCACTTACGGAGTGTGGGACGGGAGCGGCATCCATCTGGCCGAGGCCGGGGTAGACCGTTTCCCTGTAAAGGAAATCAGCAATGGCGCCGCCGTCCAGATACAGGTCGGAGGCTTATATGCCGATGCCGAATATTTATATACTAAAGGTACGATAGGCGAGAAAGGCTATACCTGGTATGAATTTCCCGGAGACAAGGTTACTGCCCGTGCCGGATACCGTTTCGATGCTTACGGAGCTGTCCATCAAGTAAGATTGAAATTTTCGTGGCAGCGTCAGACCAATAATGAATCAGTAATAGAAAAAGTTACCGAAGGCGGTGTCACAACTCCATACAATTACGGATCGAACAGAATCTTCGAAAGACGGATTATTACACTGGAGCCGGATTACCGCATGTATGGAAAGATATGGGAATCCCATCTGGGACTATGTTATTCGTATACTCAGGGATTGTCATCGCTGATGTATCCTTACGAGGCCTTGCAGAATGTAAGCAAATACTCTGCAAATGGTTCTATTATTATGCATGTCGGCCGGTTCGATTTAGGTGCCAGTGCCTCATTCTTCACGGGGCATCTGGATGAAGATGCTTCTACGGCGTCTGAAACATCCGGAGTGGAAACACAACCATACAGGCTGGAAGAGTATTATGATTTACAGAAAGAATATATGACGGCCACACGTGCCGGAGTCGGAATCTCGGTGAGATATAATCCGGGCTGGAAAGCCGTGCAAGGATTGTATGGCGAGATCTCCGGTTCCCTGATGCATGGTTTCGGACTTGATCATATTTCCGGATCCGTAAGATATGGTAGTGTTATAAAAATAGGTTATTCGTTTTAATTAAATTAGTTGTATTATGAAAAAATTCTTGTTGGTTTTGGCTGTTGTCGCTTTGGCTGCGTGTTCTAAGGACAACGGAACGAAATCCCCGCAAAGTAAAGTCATCATCGAACCGATCATTACTCGTGCGACGGATGTGGATTTTGAAAGCGGTGATGAAATAGGTTTGTCAGTTATCCGCAATACCGGATCTTATGCCGATAATATAAAAATGACTTATGACGGTACGGTCTTTTCCGGTGCCCTTACATGGTATGCCGAAGCAAATGATTCCTCATCCTTATTTGCATATTATCCTTATTCTTCGACAGGCGTTCCTTCTTCTTTTACTGTCGCTGCGGATCAGACTTCCGGAATATCATCCTCGGATTTCATGGCTTCGTCCAAATCACCTGTTTATCCTTCTGCTAATGCCGTGGCTATGGTCTTCAAGCATCAGCTTACTAAAATCGTAGTAAAATTGAAAAATGAGACTGGAGCTTCCATAACAAATGTAGTATTGAAGAACTCCATTCCGGCTGCGACTATAAATTCGGATGATTATTCGGCTACGGTTGACAATACCGTAGCAGCTTCCGATATCTCTCTGCAGAAAGTTGCCGATACTGTTTATCAGGCTATTCTTGTACCCCAGACGGTTGCTTTGAAAGTTGCAGTTACGGTTGCCGGAAAAACCTTATCCCAGAATCTTGTAAGCATTGATCTTAAGAGCGGAGGGCAGTATTCCGTAAATGTCAGGGTCCTTTCCGATAATTTGTCCGTTTCGGCTTCCGGCGATATTGAAAACTGGACTGACGAAGGAGGAATCGGTTCGGATAATTCGGTCCCTTTCGAAGAGTTTGATGATCATTTCGTGTATGACGGAGTAAGTTACAGGACGGTAACTCTGGGTGACGGCCGTAAATGGATGGCAGATCCTATGCGTTATGTGCCTAATGGAATGTCTATTTCCGATGACCCTACGGATGATTCCGGCATATGGTATCCTTACACTGTAAATAGCGGTACTGCAATTCCGGCTACGGATGAAGCAACTATTTCAAAGCTCGGTTATTTATATGATTATGCTGCCGCTTTCGAATCTGATGTAACTGTTGAAAACTACGATACATTTGACGGTGCCCGTGGAATTTGTCCTGAAGGATGGCATATCCCTACAAGAGCCGAATTTGTCGCCGTTTGCGGTTCTTCCGTGAAATCGGCTACGGAATCCGCAGCTGTCGTTGATCCTACTGCTGCTTATTATCATTCGGATTACAACGGAGCCAGAATCACATCGCTGGATACCGCCGGTTTCCATTTCTCTTTCTCAGGTCTAATGATGAAGAACAGCCTTACTACTACAGGCAGATATCTTGCGACGCTCTGCACTACATCTAATTCTGTAGAAGCTTATATAGGCAATCTTTCCATGAATTATTTGATTGCTTCCACTCCTTACAAGTTGGTGTACAGTTCCACTGATCCGACTGAATTGAAGAATATCCAGTATTTCGGAATGATGTCGACATTTACCTCGACATACAAGGAAGGCCGGCTTTCGGTAGCATATACCAATTATAAATCGGGATATCAGCTTCGCTGCATCAAGGATAAATCATAGCTTGTCAATCAGGTCGTAATATTGAAAACAGGTCTGTCGGAAACGCAACTCCGGCAGACCTGTTTCTTTAATTCAGGTGGGGAGACGAGGATACCTGATCAAGATGTATTTCCGGTGTTCGGAAAAATGCTTGAATCTACATTAAGAAACAACGGATTTGTTTTTATATTTCAAATATAAATGATTATTATTGCATATGAATATTCTCAATATATAGTCATATGTTTCTATCAAATAGGGCTCATGAGGCCCCATTTTTCACAAAATCAATCATTTAAAATTTAATCTTATGAAAAACCAAGAAAACAAAAAGCAATTGTGGCATACCCCGGAAATAATCGATCTGGATGTTAATAAAACCAAGGGTGGGTACATAACTAGTAAGATAGAAAGTTATTCAGGAACCATATCGTCGTAATTTTTTTAGGGCAAATGGGCTTTATCTTCGGCATTGTAAATCTTGACGGGAAAACTGTCGACAGTAAGGAAATAACATCTTTGGCAGAAGCCGTCGGCTATCCCGGTTTCATCCTTCAGACCGAAATTGAAGGTGCTGTTGCAGCGGGCTATTGCCACCGACCTGATCGCAACCCGAAAGCCGGAATTTACAACGATGAAGAATTGCTTGTCGTTGCTGATTGCCGCATCTATAACGGCGATGAATTAAAGACCCGTTTCTGTTTCGATTCCGTTGAAGAAGCTTTTGCAAAGGCTTACAAAAGATGGGACCGTTTATGCGCCTGCCATATAAACGGGGATTTTGCTGCAGTTGTGGTTGACAAGAAAAAAAAGGAAGTATTCCTTTTCCGTGATCACATCGGGACTCGTCCCTTGGTTTATTGGAAATCGGATAACCAACTCATCTTTGCCTCCCATGAATTCGGTCTTGCGAAATCCGGTTTGGTTCCCGTTGCTCTTTCCGAACGGAAAGTCATAGACAGTTATTTCAGATATAAGGAGCTTTATTCCGAGACTTCTTTTAGTGGCATCCATAAGGTTGTCCCCGGGTGTTATGTCATCTGCCCGGAGACCGGATGTTGTAAATCGGAACAATACTGGGAACCCGGGGAAATCAGGAAAGACAAAACCATTACATTCGAAGCCGCAGTCGCTGGGTTGCGAAAGCGCATTATAGCGGCGACCGTCAACCGTATGGAACCCGGTCGGACGGGGATGCATGTTAGCGGAGGCATAGACTCTTGCGGGGTTGCGTCTATAGTAGCCGATAATACGCAGGACAAGACATTGCTGACAGGCTATTCCTGGACTCCATGGATATTTGAAGACGAAGTGGACGGGGTGGATGAAAGACCTTTCATCGAATCTTTTACTGCCGATAAGAAGGTCAATGTGAAATATGTCAATCTTAAGGAGAATGAGTCTGTCGAAGATTCGTTTATCCCTGAGTTCGAGACTCAGCATATTGAACTTCCTGTAATGAAGATGGCTGAAGCCGATGGCATTGAAACGCTTTTCAGCGGATGGGGAGGAGATGAATTCGTTTCACTCAGTTTGCGGGGGACATTAAATCATTTGTTTTTCAGTTTCAAATGGGGCACATTATTGAAATATGCCAAAGCTAAAGGGATCAAAACAGTAATTCTGAAGTCCCGTACGGATATATTGCCTTTCCTGATTCCATTTGGCCTGATGCATGTTTATAAGGCAGGAAAAACAGATTGGTCTATCTTGAAACTGCTTGAATTTTCATTTGTAAAAAGACATTGGAAACAGATCTTCTGTCATCGCAATAAAAACATATTCGGGTATGGAAACCGTACGAAATTTGCCTTGAATTTGTTGAATCTGCATCATATTCCGGAACGGATGGACAGCTGGGCGATAAATGCGGAAAGATACGGATTCGACTACAAATATCCTCTGCTTGACAAAGATGTATTGGAATTCTGGTTCAGTCTGCCAGTTGAATATACCTACTGGAATTTTCAATCCCGTTTGTTATATCGCGAGGCAATGAAAGGTATATTGACAGAGAAAATCAGAATACGCAATGAAAAGGGGGAGGCATTGAGAATCGCCAGTTCTTTAAAAAGTATCGATGAAGGTCGCGGATTTGTGAAGAATATTTTCGGATCCCTGACACCCGAAGATCATTTGCCGTTTTTCAAACCGGAATCATTCGGAAAAATATTGGACATGCCGTTCTCAAAGAAGAATTTGCTAAAATCAATCAGTAATTGGCAAAAGGAAATGTCGTACCTGCGTTATGTTATGCTCGTGAGAAAATACATGAAAAACAATTGCACTTCAGAATAATATAAATTGACTATGGATATATCGAATTTATCTAAAGATATTCAGATAAAATATAATGAACCCGAACCGGAGATCTCCGGACCGTTTGCTTTTTCCCGTCCTCATTTCAAGGTAGGAGAAACTGATTTCTTTCTGGATATAAAAGGTGTGGCGAAATACCGCGTGCGGGACGGAAATACTATTTGGGTGAATCCGTATGAGAATGCGGATGAAGAATCTGTTGCTCTTTTTCTTGAAGGTTCTGTGCTCGGAGCTGTCTTGCATCAGCGGGGAATATTGCCGTTTCACGGTAGTTCTTTCATCTATAATGGCAAGGGAATTATGGTCAGCGGTCCTTCCGGTGCAGGAAAGTCTTCCGTAACTGCTGCTTTTTACAGGCAAGGTTCCGCTTTCGTCAATGACGATATTACTCCTGTGGAGGTTTATGATTCAGGGATTATGATCCTTCCTGTAAAGACACGGATAAAATTGTGGAATGATGCCTTGCAAAAATTGCAGATCGGTTCGGAAGGATTAAAGAATATCCGTCCGGAAATGAAAAAGTTTTATTTTCCGGTGGAGAAGACTTCGTATGAAATTCATTCTCTTGAATATATTTTTATCCTTTCAAGTCATAATAAGGATGAATATATCTCCAGGGAATTGAGCGGTATCGAAAAGTATAATGCTCTTAGGCGTCAGATATACCGCAAAGTTTATTTGAAAGGTATGCCGGAAACCGAAAAGAAATATTTCAGGGAATTGTTTTCTCTGGCTGCCGGAGTCAAGGTCGTACATATCTTCAGGCCTCAGATATGCGATATCAATGATACGATGCATTTCATAGAAAAAGAAATCATGTCATGAAGAATATTGTATGGCTGGCATCTTATCCGAAATCGGGGAATACATGGTTCCGCATGTTCCTGGCAAACTATGAGAAAAATGCAGAGAAGCCTGTTTCCCTTGAAGATATAGAATCGACCCCGATAGCAAGCAGTGCCGTTGATTTTGAAGAACAAATAGGACTCAATCCTTTTGAGTTATATAGGGATGAGGTAGATATCTATCGTCCGGATATGTATCGTGCTTTATCAATTAGAATTGAAGAGAAAGAGGAACCTTGCTATAAGAAGGTTCACGATGCTTATACTTTAAATAAAGACGGTTATCCTCTTTTTCCTGGTGATGTAAGTAAATGTGCAGTATATTTTGTCCGCAATCCGCTGGATGTATGTGTTTCGTATGCAAATCACGGAGCAAAAAAAATAGAAAAAACATTTAACCTTTTATTAAATGAAGAGGCTTTTATTGCAGGAGGCAAAGAAGGGCAGCTCAGGCAGAAACTGTTGTCGTGGAAAAATCATGTACAAAGCTGGAAGAATCAGTCTGAAATCCCCGTTCATATAGTCAGATATGAAGATATGCTTCAAAAACCTGTTGAAGCATTTGGCGGAATAGTGTGTTTTCTTGGATTGGAATATGATGAAGAAAGGTTGAAAAGAGCTATTCTCAATAGTGATTTCAGGCAGTTGCAAAAAATGGAAAAAGAAAACGGTTTCAAAGAAAGACTGCAAAAAAGCAGGCAATTTTTCTGGAAAGGAAAAATAGGAAATTACCATGATTTTCTTTCTGATGAGCAAATAAAAAAAATAGTGGATTATAATTACGATACCATGAAGGAATTCGGGTATATAGATGCGGGAGGGCAACTGGTAGTATGATATTGTAAATATGGTCATTGATATTTACCCTATTTCAAATAGAATAATATCGGAATTCATTCTATTCGTAATCAAACAAATTGAAGTCAGGGAATATTTAGATAAGGTTTTCTAATAAACACATAAAAATCAACTTAAATATTATGGAAAGATATAGCAGAAGTACCAATATTATTGACGGGGAACTGGATGACAATCAGGTAATGATGCATCTGGAAAAAGGTAAATATTTCGGATTGAATCCGGTGGGAAAACGGATTTGGGAGTTTATAGAAGAGCCGAAAAGTTTTTCTGAAATAGTAAAGCAGTTATTATTGGAATTTGATGTAACGGAAGAGCAATGCACAAAAGAAGTAAAGGTATTTTTGGATAAAGCCGTTGAATGTGATATAGTTAGTAAAAGCGAAATCTAATTTTTGTTTTTGCGAAATATTATTATATTTGTAGCATGGATATTAAAACGTTTTCATTATGAATGGCGAGACAATCAAGAAGCAAACCTGGAAAACGCCGGAGATTATTGATTTGGATGTAACGAAAGAAACGGGTGGCAAAGTAGATACCTCGAGTGAAGGTGGTGGGTACGGAAAGGTATCTTAATGGATGAGCACTATACATTGCTGTTTTCAGTATAAATCAGCTTTAGGGGAAGATGTAATTACTAAAATGCTGGCAGCTTCGGATTATTGGAATCCGGATGCTACTAGCCTTGCAGGGAATACAACCGGTACCTGCTGTTTGGCAAAGGCCAGTCTGTTCAATACGAAACTGTCTAAATCCGATAATGTTTTTACCGATGAACAGACAGGCTCGATAATTTCCGCCAATGCACGTATTGATAACCGTATAGAACTTTTTCGGAAATTAAATATAGGGAATCATGATATTCCTGATGGCGAGTTGATCTTAAGATCCTATTTTAAATGGGGTAGGGAATGTCCGAAATATTTATACGGTGATTTTGCGTTTATCATCTGGGATGAGGAAAAACAAAAGGTATATTGTGCCAGAGACCATTTTGGCGTTAAAGTCCTATTATATGCCAGGGAAGATATCGGCATTATGCTTTCCAACGAGCCGAATTCTTTTTTTACCTCGGGGTGGCTCAAAAAAGAAATTAAAGAGTCTTGGTTGGTTAAGCACTTATGGGGTTTGGGGTTGAACTCCGAGCCATTCGAAACCGCATATGAAGGGCTTGATATTGTTCCTGCCGCACATTATATGGAAATAGATTCCAACGGGACGGTAATTATCAAGTCCTATTGGAAACTTGCCGATAACCGGCAGTGGCAAAATATGAGTGATGAAGACCTGTTGTCCGAGTTTGAACGCCGGTTCCGGCACGCGGTTGAAATGCGGATGGAAAGTGATTATCCTTTGGCATTCCAATTGAGCGAAGGGCTGGATTCCAATGGTATTGCCGGAATTGGCGCAACAATGAAACCGGATGTTCCCATTTATACCCTTTCTTATGATTGCGTCGAATTAACTGATAAGACCCGTCCTGTCTGGGGAAAAACCTATGAGGATATTTCCGAGATGCTGAATATGCATGATAATCTGCATCCCATATGGACAAGCCGATGTGAACCGAATGATGATAAGGATAAATTGACTGCCTATATCGCCGGGACTTTTGCTTTAAGAAGATATTGGTTATGGCATTGCCGTTTGGCACACCAAAAAGGTGCACGCGTCCTTATGTCAGGGTGGGGCGGAGACCATTGCGTATCTACTTACGGCGATTTCTATGAAGATGAGCTTTTCAATGCCTTGAAATTTCGTCAGGTACATAAATTATTCAAAGACAAGCAAAAACGTGGGAGCGGAAGAAATCCATACAAAGCATGGATGTTTCTTTTGATGAAACATTTCGTTCCGCCGTTGTCGTGGTGGTACAACCGCATAAGTCCTTGTCTTGAACATTCCTTATGGCAAAGATCGGGGTATTCGGTATTAAAAAAAGAATATATCAAACGTTATCGCTTGAAGGCAAGTCTTAAGGCTTATATCAATGGGTATAGTAATTTTTATTCAATAAAAGCTCATCACAGGAGGGAATTGTTTTATGTCGGCGTGGAACGGCAGCTTATCGATTCGGAACTATGTGCCCGTATGTTTCGTTTGGAATTCCGTTTCCCTATGTTTGATGTCCCGTTGGTGGAGTTTGCCTATAACTTGCCGTCATCCCTTAAAATCCGTAACGGGGTTGAACGGTACGCATTCCGTCAGATTATTAAAGGTGTGGTAACGGAACGGACGGGAGGGCGGTTGAAATCAGATGTAAATCAGCCTCATAGGGATATCGTAGCATTGTCGGTGGATGAAAAGAGGGAAATCCATGAATTATTACAGTCTCCTTTTATACGGAAATATTGTAGTAAAGAGCCTTTTGATATGCAAAATGATGTATCGGAATTTATGGCCCGGCTCTTTTGCTTTTCGGCTCCCGCATTCCGTTATTTTGCAGATAATAATATACCGGTTAAAGAAACGCGAAAATCATGAAATTGAAGAATTCCCCCAAGATATTCGAGAACTACAAGTCAGATATTCCTGAGAATACCATAAAAAACATTGAAGATGGTTTTGGCAGATTAGGTCTGGAACTTAAATATATTCCAGATAAAAATGTAAACGGCATTAATGTGTTCAAAGGAGTCTGCAAGGCTAATCACACTTTTATAAAAACCTGTGGCAAGGGGGAAACTCCAGTTCTTGCCAAAGCCAGCGCTTATGCCGAGATGGCGGAAAGGATTTCGTCAGGATTCTTCTTCGAGTCTGTTAGAAATCTTAACAGAAGAAAAGATCTGTTCCGGAATATAAAAATTGATGAAGAAGCATTTGCAAAATTAAAAAAACATGAATTCATAGCCGGTTATTGCTATGAAAAAACTGGCGATAGCCGGAATATCCTTCCGGAACAATTTATTCCGAATACGCCCCTGCAATTGAAAGACAGAAATATTTTACTGACATCAAGTATCTCAAAACATCACTGGGTCAATGGCTATTCTTTGAGCCGGAACGAAAATGTTAAGGTTCCGATAAAATTCGTTTTTGAAATCGGATGGACGACAGGGCAAGCTTCCGGAAACACTTTTGAAGAAGCTATCGCCCAGGGCAGTTGCGAGATATTCGAACGTTATTGCTTTTCTTATGTGATGCACCGCCGTATACCTGTGCCAACAATTGATTTGAATACCATTAAGAATCCAAAAATCAAACAGCAGATTTCATTTTACAATGAACATAACATTGAAGTAGTAATCAAAGATTTCTCACTTGGAAACCGTTTCCCGGTAGTCGGGATATTATTTATTGATCATAATATTGAGAATGAACGCAATATTTTAAAGAAAGATAAGTTTTTCCAACTGGTAAATCCGGGCTCTGCTCTTAACATTGAAGAAGCTATATCGAGATGTTTCACAGAAAGAAACCAGGCTGTGGATCCCAGGCTATTTTCATGGACCGATGCAATATGGAAACACTGGGTTTTAAATATGGGAAAGGATTATAGAGGTGCTTATGCCAATCATAATGATTCCCGACATTATTTAAACGATGGCGATTTATCATTCCTGACGGATAATAAAAGCCGTGTAATATCATTTGATAACCTGAAAGATACTTTTCCCCGTCATACTGATTTTTATGACGATGTTAAATATATACTTGATATATGCAAAAAGGAAAATAAAGAATTGATTATCGTAAACACGCAACATTCAAAGATCCGCTTTCCGTCCGTATGGGTCGTCATTCCTGAAATGATGTGGATACACGAAGGACTGAAAAATGAAAATTCCGTTTTTCTTGATTATTCGCTGGAAGATTCATGGCTTGTTGTTAATATGAAGTGAATATGGATATCTTTCGAACCTCTGCAAAAACAGGTCGCATCAATCACTGAATTACCATACTCCGGAAAATGTATATCATTTATGGCACGTTCACCTGTTATATGCCCGGCCTGCCATTTTGAAAAATAACAAATTTCAGAAAAAGTGAGTACCATTCATTGCTGCTTTCAGCAGGATGCTACAAAAGGATTACTTTTTCAATTTTGACGATGACCGTATGGTTTCGTTTAATAATGGCTATTGAACTTTATCCGGTATTCCATTTGAGCTATACAAAAAAGTTAGTATCTTGTAAGTGATAAAAAATAGAGTTTTTTAGCGTATTTGTGGATATAAATAATAATATATTATCACTTATAAAAGCATCGCCCGGGGAGATACTTAAAGGCCTTGCTGAACGTGTTAAGGCAAGACGGCTTGAATCGGCACTTACCCAAAAGGAGTTGGCGAAACGTGCGGGAATACCTTTGCCGACTTACCGGCGGTTCGAGCATACCGGTGAGATATCCTTACGCGGGCTTGTAATGCTGGGTATAGCTCTGGATATGTATGAAGAGTTTTCTTCATTGTTTTCTACGAAGACGTATGCCGATATGGATGATTTGTTGAAGGCAATTAGCCGGAAACGTAAACGGGGTAAACGGAATGGATGATATAAATGTTATCGAAGTTTTCCTTGATGGAAAGAGAGTGGGGCGTTTGGCGCAAACCGGACAGCGGTTGTGTGCGTTTGAATATGATGCGGAGTTTCTACAAACGGGCTTTTCAATCTCACCTCTTTATCTGCCTCTTCGTTCCGGATTGTTCTTTGCCGGAAAAACTCCCTTCGATGGTAATTTCGGCGTTTTCGACGATAGTCTTCCGGATGGTTGGGGCGGCCTTATTCTTGACCGTTATTTGTCGTCAAGGGGCATAGATCCTGCGACTCTATCGGTGCTGCAACGTCTGGCCCTTGTTGGGACGACCGGCAGGGGTGCGTTGGAGTATTTTCCTGACAATAGCCGGCCAGTGAGAAGCGATTTGCCGGATTTTGACGAGCTGGCTGCCGAAACGGAAAAGATATTGACGACAGGCTACAAAGGTGATAGTTTGGGAACTCTTTATGATTATGTGGGAAGTTCAGGCGGTGCACGGCCCAAAATATTCGTTTCTATGGATGGAAGGGAATGGCTTGTGAAATTCAGAGCTACGTCCGATCCCCGAAACGTAGGAAAAATAGAGTTTGAGTATGCTCGACTTGCCCGTGAGTGCGGAATCGATATGCCGGAAACTCGATTATTTGAAGGAAAATATTTCGGGACTGAACGCTTCGACCGTACTAATAACGGGAAGATTCATACCATTAGTGCTGCCGGTTTGTTGCATGCGGATTACCGCATACCTTCGCTCGATTATTCCGTGTTGTTGAATTTATGTCTCCAGTTGACGAAGGACATGGAGGAAGTTTGTGCTTTGTTCCGCAGAATGGTTTTCAATATTGCTGTATCAAACAAGGACGATCATGCCAAAAACTTTTCGTTTCAGTATAAAGGCAATACATGGAAATTGTCGCCGGCTTATGATCTTTTACCTTCTCCTGGTTTCAATGGATTCCATACTACTACCGTAAACGGACAGGGTAAGCCTGCGTTGAAGGATATCTTGCAGGTTGCTGGTGATGCAGGTATCGGTTCGAGACGTGCGGGGGAGATAACGGAGCAGGTAACGGAAACCTGCCGTAAACATAATAAGTTGAATTATTTATTCTGAGACCCGCAATGCAATGCTTGGCAGGTTGCCCGAACAGGTACGTACCGAATGAGAGTCTTGCCGGATCGGACGTTTTCACGGGAGAGGCAAATATAAAAAATCTCTCTATTAAAAGCTATGGAAAGGGCACTACTCCTGTTCTGTCAAAAGCCAGTGCTTATGCAGAAATAACCTAACGTGTATCTTCAGGCTTTTATTTACAATATTTCAACAATCTATTCAAAAGGAAAGATCTGTTTGACAACATAATCTAAGATAAAAAGTCTATTAGAAAAGCAGCCTTAATTTTATTAAAGCCACAATATTTTTCACCGACTCTTCTGCCGTTTCGTTTTCGGTATTAATGTGTAAATCGGGATTCTCCGGAATTTCATAGGGTGCATCTATGCCTGTAAGACCTGTAAAAGCTCCTGCATCGAATTTTGCGTACAGCCCTTTGGGATCGCGTTCCCTGCAGACGTCAATGCTTGCATCTACGTAAACTTCAATGAATTTGTTTCCGATTATTTTCCGTGCGTTTTTCCTGTCTTTTTCGTATGGCGAAACAAATGCGGCAATGACTACGAGTCCGGCATCGTTCATCAATCTTGAGACTTCCGCTACGCGGCGGATATTTTCGCATCTGTCTTCGGGAGAAAAACCGAGATCGGCATTCAGTCCGTTGCGCAGGTTGTCCCCGTCAAGGATGTAGGAATGGATGCCTTTTTCATATAATTTTGTCTCCAGCAACCGGGCAATGGTAGATTTTCCGGATCCGCTTAAGCCTGTCAACCATACAGTCAAAGCTTTATGGCCGAAAAGGGATTCTCTCTGCTTCTCGCTGATGCCACTTTTTTCCTTGAATATATATTTCATTTTTTTCCTTTTGAACATAATTATGGATAAAGGTATGTATCATACGGAAAAACGTCCGACGACGGTAAACATTTTGTTGTTTCGTCCTCCCGTAACTGTGAAACCGGAACAAATAATCCAGGCGTGTGCGGCCCTGTCTTTCTTTTGTTCGTTAAATAAATTTTTATTGACGCCGAAATAGATCACGCTTTTCAGCTTCTTTCTTTTCAGCATCATTCTGGCCGTAAGTGCCTGTTCGAAACATTTTGTCCTCCATGGGCTCCTTCTTGCTGCTCGTAATATGGATCTTTGCACTGCCACAAGAAAATCCTTTGATGCTTCATCATCCGGCCCGGCAGCCGTTTCACTGGCTTCCTCATCGCTTATCGGTTTCCCTAATATCGGGAGCAATAGTCTGAAAGGTATGAAAAAAGTAAGAATTCTTGAAAAGGCCATCAGAAACCAAGCTTCTGTAAACATGGCGTATTCTTTGAAGGAATATTTTTTTCGGATTTTAGCGGGCATTTCGCTATTTTCTTTAAAGATATTTCACGATATTACAAATATACAATTTTATTCTCGTATAATTGTGCGATAAAACTCTTCAATCCTATGATGAACAACCATTCTACTGACAAAAGATTGGCAGAAAGAAGATATCTTTACAGGAGACATCGTCTCAGCCATCAACAGATAGACCGGTTGCTCGGCGGATCTCCGACACCGATTTCCATGTCCGAGAAAGTAAATCAGCTTGAAACGGTCAGAAAGTTTCTTGATCTGACGGATTCGTTACGGGAAAAAGACATCTTCTTTGTTCCATTGAAAGGTTGTATTTTGTCTAACCGTATTTACGGTGACCCCACGATCCGTTTTTCCCATGACATAGATATCTTTGTCCGGTTGAATGAATTGGAGAAAGTCGTCTTGCTGATGAAAGAAAAAGGCTTCCATATCTCCGATAATGAAGCCCTTACTGTAACAAAGGAAACGCCGAAATGGTTTTTCAGCCTTTTGCATCATCTGGTATTTTATAATAAGGCTCAGCATCTGGTCGTGGAAATCCATTGGTCCCTTACTGAAAATATGGCTGTTTCAACTGGACGGAGTCTTCAATTGCTATACGAGAATCTGACGGAAATCACTTTTGCCGGCAGGCGGTTCAAAGTGATGAATCCGGAATTCGAATTGCTTTTTCTTCTGATACATGGTTCCAGGCACAGATGGGAGAGATTGAAGTGGCTGATCGACATACGTGATTATCCGGTTGACAGTATGGATATGGAAAGATGGAACAGGCTTGTCGGAATCTTCAAGGCCGGAAGGCTGATCGGGCAGGCTGATTATTTGCTTGAATTCTATTTTAGGTCAAGGTTGGATATCCCTTACAAAAAAGGAGGTTTGCCGTCCATAATGCTGAAATATCCGGTTTCTTGTTTGGAAAGGGAGATGGAAACGAGTATAACAGTGAAGAAATTCCTCATGGACTTCTATTACTCATTGTTCCTCTTTCCGACGATAGGTTACAAAATCCGGGTTCTGGATAACATCATGATCCGTCCCGGCGATTTGAAATATTTTGATACGTCGTACAAATTGGCGTATTGCTTTTACAGACCTTACAGCTTTATTAAAAGGAGAATTCTACATGCATGATGCAAAACTGATCTTTCGGAGTTTCGGGTTGTTCTACAAATTCAATCCCCTGAAATTGACTGTGCTTTTCGTATTGACTTTGGTTGCCGGGTTCACTCAGGGTATTACAGTAGTGTTGCTCATACCTTTGTTGGGTTTATTGCAGCCTTCGGCGGAAACTGCTTCCCAAAATCATTGGAGTGATTTTTTCTCGATGATTCTCAACAAAACGGGGCAAGGCTCCAGTTTGTTGTCAATCTTATTCCTGTTCGCCGTCTGCATGCTTCTGATTGCAGTGATGAATTACTTCAAAACATTGCTGCAAAGTACATATCAGCAGGATTTTTCATATTTCATACGTAAAAAGTTATATCATAAAGTCGTTTCAAGCGACTGGGAATTCCTTAACAGAAAAGGTAAGCATAATTATATTCAGGTCATTACAACTGAAATCCCCAAGGTCTCACAGTATTATTATTACTATCTCGACCTGGCTACGAAGTTTGTCTTTATTGCCGCTCATGTGATTGTCGCTCTTTTTATTTCTGTGCAATTCACACTGTTTGTAGTGGTCGCGGGCCTGCTGGTGCTTCTGCTGTTGAGCGGATATTTGAGAAAGGCCTCTAAACTCGGTTATGATAATATCAAGTCTTTCAGATCCATGCTGAAGAAAATCGATGACTTCTGGATGACGGTTAAGTTGGCCAAGGTTCATCATTCCGAGTCGTTTTATTACGGGAAGTTCGAGGAGGCCAATGAAGAAATGCATGATTTTCAAAACCAGCAGATCCGGAATCGTGCATTCCCTCAATTTCTGTATGCTCTGGCAGGGGTGGCGTTTCTTATAATTGTCGTTTATCTGTCATATTCTTATATGCATATACCGTTGACGTCGTTGTTTGTCCTGATAGTTTTGTTCGGACGTATATTTCCGCATTTCGGGAATATTAATACCGACATAAACATGATGGTGTCCAATACGGCTTCAGTAAAGTTAGTTCTCGAAATGTATGAAGAAACCGGCAGTTCAAATATGGAAGAAGGGGTTGCAAATGATGCCATAGAGGTGGAAAAGCAGATAAAGCTTACCGATTGTTCCTTTTCGTATCCGGACGGAAGACCTATATTCGATCATTTCAATGAAACGATACCGGCAAAAAGCATTACAGGTATTGTCGGGCTGTCAGGTTGCGGCAAAACCACATTGCTCGATTTATTGTGCGGTCTGCTGACTTTGAAGGGCGGATCTTTGACCGTTGACGGCAAACCTCTTGGAAAGAAAGATTTTCCGTCGTGGAGAAAAGGTCTGGGATATTTGCTTCAGGATTCATTTTTCGTAGACGGAACCGTCCGTGAAAATCTGGTCTGGGATGCCTCAGTCAGACCGGATGACAAAGAATTGATGGATATTCTGCATCTTGTGAATGCCGATCATCTGATATTGGGTTTGAAAAACGGTCTGGATACATATATCACCAATTATCAGTATCATTTCTCAGGTGGGGAAAGGCAGCGTCTTGCACTTGCGCGTGTTTTGATCAGGAAGCCGAAGATTTTGTTTCTCGATGAAGCTACGTCGTCCCTTGATCCTGAAAATGAAAAAGCCATAATGGAAACCCTATGCAGATTGAAACATAATGTCACGATAATTTTCGTCACCCACCGCGAATATCTGAAGTCTTATTTCGACAAATTGATAGCCGTAGAGTAAACGGGCTGTTAATGAAAAAGTTGCTACTTTTCCGGCTTTTTATTCCTGATCGGCGATTCCGCCTTTAATAACATCCTGCAGTTCGTTCCACGGAACGGTGACTTTGATTATTCCCAGATAATAAGGTCCTATTTCATATTGGCCGTAGATGTATGTTATTCCATCTTCAGATACAAGGAAGTTGCCGTTCGGTTCTATGTCCTTTACAAAAAGTGCGTCATAGGCGTCCTGATCTTTCATGGCTTCTCTCAGGTGGGAAGATAGCAGGGAAGACAGCTCGTTCTTGAAGTCGTGTACGAACATGATTTCTTCGGTCACTGGATTACCTGTCTTAATATTGAAGTTCAAGGCATAATCTGAAGAACTTCCGTGTGCCCCTCCTTCGAAAACAGAGTGGTTTACGTCATAAGAATATATATCACCGTGGTTTCCGTAAAAATAGCCTGTCACATAATCATAACCGCTGAGAGGAATGGAATTTTCCTGATCCTTGAATTCTTTTAGCAGTTCCGAATTTATTTCTTTGTACTCGTCGGCTTTGTCTTTCTTAAAAGCTTCCGAGGCCTTTACTACATCTGTCGAATCGTAATCCTTCCCGAATGCCGTTCTTATAATACTGCAGTTGATTTTCTCCATTATGGAATCTTTGACTCCTCCCGTTACGGATTCCAGTTCGATTTTTATTTCCAATGAATCCCTGCGTCCGTGATCCAGGGAAACAACAGTTCTGTTTTCGTATGTTTCCGTTTTGAGTCCTTTTTGTCCGTTGCAGCCGGAAAAAAGCGAAAGGCCTGCCATGGCCATGCATATTATTTTAATTTTATTCATATTCAGTCGTTGTTCATTTGATATATATCCACTGTGTGTCTCTGTCCCGATCCCATAAGATATTCACTGTAAAAATCCGCCATTTTCCAGAAAAAGTATTCATTCATATTTCCATATCCGTGCCTCTGGCCCGGCAATACCAGCAAGTCGAATCTTTTGTGTGCTCTTATCAAAGCGTCCACGACTCTTATCGTGTTGGCCGGATGTACGTTGTTATCTATGTCTCCGGTACAGAGCATCAGATGCCCTTTCAGGTTTTTAGCTATCTCTTCGTTGGTATTTATGTGATAAACGAATGACGTATCTCCGGCAGTTACTTTTTCCAATATCCCGTGATGCTGCTCGCTCCACCATCTGTTGTAAATTGTATTGTCGTGATTGCCGGAACAAGATACGGCAACTTTGAAGAAATCCGGGTATTTCAATATTGCTGCCGTGGACATGAATCCTCCTCCGGAGTGCCCGTGGATGCCGACCCTGTTTATATCTATGAAATGATAACGTCCGGCCAATTGCTGGATCGCATATTTCTGGTCTTCCAGTCCATAATCACGCAAATTGCCGTAACCGTAATTGTGGTACCATTTGGACCTGTCGGGATGACCTCCCCTGTTGCCTACCGTTATGACGATGAAACCCAATTGGGCCAGTCTGTCTACTCTTGTGAAGTTCTTGCTCCATGAGATATT
The DNA here is from genome assembly GCA_022648685.1 of Bacteroidales bacterium. Lineage (GTDB taxonomy): Bacteria > Bacteroidota > Bacteroidia > Bacteroidales > UBA932 > Cryptobacteroides. Next base: position 499,472 of record JALCMW010000001.1, read on the forward strand.
GTTAGCTTCCACTTGAGGTCCAGGATAGACATAATCGCAAACAGGATATATTTTTGTGGAATCAAAATCGAATGGCTTGTACATTACTCCGTAAAGATCCGTTATTCCGTCGGCGGCTTTGACTTTGAATCTTTCGGGGAATTTATATCCGGAAGCGAAAAGTCTTGAAAAATCCGCTTTTTCCAATTCCATCATTTTCTTGCCGTTGGCGCTGAGCAATGCCGCAGCCGGCCTGGAATCAACCCTTGAATAATTGGCGACAAGATATTTCGCGTCATAACTTGCCGTAGCCAATACATCCATGTCTTTCATGTCCAGCCGGACCGGCTTTCCTCCTTTCAGATTTATTCTGAAGTTGTGCATCTGATAAGGATTTTCATCTTTCTCAAAGCCGCAGGCGCTGAAAATCAAATATCCTTCGGATTCGTTTACCCCCAAAACATCCTCGACATGAAACGGTCCGGTGACGATCGGCCTGATCAATTTGCCGTCGGCACCATAAAGGTAGAGATTCGCCCATCCGTTCCTTTCGGACCAATAAATCAATTCCTTCCCGTCTTTCAACAGATATGGGTTCCGTGTTTCTATATATGTGTTTTCCCTTTCGGAAATCACGGTCCGCGTGGAATCCTTTCCTATCTGCACATAGCACAAATCATTTCTTTTGAGATCCCGGCTTATTCTGTTGAGGTAAAAGCCATCATCGCTTCCCAGCCATGTGCCGGAATAGTATTCCTTATATTTGTCCGCAGCGGTTTCCCTTGCCCGCAGGATTTCCATATCCTGATCCTTGAATGCCATGGTCCGCACATAAGAACGGCGGCTGTCAGCCATATCGAATATGTACAGATAACCTTTCGGTCCCGCTTCTCCCGGCATTTGATATTTGTATGTCTCAAGTTTCGGGCGAGGCATGGACAGGGAATTTATTACCCAAAGATCCTTTATCTTGCTCATGTCCCATCTGATGGAAGCGAAATGCCTTGAGTCCGGCGACCATAGTAAGGAATAAGGGCAAACTCTTTTGGCGGTGTCGGTTACTGTATCCCCCATATAATTGTCGGTCCCGTAACAAAAATCCCGGGTCCCGTCCTCTGTCAGTCTGTGTTCTATAATCGTACTGTCTTTGGGATCTTTCGCCGCTTTACGCAGGGATGTGGAATCCATATAGAACAAGTTGCAATTCTTTACATATACTCCCGTTTTTCCGTCCGGTGATACGTTCGCCCATTCCGGATATTTCTTTTGTTCTTTTTCTTTTTCCGCCGTGACGTCGCGCAGAGTTTCGGTCTTGTAATCGTATTCGAAATGGAAAATCATTTTCTCAGGCTTTAAGCCGCCTTTCTTTCCGTCTTTGATTTTCCCCTTTGCCGTTTTTGCCGTATCTGCACTTTCAAGCGGCTTGTCCCTAGAGCTTTCTATATCGAAAGTGAAAAATCTGTCATCCTTGAGTTTTAAGTCTTTGATAGGTATATGTTGTGCGTCAAAGGGATCTTTGATTATCTCCGTAAGCTGCATAGCCAGCTGCGGCATATCGAAAATTTCGGTTTTCTTTCCTCCGGCGGCATCGACCAGCCAATATCCGGTACCTTCCGAAGTCTTCCATGAGTACCAGAATTTATCCGAATCCATGAACCAGTTCGGTTTTATCTGTGTCGAATATACCATCTGGTTCACCTTCTTTGCCGAGAATCTTTCGGCAAGGTCATAATTTGCAGTATGGACATATTCGTCCCCGGGAAATCTGTTCCCCGGCAGTCCGGCTGCAACCGGAGTCTGAGCTTCCATTCCTGTGGCCAGACAGAATAAAACTGCGAAAACAAGGTGTCTTTTCATTCTTTTTCGGTTAAGAGGATAAAGGTAATGAAATATTTTTTAAAAAATTACACAGGTAAAAATCATTGCTATTTAAAGAATTATGCGTATATTTGCACCCCTTGAAAAGAGGAAAAAACATAAATTATAGATTAACAATCATTTATGCCAACAATTCAACAATTAGTTCGTAAAGGACGCGAGGTCATTGCTTACAAGAGCAAATCACGCGCCTTGGATGCTTGCCCTCAGAAGAGAGGCGTATGCGTGCGTGTGTATACAACCACACCTAAAAAACCTAACTCAGCAATGCGTAAGGTTGCGCGTGTGCGTTTGACAAATTCTAAAGAGGTCAACGCTTACATTCCGGGAGAAGGCCATAATCTTCAGGAGCACTCTATCGTGCTTGTAAGAGGCGGTCGTGTAAAGGATCTTCCCGGTGTGCGTTATCACATCCTTAGAGGAGCTTTGGATACGGCAGGTGTGGAAGGCAGGACTCAGTCCCGTTCCCTCTATGGCACCAAGAAACCAAAGAAGTCTAAGAAGTAATTTTTTAAATTAATTTTCAATTTTAATTTTTTCAAAATGAGAAAAACGAAGCCTAGAAAGAGGATTCTACTTCCTGATCCGAAGTTTCACGACGTGCTCGTAACACGTTTCGTGAATAATCTTATGTTACAGGGGAAGAAGAGTATCGCGTATTCTATTTTTTACGATGCCATCAATTTGGTAGGCGAGAAGATGAAAGATTCTGACAAGGCTCCTCTGGATATTTGGAAAAAAGCTCTCGAGAATGTGACTCCCCAGATTGAGGTAAAGAGTCGCAGGATCGGCGGTGCGAACTTCCAAGTGCCTACAGAGTTGCGCCCGGAAAGGAAAGTTTCACTCGCTATAAAGAATATTATCGAATACTCGCGTAAGCGTTCCGGCCACTCGATGGCAGAAAAATTATGTGCTGAGATCGTTGCAGCTTATAACAACGAAGGTGGTGCATTCAAGAGAAAAGAGGATATGCACAAAATGGCGGAGGCCAACAAGGCTTTTGCCCACTTCCGTTTTTAATTCGATTTGACGAATGGCAAAAAGAGATCTTAAATTCACAAGAAACATCGGCATCATCGCACATATCGATGCCGGAAAAACAACCACTTCTGAACGAATCCTTTATTATACCGGAAAGATCCACAAGATCGGGGAGGTTCACGAAGGAGCTGCCACTATGGACTGGATGGTTCAGGAGCAGGAACGTGGTATTACAATCACATCCGCTGCCACCACAGCATATTGGCATTATAACGGAGATGTTTATCAACTGAATCTTATCGATACTCCGGGTCACGTCGATTTCACTGTTGAAGTCGAAAGATCATTGAGAGTACTTGACGGAACAGTAGCGACGTTCGATGCCGTCGGACGTGTACAGCCCCAATCAGAAACCGTTTGGCGTCAGGCCGACAAGTTCGGAGTTCCGAAGATAGCTTATGTTAACAAGATGGATCGTGTGGGCGCAGACTTCCTCGCTTGCGTCGAGGACATTAAAGCCAAACTCGGTGCAAAACCGGTTCCGATCTGTCTTCCTATTGGGTCCGAAGAAAAATTCGAAGGAATAATCGACCTTATCGATCGTAAAGCCATAATTTATGATGCGGACAATACCGAAGTCGTAAATTATCACGAAATTCCTATTCCCGAAGATATGCAAGGGGATGTCGAACTTTGGAGGGACAAACTTGTAGAGTCTGCTGCAGAATGCGACGATTCCTTGATGGAAAAGTATTTCGAAGATCCGAATTCCCTTACAAAGGATGAGATAATCGCCGCCTTGAGAAAAGGTACGGTATCCATGCAGATAGTTCCCGCCACTTGCGGTTCTTCATACAAAGATAAAGGCGTGCAGTTCCTTTTGGATGCAATCGCCCGTTATCTCCCTTCTCCGTTGGACAAGGGTGCCGTAAAGGGTACCAATCCCGAGACCGGCGTTGAAGAGGATCTGATGCCAGACCCGACCGCTCCTTTCTGCGGTCTCGTATTCAAGATCGCCACGGATCCGTTCGTCGGCCGTCTTGCTTATGTAAGGGCATATTCCGGAAAACTCGATGCCGGTTCATATGTGTTGAATACACGTTCCGGCAAGAAAGAAAGAGTTGCGCGTCTGTATCAGATGCATTCGAATCATCAGAATCCGATAGAATCTGTGGAAGCCGGCGATATTTGCGCTGCCGTAGGATTCAAGGAACTCCGTACCGGAGATACCATTTGCGCCGAGAACTTCCCGATCGCTTTGGAATCAATGGAATTTCCTGCTCCTGTCATCGGTATTGCTGTAGAACCCAAGACTCAGGCCGATCTAGAAAAGCTCGGCGTAGCTTTGAGCAAACTCGCTGAAGAAGATCCTACTTTTACAGTTAAATCCGATCACGAAACCGGACAGACGGTAATCAGCGGTATGGGAGAACTTCATCTTGATATTATTGTCGATCGTCTCCGCCGTGAATTCGGTGTCGAAATCAACCAGGGGGCTCCTCAGGTCAATTATAAGGAAGCCATCACTTCCACCGTCCAGCATCGTGAACTGTTCAAGAAGCAGACGGGCGGCCGAGGCAAGTTCGCCGATATCGTATTTGAGATAGGTCCGGCAGATGAAGGAGTTACCGGATTACAGTTTGTCAATCAGGTCAAAGGCGGAAATGTTCCGAAAGAATATATACCTTGTGTGCAAAAAGGTTTCGAATCTGCAATGGCCAACGGTGTTCTTGCAGGATATGAAGTCCAGTCCATGAAAGTGACCTTGCTTGACGGCTCATACCATCCTGTGGATTCCGACCAGCTTTCATTCGAGATTTGCGCGCGTCTGGCATTCAGACATTCCTGCCCTAAGGCACATCCGGTCATTCTCGAGCCTATAATGTCTTTGGAAGTCGTAACCCCTGAAGATTATATGGGAGATATCGTAGGTGATCTCAACCGCCGCAGGGGACAGATCGTTGCGATGGATTCCACCTCCACCGGGGCCAGAATAGTAAAGGCTTTCGTACCGCTTTCCGAACAATTCGGTTATGTAACGGTTCTGAGAACACTTTCTTCCGGAAGAGCGACTAGTACAATGACTTTCGACCACTATTCCGAAGTCCCTGCATCATATGCAAAGGATATAATCGAAAAGAGCGGTTACAAGCCAATAGACGAGGATGAATAATATTAATTAGGTAATAAACGTTTACGATATGAGTCAAAAAATTAGAATTAAACTCAAATCATTCGATCATATGCTGGTTGATAAATCGGCAGCAAAGATCGTTGATACGGTAAAATCCACCGGTGCCAGTATCAATGGGCCAATCCCGTTGCCTGTCAACAAGAAGATTTTTACTGTAAATCGCTCTACCTTCGTTAACAAGAAGGCTCGTGAGCAATTTGAGCTCGACTCCTACTGCCGTCTTATTGACATTGACGAATCCAATGCCAAAACAGTGGATGCCCTCATGAAACTTGAGCTTCCCAGCGGTGTAGAAGTTGAAATCAAGGTGTGATTTTGAATTTTTTATTATATTTGCAGAACCGTTTCGAATGATAGTTCTGCAGTATACCGGTCCCATAGCTCAGTTGGTTAGTAGCATCTGACTCATAATCAGAGGGTCACAGGTTCAAGCCCTGTTGGGACCACCTTAAGGAAGACAATGCCTCCAATTGCAAAAAAAGCACTCACGAAGATCTGTGAGTGCTTTTTTTGTTGTCTCATTTTAAAAAGCCTTTCTTTAACAGTGCTTCCGCTATCTGTACTGCATTGGTGGCCGCTCCTTTTCTAATATTGTCGGATACGCACCAGAGGTTGATTCCGTACTTCACCGAAGGATCACGGCGCAATCTGCCTACGAATACGTCATCTTTGCCCAAAGCATATAAAGGCATCGGGTATATGTTATTTGCCGGATCATCCTGTACTGTGACTCCCGGGGTTCCGTTCCATATTTTCCGTATGTCCTTCAGCGTGAAATCTTTCTCGAATTCAAGGTTTACAGCCTCGGAATGGCCTCCGAGGACAGGTACCCTTGCAGTCGTAGGAGAAACTCCGATCGAATCGTCGCGAAGTATCTTGTGGGTCTCATTGACCATTTTCATTTCTTCCTTTGTGTATCCGCTTTCCAGGAATTGGTCTATATGAGGCAGGACGTTAAGATCTATCGGGTAAGGGTAGACGGCTTCATATTCTCCCGGTTTCTTGCCCGAACGCTCTGCTTTCAGCTGTGCTACGGCTTTGTTTCCGCTTCCCGTTACTGCCTGATAGGTTGTTACGACTATACGCTTTATCGTGTATGCTTTATGGAGAGGAGCTATCGGCAGCAGCATCTGTATTGTGGAACAGTTAGGATTGGCTATTATATAATCGTCCGGTCCGAGTACATCGGAATTGATTTCGGGTACTATAAGTTTCTTAGTCGGGTCCATCCTCCAGCATGAAGAATTGTCCACCACACGGCAGCCAGCCGCCGCAAATTTCGGGGCAAGTTCTTTTGACGCTCCGGCTCCTGCGGAAAATATGGCCAGTTCCGGCTTTGCTTCGATTGCCGCATCGGCACTTACAACCGTGTAATCCTTGCCTTTGAAAGGAACTTTCTTGCCTACGGATCTTTCGGAAGCGACGGGAATGATTTCACTTACCGGGAAATTCCTTTCTGCAAGCACTTCCAACATTCTCATGCCTACCAGTCCGGTGGCACCTACAACTGCAACTTTCATGATGTCTTTGTTTTTTGTTTGGCCGTAAACAGCACGGCCGCGATTTATCTTATTGTTATCTTTATTAAAGCAGTATATCGTTGATTACTCCGGATGCCGTCTGCAAAGCTCCAGCCCCGGCTCCCTGGATAACAAGCGGTGAAGGATAAAATTCCGTGGTTATTATCACGGCATTGTCGGTTCCTTCCAGTCTGTAAAGAGGATTATCAGAGGCAACATTTTCAAGGCCTATGGCCGCATTACCGGAGATTGGCTTCGAATCGTTGCTGTCGAATTCGAAAGAAGCGATAAACCGTTGCCTGAGACCTTTTGAATCCGCCGCCTTATATTGCGAAACGAATTTCTTCTCATCGGATTCCAGTTTGGAATAAAAATCTTCTACGGATCCTTCGAAATATCCGGGATCAAGCAGAGGCTTCACATTTATGTCCGTTTCTTCCAAAGCAACACCTGCTTCACGGGATAGGATCAGAAGTTTTCTTATCACATCCCTTCCGCTAAGATCCAGACGCGGATCCGGTTCCGTATATCCCGATTTTTGCGCATATCTTACAACGTCGGCGAAAGATTTCCCGTCTTCACCGCCTTTATATGTGCTGAAGATGTAATTCAAGGTCCCAGAAAGGATGGCGTCTATCTTGAGTATTCTATCTCCGCTGTTGACGCTTCTGGCGATGGATTCCAAAACAGGCAGGGCCGCACCTACCGTGGTCTCATATCTCAATACGACTTCGTTTTGTATTGCTGTTTCTTTCAATTTCTTGTATTGCGGATAAGGTGCCGAGAACGGAATTTTGTTGCATGCTACTATTCCGTATCCTTTTTTCAAGAGGCTTATGTATTTGTATGCTATGTCCGAGCTTGCAGTGCAGTCCGCAAAGATTGAATTCTGCATTGATATTTTTGAAAGTTCTTCGAAATAGGCTTCGTCTTCCGCGCTTTTCCCTTTGTCCAGAAGCGAAGGTACATCCTGAAATTTAATTCCTTCCGTATCTATTATATATTTCCTGCTGTTCGATATTCCGGCAAGATGTATCCTCTTTCCGGTACGTTCGGCTATCTTGTCGCGGTTTTCGGCGAGAATTGAAATCAGTGCTTTCCCGACCGTACCGTATCCGGCGACAAAAAGATTTATTTCCTTGAAATGTGATTTTTCAAAGAATTCGTTATGTATGCATCTGATGGCTGCTTCGGCGTCTTTGGATGCCACGATTACGGAAATGTTCCTTTCGGAAGAACCCTGTGCAACAGCCCTTATAGCGATGCTTCTCCGGCCCAAGGCATCAAGCATCCTTCCCGTCGTTCCCCTTTGGCTGAAAATGTCGTCTCCTACCAGACATACGATTGAAAACCCTTTTTCTATTTTAAGGGGATTCAGTTTCTTCAATGAAATTTCATAAGCGAAACATTTGTCCGTAGCTTCCTTGGCTTTCGCGGCGTCTTTCTCGGCAACGGCAACACACATCGTATTAACGGAAGATGCCTGGGTAATCAGGATTATGTTTATGTTGTTTTCGCTGAGAGTCTGGAAAAGCCTGCTGGAAAAGCCGGGGACGCCGACCATTCCGCTTCCTTCAAGAGAAAGTAGAGCAATGTTGTCCGAATTGGAAATCCCGATAAGTTTGTTTTTGCCTCTCGGAGGGTTCTGCTCTATCAAAGTCCCTTCCGCCGACGGATCGAATGTGCACTTTACATAAATTGGTATCTTTTGATTGACTACGGGCTGAATGGTAGGAGGATAAATCACTTTTGCTCCGAAGTGTGACAGTTCCAGGGCCGCTCTGTATGAGATGTGGTGTATAGGCTCTGCCTCGGGTACTATTTTAGGATTTGCCGTCATCATTCCCGGGACATCTTTCCATGTCTCGAGAGCTCTGGCCTGACTTCCTACTGCATACAGCGATGCCGAGTAGTCTGATCCGCCCCTTCCCAATGTCGTCATACGGCCCTTGTCATCGGAAGCGATGAATCCGGGAACCACAAAAATAGATTTGACAGGATTGGATTCTATCATTTCTGCGACATTGGCATATGTGATGTCGGTATCCACCCTGTTTCTTCCTCTTTCATAATGGGTCCTGATTATTTTTCTGGAATCCACCCAAAGGGTGGAGATACCCAGTGAAGACAATTTCGCTGCGATTATCTTTGTCGAAAGCAATTCCCCGCAGCCCTGAATAGCGTCCAGGCTAGTGTTGCTCAGTTCCCCGAGAAGACAGACGCCCTGGGCTATTCCTCTCAGGTATTCGAAAGTGTCATCGCATGCTTTTTGCGATTCCTCCTGTTTTTCTACGGGAAGAAGTTCGCTGATGATCTCATGGTGCTTTTCCTGCAGCCTGTCGATCATTTCTTTGTATCCATTATCTTTGATTGAAGCCAGATTCCCTATTTTAACAAGGGAATCGGTACAACCGCTTATCGCCGAACCTACGACGATGGTGCGGTCCCGTTCGACAGCCTTGGTAATAATGTCGATAGATTTTGCAATGTTTGCGGCATTCGCTACCGAGGTGCCGCCGAATTTCAATACTTGCATATTATTATAAATTATCGATAACCGGTTTCAATATAGTTCCTATTTGTGAATTTTCAAGAAGAAAGCCGTCGTGTCCATAACGGGAATGTATTTCATGATATTTCGAGCCATGTATTTTTTCTGCCATGTCTTCTATTTCCTCAGGCGTGAAAAGAAGATCGCTGTCAATGGATATCAATGTTGAGTCCGCTTGTATCTTGCCAAGAGCGTTGTCGACTCCTCCCCGGTTTCTCCCGACGTTATTGCTGTCTATCGAATATGAGAGGTAATAATATGAATAGGCATCGAAACGGTCCGCAAGTTTTTTGCCCTGATATCTGTGGTAGGAACAGGCTCTGTCTGCAAACAGGGTGTCGCCATTCTCTTCTTTTTGCGTCTCGTTGTATATCTTTTCACATCTGTATGAAAGAAGGGCTATCGTTCTTGCGCATTTCAGAGCTTCTTTGCCTCCGTCCAGACTTTTACATTCACGGAATGACGGATCGGCTTCAAGTGCCATCCTCTGTGATTCTTCGAATGCCGTCAGCCATGGAGTCACTCTTGCCCCTGTTGCGAAATAAACGGCTTTTTTGATAAGTTCGGGATTCATTATAGACCATTCCAGCGCCATGAATCCGCCTATTGAGGCCCCGACTATGAAATCTATTTTTTTTATGCCCAGACTTATTCTCAAAAGATCGATGGCTTTTGTTATATCCCTTACCGTGATTTTGGGAAAATTGAAATAATAAGGTTTTCCTGTGTCGGGATTGATACTTGACGGACCTGAAGAACCGTAACATGAACCAAGTATATTCGCACATATTACGAAATACTTTTCGGTATCGAAAAGTTTGCCGGGGCCTGTCAGTTGCGGCCACCAGTCTTCGGCATCCGAATTGGCTGTCAAGGCATGGCAAATCCAAATCACTTTTCTTTTGTCTCCGGCTTCGTATGGCCTTGGAGATGTATGGTAAGCTATATGGAGGTCTTTTATGCTGCCTCCGGCTTCGAAATCGAAAGTCCCTTTATAATTGAACAAATGAGGAGTCATCTGAATATTTATGTTTGTTAAGCTGAGTCCGTATGCACGTTACGGCCTTGCGGCACAAGCGCACAAAAATAGACATAAAATGATTGTAAAATGAAAACGACGGAAAAAAGAGGATGCATCTTAGCGATGCATTCGCATGGACATGAATGATATGTGTGAATTACTTTCCATATTCCGTGGCAAATATACCCAAATGGAATAAAAAAACAAACACTATTTCGATTTTTTATCCTGTACATACTGAATGGACAATGGATTATTTATGATTTTGCGCATCTCGCCTATAAATCTGCCGTGATAGGCTTTCAATTTCGTATTTATAATGCCATTTGGATCCTGAACGTCGAATAACTTGCTTGGCGAATTTCCCGCCGGCTATTTCCTTGAATCGTCCTCGGGGCTGCTTGCTTTGGAACAGACACATGAGCCGATCGCTTTTGCAAACCGCTTTCTTGATTCATACTTCGGGTTGGTTGCGCTCCACGCTTTTTTGCCGGAGTTGGCCATGCTCAACTCGAAGAAGGCGAAATCTGTGAAGAAATGCCTGGGGCTAGCCGTGCTTTATTCGGAAAAGGCATAATCCGTGAAATAACGCCTACGGTAGTCATTTTCCATTTGAAGAAGGCAGAATTTGTAAAAAAAGCCTGGAGGCGGCCATGCTGGCAAGAGGTTAAATGCTACATTATTAGTGGTTTAGGCCTTTTGTTCCATGGCCAGCCCCCTTTAAAATACCCGATCTGTCCATGCCTGGTAAGAGCTAAAGTAGCCATTCACAGTTATTTAGGTGGTTGATGGCATGGCCGCCTTCCGCTAAAAATTCGAAAAGGCCAGCGGGTGAAAGTGTGTGGGCGTCGTCATCTTCGCGCGGAGCGCTTATCCCGTCCCTGCCTCGCTATCGCTGTTTATTTGTACACTGCCAAAATTGAACGACGATTCTGCATTCCTCTTCCGGTTTCGTCTTCACCGATGCTCGTCGGGTCCACCTGTTCACGAGGCCACGGGCGGCCACGGAGCCTGACGCGTCACACACTTTCCCTTTCTCCTGTACTGTTTTCATGGCTTGTCATTTTGTTTGTGTGTATCATTATCATGATTAGTCATGTTATCAACATTCTGATTTTACTTATGGTCTAAGACCTTCTCTCTCTGGTCAAAATGTAATGACAACCGTTTCTGTATTGGATATTTTTTTGTTTAGAAGAATATTTTTCAAGCAGATTAAAGAGAATAAAGTATACCGGTTTTCATTACAGATGCGAAGTTGTAATAAGTTCCGTTTTCCGGTTCCAGTAAGGCAACATGAAAGATTCATTTAATAACAAATCCAAACAGGTCAAAGAGTTAAGTGAACAAATCATCTTCCTTATAAAAATGGTGTATTCATCTTTACGAAAATTGGGTCCTTTGATGTTGCATATTACAGGGTTTTTAGCTTTACGAAAACGGGGTCCTAAGATGATGCAAATAACAGTTTACTGTGTTATTGGTTTCCCATGCAGAGAGAAACATTCTTTTATACAGAGAGAAAATATTTCCCTGAAAAATAACAAGATTATGAAAGAAACGGAATAATTATTAAAAAAGAGAATCGGAAGTCCGAAAACTAGAATTAGAAAAAGACTACCCCGGAAAGGGGTTAACATTGTAAGTCTTATTTGTAAAGAAGAGTTGTAGAGGCTTGAAAAGTCAGACCAAAATGCCGGAGCTTTAAAATTTAATAATTTAAAACAAGAGGGGGCTGAATTGCAAAAAAACGTCCGATTAATTGCAAAGATAATAACAAATTATAAAAATGAGCCATAATATCCTGAAATCATTGAGCAATCATTAAATATACCGTTTTATTATCCGGAATGAAAAAGTTGCGCAAAATAGTACAATTAATCGGACGATTAAACGTAAAGTTAGAATCGGCCGGAAATATTACTGATACGGAAAAATGATAAAGGACGGTACTGACCGACCGTTCAATATCTTAGGTACTGGAGTCGTTGCCGGAAACAGAAAATGATCCGAAGAAATCGAACCCAAGGGGAAATAGGCGAGATTGCAGCACAGCGACTCGAGACCTATCCGTATCAGTTTTTATAAATCATGCAAAACAAAATAATTTATTTGCTAATCAGGTTCGGGCAGATTTATTTATGGGATAATTGGAAGATCATCCGGTTTATCATGCGTGTCCGTTTATTCTCTTTTCAATATATTTGGAATTCATTATCCTTAGAAGGGCCATATAATCCATTTTGAATTCTACAAAGTCTCCTACCTTATATTCCTTTTTACTTTCGCCAAGATCGATGACGCTTATGTCAGAGCTTGCCCCGGCTATTTTGCAGTTCTTATCCACAAGTTCTATGTGATTAGGTTCAACATCAAGGAGTCCGAGGTCTACGATGGCTCTATATGTCTTTTTGCCTAAATTCGTTTGGTCGAATTCAAAAGTCTTTCCTTCCACATTATGTCCTATCTTGCCTGAAGGGATCATCGGTTTTTCCTTGAGTTCCACGATTTGTGCGAAAAGACGGAAAACGTCGGATTTCATTTTCTTTAATTTCGTATTGTTGTAAACATTTGTCCCGAAATATAATGTTTCTCCTACTCTGAAGTGGTTTATCCCTTTCGGAAGTATTTTTTTCAGGATTAACGGAATCGTCACCGAAGATCCTCCTGAAATGTATGGGATTTTCTTGTCGAATTTGGCTTCTATCAGCTGTTTGTACAAACATAATTGAATCAGTTTGTCAGGATTTGGCAGAACGCCGTAAAGGCAGGACAGATTTGTGCCTATACCTATGACTTGGATATTTTCCAGTTTGAATATGTTTTCGTAGAAGCTTATCACATTTTCTCCCAATACGCCTTCTCGCAGCTCACCGAGTTCTATCATAATTATTATTTTATGAATCTTACCCTGCTTCTTTGCTTCTTCTGAAAGCATTTTGATGGTAGTTATCTCGGTGTTCATGCTGATGTCAGCATATTTTACAACACTTGGAATCATCATTTTTGCCGGCGGTCTTATGTATATGGTTTCCACATCCGGTCTTATATTTTTTATTTCCTTGAGATTGGAAATACGTGAATCACATATTTGCTTGCAATCGAATTTCAGCAATTCCGAGAGATATGGTTTGTTGCCGCATAGCATCTTGGTAACGATTGACCATTCTATGCCATTTTTTTTGAATAAGGCATCAAGGTAATCGAAATTAGCTTTCAGCTTTGCCGTATTTAATGTTAAATAAGCCATTAAACCTCCTTTTTATATCTCATTTCAAGATATTTATTGGTAAATCCGAGCCTTTCATAAAGCTGTTTTGCCGGATTTCTCGGCTCAACGTGAAGGGCTATATCCCCTTCTGCTAATTCTATGGCCTTTTTTAGCAATGTTTTGCCGATTCCTTTCCCTCTTTGACCTTTGTGAGTTGCTATATAAACTAATATATTGTCGGGAATATAATCTGCCATTCCAGTTTTGTTTATCACTACGGCTCCTGAAATTTCCGGTTCAGCAGTGACTCCTTCCGCTATACAATAAGATACCAGTAAGAAGCCGCCTAAGGAACCCTTCTCTTCCAATGCGTAAGCCACGGCTTGTCCTATTTGATATTTCGGATCTCCGTAATCTTCCAGATTGTCAAACAGAAAATCTATTATGGCTTGTCTTTCTTTAGTGTCAGGTTTGTTAGTGTTATCGAATACTTTGATTGTCAGTGTTGTTTGAAGCATGAATTTTTATTTGTGTTTATGAATTAATAATTTGATTTATGAATCATGATATCAGTCATATATAATTATAATTATCGAGAAAAACAAATACGGGAATAGAGAATAAAAACATTTTATCTTTTTTTGTGATAAATCGTTATATTTACTCTATTTAAACGTAGAATAAATCATTTGGTAAGAAGTGTATAATAGAATCCGGTATATCTACTACGGAGACCGATGAAAATTCTTTAGCTACGGACGGAATTCTGAAGCCGGACATATCGATTCCATACAGTATAGACGCTCTTTCCAAAGGTGATGACAATATTCTGACCGGACTATTTCCATAATTAATTCTTCTGACAAGTAATCATAAGATTGCCTATTATTTCAATTGCAAAATGATGTGTACCCACTCTTATGTGATTGGTCAAGTGCCTTTTTGCGCTTGTATGTTTGTTATCTATAGGTATCAGATTTTTTGAGCGTGTTCTGATGAATGCTTTGGGTGATGTCTGGTAATGGTTTTAAGTGTTGTTTCGTGGGATGTTCAGTCTTTATATGAAAACTGTTTATCTTTAGCTCATCCTTCCGGAAAATGTAATCAGGTAAACTCAAAATAGGGATAATACCTGATCGGTAAACTGATTTCAGTAATTTGGTCTGTTAATTAAATTCCGTAATAAGGAATTTAGAGTCAACTAATATCAGTTATATCTATAAATACAGTCAATTTTTTTCGGAAACAAGACATTCAAATAGTCAACCTAAATCAGGAAACGACATGTCCCATTAGAATGAGGCATAATTTGTAAAAAAGCCTTGAGGCGGCCATGCTTCCCAAAGGCTAAGCTGTTAATTATGAGGTATTTATCCCCTTTTCACCATGGCCAGCCCCCCCCCCTCAAAATAGCCGACCTGTCCATGCTCGGTAAGAGATAATATAGTCATTCACAGTTACTTAAGTAGTTGGAGGCATGGCCGCCTTCCGCTAAAAAATGAAGAATTTTTCTTGAAATAGGAACGGACTAATTCCGGGTTGTTCTTTTTTCTCTAAATCCGGGAAACGGACTTTTTCTGATCGTCCGGGAATATGGAATTTTCGATTGTATAACTTGTGTCTTGCATGCCATATTACAGTAAAATTTTCAACAAACTTTTTCCGGATTCGTGTACATCAAAATTACTGATTACACCGGTATTTCAAAGTTACGGATTACATACCGATTACAGGGACAATTCCGGTTGCTATATGAGTAGTCATTGATAAACGACATTTGCTGATTAAGTAAAAGGTCAGCGGATGGGAAGTGTGTGTGCGTCGTCATCTTCGATATATGCAACATCAAAGGGAAAAATTTTCGTAAAGATGAATACCCTATTATAGAAGAAAGAAAACATGTTCACTTTGGCTGTTATTCCAAAGGGAAACGAATCTACTATTCTCAAGAATATATAATGTGTCTGAAATACGGAGGAAATCATGAAAAAGGGTAACAAGTAAAGGGAAAGGCGTAATAGCAATAATCGGGGATAGTAAGAGGGGATAGTAAGATTAGTGTTCCGGAAAGGGTACGTAAGCCATCTGCTTTTATGAAATGGAGAGGAGCAAGGGCGTGATGGACAGACTTAAATGCAGGAGCACAGAATTAAATAATTTAAAACTAAGCTGAGCTTAAGTACAAAAAATCGTCCGATTAATTGTACTATTTTGCGCAACTTTTTCATTCCGGATAATAAAACGGTATATTCATCACTTATTCAAAGATTTTATCCTTTCCCGTTCCTTTTTTATATTTTGTTATTATCTTTGCAATTAATCGGACGATTAAACGCAAAGCAGAGATAGTCCGGAAAAGATACTGATACGGAAAGGGGTGAAAGGGCGGTACTGACCGATCGTTCAGAGCCTAGGGAGCGAGAGTCGCTGTCGGAAAGATAGGAAACAAAGAAGGGACCTGAAGAAATCGAACCAAGGGGGAATAGGGGAGATTGCATCACAGCGACCGTGTACCGATTCCGTATCAGTTTTTATAGAATAAATAATATCACGAATCCGATAATGATTCTGCCAATAAGCTGTAGGGTGCAGTAGGGTGGGGAAGATGGCATGAAACCCGAATGTTAGAGAAGGATGAGATAAAGAGAAAAGAGAAGAGAGAAGACCCCGGCGAAATCCAAGACAGTGGCAAGGCTAATTCAAGATAAAAGGGGAGAGAGACGGCGGATGAGGCAGCCCTGGGTAAGATAGGAAAAGAGGAATGGGATGATAAAGGAAGTAACAGGCTAAAAACAAAATAAGTAAATAAATAAGTAAATAAACAAGTAAAACAAACAAGCAAATGGAAAAGAATTATGTAAAGGTAGCGGCAGCCGTAGCCGTTCTGGCAGCCGTAGTAATGGGCTGCAGCAAAGTGACGGAAGAGCCAATCGGAGAGGCCTTGAAGGTCAGTGCAAATGTGACGGAGACGAAGAGTGAGATGGCCAATTTTTCAAGCAGTGTAATCGGCGTGTATGTGGATGATGCGGATGGTGCCTATTCACCTGCTAGTAATTCGACAGCGACAGTGTCGAGCGGATCGACCGGAGTAGCCACGAGTCCAGCGATCAATATCAACGCAGCGGCAACGGTGTACGGTTATTACCCGGCAAGTGTAGAGGAGCTCAGCAATCCTGACAGTACGACAATCAAGAGTATCAGTGTAGTGTCGAGCGACGACTTCGCAGCCACAACGCAGACGGACTATCTGTGGTCTACGCCGGTAAAAGTGAGCAAGAGTGACAGGACAGCGTCGCTGACGTTCAACCATGCTCTGTCGAAACTGGTGTTCAGTATCAGTCTTGGTAGTGACTATGCGGGAACGGGAGCCATGACGGGGATCAAGCTGAGCACGAGCAGCGCTACGGGAGAGTTCAAGACAGGGAGCGGGAGCATGAAAATCAAGGACGGCAGCATCAGCGGCCTTAGTGCAACGAAGGAGCTGAGCTATACGGGAAGCAGGACACTGAGCACGACAGCGACAACAGTGACGGCATTGGTAGCCCCAGCGACCCTGGCAGCCAGTACAGAGGCAGTATCGACAATCACGATCACATTGACGATCGACGGGAGCGACTACAGCAACACGTTGCCTGTTTCAACAGTCGCATCCTGGGTTGGAGGATCGAGCTATACGTACAGTATCGGAGTTGGCAGCGGGTCGTTGAGCATGGGTAGCGTGTCCATCACGGATTGGAGCACAGGCGGCACTACGAGCGTGACGGTAGAATAGTATATAGTATAGAGTCTGGGAAAATGCCGTCAGTTGCGAGCAAGCGTTACACTACGATAAATACTCTGAACACTTTTCAGGGCTGACAATAAAGAGGTGAGCGGCTTGTAATCCAAAGGTAGAGGATTAAGCAGGGGATTGGGAATTGATGACATCGGAGTCGGAGAAGGAGAGAGAGTGGTCCAACTATCTCTTCTGACGGATATAAGGGAAAGACGATAAATGGAAAAAAATGCGAAAGAGGAAGCTTAAAATAAGAGGATCCGGGAGTTCAATCCTGGGCGTAGCAGGAGCTGTGCTTATCCTGTCGACGCTGCCAGTTGGTTGCGGTCATGAAAAAGGCCAGAAAGCTGAGCTGATCCCGTTGGAGATCGAGGCGAGTGTAGAGGAGTTGGGAGAGAGGGTGAAGTCAGCAGTCAGCGGGACTAGTTTCGCGGATTCGAACACGATCAACGTGTTCGTTAAGGGAGCGAGCTATGATTCGTTGGTCACGAGGTATACCAAGATGAGTGGCGGATGGACAGTGACCTCAGAGGGAAGCATCACGTTAAGCGAGAATGCAGCGGAAGTGTATGCAAGCTACCCTGTGGTGGAGGAGAAGGACAGTGTTGGGATGACGAAGAGTGTAACACCGAGTGTGGGAAGTCTGAGCATCCCTGTAACGATCCGGAACCCCCAGCGGTTTGACGGAGCAGAACAGTCTGACTATATGTATGCGTTGTCAAGTGAGCGGAACCGGATGCCGTATAGGTCAGCGGAAGTGAATAGGGATAGCAATACGGCAACGTTGGTGTTTATGCACGGTCTGAGCGAGTTGACGTTCAATCTGAAGGCGACAGGCTATGAAGGAAAGGAAGTGTATGTGACGGAGATCCGGTTGGAGAAGGGAGAAGAGGGGTTCGAATGGGGCGAAGGGCGAATGAGTCTTGAGGCCTCCCCGGAGAGTCGTTTCGAGTTGTTGAAGAGTGGCCGGGAGCTGTACTTCAACGGGATAAGGAAGTTGAGCAGCGAGACGGAGAGTATCAGCGGATTGGTCGTCCCGACGGGAGCGGAAGGTATCGGAGTGGAGTTGCATCTGGTGATCGACGGAGAGCCGAAGATCATGTACGGGAGGTTACCTGTTGGAAGCGGCAGTGTTACGATCGGGGAGTGGGAGTCCGGGATAGACTACGAGTACGGTATAGAGTTGAAGAGTGGCGCCTTGTCGTTCGATAGTGTTAGTATCAATGCATGGCGTAGAGTGGATGTCGGAGAGATAACGGTTGAGTAAGTGGAAAAGGAAGAGTATGACCATACATTAAAGCATAGTAAAGAGAGTTGCGTAAAGAGGAGGAGCGACTAAGAGTCTAACAAAGAGACAAGAATCGCAAAAGGAAAATTCTTGTAAGTCGCACACGTTGAGTGGGTGTAAGAGTAGGAAGAGCAAAATAGAAAATATAGAGAGAAGCAGTAAGAGGAGAGGAGAATAGTATAGAAGAAAGAGTCAAAAGAGAGATGATCAATAATAGGGGAAAAGGAAAGGAAGAGCAAGCAGAGCAAGTCGGTAGATTGCAGCTCGGCGGAAAGATGCACGAGATAGGCCTCGGGCTACTGTTGGGCCGTGATCTATTGTTAGGTATCAGGCAATTGTTACGAAGATCCTTTCAGCATAGCCGTGCCAATTTGTTAGGCGTCAGAGGATTGTTATGTAGAGTCTTTCAGCAGAGTCGAGTACATCTGCCAGGCAATATTGGCTTGTTGAGTCGAATGCATTTGTTTTGTGGCAGGGGCATGTTGCGCAGTGCCTTTGTAATGTGCAGTGTAGTGTTAATGATAAGTTTGCAGTCGTGTGAGAAGGAAGCGGGTGTAGTTGTCAATGGCGGAGCCGGTTCAGGTACTGGCGGGACGACACCGACAGAAGAGGAAGCGACGGGCTCACCGTTGACAATCGGAAGAGTAACGATAGGAGGAGTCGAGATAAATGGGATAAGTGTCGAAGGCGTAGAAACAGGATGGCCGACGACCGGTGGGAAAGTAAAAAGAGGATTGGCTATCGTAGGTACTGGAACGAAATTGACAGGAGAATCGATAGTGAAAGATATATCAACTACCACTACCACGAGTGAATCAATTGCAACAGGTGGATCAGTGACAGCCGGAGTATCGATGGAAACGGGGAAATCAACGACCAAGGGAGGATCAATGTCAAAATGTAAATTGATAAGTGCAAAAGGCTCGCTGACAGCAAGAGGATCAAAAACAACGACTGCATCGATGAGCAAGGGAATAGGAATCTTCAGACAGACGGCGACTGGTTATAGCGGGGAGCGAAATAATGTAGAGTATACAAACGGGGGTAGCGGCTGGGGAGTAGCTACGGGGCAGAAGGCAGTATACCTTACAAAGCAAAGTGCGACATTGAGTGTCTACTACCCGTATGATTCCAATTGCAGTGATGGAAAGAAAAGTATGAGTTCATGCCTGTCGAGTGAAACTACTGACCTGTGTTATGAGAAGGGAGTAAGTGCAAAGGAAGGAACAGCGGTAACATTCAATCTTGGACACGCTTATGCAAGAGTAGAATTTGTGTTCAGCCGGGCTGAAGCGTATGAGGGAAACTGTGCCATCAGCGGGATCGGGATCAGCGACAGTAACGGAAAGCTAGTCAGAAGAGCCAGCCTAGACCTTAAGAGCGGCCAAATGAGTGGTCAGAGTTACGGGAGTGTAAGTGTAAATCCGGGAATCAGCGGAATCAGTACAGGGAACAGTACTACGGTGGAAGTGCTGATGGTCCCGACGACAGGACTGGGAACAATGACTTTGAGATTCACAGTGGATGGAAGCGAAAAGACTGCGACGGTGACGAGCATCAGCGAACTGAAGGGCGGTAAGTCATATAAGATCAATGTGGAGATTAGTGCTGCTGAAAAGGTGGAGACTGCGAATTGTTATCTTGTAGCACCGACTAAGAGTATAACAGTGCCTGTAACGGTGATGGGTAATGGCGGAGCAACGGCCGGGACAGTTCCGAGCCTGATTCCGAGTACGAGTATCAATCCTGCGTCGGTAGGGATCGTTTGGGAGACGGCAAAGGGCCTCATAACATTAGGAAGTTTAAGTAATGGCGAAGTGACGGTAACAGCGGGGAGCAGTGCTGGAAATGCAGTGATAGCGGCATACAGCGGAGCCAGCCAGACAGGTACCATTCTTTGGTCCTGGCATATTTGGGTAACCGACTACGATCCGGAGACAAAGACCAACGGCACGACCTATACATCTACCAATGCAGCGTCCGTATCCTATACGTGGATGGACCGTAATCTAGGGGCCACCGGTACATCTTATTCCGCCGACAATAATATTTTGCATTACCAGTGGGGGCGTAAGGATCCATTTCCGTACACTACCGTTGTGGGATCATCTACAACGGTGGATGTATCATCTTCTTATGCATCGATACATACTATCGATAACAGTATCCAGCATCCGTTCACTTTCATCAAAGGTTCAAGCGATTGGCTTTCATCTCCAGATGGCAGTCTCTGGGGAGGTTCCGATCTTTCTTCGCCTGATACCAAAACCATCTTCGATCCATGCCCTGTCGGTTGGCGTGTACCTGCTTATAACGGAAGTTCTACCGCCAGCTCCGCCTCACCATGGAGTTGTATAACTACATCGTTATACGTAGCATGGGGCAGTAGTACAGGATCATTTGCAAATAACGGCGCTACAATTACTTCAATAGAAAGCTCTTTCTGGCCGGCTGCCGGCTATCGGTACTGCAGCAATGGGTCTCTCAGCAACGTGGGTTCCAACGGCTACTACTGGTCTGCTTCGCCGGGCTCGAGTTGCGGGTACAGCCTGTACTTCTACAGTAGTAGCGTGTTTCCGGCGAACAACTACTACCGGGCGAACGGCTTTTCGGTACGGTGTGTCCAAGAATAATTAGGGGCCTTTATTGGCCCCGTATTCGATTTATTGCTCCCGGCATTTAAAGCCGGGAGCGTTAGGTCGCCTTTGGCGACCTCAAAAAAATATTAAATGACGATAAAAGAAATAGTTGATTCAGAGAGTAAGAATAAAGGTTATATCATTCTTCATATGGAAGGAATGTTTTGGAAGGCATACGAACGCTCCGCTTATCTTTTTGCTCGTGATGTGAAACCGTTTAAGGTCACGAAGCGCTTTGTGAAGGCTGTTCAACAGGAAATCGTTTATTTGGGATTTCCAAATGATGCGTTAGCAGGTTATGTGGATGAAAAACAGATCGTTTCCAGTGAGGATAAGATGATCTGTTTTGGAAAGAGTATAACTGTTGATTCAAAAGGAGATAAAAATTCGAATTCCGTAACTTCCGGAAACGTATCTTGTTTCCCGTTGGTGATAGAGAATTATGAGAAATGGAAATATGGTATTTCTGTTTCTGCAACAGCAGAACGAAAATCTTCGGATAATATATCTGTAGCGAATGTGAGTAATAATGAGTTTGATGTTTTGCAAAGGCTTAAAAATATAAGAGTTGAAACTGTTACACCAATGGATTGCGTACAGTTGATTGTCTCACTTCAAAAAGATTTAGATGGCTGTTTATGAAAATCTTCCGGTATTTAAGGTTGCATATGATCTAATGGTATATATGTATCAGATGTGCGGTAATCTGAACAGATTGTATCGTTACAGCATAGGTGAACGTATTGAGATGGAACTGATGGATCTGTTGCTGGATATATACAGAGCAAATTCGAATGAAGATAAAATATCTTTTTTACGGAATGCCCGTGAAAAAGTGACAAGTATAAAATTATGTGTCCGTCTGTTGCATGATACGAAACAAATTTCATTGAAACGTTTTTCTTATATTTCGGAGCAGATGGAATCGGTTTCAAAACAGTTGACGGCCTGGTACAAAAAGTGTAATAAAGGAATTATAAAACAGTGAAAACAGATGATCGGTCCTGAATCCCTTTAGCCAAGGTTACTGGGAGTGTGGCTTGTAAATTCAGTAACCCACTGACAGTGTAAATTACGTGAAATTTTTAAATGCCATGTTTCTGTTAGTTATCTATACCAGTCTGTAGGGGGTGTTCAATATGTGTCCGTCCCTACATTCATTCAGTGGTTACTTTTAGCGGCTGCCGGCTATCGGAACTACAGCAATGGGTCTCTCAACAACGTGGGTTCCAACGGCAACTACTGGTCTGCTTCGCCGAACTCGAGTTACGGGTACAACCTGAACTTCAACAGTAGTAACGTGTATCCGGCGAACAACAACAACCGGGCGAACGGCTTTTCGGTACGGTGTGTCCAAGTTTTTACAGATCTGTTTTCCTGTTTTTTTATTATGATATGTGAGGATTATAAATTGTTGACAGATTTGTTCCGTGCTTATTTCGATGCGAGAAAGCATAAACGGAATACTTTCAGTCAATTGAACTTTGAACTTGATTTTGAAAAAAATCTGGTGGAACTTTATCATGAGATTATTGAAAACCGGTATGAGATCGGTCGCAGCATGTGTTTTATTTCAAATGGGAAAGTAAAGCGAGAGGTCTTTGCAGCGAACTTCAGGGATCGTGTGGTGCATCATCTGATATATAATTATATTTCTCCCATGTTCGAACGTTCTTTTATTGAGGATTGTTACTCGTGCCGGGTGGGATATGGAACAAGAAAAGGCATTGAACGTTTGGAACATCATATGCGTTCCTGCACGGATAATTACAGAAAACCGGCTTATATCCTTAAATTGGATATTCAGGGTTATTTTATGAGTATCAATCGTAGTATTCTTTATGAAAAGGTTGAAAAGGGTATGATAAAATATGCCGGTCGCAAAAATAAGGATGGTATTGCCTATTGTGATACATTTAACATGGATAGAGCGCTCTCTCTGATAGAAAAGATCATTTTTAATGATCCTATAACAAATTGTTTTATACGTGGAGGTAAAAAAGATTGGGAAGATATTCCTCTTTCCAAATCCCTTTTCCATTCGGCATATTGTTGTGGCCTTCCCATAGGAAATTTGACTTCTCAGCTTTTTAGTAATATTTACTTAAATGATTTTGACCATTATGTGAAAAAAGATCTTGGCGTCAAGCATTATGGCCGTTATGTGGATGACTTCTTTATTATTCATCCCGATAAGCAAATCCTGTTATACTGTATGGCTCGTATTAAAATATATTTGAAGCAATCTTTAGGTTTGGTTTTACATCCAAAAAAGATTTATTTGCAAGAAGTGAGAAAGGGGGTCGTTTTTCTGGGTGCGGTTGAAAAACCTTATAGAAAATATATAACAAGGAATGCCAGACATAATATTTTTGAGACGTTTGGCAGAATATCCAAGTATCTTTCCGGGGTAAATAGGCCATTGACGAAAGAGGAATTTTGTCAAATACAGTCTGTCGTGAATTCGTATTTTGGATATTTATCTCATTATAAGACATTCCACTTGAAGCAAAAGCTTATACGGCATTGCCTATATCATTAGTCTTGGTAGTGTGTTGTCCATGACATTTTTTCTTTGCCAATAATATTAAAACCGGACGATATGAAGATGTCTAATCTTTCATATCGTCCGGTTTTGTGCTTCGGACGGGACTTGAACCCGTACAGGCATTGCTGCCCAAGGGATTTTAAGTCCCTCGTGTCTACCAATTCCACCACCAAAGCTTACGATTGCAAATATAATTAGAAAAAGTCGTATATTCGCAACAAAACCGCATTCTTATGGATACAAAATTAATGCAGAATCCATATTATGTCAAAGCTATGGATTATATCAAGACTCATGATCTGAATGAATTGGAGAATGGAAAACATTTGATAGAAGGTGAAAATCTGTATGTCAATATCGTCGACAGCCAGATGAAAACGCAGGCCCAGGCTCGTTATGAGGTTCACAATAAGTACATAGATATCCAGGTTCCCTTGTCCAAATGTGAAACTTTTGGAGTAAAGCCTCGGTGCGATTGCAAGATGCCTGACGGGGAATTCAACGAAACGAAAGATATCATGTTTTTCAGGGATCCTGTTGAAAATACAATCTCTGCAAAACCAGGGGAGCCTGTGACTTTTGCGCCTGATACCGCTCATGCTCCTTTGATTGGGGAAGGGATTATACACAAAGCTATTTTCAAGGTAAAGACTGTTTGAGAGTCAAACTTGTTTGATTTCCTGATTATTACGGTCCGGTTTGTATTCCGTTTATACGACTCCTAAGGAGACGGCGCTTATTCGTACTGTTTTCGGTATGATAGTCCTGAGTGCGGAATGGCAGGCGTTCATGGTTGCTCCAGTGGTGAAAACGTCGTCTACCAGAAGGATATGTTTTGCCGAGCTGAGTTTTGAAGCTTTGCGCAGATTTACTCCGAATGCTCCGGATACATTTCTTTCCTTTTCTTCTATTTTCAGTCTGGTCTGTGTCTTGGTGAGCCTGGTACGAAAAAGTATGTCCGTATCCATTTTCGTGTCCATCTTTTCAGCTATTCCGGCTGCTATTATCTCCGCTTGGTTATATCCCCTTTTCCATCTTCTGGTCCAGTGCAGGGGAACAGGTATTATATGGTCGACATCTTTGAAAAGTCCTGAGCCTGCGAGTTTTTCCCCTAGTATCCCGGAGAAGAATTTCCCGGCGCCGATTTCGGAATGATATTTAAGTCCCCGGGGGATTTTTTTATATCCGGCTTCGGCCCGGTAATGGAACAAGGCCGCCGCATATGAATATTTCTCGTATGCGGGAGTCCTCTGTATCATGTCGTTGTATCTGTCCGCCATCGGATTGCGGGAAGATTCCCAGAAATATGTCAGGGGCAGATCGCTCATGCAGTATATGCACAAGTATTTTTCTTTGATTCTCAGCCTTCTTCCGCAGACCATGCAGATTCTGGGAAGGATCAAGTCCAGGATTGCGGTGGCAGAGTGGTATATGCCAGTATTATTCATTAGCCGCAAATCTATTGGATTTGCACGCAAAACATTAAAAAAAACGGAAAAACCTCCGTTCCCAGGGAAGATTTTTCCGTTTTTTATATAGTTGTATGATTTTTATAATCTGTCTTTAGCAGTTCATGGCTCCGCAAACGTGGATTACCTGTCCGCTGACGTATGAAGATAGATCGCTGGCAAGGAAGAGAGCCACATTGGCAACGTCTTCAGGTGTGCCTCCTCTGCGAAGAGGGATTTGCTTTATCCATTCTTCCCTGATTTTCTCGGGAAGTGCGCTTGTCATGTCGGAAATGATAAATCCCGGAGCTATGCAGTTTGCACGAATGCCGCGAGGCCCCATTTCCTTGGCTATGGATTTCGCCAATCCGATAAGACCGGCTTTCGAAGCTGAATAGTTGCATTGACCGGCATTGCCTGAAACACCTACTACAGACGACATGTTGATTATGCTGCCTCCTTTTTCCTTTGACATGATGGGGGTGACTGCATGTATGAAATTGAACGCGGATTTCAGATTGACCGCAATTACGGCGTCCCACTGGGATTCCTGCATCCTGAGCATAAGCCCGTCTTTGGTTATGCCTGCATTGTTCACCAATATGTCTATATGGCCGAAATCAGCCATTATTAGTTCCACGGTCTTGTGTGTCGCTTCGAAATCGGCGGCATTGGAAGCATATGCTTTGCATTTATGTCCGAAGGCTTCGATATCCTTGACAGTTTGCTCAGCAACTTCGTTGATGGCAAGATCGGTGAATGCTACATCCGCTCCTTCCGATGCGAGTTTCATTGCGATCGCCTTGCCTATTCCTTTTGCCGCTCCTGTAATCAGAGCGACTTTTCCTTCTAAAAGTCCCATAATTGTTATTTTATATGTTCAGTCATATTCTATGCCTTAGACACATTTTATGTTTTTTTCGATTTCTTCGGCAAAGACTATGGCTGCAAAATTATCCTTATTAATTCTCAATGCCAAATTTTACTTTTCGTTTTTGGCGAAAAATGCTTATAGGTGGCAAAGTAACGGGCTGCATTGATTATCCGTTCTTTATTATTATTTTTGTTTTCCGGAGCTGCGGTTGCCTTTTCCGGGTAATTGTCTTCTTCGATAGAGTATTCATTTATCGAAATATTAATTACTAAACAATAGAAATATGCCGAGTGAAATATTTGATTCGTCACTTTGGGAGAGCGGAGAGCTGAAAATAGAATGGGTGAGACGTCATATGCCTTTGCTTGAAGGGCTTGAAAAGGAATTTTCGGCCGAAAAGCCTTTTAAAGATATGAAAGTTGCACTTTCCGTCCATTTGGAAGCCAAAACCGCCCATTTGTGTGAAGTGCTTGCTGAGGGAGGCGCAGATATGTATGTTACCGGCAGCAATCCTCTTTCAACTCAAGATGATGTTGCCGCGGCGCTGGCACACAGGGGACTGAATGTTTTTGCCAGGTACGGTGCGGATGAGACGGAATACAAGTCATCTTTACGGAAGGTGATAAGCATAGGCCCCGATATAATAATAGATGACGGAGGCGACCTTGTCAATCTCATCCATTCGGAATACGCTGAACTTGTTCCCGGCGTCATAGGCGGTTGCGAAGAAACCACTACCGGAATATTACGTCTTCAGACAATGGATAGGGAGAAAAAGCTATTGTTCCCGATGATGTCTGTAAATAATGCGGCATGCAAGCACTTTTTCGACAATCGTTACGGAACCGGCCAATCGGTGTGGGACGGAATATGCAGAACCACAAATTTGATCGTTGCCGGAAAGAATGTAGTGGTTGCCGGCTACGGCTGGTGCGGCAAAGGTGTCTCAATGAGAGCTAAAGGCTTGGGAGCTAATGTAATAGTCACAGAAATCGATCCGGTAAAAGCCATGGAAGCGGTTATGGACGGGTTCAGAGTCATGAAAATGTCCGAAGCGGCGTCTATCGGGGATATCTTCGTTACAGTTACCGGGTGCAGGGATGTCATTACCGTCAATGATTTCATGAAAATGAAAGAAGGTGCGATCTGCTGCAATGCAGGACATTTCGATGTCGAAGTTTCCATGTCGGGTCTGAGAAAGCTTGCAGTCAGCCATCACCCTGCAAGGAAAAATATAGAGGCTTATGTGCTTCCTGACGGGAAGTCCATATATATCCTTGCGGAGGGAAGACTTGTAAATCTTGCCGCCGGAGACGGCCATCCCGCAGAAATAATGGATATGTCTTTTGCAATCCAGGCTTTATGTGCCAGATATCTGGCTGTGAATAAGGATTCCATAAAGAGGGAGCGCGGCGGTATGCTTAAAGCTGTTCCTGAAGAAATAGACAAGGAAGTAGCCGGGAGGGAACTTGCATCATGGGGTGTAACGATAGATGTCCTTTCGGATGATCAACGGAAATATCTTTTCGGAGATTAGATTATCAAGGTTGGAAAATATTAATAGACGGTTATGCGGAAGATCAAATTCGGACTATTGCCACGTGTGATTTCGGCTATTGTCCTTGGAGTAATCTGCGGACAGTTCATGTCAATGGGATGGGTCCGGGTTTTTGTTACTTTCAATGGAATTTTCAGTCAGTTTCTGGGTTTCATGATACCTCTTATTATTGTAGGGCTAGTGACCCCGGCAATTGCCGATATCGGTTCCGGGGCGGGAAAGATGTTGCTTGTAACGGTTCTGATTGCATATCTTGATACTGTTTTCGCCGGACTGCTGTCCTATGGAACGGGTTCTTTGTTTTTCCCTTCGATGGTGAATCAGTCCGCCGCCGGTGTCCAGGTTGAAAAAGTCAGGGAAATCGCTCCTTATTTCTCGATCAACATACCTCCGATGCTTGATGTCATGGCTGCTCTGGTCTTTTCTTTTATGACAGGCCTGGGAATAGCATACGGCCATGCCGGTACTTTGAAGAATGTTTTTGACGAATTCAAAGAAATAATATCCAAAACTATCTCGGCAGTCCTGATTCCCTTGTTGCCTTTATATATATTCGGCATATTCCTGAATATGACAGTGAATGGTCAGGCTTATCATATCATGATCATTTTCGCCAAGATAATATGTGTCATAATTGCTCTTCATATATTTATTCTGATATATCAGTTCTGCGTTGCCGGAGCCGTGTCGAAAAGGAATCCTTTCAAATTGCTATGGCGTATGCTTCCGGCTTATATGACGGCTCTGGGAACTTCTTCTTCGGCAGCAACCATCCCGGTCACTTTGCGTCAGACTATCGGCAACGGCGTCAGTGAAGAAACCGCCGGTTTCACTGTTCCTCTTTGTGCTACCATCCATATGTCCGGCTCGGCTATGAAAATAACCGCATGCGCCTTGACAATTGCGATTCTGAACGGTATGCCTCATTCATTTCCGCTGTTTCTCAATTTTATTATGATGCTTGCCATATGCATGGTGGCGGCGCCGGGGGTTCCCGGAGGTGCGATCATGGCCGCTTTGGGGCCTTTGGCCGCGATTTTGGGTTTCGGGGCTGATGACCAGGCGCTTATGATCGCCCTTTACATAGCAATGGATAGCTTCGGTACTGCATGTAATGTGACCGGGGACGGAGCTATCGCAATTGTTGTCGAAAGGATTTTCCGTAACAGGAAAAAGTCTGTTGTTTCAGCCGGATAGGGTTGATTCTCAGGGAATATGATTTTCCTGCCGATTTTCTTATATTTGTAAGAATGGCTGTTGAATCCGTTTTGCTTGCCAGCCGTTTGTCATTTAAATATATCAATGCAATGTTTAATAAAGAAGTATATGTGAGGAGACGTAAGGTCCTCATCGACAAAATGTCGGAAACAGCGCCGGAAGGCAATAGGGGAATAGTTTTGTTTTTGGGAAATGCCGAAGCCCCGGCCCAGTATAAGGATAATTGCTATAATTTCAGGCAAGACAGTTCCTGGCTCTATTTTTTCGGTATAGACAGGCCGTTGTATGCTGCCGTTATCGATCTTGACGACGGAAAAGAGACAGTCTTCTCCGATGATGTGGAAATCGATGACATCATATGGATGGGACCCCAGGAGGCTGTGCGTACTATTGCTGAAAGTGTGGGAGTAGGTGCTTCGGCTCCGTATAATGCTGCTGCCGATGTTATTTCGTCCGCCCGCAGATCCGGAAGACCAGTGCATTTCCTGCCTCCTTCCCGATATTATAATACAATCAAACTGGCTTCCCTTACAGGCTGTACCCTTGATGCTGTCTCCGAGGTCGGTCCCGTTTCTTCCGGTGGTGGAATGCATGCCTCCCTGGAGCTTGTAAAGGCTGTGATAAGCATGCGTATAGTCAAAGAGGATTGCGAAATAGAAGAAATAGACAAGGCCGGGGCCATAGGTCAGGAAATGCATAATATGGCTCGCAATAATGTAAAACCGGGTGTGATGGAACAGGAGGTGGTTGGCAAGATGGAGGGTGTCACCCTCGGCAAGGGCTGGGGAGTTTCTTTCCCTACGATCCTTTCACAACATGGGGAGACATTGCATAATCATTTACACGACAAACTTATCGAACCGGGCAATCTGATGGTAATAGATGCCGGCGCGGAGAATAATATGCATTATGCTTCCGATTTCACCAGGACTTTGCCTACCGGCGGCAAGTTTACTAAAAAACAAAGGGAGATATATAGTATCGTATATGATTGCAACGAGTATGCTTTCTCGCTGATAAAGCCTGGCGTGTCATATCGTTACGTCCATTTGTCCGTGGCTAAGAAAATGCTGGAGGAGTTGAGGGCGCTGGATATTGTTAGGGGGAATCTCGACAATATGGTGGAAGCCGGGGTCGCCGGACTGTTCATGCCTCATGGACTGGGACATAATATGGGACTTGATGTACATGATATGGAAGACCTAGGAGAAGATCTTGTCGGCTATGATCCGGACCAGAAACGGTCTTCCCAGCTGGGGTTGGGCAGTTTAAGGATGGCAAGAAAACTTGTTCCGGGCAATGTGATTACCGATGAACCGGGAATCTATTTCATACCGGCGTTGATAAATAAATGGAAAGCGGAAAAGGCAGACAAAGGTTATGTGAATTACCATCGTCTGGAGAGTTATTATAATTTCGGCGGAATCCGTCTGGAAGATGATGTGCTTGTGACTCCGGATGGTGCAAGAAGGACAGGCCCTAACAGGTTGCCGATTACTCCCGATGACGTGGAAGCTGCCATGTCTGGAGAATAGTAATTCTTCGTTTTTCTATCAGAAGTATTTCTTCTCTTCCCTGTAAAGGGCGATGAAAATGAACAGGAGTACGGTAAATGACCATAGGGAAGAGCCTCCGTAACTGAGAAACGGAAGAGGGATTCCTATTACCGGTATGAGTCCTATCGTCATTCCTATATTAATGAAAAGATGCATGAATATGCAGCAGGCTACGCAGTAGCCGTATATCCTTGTAAACGGATCCCTGCTGCGTTCTGCATCCGATATGATCTCCCATATCATGAATATGTAGAGCAGAATTACGGCCGCACAGCCGATGAAGCCCCATTCTTCTCCTATGGTGCAGAAAATGAAGTCGGTGCTTTGCTCCGGCACAAATCCGTAGGATGTCTGGGTTCCGTTGAGGAATCCTTTGCCGGTCAGTCCTCCGGATCCTATGGCTATCATCGATTGATTGACGTTATAACCTACACCCGTCGGATCGTCTTTCATTCCCAGAAGAACTTCTATTCTTTTTCTTTGATGTTCCTGAAGGATATCATTGAAAATGAATTCGGTTGAGAAAATCAGCGCCAGGCCGCACAGGAACGACAATATGGAAGCCAGAATAAAGGAATTACGGTTTTTGTATGCCTTGTAAATCAAAAATGGAATGCAAAGTACGATAATGCCTATAAGGAGATAAACAGGTTTTATGGATCCTGCGATCCTTTCCGCCGTTGAAATGACTGCTCCTGCAGCGGGAACTGCCGCTTCTGAGATTTGACCCCAGATATGCGGGATGAATGCAAGGAAGCATATAGATGCGGCTTCAATCAGGAAATTGGGAATGAAATTCCGGTAATTGGTTATATTGCAGAACCATATTACCCCGATAAGGACAAGAACCGCAGTGAACGGCGATGCTATCAATGTCAATATAAACAATAGGATAGCCATGCCTATCATCATTATATACCAACCTGAAAGGCCTTCCCTGTATAACATGAAAATAAAGCCTACGTATACAAGGGCCGATCCTGTTTCGCTTTCCGCCAATATTACAAGCATCGGCAATCCAATGATGATTGCTGTGAGCAGAAAATTTCCGGGTTTCGTGATCTTGTAATTATTCCTGCTCATTATCATGGCCAGCATCAGGGATGTGGAAATTTTAGAGATCTCAGCAGGCTGGAATCTTACGGGGCCGAATTCGAACCAGGATCTGGACCCTTTTACTTCGATGCCGAAGAATATAACGGCTACAAGCAGGGCCAGAACGAAAAGATACAAAGGGATTGGAACCGATTGCCAGAATCCCGGATTTATTGCGAAAAGGATGACGGCAGCCAGTATGAATCCGGTAATGATCCATAAGGTTTGTTTTCCGCATCTGTATGACAGATCGAATATTGAGGCAGGCTCGGCAGAGTGTATGGAAGCGTATACGTTCACCCATCCGATTATGATAAGCACGAGATAGCAAATCACAAGTTTCCAGTCCACTGACTGTCCGAAATCTCTTTCATGCTGGTTTCTCATATCCTACTTTGTTTTTACATTAGGCATCAGA
Source organism: Bacteroidales bacterium (assembly GCA_022648685.1). Classification (GTDB taxonomy): domain Bacteria; phylum Bacteroidota; class Bacteroidia; order Bacteroidales; family UBA932; genus Cryptobacteroides. The sequence continues at coordinate 531,224 of JALCMW010000001.1, forward strand.
TTCCCCTGCATTACCCTTTCTTCCAAGGGCTTGCGCTCTTCGCTTATTTTCCCTTCCAGATACTTCTCGACCATCAGTGAAGCGATAGGGCAGGCCCACGTGGCTCCGAATCCCGCGTTTTCAATATAAGCTGCTATGGCGATCTTCGGATTTTCCCTGGGAGCAAAGCAGATGAATACCGAGTTGTCAGCTCCGTGAGGGTTTTGTGCCGTTCCTGTTTTTCCGCAAATGTCGAGTCCGGGAACCGCGGCGATGCTTGCCGTTCCCCCCGATCCGAATCCGCTGTTTACCGCACGCCACATTCCGTTGATAACTTTATGGAATTGGAGAGTATCTACTTTTGTATATTGTTTCTTGTAATATTTGGGCTCTATTTCCACTCCGTCTGATTTCTTGATGATATGCGGAATTATATAATATCCCCTGTTTGCTACCGTAGCACATAGATTCGCTATATGGAGAGGTGTCACACCTATTTCCCCCTGGCCGATGGAAAGGGATATAATAGTTGTGAATTTCCATCTGTTTTTTCCGTAAAGTTTGTCATAATATTCCGAGGTGGGTATATTGCCTCCCAATTCTGAAGGAAAGTCACTTCCGAGTTTTTTGCCGAATCCGAAACTTTCCACGTAATCATGCCATTTGTCGAAAGCGTCATCAATAGTCCTGTATTCCTTGTTTTCCATTATGGATTTGGTCACATAACAGAAATAGCTGTTGCATGACATCATTATGGCTTCTTCAAAATCGAGAGGGGAGCGATGGTTGTGGCAGCCGAGTTTGTGGCTTCCATATGCATAACCCTGATGGCAGGGGTATTCCATGTCCGGAGTCAATACCCCTTCCTGCAATCCGATAAGTCCGTTTACCAGTTTGAATACGGAACCGGGAGGATAAGGCGCTTGTACCGCTCTGTTGAACATGGGTTTGTAAGGATCCTTTATTATTTCGTTATAGTGTTTTCCTATGTCGGCCAAGACATTGACGTCTATGCAGGGACTGGAAACCATAGCCAGAATTTCTCCTGTAGAAGGTTCTATCGCTACGATGCTGCCGACTTTGTTTTTCATCAGTTCCTGTCCGTATTGCTGCAGGTCGGCGTCGATAGTGGTTTTTATATCGTGTCCGGGAATGGCTTCTTTGTCCATTTCCCCGTTTTTATACCTTGTTTCTATCTGGTTGCGTGAATTCCTGAGATAGATGTGATAGCCGTTTTCCCCTTTAAGTTCCGATTCTCTGGCTGCTTCTATGCCAGTTTTTCCCGCATAGTCTCCCGGTTTGTATTCATCCGGATGCCGTTTGATATAATCGGCATCGACTTCAGAGACGTATCCCAGGAGGTTGCCTCCGGCATTTATCGGATAATCACGTATGCTTCTTACCTGTCCCCGGAATCCCGGGAATTTATATTGTATTTCGGCAAATCGCATGTAGATTTCCGGCGGCAGCTGCTTTAGCATTACAACGGATTGGTATCCTATCTTCCTTCGTTCTTTTGTGTATCCGGCCATCTTCTCTCTTATGAAGTCTGGTGGGATTTTCAAAGCTTCGGCCAATGCGAGTGTATCGAATTTCTGTACCTGCCTCGGAGTGACAAGTATATCATATGCGACTTTATTTCCTACAAGAATCTTTCCGTTGCGGTCGTAGATTATGCCCCTGGTTGGATAAACGATATCATAAACCATCGAATTGTTTAACGCATCGATTTTGTATTTGTCATCTACTATCTGGATGACAAATAACTTGGTCAAAAGAATTGCGGCAACCGTGATAAGACCGATAAGAAGTTTTTTCTCTTTGAATGATCTTTGTCTGTTTTCGTTATTTCCTGTCATCGGACGCTATGATATCTACGATCAGCAAAGATAGTAAATAACCTGATAGAAGCGAAAGGAAGAATCTTATTGCATTGAATAATAAAGGCCTCGTTCCGGCCCCGTCTGCATAGATGTAAATCAAGAGGAATACGGATTGCACAACCAGGATGGCGAAAGATACTTTTCCGTAACCGAATTTCCTTATGGAAATATTGTCTTTTCTTTCGAAAAGTTCGTTCCCGAAAATCAGATTTATCATGCTTTTCCTTATAAAGGCCACAGGTACCAGTGATAATGTATTTATGCCTAGCATTCCTTCCGAAAGCGCATCCACTGCAAGTCCGGTTGCGAAAGCTATCAGCATTGCAGGGACAGTGCCTATTTTTGTGGGAAGACAAAGTATGATGACGGGCAGGATAGACAGCATTATATATGCCGAAAGATGGAAGTAGTTGCAGATAAGAATCTGAACGACCACCATCAACAGATATATTATTATAAAATTATGCCGTCTCATTTTTTTTCAGCCCCTGCGCCGTTTTCTTTTTGTTCCAATTCTTCGATTTCGTGCGTTCCCGTATTTCTGACTACCGAAACATATCTTAAAGAAGAAAAATCCTGGAAAAGCTTTATCTTGATTTCGTAAGTTGCTCCGTTCATTATTCTTGACGATACTATTTCACCCAGAGGAATATCCGACGGGAATATGGATGAAAAGCCGCTTGAATATACCGTGTCTCCCGGATTGAATTTGTATTGCAAAGGGATCTCTTTCAAGATTGCCCCGTTGCTTGTTTTCCCGTTCCAGATCAGAGGCCCGATCGGTCCCTGTTTCCCTATTCTTGAACTGATCGTTATTTCCGAATTCATGAAGGAAAAGGCATAGGAATATTTTTTACCTACGGCGTCGATTATTCCGATTATCCCGTTTTTTGTTATTATTCCTGATTTGGGGCGTATTCCGTCCTCCGAACCTTTTCCGATGATTATGTAATTATGCTGTTTGTTCCTGCTGATTTTGACTATTGAAGCGGGAATATATTCGAATCCGTCTACCTTTTCGATTGATGAAGCTGTTGCTCCGGCATATGATGAATCTGAGGCGTATTCGTATTTTCTTATTTGTTGTTCAAGCAAAAAGTTGGCATTCGCCAATTCGTCATTTTCCTTGCCGAGTGACAGATATCTTCTCATTGCTTCCGATCCTCCCCATGCCTTGGCCATGAAAGTATGTATGCCTTCATTGACTTTTATTCCCTGGAGAGTGTCGTTATTGCCCAGAATATGCATGGCAACGATTTCCAGGATTATGAAAACCGCTGCATTTGCCAAAGTCGATATTATCTTGCTTTTGCCATGCATTATTTCATAAGGAAGGAATAATTGGATGTGTTTTTGAGTGCTATGCAGGTTCCTCTGGCGACCGCCCTGAGCGGATCTTCCGCTATATAGAAAGGAATGTTGACTTTTTCCGACAACCGTCTGTCAAGACCCCTCAACAATGCGCCGCCGCCTGACAGGAATATACCGTTTTCCACGATATCGGAATATAATTCAGGTGGGGTCTGTTCGAGTACATGCAGAATGGACGATTCTATTTTCGCTATCGATTTGTCAAGGCAATGGGCAATCTCCTGATATGTGATGGTTGCATCCACGGGATGGGCGGTCATTAGGTTAGGTCCTCTGACTACAAAAGGTTCCGGTTCATTGTCTATTTCCGGCAAAACCGCACCTACGGCAATCTTGATCTTCTCTGCCGTTATTTCTCCTACCTTGATGTTGTGTTGCTGTTTCAGGTAATATTGTATGTCGCTTGTGAATACATCCCCTGCTGTGCGGATACTGTCCTGCTGGACTATACCGCCAAGGGAAATCACCGCGATCTCAGTCGTTCCGCCTCCGATGTCCACGACCATATTGCCTTTAGGGGCTTCCACGTCAAGTCCTATTCCCAATGCGGCCGCCATAGGTTCGTAAATCAAGTACACATCACGACCTCCGGCATGTTCCGAAGAGTCCCTGACGGCGCGGATTTCCACCTCCGTACTTCCCGAAGGTATACCTACGACGATTTTAAGATTAGGGGCGAAAAGAGCTCTGTGTTTGCTGTTCACCTGCTTTATAAAGCCGCGTATCATCATTTCGGCTGCATTGAAATCGGCAATGACTCCGTCTCTCAGCGGACGGATCGTCTTGATTCCGGGATTCACCCTTTCGTGCATCAGTTTCGCTTTCTGTCCGAGAGCGATACATTTTCCTGTATTGTTATCTATAGCGACAATGCTTGGCTCGTCGAGAGCGATTTCGTCGTTTTGGAAAATCACTGTGTTCGCCGTACCCAAGTCCATCGCAAGTTCTTGTGTCAAAAATGAAAACGCCATATTGTCAAACTTTCAATTATTAACTCGTAAAAATACAAAAAAAAACTTAGATTTGTCGAATAATCGGTGTTATTATGGGTAGGAAAATATTTTTGATAGCAATGGCTGCCGGCCGCGGCACAAGGATGGGGGGTCCTTTGCCAAAGCAATTCATGAAAATCGGGGGGGAACCGATTCTTCGGCGTTCGATCGAAAAATTCATAAAGGCATGTCCGGATGTTACGGTTGTTACCGTACTTCCGAAAGAATATATTCCCTCATGGAAAAATTATTGCTATACTTCAGGTTTTTCCTATCCCCAGATAATAGTCCAAGGCGGGATTACAAGATTCCATTCGGTAAAGAATGCGTTGGCCAAAATTCCTGACGGTGCCATAGTTGCCATTCATGATGGCGTGAGACCTTTGGTTTCATGCGGCATGATTAAAAATATGGTTCTCGAAATGGATGAATGCCGTGCCCTTATCCCGGTCATTCCGGTGGTAGATACTGTGAAGGTCCTGAATACCTGTTCTGATGAAACCGGACGTAAAAAGCTTGTTACCGCAAACGGGGAAAGTGCCGACCGGTCCAGGCTGTATTGCTCCCAGACTCCGCAGATGTTCTATTCCGAGGATATCAAAGCTGCGTATTCTTCCGCTTATGACATAACTTTTACGGATGACGCTTCGGTGGCACAAAAAAATAATATTATACTTTCCTATATTATCGGAGAAAAGTATAATATCAAGATAACTACCCGTGAGGATTTGCTGATGGCCGAGGCTTTGCTGCAGCACACAGTAGATTAGACTTCGTCTTGACCGTCAGGAGATTAGATCTCGTCTTTGCTGTCCGAGTATCTGGTGTTTTCGTATCCTTTGACCCAAACCTGACGTTCGAAAGCTTCGTCCAGTGAAATCATTGTGTTAGTTGCCATTACATAAGGAATCTTTTGTATCCTGTTCAGTATGACTTCCATAAGGTGATCGTTGTCGAAACAGTATACTTTCACCAGAATCGCCGTCTGTCCTGTAACAAAATGACATTCCACGATTTCCGATATCCTTTTCAATGCCGCTGTCACTTCCGGATACTTATTCGCTTCGGAAAGCGTCACACCTATATATGCACATACATTCAATCCCAAAGCCTGTGGCTTGACCAAAAGACGGGATCCAGTGATTACTCCGTTATTCTCCAGCTTTTTTACTCTTTGGTGAATAGCGGCCCCGGAAACGCCACACTCTCTGGCTATTTCCAAAAACGGCATTCTGGCATTCTTTACCAAGAAAGACAGAATTTTTTGATCTATTTGATCAATGTGATAATTTGCCATGGTTTCCGACTTTTATGTTTTTATATTATATCGCTAAAATACGGATTTTTACTAAAAAAATAAAATTTTCTTAATTTTTTAAAGATATCCGCCTCTTTTATGAAAATAACTTACGGCAACATGGCTATTTCTTTTGTATTCTTCTGTTTTTGCCGGTAGGTTTGGTATCTTTTATTATTTCTTTGCATTTTTCTTCCGAGAGCGAAGAAGGATCCGTTCCCTTGGGAATCCTGTAATTTGCATTATCATATTTTATATACGGTCCGTATTTGCCGTTCAGGACCAGAATTCCGCTCTCCTTGTATTCGGATATTGTTTTGTTTGCAGGAGTTCTATTCAATCCGGCATCGATTATTTCCGTGCATTCTTCCAATGTGATGCTGACCGGGTCATATCCGCGCGGCAGTGAGAAATTCTTGTCGCCGAATTTCAGATAAGGGCCGAAACGGCCTTTCAGGGCTATCACGTCCGTATCTTTGTATTGTCCGACAGTGCGAGGAAGTTTGAAAAGATTCAATGCATCTTCCAGAGTTATCGTTTCTATGAGCTGCCCTCTCCCCAGACTTGCGAATTGCTTGTTTTCCCCGTCGCCCTTTTGTACATATGGACCGAATTTCCCGTATTTCGCGGTTATTTCAAGTCCGTCGGACGGATCTTTTCCAAGCTCTTTGGAAACATGGCTGTATTCATGATTGTTCAGGGTCTCTTCAACTCTTTTGTGGAAAGGGCTGTAGAATGAAGCTATCAGACTGTTCCATTTCTTTCTTCCTTCAGCGATTTCGTCGAGTTCCTTTTCTATATCCGCCGTAAAATCGTAATCCAGTATCTCGTCAAAGTTTTTGACCAGGAAATCAGTTACTATCATTCCTATTTCCTGGGGAATCAATCTGCCTTTCTCCGCACCCTTTATTTCCGTTTTGGATATCTTGGAAATCTTGTCTTTTTTCAAAGACAGATTTGTCACTTTGATTTTTTCCCCTTCTTTGTCTCCTTTTATGATGTAGCCTCTTCCTGTAGTCAGGGTCGAGATTGTAGGTGCATATGTGGAAGGTCTTCCTATTCCGAGTTCTTCAAGTTTCTTAACCAGTGTTGCTTCCGAGTATCTTGACGGTGCCTGGGTGAATTTGCATTCGGCTGAAATTTCTTTTGCCTCCAGCTTTTCCCCGATGTTTATTTTCGGAAGAATCACTTCATCATCATCGGATGACGGTTCGTCGGAACTTTCCATATAGACTTTTAAAAAGCCGTCGAAAAGGATTTGTTTGGCTTGTATCCCGAATTTCTCAGGACGTTTGTCCGAATCGACTTTGATTGAAGTGGTAAGTATCTTGGCATCCGCCATTTGTGAGGCGATAGTCCTTTTCCATATGAGATTGTATAATTTCTTTTCCTGTGCGCTTCCTTCTATGTCCGTATTTGCAATGAAAGTCGGCCGGATGGCTTCATGGGCTTCCTGCGCTCCCTTTGAGTGTGTTTTGTATTGTCTTGTTTTGGAATATTCCGCACCGAAGTTTTCGGTTACATATTTTTTTGAAGTGCCGAGTGCAAGATTGGACAAGTTGGTCGAGTCGGTTCTCATGTACGTGATCAATCCCCGTTCGTAAAGTTGCTGGGCGACTCTCATCGTCATATTTACCGGGAAATGAAGTTTTCTGGATGCTTCCTGCTGCAGGGTTGATGTCGTAAACGGCGGCGCAGGACATCTTGTACCTTCTTTTTCTTCCATCTTTCCGACGGAAAATGATGCGCCGATGCTGTCTTCAAGGAATTTTTCAGCGGATTCCATATCTTTGAATCTCGAATCCAGAATCGCATTGACTTTGACAACGGCAGGTGCATTATCGGGATGGAAGACAGCTGTTATTTTGTAATAAGGCTCGCTTTTGAAAGCCATTATTTCTTTTTCTTTGGCTACTACCAGCCGTAATGCTACGGATTGTACCCTTCCTGCTGAAAGCTTGGGTTTTATTTTTCTCCAGAGTACCGGTGACAATTCAAATCCGACAAGCCGGTCCAGAACTCTCCTGGCCTGTTGCGCATCGACCAGATTCATATCTATATTTCTGGGATTGGCAATTGCATTCAGTATCGCTTCTTTGGTGATCTCATGAAAGACTATTCTTCTGGTATTGTCTTTTTTTAATCCCAAAGTTTCGAAAAGATGCCATGAGATGGCTTCTCCTTCACGGTCTTCATCGGATGCGAGCCAAATGGTTCCGGCATTGTCCGCTGCTTTCTTCAGATCCGCAACTATTTTTTTCTTATCTGTCGGAACAGTATATTCAGGTCGGAAATCATGTTCGATATCAACACTCAATTTATTACCCTGAAGGTCCCGGATGTGTCCGAAACTTGATTTGACTACGTAATCTTTTCCAAGGAATTTTTGTATGGTGACGGCTTTCGACGGTGATTCGACAATGACTAAATTTCCATCCATTATTTGTGGTTTTTATAATTCGAATGCAAAGTAAGGGACAAACAAGGTAATTTTCCAAATTTTAGTGTTAATTTTGCACCTTATGCATTAATTATTGAGCCCAATGACAGAAGAAGGTAAAAAGAAAGTAACCAAATGGTTCTGGATTATTCTGGCGTTCCCGGTATGCCTGCTGCTTTTTATGGTGATACTTGTCTGGCTTTTTGCAGATATCCCTTCATTTAAGGAACTCGAAAATCCTGACAGCAAGCTGGCTACGCAGTTGATTGCCGAGAATGGGGAGATTCTTAATACTTTCCATATAGAAAACAGGACCTATGTGAATTATGACGAAGTGTCCCCGAATATAGTACATGCCGCCGTATCCACCGAGGATGTCCGGTTTTATCACCATTCGGGAATAGATTTCATCAGTCTGGGACGTGTTTTCGTCAAGACCCTTTTGCTTAACAATTCGAGCCAGGGGGGTGGCAGTACCATTACCCAGCAGCTTGCCAAGACATTATATCCGCGTAAAGACATAAAAAGCAAGATTCCCGGAATCTATCAGGTGAATATGGTCTGGATAAAACTGAAAGAATGGATTACGGCCGTAAAGCTTGAGAGGGACTATACCAAGGATGAAATAATGGTCATGTATCTCAACTCCGTGTTTTTCGGAAGCAATGCTTATGGCATAAGATCGGCGGCAATGACCTTCTTCGGCAAGAATCCCGTAGACCTTACGGTGGAAGAAAGCGCTTTGCTTATCGGAATGGTAAACAAGCCGACAAGATACAATCCCGTGATAAATCCGGACAAGGCATTGAACAGGAGGAATTTCGTTATAGGCCAGATGTGCAAGGCCGGATATATCGACAAAATGCAAAGGGATTCGATAATGCAGATTCCCATCACCCTTTCTTATCAGGTGCAGGACAACAATGCCGGAATAGCCCCGTATTTCAGGGATATGCTGAAGAAATTCATGTATGCGGAGAAACCTCGCCGGTCCGATTACAGTCAAAAAGAAGATTATTCCGTTGATTCCGTTTTGTGGGCAGACAATGCTTTGTATGGCTGGATACATAAGAATCCGAAACCGGACGGCCATGAATATGATCTGGACAGGGACGGCTTGAGAATATATACCACTCTTAATTACAAAATGCAGAAATATGCCGAGGAAGCCGTTTCGGAATATTTGGGCGGGGACCTTCAGAAAAGTTTCTGGAGGGATTTGAGATGGAAGAAGAATAAGCCTTTTTCGAATGATGTTGACAGGAAGACGATAGACAGGGTAATGAATCAGGCCCGGCACTGGAGCGACCGTTACAGGATGATGAAAAAGGACGGGGCTTCGGACAAAGCTATTCTGGAGAGCTTCTCCAAGCCTGTAAGGATGAGGCTGTTTTCCTGGGGCAGGAAAGGTTATATCGATACGGTGATGACTCCGGATGATTCGGTACGGTATTACAAATCCATTCTGAGAGCCGCCTTTATGGCTATCGAGCCTTCCACCGGACATATCAAAGCCTATGTCGGAGGTCCGAATTACAGATATTTCAAATATGACAATGTGCGGCAGGGAAAAAGACAGGTAGGGTCCACGATAAAGCCCTTCCTTTATACCCTTGCCATGCAATCCGGCATGACTCCATGCGACAAAGTCATCGACGTTCCGCAGACTTTCATAGTGGGAAACGATACCTGGACGCCTAGGAGTACGGACAAGTCGGAGTGGATCGGAAAAACGGTTACGCTCAAATGGGGGCTTACCCATAGTTCCAACAACATTTCAGCTTATCTGATGAAGCAGTTCGGTCCTGACGCCTTGGTTTCGGTGATGCGTGAGATGGGAATAGGAAGCCATGTGGATGCAGTCCCTTCTCTTTGTGTCGGACCTGCCGATCTGTCCTTGTATGAAATGGTCTCGGCTTATAATACGTTTCCTTCGAAAGGAGAATACGTCAGTCCTTTAATGGTTTCGAAAATAGAAGACAATCAGGGGAATGTCCTTTCCGAATTCACAAATTCCAAGAGGGAGTCGATAGGCGACCGTACGGCTTATCTTATGGCCAATCTTATGGAAAGCGTTGTGAATCACGGTACTGCCGTGAGATTGCGTGCACGTTATGCCCTGAAAGGTGAAATTGCCGGAAAAACCGGAACCACCAATGACAATGCCGATGGCTGGTTTATCGGTTATACGCCGTCCATTACAGCCGGAGTCTGGGTCGGATGCGAAGACCGTCAGGTTCATTTCCAGTCCCTTGCTCTCGGAAGCGGTTCCAATATGGCTTTGCCTATATGGGGAATCTGGATGAAAAAGATGTTGGCCGACGGGTCTTTGGGAATTTCCGAATCCGACAAATTCATTGCCCCTCCGGGAATGTCACTGGATTTGGATTGCAGCGAAACGGATGGCAATTCCGCTTCAAAGCAGGAAGATGAAGAAGATTATTATTTTAAATAATATGAAATACAGCACTATTGCAGTGGTTTATGGCAGTGATTCTTCCGAATGGGAGGTCTCTTGCCGCAGCGGAGAATATACAGCTTCCCGCATAGACGGTACAAAGTACGATGTCTATGAAATATTTGCCAGATTCGGTAAATGGAATCTGGTGGCGTTCCGAAAAAAAGATTCGATGTTGGTTACCTTGCCGGAAGGCTCCAGGCCGGAAATCGATAAAACCGATTTTTCCGTCAGCGTTTACGGTGAAAAAATCAATTTTGATTTCGTATATATAATGCAGCATGGAAAACCCGGTGAAAACGGTTTGCTGCAAGGTTATTTCGAAATGCTTGGAATTCCGTTCAGCGGCTGCAATGCATTTGTTTCCGCAGTTGCTTTCGACAAATATTCCTGCAAGAATTACCTGCGGGATTCAGAATTCGTAAAATGTGTTCCCGATACCTTCTTCCGCAAAGGATCGGATATCCGGAGCTTTTCTGAAAAGACTGTCGAGAAGTTGGGCCTGCCGCTTTTTGTAAAGCCTACCGATGGAGGATCCAGTTTCGGCATTACAAAGGTTGAAAAGGCTGTGGACCTTCCTGATGCAATAAAATTCGCTTTTTCCGAAGGTGATACCCTTATTGTCGAAAAGGCTGTGAAAGGAAGGGAATTCACTTGCGCCGCCTATTTCGACGGAAAAGAAATCAAAGCGCTTCCCGTTATAGAAATTGTAACTGCGAACGACTATTTCGACTATGATGCGAAATATAATGGGAACAGTCAGGAGATCTGCCCAGCAGATATTCCCGATGCCCTGTCCGTGCAGATCAGGGATGTCACGGCCAAGATCTATTCCCGTTTGGGATGTGCAGGAGTCGTCCGCATGGATTACATCTCATCTGATGACGGACTTTATTTTTTGGAAGTCAATACTATCCCGGGTATGACCAGTGCCTCTCTGGTCCCGAAAATGGTACGTGCCGCCGGTCTGGACATGACTGATTTCCTTACTACTATTATTGAAAACTCATAAAATGCTATTAACTGAATTTCTGAAGGAAGGAATTTCCTCTTTGGAAGGGTTATATCCTTCAGACGAAGCAAGATCTATAATCCTTATGCTTTGCCAGGCCAGGATCGGTACTAAAAGCTATACCCATATAGTTGAACCCGATTATGTGATAAACGACAGTTCATTACCTGATTTGAAGGCCGATCTTGCCAGGCTTATGAAGAATGAACCGATCCAATATGTAATAGGAAAAGCTGAATTTTGCGGTTACACATTCAATGTGAATAATTCCGTCCTTATTCCGAGGCCGGAAACCGAGATCCTTTGCAAAGAAGCTGTCAAGATAGGTTCCCGAATACAAAGAATGCGTGCGGCTTACGGAAAGACCGCCGAATCCGTAAGGATATTGGATATCTGTACCGGTTCCGGCAATATAGCATGGACCATGGCTCTTTCCATTCCCGGTGCCAAGGTGATCGGTGTGGATATTTCCGAAAAGGCCCTTGCCGTTGCCGAATCACAGAACTTCAATGACCTTTTAAAGGAAAAAGATGCCTCTGCGCCTCAATTCATGCAGGCAGATATACTGGAAGAAGATCTCAAATTGGATTACGGGTCCTTCGATCTCATACTTAGCAATCCGCCATATATATTAAATGCGGAAAAACCGTTGATAAGACCTAATGTATTGGAATATGAACCTGCTATAGCATTGTTTGTTCCGGACGATGATCCTCTGGTCTTCTATAAGGCAATAGCCAAATGGTCATCCCGTTTCTTATCTTCGGAAGGCCGCGGACTTGCGGAAATCAATGAGACTCTTGCCCCTGAATGCCAGGAGATTTTCAAATCCCAAGGCTTTTCTTCCATAGATGTAATGAAAGACATTTATGATAAAAACAGATTTGTTTTATATATGAAATAAGGTTTACGACAGCATAAAATCATAGATCCCTAATTTATCCGTTGAACATTATGTCCAACGGATAAATTTTATTCCCTTTGCCGTGTAAAAAATAACACTGATTATGGGAAAAATAATGATTTTATCTTTTGTGCCGGTTCTTGCCGTTGTATTTTGTGTCTGTTGCGAAAGGATTGACAATTGCAGCCCCGGACAAGCCGATGAAGTCCACGGGACTTCAGTATCGCTTGCCGGAATTGCCGGAATGTTTTCCGAGATACCTATCGATTTGATCCAGATAGCCGAGGTCCATGATGCCGTATCTTCATCCGAAGCTAATGGCTATGACGAGGAATACATGATGAATGATTTGATATCGTCTCCGGGCCGTGGAGTCGGAGACGAAGCTTCAACAACAAAGTCTGTTTCGGTTTATCCTGTTCCGATCAAAGATTTGATAGAAAAGTATCTTGCCGACAAGTTCGGAACCAAATCAGAAACGGATGGCTCTTCTTTAGTGACGGAATATCTTGACAAATTACGTTCTTCCGGTGCACAGATATACTGGCCGAATTCGGAAAGATGGGACGGGAAGACTATTCCGATAATAACATTCGATCCGGGAGATGGTTCGGGAACGAATGAAGGCTACAAAATAAGTATTGATTCCGATGGTACCAGGGAAATAACAAAAATAGTCGTAGACGAGAAAATTGCCGAAGAAAGACCGGTATGGGTCATAAACCGGAATGACGACAGCTCTTATTCAAGTCTTGAAATACTCCGGCGCAATGATCCGGATTGGGGGACAGGAGGAGGAATCACTGTCAATCCGTCTCTTGCTTCAACCTCCGGAACTTTGAAAACGCTTGTTCTGAGATCATTTAAAATGAAGCGGAATTACGACTCATGGTTTGCCGGAGCTTCCGAATTTTTCATAAAATGCGGAGCTGTCGAGAACTTTACGGCAAGTACGGAAGCCGAATTGAAATTGTATAGCCCGATGATAACGGATTTCATGCTTGTAGTAAAAAGGAAGCAAAAAGGTCTGGAGATTCCTCTGGATGTGGTTTTGGTGTCCGATTGGACTGATCAGCTGGAAAATTGCGCTTTTATGATTACTGAAGATGATGGAGGTACCAGAACTGTCTGGAATTGTTCGGCAGTTGTCAAGATTAAATCAAAATCGTATGGTTTCGATATCTCCATTCCCTTCAACAAACGAGATGACATTGTTTGGCGAGGCAGCCTGTCCGGCAGGTATCTGGAAAAGAATAATGAAATTTCGGGCCATTTCGGTGACGTGGATCTGAAATTCGGAATCATTTGACTTCCGGACATGCGGAAACTGTCATTTCACAAGTACTGCAATTGAATCCCAATTTGAATTTCTTCCCGTTGTTTACAAGGAAAAGAGGACCGCTTTCTTTGCTTCCCTGATACTTGGGACAAAAACCGAGCTCATATCTTATGCAGTATTTTGTCCTCATAAGTTCGGCTCCTTCTTTATGCCCCAGTTCATAAGCTTTTTCAATAATGCGGAATCCTCTTGCCTTGTATATCCCTTCGGTAACTTTATTCGATATGTTTGCGTTATAAAACAACTGCCTGTGAAATATGACGCCCGGCTCCTTCTTCCCATGCGGCAACGGGGTCATTCCGCATGGGAGTTTGTCCAGCTCCTCACCTATAGTCCTTCGTATAGAATTGATAGATGCAGCACTCATGAGAGGAAAGCCGCATTCGCAATTTGTATTTACGAGTAAGAAAGAATAATGCCTGTAATGTTTTGACATTTGTGATTCCAGCAAGGATGCCATCCGTTCCCTGTTATCAGCCGTTACATCTCCGGCGTCGAAAGTTCTCGTCACTTTTCTGCCATCCTCGCTTATGGCTGAGACTGTTACCGTCTTCCTGCTTTTTTCTTCGGTAATCGTTACATATGTTTTCACTTCTATTTCTCGGGACTTGCAGGCTTTTTCCAATTCTTTCTCGAATTCCATACTGATATTTCTGTATAGTTTTGTCCCTTTCGCCAATCCCCGGATTGCTTTGCATCTGATTTCATTCTTGTTGCAGATATCTCCCCGGAAGCCGGTTATGACCGAATTGCCTGATATGAAAGAGAAACCGTCGCCATTTTTGAAAACAGCTTTCCCTGGAACCGGCGTGACTGTTATAATGATCTCCCTGCCGAATGAATCTTTTTCCCCGATCTGTTTTACGGAACATACAGTTCCTACGAATTCCCCCATGGATTTGGCGGCATCGATAGATGCCCATTTGCTTCTTTTGCCGTCAATGAATAATTCGGTATATCCCCTGTTGAATGTTTTTTCCGGATCCGGGACGAAATCTTCCTCGTGGTGTCCGTATGAAACCCTTTCATATCTGTCCGGATACATTTCGATTATATCGTCCAGTGCCGAAGAATAGTCCATTACGGTGTTCCTTACGTATGATATGTTCTTAAGTCTCCCTTCTATCTTGAAAGACGTTATTCCGGTTTCGGCAAGATCGTAAAGCCGTTTCTTGAGATTGAGATCTTTAAGTGAAAGCAATGCCTTGTTCCTTGCAAGTTTACGGCCTGAAGAATCTTCAAGATCGTATAATGATCTGCACGCCTGAATGCATTCCCCTCTGTTTGCGCTTCGTCCGGATAGATATTCGGACATATAGCATTGTCCGCTGTAACATACGCATAAGGCTCCATGTACGAAAAATTCAAGATCGCATTTTACGGCTTTTCTGATATCTTTTATTTGTTCCAAAGGCAATTCCCTTTCCAGTATCAGGCGTGAGAACCCGAGACTTTCCAGAAATACGGCTGTTTCAGGTGTCCTTATGGAACATTGGGTTGAGGCATGTATAGGGATTCCCATATTGAATTCCGTGATCGCCGGATCCTGCACTATCAAGGCGTCTGCTCCGGCTTCTTCAGCTTGTGCTATGAATTCCTTCGCCTTTTCCAGTTCTTTATCATATAAAATCGTATTTAATGTGATGAATATCCTTACGCCGAATTCATGTGCATAATGACATAATTTTGCTATGTCCCCGAATGTGTTTCCGGCAGCTTTGCGGGCTCCGAATTCCGGTCCTGCAATATAAACGGCATCGGCACCGCAGTCAATTGCCGCAATGCCGATGTCTATGTTTCTTGCCGGAGCAAGAAGTTCAAGTTTTGTCATTATTTACTTAAGGCGGCAATATATTTCTGTGCCGTAGCTCCGAATTTCGGATCATTCACAATCTTCTTGTAGTATTCGATTGCTTTTGCCTTGTTTCCTTCCTTCTGGTACAGAACAGCTACCGTGAATGCTATTGCAGGGGAATTCTTGGCGTTAGGCTCCAAAGTCAGATATTTGTCAAATGCTTCGATGGCGTCGCTGTTTTTGTTAAGCTTTTGGGAAGCTTGTCCGATTATCAGATATGATTGAGGATTTTCTTCATAAGAGTCCGCTTTCTTCGCTTCGGAGACAGCCTCTGAATATTTACCACTCTTCAGAGAACTTACGGACTGCTTTAAATATAAAGTCGATATCTGGCTGTTTGCAACTTTTTCTTCTCCGTTGGCAGCTGCATGTTCAAAGGCCTTTACGGCTCCGTCAATATCGCCGGAAGCGCCCAGAGCCTGTCCAAGATGAAGTGCCGCAGCAGTATTGGTGGAATCCGCCGCGAGGACTTTTTTATAAGCTTCTGCCGCCGCAGCGAAGTCTTTTGCCTGCAACGCATTGTTCCCGTCCAGCATGTCTTTCTGCACGGACATTTGTGCCAGAAGTTCCGAAGCTTCCTTTTCCACATCCGCCACTCCGTATTCTTTTGCCGTTTTCTCTGCTTCCGTGAATTTGGATATGGCTCCGTCTATATCTTTATTGTTGTAAAGTTCCTTACCTATCGATAATATTATTCCGGGAATGGCACTCTTGCAATTATTTACCAAAGTCTCTCCGTCAGCTCCGCAGGCTGCACCCATGGTAAGCGCCTGTTTGAAATAAGCAAGAGCGGAAGTCTTGTCTCCGGTAGAAAGAGCCGTTACCCCGTTATTGTATGTATCGGTCGCCTGTGTCATGTCCTGTGCGGACAAAATTGCGGTCGATATGGTCATGGCCGCCAAAATCAGAATCAATTTCCTCATTGTTTTGTATAATTGCTTTGTCTAACATTAATATTCTTATGACAACAATTACAAAAATAGCAAAATTTTATTTTAATTTTGTAATGTAATATGGGAAAAGTTTTAATGATACCGTATAATTTGTTTGTCGGCCTTGTTGCCTTATTAATTCCTGTTGTAATGCCGGCGCAGGGAATTGTTTCTTTGAAACCGGCTTCGGAAATAACTTCGGGATCTCTTCCGAACGGAGTTTTATACTATATGGTGGCAAACGGGGAGCATAAAGGATTCGCCGATGTTGCCTTGGTCAGGAAACAGGGAAATAACGGACAGGCAAGAGAAGATCTGTCGGAGCTTCCGCATTTCGAGAATTATGCGCCATATAAATTCATGGCTGACAAGGGGGTGGATTATGGCCCGAAAGGATATGTGTCTTATGACTCCGTTTCCACCGTTTTCCACTTCAGGGATGTTCCTTTATCTGTCAAGAATGTTGCAGATTCAACTATCATGATGCTTTCCGATATTGTTGCTTCTTCCCAATCCGATCAGGCAATAATAATTGCAGGCGATTTCGATAAAGCTGCGATATTGGAAAAATTGGATTTATTTGCAATGACAATCCCGCACCGTCTGGGACAAAACGATTGTCTATATTACAAGTGGATGCCTTCCGATTCCGCAAAGATGAAGATCGAGTATAATCGCCAGGAAGGAGATGTCTCTTCCGTTTCCGTTGAATATTCATTACCGAGAGTCCCTGAAAAATATATGAATACGATACAACCTCTTGTATCGCGTATGTTCATTTCGGAATTGGCTTCTGTAGTTTCTGACAGACTTTACAGGAAACTCCGCCTGGAAGGTATTCCGGTGGCTGATGCTGTATCCAATTACAAAAGCAGCTCGGATGGCCCGGGGGATGAGACCATATCTTTTAATTTGCATACGGACAGCTCCCATATATATGGAGCGGCAAAGGTTTTGGGTTCCGTGCTTGCCTCCGTGGATTCCAAAGGGATTTCTACCGAAGAATATAAAGATGCGAAAAATAAATTTGTTTCCGATGTCGTAAAAACTGGCAATGTTCCTTTGAGCAATTCATATTATATAAAAAAATGTTCTGCTGCATTTCTTTACGGTGCGGGACTTTCTTCGATTGAAGCCCAGACTGATTTTTTTCTTACAAGGAACCTTCCGGATACTACAGAATTGAGACTTTTCAATCATTTCGTGTCCGTTTTGCTTGATAAAGACAAAAATCTGTCTTTGCGCGTGAAAACTTCAAGAGGAGTGTCAGGTGACAGCCTTATGACTTCTTTCCGTTCTTCTTGGGCAAAGCAGGTATCGGATGATACCGACTATATGCACCTTATGAATTTCGGTGATACGTTGGGCCTTGCCGGACGTCAGTCCAGAGTCAGGTTGAGGAATATCAAGAGCGAATCTGCATCCGGAGGCGAACTTTGGACTTTCTCAAACGGAATCAAGGTCGTCTATAAAAAAATGTCTACGCCCGGCCTGTTCGATTATGCTTTGATGATCCGGGGTGGATACAATGATATTGCCGGATTGAAACCCGGAGAGGGAGCTTTCGTTTCCGATATGCTCGGACTCTATGACATCTCGGGTCTGAAATATTATGATTTTGCAGATATGCTTGAATCAAACGGAATTTCCATGCATTACAATGTTTCCGTTTCCGATATGAGAATAACGGGGCGGACGTCTTCTTCAAAGTTGGGGCTTCTCTTGAGATCCCTTTTATCCATTGCGAACGAAAGATCCCTTGATGAAGATGCGTTCGGATATTATAAAGGCAATGAACTGATGAGACTTGAAATGGGAAAGGGGAATACTGAAGAGAAACGTGCTGTCATAGATACCCTTCTTCATTCCGGATATGCTTATACAAGGGGGAAAATTGCCGGGAGTCTGGAAGACAGCCTTTTATATAAAGCCGATGATTATTTTAACAACCAATTTTCCAAGGTTAACGATGGAGTGATAGTACTTGCCGGTGATTTGGATCCGGTAAGGATGAAAAAAATCCTATATCGTTATCTTGGCGGATTCCACACTGAAAAGACTATACCGGTAAGCATTCCGAAACAATACAGACCCGGCTCCGGAAGCCTGACTTATACGGTAAAAGGAGACGACAAGGGTATAGATATAGCTATGTCATCTCCCATGCAATATAGCAGCGACAACTATTTTGCTGCTATGGTTGCCGGTTATGCCATCAGGAAGGCTTTGATAACCGGACTTGCGGATTCCGGGATGTATGCGGAAGAGGCCGGGGACTTTTATAGTCTGCCCCAGGACAGTTTCAATTATTACATATCTTGCGAGCCTGTGGATTCCATGGGGCTTCCTGCATCGGTGAAGCCCGGCGATGCCATTTCTGTCCTTTACACGTTGCGTACGATATTGAATGGATTGTCCGGCAATCCTTTGCCCGTCGATGAAATTTCCGGATACAAATCGTCCATAACAAATTGCATAACTTCGTATTCTTCCGTTCCCGAATTCGTCATTAATTCGGTACTTATGAAATATTCCGAAGGCAAGGATCTTTTCGGAAAATACAAAGACAAACTTTCCGCCGTTAATCCGGATAAAGTACGTGAAATAATAGCGTCCCTGAATAACGGTCGTAAAGTCGAATACATAATGAAATGACAAAAGATTATTCAGGAGCGATAATATCCATAGGTGATTGCCTGGTCCACGGGGATGTTATTTCGGAATATTTCTGTTGCGATTATCAGGCGTGCAAAGGGGCTTGTTGTGTGGCCGGAGAGAGCGGTGCACCGCTGGATGTTTCTGAAGTGAGAATACTGGAAAGATATTATCCTTGTTATTCAGGACTTATGGGCCCCGATGGCAGGAAAGCTGTTTCCGGCAGGGGCTTTTTCGAAATCGATTCCGATGGAGATGTCGTTACACCTGTGGTGGAGGGTAGCGGAGAATGCGCTTATTCTTTTTTCGATGAGGATGAAAATTGCCGATGTTCCATTGAAAGGTCTTTCATTTCAGGGAAATGCCCTTTCAGAAAACCTGTTTCATGCAGCCTGTACCCGATAAGGGTCACAAAACTGGAAAGCGGTTTTCTTGAATTGAAATTGCATCGCTGGGAGATATGCAAGAACGCCTTCGAACTAGGAAAGGATAAAAATATACGAGTGTTCGAATTCCTTCATGACGCAATCGCCGCACGTTTCGGAGAGGAGTTTTATTCTGCCTTGTCCGAGGCTTCCAAGAGGTTTTTTGCCGCTTCGTAGTCTTCGGCGTTTACTTTGACAACTACGGAATCGGTGAAGCTCAGATTCGGATAAGATGACACATCTCCGAAAACTGCCGCCTTTATTCCGTTTTCCATGAGCATTCCTGCAGCAATGTGCGCACTGGCCGCATTGTAATATCTACCGACAATCATTAATTCTTTTTCTTTCATGGTGGATCGATTATTAATTACGGGTTACCTATCTTCAGTTTTATTCGTTTGCTATGTCCCTGTTCGTGTCTCCGTCGTTATCATTGCTGCGTAATGCATACTCCAGACCGCGTATTATTCTGACGGTGTCTTTGTTGGGACCTTCTATTTCGAATCCGTCGTCAATCTTTTTGAAAGTAAGCCTGTCTTCGAACATGCGGGTAAGTCTGTAAAAAAACGGTTTCAGGCGGAAAGTCATGTCTTCCCCTTCTTCGGTTTCAAGCTTGTAGCCGCGTCCCGACATGTAATCGATAGTCTTTTGATGTATCGTATCAAATTCCCCGGGAGCATAAGCCTTCTTTTTTACATAGCTGAAAATCGGATAGACGGCAGAGATCACGGCAAAAAATATTGCTATTTCCCAAACTGATTTATATCCTTTGTTGAACATCTCGTTTATATTCCCCGGAACTGCTTTGATCAGAACCAGTATAGCCATGATAATGGCCAAAAGGATGAAGAAATAGAAAAAATATTTTACAGCACGGATAAAGTATTTCATATAGCGCAATGTTTAACAATACACAAATATAGAAAAAATCCCATATTTTCTTATATTTGCATATATCACGAATTAATAATTAATTAAAAAATTATGGAAGAAGATCCGCTAAAGCGTATTGAACGCGAAGATACTGAAAAAAAAGCGAAGAATTTGAAATCCGTTATGACCATTCTCATAGCAGTGGCCGCCGTATTGGCTCTCGCTTTGGCCTATATCTGGTTCCAGAAATCGCGGCTTGTGAATGAACTGAAGTCGGAAAAAAGCGATCTGACCCAGCAAATGGTTTCCCTCCAGAACGATTATGCCAATCTTTCATCCGATTATGATACGATCAATGTACAGCTGGATTCTTCCAGAGAGGAAGTTGCGCAGCTCATCGACAGGATAAAGAAGACCAATGCCACCAACCGTGTGAAGATCCGCCAATATGAACGTGAACTGGGGACTCTCAGGAGCATTATGAAAAATTATATCGTCCAGATCGATTCCCTTAATACCCTGAATCACAAATTGACGGCCGATGCCGCTGCAGCGCGCAAGGAGGCTGCTGAAAGCAAAAAAGCCAATAAACAGCTGTCGCAACAGGTTGAACACCTTTCCGACAAGGTTGCCGCAGGTGCCGTTATCAAGGCCAGGGGTATTTCCGTAGCCGCATATAACGGTTCCGGTCGTGTCACTGACAGAAGCAGCAGGGTCGTGAGGCTTCTTACCTCCCTGAGTCTTGTGGAAAATGATCTTGCTCCGAAAGGTCCGGTGAGGGTCTACATAAGGGTGAAGGATCCTGACGGAATACTTCTGACTAATGATGTCAGGACTTCTTTCAGCTATGACGGGCAAATGATGGTTGCTTCGGCTTCCAGGGAAGTCGATTATGAGGGCAAAGAGGTTGATATGAGCATATATCTGAACAATATCCCCGATTACAACAAGGGCGTGTATACGGTTGAAGTCTATACCGAGCAATCTTTGTTGGGCTCTGCCGAACTGATGCTCAGATAAAAGGGGGGGATTCCCCATTTATAATATCCATCCGGTGAATTGATATACATACATGTACCTTTTTGCAGAAGTTTCTGTACTTATTGCGACTTCTATTCGGAACTTGTGCCGTCATGCAAATATGCCGGAACCGGGGATGGACTCCGTACCAAGTCTTTCGATGAATATACTGAAGCGGTCTGCCGTGAAATTGAATTCAGAAAAGAAGAGATTCTTGATTCGGCAGGCGATGATTCCGATATAGCAGGTACTTCTAAGGCGAATACGCTGTATATAGGCGGCGGTACGCCCTCCTTGTTGCCAATTTCCATGTTGTCCCGATTCAAAGAAAAATTAAAGGATATAGGCTTGGGTTCTTTTGATGAATTTACCTTGGAGGTCAATCCCGAAGATATTGTGGAGAAAGGTCCCGATTATGCCTCGGGACTCTTTTCTCTTGGCGTAAACAGAATAAGCATGGGAGTCCAGTCTTTCGACGATTCCATATTGAAGTGGATGAACAGACGGCACAATGCCGAAGCTGCCTCCTGGGCTTACGGTATTCTTGTTTCCGCCGGTTTTGTGAATATAAGCATAGACTTGATATTCGGTCTTCCTCAACTTTCGGACAGCGTATGGAACGATACGATAAGCCATGCTTTGTCGATAGGAGACA
Source organism: Bacteroidales bacterium (assembly GCA_022648685.1). Classification (GTDB taxonomy): domain Bacteria; phylum Bacteroidota; class Bacteroidia; order Bacteroidales; family UBA932; genus Cryptobacteroides. Next base: position 553,314 of record JALCMW010000001.1, read on the forward strand.
AGCATTCCGGAGATCCCCGTCCTGCACATATATCGGCCTATCAGCTTTCCATAGAGAACGGAAGCGCTTTGGCGAAATTGATTTCCCGCGGACGTTTCACCGAAGCAGACGACGAAACATGCGCGAGACAATATGATATTCTTTGCCAACGTATGAAAGAGGCCGGGTACCGTCATTATGAAATTTCGAATTTTGCCTTGCCAGGACTGGAATCTTTGCATAACAGTTCATATTGGAGGAGGGTTCCTTATGCCGGACTGGGACCTGGTGCCCATTCTTTTTCTCTTGCTGATGATTTCCGTGAAGTGCGCAGCATGAATCCGGGGAATCTGGAAGGATATATCTCCGCCGCATCTTCGGGCGATTTCTGCTCTTTTAGGGAATCGGAGATCCTCGGACCGGAGGAGATAAAGGAAGAAACGATAATGCTTGCCCTACGTACCGATACCGGGGTAGATTACGGATATCTTCATTCCAACTCCTCACCGTCTGCAATATCCCGTTTGTCGGCTAAGGGGGCGTTGGAACAAATAAGGGGAAATGACGGGACTTTGCGTATCCGGATTCCTGAGAATCGTTTTTTCGTTTCCGATGACATCATCGCTGATCTTCTGTGACATTTATGAAAAAATACTTATATTCGCCTTTAGTGCCGGAATAATCCGGAATGTGTTAATTTATAATATTATAGAGATATGAAAGGTGAATCATTTCTAGCACTGCTGGCCGGAACGGCCATAGGTGCGGCATTAGGGGTCCTTTTTGCTCCCGACAAGGGTGACGTCACCCGCAGGAAAATAACTATAGCCGCGAAAAAAGGTTATGGAAACGCCGTGGAGAAATCATCGGAAATTTATGGCAAAGTAAAGGAACAGACTTCCGAGGTTGGAAAATCGATTACGTCAATAAAAGACATTTTGATGGACAAAGGTTCGGATTTGAAAGAAGATGCAAGGAAAAAGGCTCTCGAGCAGCTTTCCAGATTGGAGAAAGCTCTTGCAAAAGATAACGGCGGCGAAAAAACCGACCCTGAGGTATGAATGAGAAATTCTCTAAGCCTGCGGAAGATCTATTCGACAATGTATCCGATTATATAGATCTGAAAACCGATAATATTAAACTCCGCACAGTAAAAGGCCTTTCCGAAATGGCCAGTTGCCTTATCAATTTTATGCTGATCCTGTTTGTCCTTGCAATGATATGCATACCATTGGCTTTGATCGGCATATTGTTCTTGGGTGATATTCTCGGAAGTTATGGATTGTCCTGCCTGATAGTCATGGCGTTTTTCCTTATCATACTTGTGCTGCTTTTGATTTTCGGAAAGAAATTATTTGCAGGCAGGTTCGTACGTATGTTCGGTAAACTGTTTTTTGAAAAAGACGATGAAGAAGAATTACAGGAGCATTAAAAACATGAGACAATTGGACAAGGCTATACGGCAATCCGGGAAATCCCTTGATGTACAAGGCGGGAAAATCGTATGCCGGTACCGGGAAGCAAAGGATTATTATTCTCCTGTCAATGTAGTTGCCATGGGATTGAAAAATATATCTTCCTTAATACCTTTCGACGCCATCGCTCTTGGCATCATACGTTGCCTGAAAGCAAAATTGTCTAAACCTGCTGACGATATCGGTGATGCCTAACCGATAGGCTGTGTCTTTTTTCTTAGCCAGGCTGCCGTTTCTTCCGGAAGGACGGAAGATAATTTTTCGTATACGTTGCTGTTGTATCGGTTAAGCCAATCGAGTTCACATTTGTCCATCAGTTCTTTTACTATGACGGAAGTATCTATATGGCACAGCGTCAGTGTTTCGAATTTAAGCCAATGTCCGAACTCATTGCTTCCGGATTCCTTGCAAAGCAACAGATTTTCATGTCTTATTCCATAATATCCTTCCCTGTAAATCCCTGGTTCGTCGGAAGTTATCATCCCAGGAAGAAAAGCCTGCCTGTTGAAATTCTGGCGGATATCCTGTGGACCTTCGTGTACGCATAGATAGAATCCCACTCCGTGTCCCGTCCCGTGTCCGAAATCACGTTCATGCCGCCATAACGGATTCCTGGCCAAAGCGTCGAGCTGGCAGCCTGCGGTACCTTCCGGGAATACCGCCATGGCAAGACGGATCATCCCTTTAAGCACCAGAGTATAGTCTTCCATTTCAAGCTGTGTACATGGACCCAGAGGTAATGTCCTGGTTATATCTGTGGTGCCGATTGCATATTGGCCCCCTGAATCCGTAAGATACAGACCGTGCGGTTCCAGCTTTGCGGATCCTGTTTCCGGTGTTGAATAATGAGGCAATGCCGCATTTTTACCATATGCGGATATTGTACGGAAACTGTTCCCTCTGTAGCCGGGGATCTCTGCACGTAGCGAATCAAGTTTGGCTGCAGCATCCCATTCGGTAACATAATCTCCGTTCCTTACCGAAGTCTCTAGCCAATGGCAGAACTTTTCCATAGCCAGACCATCATCAAAGTGCGATTCTTTCATCCCGGATATCTCTGTCCGATTCTTTACCGCTTTCATCAAACCTACCGGAGAGGTCCCTTCTACGATTTCAGTATCCTGGACATCTTCTTTCAATATCCGGTATATGTCATAATTCAGAGTCACTTTGTCTATGAACAGCCGGCCGATGTCCTTGTCTTCGGAAAGGTTGTATAAAGAGAAGTCCAGTTCTTCGTAATCCATTATTTCCACTCCGTCGGCTTTCAATTCATAGAAGCTATCGGCCGTGTCACTGTCGGCAACCGTGTCTTTTTTGACGAACCATTTTACGGTATCCATGCTTATCAGAAGATAGGAGATGACGACGGGATTGTATTCAATATCCGATCCCCTTATATTCATCACCCATGCTATTTCGTCCAGAGCCGATATCAGAATCGCATCCAGATTCTTGTCCATAAGGAACTTGCGTACTCCTGATATCCTTTCAGGTCTGGATTCCCCGACTATATCTTCCCCTATTGTCATTATCGGAGAGGATGGAATTCCCGGTCTGTCAGTCCAAATGAAATCAAGCATATCCGGTTCGTCAACAATAAGGCATGTCTTGCCGTTTTTCCGGAAAGACCCCTTTATTTCCTCTATCGCGGCAGCGCTTTGACACAATCCGTCTACGGCGATGGCGGCATTGTCGTCCAGATTTTCCTCAAGCCAGTCGGGAATCAGTATCTGTTCCTGCACGCGAGTCTTGTGAAGTGCTATTCCTGTATCACGCAGTTGTATCTCGGCTTGTATGAAATATCTGGTGTCCGTCCACAATCCGGCGTGCCCAAGTGTTATTACAATGTCTCCGGCTTCTCCGGTAAAGCCGGAAAGCCATTCGACCTGTTTCCAGCGCGGGGCCGGATATTCACTGTTATGCGGATCCGATCCGGTGATGACTATGGCATCCCAGCCTTTGTCCTTCATAAAGTCCCTGACGGCTTCTATCCTGTTTGCATAGAGATTGTTCATGTCCGAAACATTAATATGTCCAAAGTTATTTTTTTTGCCGGATATATACAAACGAAGGCAAATAAACACAAAAAAGCCGTGCCGGCAACCTTAAAAATTGCGACACGGCTTTTAAAGGATATGAATATATTATTTATTCAGGATATCAGCGCTTTTCAATGATTCCGCTATTTCTTCATCACTGATTGTAAAGTCTTGCAAATCCCCGGAGAAATATTGATCATATGAACTCATGTCTACAAGACCGTGACCGGAAAGGTTGAAAAGAATTGTCTTTTTTTCTCCGGCTTCCTTGCACTTCAACGCTTCTTTGACAGTGGCTGCAATGGCGTGGCATGATTCCGGTGCAGGGATGATGCCCTCGCTTCTGGCGAAGAGAACGCCGGCTTTGAATGATTCAAGCTGCTGGATATCGACTGCTTCCATGAACCCGTCTTTCATAAGCTGTGACATTATTACGCCGGCCCCGTGATATCTGAGGCCTCCGGCGTGTATGCTTGCCGGTTTGAATGCATGCCCCAATGTAAACATAGGCAGTAACGGAGTGTAACCGGCTTCATCACCGAAATCGTATTCGAACTTGCCTCTTGTAAGTTTAGGACAGGCAGAAGGTTCCGCCGCTATGAACCTGGTCTTTTTCCCTTCCAGGATATTGTGTCTCATGAAAGGATACGAAATTCCGCTGAAATTTGAACCGCCTCCGAAGCAAGCTATCACCATATCCGGATATTCATCCGCCATTTCCATCTGTTTTTCCGCTTCCAGTCCGATCACAGTCTGATGCAGGCACACATGGTTCATTACGGAACCGAGGGTGTATTTGCAATTCGGAGTCTGGAGAGCAAGTTCGATAGCTTCGGAAATAGCCGAACCCAGAGAACCGTTATCCGAAGGATTTGCCGTGAGTATATCTTTTCCGGCTCTTGTCGACATCGAAGGGGACGGAGTGACATTGGAACCGTATGTCTGCATTATGCTTTTCCTGTACGGCTTTTGTTCATAACTGATTTTAACCATATAGACAGCGCATTCCAGTCCGAACACTCTGGCTGCATAGGATAAAGCTCCGCCCCATTGTCCTGCTCCGGTTTCGGTAGTGATATTCGTTACTCCCTGTTTTTTGCAGAAATAAGCTTGTGCAATTGCCGAATTGAGCTTGTGGCTTCCTACAGGACTGATACTCTCATTTTTGAAATATATGTGGGCCGGAGTGTCGAGAGCCTTCTCGAAAGCGTATGCACGAACCAGAGGGGTTGCCCTGTAATATGTATACATTTCACGTACTTCATCGGGAATATCTATCCATTGATGTTCCTGGTCCAATTCCTGCCTTGAGCAGGCCTCATTGAAAATCGGAAACAGGTCTTCCGGTTTAAGTATGGCTCTGGTTGCGGGATTCAGGATGGGAAGAGGCTTGTTGGGCATATCCGCCTGAATGTTGTACCACTGTGTGGGAATGTCCTTTTCCTGAAGGATGAACTTTTTTTGTTTCATTTTTATTGATATTTGATAATTGATTGTCTTTTTATAAAAATAAAGGCCGATCCTTTGTCAGGGTCAGCCTTATATCTTTCCATTGTCTTCAGAATCCCTTTATATCAGGAAATGTGCTTGAAGAAATGCGTTGATTGCTACAATAATGAATCCCAGAGCAATCAGAGAGGCCAATATGACGCCGATGACTTTTAATCTTTTCATCCAGACATTGTTGCTCCAGCCTATCGTTTGAAACATACTCCAGAAACCGTGGGTAAGATGGAACCAGATTGCAATGAACCAGATGATGTATATTGCCGTTATCCACCATCGTCCGAAAGTCGCTGTGAGCAGGTCGTAAGGATTCCCTGCTTCATTTCCTGCGAATTCCTGCAGCTGCATGTGGGCCCAGAAATGCGTAAGATGGAAGAAAAGGATACCCAATATTACGATACCGAGGACAAACATATTCTTGGCGGACCAAGAATCGGCTTTCGCTTTGCTAGCCACTTCGTAACGTTTGTAACCTCCGCGTGCCCTGACGTTTTCCCATGTAAGGAGGCACCCGTAAATGATATGTATGAGTACGCCGAATGCAAGTACCGGAACCATTATTGTAACTATAGGCAACGACATGAAATCGCATCCGGCTTGGAAAAGACCGTCTGAAGCACCAAAATTACCTGTAAATGAATCGATTACCGAGAAAAAATTGATTGTAAGATGCAGACAGAGAAAAATTATCAGGAACGCGCCGCTGACACTCTGAATGAATTTCTTACCGATGGAATAGTGGAAAACGTTAGCCATTATTTACTTGTTTTAATTCATTTTGTGTTTGGTGGTGCAAATATATATTCTTTCTTGCAAGTTTCATAATATTTCGATAATTTTGTTTTTGCTAAAATTGATCATTGTAACCATAATATAAGTATGTACAAGAGGGTATTGCTGAAACTCAGCGGTGAAAGTCTGGGAGGAAGATCGGGAAAAGGACTTGATACGGCCAGTCTTGAGGCGTATGCCACGGAGATAGCCGCAGCTTCAAAGGCGGGACTTCAGATCGCCATAGTGAATGGCGGAGGCAACATCTTCAGAGGTCTTCAGGGTGTCGGAAAAGGATTCGACAGAGTGGACGGAGACAAAATGGGCATGCTTGCGACCGTGATAAACTCACTTGCCCTTTCAGGTTTCATAAAAGAGCATGGAGTGGATTCGATGGTTTTCACTGCGACTCCGATGGAACCTTTGGCCAAATATTATATGAGGGACGATGCAGTTAAATTCCTGGAAAACGGGGGCGTCGCTTTTATCGCCGGGGGTACTGGAAATCCTTTTTTCACTACGGATTCGGGAGCTGCCCTGAGGGCTTTGGAAATAGGAGCGGATGCTTTCCTGAAAGGGACGAGGGTGGACGGCGTTTACGATTCCGATCCTGAAAAGAATCCCGATGCCGTCAGATATGACGAACTTACATTCGACAAGGCTATTTCGGAGGATCTCAAGGTCCTTGACCAAACGGCTTTTGCACTTTGCCGTGAAGGAAATATGCCTATCATAGTATTTGATATGAACCGTAAAGGCAATCTGACCAGCCTTCTTGGTGGAGGGAAAGTCGGGACGGTTGTGCATGTATAAAGAACACTAATACAATTTTTATGTTACCTAGAGCAAATGAGATCGTGACGGCTGCCGATAAAAAAATGAAAGAAGCCGTGGTATTCCTTGAAGAGGATCTCAAGACGTACCGTGTGGGGAAAGCCAATCCCGCCATATTCAATAATATATTGGTAGATTATTATGGAACCCTGACACCTGTCCCTCAAGTGTCTTCCGTCACAACTCCTGATGCCAAAACTATTCTGGTCCAGCCGTGGGAGAAGAAAATGATCCCTCTTATCGAGAAGGCCATTATGGACGCCAATGTTGGCCTTACCCCCCAGAATAACGGAGAGCAGATACACTGCACCGTTCCGCCGTTGACAGAGGAAAGGAGGACTGAACTTATCAAAAAAGCCAAAGCCGCAGGGGAGAATTGCAAGGTTGTTGTCCGCAACTGCCGCCGCGATGCCCTTGAACTTCTTAAAAAAGCGCAGAAAAACGAAGGTCTTTCGGAAGATGGCGAGAAAGACGGGGAAGATGAACTCCAGAAAGTTACGGATAAGAGAATTCATGAGATCGAAGGTCTTGTCGAGGCCAAGTCCAAAGATATTCTTACCGTTTAGTTTGTTTTTTTAAAAAATTACCTATATTTGTCGCCGTTATGATTGACGAACGATTTTACAATGCCGGTTATTATTTTTTCTATTACCGCAAAGGCAATGGACCGGACGTTGTATGTCATAGATAATTATTTATATTAATCATTTATAGGCTGTCCGGATTTCCGGGCGGCCTTTTTTATTTGAATTATGACAAAAGTTGCGATACAGGGGTATTCGGGGTGCTTTCATGAACAAGCGGCCAGAAAATATTATCGGCAATTGGGAACGGTTCCTGAAATAGTCGAATGTTCTACTTTCGATGATGTCTATAAATCCGTTGCGGCAGGTAAAGCGGATGCGGCGGTGGTGGCTATAGAAAATACCGTCTCAGGAGGACTTTTAAGAAATTTCGAACTTCTCAGAAAATATGGAAAAAAGATAAAAGGGGAAGTCTATTTGCGTATTAAACAAAACCTAATGGCACTTCCGGGGCAGAAGATAGATGACATAAAAGAAGTCCGTACCCATTATATGGCCATAAACCAGACAAGGGATTTTTTTGAAAGCAATTGCCCGTGGATCAAGATGGTGGAGTCCGAAGATACCGCGAAAAGCGCTGCGGAAATAGCAAGAGGCAATATTTATGGTGTCGGAGCCGTAGCTTCTTCTCTCGCAGCAGAATTGTACGGCTTGCAGATACTCCGGGAAAGTATAGAGACATATAAGGAAAATTTCACCAGATTTCTTGTAATGGATGACGCCATTACCGTTGCCAGGGAAAAGGTCAACAAATCTTCCATTTGCTTTACCCTTCCCCATACTCCGGGTTCTCTTGCCCGGGTGCTTACCATCCTTTCTTTTTACGGAATGAATCTGACCAGGATCCAATCCCTGCCGATTCCCGGAAAGCAATGGCAGTATTTTTTTTATGCCGATATCAAATTCGACAATTACGAAAGATATATCCAGGCACTGGCTGCCATTCGGCCCCTGATGGAAAATCTTGATATACTGGGGGAATACAATTCTGAAATTTAAATAGCTGTATCATGATCATAAAACCGGCGCAAAGAACTCAAAGCGTAAAGGAATATTATTTTTCACGCAAATTGAAGGAAATCGATTCGTTGAATTCCGGACGTAAGGCGGCCGGTGCCGACAAGATCGTCAATCTGGGCATAGGGGCCCCTGACGGAATGCCTCCGGCTCAGGCGATAAAAGCTCTTACTGATTCAGCCGCGTTGAGCGGAAACCATGCCTATCAAAGTTATATAGGTATTCCCGAACTGCGGGAAGCTTTTGCTTCTTGGTACGGGAGATATTATAAAACGGATCTTGATCCGGAGACGGAAATCCAGCCGTTGGTAGGATCCAAGGAAGGAATTCTGTTGATCTCGCTTGCATTTGTCGACAAAGGCGATAAGGTGCTTGTCCCCGATCCCGGTTATCCGACTTATTCATCGGCTTCCAAATTGGTCGAGGCTGAAATAGTTACGTATGACTTGAAAGAAGAGAACCATTGGCTGCCCGATTTCGAAGCTTTGGAAAAGCAGGATCTGAGTGGTGTCAAGATAATGTGGACGAATTATCCCCATATGCCTACGGGGGCCAAGGCTACACCTGAACTTTATCAGAGGCTGGCTGATTTCGGGAACAGACATAATATATTGATAGTTAATGATAACCCATACAGTTTCATACTCAATGACAACCCCTTGTCCCTTTTGGCGGCGGACGGTGCTAAAAAATGTTGCCTGGAACTGAATTCCTTGAGCAAGGCATATAATATGTCAGGCTGGCGTATCGGTATGGCAGCCGGTTCTTCCGAATTGATTTCCCAAGTACTTAAGGTCAAAAGCCAGATGGATTCAGGCATGTTCAAGCCGCTGCAGCTTGCCGCGGTTGAAGCTCTTTCGATGGAACCTGAATGGTTCGCGTCATTAAATGCGGAATACAGTCTCAGACGTGCGGCTGCCGGAAAGATATTTGACGCCATAGGTGCGGCTTATGACAAAGAATCCTGCGGGATGTTTCTTTGGGGAAGGATTGACAATGACAATCCTTTATTGGAAGGCACAGATCCTGCAAAATGTCCGGGTGAGAGAGTTTCTGACAATATCCTTTACAACGCTGGTGTCTTTATCACTCCAGGTCTGATTTTCGGAAAGAATGGAAACGATTATATCCGGATATCCCTTTGTGCTCCGGTTGATGTCCTTGAAGATGCCGGAAGAAAAATCGAAAAAATATTGAAAAAATGATTGTAGGAATTATAGGCCTGGGACTTATCGGCGGTTCGATGGCCATAGATTTGAGAAAAAGAGGTTTTGCCGATACGATATTGGGAGTCGAAGATAATCCTGTCAATGCCGAAGCCGCCATGAAACTGGAATTGGCGAATGAAATAGTTCCTTATGAAGAGTGCATCGAAAGAAGCGATATCGTAGTCATGGCTATTCCGGTTGGAACGGCAGTGAAAATGCTCCCCGATATCCTTGATCATTTCGAAAAGGAAAAGGATTGCAACCGTATTGTGATAGATACCTGTTCAACCAAAGAACAGATTGTCAACGGCGTGCATTACCATTCGATGCGAAAGAGATATGTGGCAACACATCCGATGGCCGGTACGGAATATTCGGGGCCATGGGCAGCCATGCCTAATCTTTTTGACGGGAAAGCCTGTATTTTTGCCAATACCGAAGATTCGGATCCGAAAGCTGTGAAGATCATAGAAAAACTTTATGACACACTCAACATGAGGCCTCTGTACATGAGTGCATCCAATCATGATGTACATACGGCTTATGTATCACACATTTCGCATATTACGTCTTTCGCTCTTGCGCTTACGGTTCTGGATAAGGAAAAGGATGAAAAGCATATATTCGATCTGGCTTCAGGCGGTTTTTCTTCCACGGTACGTCTTGCCAAAAGCAGTGCGGACATGTGGGTCCCGATACTTATGCAAAATAGGGATAACGTATTGAAAGTCATAGATACCTATATTGATAAAATGAAATTGTTCCGTGATGCCATATCCGATTACGATGGAGACCGGGTAAGGACGCTGATCAATGACGCAAATAAAATAAAAAGGATAATAAAATAATATCATGGAAAGAAAATTGGATTTGATACCCGTATCCGGATGGGGAATTTTCCCGGAAGGTCAGAAACCGCTTCTGATAGCCGGCCCCTGCAGTGCCGAATCGGATATGCAGATGATGGAAACGGCACGCGGACTTAAATCGGCCGGAGTCAACGTATTCAGGGCGGGAATATGGAAACCGCGTACACACCCAAACAATTTCGAGGGCCTGGGGCCTGCCGGTCTGAAGATGCTGCAGAAGGTGAAAAACGAACTTGGTATGAAAATATGCACGGAGATAGCATGCGAAAAGCATCTTTTCGACTGCATCAAGTTCGGAGTCGACATGATATGGATAGGGGCAAGGACTTCTGCAAATCCATTCCTTGTGCAGGAAATAGCAAATGCACTCAAGGATACCGATATACCTGTGTTGGTGAAGAATCCTGTGAATCCGGATCTCGATTTATGGATAGGAGCTTTGGAAAGGCTGAATCAGGCCGGCGTCAAGAAACTGGGGGTTATACATAGGGGGTTCTCGACTGTCGAAAAAATCAATTACAGAAATGATCCGGGCTGGAGTATAGCCATAGAATTGCGTACCAGATATCCAGATTTGCCATTCTTTTGTGATCCCAGCCATATGGCGGGGGACAGGAAGTATCTTCAGGAAATATCACAGAGGGCCATGGACCTCGGACTTGACGGCCTGATGGTTGAATCCCATTGCAATCCCTCCCTTGCTTTGAGCGATTCCAAACAGCAGCTGACCCCGGAAGATTTCAAAAAACTGATTTCGAGTCTTGTCGTAAGGCAGAATGATACCGACAGTATTGAATATAAGGAAAATATAGATCAGCTTCGTGCCCAGATCGATATCATCGATGAGAATATCTTGTATATCCTCAACTCGAGGATGAATATAAGCCGCAAGATCGGGGAATATAAAAAGGAGCATAACATTGCCATCCTCCAGACATCAAGGTGGGACTCATTGATCTCTTCCATGGTGGAGAAAGGTAAGGTCTGCGGATTATCGGAAAAATTTATAACATTGGTGTTCAATGCTATCCATGAAGAATCCGTTCGTGCTCAGAATGAAATTCTTTCAAAGAATCCGCCAGAGTAGTTTCGAATATATTTTGTTCTTCCCCGGTAAGGAAATCAACCTCGATAGGTACCTGAAACAATCTTTCCTTGAGAGCTTCAGGTACTTTTTTGTTGTCCATTATCCGCTGGCTGTCCTTCTCTGTGGTAGCTACGATTGCAGTAGGGTGTTCCTTAATAGCTTCGCTTATCGTCCGGATATCGAAATTGCTGTATTTGTGATGATCTGAGAACCTGAAGTGTTTCACAATCCGGTATGTTCCGCTTAAATATTGCCTGAGATTCTTGTCTTTTGCTATTCCCGAAAACAGAATAAGATTCTTGGAATATATGTAACGGCTGTCTCCGTTTTCGTAGACAGGCTTCATTTCACGGTAGTTGATAGAAGTGAAAAGCAAAGTCTGGACTTTCCCCCTGACATTTGTCCCTTTTCCGGTAGATGCGTTGAAGTTTTCTATCCCGAGATGTTTCGCCCATTTTCCTTTTTCCCATACATTGAGATAAGTGGGGCATTTGGTAACAATCAGGATGTCTGCCTCACTCAATCTTTCAGGAAGATCGCGAAGTCTTCCGACAGGGAGCAAATGATCTTTGTACGTGGGATGGTAATAATCGATAAGCACTATGTTTATCGCCGCCTGCAGTGCCCTGTACTGGAATGCATCGTCCAGAACTATAAGATCCGATTTCGGTAAGTCTTTATGGAGACATTTCCTTGCTTTTTTATCGGATTGCAATTTTTCCGGATTGCAAAGAAAATCGCAGCCTTCTACGCGGGTCCGGTCTACAGTTACCGTTACGTTTTGGTATTTCCTCTTTATCTGGAGCGGTTCATCGCCGAAAACAGCAGCCGAACCGTCTGCAGATACTTGTTGGAATCCCTTGCTTTTTCTTTTATGCCCCCTTGAAAGGACAGCAATGTTTTTGTCCCCCCATTCTTTACTTTTAAGGAGGGTTTTCAATATCATTTCCGTATGGGGAGTCTTGCCTGTCCCTCCGGCGGTAATGTTACCGACGCAAATGGTTGGGATTTCACATTTGCGGACCTTGAATATTCCGCAATTATAAAAGCAATCCCTCAGTTTTAAAGTAAGATAATAAGGGAAAAGGACAACCTTGTCAATTGTATTCATGATTTCTTGGCGGCCGAGCCGCTTCCGGACGACGTTACGGTTAATACGATATTAAAATTCAATCTGCAAATATAGTAATATTTTTCAAGTGAGCGTATGTGTAATCAAATACCGTATACTCCCGATACTTGCGGGGGTTCTGAGTCGCCCCATTTTTCAGAGATATAATCAAGCGTATCCATAAGTTCTCCTGGATCTGTAAGAGTCACCAGTTTTATTCTGGTATCTTTGAATTCCGGCAGACCTTTGAAATAGCATGACAAATGCCGTCGCATTTCAAGGATGCCGCGGATCTCCCCTTTGGTTTCAATCGAAAGTGAAAGATGGCGTTTGGCAAGGCTTACTCTTTCCCTGATGCTCATTGACGGCAGGACTTCCCCTGTCTTGAGATAATGTTTTATCTCTTTGAATATCCATGGATGTCCGAAAGAAGCCCTCCCTACCATTATTCCGTCAACGCCGAATCTGTCGAAAGCTTCCTTTGCCTTTTGCGGGGAATTTATGTCACCGTTGCCTATGATCGGAATGTGCATTCTCGGATTCTCTTTTATTTTGCCGATCAGAGTCCAGTCCGCTTCACCTTTGTACATCTGGCACCGTGTTCTTCCGTGTACTGTCAATGCACTGATTCCAACGTCCTGTAGTCTTTCCGCCAGCTCCACGATTATCTTCGAATCCTCATCCCATCCGAGTCTTGTCTTTACGGTAACCGGCTTGCTTACGGCATCGACTATCATTTTGGTAATCATGACCATTTTGTCAGGATCCTTCATCATTCCGGAACCGGCGCCTCTGCCTGCAATCTTATTGACAGGGCAGCCGAAATTTATATCTATCACATCCGCACCGTGTCCTCCTGCTATTTCAGCAGCCTGTTCGGCCATTTTGGCAGCACTTACCATAGACTCCGGGATGTTCCCGTATATCTGTATGCCTATCGGGGCTTCGGATTCTGAAGTCCTCATTTTGGCTATGGCTTTTGCCGCGTCTCGAATCAATCCGTCTGAAGGAATGAATTCGGTATAAACCATATCGGCTCCGAATTCTTTGCATATGATTCTGAACGAATGGTCCGTTACATCTTCCATAGGTGCCAGGAATACGGGCATTGCTCCCAAATTTATATTGCCGATGTTCATTTTGATATTGACGTCAAATTGCTTTAAAGATTGTTTTTAATCTCAAATAGGTTAATTTTACAAAATTAAAAAAAATAAGCACGAAATTTGCGGCTAAAATTTTTTAATTCCTGTGTTTTTATTACGGAATAATAATTTATTAAACATGAAAGAAATAAAAACTGTAGGCATCCTGACTTCCGGCGGCGACGCTCCCGGAATGAATGCCTGCGTAAGAGCTGTTACAAGAGCTGCGATTTACAACGGATGGAAAGTCATGGGGATATATCGCGGTTATGAAGGCCTGATAAACGGTGAAATAAAAGAACTTACCACCGAAAGTGTAAGTAATACGATTCAAAGGGGAGGAACATTGCTGAAGACAGCAAGAAGCCAGGCATTCATGACACCCGAAGGTCGTAAGAAAGCTTATGACAATGTAGTTAAGTTCGGCTTGGATTCCCTCATAATAATAGGCGGTAACGGATCTCTGGCAGGTGCCCAGGATTTTGCAAATGAATATGATATTTCGGTGATAGGATTACCCGGAACGATAGATAATGATCTTTATGGTACCGATTCCACCATAGGATATGATACGGCTCTGAATACGATTGTGGAATGCGTTGATAAAATCCGGGATACCGCCACGTCGCACGATAGGATTTTCTTTGTGGAAGTAATGGGCAGGGATGCCGGTTTCCTTGCACAGAACAGTGCCATTGCGTCGGGAGCCGAAGCTGCAATAATCCCTGAAGACCAGACGGATAAAGATCAGTTGGAACAGTTCATAAGCAGGGGATTCCGAAAGAGCAAAAACAGTAGCATCGTGATTGTATCCGAAAGTCAGAAAGATGGCGGAGCCATGCATTACGCCGAACGTGTCCGCAAGGAATATCCGCAATACGATGTAAGGGTGACCATTCTGGGCCATCTTCAGCGGGGCGGTACTCCAAGTGCCTATGACCGTATTCTTGCCAGCCGTCTAGGTTATGCGAGTATAGAAGCTCTGAAAGAGGGCCAGAGGAACGTAATGATAGGTATTTCAGATAATGAAATCGTTTATGTGCCTATCAATAGAGCAATCAAAATGAACAAACCCATTGACAAGGAACTTATAAATATCCTTACTGTGTTGTCAATCTGATCGCTCAATATAACTTGCCTGTAATCGAATGATTATCGATTTCAAGGTTTTTTTTGATAAGAGGGAAAATATCGTTATCTTTGCGGTTCCTATAATGTATAGGGATCGCAATTTTTATGTATTAACTTTTAAAAGATCAAGACAGTGGACACACAAAGCTACAAAACGGTATCCTTGAACAAGGCAACCGTTCAGAAAGAGTGGGTCGTCATTGATGCCACAGATTTGGCACTTGGCCGTCTTGCATCCAGAATCGCGCTTGTCCTTCGCGGGAAGACCAAGCCAGGATTTACTCCGAATGTTGATTGCGGCGATAATGTAATCGTGATCAATGCCGAAAAAGTCCGTCTTCTGGGCAAAAAGATGACTAACAGGATCTATGTCCGTTATACCGGATACCCGGGAGGGCAGCGTTTCACTACGCCTAAGGAAATCCTGCAGAAGAGACCGACCGAACTCGTAAGGAGAGCTGTCAAAGGCATGCTCCCGAAGACTCGTCTTGGTGACAAGATTA
Organism: Bacteroidales bacterium; assembly: GCA_022648685.1. GTDB lineage: Bacteria > Bacteroidota > Bacteroidia > Bacteroidales > UBA932 > Cryptobacteroides. The sequence continues at coordinate 568,576 of JALCMW010000001.1, forward strand.
TCAACAACCTGTATATATATGCAGGTCCGGAACATCCTCACCAGGCACAGAATCCGAAATTAATTAAGTTAAACGAAATTTAAACAGAGCAGATGGAAAAAATTAACGCCCTTGGAAGACGTAAATCAGCCGTAGCTCGCGTTTATGTCGTTGCCGGAAAAGGCGATATCATTGTCAATGACCGTGATATCAAAGATTACTTCTCTGAAGAGACTCTCCGCTATATTGTCGGACAGCCTTTTGAAGTTACCGGTACGACAGGCCAGTTTGATGTGAAGATCAACCTTGTAGGAGGAGGCTCAAAAGGTCAGGCAGAGGCTGCAAGACTCGGAATAGCTCGCGCACTTTGCGAGATAGACAAAGAGGCTTACCGTTCTCTCCTCAAGGCCGCAGGACTCCTTACACGTGATTCACGTGAAGTCGAAAGGAAGAAACCCGGTCAACCTGGTGCACGCAAGCGCTTTCAGTTCAGTAAACGTTAGTATTTCTGATTTACAATCAAAAAGTACAGTCAGGTATGAAAATTTTAGGATCTTTCCATGGATAATGACCATGAAAGCTGCCTGAAAATTGACCGGACTGCGGAAAATCCTGAAGACCGGCTTATGTCCGTTACTTCGGATTGATGAAAAGAGTCCGATAAGCCAGTAGGCTTTGAAGGAAAGAAAAACAAGAAAACATTCAAGACAATGTCAAGAACAAATTTCCAAGAATTACTTGATGCAGGTGCACATTTCGGACATCTGTCAAGGAAATGGAATCCCAAGATGGCTCCTTATATCTTTATCGAAAGGAACGGGATTCATATCATTGACCTGCATAAGACTATCGTCAAAATTGACGAAGCAGCCGAATTTATGAAAGAATTGGCTCGTTCGGGTCGCAAGATTCTGTTCGTAGCCACAAAGAAACAGGCTAAGGAGATTGTGTCCGAAAAAGCGCAATCTGTAAATATGCCTTCCGTGACGGAAAGATGGGCAGGGGGAATGCTTACCAATTTCCCTACGATCCGCAAGGCCGTCAAAAAGATGAACGTTATCGACAAGATGAAGGAAGACGGGACCTACGACAAACTTGCCAAGAGGGAACGTCTGCAGGTAGATCGTCAAAGAGCCAAACTGGAGAAAAACCTCGGTTCCATAAAAGATATGAGCCGTTTGCCTTCCGCGCTCTTTGTAGTCGATATCCAAAAGGAAGCAAATGCTGTAAAAGAAGCCAACCGTTTGAACATACCGGTTATCGCTATTGTTGATACATGTTGCGATCCAACCCCGATTGATTATGTGATTCCGGCTAACGACGATGCTGCAAAATCCATCGAATATATCACGGATGTTTTTTGCAAGGCTATACAGGAAGGCTTGGACGAGAGAAAAATCGAAAAAGAAAAAGCTGAAGCTGAACAGGAAACCTCCGAAGGTACAAAGTCCGCATCAAAGAAAATACGTTCTCGCAGAGGTGCGAAGCCTGTGGATATCAAAGCAGAAGTTTCGGAAACTGAAACTGAAAAAAAACCTTCAGATCAGAAAGCCGAAACTATTGCAGTTGAACCGGTTTCTGCCGAAAAGCCAGAAGAGGCTGAAAAGGTTCAGGAGTCCGAGTAATATTTGTTACAATACATATTCGGCCTGTGCGGACTTTTGCTGGCGACAGAAAATTTTCGCATAGGCTTTATTATTTATAGAATTTCAATTTAATTCCAATACACTATGCAAATTACAGCAGCTGACGTAATGAAATTACGTAAATTGACCAGTGCCGGTATGATGGATTGCAAGAATGCTCTTACTCAAGCCGATGGCGATATGGACAAAGCGATAGAAATCATTCGCGAAAAAGGAAAAATGGTTGCAGCTAAAAGAGCCGATAGGGAAACTACCGAGGGCTCCGTTCTTATCCGTATCGATGGCGGTAAAGCTATTATCGTAAGTCTGGGATGTGAAACCGACTTCGTTTCCGCGACACCGGATTTCAAGAAATTGGCTGACGAAATTGCCGATGCAGCCATAAAATACTTCCCTGCTGACGTTGAAGCCTTGAAGAACGTAAAGGTTTCCAATGGACATACGGTTGAGGAAGAAGTATCTGCCCAAACCGGAAAAACAGGTGAAAAGCATGTTATCGCATACTATTCAACTCTGGAAGCACCATTCGTTGCCCAGTATGTCCATAACAATTTCAAGATAGCGGCTATCGTTGCTTTCAACAAAGAGGTTCCGGCTGAAGTTGGAAAGAATGTTGCACAGCAGGTTACGGCTATGAATCCTATTTCCGTTTCCGAGGCTGATTGTCCGAAAGAAGCAGTCGAGAAAGAGATGGCCATGTACAAACAACAAATGGATGAAGATCCGAAGATGGCTGGAAAACCGGCTGCAATGCTTGAAAATATAGCTAAAGGCAAACTCAAGAAATATTTTAAAGAGTGCACGCTCGAAGATCAGGAATTTATCTGGGACGGCAAACTAGCAGTGAAGGATTATATCGATAGTAATGTAAAAGGAGCGAAAGTAATTGCTTTCAGAAGATTCTCCCTTACCGATTAATTCCTTGATCCATTCTTGAAAGAAGGAAAATATAGTTTATAGTTTCAGGGCCCGGTTTATGCCGGGCTCTTTTCATATGTCTTGAACTGTATTGGCTTCCGCGATCATGATTCGGTAACTCGGTTTGAGAATCTTCCAGCTGGCGACAGAATAAATGACAAGGAAGACGGTGTGTACGGCCAATTCGGAAATCACGGAAAAAGCCGGCGTCTGTCCTATCTTTATCCCCCCGTTGAAAATAAGATGGTCCGTAAGGATGGAAGCGCCGTAAACTATTCCCATAATAATAAAGAATCCGAAAATCTTTTTCCATTTGTACGGTATGGGGTAATAATGTGCGCCCAGAGCCGCGCTTATGATAAACATGACTATATAACTGCTTAAATGGCCGAATGCAGCCGCCCAATAAGAGAAATGCGGCATAAATGCAAAATTGATTATGAAAGTCACGGTCAATCCCGCCAGGGTGATGTATATGGCCATATTCGTTTTCTCGGACAGCTTATACCACATTGATACATTGAACAGCATCCCGAGTATCATATATGCAAGAAGCATTATCGGGACCACTCCTATTCCGGAACGGAAATCCCGGCCAAGTATCAGGGACAGTATATCTATGTATAATATTACTGCGAGGAAGATAAATCCGCAGAATGCCGTGAAAAACTCCATTACAATCGCATAAAGTTCCCTTGAATTTTTTTCTTTGACCCTTTGGAAAAAGAAAGGTTCGGCGGCGAATCTGAACATTTGGATGAACAGGTTCATGATGACGGCTATTTTTACCGAAGCCTGGAAGATTCCCAGACTCGTACGCCATCCTTCGGGATTCGTATCGAGAAATCTGAAAAGGATTCTGTTCACGAAGTCATTTATAATCCCCGGTAAAGCCGCTATCATCAGAGGGACCGAATAGGCAAGCATCTTTTTCAAGAGCTTTCCGTCGAATTCGAAAGAGAATTTTACAAGATCCGGAATGAACAGGATAGCGCAGACTATGCAGCTAAGGAAAATGGCGAAAATTACGTAAGAAAAATCAGGTGTCGCGGATATGAAGTGCAACATCCATACGTCTTTTGAAGACAGGGCTGCGACCGCCGCCTTTGATGTCATCTCCGGATACAAACTTGTCGCCACATGCAGGCAGTGTGCCGGAAATAAAAAGAAAAGAACGATGTTGGCCGTCGTTTCCGTCAGAATTTTAACGGTCTTGAATATCGCGAATTTCAGGGCTTTATGCTCCTGCCGTAATTTTGCGAAAAGTATTGCTGTGGTACTGTCGAGAGCAAGGATTCCTCCTACGTAGATTATGCATGATTCATAACCTGAATAACCCAGGGCGTTGGCAATAGGCTTGGCGAATATTATCATGCATGCCAGAAACGAAAAGCTTACTCCGAAAGTCGTTGCCAGTGCGTTGGAATAAATTATCCGTGGATTAAGTCCTTCCTTGTTGGCGAAACGGAAGCATCCGGTTTCCAATCCCAGGACAAGAACGACCTGCAATACGGCTATGTACGCCATGAACTCCGTTACCACCCCATAGCTTTCGGTTGTGAGAAGCCTCGTGTAGAACGGGACAAATAAGAAATTTATGATCCTGGCCAGGATCGTGCTCATTCCGTAAATTGCGGTCTCGCCGGCCAGTTGCTTCAATGGATTAGCCATAATAGACGCAAAAATAACTATTTTTAAAGAGTTTTGCTTACATTTGCCCACATGAATTGCACATAAAGATGAGCATAAAAAACCAATATTTTCTGTATGAAACACATAATAGTAAAATCACTTTGTGTGATTGCGGCCTCCTTGTTGCTGGCAGGTTGCAATAACGCATCCAAAAAGGCGGCTGAAGCCGCAAGACAAAAAGCCGTGACGGATTCCCTTGAACAAGTAAAAAGCGATTCCATAAAGGCGGCGCTAATGGACAAAAAACAAAAAGAAGCAATGGCAATAGTAGAAAAACTGCCGGAAGAACCGGTATTCGACATCGTTACGAATTTGGGAACGATCAAAGTCAAGTTGTATAAAAAGACACCTAAACACAGGGCGAATTTTGCCAAACTTGCGATTTCGGGTTTTTATGACAACCTCCTTTTCCATAGGGTAATAAACGGCTTTATGATCCAGGGCGGGGATCCTTACACAAAGGATACATCAAAAGTGAGTTTGTATGGCCAAGGCGGTCCCGGATATACCATTCCGGCGGAATTCGTCAAGGAATACGTCCACAAGAAAGGCGCTATCGCCGCGGCAAGGAGAGGTGATGCCGCAAATCCTTTGAAAGAGTCTTCCGGCTCCCAATTCTATATCGTCCAGAATGCCCAAACATGTGCTCAGCTTAACGGTGATTATACCGTTTTCGGAGAGACGATAGACGGCTTAGATGTGATAGACAAGATTGCATCCGTTCCCACGGACAGATATGATCGTCCTGTCGATGATGTAAGGATAATCACGATCAAGCTTGATGAATCATCAAAACCGAAGGAAAAGCTAAAGCCTTGATATGAAATACCTGAAACAAAACTGTAAATTATTTTTATTATAAATTATGGCACAATCATTGCAATGTTTTAATACGAATAGTTTTTTCATAGGTTAAGTTTTAGGTTAGAATTGCGAACGGCGTCTGATGTGAATCAAACGCCGTTCATCTTTTTATTTCATTAATATTATTTTGCAGAAGCTTTTCTCTCTTGCCCGGGCAATCCTATTATGCCGAAGACATCTTTGCAATAAACATATCCCATCGTATCGTATATCCGTGTCTGGTGTTTCAGGCTTGCCTTGAATCTTGCCCAGTTTTTGTTTTCAGAATTGCACCATTGCACTTCGCTCAGAGCGGCCAGTCTCGGAAGCAGATTGTATTCCAGATGCGCATTTGTTGCGATATATTCGGTCCATAGATTCGCCTGTACTCCTATGATATATTTTCTGGCACTCTCTTTAAGACCGTTGTAAGGTTCGTATGCGTATACGGAATCGACAGGAAGGTATCCGCCGATTGCAAGCGGTTCCTTGTCTTTTTCTTTCGATTGCAGGTAATCGAAGTAAACGTATTTGTTAGGGGTCATAATTGCGTCGAATCCCATGTTTGCCGCCTGTATGCCTCCCTTTACGCCTCTCCATGACATGATGGTGGCACCTGGAGCCGGATTCCCTTCCAGAATTTCATCCCAGCCTATGATTTTCTTCCCATGATCATTTACAAATTTCTGGACTCTTGCGGTTACGTAGTTCTGCAGATATTGTTCCGCCGAATGGTTCTTGTCACTTTTAAGTCCCAGCTCTTTTATCCTTTTCTGGCAATCCGGACATTCTTTCCAACTGTCCTTCGGGCATTCATCCCCTCCGATATGTATATATTCCGAAGGAAACAGATCCATTACCTCAGTAAGGACATCTTCAATGAATTTGAAGGATGCTTCTTTTCCCGGACAGAGCACATTCTTGGATATGCCCCATCTGGTCCATACTTCATATGGACCTCCTGTGCAGCCGAATTCGGGATAGGAAGCTAATGCAGCCGCCATATGTCCCGGAAGGTCTATTTCAGGAATTATTGTGATTCCGAGTCCGGCGGCATATTTTATCACATCTTTTATTTCTTCCTGGGTATAAAAGCCTCCGTAGCGGATACCGTCGTTCGATGTGAAATCATGCCCTGCCATTGTTCCGTTGCGATATGCACCTATCTCGGTTAGCTTGGGATATTTTTTTATCTCTATCCTCCAGCCCTGATCATCGGTGAGGTGCCAATGGAAGACATTGAGTTTATATACTGACATTATGTCAAGGTATTTTTTTACCTCTTCGACGGAGAAGAAATGTCTGGCGCAATCGAGATGCATGCCTCTGTAAGCAAAGCGAGGCTTATCTGATATGGAAACGCAAGGCAATTTCCATCTTGCTCCCTTAGCACATTCGGTTCCGTATATTTCGGCAGGCAACATTTGTTTTATTGTCTGTATTGCATACAGAAAGCCGTTATAAGATGAAGCTGAGATCCTGACTCCGTTTCTTTCAACATTTATCGTATACGCTTCACGCGCAAGCGAAGCATCTGTATCGAAACTGATGCATTTTTTTGTTTGTTCTTTGATTATATCATTTTTCTTACCTGTGACCGTGGAAAGGCGTCCGGCAAATTCCTCGGCTGCTTTTGCTGACATTTTGTCAAGGGAACCGGAAATAAATACTGGAGCCCCTTTCATTCCGAACGAACCTGTTCCCATTTCTACTTTCTGCGGATAAGGAACGATATTCAATGTCTTTTTCCCGGAACACACAAACGGTGTCAGGACAATCATCAATGATGCTGCAAGAAATTTCATGTTCATTTTTTGGCTTTTGTTTTGGAGTTATTCTTACAAATTTAATCTTATTTTCCGGTATTTTTCAATAATGCGTGAATGTGTTTTTCAATATAGCAATATCCCGGCAAGACCGCCCAGCAATATAATCAGAATAGGGTTGGCTTTCAACCATAATGAAGAGGCGAAAGCCGCCGCGAACAACGCCCAGCTTTTCCAGTCCGGGAAATTATCTGTGATTACTTTTACGTGATATTCGGAAAACAATGGCATTCCTGACCATGAAGAATCCAGAATAAGAATTATAGCTGCGGCACCGATCAATCCGATTACGGCCGGACGCAGCCAGCTCATCACACCTTCGAATAAATAATTGTGATTGAATTTCGTATAAAATTTTACAATTGTGAGGACTATCAGAAAAGAGGGAATCACGACTGCCAGCGTGGCTGTGAATGATCCGAATATGCAAAGCAGATGACCGGCCCCGGCTTTTTCCAAAACCTCATAACCGACATAAGTCGCGCAGTTGATTCCGATAGGCCCCGGGGTCATTTGTGAAATAGCGACGATATTTGCGAATGTGCTTTCATCTATCCATGCATGAACAACCACTACCTGGGCTTGTATAAGTGAAAGCATGGCATAACCGCCGCCGAAAGTAAATATACCTATTACGAAGAACGTAATGAACAGATGTATTAATGTCGCCGTCATTTTTTAATTTCTTTTTTTTCTCTTATCCATGTAACCATAAAAGCCAATATGATAAGGACCAACAATATGTAAATAGGTGATATTTCCAGAAAAGCCACGGATACGAGAGTTACTGCGGAAATAAGCCATGCCCACCAGGTCTTGTCCGATTTTCTCGCCATATTGACCATGGGAACGGCTATCAGGGAAACTACGACGGGACGTATTCCCTTGAATATTTTTATTACCCACGGGTTATCCTTGAAATTGGTGAATACCATTGCAATCAGCAGGATGATTATGAATGAAGGAAGAATAGTGCCGAATGCTGCTATGAAGCTTCCTTTGACACCTCTTATTTTATATCCTGCGAAAATAGAAACATTTACTGCAAGTATTCCCGGAGCGGACTGGGCCAAAGCTATTATGTCAGGAAGCTCGTCTTCTTTGATCCATCCGTTTTTTTTCATTTCATTCTGGATGATCGGGATCATGGCATAACCGCCTCCTATGGTAAATGCACCGATTTTGGAGAATACCAAAAAAATTTTCCAAAGAGAAACCATTTCCATTATGTTTGTCATGCAAAGTTAATAAATATGAGACAGAGGAAAAATCAAAATGTTTGATAAAAAACAGCGATTTTCTTTGGCGATAAAAAAAAAGTACTTATCTTTGCTGCCCGTTTGGGAAATAACGGAAAGAATTTTCTTTGACAATATTGAAAGACTAAGTACAAGCAAGTACCGAGAAACAATAAAACGAGAGCGTTAATTCCGAAAGGAAAGAGAAGCGTCAGGAATCAGACGGGAGAGATAAAGAAGTATACAAAGAAGAGTTTGATCCTGGCTCAGGATG
>JALCMW010000002.1 GCA_022648685.1 Bacteroidales bacterium
AAATCAGGAAACGACAATGGAAACATTGAGAAGAGAGAAGTGTATGTGGCCGGAGCAGCCGTGGCCGCCCGTGGCCTCGTGAACGGGTGGACCGGACGAACGTCAGTGAGGACGGGACGGGATGAGCGCCTTGCGCGAAGATGATAACGGTCACACACTTCTCTCTTCTCCGGATTATTGACAAGCCGCCATAGAATTCCATCAATAGCAAAATACAAAGTATGGAAGCCGGATATCCTGAAGAGTCATGCCAAATGTCCTCCGGTCAACTTTTTTCAGGAATAAGGCATTCTAATAGTCAACCTAAATCAGGAAACGACAATGGAAACATTGAGAAGAGAGAAGTGTATGTGGCCGGAGCAGCCGTGGCCGCCCGTGGCCTCGTGAACGGGTGGACCGGACGAACGTCAGTGAGGACGGGACGGGATGAGCACTCCGCGCGAAGATGATAACGGTCACACACTTCTCTCTTCTCCGGATTATTGACAAGCCGCCATAGAATTCCCATCAATAGCAAAATACTAAGTATGGAAGCCGGATAACCTGAAGAGTCATGCCAAATGTACTCCGGTCAACTTTTTTCAGAAATAAGGCATTCTAATAGTCAACCTAAATCAGGAAACGACAATGGAAACATTGAGAAGAGAGAAGTGTATGTGACCGGAGCATCCGTGGCCGCCCGTGGCCTCGTGAACGGGTGGCCCGGACGAACGTCAGCGAGGACGGGACGGGATGAGCGCCTTGCACGAAGATGATAACGGTCACACACTTTCCTCTTCTCCGGATTGCTGTTAGATAAACAAATTTATGGCAAGTCGATTATTTCAAGTATATTTGTGCGAAAGCCAACTTGAAACACTATGGATTACGAAAAAATAAATCCGGAAAAATACTACCGCCAAGGCGTATTCCGCCACTTCACCGAAGACTGCAAATGCTCGGTATCGATGACCGCAAGGATAGACGTCACCGAACTCAAAGGATTCTCGAAAAAAACCGGAAGCAAATTCTACATCAACTTCCTCTACATACTATCCAAAGTCCTCAACTCCAGAGACGACTACAAAACATCATACCTCTACAAAACCGGGGAATTCATCAAATACGACAAAATCAACCCGACACAATACATATTCCACGACGACACCGAAACCTGCACCCCCGTATACACCGAATACACGGAAAACTACGAAACCTTCTACGCCGGATGCGCAAAAGACATAGAAAAAGCAAAAACAACACGCACATACGGCCTGGACATGGAATCACACCCGAACTGGTTCGACGCCTCATACATACCATGGTTCTCCTACGACTCACTGAACGTGGAACTGCCAGACGGCTATCTGTACTTCATCCCCATAATAAACTGGGGAAAATACCGCGAAGAAAACGGAAGGCTGATGATGCCCGTAAGCGTCAGAATGAACCACGCAGTAGCCGACGGCTACCTGATCGCCAAAGTCTTCAACCTGCTTGAACAAGAAATGGAAGAATTCTGCAAAAAATAACATTATATAATAGATTATGTGTAAGAATGAATACATGTCCACCCCCTTGGACTGGTTCAACTTTACGGCACAAAATCACAATTCAAACGCTCTGATACAATATATCGTAAAGGTGAAAAAGGGGATCGATTTCGAACTATTGACAAAGGCAGTCAACAAATGCCTGGACATAGACCCTCTTCTCGGCTGCACCTTCACGACCGGAAAAGGCAAACCGGTATGGACCGCAGGCAAAGCTGACATCTCCGGAATATGCAAGAGATATGGCCCGGGAGATAAACAGGACTGCATACAAGAATTCCTGTCCGAAAGAATAGATGCGTCAAAAGAAATCCCGGTCAAAATCGCATCGATAGAAAACGGGGAACATATAATGATAGTGAAACTGCATCATGCACTATGCGATGCCGCCGGTGCCCTGGAATTCGTAAAACTGTTATCTGAAGTCTATTCCGGACTCGAAAAAGGCAAACCGATTCCCAAAACAAGGACTCCTGAAAGAAGCACAGACGCCTTCTTCGAATACTTCGGCATCAAAGACAAAGCCGCATTCGACCCCTCGAAACTGGATATGGAATCGACATGGGGCACTCCTGCCGGCGATTCATCGTCAGAACAAAGTTTCAGATTAAAAACAATGAAACTATCCCCCGGATATCTGGAAAAGATAAAAAAATACTCAGCAAAAAATGACACCACACTGAACGCAACCCTTACCGCGGCATATTACAGCACCCTGGTCAGAATTCTGAAACCCGCGGATAAGCCAAGGGAAATACAATTCACCGCCAATCTGCGCCGGTATTCAAACGAAAAAGAAATGAATACACTGTGCAATCTATCATCCATACTCAATGCACATCTGCCTGCTTGCGAACGGTTCAGCGACCTATCCCGCAACACTTGCAAAGCCATAAAGAAAGCCCTTGAACCAGGAAACCTGATACAAAGCGTACTGTCATGCGACCTGCTGGAAACAGTCGGCTATACGGCATCGGAGAAATTCTATGCAGACGACTGGACCAAAGTGAAAGACACAGGACTATGCACCCCGATGATATCGAATGTTGGACTCCTCGACAAAGAAAAGATAACATTCGGACACTCTGAAGTAACCGATATGCTTTTCGTCCCTCCGGCTTTCACCGGTCCATCATTCATGTTGGCAGTCAGCACATTCGCTGATGAAATATCTATAAGTTCCGCATATTACAGCCCTTCCACCGGCGACGGATTCGTCTCTTCGCTGTTGAACGGGATCCGGGAGATATTGGATTTCGAAATATCCGGATAACATTTTAGCCGCAAAAATCTTATATTTGCTCCGCAAAATCCGATGAACGGAAAAGGCGGACAATATTAAGACGTATATGGAAAATTACGATTTCGACAAGATAGTAGACCGCAGAGGAAGCGGCGATAACAAACACGGACAACTGAAAAAGATATTCGGCAGGGATGATCTTTTGCCGATGTGGGTAGCCGATATGGATTTCGAAACGCCGGGATTCATAACGGAAGCAATGCGCAAAAGGATGGAACATTCACTTTTCGGCTACACAATGCTGCCGGACGACTATCTTCCGGCAATACAGGACTGGATTGCAACACATCACGGCTGGAAAGTTGAAAAGGAATGGATATCATATATTCCCGGCATAGTCAAGGGAATCGGAATGGTAGTAAACGTATTTGTAAAACCGGACGAAAAAGTAATCATCCAGCCCCCTGTATACCATCCTTTCAGACTGACACCCCAGAGAAACGGCCGTGAAGTCGTATTCAATCCTCTTATGGAAAACAGCGACGGATCATACTCCATGGACTTTGAAAATCTGGAGCACATCGCCTCTGATCCGAAATGCAGACTCCTGATTCTGAGCAACCCCCACAACCCGGCTGGAATCGTATGGCCGGAAGAAACATTGAAAACACTGGCAGAGATATGTTCAAGGCACCATCTGCTAGTCATATCGGACGAAATACACTGCGACATGGCCCTTTTCGGCCACAAACATATTCCTTTCGCTAGCGTCAGCCCTGAAGCTGCGGAATGCAGCATCACTTTCCAGGCTCCGTCCAAGACATTCAACATCGCGGGAATAGTAAGCTCATTCTGCGTCATTCCGAACGTGGATATAAGAAACAAATTCTTCAAATGGCTGGACGCAAACGAATTCAATGCTCCGGATATCTTCTCCCCCATCGCGACAATAGCAGCTTACAGACAAGGGGAACCTTGGAGAAAGGAATTGATAAAATATCTGGAAAAGAATGTCCTTTTAACGGAAGATTTTTGCAGGAAGAATATGCCGGCAATCAAACCTTTACGTCCACAGGCATCATTCCTCATATGGCTGGACTGCCGCGGACTCAAGCTCCCCCATGAAGAACTCATAGACCTGTTCGTAAACAAGGCCCATCTGGCTCTGAACGATGGAGAAATGTTCGGCAAGGAAGGAGCCGGATTCATGAGACTAAATATAGGGACTCCGACATCCGTAGTCGAAAAAGCACTAAAGCAGCTTCGGAATGCTTTAATATAAAATATTATTAATTCACCGGTTTATTCTAAGCCTGATCCGTTCTGGCATTTTCATCATCGGAATAATCCGGGACCGGGACAAATTCGTCATTCGGCAAAACGGATGATGCGAACTGGCTGAATTGGGCATCATCTATCATGGAACAGGTACCGTTGAATTTGGCGTTCAGCTCCACCTGGAGTTTCTTTATATGCAGATTTCCCTCTACTTCGCTTGTATCTTTCAGGGAAAGGGTATCCTTCACATAAAAATCCCCGTACATCTTGCCCCAAAGATCGACATTGGAACAGATCACGTCACCCTTTATCACGGCATTCTCGCCTATCACTACTCTGCTTTTCGAAAAAATGCGGCCTTCAAACTTGCCGTCTATGCGGATATCGTTCTGTGAACTGATTTCTCCCTTTACCGCTGTTCCGGTAGATATCCTGCTTACTTCATTTACATTAACCACCGGTTCCATACTCTTTGACATATTAAATGATTTTTGTCGGATTAAACCGAAAAACACAACACTGTCTTATACAAGACCCTTGCCATGGCAGTTCTTATATTTCAAACCCGAACCGCAAGGACACGGATCGTTTCTTCCTATTTTCTTATCGACATGTACAGGCATCTGACGTTTCTGTTCCCCGTTGGTCGACATTTCCCCGTGATTCGTACGCATCATGCTCATATCGGTTTTCTTTGGCTGCGGAGCCTTTACCGGGTTCGCCTCGCTCCTGTCTGCAAGAGGGACATACGCACGCAACAGGAATGAAAGCACATCCTTGTTGAGAGCCTCCAGCATCGAAGCGAACAGATTGTAGCTTTCCACCTTATACACAACGATAGGGTCCCTTTGCTCATATACGGCATTCTGTACGGATTGACGGAGATCGTCCATGTCACGCAGATGCTGCTTCCAATGTTCGTCTATCTGATACAGGATAATGGTCTTGCTGAGTGTTTTGGTAATCTCCCGTCCGTTTGTCTCATAAGATTTCTTCAGATTGATCCCCAACGTTATGGTCTTCCTTCCGTCAGTGAAAGGAACTGCAATATTCTGATAAAGATTTCCTTTTTTCTCGAAAACGTCCTTGATGAAAGGATATACCTTTTCAGACATGGCTATCATACGGCGGTCATATACATCCTGCATATGGGAAAAGAGTTTCGACGAAATCTCCTTTGGCTTGGACTTCTCGTAGAAATCCTTGTCGAATCCAAGATCAATGGAAAGCTGGGCCATCACATAGGCTTCGAATTCTTCGAACGCCATTCCTTCGGACTTCTCCACTATTATGTTGGCCGTATCGATCATCATGTTCATGACATCGATTTCAATCCTTTCACCCGACAGGGCATTGTGCCTTCTGGAATAAACGGCTTCCCTCTGATAGTTCATCACGTCATCATAGTCGAGAAGCTTCTTTCTGATGCCGAAATTGTTTTCCTCGACTTTTCTCTGCGCTTTCTCGATGGCATTGGAAAGCATACCGCTCGTCATGGCTTCATCATCTTTCATGCCCAGCCTGTCGACCATGGAAGCTATCCTTTCGGAACCGAAAAGACGCATCAGTTTGTCTTCGAGGGAAACATAGAATGTAGATGATCCCGGATCCCCCTGACGGCCGGAACGGCCTCTGAGCTGACGGTCCACACGGCGGCTGTCGTGCCTTTCCGTCCCTATGATAGCAAGACCTCCGGCAGCTTTGACCTCCGGGGAAAGCTTGATATCCGTACCACGGCCGGCCATGTTGGTAGCAATGGTGACCGTACTGCTCTGACCTGCCTGGGCTATGATTTCCGCCTCTCTTGCATTCTCCTTCGCATTCAGGACATTATGCTTGATCCCTCTTCTCGAAAGCAATCTGCTCAAAAGTTCGGAAGTCTCCACATCGGTTGTTCCGACAAGGACGGGGCGTCCGGATTTGGTCAGGTCCTGCACTTTCTCTATCACAGCCTGCATCTTGGCGGATTTGCTCTTATATATAAGGTCTTCTTCGTCTTTCCTTATTATCGGCTTGTTGGTCGGAATTACGACAACGTCCAGTTTATATATGGACCAGAATTCACCGGCTTCCGTTTCCGCCGTACCGGTCATGCCGGCAAGTTTGTGATACATACGGAAATAATTCTGGAGAGTGATGGTAGCGAATGTCTGGGTAGCGGATTCCACTTTCACATTTTCCTTAGCCTCTACAGCCTGATGGAGTCCGTCGCTCCAACGACGTCCTTCCATGACACGTCCGGTCTGTTCATCGACTATCTTCACCTTGTTGTCTACAAGGATATAGTCAACATCCTTCGTGAACATGGCATAAGCCTTCAGCAGCTGTATTACGGTATGGACACGTTCGCTTTTTATGGAGAAATTCTCCATGAGGGCATCTTTCTTCGCCTGTTTTTCCGTAAGAGGAAGCTCGCTTTTGTCAATATCGGCAATCTGCGATCCGACGTCAGGGAGGACAAAGAAATCCGGATCGGAAACACTATCCGCAAGGATATCATGACCTTTGTCGGTCATATCCACTGCATTCTGCTGCTCTTCGATCACGAAATACAAAGGGTCGGTAACCACATGCATTTCCTTGTCATTGTCCTGCATATAATAGTTTTCGGCCTTCTGCATTATCTGTTTCATACCAGGCTCGCTCAGATATTTGATAAGCGGCTGGTATTTCGGAAGGCCCTTGTACGCACGAAGCAGCAGTTTCCCGCCTTCGGCCTCGTCTCCAGACGCGATTGCCTTTTTAGCATCGTTCAGAACCTTGTTGACAAGAACCCGCTGGTTCTGGTATATCTTTTCCACATAAGGCTTGAAGTCCATGAACTGTCCGGCATCCTCTTCCTGTGAAACGGGACCGGAAATTATAAGAGGGGTCCTGGCATCGTCTATCAAGACGGAATCGACCTCATCGACAATCGCGAAATGTTGTTTCCTCTGGACAAGGTCCGTCATGCCGCCGGCCATATTGTCACGGAGATAATCGAAACCGAACTCGTTGTTGGTACCGAAAGTGATATCGCAGTCATAAGCTTTCTTGCGGGCTTCGCTGTTCGGCTGGTGCTTGTCGATACAATCAACAGACAGGCCGTGGAACATATACAAAGGTCCCATCCATTCGGAATCTCGTTTGGACAGATAATCGTTCACGGTCACCATGTGCACACCTTTTCCCGCCAGAGCATTAAGGAAAACGGGAAGAGTCGCGACCAGAGTCTTGCCTTCGCCAGTGGCCATTTCGGCTATTTTCCCCTGATGCAATATTATACCGCCGATAAGCTGGACGTCATAATGGACCATATCCCAGGTTATCTCGCTTCCGCCAGCTTTCCAGTGGTTCTGATATATCGCTTTGTCGCCATTTATATGGACGAAATCGTGGTCTATGCTAAGGGAACGGTCGAAATCGTTGGCGGTGACTTCAATGGTCTGGTTCTCTGCGAACCGCCTGGCCGTCGACTTCATTATGGCGAAAGCTTCGGGTAGGATTTCATCCAAAGCCACTTCTATGGCATCGTCCTCATCCTTCACAAGCTTGTCTGATTCCGTAGCCAGATTTTCCTTCTGGTCAACGGGAAGATCACCGTCTATCTCTTCTTTTATTTCGGCTATCCTTTTTTCGAAAGGCTCCTCCCTGTCAGAAACGATTTTTTTCAATTCCTCCGTTTTTTTCCTCAAATCGTCATTTGACAAACGGTCGATACGGTCATATGCGGCAAGTACCTGATCGAGGACAGGCTGCACAGCCTTCATATCTTTTTCGGATTTGGTACCGAAAATCTTCTTGATAATGTCAATAAAAGCCATAAAGCAATCAATAACTACAGTTAATGAAATAATAACAAAAGTTTCCAAACACCTTCCCGCCAAAACTCACCGGAAGATGAGATGAAACCATTCTGACAAATATAATGATTCTCCCGATATTCGGCAAATAGAATTTCTATCATGGCCTATATTGATAATTTTAACTGAAAACTGTTGGAAAAGATGATCAAGCAGATTAAATTTACGAAATAAGTGAAATATATTTTATAATTCTATGCCAAAGATTTCGGAGAGGGGAATGATAGTTCCGGCATCACCTATCAGAAAACTTACCCCGTATGCCGATGCCGCTGAAAGGAAAGGTGTGAAAATCTATCACCTCAACATAGGACAACCGGATCTCCCGACCCCGCAAAAGGCTCTGGACGCAATACGGCAGCTCGACAGGACGACTTTGGAATACAGCCCCAGCCAAGGGTTCCTTTCACTGAGGGAGAAATTGACGGGATACTATTCCCGGTTCGGCATAAACCTGTCTCCGGAAGAAATAATCATGACTACCGGCGGATCCGAAGCTCTGCTTCTTGCATTCCTTTCATGTATGGATCCGGGAGACGAAATGATAATGACAGAACCCGGATATGCCAATTATATGTCTTTCGCCGTGGCAGCCGGAATCAAGATAGTAACGGTGACTTCAAAAATAGAGGACGGCTTCGCCTTGCCTCCGGTCGAGGAATTCGAAGAAAAAATAACCCCTCGGACAAAAGCCATACTCATCTGCAATCCGAACAATCCCACGGGTTACCTTTATTCCCCCGAAGAACTGATGCAGCTGAGGGATATAGCTCTGAAACATGATCTTTACCTTATCGCGGATGAAGTGTACAGGGAATTCGTATATTCCAACAAACCTTACATGTCCGTCCTGAGGCTGGAAGGTCTTGAAAAAAACGTGATTGTCACCGATTCCATGTCCAAACGTTATTCTGAATGCGGAATAAGGGTGGGAATGATGGTCACGAGAAACAAATCCATACACGATACGGCATTGAAATTCTGCCAGGCAAGACTAAGCCCTCCGCTGCTGGGACAGATCGTGGCCGAAGCTTCGATAGAGGGTACGGAAGAATATTCGGATGAGTGTTACAAGGAATATCTTTCCAGAAGGAATTTCTTCATGGAAAAACTGAACAAGATTCCAGGTGTGCATTCACCTATGCCACAAGGGGCATTTTATACGGTAGCAGCTTTGCCTGTGGACAACGCCGAGGCTTTTTGCAAATGGTGTCTCACCGATTTCCGGTATAAGGACGGCAAGGGGCTTCAAAAGGAGGATCTGGAGCATATCACAGGGGAAACGATCATGATGGCCCCTTGCGACGGATTCTACAGCACACCGGGATTGGGCTCGAATCAGGTGCGCATGGCATACGTATTGAGAAAGAAAGATCTTGAAAGAGCCTTGATGATATTGGAAAAAGCTCTTGAAAAATACAACAACTTATAATCATTCGGCCTATTTTTTATAAATTTGCACATAATTTTTAACATCAGATAACATAAATGATAATCAGAAGCAAAGCGCCTTTGCGCTTGGGGTTGGCAGGAGGCGGTTCTGACGTGTCACCGTACAGTGATCTTTACGGAGGTTTGATTTTGAATGCAACCATCAATCTGTATGCATATTGCACGATTGAAGAGACACAAGACGGACATATTACCATCAATTCTTTCGACGCCTGTTGCAGAAAAGAATACCCTGCTGCCGAAGCCTTGGATATCGACGGAGACGCCAATCTGATAAAAGGAGTCTTCAACCATGTAATGAAAACGTTCGGCTGCGACGGTCAGGGAAGGACTTTCGACGGACATTACGGATATAGCCAGAAAACCACCGGATTCAGGATAACCACATACAACGATGCTCCGGCCGGATCGGGTCTGGGGACATCTTCCACAATGGTCGTATGCATAATGAAATGTTTCTCGGAATGGCTGAACCTTCCGCTTGGAGATTACGAAATAGCAAGACAGGCATATATCATAGAAAGGAAAGACCTTAAACTTTCCGGAGGCAAACAGGATCAATACGCCGCTTCTTTCGGCGGATTCAATTATATGGAATTCCTGAAAAACGACATAGTGATAGTGAATCCCCTGAAAATCAAAAGATGGATAATAGATGAACTGGAATCGTCAATGGTCCTTTATTACACGGGACAGTCGAGAAGCAGTTCTGAAATCATAAAAGAGCAGCAGAAGAATACTTCTTCGGGCAATGTCACGGCCATTGAAGCAATGAACCGGATAAAGAAGAGCTCGATAGACATGAAACTGGCTCTCTTGAAAGGAGACATCAAGGAATTCGCCAGAATAATAGGAAGGGCCTGGGAAGATAAGAAGATGATGGCCGGCGCTGTCAACAACCCCACAATACAGGAAGCTATGAACGCTGCTTTGGCTTCAGGGGCTATGGCCGGAAAGGTTTCAGGAGCCGGAGGCGGCGGTTTCATAATGCTTGTTGTGGAACCTACAAGGAAGATGGATGTACTGTCCGCTCTGGAAAATATGCCCGGCAGGATTGTTCCTTTCCAATTCAGCGAAAGCGGAGCTCACGGATGGAAGATATACCCTTCCGACAACGTTAATAATTTTTGAATATGAAAAACATAGAAATAGTAAAAAAACAGATATCGGACTCGGCTGAAACAAAGAAAAAGTTTCTGGCCGACGATACCGCGGTTGCAAAAATAGCCGAAGTGGCTGAATTGTGCACAGAAGCTTATCGAAACGGAAACAAGGTCATGTGGTGCGGAAACGGAGGAAGCGCGGCCGACGCCCAGCATATGGCTGGGGAACTTGTCAATAAATTTTATTTCGACCGTCCGGGCCTGCCTTCCATATCATTATCTTCAGATCCTTCTATCGTAAGCGCAATAAGCAATGATTACGGATATGACGAAGTTTTCTCACGCCAGATAGCGGCGCAGGGTTGCAAAGGAGACGTCCTCATAGGGATATCCACATCGGGGAATTCCAAAAACATTGTGGCTGCGTTGCAGGAATGCAGGAAAAAAGGGATAATTTCAGTGGCGATCGTCGGTGCCAAACCTTGCAAGATGGATGATTTCGACCATGTAATAAAAATTCCTTCGGAAGAAACGCCCCGTATCCAGGAATGCCAGACTCTTACAGGTCACATTCTCTGCTGCATAATTGAAAAGAATCTTTTCGGGGAGAAATACGGGACCGAAGACAAATAGGCATGGAAGCTATTATCCTTGCCGGGGGCCTCGGCACAAGACTAAGATCAGTCGTCAGCAAAGTGCCAAAATGCATGGCGCCCATATCCGGAGAGCCTTTTCTTAAATACCTTCTGCATTACCTCTCCGGATTCGATATTTCGAAAGTTGTCATTTCGGTGGGTTACCTGAAGGATATAATCATAGACTGGACTTCGGACAATGCTGCAGATTATCCTTTCGAAATAGATTTCGCAATAGAGGACGAACCGCTGGGAACGGGAGGAGGCATCGCCCTTGCCATGTCGAAAACTTCCGGAAATGAGATTATCGTTATCAACGGGGACACTTTTTTCAACGTGGATCTGGACCGTTTTTCCAAAGGATGCAATACCGGAGACTGCGAAACAGTAATAGCACTTAAACCTATGGAAGAATTCACAAGGTACGGCAATGTACTAATGGAGAATGGTGTGCAATCGGGAAAAGGCAGGATAGCGGAATTCAGGGAAAAGGAATATTGTATCAAAGGTCTTATTAACGGAGGCATTTACATGTTGAGAAAAGACTCGGGGATATTCGACGGCCTTCCGGAAAAATTTTCTTTCGAAACTGAGATCCTGAAACCCGAGACCGCCGCTGGAAAAACATACGGATTCATCAATGACAATTATTTCATAGACATCGGGATTCCTTCGGATTACGAACGTGCTCAAAAAGAACTTCCGGAGTTGAAAAAGATAATGGACATAGCTGATGCGGACTATCCGGGATACGACACTTTGCTTCTGGACAGGGACGGAGTGATCAACAGGCTCAGACCCGGTGATTACGTCAAATCATGGAGCGAATTCGAATTCATGCCCGGAATTAAGGATGCAATGGCGGTCTTTTCGGGGAAATTCGAAAATATTTTCATAGTAACAAACCAGAGAGGAGTAGGGAGAGGACTTATGAGCGAAAACGATCTGCTCGAAATACATGGGAAGATGCTGTCGGAAATAACAAACCACGGAGGAAGGATTGACGGGATATATTATTGTACGGCAACGGGAATGAATGATCCAATGAGGAAACCAAATACGGGGATGTTTTCGCTACTGCAAAAGGAACATCCTGAGGTGAAAAAGGAAAGGACCCTGATGATAGGAGATTCGCAAAGCGATATGGAATTCGCGAAAAACTGCGGCATTTCAGGTATAAAATTATAAACCCAGCCATGATAGCCGTAATAATAATAAACTACAGGAATGACAGGAAAACGATTGAATTCGTAAAGAACGAAGTATCGAAAATCGAATCCCCGCATATTACGGTCATAGTCAATAACGGATCGGCCAATCTCTCGGACACGTGCCTTTCGGAGACGATAAACGCCGGAGGGCGGACAGACTGTTATGTGATAAATTCGGCCGAGAATCTCGGATTTGCAAGAGGAAACAACCTGGGAGCCGATTTTGCAAAGCAGAAATGCGACCCGGACTATTTTCTGTTCGCAAACAATGACATAAGCATACTGGATAAAGACACCGTGGACAGAATGGCGGAAAAACTGGATTCCATTCCGGAAGCGGGAATGATAGGCCCCAAAGTCATAGGAACCGACGGACGTCTTCAAAGTCCGGAACCTTTTGTTCCTTTTGCGGACAAGCATATTCTTATATACTGGTCTAACCTGTTCATGAAATGCGAAAAGAAACGGATCCGTTTCAGATCAGATTATTCTGAAACTGCAGGAGAAGGATTCCATTACAAAGTGATGGGAGCTTTCTTCATGACAAGGGCGAAAGATTTCTTCGATTGCGGAATGATGGACCCCAACACTTTCCTGTACGGGGAAGAAACGATACTGAGCGAAAGGATGCTGAAAAAAGGAAAAAAGGCCTATTATTTTCCGGAAGTATCCGTAATGCATGAGCATGGAGCGACCACACGCAAATATTACGACAAGATCAAACTCCGGCGGATGAAATTCGAAAGCGATTGTTACTACTACAAAACCTACATCGGGACTCCGGACTGGGAAATAGCAATAGCTAAATTGACTTATTGGCTAAAGGAGCTTTTCAAAAGATAGAACGACATGGAAAAACTATATGTATCACCATCTGCAAAACGGGGCGTAGGATATCCCAGCGATTATTTTTATCAATTGAAGCAATATCTTGCAGCTTATTACGAAATTCTGGAATCAGACAGCAGGCCTTGCCTTATGCAGGGACTGGCTCTGGTCCGCAACGCTTTCAGAGCGGATATATTTCTTCTCAGTTTCGTCGAAACTATCGGGTTCCAGAAATTGGGTCTCGTCCAATTTCTGATGGCCCACGCCAGCATCCTGATAATGAGACTGAGAAAAAAGAAAATAGTTTTCATATATCACAATATCAGACCCCATCAGGGAGAAAACTACATGAGCAAATCTATTACCCGGACTTTGCTCAAAAGGTCATGCCTCGTGATTTCGCATTCCAAGGACGCTGCAAATTTTGCTATAGGACAACTGCATTTCATAGGGATGTCAGCAGAAAAAGTCAGATTCATCTGCCACCCGGCATGCAACATGAAACTCAAACCATATATTCCGGCCGGGAAGGATGGTTCCGAGCATTATGACGTATTCATATGGGGAGACGTTCTTCCATACAAAGGCATAGGGGAATTCGTATCCGACCCGTCGTTGAAAAGAACCGGAATAAAGGTCATGATTATCGGAAAATGCAAAATACCGTACCTTGAGGAAGTAATAGAGAAGTCGGGGGTTTCGTATGAAAACAGACGGCCGGATTTCGATGAAGTCGCCTGGTACTGCACACATTCAGATTATGTGCTTTTCCCATACCTTCCCGGAAGCATTTCCAGTTCAGGACTTTTGATAAATACAGTTGTCCTAGGAGGTAATCCCATAGGGCCTGCCATAGGAGCATTCAAGGATCTTGCTGAAGAAGGTGTTTGTCTGACATACGGAAATATCCAGGAAATGTTCTGCATACTCGCAGATCGGGACGACAGGAAAACCATCGGCGTCGATACGAGAAAAGATTTCATTGCAGCGCATTCATGGGAGAAATTCGCGGAATTTCTTTATAACAATATCTGATATGGATTGCGGTTACCTGTGACCGTACATGGATTCGTAATAGAGCTGATAATCGCCTGAAGTCACATTATCCAGCCAATCCTGATTGTCAAGATACCACCTTACTGTTTTCTCTATCCCCTCTTCGAATTGGAGCGACGGCATCCATCCCAATTCTTTCGTAATCTTCGAAGAATCTATGGCATAACGCAAATCATGCCCCTTCCTGTCGCTTACATAGGTGATAAGGTCAATATCGGCTGATTCCGGACGTCCAAGGATTTTGTCCGTGACCTTAACCAGCACTTTTATCAAATCTATGTTTTTCCATTCGTTGAATCCACCTATGTTGTATGTACCGTATGTTTCCCCTTTGTGGAAGACCAGATCGATTGCACGGGCATGATCCTCCACATAAAGCCAATCCCTGACATTCTCTCCGCTGCCGTATACCGGTAAAGGTTTGCGATAACGTATATTATTGATAAACAATGGTATCAACTTCTCGGGAAACTGATAAGGGCCATAATTATTGGAACAATTGCTCAACACGACAGGCATTCCGAACGTATCATGGAAAGAGCGCACGAAATGATCGGCGGAAGCCTTGCTGGCTGAATACGGACTATGCGGATCGTATTTGCTTTTCTCCGTGAACGGCTTGTCCCCGAAAGACAAAGAACCATATACCTCGTCAGTTGAAATCTGATAAAAACGGACGGGATTGCCTTCCACTTTCCAGCCTTGCGGTTCCCAATATGTCTTTGCGGCATGCAACAGAGTCAATGTTCCCATGACATTCGTCCTTGCAAACACAAAAGGATCTTTTATGCTCCTGTCGACATGGGTTTCCGCAGCAAGATGGATGATTCCGTCAACATTGTTTTCGGCCAACAGCCGGGACATATTTTCGTAATCGCATATATCAGCTTTTACGAACGTATAATTTGGCTGGTTTTCTATATCCCGGAGGTTTGCCAGATTACCGGCATAAGTCAGTTTATCGACATTGATTATATGATAATCGGGATATTTGCGGACAAACAGCCTGACCACATGATTTCCTATGAAACCGGCCCCGCCGGTAATCATTATCGTCCTTTCAAATTTTTTCATATAAATCATCTTTATAATCGAACAAACAATCGCATTCTTTCAAAAAAGGATGGCATTCGTCTTTCCCCGAAAGAATTACTTTATCTTCAGGAACCATCCAATCTATTCCGATATCGGGATCATTCCAGGCTATGGCACCTTCGCTCAGGGGCGCATAGAACCTGTCGCATTTATATTGGAATACGGCTGTTTCCGACAATACTGAAAAGCCGTGTGCGAATCCTCTCGGGACAAAAAACTGTTTGTGGTTTTCTCCCGTAAGCAACACCGAAACATATTTCCCGAACGTCGGTGAACCTTTGCGAATATCAACAGCAACATCAAGCACGGAGCCTTCCACGACCCTCACAAGCTTGCTCTGGCTGTGTTCTCCCTGTTGGAAATGAAGGCCGCGCAAGACACCGTAAGTCGAACGGCTTTCGTTATCCTGAACGAAATCGACAGTCCGGACTTTTTCATTGAATTCTTTTTGCGAGTAAGATTCGAAAAAATACCCCCTTCCGTCATTGAAGATTTTCGGAAGAAGAATTACTACTTCCGCTATTCCAGTCCGTATGATTTCCATGATCAATAATCTATATTCTCCGCTCCGTTGCGTTCGGCATCTTCGGCGGCTTTCATAAGATACTGCCCGTATTGGTTTTTGAGCATCGGTTTGGCAAGCTCTTTCAAACGTGATGGAGTTATCCAACCTTTGCCAAGGGCAATGCTCTCCAGACAAGCGACTTTCAAGCCCTGGCGCTTTTCTATCACTTCAATATAATTCGATGCTTCGGCAAGCGAATCATGGGTGCCGGTATCCAGCCATGCGAAACCCCGTCCCAAAGTCTGCACTTTCAATTTTCCTTCGGAAAGGAAATCCTGGTTGACGGTGGTAATTTCAAGTTCCCCTCTCGCCGACGGTTTTATATTTTTTGCAATATCGACTACTTCGTTCGGATAGAAATACAGCCCGACTACGGCATAATTTGATTTCGGATCCGCCGGCTTTTCCTCTATGCTCAGGCAATTGCCCGCCTTGTCGAATTCGGCAACCCCGTATCTCTGAGGATCACTCACCCAGTATCCGAAAACAGTTGCCTTCCTTTCTTTTTCAGCAGTAGTTATTGCATCCCTGAGCATCGAAACCAGACCGTTTCCGTGGAAAATGTTGTCTCCGAGAATCAGACACACATCATCATCCCCTATAAAATCCTCTCCTATGATGAAAGCCTGCGCGAGACCGTCAGGAGAAGGTTGCTCTGCATATGAAAAATGCACTCCGAAATCGCTGCCGTCCCCAAGCAATCTTCTGAATGAAGGAAGATCATCGGGAGTCGATATAATAAGTATGTCCCTGATTCCGGCCAGCATCAGAACGGAAACCGGATAATAAATCATAGGCTTGTCGAAAACGGGGAGAAGCTGTTTGCTTACCCCTTTCGTAATCGGATAGAGGCGGGTGCCGCTTCCGCCTGCAAGGACAATACCTTTCATATTACATTCTTTTTAAGCATTCAGACAGAGAGTCCCGCCAATATGGGACGCTCACTTCAAAGATACTCTTTAGTTTGGTCTTATCCAATACGGAAAAATGCGGCCGGCCGGCCTTTGAAGGAAACTCATCGCTGTGGCATGGAGTGATATCGCAGGAATGCCCTGACAATTCGCATATGGCCTTTGCGAAATCGTACCATGAAATTGCTCCTTCATCACTGAAATGATAGATTCCGGTTCTGTCAAGTTTATCGCCCGAAATGATTCCGCATATCAAAGATGCTAAATCCGCAGCGTAAGTCGGAGTCCCTATCTGGTCGAAAACGACTTTAAGACTGTCTTTTTCTTCGGTAAGTCGAAGCATTGTCTTGACGAAATTCTTCCCGTACGGAGAATAAAGCCACGCAGTACGGAAAATAATATATTTGCATCCTGAATCAATGACGGCTTTCTCCCCCGCCAGTTTGGTCTTTCCGTAGACACCTATGGGATCCGTTGCAAAATCTTCACGGTAAGGGATGCTTGAATCGCCATGGAAAACGTAGTCCGTGGAAATCTGGATCAATGTGGCACCGTATTCAGACGCAGCCGAAGATAAATTGGCAACAGCCTTGTGATTCAGTTTATCGGCAAGTTCATAATTGTCTTCAGCCGCCTCAACATTGGTATATGCCGCACAATTGATTATCACGTCTATATCATAGGCTTCCATGGTTTCCTTAAGGGAAGCGGCATCCGTTATGTCCAATTGGAAAACGGTCTTGCCATCGGCACCGGAAACATCGGTGAAATGATAATTGTCTTTAAGGGTGGAAGAAGCATTGCGGATCTCGGTCCCCAACTGACCGTTAGCACCAGTAACCAAAACATTCATGATAACTTAAATTTAAACGGCGCAATGAAGCAGTGTATCAAGACGGTTCAAAGTTTCGGATTTCAAGATCCGGCTTTCATACTGTCCTTGTATGGCTTTGAAACGGTGGCAATCCGATCCCGTCATCGAATACCAGCCTTTTTCCATCAGGTCGCGCGCCTTCATTTGAACCTGTTCTCCATATACACCGACGATTGACGGTATATTCAACTGCAACAGCACCTGCATATCATGCAGTTTCTGATAATCAGATTCTTTCATATAACGGTACCGTTCCGGATGGGCGAGAATGGGACGATAACCCATATTCATGATCTTTTCCATGATATCCCAGAAATCGATAGGAGGAGCCCACGTGGATGTTTCCACAAGTACGGTATCATCGCCATGCAACAGAAGATCTCTCTCCGAAAGCCTCTTCATGAAGAGATTATCCATCATATATTCGGAAGCTAGTGAAAGGTTGATACTTCCGCCATAGGCGGACTGCAAATCCGAAAAACGTTCCTTCAAATCGGAAGTGGTATTCGGTACATCTTCCATGATATGCGGCGTGAGCCAAAGTTTGCTTAAACCCGCCTTTTCCAGAAATTTCAAGATGGCAAGGGATTCGTCAAGAGTCCTTACTCCATCATCGACACCGTACAAAATATGGGAATGGTTGTCGACGGCTCCCTTTAAAATTCCGCTTTCGGAAAGCGATTTCCTGTTATTAAAAAAACCGAACATTAATTCTTTTCTGAATCTTCATTATCATTATCATCGACATTCTTGCCATCGTATCCGTAGCCATAACCGTATCCATAACCATAGCCGTATCCATAACTGTGGCCATAGCTATGGCCATAGCCGTAACCGTAATGCCCGTACTGGCCTTTGGCACCTTCAACACCGTTGAGCACAATAGACATATGGCTGTATTTGTCGCTCTTATAAAGTTCATTGACGGCAGGCAGCGCCCTCTTGTCAAACAGACCGGCTCTCATTATGAACAAAGTAAGATCAGCATATTTCGATATTATTGCCGTATCGGCCACGATATCCACCGGAGGACAATCCATGAATATGTAGTCATATTCCTCTGAAAGATTATCTATCAGCGAAATGAATTTCTCGGAAAGAAGCAATTCCGAAGGATTCGGAGGCAATGTACCTATCGGAAGAAGGGACAGATTATCATTGATTACTTTAATTGAAGGATGATAGTCAGAACTTCGGCCGTTAAGGTATGATACAAAACCATCCCTGTTCAATTTAAGCGCCTTGCCCAAAGTAGCCTTACGCATATCCAGGTCAAGGAGAAGGACTTTCACGCCCTTCAATGCCATGCTGGCGGCTATATTCAAAGTAATGAACGTCTTTCCCGAATTAGGATTGAAAGATGTCAGCATTATCTTATGGCACTTCTTTCCCGAATCGGTAGCCAGCATCATATCCAGATTTGTTCTGAGAACCCTGAAAGCTTCATTCATGACATCTCGCTTCCCCCCCTGGACAAGGATACGCTCATTCTTGTTATCATTACGATCGGCGCGCCAGCGCTGGAACCAATTTCCCGCAATCCCCATTTGAGGGACCTCCGCGAGGAAAGGAACTGAAAGTCCGGTGATATCGAATCTTGTAAGTACCGTAGTGTTCAAGGCATCCATCAGGAAAAATACACAGAAAGGAATTCCGATCCCGAATATCAGGGCGATGAAAAATATTACCGGAATTCTCGGGGATACCGGGGCATGGCTCCCGTTAGGACTCATCACAAGTCTTGTATTCCCCACATTCACCTGACTGGCTATTTTATTTTCTTCCCGTTTTTGAAGAAGATATATGTACAATTGCTCCTTGACTTTCTGCTGTCTTTCTATTGACAGTAATTTGAGCTCTTCTCCGGAAGTCGAACCAATCTTGTCCATTATTTCCTGTTCCTGATCGGCAATTTTTTTGGACTGGATCTCGAGAGATGCAATCATATTATCGACGGAACGTCCTATCGCCTTTTTCAAAGCTGCAATGGATTCATTCAAATCGGCAACTACGGGATGGACGGCGCTGCTTTCGTTCAAAAGCCGGTCCCTGTTCATCACCAAATCATTGTATTTTGAAATCTGGGATTCAACATTATCACCTTCCAGACCGGAATTTGCTGGAATAAGCGAACTTGCATGTATCGGATCGCTAAGGTAATCCTTTATATATTTTGCTATCGTCAACTGGCTGTTGACCTCGAAATATTTAGATTCGTAATTGCTGGAAGATTCGAGATATGCCTGTGAAATGGACTGGATATCTGTAATCTTGTGCTTTTCCTTGTAGTCTTTGAGATCGGTTTCAACGTTGCCCAATTCATTCTCGATCTCCTGAAGCCTGTCATTTATGAATTTCTCCGTATTAAGGGCCGAATGATTTTTATTCATCACCCAGGCATCGTTATATTCTTTAATCAGGGTAACCAGAATTGCATCCGCCCTGGAAATGAAACGGTCGCTCATGGACAATACTACTACGGAAGACTCCTTCCCGGACAATTCGGCTTTCAAAGCACTTTTGTATCCTTTCGCCCTTGACATCGAATTGCTCCATGAGACCTTTATTTCTTTATCCCACGAATCAAGATGTCTGGTAGGAGAAACAACAAGTCTTCCTATCGGTGTAGACAATGTATCTCCGAAAGAGCCCTTGACCTTTACGGCATCAAGCTTCTTTGCAGGTCCATCATCTTTGGGGCCTGCGATGAAATCCTTCATGACGAATGAATTCCCGGCGGCCTTGGATATTGTAAAAGAGAAAAAGGATTGCGGATTATCACCGGCCGCAGTAACACATACAGGCGAATTTGTATAAAGCTCCCTGGTTCTAAGGAATTGATGTTCTTCATACTTGGTCTGAAGCCCGAGCTCTTCAACCACTTTCTGCATAATATCCGGAGAAGTGAATGATTCCAGTTCGTTATAGACATTTGTCCCGGAAGATCTGTAATACCGGGTCACATTCCCGACAAATGACGCAAGGTCACGCATGGAAGAATTTTCATCGCTTTCATCTACAATGACCTTAGCCGAACGATTGTATACTTTCGGAGTCTTGTATATGTAAAAAGCCGCAAAGAGAAAACACAGGCAAAGGCAAAGCAAATACCAAAACTTGTTGTTCCATATTAGGGCCCAAATATCGGCCAGCTGGAAAGAATCCCTATCCTCTTCTTCCGTTCCGTTCCAACCCTTGGAAGAATTATTTTCTTCAATCATTTCTTTTTAGTTATTAATTAAAGGATTACCTTGAGGCCAATATTATCATATTCGCAATCGTCACCATGAACGACCCCAGAGACATCCAGAAGCTGACCGATCTGAAATTATTTTCATTGATAGTCGACTGCCCGGCCCTGACTTTGTTAGGCTCGACATAGACTATGTCATTCTGCTGCAGATAATATGCCGGGGAATTAAAAAGGTCGCTGGACCGCAAGTCCACTTTGTAGATGTGCCTTTCCCCATTCTGTTCCCTGATTATGGTTATATTGTCCCTCCGCCCGTAAATAGTAAGATCCTTGGCAAGGCTGAGAGCCTGAAGTATCGTTATCTTATCGCCATCTATGCTGTATGTCCCTGGATAATTGACCTCGCCCATCACAGAAACCTTGAAATTCATGAATTCGACAGTCACTACCGGATCCTTTATGAACTTCCCGTCAATGAGCCTGTGTTTGATAAGGTCTGAAAGCTCCCACCTGTTGAGACCTGCGACATGTATCCTTCCAAGGACCGGAAAATAAATATCACCGTCATTGCTTACGGAATACCCGAGCAGTTTTTGATAAGAACTTCCGGAAACGCTTGCCATTTCCGATCCTGCCTGATAACTGGCTATCGGAAGATTGAATGATGCGGCCAATTCAGGATCCGTACTTGACACAATTATCGAAATTATGTCTTTCGGCTGAATAAGAACCCCCTGGTTTACTGCCATAGTCCAGCTCGAATCCTTACGGACATCTTGCAGGTAATTGATATTCCTGTATGTTTTTGAGGAACAAGACCCCAATACAAGGATAATAATTAAAACCGATAAAAACCTAAAAAGCGATTTTTCCATATTAATATATATAAACAAAGGGGAATAGCATAGTTTTTAACATATGACCTAATAGGTTGCAAAAATAAGTACTAAAAACTAATTATTCAAAAAAAACTAAATACAAAAAAGTTATTTGGTTATATTTGCATCATGACTGACGGCAAGACACAGGAACGCCCTGCAATATTCTTATATACGGACGGAGCTTCCAGCGGAAATCCGGGTCCGGGAGGTTATGGTATAGTATTGAAATGTGCCGGTAAAACCAAAGAGCTCTCCGGAGGGTTCCGGCTCACCACAAACAACAGAATGGAACTTCTTGCCGTCATCAGGGGGCTTGAAGCCATCAGATGGGA
The DNA here is from genome assembly GCA_022648685.1 of Bacteroidales bacterium. Lineage (GTDB taxonomy): Bacteria > Bacteroidota > Bacteroidia > Bacteroidales > UBA932 > Cryptobacteroides. The sequence continues at coordinate 22,032 of JALCMW010000002.1, forward strand.
CAAAGCCAAAGTGGAGGTATTCAGCGATTCTTCTTATGTCGTCAAGGCTGTGAACGAAGGCTGGATCGGGAACTGGGTGAAAAAAAATTTCTCAAAAGTCAAGAATGCAGACTTGTGGATGAGATTCATTGCGGTATCCGGAAGGCACAAGGTAACATTCCATTGGATCAAAGGTCATGCGGGACATCCTGAAAACGAAAGATGCGACGCACTGGCGGTTGCAGCTTCAAAAAGCGGAGATCTGCCTGACGACATCGGATATATTGAACAGAATAAATTAAAATAGCGTAAAATGTCTAACGGAAAACTAATAGTCGGAATCACTCAAGGTGATGGCAACGGAATCGGGTATGAAGTTATCATAAAATCATTGGGGGATAAAAGGATACTGGATTCTTTCACTCCTGTAATTTACGGTTCTTCGAAAATTTTCGGGTTTTACAAAAAACTGATACATAACATAGATCCGATGGACACTTACGTGATAACTTCGGCCAAGAATGCAAAGCCGAACAAGATCAACATAGTGAACTGCCTGCCTGACAATGTATTCGTGGAACCGGGGCAATCCACTCCCGAATCGGCCAAATCCGCAATAAAAGCTTTGGAATGCGCTGTTGCGGACATAAAGGAAGGGAACATCGACGTACTTGTAACAGCACCCATAAACAAAAGGGCGATGGTGGATGAAGGATTCGGATATACAGGACATACTGAATACCTGCAAAAAGAATTCGGAGTCAAGGAAATCACCATGTTCATGGTGAGCCCGCAGCTTAAAATCGGCGTGGTCACTGGACATATTCCCCTCAAGGATGTTTCCGCTTCGCTTACTTCCGAAAAGATCCTGGACAAATTGAGACTGATGAAAAATTCACTGATAAGGGATTTCGGAATAGATTCCCCGAAGATCGCGGTTCTCGGGCTGAACCCGCACTGCGGTGACGGCGGACTGCTTGGGGATGAAGAACAAAAAATCATACTTCCTGCAGTAAAAGCAGCTAATGATGAAAACATACTGGCATTCGGACCTTATTCCCCGGACGGATTTTTCGGACTGCAGAATTATTCGCGTTTCGACGCGACGCTGGCTATGTATCATGATCAGGGATTGGCTCCTTTCAAGGCTCTTTCATTCGAAAACGGAGTCAATTATACCGCCGGACTCCCCATTGTAAGAACGTCACCGGACCATGGAACGGCATATGACATGGCTGGAAGGGATATAGCCGATCCCAGATCCATGATGTCTTCGATATTCGAAGCGATAGATATCTACAAGAACAGGAAGGATTACGACGATCTCGTTGCAGGCAAGATGCCTGAGCGCACAACCGATGAAAACAACGGTTACGGCAGGACAAGACCCGGAAGGCCTCAGATAGCCTGATTTTCCATTTTAAGAATATTGTCGCAATATAGGGAAATCTTTTCCCTATGCGTGATGAATATCATGGTCTTTTCGAACGTATCGCCGATGGTTGCGGAAGTCAGGTTCGACATTAGACGGTCCTCCGTTTGAGGATCAAGTGAAGAACTGAATTCATCCAAAAGCAGAATGCTTCCCGGTCTCAGCAGACCGCGGGCTATTGCTATTCTTTGAGCCTGCCCCTCACTCAACCCGGCACCGCTTTCTCCGCACACTGTATCGAGACCGTCCGGAAGATCGTTCACGAATTCCGCCACGGCTATCCGGAGTGCGGCATCCAATTCGGATTCACCTGCCGAAGGATTGCCCATAAGGAGATTTTCACGGATAGTACCGCTGAACAGGGTATTCCCCTGGGGAACATAAACCAGATTATTGCGAGTCTGAGGCGAAGCTTCGATTTCCATTCCCGATTCCGTATATAACAAAACATGGCCTTCGGACGGGGAAAGGAGGGAAAGGATTATTTTTATCAATGTACTTTTGCCGATTCCCGTCTCCCCTACTATCGCAGTCCTGCTAGAAGGCCTGAAATCGAACGACAGATTTTTTATCACATATCTGCCGGAATCCGGATACCTGAAAGAAAGGTTTTCTATCCTCACTCCTGCTATCCCGTCAAGATGAACCGGCTTCCCTTTCCTTTCTTTCGGAAACGACTCTATTTCCATCAGCCTGTCTATGGAAGCCGTAGCATATGCAAAAGAAGGAATTTGTTTTGTCAATTTGACTGTCGGTCCCTGTATCTGTCCCACCAGTTGAAGGAACGCGGTCATTATACCAAATGTAACGGTACCTGTGTGAATGCCGTAAATGCCCCAAAGTAAAGCGGCGGCATATCCGAAACCGAATGTGGCGCCTATAAGAGTCGTTGAAAAAACATTGAAACGAGTCCTGTCAAGAATCTGCCCGTATTCCTCGTACTGCAGATCGGAAAGACGTTCGCCCATCATATCGCTCTGTTCCAGGGATCTGATAACGGAACGGTTCTGGAGACTTTCCTGGATATGGCTTTGAACCTTGCTTTCGGTATTTTTTATATCGAGTGTAAGCATTCTCATTTTTCTGAAAAACAATTTGCTTAAGCCGAGGAATGCCGGTGTCAGAATGATAAGTATCAGTGCCAGACGGAAATCCAGTACACTCATGAAAGCAAATGCAGACACTAATTGGAAGAATGTCGTAACTGTAGTGGGAAAATCCGCACAAATCACACTCGCGACTTTATCCGCATCACTTTCAAGCCTGTTCAAGGTGTCTCCGGAATGGAGTTTTTCCTTTCCGAACCATTTTGACCTCATTAAATTGTTGAAAATCCTTTGTCTGATTACAAAATCAAGTTTGGCTTCTGTCGTATTTCCAAGTTTTGTGTTCAGAGCATTTACCAAAAGCCTTATTACAACAATAGATAAAAGGATAAGGGAATATACCGGTATACTTCCTGTCGAATCACCGGTTGCAATGTCCACCAGCTTTTTACTGACGTAAATGAAATACAGCATGAGACAAACACTCGCAATGCCCAAAAAGATATTGACGCACAAAGGCCGGATTATACTCCTGACATATCCACCCGTCCATCTTAAATATTTCAGCAACCCTTTCATTATAAGCCGTATCAATTCTTTATGTCATTCATTACCGCTCCCATCCCTTCCCTGCAGAAACCGGAAAAATTCAACAGAGATTCCTTAGGGAAAATCAGAGACAATCGGATGAAATCTTTGAATGAAATGAAAAAAGACCGGGTTTTTCTTACCAGATACCGCTCATTCCTCCTTTTCCCCCTGACGGATTTTCCAAAGTTCCCTGTTTTCATTATCCTCTCCAATACTTTCAATGCTTTACGTGAATAGGAATCGTCATATAAAAGGGCTGAATCTTCAGGACATCCAAGGTAATCGACTGCCAGGCAGGCGAAAACCCTCCATGGCAGAACAATACCCAACCGGCTTATATCCTTTTCCAGACGTACTCGGTCAATGTTATCCTTATTAACGTAAAGGTAGCGCACCCAATCGCAAATCTGTCTCAAACCCAGACCCGAAGTCATGAAATGATGGAAAAAATGAAGGAACAGGAATATGGCTTCGAAATTATATGGCAGAAGGCCTATTTCCGTACCGCCTTCCTTCCAAACCGGGCACGGGAAATCCGTCATTTCTTCAGCCCATACGATTACCCTCTTGTCAAGATTCCTGTCGGTAAGCGATTTGAAAGAGCCATGCAATTCAACTTCCACATCTCCAAGTTCGGTTGCATAATGCAGGTTGCTTTCCCGCTCAATACCCCCGCATCCTGAGATCAATGCAACCAACGACTTGGCTTTCATATAATTGCCGGCGTCCATGAAAATATCAATATCTCCCGGCTGGCGTTTGGAAGGATCAGGATACGCACGTGCCGCTTCCTGGCCTTTCACAAGAAAAGCCTTTATGCCGTTTTCTGAAAAGGCACGGAAAATCTTGACTACAAGAGCGTCCATTTGCGTATTCCGACGTTCGGTTGCAAATACGGTACCTGCAAATTTACCGAAAGCCGCTTCGTTTGTCGGAATCGGAATCCCGGCCATTGTTATTCCGTCGGCAATTACGCCGGCTACTGTCTGCTGCAACGCCAGATCATATATCCTATCCCAGCGGATTTCCGATGATCCGTCATAAGATTCCCTGAGGTTCCATAAACCGCAACGGAGAAAATACAAAAAATGACGTTCTTCCTCATTCATTCTGCTATCCCTGATTCCAGCCATCGGCTGCAGAGATTCTCTGCATCCTTCAAAGCTGTATCTTTGTCAACATTATATTTCCCGACCAGCAGATCCGCAAGATATCCGGCATCGAACTCTTTGCCTGCTACCGAATTCCACAAATAGGAAGCGGTTTCATTAAGACTTAAAAGCCGGCTCATATCCACCTGGTCGGTCCCTTCATTGAAAAGCACATCTTTTCCACATATCCTTCTAAGCACAAACCCTTCTTTCAGTTTCATATTACAAATATAAAGTCAATCATTTCATTTTTTAAATTTCTTCAGGCATTCCTGAAAAAGTTTACCGAACGCCGATATTCCGGCAATAGCCTTATGGCTGCCAGAAGATATCTCCTCAACGGCAATAGCAGACGCCATAGTTCCGCTTTCAGCTTTTCTACTGACGAATCCGGAAATACGGGACGGGAACCGTTTTTCAATATTTCCACAGCTTTGCCATATATATCCGTCGTCCTGCATTTTTCACGATTCTTCAAAACTCCGTCGCCCATCATCAAGGCAGTATCCCTTTCAATCTTCCATACTCTGTGAAGAACATACTTCCCTTTGTAAACAAACAAGACTATATCCCCCCTTTTGACAGACCCCGCCTTTTCCAGTTTCACTGTATCTAGTCCCTGCCTTATGAAAGGGAGCATGCTGACGCCTTTGCAAGGGATAACGACCTGTTTTCCTTTGTCCAAAAGCGAGAGCACTTCGGGGAAAAGGATATCGTTATCAATCACTAATTTGTCCATACGACTGCAAATATATGGATTTTTTGTTATCTTTGTTTCAACAGCAAATATCAAATATAAAGTCGCCAGCTGTAATAATGTACGTAAATATATCTGAATCCGATATCCAATTTTTGCCCGGAGTAGGGCCGAAAAGAGCCCTGCTTCTAAGAAACGAACTGAACATAAACACGTTCGGAGATCTTGTCAGATTGTACCCGTTCAGATACGTAGACCGAGGGTCAATCCGTAAGATAAGCGACATACAATACGAATCTTCATTCGTACAGATACAAGCCGAAGTCGAAAGTGTCAAAAGGGAACCGAAAAGGCTAAGCGTAACCGTATCGGACGGCAGCGGTGAATTGGAGCTGGTTTTCTTCAGGGGAATAAAATACATAACTGATGAATTGAAACCGGGAAGCACTTTCCTGTTTTTCGGCAAACCTACCGTTTTCAACGGAAGAATGAATATAGTCCATCCCGAAATAGATTCACCACGTTCCGGACAAGATCACGGCCAGGGAGAAAAAGTGATGGTAACCGGAATATATCAGTCGTCCGAGAAATTGAAAAATGCGGGAATTACGGCCAAGGTCATGAACAAGATGATGGAATCCGCACTCAAACGCGTTCTTCCGGAAATCAGGGAAACACTTCCATCCTACGTAATAAAGGAAAAAGGTCTGGTTCCACTGCGATATGCCCTTGAAAACATCCATTTCCCGAAAGATGAAATATCGCTTGCCAAAGCTTCATACCGCCTTAAATTCGAAGAATTGTTTCTTCTGCAGCTTTCCCTTCTGAAACAGAAATATATACGGAGCAGGAATTCCGTGGGCATTATGATGAAGAAAGTAGGAACCGATTTCAATGCCTGTTACAATTCCCTGCCATACACGCTTACCGGAGCACAGAAAAGGGTAATAAAAGAAATACGGAAAGACCTGACAAGCGGTCATCAGATGAACCGTCTGCTTCAGGGGGATGTCGGTTCCGGAAAAACAATGGTTGCAGTGCTTTCATCACTGATAGCTGTAGGCAACGGATACCAGGCCGCGATAATGGCCCCTACCGAGGTCCTTGCCAAACAGCATTTCAGAAACATAAGCGATTATCTGAAACCGACTAAAGCCAAGACGGCCATCCTGACGGGAAGCAGCACGGCAGCAGAAAGAAGAAAGATTTCGGAAGACCTTCAAAACGGGGATATCGATATAATAATAGGGACTCATGCCCTCATCGAGGACAATGTCATATTCAAAAACATCGGTTTGGCCGTAATCGACGAACAGCACCGTTTCGGAGTGGATCAGAGAGCCCGGCTCTGGGAGAAATCAAAGGGCGGAATAGCTCCGCATATCCTGGTTATGACAGCAACCCCTATCCCCAGGACCCTCGCCATGACATTATACGGAGACCTTGATGTCTCAGCCATAGATGAAATGCCTCCGGGAAGGAAACCGGTTGAAACAATTCAGGCCGGAGAGAAGCAGAGGGATGCGATGTACGGTTTTCTCAAAAGGCAGATAGCACTGGGACGGCAGGTATTCATAGTGTATCCGCTGATTTTCGAAAGCGAGAAAACAGACTACCAGAATCTGGAAAAAGGATATGAAGATGTAGTCAGGGCTTTCCCTTTCCCGCCGTATAAAATCGCCATAGTGCACGGTCAGCAGAACAACAAAGACAAGGAATTCAATATGGACGCTTTCGTGGCCGGCAGGGCTAACATACTGGTTTCGACTACCGTGATAGAAGTGGGAGTGGATGTCCCGAACGCATCCGTCATGGTGATAGAAAGTGCCGAAAGATTCGGCTTGAGCCAGCTCCACCAGCTCAGGGGACGCGTAGGCCGGGGAAGCGACAAATCCTATTGCGTCTTGATGAAAGGACAGAAAATAGGTAACGAATCGCAGAAACGGATCGACATGATGTGCAGGACCGAAAACGGATTCGAACTTGCCGAAGAAGATTTGAAAATGAGAGGACCAGGGGATCTTGAAGGGACGCAACAGAGCGGCCTTCCGATAACACTTGACATCGCATCCCTGGCCAAAGACGGGAACATACTGAACGATGCAAGGGCTTATGCCCAGTCTGTTCTGGACAAGGATCCCGATCTTTCTTCCGAAGAGGACAGGCCTCTTGCCGCGGAATTGAGGAAAAACAAATATAAATTGGGCGGAAAAGACTATAGCAAAATATCATAATGGTTACCGAATTGCTGAATAAATATATCTGGCTGGTAAGGACATTAGCCGATGCTGGCGAAGAAGGTCTTTCGCTGGAAGAATTGTCTGATATGTGGGTCCGCAAGTTCGGTCCTGCGGAAGACGGGCAGGAACGGTATCCCAGACGGTCTTTCAATAACCACAGGACAGCGATAGCGGAAGTCTTCGGAATAGCCATTCTGTGCAACAGAAGTACGAACAGGTATTATATATCAAACAGCAATGACATAACCGACGGAAATTCCAGGATATCATGGCTGATAGATATGTTCACTGTAAACAATTCACTCACCGCCGACAAGGAGAAACTTGCAGACAGGGTGTCAGTCGAAAAGATTCCTTCCGGGCACAAATATCTGACATTAATCATGGATGCGATGATGGAAAACAGGCAATTCATCATGCATTATATGAAATATTCAGACAACAAGCCGGAAAAACTGCATATAAATCCTTATGCACTGAAAGAATCCGAGAAAAGGTGGTACCTAATCGGTTATTGCATAGAAAGGGCGGGTATAAGGGTGTACGGGCTGGACAGGATAGTTTCTATTGATCTTTCGGAAACCGTCTTCAAACTTCCGGAAAATTTCGATCTTGATGAACTCTTCGCGACAAGCTATGGCATTTTCCTGCCGAAAAAGGGGGAAAAGGCGGTGACAATAACATTCAAGGCTACGCCGAAGAACGCCAAATACATACGGGATCTGAAGCTGCATGAAAGTCAGGAAGAAATCGGCGAGGAGGATGGAAAACCTGTTTTTCGCATACATGTGATTCCTAACGACAGTCTCATCATGGACCTTTGCAGGTTCGGGGACGGAATAGAAATAATTAAGCCCCTGAAAATCAGGAATAAGGTCAGGGATTATCTTTCCGATGCACTGGAACAATACGGAAGTTCTCCGGATTCGGATGAAAACTCACAAAAATGAAATATCAATATAAAATATAATTCATACAGAAAATGAAATTATTCAAGTTTCTATCTGTCAATTTAATCATCATTCCTTTGATTATGACCGGTTGCAATATGCACAAAAAATCCGATGGCTACATCGGTCCGTCCGACATCAGTATTTCCGACGGGAAAATGACTCCCGAAGTCCTGCTTTCACTTGGAAGGCTGTCTGACCCGCAATTGTCCCCCGACGGAGAAAAAATCCTGTTCGGAGTCACATATACTTCGATAGCAGACAACAGTACATGCAGGAATCTTTTCGTCTGCAACACCGACGGCAACCAAAGAGCCCGTCTGACGGAAGACGGAAAAAGCATAGGCAATGCAAGATGGGCCGCCGATGGCAAACATATATATTATATTCAGGACGGACAGATCTGGAAAGGGAAAATAAGCGGCAAGGGAACGAATCTTCGACTGGCTGATCGTAAACAGCTTTCCGACGTCAAGGCGGAAGTGAGCGGGTTCATCTTGTCTCCGGATCAGAGCAAGATATTGTATGTAAGCTCCGTACACAGTAATGTCGTAACACCGGAAGACACGGATCCGAAACTGGATAAAGCCAGGGCATACATGACTGACGACCTGATGTACAGGCATTGGGACCATTGGGTGACTGAAATCCCCCATTCTTTCGTAGCAGATATTCCGGATGCGGAAAAAGGCATTAACGGTAAAAGTTCCACCGATATACTCGAATCCGAAGACGGCCTCTACGAATTGCCTATGGAACCTTTCGCCGGCATAGAACAATTATGCTGGAGTCCGGACGGAAAATATATCGCCTATTCATGTAAAAAATCATTCGGCAAGAAATACGCATTTTCGACCGATTCCGAAATATATATTTATAACATCAAGACAAAAGGTACGGGCGTAATACCTATGAAGGGTGGTTACGATACGGATCCCGCCTGGTCTCCGGACGGGAAAAAGATCGCATGGCTGAGCATGGCAAGGAACGGATACGAATCCGATAAATCCAGACTGATGGTAGCAGACGTGGATTATGATCCTAATGAAGACATCCCCGTCATCACCGGAATAAGGGACGTTACTTCCGGTTTCATATACAATGCCTCTTCTCCGGTATGGGACAAAAAGTCCGATGCCGTATATTTCAATGCCCTGGCTGAAGGCCTGCAGGGAATCTTCCGCGCCGATGTCAATGCGGCAGACATCAGCAAGGCCGTCACCAGAATCACAGGCGAAGACAAATGGTTCGATTTCCAATCCCCTTTCGCAGTAAGAGATGACAGTAACGGGAATACGCAACTTCTGACAAGCTATTACAGCATGGAATTTCCTTCCGAACTGGTTTCCGTGACGGTTTCCAAAGAACGGAGCGATACTACGTCCGATAACGAAACCTTCACTACCACCGACCCCGTGAACGGCAACCGTATTATCAAGGTCCTAAAGGGAGACTGCCCAGTAACCGACAGGAATGTGACATATTCTCGGATTACTCATGAGAACGATCATATCATTTCCAAACTGAAGACATACAAAACCGAAGCGAGGATAATGAAGACGGTCGACGGAAAAGACATGCTGACATGGGTGCTCTATCCGCCGGAATTCGACAGTACCAAAGTCTATCCGTCCATACTCATCACATTGGGAGGCCCTCAGGGCACTTTAAGCCAGGATTGGTCGTACAGATGGTGCTACAGGCTCATGGCCGCACAAGGTTATGTGGTAGTGCTTCCGAACAGACGCGGAACCACGGCCTTCGGTCCGGAATGGACGGAAGAAATATCCGGGGATTACATAGGACTGAACATGCAGGATTACCTTTCCGCCGCCAAACAGATGAAAGCCGAACCTTTCATCGGGAAAATGGCGGCCTGCGGAGCCAGCTACGGAGGATATTCCGTCTATTATCTGGCCGGCATACACGGCAATGTCTTCGATTGTTTCATAGCCCACGCCGGTATATTCGACGAATCGCACATGTACCTTACAACGGAAGAGATGTGGTTCCCGAACTGGGACAACGGAGGACTTGAAGAATACGAAGCCGACCCGGCTGTCGGAACTCCGGAATGTCCCGTCGGACCGAAGGGTGACGGAGAGACATTCGGAGGCATAAGACAAGGAGGCTCTCAATGGAGCAATGCTCCCAAAGCCGTCAGACATTACGCGAACTCCCCTGACAAACTTGTAAAGAACTGGCACACTCCTATCCTCTGCATCCACGGAGGAAATGATTTCAGGGTACCTTATGACCAGGGAATGGCCGCTTTCAATGCCGCACAGCTGATGGGCGTTCCTTCCAGGCTCATAATATTCCCGGATGAATGCCACTGGATACAACAGCCCCAGAACGCGCTGTTCTGGCACCGGGAATATTTCGCCTGGCTGGACAAATGGTGCAAATAACCGTCATATCCTTTCCATCACATCCAGTAAATCCTCATACGACGTCACGTTCCAGTATTTTACTTTACCGGAAGACGTTTCGTTGAAAAGTTTCTTTGCACACTCTATTTTGGCTTTCTCGACTCCACGCAACTCCATGGAGTCTAAAGAGCCTTTAGTCTCTGCAATGAAAAAAATATGTTTGACGGTACCTTTCAATTATTCCTTATTATCGTCAATCAGGCCTCTTATTTGCTTGTCAAAATCCGAGTCGATCCTTTGTGTCTTATTAAATATATCATATTCACTTTCTGCTTTTGCGTCGGCTTCTGCCTTAGATATACGGCCTTTATCTGGCAATATTTTGTATCTTCTGAACGAAAGAAATTCATTCACGCTTTGCGAGAACTGACTCATATCGAAAGTGTTTTCTCGTTCTATCAAATCTTCTATATAGTCGAAAAAACCGGTAACGGCTCTTTCCAACTGCCTTATTTCTTTTTCGCTCAAATAATTCTTTGCGATTTTTACGTCCGACTTTAATATTCTGCCATCGGGAGAATTTTTCCAGGTAGTTAATCCCATATGTTCCTTCGTATGATCCGATTTCGCATAAATTATTTCCGCAGCCGTCTGACCGGTAATCGCATAATGAAAACGATTCTGAATCATGGCATAAAAGTCATGAGTCGTTTGAGAACTCTTGTCATAGTCGATACTGCATTCGGCATAAATGTCCGTTAGCTGTTGCCATATCCTGCGTTCACTCGCACGGATGGAACGAACTCTTTCAAGCAATTCACGGAAATAGTCTTTACCGAAAACAGCCGTACATTGTTTTAAACGTTCATCGTCGAGCACGAATCCCTTGCGGATATACTCATTCAATACCTTGGTTGCCCACTGGCGAAAGCGGGTTGCTTTTGTTGAATTAACACGATAACCAACTGAAATAATAGCATCAAGGTTATAAAAATTTACGTTATTCGTTTGAGTTTTACCTTCTATGGCACCATGTTCACTGGTTATTTCCATTTTGGAAATAACCACTTTTTCATCCAGTTCTCCTTCGTCAAAGATATTTTTCAAGTGTTTGCTAATGGCAGGCACGTTTACATCAAACAATTGAGCCATGGCCTTCTGTGTCATCCAAATCGTCTCGTTTTTGACAACCACCTGGACTTTTCCATCCCCTTCGGGAACATTATATAATAGGAATTGTATTTCGTTGCTCATTATTATTAATTCAAAACGTATTCTGTATTAACTTCACACATTAGTTTCATCACGTCGAGATTGTATAAATTGACTTGTGATTCTTGTGTTTTACCAGGAATCGCACCGTGCGGAGTGGTTATCCGGAAATTCCGGACAACCACATTTTCATTCAGTTCTCCCTCTTTAAAAATATTTCTAATGTGTTCGGAAATCGTTCGTTTATCCTTTCCAAACAAAGTCGCCATTTGCTGTTGCGTCAGCCATACCGTTTCCTCTTCAAGACGTACATCCAGTTTTACACTGCCGTCGTCCGACCTATATATTATAATATTGCCTTTATCGTCCATAGACTTCATTTTTTGTTTGAATTCAACAGATCTTTCACATCTATGTCCAAAATATCGGCAATTTCAAAGAGTTGTTCCACTGACGGCTGCACTTTGTTCGATACCCAGCGGGAAACCGTCGTATCGGATTTCGAAAGCTGCCGTGCCAGCCATTTGCCTGTTCTTTGTTTTTCAATCAAAGCAATCTTTATCCTGTTCAAGCTATTTGTTTCTTCCATAAAATTATAGTATTACGATAAACAGATGTCGTATCATGATGTAAAATTAGCATTTTATTTCAATCAAAGCAATCCATTGATAATTTCTTACCGGATATGATTTTTTTCATATCTTTGCAGTTGTATGTTGAAATTCAAATCGGATATTGTATTGTAAACAATCCGTACTCTAACGTATGGATTGTATCTTCTTTCATCCCGGATTCTCTTCCGGGAGGGATTGTTTGTTATTTTTAATCGGCAAACGGATCCCGTATAATTTATCATATTTATTTAAATTACTTTTTTACAATGAATAATAAAGAAGACCAATCGATTCACGAATTCGACTTGAATCTAATTTTTGAATACTTTTCCAAATTGGAACGTCAGGGACCTGGGAGCCCGGAAATCACTCTCAAAGCTCTTAGTTTCATAAACGGCCTTAACGAAAAATCGAAGATCGCCGACATGGGCTGCGGAACGGGCGGACAAACCATTTTGCTGGCAAAAAACACCCCTGGCAAAATCACAGGTGTAGATCTTTGCCAGAATTTTATCGATCAGCTGAACCGGAAAGCTCAGGACGAAAATCTCGGCGACAGAGTCAAAGGCATCGTCGGATCAATGGACAATCTGCCTTTCGAAAATGAAGAGTTCGATCTTATCTGGTCCGAAGGGGCTATAGGAAGTATCGGGTTCGAGAAAGGCATTAATTATTGGAATAAATTCCTGAAGAAAGGTGGCTACATTGCCGTAACTTATGAATCGTGGTTTACCAACGAACGTCCGGCCGAAATTGAAAAATGGTGGGTAGACGCAGTTCCTCAAATCACGACCGTAGGACAAAACGTTTCGATAATGCAAAATGCCGGCTATGTCCCGGTTGCTTTGTTCGCCGCACCCGAAAGTTGCTGGACGGATAATTATTACCGGCCCCAGAAACCCAGGCAAGAAGAATTTCTGAAAGAGCACCGGGGAAACAAAACAGCGGAAGATTTCATTTCTCTTATGAGACGTGAAGCAGATTTGTACTCGAAATACAAGCAGTACTACGGATATGTCTTTTACATAGGGAAAAAGATTTGATCTGACTAAGATTTGATCCGGTAAATAGTCAAGGGATAAGAGGTCCGTTATTTCTTATCCCTTTTTGCATTACAGGCCGTCAGGGAGCCTGTGAAACAAACCGCGTCAGAATATATAACCGGCATAAATTCCTCAAAAGACAGCAGGGAAATGCGTCAAAAAAAGCATCGACACAAGATTAGCATTATAATAAAATCATTATGTTTGTAACATTATGAGACTATTACATACCTCCGACTGGCATTTGGGAAGAATGCTGTATACAAAAAAGGAAAGAAGCAGGGAACACGCTGCCTTTCTGGAATGGCTGCTGGAAACGATAGATAAAAATTCAGTCGATTTGCTGATTATTGCCGGAGACGTTTTCGATACGGCATCTCCAGGCAGTACTTCGCAGAAAATGTATTACGATTTCCTGGTGAAAGTAAGAAATCTCGGTTGCAATAATGTAGTAATAATCGGAGGGAACCATGATTCGCCAAGTTTTCTCAACGCCCCGGGCGGAATCCTGTCGGCAATGGACGTCCATGTGATAGGCAGTGCATGCGAAAATATCGAGGATGAAGTAATCACTATAACAGGGGCTGATAACCAACCTGCCGCCATCGTTTGTGCAGTTCCTTTTCTGCGGGAAAGGGATATAAGCCGCTTCACCGAGAAAGAAAGTTACGATGACCGTTCCAAGCGCATAAAAGACGGTATAAGAAATCACTATGAAGCAGTGGCGGCAATTGCGGAAGCAAAGCGCGATGAGGCAGGCGGCAATATTCCCGTAATCGCAACCGGACATTTGTCGGTTAGCGGTGGGAAAAGATACGAAGATGACGGAGTCCGGGAGACTTATGTCGGGAGTATCGAGTGCATTGACAGCGATATATTTCCCAAGACTTTCGATTATGTAGCACTGGGGCATTATCACGTTCCTTCCGTAATAAGCGATAGAGTCCGCTATTGCGGTTCCCCTATACCTATGGGCTTTATAGAAGCAGGACAGAAAAAATGTGTCTGTCTTGTAGATTTCGAACAAAACATACCGGACATAAGGAATCTGGAGATTCCTGTTTTCCAGCGTCTCGAATCCATAAGCGGAGACAGGGAAACCATCGGAAAAAGATTATCGGAACTTAAAGGATCCGGGGAATCGGTTTGGGTGGAAATACTTTACGACGGAAAGGACGTTTTCCCCGATCTTACGACTTGGGCAAATGAAATGACGGCCGACAGCAACGTAGAGATATTGAAAATACAGAACCGCATGTATCTTAACGAGGTACTTACACAAAACGAGGAAATACATTCGCTGGATGATTTGAGTAAATTCGATGTTTTCGAGAAACTTCTCGCGAAAAATGATATTCCGCAAGAGCAGAGAACCGGACTTCTCGAATCATATAAAGAGATCATACAAGAATTGGAAATCGATAAATAAGCGGATATGAAGATATTGGATCTTAAATTCAAAAACATAAATTCGCTTGCCGGCGAATGGCATATAGCTTTTTCCGATCGTATATTTTCTGAAGGCATATTTGCCATTACCGGAAAAACCGGTTCCGGCAAAAGTTCAATCCTTGACGCGATTACGCTTGCGCTTTACGGCAAGACGCCCAGGGTCGATATAACGGGCAACAACAACGACGTAATGACGCAGGGAACCAGCGATTGCTATTCCGAAGTCACATTCGAATCTGACGGAAAGATCTGGAAGTCTTCATGGAAACAGGCACTGAACAGAAACGGTAATCTCAAGCAGATAGAAAGAAGCATTGCCGACTCCGGGAATAAGATTATTGCCGACAAGGCTACGGAAGTCGGCAAAAAAGTCGTAGACATCACAGGACTAACCTTCGATCAATTTACCAAAGTGGTTTTGCTGGCACAAGGTAATTTCGCGGCATTTCTGCAAGCTGAAAAGAACGACAAGGGCGAATTGCTGGAACAAATCACCGGAACGGAAATCTACGGGGAAATATCCAGAAGGGTCTTCGACAGGAACAAGGAGGAAACGGAAAAACTGAAAGGGATACAAATCGAATTGGGAGCCATAAAGATTCTGGCACAAGAAGATATAGAAAAGATAACAGGTGAGATTGCCGACCTGAAAGAACAAAAGAAGAAAGTCGGAGAAGATTTACGGAGAATTGAAAATCAAAGGAAATGGCTTGCCGATATGGAAACGCTTAAAAGACAAATTTCCGATTCCGAAACACTGATTCCCGAACTGGAAAAGAAAGTGACTGAGGCTTCCGGCAGATTTCAGGAATGTGAAAAGGCGTTGAAAAAATCAAAAGAGGAAAAGGAAACAACCGACAAACTTTTGGTT
Source organism: Bacteroidales bacterium (assembly GCA_022648685.1). Classification (GTDB taxonomy): domain Bacteria; phylum Bacteroidota; class Bacteroidia; order Bacteroidales; family UBA932; genus Cryptobacteroides. Next base: position 37,682 of record JALCMW010000002.1, read on the forward strand.
GAGGTAAGAGCCTTGGATACCAGAATTGCCGAAAAGGAAAAATCTTTGGAACCTGTTGCTGCCGCTTCGGATGAACTGGCAGGGAAAAAGAATCTTCTTATCAACGATATCGGCAAACGGCAGGAAAAACTTGACAAATCTCAAGAAAAGTTGCGGGAAACTGTTGCATGGACTAAAGAAAACGCAATATACGCAACCCTAATAGAAAACTTTGCCGCCATAAAAGACCAGAACTCAAGGGTAACCGATTTGTTCCGGGACCTTGAGGTAAAGAATAAAGAATACGTGAAGGCTGATCAAGAACTTGAAACCTCTGGTTCCGATTATGAAAAATCACAAAAAGATTTTGAAAAAAAAGAAAAGGCGCTGGAAAATGAAATCGGATTGCTGAATGAGAAGAAGAAGGAACTTTCCAATATACTTAGAGGAAAAGAGCTGTCCTTCTATCAGACTGAGAAAGAAAAAGTAACATCGGCAGGAATTGAAATTTCCAAATTGGTTGACGCTGAAAAAGCTTTGTCGGACAGTAATAATGAAATTGCCGGTTACAAGGAGATCATAGACGGTTTGGAAGAAAAAGGGAAAAGACTTGCCTCAACAATTTCCAAAGACAAAGAAATAAAAGAAAGCCTTGACGGACAAATAAAATTGCTGGAAGAAAATATCTCCCTTGCCAGAACGGTGTCTGATTTGAAAGAGCTGCGGGAAAATCTTGAAGACGGGAAAGCCTGCCCTCTATGCGGATCTACCGTACACCCGTATGCATTGGGAAATATACCGGAAATGGGACAAAAGGAAACGGAGCTGGATATTTTGAGAAAGAGACTCCGGGAAGTTGCCGATTCGATCGCCAAAAACGAAATCACTTCGGCTTCTGTAATTTCCGATAAAAAACATGCCCTCGAAAATCAACAAAAAGAATCCGTAATAATCTCGGAGAACAAACAGAAACGTATTTCAATCGCAGCAGAAATAATCAAATTGTATCCGGATTTTCATCTTCCGGAAGGCGAAAATCATCTTGGGGAACTTGAAAGAATCCGCAACGAAAGACGCGACGAATATAAAAAGATTTCTTCTATAATTTCACAGGCGACACAAGCAGAAGCATTTATAAAAGATATACAGGAAACCGGGATTCCTAAAAAGCAAGATGAAAGGCGTCTGGCTGAAAAGACGAAATCGGAAGCTGAAACCAGCCTCAAATTGTCGGAACAGAATACAAAAAACAAAAAAGATTCCGTTGAACTGGCACAAAAAGAATATGAGTCATCAGGGAGTGATCTGAAGAAGATTTTTGACAGATACCGGGTATCCACGCTTGAGGAATTACAAAAGGCTCTTGAAGCATGGAGTGAAAACAAGAAAAACGAAGAAAATCTAACAGTTGAAATCAATACGCTTAAAACTGATCTGGGCCTGAAAAATAAAGAATTGGAAAATCTTTCCGTTTCAATTGAAACCAAACAAGATGAAAAGAAGAAAATCGAAGATGCCATGGCAAAACTTTTGTCAAGCCGCAGGTCCATTTTCGGGGATAAAAATGCCGATGAAGAAGAGAACCGTTTGAAGAAATCGGTAGCTGACTCCGATGAGGCAAAGATGTCAGCCGAATTGGAAAGGAACAAAGCAGATACGGAACTCGAAAAGAACAAAGCTATCATATCCGGAAAGCGGAAAGAACTCGAGTCAAAACAATCGGAAGATCTGACGGTTTTATCATCGGAGGATTTACGTAAGGCGTACGAAGAACAAAACGAGATATCGGAAGGTTTGTCAAGAAAAATCGGAGCTTCAGAACAAATATTGGAAAACAACGGCGAAAACCTGAAGAATAATGCTTCGAAATTAAAGGAAAAAGAGAAGCAGCAGAAAATATGCATGAAATGGACGAATCTGAATGAACTCATCGGTTCCCAGGATGGAAAGAAATACCGGAATTTTGCACAGACACTTACTTTCGAACATTTGATAGGACTGGCCAATATTCAACTTGGAAAGATGTCCGAAAGATACTTGCTCAAACGTAGCGGCGATGCAGCAAATCCTTTCGATTTGTCTGTAATAGATAAGTTCCAGAATTGTGAAGAACGTACGGCCCGGAATCTCTCCGGAGGTGAAAAATTCATAGTGTCGCTTTCACTTGCATTGGGGCTGTCCAAGATGGCCGGCAGAAATATGAAAATCGATACCATGTTTATCGATGAAGGATTCGGGACACTGGATACGGATTATCTCGACGTTGCATTGACAGCTCTCTCGAATTTGCAGAACGAAGGAAAACTGATAGGTGTCATCTCTCATCTTACCGAACTGAAAGAACGGATATCCACACATATCGAGGTCATTCCGGCAGGGAACGGCTATTCAAGAATAGAGATAAATGCCTAATCCTATTCCGTATCTACGCTGAACACGTTTCCAGATCCGGCCGGACATTTTCTCTGTCTGGAGTGGCCCCAAAAGTTGGACAAACAATACAACGAGGTAACAGGAAAACGAGAAAATAGAAAAAAAGAAGCGGTGGTATATTGAAAATCAATAATACCACCGCTTCTTTTCGTACTCCCTTTGGGACTCGAACCCAAACCGTCAGAACCGGAATCTGAAATTCTATCCATTATACTAAGGGAGCAATTGTCGTTGCAAATGTAGGAACTTTCTGCGAATTATCCCACGATTATCCTCCAATAACAAATTATCTTAATCGTGTTCCTGTTGACTCCTATAGTAGTGGAATAAAGACCGGAAATCTGTCATGACAACAGTATGCACAACATTAAAACAAGATACGGAACAAAATTTGCCTGAGAGAATGAAATTGTTCAGATTATCATGTATTTTTAGTATTTTTGCAAATATATTATGTACGAAATTTAAACCCGCATCTTTATGAAAAAAGCATATGTATTTCCCGGACAAGGTTCTCAATTCCCGGGAATGGCAAAAGAGTTATACGACAACATCCCTGCGGCTAAAGAATTGCTTGAGAAGGCCAACGACATTCTCGGATTCAGAATCACAGATATAATGTTCAACGGGTCGGCGGAAGAGTTGAAAGCCACGAAAGTGACCCAGCCGGCTATATTCCTGCATTCTGTCGTGCTTGCGAAATGCATGAAGGATTTCCATCCGGACATGACGGCGGGGCATTCTCTTGGAGAGTTCTCAGCGCTTGCCGTTTCACAAGCCGTCAGTTTCGAGAATGCCCTTAAACTCGTGGAAATAAGGGCCGAAGAAATGCAGAAATGCTGTGAAAAGGTTCCGGGAACCATGGCGGCGATAATAGGGCTGACCAATGAACAGACGGAAGATATATGCAGGAGCTGCAGCGGGATAGTAATCCCCGCCAACTACAATTGCGACGGACAGGTAGTAATCTCGGGAGAAACCGATGCTGTGAACGAAGCATGCGGAAAAGCAAAGGAAGCAGGAGCGAAGAGGGCAATTCCTCTGCAGGTCGGAGGAGCATTCCACTCCCCTCTTATGGAACCTGCGCGGATAGAATTGGGAAAGGCTATTGAAGCTACCGAATTCAAGATTCCCGTATGCCCGGTTTACCAAAACGTAACGGCACTTCCTACCGAAGATCCTGCTGTCATAAGGAAGAATCTGCTTGCACAGCTGACATCACCGGTCAAATGGACACATACGGTCAAGAACATGATGGCGGACGGTGCCGATTATTTCATGGAAATAGGTCCGGGGAAAGTTCTGCAGGGGCTGATAAACCGTATTTCCGGAGGAAATGTAAAAATCGAAGGGGCTGATACCCTTTGAGAAATAATAATACAAGGCCACTTCAGGCGAACAAAAAATAACATAAACATTAATGATTATGGGAAAAGAAAAACAATTCATTACCTGTGACGGTAATCATGCAGCAGCGAATATTGCCTATCTTTTCAGTGAACACGCGGCAATCTACCCTATCACGCCGTCTTCGACCATGGCGGAAGAAGTCGACGAATGGGCCGCACACGGCAAGAAGAATCTATGGGGGGAAACCGTAAAGGTCACTGAAATGCAAAGCGAAGGCGGTGCTTCGGGTGCCGTACACGGTTCTTTACAGGCAGGGGTTCTGACTTCTACGTTCACTGCATCGCAGGGTCTTCTGCTTATGATACCGAACATGTACAAGATATCCGGGGAAATGCTCCCTGGAGTATTCCATGTCTCAGCACGTTCAATAGCATCGCACGCACTTTCCATCTTCGGGGACCATCAGGATGTGATGGCCTGCAGACAGACCGGTTTCGCCATGCTGGCATCCGGTTCCGTCCAGGAAGCCCAGGACATGGCGGCGGTGGCTCATCTGTCGGCAATCAAGTCAAGCATACCTTTCATGCATTTCTTCGACGGATTCAGGACATCTCATGAAATCCAGAAAATCGAACTTCTTGATGAAAACGACCTGAAAAAGATGATAAGCCAGAAATCCTTGTCAAGATTCAGGGAAAAGGCACTCAATCCGGATGCTCCCGTCACAAGGGGAACGGCACAAAACGGAGACGTATATTTCCAGGCAGCGGAATCAAGAAACAAATTCTACGAAGCGATTCCCGATATTGTAGCACGCTATATGGGTGAAATAACCGAAGCCACCGGACGCGTCTACAGACCTTTCGAATATTACGGGGATCCAGATGCCGAGAATATAATAGTAGCGATGTGCTCTGTAACGGAAACGATCAAAGAAACGATCGATTACCTTTCCAAGCATGGAAGAAAATACGGTCTCATATCGGTACATCTGTACAGACCGTTCTCCGAAAAATATTTCATGAAGGTGCTTCCGAAGAACGTAAAGAAGATCGCAGTTCTCGACAGGACCAAAGAACCGGGGGCTTTGGGAGAGCCTCTTTACATGGATGTCAAGGCTCTGTTCCAGGGCAAGGACAATTCTCCTCTGGTAGTCGGCGGACGTTATGGCCTTTCTTCAAAAGATACGTCTCCTGCACAGATAGTTGCAGTTTACGACAATCTGGAAATGGCCGAGCCTAAAAACGGATTCACAATCGGCATTGTCGATGACGTGACATTCAAATCCCTTCCTATCAAAAATGAAATAAGCATCGTAAAACCGGGCACTACCGAATGCAAATTCTACGGTCTCGGATCTGACGGAACGGTAGGAGCCAACAAGAATACTATCAAGATAATCGGTACTCACACAAGCAAATACTGCCAGGGATACTTCGATTATGATTCCAAGAAATCCGGGGGTTACACCTGCTCTCACCTTAGATTCGGCGACACGCCGATCAAGGCTCCTTATCTGGTATCGACTCCTGATTTCGTAGCTTGCCATGTACCTTCATACCTGAACAAATACGATGTCCTGAAAGGCATCAAGGAAAACGGGACTTTGCTTCTGAACAGTCTTTGGAACGAAAAGGAAACCTTGGAAAGGATTCCGGACAATGTCAAAGCCGTAATAGCCAGAAAACATATAACCCTTTATATTATCGACGCAACCAAGATAGCTGCGGAAATCGGTCTGGGAGGAAGAACGAATACTATTCTGCAATCCGCATTCTTCAAAATCACGAATATCATTCCTTATGAGGATGCAGTGAAATACATGAAGGAAGCCATAGTGAAGAGTTACGGCAAAAAAGGCGAAAATGTTGTGAACATGAATTTCGCCGCCGTCGAGAGAGGTGGAGAATATACCAAGGTGGAAACACCTGCGGAATGGGCCAAGATAACGACCAAATTCGAGAATCCGAACAAAGACCGTCTTGCACCTGTGTTCGTAAAAGAAATAGCAGACACTGTAAACAGCCAGAACGGAGACACCGTTCCGGTAAGTGCATTCCTTCCTTATGCGGACGGTACGATGCCTTCTGGAACCGCTGCATTCGAAAAACGAGGAGTAGCCGTTATGGTTCCGTCATGGGATCCGGAGAAATGTATCCAATGCAACACATGTTCTTTCGTCTGCCCTCATGCGGCCATAAGACCTTTCCTGCTTACTGCGGAAGAGGCGGAAGCTGCACCTGCTTCCATCAAAACGGCACAAGGCAAGGCCGTGCTCAAGGACTACAAATTCGCAATTTCAATATCTGTCGATGACTGCACCGGCTGCGGAAACTGCGCCGACGTATGTCCTGCAAAAGGCAAGGCCCTTACCATGGTTTCGGCCCTCGACCAGCACAACGAACAAAACAACTTCGATTACCTCAATTCCAAGATAGGATACAAGGATAACATAGTCAACAAGTTCCAGAATGTGAAGAACGCACAGTTCTCACAGCCTCTGTTCGAATTCTCGGGCGCATGCGCAGGCTGCGGTGAAACTCCATATATAAAGACAATCACACAGTTGTTCGGAGATCACATGATGATTGCGAACGCAACCGGTTGTTCTTCCATTTACGGAGCATCATTCCCGGCTTCCCCTTATTGCAAGAATGCAGAAGGTCACGGTCCTTCATGGGCCAACTCATTGTTCGAAGACAATGCGGAATTCGGTCTCGGAATGAAAATAGGATCCGACAAGGCACGCGAATCCGTCGCTCACATAATGACGGCAGGCATGGAAGACGGATCTGTTCCTGAAAATATCAAGGCTCTTTTCAAAGAGTGGCTGGACAATATGAACGATGCGAAGATCACACGCGAAATTGCCGACAAGCTTGTGCCTGAGCTCGATAAATGCGATTGCGAATGCTGCAAGAAACTGATTGAATACAAGCATTTCATCGCTGCCAGAAGCCAATGGATCTTCGGAGGCGACGGATGGGCTTACGACATCGATTACGGTGGATTGGATCATGTCCTTGCTTCAGGGGAAAATGTGAACGTTCTTGTTATGGACACTGAAGTATATTCGAATACGGGAGGACAATCTTCCAAATCGACGCCAGCAGGAGCAATAGCTAAATTCGCTGCGTCAGGCAAGAAAATACGTAAGAAAGACTTGGGCATGATGGCCATAAGTTATGGTTACGTATATGTTGCCCAGGTTGCCATGGGAGCAAATCCCGCACAATATTTCAATGCGATCAAAGAAGCCGAAGCTTTCGACGGGCCTTCTCTCATAATAGCCTACTCCCCTTGTATCAACCACGGCCTCAAAGCCGGAATGGGATTAAGCCAGAAAGAGGAAAAAATCGCTGTGGAATGCGGATACTGGCATCTGTACAGATTCAACCCGGCATTGGAATCCGACGGCAAGAATCCGTTCACCCTCGACAGCAGGGAACCTGACTGGACCAAGTTCCAGGACTTCCTGAAGGGAGAAGTTAGATTCGCTTCCCTTTACAAACTGTTCCCGGACAGAGCTCAGGAACTTCTTTCCAAGACTGAAGAGTTTGCCAAGATCCGTCTCGACACTTACAAACATCTTGCTGGAAAATAACATCCGGAAATTGCAATTAAAATAGTTGCAATGATATATCAGCGCAAAAAGATGGAGGATCACTCTTCCATCTTTTTTTTTATTCGATTAAATCCCCCGATGATAAATCAAATATTGCTATCTTTACATAGTAATTGAATAATTGACATAAATGCACACACACAACGTCTTCTTTTCGGCAATATGCTCTTTGCTGTCTTTATCATCATTATTTTGTTTCGAGAATCCCGTTTTTGCGGAAAACGGCAGACCTGTGGAAGAAAGGCTGGGAAAGCCCTCTTCTCCTCTCATGCCTGATAAGACCGTTTTCCTGTATCCTCACGGACAAAAAGCTAAGAGAGGCCTGAAAGAAGCAGGTTCACCTCTGCTTTCCAACAGATTGTCCGGTCCGGAAAAAGCCGAAGGCAACGGCTTCATCGCCAACGTCAGCGACAGTGCCAGAATCGATCTTTATTTTCCGGAAAAACCTAACGGACAGATGATAGTCATTTGTCCCGGCGGGTCTTATTTCGACCTGTCATCTTGGAACGAAGGCATATATACTGCCAAATGGCTGACGGAACGTGGAATCGCGGCATGCGTGTTAAAATATAGGCTTCCGAACGGACATTGGCAAGTCCCCCTTACCGATGTACAAAATACCTTCAGATATTGCAGGGCACATGCTTCTGAATGGAAAATAAAGCAATTGGGCATAATGGGCTTTTCTGCCGGTGGGCATCTGGCCTCTACGGCGGAAACAATGTATGACGATATGACGACAAAACCTGATTTCGCAATCCTGATTTATCCGGTCATCTCAATGGAAGACGGGCTCACGCATTACCGTACACACAAAGATTTGCTTGGAAGCAACGAAAGCTGGACGGCAAGGGACGGATATTCATTTGAAAAATGGTACGAAAGACAGCAGAGACACAGGGAACTGGAAAAGATGTATTCGACTTATAATGATGTATCTCCTTCTACACCTGCAACATTCATAGCTCTCAGCAGCGATGACAGAACGGTCTCCGCAATGAACAGTGTTTTGTTCTACAAGGCATTGATCAAAAACAAGGTTCCGGCAGAAATGCATATATTCCCAAGAGGAGGACACGGCTGGGGCTTTACTACCAATGATCTTGGAAAAGACAGGCTGGGATATGCCAGAAATGAATTTTCCGGCGATCTCGAAAGATGGTTGCAGGAGGTACGGGGAACTGAAAAAGATGAAAGGACTGTATTATCAATACAAAAAAAGTTTTATTCATCAAAACCCGAAAAGACAGTCTTTCTATATCCCTACGGACAGAATTCCGACAAGGGACTTGCTGAGGCAAAAGGTCCCGGGGAAAGCAACGGTGACAAAGGAAAGGAAAAGATCACAGGGAACTGGAATCTTACAAATGTGGGAGACAGCGCCCGTTTCGACATGTACATAGCCCCGAATCCAAACGGACTTATGGTAATAATCTGTCCCGGAGGTTGTTATGTCTTTTCAGCACAAAAAACCGAAGGCTTTAATGCAGCGGCATGGCTTCTGTCCAAAGGGACAAGCGTCTGCATCATGAAATACAGGATGCCCCATGGACATTGGGAAGTACCGCTTACAGACGTACAGAACGCTTTCCGCTATTGCAGGGCACATGCGGTGGAACTGGGGGTAAGAAAGATAGGTGTGATGGGCTTTTCCGCTGGAGGACATCTGGCAGCCTCTGCGAGCACTTTATTCACCGACACGGCTACAAGACCCGATTTCTCGATATTGTTTTATCCCGTCATATCCATGAAAGCGGGAATAACTCACAGGCAATCAAGAGATGAGCTGTTGGGAAGAACATCTGCATGGTCCGATATCGAAGAGATGAAAAAGCTTGAAAAGCGCTATTCACTGGAAAATGAAGTTAGCGCCAAGACTCCGGAAACATTCATCGCACTTTGTTCCGACGATGGTGCCGTTCCACCGGAAAACAGCCTTTTGTACTATGAAGCGTTACTGAGAAACAATGTTCCTGCGGAAATGCACATTTTCCCCAAAGGAGGACACGGCTGGGGCTTCGACGCCCCGGGAACAAGAGGTTATAAACTGGGATATTGCGAAAATGATCTTCTTATGTCTTTGGAAAGATTCCTTAAAGGAGTTGAAAAGAAGAAATAGACATCAAGCCAGACTGTCGGATACGGACTGATGCAACAGACTGCAGATTCCCGTCCCGGCAAAACGGGTTGAAGGCTGGAAATGCACATCGAATTGCAAATGAGGAAGAGGTACGGGAAGAATTCTTGTCCCCGGGCATGTTTTGCCGGAGGCATATGGAACGACTCCGATGAAATCGGATGAATCTCCGACCAGAGACAAGATAGACTCAATCGAATCCGACTGCAAGACGGTCATAGCAGTAATATCAAGGGAAAGGAACTGTTCATAAGGAGTCCATACCGCCAGCTTTCCATCGGCGGGAATATCCCCCAGACCTGAAAATGCGGATTGCCAAACGGAAGAATCGGCTTTCTTGTTTGAAGACGAAACTATTACGGAAGCAGGTATGACACCGATAAGAGAAGAAACGCCATCCCAGTCTATCCCTTCGTTCCTGTGTTTAACAAATAATTTCAAATCAGGTTCGACTTCTTTTGATTTGCCATAAGCATTAATTATAAAAGACGGGAAACCTGATTTTACGTTTTCCCACGATGACATAAGGGAACGTAATGCCGAAGGCAGTATATAAGAAGCCATAAAGGAATCCGCAGCAATCATTATAGGGCGTGAAACGGTCATTTTCCCGTTCTTCCCGAACATTGAATCGGCGGCTTTGTACCAATACAATATATTTTCAGCATACTGCAAGAAAGATTTGCCCGTATCCGTAAGCGATATCTCCCCTTTTATCCTGTCGAACAATCTTACACCGATACCTTTTTCTATTTCTGCAATATTCTGGCTGACTGCAGGCTGGGATACGCCAAGAATTTTGGCAGCTCTGGTGAAACTGCCTTCGTTGGCAACAGCCATAAACGCTTTTAATCTAAAATCTTCAAACATGATAAGAAATGCTTATTATGGCAAAAATAGTATAAAATTCCGATTGCCGGATTTTTCGGGACAAGTTTCAGTAAAATATTTTTATAATAATTAGATGAATAATTGCAAAATGATTCGTACATTTACAGTGTACTAATAGCCTAGCACACAAAAAAAGAATTTGATGCTAACCGCCTGATAGATATTCAGGAATAAAAGAAAACATTTATGAAAAAAATCTACAGCATTTTAGCTGCCGTTTTGGTGTCTTTCGGAATAAGCACTATTGTTCCGGCACAAAATCCGCAGCTTCAGCAACTGCCCAACGATCCTTCTGTAAGGAAAGGCAAGTTGGAAAACGGAATGACCTATTACATCCGCCACAATGACAAACCTGCAGGACGCGCGGAATTCTATCTCGCCACAAATGTGGGTGCAATACAGGAAACTCCCGATCAGGACGGTCTGGCGCATTTTCTGGAACATATGTGTTTCAACGGGACTAAAAATTTTCCGGGGAAAGACATCATCAATTATCTGCAAAGCATCGGTGCATCTTTCGGAGGAAACATTAATGCCCAGACCGGTGTGGAACAGACACAGTATATGCTTAACAACATCCCCGTATCAAGAGAAGGTATCATTGACACCTGTCTTCTTATCATGCATGATTATTCGCATTTCGTGACCAACTCCCCTGAAGAAATCGACAAGGAAAGAGGTGTCATAATCGAAGAAAGGAGAACTAGGAGAACGGCGAATTGGAGAATGCACGAAAAGAGTCTCCCGTACATATACGGAAATTCGAAATACGGGTCATGCACATTGATCGGAAGCCAGGAAAATCTTGAAACTTTCAAGCCTGCAAGTCTCAATAACTTTTACAAGACATGGTACCGTCCCGACCTCCAGGCAATCGTTGTAGTCGGTGACGTAAATGTGGATCAGATAGAAGCAAAGCTCAAAAAGACATTCAGCGATATTCCTGCACCTGTAAATCCGAAACCTAAAGACGTGATAAAAATACCTGACAACAAAGAGCCTCTTATAGGTATCATTACAGATCCCGAAGCTTCGTCCACGTCAATGACGATTCTATGGAAAAGGGAAGCAGAACCCGAAGCAATAAACAGCACAGCAATCGGGGAATTGTCATCTCTGATCAAAGATATCATCTCCAAAGTAATGAACGAACGTTTCACCGACATAGAAGCGAAGCCGGACGCACCGTTCATCTCGGCCGATATGGAAATCGGAAATATGTGCGAAACGATGGAAGTGACTTACGCTTCCGTATCCAGCAAAGACGGAGAAGCGATTCCCGCGTTCAAGGCATTCATGACCGAAGCCGAAAAAATGAAGAAATTCGGTTTTACAGATGCGGAAATAGACAGGGCCAAGAAAGATATTATCTCGACATACGAGACACGGGCAAAAAGAGCTGCTACAAGGACAAACAGCCAATTGGTTCCGGAACTTATAAATAATTTCTTCGACAATTATTCATATATGGATCCTGAAAAGGAATACGAACTTGTAAAACAGCTTTGCGGATTCCTAGACTCCAAGGTGATCAATAAAGTGCTTCCTTCAGTTGTAACCGATACGAATATGGTTGTCATTTATGAGGCGCCAGAGAAAGAAGGACTTTCACACCCTTCAAAAGAAGACTTTATCAATGCCATTCAGGAAGTAAACGATTCCGACATAAAGCCTAATGCCGAAGAAGTTGTGGACAAGCCGCTGCTTGACGCAGCTAAACTTAAAGGCAGTCCTATCAAGAAGACTTCCACTACCGTATACGGCGCAACCGAATGGACTCTGAAAAACGGAGTCAAAGTGATAGCGATGAAATCCGATAAAGAAAAAGACCGTATCAGGATCAAACTTTTCAAAAACGGTGGGAAATCTTTGATCGACGATAAGGATCTGCCTTCATTCGACGAAAATATTTTCGGACTGTTCCTTAGAAATTCCGGAGTATCGGAGTTCCCGAATACGACACTGAACAAAATGCTTTCCGGGAAGAATCTTTATATGAGTCCTTTCATAGATTCCAGACAACACGGGATTTCAGGATCTTCGACCAAGAAGGATTTGGAAACGGCATTCCAGCTAATGTACCTGTACTTTACTGATCCACGTTTCGATCAGAACGAATTCGATCAGGGAATGAACCAGCTAAAGGCCGTTCTCCCGAATCTTACCAATCAGCCTAATTATAGACTCCAGGACCAGCTATACAAGACTTTGTATAATGACAGTCCGAGACATCAGCTCATAAACGATTCGATCATGCGGAATGCAAGCCTGCAGACAATTGAAAAAGTATATAAAGACCTTTTCAAAGACGCAGCCGGTGCAACAGTGCTGATAGTCGGAGACTTCGGTACCGATACTTTGAAGACCTATGTGGAGAAATATATCGGATCGCTGCCTAAAGGCAAAAAAGCCTCCAAGTGGATTGACAGGCACGATGATATGGCTTCGGGAAAGATTGAAAATATCTTTCCTGTAGATATGCAGACCCCTCAAAGCACAGTATGCCAGATATACAATATGCCATATGCTTATTCCGTAAAGAACCAGGTAATTATGGATGCAATCCAGTACATTCTGGATATGATATACACAGATACTCTCCGCGAGGATGAAGGCGGCACATACGGAGCCAGTACACAAGTGTCATTAAGCAAATATCCCAAAGAAAAAGCAATGGTGCTTGTCATCTTCAACACCAAGCCGTCATCTGCCGACAAGCTTCGAGCCCTGGCTGTTTCAGGAATGAAGAATCTTGCCGAAAACGGACCTACTGACGAACAGTTCTCGAAAACCATCGAAAACTTCAAAAAGCAGATTCCTGAAAAGAGAGTGGACAACGACTACTGGATGAGCCAATTGTTCCATTACTGCGTATACGGGGAAAATGAAGATCAGCTATACGAAAAGGCCGTAAATGAATTGAAACCTGAAGATATAAAAGATATGCTTCAGAAAATAACAAGTTCCGGGAATTACATAGAAATAGTAATGAACCCGGGGAAATCGGCGGAAAAGGAATAATTCCGACAACTATAAATAAAAACAGGCAGGACGAGATTTTACGTCCTGCCTGTTTTTATTTACCGTAAAAGATTAACTTTCCTCAACAGGATGTATGGCACCCATCGGGCAAGCATCGGCACAAGCTCCGCATCCAATGCAGACATCCGGATCGATATGATAAACATCGCCTTCGGAAATCGCACCTGAAGGACATTCATTTTGGCATGTGCCGCAAGCGACGCAATCAGCTTCAGAAATTTTATAAACCATAATGATAATTATTAATTGTTATACATGTATTCCAATAGTCAATTGGAAAAGCAAATTTATAAGTTTATCTTTGATTTTTCAAAAAATATCCTCTTTCTGCGGAAAGAAATCTGCAGGAAACCGACGGATCCATTAAGTTGTTTTTATCATGACAAAGCTATATAAATACATTTGTTCAATCGTCCTTGCGATAGCAACGGTAACTGCGGCGGCAGGAAACCCACCTGCAAGATTCGCAGATGTAATAGAATTCGACAGGACAGTATTTGATTTCGGTGACATCATGCTTTCCGACGGTCCCGTTTCGTGCACTTTCAACGCAAAGAATATAGGAAAGAAAGCAATAGCAATATACAACGTGGTTTCATCCTGCGGATGTACCGGAGTGAAATGGACCAGGGAACCGATATTGCCGGGAAAGACAGGCAAAATAACAGCCACTTACAGTAATGATGAAGGTGCATTCCCTTTCGACAAGACGCTCACGGTTTACGTTTCCAATGTCAAAAGACCGATAGTCCTGAGACTCAGAGGAGTAAGCCACAAGGAAAAGTTGTCTCCTGAAAAGATATACTGTACCAGATTCGGAATCCTGGGAATCAAGGATCCGGACATAAAATGCGGAAACATGCAGCAAGGGGAACAGAAAAGCGGGGAAATAGTAATTGCTAATCTCGGCAAAGTCCCCGCTGATGTGTCTTTCGAGAAAATAACCAAAGGTATGGCTCTTTCCGTCACTCCGAACCCTATCCCGCCGAAAAGCACCGGAAAACTTACATATACGATAACCTCGGACCGGTCAAAATGGGGCCGCAATTATTATTATGCAACCCCTGTCATTAACGGGAAATCATACAAAGCCGTAATCACTGCAGTGCAGGAAGTTCCCAACAGCGAAAGGGGCGCACTCAATGCAACCGACATAAATCCGGAACTTGGGCAGGGAAAGTCTGAAATTGGCATATGGACATTTACGAAAGAGAACTTCTCAGGCTGGTCCGCAACACAAATAGACTCGGCCGCCCAGCCGATGTTCGATGCCAGTACCTGCTCGCTTGGCAAAATCAAAAAGGGACTTGTAGCCGATGCGGTTTTCCCGGTAAAGAATTCCGGACTCAGCGTATTCAAGATATATAAAATAGATTCCGACAACACTTGCACTTCTGTCATCAGTTCCAGTCCCGTGCTTCCGGCTGAAAAGGGGAATCTGAGAATAAGGGTTGATACTTCCTCTCTTACCGAAGGAGAGACGCTTATCATGCTGACACTTACGACAAACTCACCTTTGAGGCCCGTGATAAATTTATTCATCACAGGTTGGATCATTTGATTTTACGATGCTGAAAATAATAACAGATACATTCATTGATTCCGTAAGCATCACCGGACTTGTGATGATAATAATGATAATCATCGAAAGCCTCAACATAGGTACTCGCGGTTTCATATTCAATAACCTGAAAAAGACGCGTTTCGGACAGATTCTTGTGTCAGCTCTTCTAGGTTCCGTTCCGGGATGCATGGGAGGATTCGCTTCGGTATCTTTGTATACGCACAAAATGATCTCTTTCGGAGCTTTGGTGGCCATGATGATAGCCACCACGGGGGATGAGTCTTTCATGATGATAGCTATGTTTCCGGGAAAAGCCGCCATCCTTTTCATGATCCTGTTCGCATTGGCAATCTTATCCGGAGTCATAGTGGACATTTCGGTAGGATTCAGGAAAAACATTGGTGAATGCGACAAAAAGCTAGGTATCGAATTCACTCCCGGAGACAAATATGAAATCCACAAGGAAACCGCAGGAAGAAAAGACAGATTCAAACATTTCTTAAAAGAACATCTTTGGAAACATATAATAAAAAAGCATCTGCCGAAGATATTCTTCTGGACATTCGGAATCCTTCTGATATTCGCCGTCCTGTCCCATTTTTTCGATATAAACAAATGGATAACAGGAAACACTCCTCTTATGATCCTGCTGGCAATGGCGATAGGACTGATACCGGAATCGGGGCCGCATATGATTTTCGTATCCCTGTTTGCCACGGGAGTAATTCCTTTCCCCGTATTGCTTGCAAATTCCATTGTACAGGAAGGGCATGCCGGTCTTCCGCTGCTTGCAGAAAGCAAAAAGAGCTTCGCATATGCGAAACTCTTCAAATGTATACTTGCAGGTGCAATAAGCTACACCCTGATGTTCTTCAGTTAACCCGTTATCTTGCTTCCATGAAAAGCGGCTTCCTCATTTTGAGGGTTTTGACTTTTTCGCAGTACCGGAATTCTCCAATTCGTATCTGAGGCCGGCCTTTACGTTTTCAATTATGGCTTTTGACGAATATGTGGCTCCCGAAACAGCGTCGACTTTGAGTTCCGCTCCTTCAGCAGGTGTTTTGCCATTCCATTTTTCAAGAAGCTTGCTTTGAAGGACCTTTCCGAAATATTCCGGAGATTCATCATTAGGCAAAGCCTTTACTGAAATGACTTTTCCACCTTTGATGTCGATCTCTACCGGTGTTACATCATTAAATCCGAGATAAGACTTGCCTATTTCAGAGGTATTGATAATTACGGTTCCGTCTGTCTTGACAGTTCTGGTTTTCGGTGTCTGGGACGTTGATGCGGCGGAAACGGACAAGCAGGCGGCAAGAATGGCCGCCGAAAGCAATTTTTTAAAATTCATATTCATAAAATTGATATTTATAAACACAATGGATATCTATAATTATAATATACGGTCAAAGAATAATCAAAGGGGAAGGCGTCTGTCTGGGCAAAGCCCGCAGACTTACCGAACCTTCAGGAACCCCCAGCTCTGACAATGCCGAATAAGCCGACTTGCAGGCCAATTCCGGAAGATTGTTATTTTCACTCAAATGACACAGGAATAGATTTTTCAAACCTTTATGATAAAACAACTTAATAGCCCCGGCACACTCATCATTGCTGAGATGTCCGTTGCCGCGGCATATTCTCATTTTCAATTCATGGGTATATGAGCCACCCATAAGCATATCGACATCATAATTTGATTCGATGACTACCGTATCCGCTTTTCCGGCATATTGCAACGCCTCTTTTACCATATGCCCGATATCTGTCATTATCACGAAATAGTGCCCTTCAGCACGTATTGCGAAACCGACAGTCTGGGTAGCATCATGGGGAACTTCAAAATATTTTACCTGGAATCCGCATATATCATTCCATGAATCTTCATCCAGATCATTCCTATATGGAGTTATCACCGAAGAAGTAAAAGAATGTACTGCCAATGCGTTTTGCAGTTTTCCGGTAGCATACACCGGTTTTCCAAGATGTTTGCAATAAGATCCGAGATTACGGATGTGATCAAGATGGTCATGTGTAACCAGAACGGCACCAATGCAATCTGTATTCAGGCCGAACTGCAGCAGTCTGCTTTTCAACCTGCGGACACTGACCCCGGCATCGATAAGGATTCCCGAAGGATCGCCGTGTTCCGGACAGGACAGCAGGAGATAACAATTGCCGCAACTTCCGCTTGAGAAGCTCATGAATTTCAACATCCGCTTTCCTCCTTTGCAAGAGAACCGGGGATCGGTGGATCAAGTACGGAATCCACTTGTGAAACAAGATCCGCACCCTGTGAATAATGAAGGGAAGGGATTCCGGCGGCTTCGGCAGCTTTTACATTATCAAGAGAGTCGTCAATGAAAAGCAGTTTCCCGGAAGGAATGCCAATCCGGCGTATGACTTCCTCGAAAATTTCATGCCCGGGCTTGAGAAGTCTCATGCTATATGATATGAACTCTTCCTTGAATACCTTTTTGTAATCAAGTCCGGAATCCGTAAACACTTCATGGCATCTGTGCATGGAAATCGGATTGTTATTACTGAGAATATACAAATCATAGCTTTCCGACAACTTTTCAAGATAAGGGACCTTGTAATCATCCATGCGCGTAAGCAAAGACCACATACAGACATCCACATCATGTTCCGTCGTCCCTGGCCTCGAATCAGATAAAATGAGTTTTCTGAATTCTTCCGGTTTCAAAAGTCCTTCTTCCAGATCCGAATAAATACCTTTCTGATGCGAAGGATCCAGAAGGTCGGTAATCTTACCGTATCCGAGTATATTTTTAAAATGTCTTATGCAGTTTTTCAGATCAAGATCCACGAGTACACCTCCCAGATCAAATATTATAGCTTCAGTCATTATTTATTATCGTTTTCGTTCTCGCAATATTTTGAAATTACACTATATGCATCGGCAACTCCTAGTTCTCCCGCCCTTGACAAATCTATGCAACCTTTCTCCTTGTCTTTCAAATATATAAGGACAAGTCCCCTGTTATAATACGCATTTCCCATATACGGATAGATGGAAATCGCTTTGTTATAACTGTCTATGGACTCCACAAGATTAGAAGAGAGGCAATAAAGATTGCCAAGGTTGAAATACATATAAGGGATATCTGGAACAATAGATATGGCGGTTTTCATATCATTGATAGCATCGGTATAATCGTAAGAGCGGTCGATCCTGTCACTTATTCGCACTCTCGAATTTCCCTGGTCATCCATGGTAAGAGTCTGGACATTATTGCCTATGGATGATATGAAATCTATCATCTGCGCTCTCAGCACGCCTCTGTTCATATAATAAAAAGCCTTGTACAAATCGCTGTACTTGTCATTCCCGGCGGTCTGTATCGCCTTGTCGAAATCAGAAAGCGCGGAATTGAACTGTTTGGCCTTCACGGCATACAAACCCTTCAGGAAAAACAACCGGGATTCAGGTATGGAACCAGGTTTGTCCAAGTCTTCCCCATGGCTTGCCCCGGAAAGAGTATCGGAATCGGAAATCACAACCGGTACGGGTATTTCATTGATGAATTTGTCCAGCAGAGGATTTACATAACGATGCCTTAGAGCGAAATCCTCATTGTTTCTCTTGTCGGAAAGGCTGAACTTATACAATTGTTTCAGACGTATGTCTATATCCCGATGCTGCAGGAGTTCGTTATCGAAATCCTTTTTTGCAAAATCGGCGTCCAGAGCCAGCAGCGAACTGTACTTCTTGGTCGTATCGGCAAAAGAACCTTTGTCGGTACGGTTCTTTTCAATATATTCGTCCACCTTCCTCGAAGCTGTATTGTAATCCGCCTTGGAAGCTTTTTTCATTCCCAGCATATTTTCCACATAGGAACGATTGATATAAGCCTTTGCGAAATCGGGATACAGATCTATCGACTTGTTGTAATCGGCCAGAGCATCGCTCCACCTTTTCATCTGAATGAAGTAAGAAGCCCGGTTGAAATATGCCAGGACGTTATTCGGATTTATATTGATAACGCGATCCATATCGGAAAGGGCATCTTCGAAATTGCCGACCTGAGCATTTATAAGACTCCTGTTATAAAGGGTAAGGGCATTCCCCGGCTCGCTTCGAAGAACCGTATTCAGATCGGACATGGCGGCATTGTAATTCTTGAGATTATAATACATCAATGCCCTGTTGAAGAATGCGAAAGTATTTGTAGTATCCAGTTTTACAGCCCGGTCCATATCATTGATGGCCGCTTCATATTTACCCTGGGCGGCATAAAGGCGTCCCCTCCTGACATAGCCCTCCGGTTCGAAATGATCCAGTTTTATTGCTTTATTGTAATCTACAAGAGCCCTTGTAGTATCCCCCAGATACAGATATGATGCACCGCGGTTCAGGTAAGCCAGAGGATCATCGGGTTCCTTACGGATATAACGGTCGAAATCGGAAACTGCCTTGTCGAATTGCTGTGCGAGAAAATAAGTGACTCCCCTGCTGAAATAAAGTCCTTCGAATCCCGGTCTCAGGTCTATTGCTTTCTGGAGATTCTCAAGGGCTTCGTCATATTTTCCGAAACGGCTCAGGGTAATGGCCTTGTAATGATATCCGTTTGTAAATACCGGATTCAGACGCACCGAATTATTGAAATCGCTCTGGGCACCCCGCAAATCTCCAAGATTGTACTTCGCTATTCCCCTGAAAAAGAATGCCCAGTAATCGGTTGTATCCAGACGCGTAAGAATGTTGAAATTTTCCATGGCCCTGGAATATTTGCCATCGAAAAGAGCCTGTCTCCCTCGATTGTAAAACACATCATAATCATACTGCGCAAAAGAAAGACAGGGAAACAGAATCGAAAAGAAAAATACGGTCATAACTTTTCTTGACAAAGACAACCGGATATTTAATTTTATTCCTTTCATACGAATATTTCCGAATATGTGCGAAAATAATTAATTTTGACAAATTTTTCCAACTCGGCAAATATAATCATTAATCGTGCCTAATAAGTGATTTCTCTAAAAAAAATATCAATATGCATAGCCACGGCCGCATCGTTGTTTCTGTTACCGGACACAACGAAAGCCAACGTGAAAAGGGAAAAAGTTCCCGGAATAATAATCCCTAACGAAAGAGATGCGGAAAACGTGGTATCCGAACGGGATTTATATTATGATGTGAAATTTCTGTCGGATTCGATCTGTGCCGGACGTAGAACAGGTACAAAAGGAAATACCGAAGCCGCATTCTGGATAACGAGAAAAATGATCTCATATGGATTGTTGCCGCTAAACGGCTATTTTCCGGACGGATTTACTCTTCCTGACGGTAGGACTGGGCACAATATTATCGGAATGATTCCCGGAGAAACAGACAACTACATAATAGTTGGGGCCCATTATGACAACTTCGGAACGCTGAACGGAAAAATGTTCCCCGGAGCAGACAGTAACGCATCAGGAGTAGTGTGCATGCTGAATATCGCAAGAATGTTCCGTGCATTGAAAAGGCTAGGGAAAAGATTGGACACCAATATAATTTTCGTAGCATTCGATGCAAAAATACCGAATATGTACGGATCCCGGCATTTATGGAATATGCTGGAACTCGGATGGCTGAGGAATCCTGTTACCGGAGAACAAATCACCACCGGGAAAATTTCAGCGATGGTTAATATAGACCAGATAGGCTGTTCGTTGTCGACACTCAAGTCCGGACGCAAGGATTATCTTATAATGCTTTCCGGTAACAATCATCATTTCGAAAACTCATTGCGGGAAAGCAATGAGAAATACGGAATCGGTCTGGAGCTGGCATACGATTACTATGGAAGCAAGACTTTTACAGACCTGTTTTACAACAGGGTATGCGATCAGCAAGTGTTTGTCACAGGAAAAGTTAAAGCGGTGCTGTTCACATCAGGAATCACAATGAACAACAACAAACCGGAAGATACGGTCGACACCATGGACCTTAAGGTTTTAAAAAAGCGGATATGGCTGATTTTCCACTGGATTGACAGAATCAGCCGAGTCAGCTGAGAATCGATCATCCCTATTCCTGCAGCATATCTTTGTACACGTCGAAATACTGGCGGGCTGTACGGGCCCATGTGAAAGATTTTGCACGAGCGATGACTTTGGCCGGATCCATCTCCTTTCCAAAAGCATCCATTCCTCTGGCAAATTCATCCTGCATCTCCCGCCTGTCGAATTCATGATTGAAATAGAAAGCACAGTCACCGGCTATTTCCGGAATGCAGGTATGGTTGGACACGAAAACCGGTTTGCCGTAATACATTGCTTCAAGGATAGGCATGGCAAAACCCTCAGCAATGGAAGGGAAACAAAAGGCCGAGCAATTCTGGAGATACCAATATTTCACCTCTTCGGAAACGGGACCGACAATATGGACCCTGTCAGCCACGCCCCATTTCCTTGCTTCTTCCATTATCTGGTCGGCATACTCCTGTTTGCATATCAGCCCGGCAATGATCAACTCGAAGTCGTTTCCCTGCAGTATCGGAGGCAGGACATGGAAATTTTTCTTGTCTATGACCGTACCTACGGTAAAAACGAATTTGCCCGATGGTTTGACTTCAGGAGGAACAGGTGTACCCTTGAATTCATAAAGGCCATTGTAAATTACATCCACTTTTTTACCCTTGACATCCAAATGCTCAAGGATATCCCTTTGTGCAAATTTGGATATCGCAACAATCCTGTCGGCTTTGTTGATGGACCGTTGATAAAACGAATGGTATTTTACGGCTTTGTACGGAGCTTTCGAATAAAGATAGTTCAAATCATGGACAGTCATAAGGACTTTCACCTGTTTGGAAAAAGGAATGAAAGGACATCTCTGACGGCTTGCATGGAAAAGATTCACCTTCTGGGGAAGCGAGAAAAAATACCTGTCGATCTTTTTCACAGGTATATAATCCATATCATCGCCATATCTTCCTTTGAATTCCCGTGGAAGGAAGAACCCCATTTTTTCATTTCGGCAGCGAGCTTCAACGGATAATGCCCGACCCAAGTGCTCAGCAAAAGTATAAAAACCGAAATTTGGCCATTTAAGGCGTTCACAATCGAATACAATCATTTTTGTTCAATAATTTTACATGGGTTCGGGTTTGTAACACGGCGATTACGGCGCAAATATAGTAAAGATATGAGAAAAAACATTAAATTTGTGCGCTAAACAGACACCTCTGCTTAATATACATATCAATGAAGGAATTCCTACAAATGATGCTGCGTTACGTAGCTCCATACAAGAAATATTTATCCGGATCAGTCGGATTGAACATAATGTCCGCGATATTCAACATTTTTTCCTTTTCCCTCGTAATACCGCTTTTGCAGATCCTTTTCAAGCTCAACAATACGGTTTACAAATTCATTCCGTGGGACTCGGACCTGGGGTTGAAAGACAAAATAATCAACAATACATACTATTGGGTGGCAAATTACATGGGGATACACGGCGGAGCCGTTACATTGCTGATGCTCTGCATAATCCTCATAATAATGACATTACTCAAAACTTCCTGTTATTTCGGGTCCTCCGCCATAATGATTCCCATAAGGACTGGAATAGTGAAAGACATCCGGATGCAGGTATACAACAAAATACTCAGTTTGCCCCTGGGATTCTTCTCACAGGAAAAGAAAGGAGACATAATAGCCAGAATGAGCGGAGACGTGATGGAAGTGGAAAATTCGATTACAAGTTCCATTGACATTCTGATAAAGGATCCGATACTGATATTGTTCTATTCGGCGGCGCTCTTGTTTACCAGCTGGCAGATGACGCTTTTCACCATACTTTTCGTTCCTCTGATGGGATGGATCATGGGCGTCATAGGGAAACAGTTGAAAAGGAGATCCCTTGAAGCCCAGAGTCTATGGAGCGATACAATGTCTCAGATAGAGGAAACTCTTGGAGGATTGCGCGTAATAAAAGCTTTTATCGCAGAACACAGAATGTCTGTGAGATTCGACAATGTCACCGAAGCGATGAGGAAGAAGAATAACAAAGTCGGGACAAGACAGGCACTAGCACATCCTATGAGCGAATTCCTCGGAACTGTTATGATAACATTCGTCCTTTGTTTCGGCGGAGTCCTGATTCTGAGACACCATTCCCCTATCGATGCACCTACTTTCATATTCTTCCTGGTAATGCTTTACAGCATAATAAATCCTATGAAAGAATTGACAAAAGCCAGCTACGGCATTCCCAAAGGTCTGGCTTCGATGGAAAGGATAAATAAAATACTTGATACTCCGAGCGACATTATTGAAATACCCGAACCGAAACACATAACCGGATTCAAAAATAATATTTCATTCAATAAAGTCTGTTTCAGCTATAAATCAGGGAGCCAGATACTTTATGATATCGATATCGATATAAAGAAAGGGAAAACGGTAGCCATCGTAGGAGAATCGGGGGCAGGTAAATCGACTCTGGTAGACCTGATACCTCGGTTCTATGATACACAGTCGGGAAGTGTGACTATCGACGGCATCGATATAAAAGACATGAAGATTTCCGAACTGCGAAGTCTCATGGGAATAGTGAACCAAGATCCCATTCTGTTCAACGACACCATTTTCAACAATATAGCTTTCGGCATGGAGAATGTTTCCTATGACCAGGTCCTGAATGCTGCGAAAATAGCCAACGCACATGAATTCATATTGGAAAAGAAAGAAGGCTACAATACGAACATCGGAGATTGCGGTGTCAAACTTTCAGGAGGACAACGGCAGAGACTTTCCATTGCAAGGGCTATTTTGAAAAACCCGCCCATCCTTATTCTTGACGAAGCCACAGCCGCACTTGACACTGAATCCGAAAGGATAGTCCAGGAAGCTTTGGACAGACTGATGTCAACCAGGACGACAATAGCAATAGCACACAGGCTTTCCACAATCAAGAATGCAGATGAAATCATCGTGATGAAAGAAGGGAAGATAGTGGAAAGGGGGAAACACGAAGAACTTATAGCTATGAACGGCTATTATAATAAATTGCACAATATGCAGGCATTGTAAGCCGACAGGGTAATGAAGGATACGAAGAAACTGATCATCCCGCTTATCGGGAATCTGGAAGAGATGGATTTCAGGCAACTGGATCTGGCCATGGAAAACAAAGCTGCAAAAGGCTTCATAAACGAAGCCGGCTGGCAGAAAAAATTTCCGTACACTCCCGTATGTTCTTTTGCCATTGCAAGAAGCAGGACACACATTGCCATACTGTTCCATAACAGAGGTCTCGATTTAAGGGCTTCGGTATCGCAAGACAACGGAAAATCATGGGAAGACAGCTGTTGTGAATTTTTCGTATCCGATCCATACGACGGCACATATTACAATTTCGAATTGACATGTATAGGTTTCCTGCGGGCAGGCAAAGGAGCGGACAGAAACAACAGGAAACTTATAGGCCAAAACAAACTTGACGAAGTGATAAGGTATACTTCCCTTCCGCATAAGAATATGGATATTGAAGGGAATATATACAGTTGGACGGCAGGAATGGCCATTCCCCTTTCTCTAATCGGAGTGGATCCGGAAAACCCGCCGATAAGGCTTTCAGGTAATTTCTACAAATGCGCAGACAAGACGGAGCATCAACATTTCTTGAGCTGGAACAAGATAAAATCCGATAAACCCGATTTTCACAGACCGGAATACTTCGGCGAAATGATTTTAAAGTGATATAACTGCATGAAAAGACGGAGCGGCAGCATATTCGGCATTCTTCTGGCAATATATCTTGCCGTGATAGTATTCCTGTGTTTCTGGCATTTCAGTCCGATGCAGGAAATGGAAAAAACTTTTCTTGGCATACCTATGGACAAGATCGTGCATTTCACAATGTTTTTCCCTTTTCCGATCCTGACAGTACTCGCTTTCCGCAACGGAAAGAAAGGCGGAAAGCATTTTCTATTTCTTGTAATAAAAACATTCATTATAGGTTGTATTATAGCTGCAGGTACAGAGATAGGACAATCGTTCACCACATACAGAGATTGCGACATCAAAGATTTCATAGCTGATTTCATTTCTCTTACCGTAAGCTCTATCGTTGTACTGTCAATATGGTACCTGATCAATAGGACTAAGCAAAATGACACTTAAAAAGACTTTATTTTCCGTATTCATGGCATGTGCCCTGGCAATTCCTTCCGGAGCGCAAAGTTCTTTCATCTCTGATTTCCAACCGGTATGCGATTCCATAAGCATACTTCTGAAAGAACGGACTTCCGTTTCCTCCGGACTTATCCTGGATAAAATAATGAAACGCGGCAAAACGCTTGATTTTTATTTCAATGAGAAATTGTCCGATTATCCCTGGAGAAAAGCAGATGTACAATGGATCAAATCCGAAATCAAAAAACAATTTCCGGATGAATACCAAAGGTACAAAGTCGGACAGCTATTTTGCAAAAGGGTATCCATCAATGATTTGGTTGTCCCGAATCTTAACAGTGACGGAAAACCTTCGGAAGACAAAATGAGGGTATCGGATCCAAGGGAGAAAAATGATCCGCTTATGGTGCGGGACATGAACGGGAAAAATTTCCAGAAAGGTCTCAGCGGACGTTATATAGTGCTTTGGCAAAGCCACGGGAGATATTATGAAGCAAAGACTCAAAGATGGGAATGGCAGCGCGCACCTATATTCAGGACGGTGGAAGACATGTACACTCAAAGTTATGTACTTCCGTTCCTGATACCTATGCTTGAAAATGCCGGAGCATACGTAATGACTCCGAGGGAAAGGGACACTCAGGTCCATGAAGTGATAGTTGACAATAATTCTTCATTTACTGATACAAGGACCGGTCTGATCAGAAGGACGGGTAAATACGAAGAGCAAGGCAAATGGGAAGATGCCGGTACGGGATTCGCCGATAAAAAAATCATTTACACGGGGAATGACAATCCTTTCACCATGGGGACGGCAAGAAAAGCAACTATTGCTCCTGCAGGTAAAAAAGGACGGAAACTCAAAGCCGAAGCCAGATGGATACCGGATATACCGGAAAGAGGAAAATACGCCGTATACATATCATACAAAAGCCTTCCCAACAGTACAAAATCGGCTCATTATACGGTAAATCACCTTGGCGGGTCAAGTGAATTCCTTGTCAATCAGACTATGGGTGGCGGAACATGGATATACCTTGGGACATTCGAATTCGAAAAAGGCAGCAAAAGCTGCATTACCCTTGACAATATAAATCACCAGGGAAAGAGATATAAAAAAAGAGGTACGGTGGTAACGGCCGATGCAGTAAAAATCGGAGGAGGAATGGGAAAAATTGCAAGAGGAACGGCTTGCGAACCTGTTTCCGATTACACCGTTTCCGGACTTCCTTCTTTTGCAGAAGGGGCGATATACTGGATGCAATGGGCCGGTGCCGACAGCACAGTATACCATAATTGGGACAATGACTACACCAACGATTATGCAAGCCGCGGATTATGGGTAAGGATGATGTCCGGAGGGTCAAGAGTCAATCCCAAAGAAGAAGGGAAAGGCATACCTTTCGACCTGTCCATGGCATTCCATTCCGATGCCGGCACGACGCCGAACGATTCAATTATCGGGACGCTTTCAATATACACCCTCATGGCTGACGGAAGCAGGACATTGCCCGACGGAGAAGACCGTATGAACGGAAGGGAACTTGCCGATCTTGTGCAGAGCCAGATAGTAAATGATGTCAGGAAAGAATACGAACCGCAATGGAACAGAAGATTCCTATGGAACAAATCCTACAGCGAATCCAGAACGACAGGAGTTCCCGCCATGCTTCTTGAACTTCTTTCGCATCAAAATTTCGCCGACATGAAATACGGACTGGACCCGAATTTCAGATTCACCGTCAGCAGAGCCGTTTACAAAGGCATGCTGAAATACTTAAGCAACAGATACGGGTGTCCGTATGAAGTGGAACCGCTTCCCGTAACATCTTTCTCCGTTTCTTTTGCTACGGAGAAGAACCAAGAGGGAAAAGCGGTGCTGAGCTGGACTCCGGCTGTGGATTCACTTGAGAAAACGGCAACTCCGAAAGGATATATATTGTACACTAGGACTGATGACGGAGCTTTCGACAATGGAAAAGTCGTCAGGAACTATACGAAAAACAATGGACGCATAACTACTGAAGAACCTATGGATACCGGACATATATACAGCTATAAAATAGTTGCTTTCAACGACGGCGGCAAAAGTTTCCCGTCTGAAATCCTGTCAATAGGAATGCCCGGGGAGAAAAAATCGGAAAACGCCGTGATGGTAGTGAACGATTTTTACAGGATATCAGGCCCTACATGGTTCGACACTCCCGATTATGCCGGATTCATGGACGATCTGGACAGCGGGATGCCTTACTGCCAGGAAATAAATTACATCGGGCCTATGTACCAATTCCGCAGAAACCTGCCGTGGCAGGATGACGACAATCCCGGATTCGGGGCTAGCTATACGGATATGGCCGGGAAACCGGTACCGGGAAACACGTTCGATTTCGCCTACATACACGGCAAAGCTATAATGGAATCCGGATATCCGTTTTACTCGGTCAGCAGGGATGCATTCGACAATTATCAGGAAATCTGGAAAAACTCATTTGCAGCCGACATAATATGCGGGAAACAGGTCACTACAAAAATAGGCCGAGGAGCTGTTCCCGATAGGTATAGGGTATTTCCGCAAGACTTCCAGTCGGCCATAAAGGATTACACCGCAGAAGGCAAAGACATCTTGATTTCGGGAGCGCATATCGGCACCGATGTATGGGATCAGGTCTTTCCCGTGAATGTGGACAGTACGTATAAGGCAAATACCGAAGATTTCGTAAAAAACGTACTCGGTTACAAATGGGTGACGAATTACGCTACCAGGACCGGGGAAGTAAAGGCCATGAGGAATCCGGTAATGAATCTGGAAGGAATAGACAGCCCGATATCTTATTACAAATTACCCAACGGGAAAATATACAATGCCGAGACTACCGACGGAATACGCCCGGCTTCCGACAAAACCGGAACAATTCTCAGATATACCGATACGGAAATATCGGCTGCGACATGTTTCGCAGGAAACGGATACGAAGTCATTAGCGTCGGATTTCCTTTGGAACTTGTCAAAAACGAATCCGATCTGAGACTCATCATCTCGAATTCGCTTGATTTTTTCATTCAGGCCAAATAAACACAATATAGCATATATGTCACCCAGAGAAGAGGAACTAATCGAACTTCTACACAAAGAAGTAAAAC
Organism: Bacteroidales bacterium; assembly: GCA_022648685.1. Classification (GTDB taxonomy): domain Bacteria; phylum Bacteroidota; class Bacteroidia; order Bacteroidales; family UBA932; genus Cryptobacteroides. The sequence continues at coordinate 65,996 of JALCMW010000002.1, forward strand.
CTGCATTAGGCTGCACTGAACCTATCGCCGTAGCTTTAGCTGCTGCAAAAGCGGGAGAGATTTTATCGGAAAACAATCAATCCGCAGGAATTGACACTATGGAATGGAGATTCGACGCGGATTTCAGAATAGTCGTTTCTGTAAGCGGCAATATACTTAAAAACGGTATGGGAGTAGGGATCCCGGGAACAGGAATGACAGGACTTCCTATTGCTGCCGCTTTGGGAGCCGTTTGCGGGAAATCCGGATACGGACTTGAAGTACTGAAAGACATAAGTGAAAAAAGTCTTATAAGGGCAAAAGAACTTGTAAACTCTAAAAAGGTATGCATATCCGTTGCGGATACGGATGAAATACTATACGTCAAGGCTACGGTCATATACAATGGAAAAGACAATGCTTCAGCCACCATACGCAAAGACCATGACAATATAACGGAAACAAGCCTGGACGGGAAAATTTTATTTTCCTGCAACGGGAATACGGGCGGAGCCGGAAAATGCAGGGACAAAGCCATATCCGACTATCAACTTTCCGTGAAAGAGATATACCGATTCGCAACCGAGACCTCATACGACGATATCAAATTCATATTGGAAGACAAGAAGTTGAATCTGGCGCTTTCAAATGAAGGCCTTTCCGGCGAATACGGACTCAGGGTCGGGAAAACGATAATGGAGAATCAGGACTCGGTCTTCGGGGACGACTTCATGAGTTATGCCATGGCCTTGACTTCCGCGGCTTCGGATGCAAGGATGGCAGGATGCTCGCTGCCGGCCATGAGCAATTCAGGCAGCGGCAACCAGGGAATTACCGTGAGCATGCCGGTGATAGCTTATGCACTGAAATATGGAGTGGAAGATGAAGATCTTGCAAGGGCATTGATTATCAGCAACCTGCTTGCCATCCACATCAAGGGATACCTTGGAAAGCTATCGGCACTGTGCGGATGCGTCGTCGCAGCCACAGGTTCTTCTTGCGGAATTGTATATCTGAAAGGCGGATCATACAAAGAAATCTGTTCGGCGATAAAAAATATGATAGGCAACATAACCGGCATGGTATGCGACGGAGCGAAAGTCGGGTGTGCAATGAAAGTGGCATCCGGTGTCTCTTGTGCCATACAATCGGCGGTATTGGCACTCAAAGGAATCTGCATAAGCGAAAACGACGGGATTATAGAGAAAGATATCGAGAAGACGATTTCAAACCTTGGAAGTATCGGTAAAGACGGAATGAAGAATACTGACAACATGATATTAAAAATTATGGCTTGCAAATGATTGCAAGCCATAATAATTATCACGGGGCAACTTTTCTTTAATCGTCTTCCTTGTAATCCGGATCAAGGTCCGATACGGAATCGTCCATATCAAGCCAGGCACGGGCGCAAGCCAGATCCAGACCATCATCGATATCGCATGCCGATCTCTTGCTTACGACAAACTTGTACGGATGCTTGCCATGGAAATACGCCCATTCGATCATCTTTGTCCTAGGAGCCATGAGAATGCCGTCAGTTACAAAATACATAACCGGAAGCTGTTGCGAAGGGACATGTTTAAGTCCCAGTTCATAATTCAAAGGTCCTTCTTCAGTCCACACATACCTCTTGAAACTTTCAACGCTCATCAGGGAATCATAACCTTTCTCCAGCGCCGGATAATATTCGGCGATCGCCTTTCTGTAATCCTTTGGAAATACAAGAGGAGAAGTGCAGGTGGCCCATAAGATGGTATCTCCGTCTACGCTTTCGGCAATATGGCGGACTACTTCGCCGAATGTCTTGGTCTTTTCGTCGCAATACTCCGGAGCTCTTTTGTGAGTACAGGCGCCGGCCCTTCTTGCCATTTCCAGCATGACATCGGAATCGGACGAAACCACAATTTTAGTGATTTCCTTTACCTGCTTAAGCTGGGCGATCTTATTAAGAAGAAGATTAGTCCCCGCGAACGGAGAGATATTCTTGTTCTTCAATCTGGTGCTCCCTGCACGAACAGGAATTATAGCAGTAATAGTTTTCATAACCTTACATTATAAATTGTTATGTGATATTCTTTACGGTCAGTGACCATAACGATTACAAATTTATCAATTTATTTAATAAAGTGAAACCATGATGGCAATTAAAGCATTAAATAAAAAAGGAAAAACCGCCATCTCATCAATATTCAATGAACTGGCGGTTAAATGATGTGCTCCCTTAGGGGCTCGAACCCTAGACCCCGGCATTAAGAGTGCTGTGCTCTACCAACTGAGCTAAGGAAGCGATAAAAGGACAAGCCTTCATCTGTGATCCGTTCGGGGCTCGAACCCGAGACCCCAACATTAAAAGTGTTGTGCTCTACCAACTGAGCTAACGAATCTTTCCAACCTTTTCGGTTTATCCTTGGACTCCGAATCGGGAATGCAAAGGTATCCTTTTAAGGTCAAAACTCCAAATATTTTGAAAGATTTTTCACTTTTTCCTTACCGTAACGTTTTGCAGTTCGTCAATAATCCGTCCCTCGGCGGAAACCGCCCATGAAGGAAATTCCGAATCCGGACGGAAACCATGAGTGGAGAAATCAAGCAACATGCTCAAATCAAACTCTTTGGATGATATAGCAGCCCCTGATCTGGTAGCATCGAAAGCATTGCATTCCTGTTCTATGTGAGACGGGACCATGAGCAAAGGCTTTCCCATGAACATAGCTTCGCATATGGATTCGAATCCGGCCGTGGAAGCATAAGCCTTACAACCCGACATTTGCCGGAGAAATTCCTTATCATCAAGATAGTAGAATGAAAGCGTATCATCGAATTTGCGTACGGGTCCGTATTCGGATTTATCCCAGAAAAATCGCAACGGGACATCCGGATAGTCATAATGCCAATGCATTACATCATGTGCAAAACCTGCATTAAGCATATATCCGAGGATGTAATCACCGTCTTTTATCCTATAATCCGGATTCCCTGATCCGAATGCAAGAACCTCTGGACGAAGAAGGGGCGGCACAACCTTTATATGACGGGCGGTATCATCGGGCATCTCCCTGAAAGACAGCGCAAGTTTCTCTGCAGAACCCATGGCGGTCATCTTTGAATAAAAATTCAGGGCAATATGTCCTTCATAACCGAATTCCGGTATCTTGAAATCCTTATGGAGAAAAAGATACTGGTGTCCTATACAGACTTCCGGAGCCTTGGTCCTGCTCATCAGATAGCCGAAAGCACCAAGCAGTTCATAAAAATTCACGATTACATCCGGAGAGGACTTGCGTATCCTGCGGCTTATGAACCTTACCGAAGGGAAAAAACGGGCGGCATGTATCATATTGTACCATACGGTCCTGACGACATTCGGACGCTTGTTCCTTACGGATGGAATGAAATTGAAAGAATCGAAATAACTTACTGGAGAAGAAACGCCTTTCATGAAAAAATCAGGCAATTTCCTTACGGGACTTCTGCCGACAAGGATATCGGTAACTTCATGACCATGGCGCAGAAGCATTTTTTCCATCGTCATCGCTTGTGTAAGATGCCCACGGCCTTCCCCCTGGACTATAAAAAGATATTTCATGATCAACGGAATTCAGAATTACAGGAAACCATATCGGCATAACGCAATATACGCCATGTACCGGACATATCTTCCGCCAGAGCTGTCATGGATTCAACCCAGTCCCCGGCATTGAGATATCTTATTTCATGCAGCATCTTGTCTTCCGGATGATGGATATGTCCGCAGATTATTCCATTGCAATGCCGTGCCCTGGCATAAGATTCCAGATCCTTTTCGAAACCGGACAACGCAGACACCGCTGCCTTCACTTTCTGCTTGACAACCTGGGAAAGTGAATAATAAGGCTTTCCCTGACGCATTCTGGTCTTGTTCCATATATTGTTGAAGCGAATCAGGGCATTATATGCCAGATCACCCAGTTTGGCGATAAACGTAAGCCTGGAAGTGATGCTGTCGAAAGCATGGCCATGTATGACTACGAATTTACAGTCACCGTCATCCAGTATATATTCGTTCAGTATTTGCATACCGAACATTTTCACAGGAGCTATCCTGTAAAGGAAATCGTCATGATTACCGACTACGTAGATGATATCGGTACTGCAGCGTTCGACAAGATCCAGAAGGACCCTGAAAAAGTTGGATTGTTTGGAAGTCCATTTTTCATCTCCTGAATTTTTCAATTGCCATCCGTCGATTATGTCGCCGTCCATGATAAGTCTGTCACAATCTACGGAACTCAGAAAACGGGATACTTCTTCCACTTTCGAGAACGGTGCACCGAGATGTACATCGGAAATTACTATAGTCTTATAATGGGGCCTTTCTGTCATTTTTTTCCTATACAGCTATAATCGAATCCGGCATCTTTCATCTCTGCTGAATCATAAATGTTTCTTCCATCCAGAAGCAAAGGAGTTTTCATTACGGATTTTACCCTCTTCCAGTCCGGCATACGGAATTGCTTCCATTCCGTAAGGAGCATTAGGGCATCCGCCCCTTCCGCGGCATCATACATATCGGTTGCATAATATACTGAATCGCCTATCCGTCTGCGGCATTCATCCATTGCTACAGGATCATATACACGGACTTTGCAGCCATTCTTCAAAAGAATTCCCATCAATGAAAGGGCGGCGGCTTCTCTCATGTCGTCTGTTTCCGGTTTGAACGCAAGACCCCACAAAGCCACGGTAAGGCCTTTCACACCTGAGCCGTAATACGAAGATAATTTACGGAACAAGATCAATTTCTGGGTTTCATTGACATCTTCGACAGCCTTGAGTACTCGCATGGGATAGCCTTCCTTTTCCGCTGTTTTTATCAATGCCTTAACATCTTTCGGGAAACAGCTTCCTCCATAGCCGCATCCCGGATACAGGAATTTGCTCCCTATCCTTGTATCTGTGCCTATCCCCTGCCTTACCATATTGACGTCGGCTCCGACCAGTTCGCAAAGGTTGGCGATATCGTTCATAAAACTTATCCTTGTGGCAAGCATTGAATTTGCCGCATATTTTATCATTTCAGCCGAAGGTATATCCGTGAATATAACCCTGAAACTTTTGAGCATCAAAGGACGGTAAAGCTTTGTCATAAGTTCCCTGGCTTTGTCGGAATCCACGCCAACCACAACCCTGTCAGGACTCATGAAATCCTTTATGGCAGATCCTTCTTTAAGAAATTCGGGATTCGAAGCCACGTCGAACGGGACTGAAACTTTCCTTGCAGCCAATTCACCGGCAACAGTTGCACGCACTTTTTCCGAAGTACCGACAGGGACCGTGGATTTAGTTACCAGAAGCACATATCCGTTAATGTTTCTTCCGACGGTACGGGCAACATCCAGTACATAGCTGAGATCGGCGCTTCCATCCTCATCGGGAGGAGTCCCTACTGCAATGAAAATGATTTCAACATTCCCTATGCATTCTTTAAGATCAGAAGTGAATTTCAATCTGCCTTCCCCGACATTACGGACAACCATTTCATCAAGCTGAGGTTCATATATCGGTATGTCGCCTTTTTCAAGCCTTTCGATCTTTTTCCTGTCGATATCGACACAGGTCACATCTATTCCCATCTCGGCAAAACAAGTCCCGCTTACAAGACCGACATAACCTGTTCCAACAATAGCTATTTTCATATAATTTTACTTTGACTTATTTTGAGAAAAATCCTTTATGCGTTGTTCATCCGACAATCTGCACACCAGCAGATTCCCGTTATTATGAGCAACAATATATCCTTCGAGCCCTTCCACTATGACAACATTCTCATTACTTGCATGCACTATACAGTTTCTGCAATCATACATACGGACGTCTCCGCCGACTATCCGGTTGCCATCCCCCGCAGCAGGAATATATTTCATCATCGGAGCCCAGCTTCCCAGATCGCTCCATTCAAGATCGCCTGCAATGACATAAATATCAGTTGATTTTTCCATTACTGCATAATCTATGGAAATCTTGTCACAAAGCGGGAAGAGTTCCTTCAAAGCCACAGCTTCCCTATCCGAATAAAGATAAGGTTCCAGCCTGTCCATGACCTTCGATATCCCTGGCGCATATTTTCCGAGTTCCGACATGATTGTACGTACATTCCATACGAAAATTCCGGCATTCCAATAGTAATTGCCGTCGGCAAGATATTTCCTTGCAGTACGGACATCCGGCTTTTCCTTGAATTCGGATACTTTCATGACACCGGTCGAAACGTCTCCGCCAGCTTTTATGTAACCGTAGCCTGTTTCGGGACGATCCGGCTTTATGCCTATCGTTACGATGGAAGAAGAATCCGAAGTGAAATCAAGAGCCTTGTCTATGACATCAATGAATTTTTCCTTATTGAGAACGATGGCATCCGACGGCGTCACGACAATATTCGCATCGGGATTCTTAACGGATATCTTTCTGCATGCATAGGCTATGCAGGGAGCGGTATTACGGGGTTCGGGTTCCGACAATATATGATCTTCAGGTATATCTGGAAGCTGTTCCCTTACCTTTCCGGCATATTTGCCGGAAGTCACGACCCAGAAACGGCTAATGTCGCATACAGGCAGGAACCTCTCGAAAGTCATCCGGATCAAAGACTTTCCGGTACCAAGGAGATCAATGAATTGTTTCGGATTCTCAGGAGTGCTGACAGGCCATAATCTGCTTCCGATTCCGCCTGCCATTATCACAACGTGAGTATTCTGTTTCATTTATTTCAGTGTTGTCGATTAGTATTTTTCCGTAAATTTAACAAAAATACCGGGAATAAGATAAATACTCATAAGTTTGCAGTGTTACTATCTGAATACAGGAGCGACACTGGTTGATGACGGATGCTCTCCTGCAAAATAAGGCCACCCGTCCTTGCCCCATAAAACGCGATCCATAGCAAGTAACCTTCCGTTATAACCATTACCTTTCCAATATACATGATAAAGCATCCAGTCATCCCCTTTATCATCGGTTATAATCTCGGAATCGTGCCCCGGACCGACGAAAGACAGATCCGGACATTTGTTCATGATCACACCGTCATAATCTCCCTTTTCTGAAATCATAGACATTCCGCTTTTGCCCGAATACGGTCCGAGAGGGTTCAAGGACCGCCCTACCACTATACGGTAGCTGCTGCTTTCCTTATTGCAGCAAAAACCTTCGGAAGCAAACAAGTAATAGTATTTACCATGTTTATGGACATACGTCCCTTCCATATCATCCCCTGCCAGCTTCACGGGAACGGAATCTTTTGCCAGTGACAAGCCGTCCGGGGCAAGCCTGGCCCCCCATATTCCCGAGTTGTGGCCGAGACTTCCCCAGAATAAATATTTAACGCCGCCATCTTCGAAAAAGTCAGGATCTATGGAATTGTAAATGCCGGTTGTTTTGGGATCCACGATCATTCCAATGTCTTTGAAAGGACCGGTCGGAGAATCCGAGACGGCTACACCCGATGCACTCAGATCACCGTGGCCCCATACTCCCAATGCATAATAAAGGACATATCGTCCGCCGAAATAATTAATGTCAGGAGCCCATATCCTGGAATCAGGTTCCCACCGGGGACGTTCAGGTCCGAAAACAGATCCGCATGCTTCCCAATCGACCAGATTCTTCGATCTGTATACGGGCAGATATTTCACGGTGTCTGAACCGCTCTTCCCGTCTTGTGTAGAATAGACATAGAAATAACCGTCCCGGCTTCTGTTGTCGATTACGGACGGATCGGGACAATTGTGTCTTATGACAGGATTGCAATACATTCCGGGCTTTTTGTTTCCGGCATCGGAATATCCAGTACCGGTACTTGCGCACAAAGCTATCAGAAAAAGCGGCATTGAAACAATAAAAAAAAGATGTCTCATAAGAATTTCAAGATTACCTATGCTAATTTAAGATTCGTTAATTTACTATTATTTCATAAATTTGCAAAGATAAGCCAATGTATGGAAATGCAAATAAACGACAAGCCCCGAAAAAAAACGAGCATCGGACTGGTTACATGGTCTTTGGAGCCGAATTATGGAACGGTACTTCAGGCTTACTCGTTGTACCATACATTGGAAAAACTAGGCTGCAAAGTATTCCTTCTGAATAAGTTCGACACCGTCTTCACTTTAAGATCTTTCAAGGACTCCATTTTCCGCCGTCTAGGAATAAGAAGGTTCTGGAAATACGAACATGTCAGGAAAACTGTAAAGATGGAAAGGATAAAAAAGTTCCACCGACATGAATTCAGACAAAAGACAATCGCCACGAAACGTCAATACGGGAGGCTTCTGAAAAATACGGACATATTCATGACGGGAAGCGACCAGCTGTGGAACTGTTATGACCATTTCATCCCTTTTCTGTTTCTGGATTTCGCCGAAGGCCGGAAAAAAGTGTCATATGCCACAAGCATAGGAACTGCCGATATCCCCGATTCATACAGGCCTGCCGTAAAGGAATTCCTTCTAAGATACAAAAAAATAAGTGTTCGTGAAGAGACGGCGAAAACCGTATTGTCCGAATTGACTGGCAGGAATGACATAGAACACGTACTAGACCCTACGTTTCTGATAGATTCATCCGAATGGAATCAATTCGGAAACTGTGCGGCTGACGATTTCAACGCTCCTGAAAAATACATATGCTGCTATCTGCTCGGAAAAGACAAACATTACAAAGAATATATCGAAACCATACAGGAAAAAACCGGGTTGGAAAATATCATAATCATCCCTTCCGGGGAGAATCCCGGCCTGACTTTCAAAGGAGCAGTAATATATGATAACGCCGGAATCAGGGAATTTGTAAAGATTCTCTCGGGCGCATCTTTCGTCTGCACCGATTCTTTCCATGGAACGGCATTATCAATCAACCTTTCAAAACAGTTCGTTATCTTAAAGCGCTTCGAAGACAGTGACCGGGAATCACAAAATTCCAGGATTTATGATCTTCTCGATACACTGGATATAAGAAACCGTTTCTTCGATGACAAAAAAGGCGGATGGGACAAACTCATTGATTATGATGTCATAGACACCAGACTGTGTATACTCAGAAAAAAATCCATGGACTTCCTCACCGACGCTATAACAATCTGATATGCCGGACAACAAGTATTACATATCCTCATTCTTCTGGAGCACAGCAACCAAAATCCTGAATGCCCTTATCGGATTCATATCCGTTCCTTTGCTTATGGGATATTTCGGCAAGGCCAATTATGGGATAATGACATTGGCACTGGCCTGCAACGGATACATGCACATCCTTGACCTGGGGATAAACACCGGCGCCGTCAGATATTTTTCACAATGGAGGGCATCGGGAAATACGGAAATGATAAGGAAGGTTTCCCATACAAACATAACCTTCTATACGATAATCGCTTTCATCAATGCTGTGATCATGGTCCTCTTGGGCCTTTTCGGAGAAAACGTATTCTCCATTTCGCACGACCAATTCATATTGCTACGCTACGGATTGTTTTCCATAGCTGCCTTTTCATTGTTTTCGTGGGTGACCACCGCTTTCAACCAATTGCTGGTTTCGGATATGCAGATGGCTTTTACCATGAAAATTCAATTCATCCAGGTAATTCTGAAAGGTATCCTTATCTTTCTGGTACTGAAGATAAAAATGTCCTTACCGCAATATTTCGTTATCCTCAATATGCTGATGGCGATGCTGGTTATCCCGTATGCGATAAAATGTCTGAAAGACGGACTGATAGACAATATCAAGCCGGGATTTTACTGGAAAGAATTCAGGGTTGTTTTCATGTTCAGCCTTTCACTGTTCGCATTATCCATATTCCAGATGACCGCTACGGAATCCAGACCTATTATTTTAGGAATCTTCAATCCCGACGGAGCCAACACTGTTACGGATTTCAGGGTGATATCAGTTGTACCTGCACTTATTATCACCATAGGAGGGACACTATCAGCCATTTTCCTTCCGGGTTCCTCCGAACTTGTAGCGAAAAAAGATCAGGCAGGAATAGAACACTTTGCATATAAATGGACGAAGATCACTTCCATAGTGGCAAACATATTATGTGTACCTTTCATCCTGTGCGCACGTGAAGTGCTGATAGCATATGTGGGAAATGATTTCGCACATCTCAGTATATGGCTGATAATATGGTGCGTGACGGCACTCATCCAGGTCCATACCACACCGGGAAACAGTCTGGTTATAGCTTACGGCAAAACCAAACCGCTGGTAATCACAACGGCCATATCCTGTGTGATATCAATTGCAATAAATATCCTTTTATGCCGCAGTTTCGGAGCCGGATCCGCCATAATAGGATATTTCATATATGTCCTCATAGTCATCGGCCTGTACTATTTCGTATATTACAAGAAACTTATGGGACTGGACAGGATCAAGATGCTGAAAAGCTTCCTGGTTCCCACTATAATATCCTTTGCCGTGCTGGCTTGTGCAAGACTGGTCAAAATAGATATTTCGTGGTTCTCTGGTATTAATATAAGATTGGCTTATATTATCATATGTATTATAAAAACAATGATCTGGCTGATTCCTTACATAGGGATTCTCTTCGCGACAGGAGTTTTGAAATTTGCGGATCTTAAGAAAATACGAAGCTATTGATGGAAATCTGTCCTGAAAATATTTGTACAGGATGCGGAGCATGCATGGGAATATGCCCCGTGGACTGTATTTCCATGAAAGAAAATAAATACGGGGAACAGCATCCTGCAATAGATGAGGCCGTCTGCATCAAGTGCGGAAAATGCAGACGAGTATGTCCGAACAACAACGAGTCCGAATTCAATATGGTAAAGAAATGCTATGCTGCATGGGGCACGGACAAGGAGAACAGGAGGAAATGTGCTTCCGGGGGAATAGCAACTATGATATCCGGCTATTTCATAGAGGATACGGGAGGGATTGTGTTCGGTACATCGTATGACGGCAACCTAAGGGCCGGTGTCTCCCATACGGACAAATCCGGCGGACTTGAAAAGCTCAAGGGTTCGAAATACGTTCATGGTTATTTCGGCAGAGGTGAATACAAAGCCGTAAAGGATTTCCTCGAAAAAGGACTCAAGGTACTGTTCATAGGAACCCCGTGTCAGGTGTCCGGTCTCCTTTCATATATGGGAAAGAATTATCCGGATCTGTATACCTGCGATTTGTTATGCCATGGGACATGCCCTTCGTCATATCTGAAAGATGAAGCGGCCCATCTCATTGGGAAACGGAGACATGCCGACAACATACGTTTCAGGGGAAATGACGATTATGACTTTCACCTGAGCATATGGAACGGGAAAAAATGCTTATACAATAAGAAAGCGGCCGATCAACCGTATCTGTACGGATTCCTGAAAGGAGTCACCTTAAGGGAATGCTGCTATTCCTGCCGGTATGCACGCCCGGAAAGGGTAGCTGATATCACATTAGGCGATTTCATAATGCTTGGCAAGAATAAGCCTTTCGGCTATCCGGCAGACAATGTTTCCTACGTTACGGTAAACACAAAGAAAGGCGAAAGACTTTTCAATGACATTTCTGAAAATCTCAGGGACATGAAAGCGGTGGAAAGGGATTATACCGAACGGCTGGAATATCCCCTATCAATAAAAACGCCATCCCCAAGGCATCCGGCCACAGACAGATTCAGAAAAAGGTACGTAAAATACGGCTTCCACGCGGCCGTACGCATGACACTCTTGCCTGAAATGACTCTTGAAAAGGCGATGAGGACCTACAGGAAATTCCACAATATGGGACACAGGATTTTACACGGAACAGACCAGAATTTGTAAAACAGATCAGACTTTATAAAACAGGCCGGAGATGATTCCCTTCGCTATCGCTGAAATTTTAGCCATCTTGTGTTTCTCCCCCGCCAGAATTCTTATTATCCGTTTTCTTACCCAGACATCAAAGAAAGTTTTTTTGAGTTGGACGGTGTCCGGATAAGTACGGATCACTATGATATTGTTTCTGAATATGCCGTAAAGCCGTTCCGGAGAATAATCATATATACGGAAATTCCTGCCAAAGGCATGTGATGTTTCAGGATTGCCGAAACGCTGCACGAGCGAACATCCTGAAACATAATAAGACAAAAAGCCAAGCATCCTGGCGTGAAAGACAAGATCGGAATCTATCGCATCCGTGAAGAACTCTTCACGATACCCGCCTACTGCATCCAGGACCGACACGGGAACAAGCATCCCTGAAGTTATCAGAAAAACGGTCTCCGAGAAATCGCCATTGGTTTTATCTCCGTTTACACAAGGGCCGAAAAGACATTTCTCCTTATCAGTCCTCAAAGATATTTTATCCAGGAAATTATCGAACCCTTCCCATACCGAATCCTGGTCCATGGTCAGAATATAATCGAACCCGTTGGCCGAAGCATATTTCCAAACTTTGTTCAATGCTTTGGATATTCCGATGTTACGCCCTTCTCCCATCAAAAAGATCTTATCGCGAGGAATACCTCCGAAATCAATACCGCCGGCTTCCGCCTCGGGTGTGTTGTCCCAAATCACAATACGTGATACACTGCCTGCAAATGAAGAGATATTCTTCATCAGAAGCTCTTTGTCTGGCTTGTAAGTTATGACTGCGGCAAGGATATTCATTTGAAAATCCTCCTTGCCATCCGTTTGAGGAAGACCATGACTCTTACCGCAATTCCGAAATCCCGGACATCGGCACCGCCGTCATATACGGCATGATAGACATCATTGACATGAATTCCGAACAATTCGATTTTCGAGAGATATCCCGACGAAAGAAGATATTCACGGACATGTCCGGTTTCTTCGGAAGCTTTGCCGTTAGACGCCAGTATGGATGTGGTGTTAGAAGCATGCTGACGAAAGAAATTTTTCTTGGCATTCACGAAAGCCACATTGCCCTTTTCCGAAAGTTCGATCCAGAAAAGCCAATCCCCGACTCCTTTGTAGGAAGCATAATGACGATCAACGGACATAGCGGTATCCTTCCGGAAGACGGCGGAACTTGCATTCACCACGACATTACGCCAACGGAGATATCTCATTATGAATAATTTTCCGCCCATGTGGAAAGATCCATGCAGATCATGCTGATTTTTATGGTTTCCCGTACAAATCCCGTCGGAATTCATAAGGGCGGAACGGCAGAACGCCAAAACACATTTTTCATCCTTGCAGAATTCATTTACAAGAAGGCTCAACATATCCCGGGCACAGCTGTCATCGCTCTCGGCTATCCAGATCAAGTCCCCTTTAGCCTTATCCATTCCCTTATGCCATTGTAAGAACGGAGAACCGCTGTTGATTTCATTGCATAAAACTGCGGAGACATGAGGATCGCTGCGGTATTTATTTATGACGGAAAGGCTGTCGTCGGTTGAATTGTCATCCAGGATAATTATTTCATATCCGGGATATGTCTGTTTCAATATGCTGCCTATCCTATCGTCAAGAAAAGAAGCATGATTGTAATTCGGAACTATCACGCTAACAAAAGGCTGCTTTTCTGATAGTCCGTCAGAAGGATACCGTACCGATTGTCTTTTGCTTCGCATTTCCGCCCGCTTTTCTTTGATTATTCCGCAAATATAATAAAATAAGGAAACTTATTTAAACCGGTAACCGATCCCTATCATCAGGTTATTGGGTTTCTTGAATTTATATAGCTGATAGCCTATATGCAGGAAAGTATTTTTAGCTATATCTGTCTTCAATGCGAAAATCTGATAGAAAGAATCAGTATCGGGACCTTTGCATATGACATTGCGTCCTATACCTATATTGATTGAAAAAACAGGCATGACTACTTCAGCCCGTGCTGAAACGCCAACGGCGAACTGTTCACGGAACGGCGGTCTGTGGAACCGGATATCTTCATCGGAAGGCATAGACGTATTTGCAACATGACGTGAAATATTTGCACTCTCGTCATATTGTGCATCAAGCGAAAGACCGGCGCGAAAATATTTGCTGAAATTATACATGGGCGAAATATTGAGCCCCGTGACGGCAAATGACCCGGGCACTATCACTGCAGAATTATCATCCATAAGGAAGCCTTTTTTGCGAGTTGCGCAGTAAAGCACTACATCGTAACTCATATGACGTGAGAAATCCGCATTAGCGGTTGAAGTACGGGCAACTGGATTCCTGCCGCTGAAATCCCAGGCAAGAGCTACGTTGCCGCCTGCAGTATTGACTCCGGCATTCGGATAACTGGTGTTTCCGTTGGAAAAATGTGATAATCCGATTCCGGTTTTCAGGTTCAATTGATCAGTAAGCCTCCAATTGAACAAAATGCCGAGATTAATATATGCATTAACCCTGGACCCCACGACCATATTGTCCGGATTCGTATATTCATCATATTTCTTCCAGCCGAAAGAAGCTCCGAAGTTCCATTCGTAATCAAGGGAAAGGCTATTCGACAAAGTCGCGATACGTGACGACTGGAAAACATACAAAGCAATCGGATTACCTATTTCACTTTTGTTGAAGAATGTGTTCCTGGCAATTCCTATCCCCTGTACGGCATATGGATATCGATCTCCGAGTACGGACCCCGGCTTGAATCTGAATCCATACTTGAGATGTGCGGAAAAGGTCTTTCGATTAAAAAAATCGTTGGTGCGCAAAGTGTATGCGGGTCTGGTTCCTATTTCCACGACAGTAGAAATCTCCCGTTTGAGACTGTCCAAGTCAATTCCGTCCGCCCTTGCGGACAAACACGATACCGAAAAGGCAAAGATGAGGATCAGCAGCTTTCTACTCTTCAACATTTCTCTTCAGAATAATATAATCAAAAGGCTTTTCACTATATAGGGTACCGGAAAACACACGTTTCTTCCCGGAATCGGGATTAGATGCGTATGCCGTAAAAGGAACCGTATAGATATCAACGCAATTGTAAACATCGACTCTTTTATACTCCCCTGCATTGATACTTACTTTCACGGCCATCGCCGGATCCAGTCCGGAGTCCAATTCCGCGGATTCGACTCCGAATCCGCACTTGGTACCGGTATCTTCGAGTC
Source organism: Bacteroidales bacterium (assembly GCA_022648685.1). GTDB lineage: Bacteria > Bacteroidota > Bacteroidia > Bacteroidales > UBA932 > Cryptobacteroides. Next base: position 81,036 of record JALCMW010000002.1, read on the forward strand.
CGCTATCGACAACTTCCGGAATCATTACATCCGGCAGATTCCGGCCAAAGATCTTTTCATAAGACGTCTGGGTCCAGCCTCCGGCAGACAAGAACGAAACCTTACGGTAAGATGCTTCATATGGATAAAGCGTAATTTCTGCGGGTTCGGAAGAAGATTGGTTATTCACTTTCATAGATCGTACAAGATTCACATTGTCGCTATAAACAGCAGCTTTGTCGAATTTGTAGACAAGACTGTCGATCACATACTTCGCAGAGGGAAGGAATGTTGCCCTTATGCTTTTCTCTTCATACCTGTTTCCCACGACGACTTCGTATTCCAATGCCGAATCATCCATATTTTCATTCATGACAAATTCCAGCGAGCGCCTGTCCTTCTTTTCTATACTAAAGTCATGGAAATCATCCTGAACGGATATTGTAGCAAGATCATCTTCGTCAAGCGGAAGGTTCTTGCCTATCGGATTCCCCTCGGAATCCGATATACTCCGGCTATATGAATAGTTACCGTCAATGTACAGGATTGCCCAGTTATCAGCCCCGAATTTTACCGTAGCTCCGTCTTTGCCCACAGTCACTTCTTGCGTATCAGGCGAGAAATCGTCTATGAACACGCCCGGATTGCAGGCCGTCATTACAGATATGGCCAGTAAAAAATATATGATCTTGTATGGTTTCATCATCTTCAGTGATACAAAGATACAATAAATAGACAGCACCAGGATATTTTATCCCTTGAATAATTGCATGACAAAAACAAAAAATAAACGGGGCACAAAGTTATTATGCCCCGTCACGATCTCCGTAAATTAGTTATTTACAGTCTAGTACTCTTCCTCGTTGAAGAAAAAATCTTCTTTGGTAGGATAATCCGGCCAGATATCTTCTATGCTTTCATAAATCTCTCCGTCATCCTCCAATTCCTGAAGATTTTCGATTACTTCCTCCGGAGCGCCGGAACGGTTTGCATAATCGATCAACTCATCCTTTGTCGCCGGCCATGGAGCGTCATCCAGGCTTCCGGCCAATTCAAGTGTCCAGAACATAATGTGTTATCGTTTCAAAAGATTCATAATCAAAAACTAAGCCTCGCAGACAGCCATTTGCCATATAGGCTCAAGGCGGCAAATATAGATAAAAATTTAATATATTGAATTTTTTTTGGCTATTTTTGCATGCGAAAATGATTATTCGATATAAAATCATACTGAATAAAACTTTATAAAATAATGGCATATATCAAAGAAGAAAGATATGACGAGAAAGTTACCGATGAAATAGCCGTACATGTAAAGGAAATACTCAGACTTCTGGGAGAGGATCCGGAGAGGGAAGGATTGGTGAAGACACCGTCCAGAGTCGCCAAATCGCTTCAGTTCCTTACCCAAGGCTATACGCAGGACGGCACTGAAATCATCAAATCGGCTATCTTCGATGAGAAATACAGGCAAATGGTTCTCGTGAAGGACATAGAACTTTATTCCATGTGCGAACACCATATCCTTCCTTTCATTGGAAAAGCACATGTCGCATATATCCCTAACGGAAAAATCACGGGACTGAGCAAAATAGCCAGGGTCGTCGAGACATATGCACGCAGACTTCAAGTCCAGGAACGTCTTACTGTCGAAATAAGGGACTGCATCCAGGAAGCTCTCCATCCTTTGGGAGTCGCAGTCGTTATCGAAGCCTGTCACACCTGCATGCAAATAAGAGGCGTGCAGAAAGCGAATGCAGTAACTACCACTTCCGCTTTTTCCGGAGCATTCCTGAGTTCCGCAAGGACAAGGAATGAATTCCTGAATCTGATAAAATAGGACTTAACTGGAAGACTATCCAAAATAATACGGAATAATACGAAAGAGACCGGCCGGAAGATGGTTCCCGTCGGTCTCTTTCTGTTTACGAATGGAAAAAACTATTTGAGATACGCATCCGAAACAACCTTGCGGCTGCGCGCGATGAAATCACTCAATGCCTTGCCTTTCAACATGCCGTTGGCCAAAAGGGCCAGATCCGTTATTTGGTGAAGGATATCGTTCCCTTCCGCAAATTTATCAAGATCGGATTTATGTGCATCTTCAGCAACTTTCCTGGCGTCATCCGCCTTTTTCTTTGCCTCTTCCGCAACTTTCTTCTGTTCTTCGGTGGCATCCTTAGGCGCTTCCTCGACGGCAGGGACGGCCTCTTCCGGATTTACGGAAGATTTTTTGTCATTCATGATACTTGCAACGAGAGGATTCTGCATATTTACCTTTATATTGTATGAATCAGGCATCTCACCGTAGAAATTCATTCCCCCGCCCATCGAACTCATTTCCCTGTAACGTCTCATGAATTCACTTTGGGTAATCAGGATAGGAGCCTCGTTTTCCCCGAGATTCTCGGCCGTCACATAATAATCATTACCTTTCGGCAAAACGGCTTTGAATATCTCGGAAAGATCTTTTTCATCGGCTTCGGCCAACGTCGGCCTGCTCTTCTCTTCCTTGGGAATCAGATTATCGGCGGAATCCGAATCCACTCTTGCGAACCGGCTGTCTTTCAAACGTCTTTCCAGCAGATTCACATAGTGCGGATCAAGTTCGCAGTCCATAAGGAGGACATCATAGCCTTTGTTTCTGGCCTCTTCGATAAACGGATATTGGGTTTCCGTATCGGTAGCATACAGATAGACGAGCTTTTTGTCCTTATCCGTCTGGGCATCCGAAATTGCTTTCTTGTATTCGTCGAAACTGAAATACTTGCCTTCGGTATTTTTGAAAAGAGCAAAATTCAATGCCCTGTCGCAGAATTTCTCGTCAGAAAGCATACCGTACTCTATGAACAATTTCAAATTATCCCATTTGGATTCGAGAGCCTGCCTCTGGGTCTTGAAGATTTCCTCCAGCCTGTCGGCAACTTTCTTGGTTATATATCCTGATATCTTCTTCACATTGGAGTCGCTCTGAAGGTAGCTTCTCGAAACATTCAAAGGAATATCCGGGGAATCGATGACACCATGGAGCAATGTCATGAAATCCGGAACGATGTTATCCACATGATCCGTCACGAACATCCTGTCGCAATAGAGCTGTATCTTGTTTTTGTCTATCGCCATACGGTCCTTTATCTTCGGGAAATACAAGATTCCCGTAAGATGGAAGGGATAATCCACATTCAGATGTATATAAAACAGAGGATCCTCGTTTCCGGGATAAAGATCCTTGTAGAATTTCATATAATCTTCATCCTTCAGTTCGGAAGGCTTGCGGATCCAGAGCGGCTCTATTTTATTTATTATCTGATCCTTATCCGTATCCACATATTTATCGTCCTTCCATTCCTGTTCCTTGCCGAAAATCACCGGAACCGGCATGAATTTGCAATATTTGTCAAGAAGAGCCTTGATCCTACCCCTGGCGGCGAATTCTTCGGCATCCTTGTCCAGATAAAGGGTGATCACCGTGCCCCTGTCGGATTTACCGGATTCCTCCATCGTATATTCAGGACTTCCGTCGCATACCCATTCAACAGCCTTCGAACCCTCTTTCCATGACAAAGATTCTATGGAAACTTTGTCCGATACCATAAAGGCGGAATAGAACCCGAGTCCGAAATGGCCTATGATGTTGCCTGCCTGATCCTTGTACTTGGAAAGGAATTCCCCGGCACTTGAAAATGCTATCTGATTGATATACTTGTCCACTTCCTCACCGGTCATACCAATGCCGTTGTCGATGATTTTCAGGACATGTTTGTCTTCATCCAATTCCACGGACACTTTCAAATCGCCCAGTTCACCCTTGAAATCCCCGGAAACAGCCAATGCTTTCATCTTTTGAGAAGCGTCCACCGCGTTGGCAACCAGCTCCCTCAGGAAAATTTCATGATCCGAATACAAAAATTGCTTAATGACCGGAAAAATGTTTTCGGTGGTCACACCGATCTTACCGTTAGTCTTATTCGCCATAATTATATGTACTTTAATATATCAACAAAAAAGCCGGTCGTAAAACCGGCCGGCTGAGATAAGTCAAATAGTATTCCAAAAATAAAATCTGACAATTTGTCACTCAAAAACTCATCTTATAAGATTTGCCGAACATTTCCGAACATACCATATCCCCGTAATCAACTACTTTCCCATTTTTGCAGAAATCGGAATGAAATGTACCGACTGGACGGAACAATGTTGCTTCCGAATCAAAGGGATCGCCTGAGGGATTGTACCAGGAACACTTTATACTGTCTCTGGAAGAAACAATGGAAGCCCATCCGTTGTCTTCATCCCTTTCCCCTGACAAAGCGACATTCCATGTGAAATATCCATTGGAAGGATCATCTTCCGAAATGATTCTGGAAGTCATCAAAAGCTTGAATGAAAACGAAAAATGTCCATCTTCATCATTCTCCCCCGAAAACTTATAATTGAAATATGTTTTCCATTCCCCATCCATCCCGGAAGGAGGGGCAATAGATATTATACGCCCGGTCCTGTTACAATAGTCATAATAATAATCATGGTAATATAAGTCTCCGGCAGGAGCATAAAGCCAAACCCCTTCTTCAGCACTTTTCGAATAAGTGCCAACACCCTTAAGGGATATGGTGTTGCCATATGTCTCTATGGAATCACGCAACGGTGAAAGTCTCTTTGCCGAATCGGAAAGGGACTCATAATAATCCACTGTCGCAAATCCGTTCATTGCATATACAGGCTCTTCCAGATATTCGTCGAACAAATTATAGAATCCGTCTCTGAGCGATCCCTGTATCCCTCTCCTATCATATTCATAACCATCATCCACACAGGAAGAAATAAGAAATACGGCAAAAAACAATATTACGTTTTTTTTCATGGCATTACGATTAAAATCTATAACCGACTCCGAAACGTCCGCCGAAGAACATCGTTCCCAAACCTAATTCTGCAAAGCCATATGTCTTTCCGCCTATCGCAATGCCTATGGGAACGGTCTGCAATTCAACACTTACCGGAACATTATCTTCTTTTTTCATTTCCTTGAAATTGTTATAAAAGCCGAAGCCGAGCCCGAACGAATAGTAGAGTTTAAACCTGGGATGGTTAAGATAAGACAATCTCGCTTCAGGCAATACATAAAAAGCATTGGAACGGGAATAGCCGTAATGTCTCTGAGAGAGATCGGTATAAGTCCGTGTCCAGAAATGATTGATTCCCAGATTGAATGACAAAGTGAATCTCTTGCTGAAAACCATGGCCAGCTCGGCTGTAATAGTGCCTGTTGAATAAACGCGACCGTGATTACTGTCATAAATAGAATTCAAGGACCATGGGGTGGAACAGAAGATATCGTCATAGAAATCTAAGCTTCCGTCTTCATAATAAGACATGGCCGACAAAGGATATCCCCCGAGACCGGCCCTAATTTCATAATTGATACCGGATTTGTTCTGGGCCGAAGAAGAAAAAGCGTATGCAAGGAATAAGAAGACTGTCATTCCTGCAGCAAATAATCTTATATATTTCATTATTGCAGGTTAATTGAAATCGAAAATTCAAAGTCCCCAGTCGGAAGAAACCGTGGAAAAATAATCCCCTTTGCTGGTATGATACTTTATGTTGCCGTAATCACGGTTATACAATGCATCACATGTATCCAGGATTCCGTTGCCTTTTGTCAGGTCCACATGTATGCATCCGGTCGGAGATAGGACATATTTTGATGAAGAGAAGATATTAGGTCTTATATATGACCAATCGCAATCGAGAATGCCGGAAGAATGGAAGGAAAGACCGTATCCGTCGCTATCATTTCTGATCCCGTTGCAAGCGACTTCCCATGAATGCATGAACGAAAAAGAAGCAACGGGAAGCATCCTTGCCGTCAGTTCCATGTCAAGTCCGGAATCCGCATCTGCAGATCTGACAGTCCATGTACTGTCCGCAGTTCTGGAAATACGAAACTTCTTTTTTTCATACGTATGCATCCACCCATCTCCGGTTTTAACAAAATATCCCAAAGAGAATAAATAACATGAATCCTTTCCGTCAATAATGATTTCATTCTTCAGATCGGATTTCTGTTGCAGAGAATCGGGCAATCCCAGATAATAGTCAAGAATTATGGAGCCTTCGACTCCGTAAAGAGGTTTCTTAACATAATTTGCAACCACATAATCGGCATAAGCGCCTATATCGTATTCATCACGGACCGAATGATAATCGTCTATTTCCATTTTACATGACGTACAAACGGAAATTACCGCAACCAATATCATGAACTTTTTCATATGAATCTCTAATTAAAATCTATATCCGAAACCGACCTTTCCACCGCAAAATACTGAACCGAAGCCCAATTCCGCAAAGCCGAAATATTTTCTCCCTACCATGACTCCTATGGGCGTTATCTGGAATTCGGTTTTGGATTTATGTTTCATTTGATCGAAGTTGTCATAAAATCCGGCCCCTATGCCCAAACCCGAATAAAGTTTGACATTGGGATGATGGAAATAAGTGAATTTGAAATCAGGCATTACGTATATGACATTGGAATAATCATGTTTCTTGAATTTCTCAGTCACGCCGTCATAAACATCGGACCAGAAATGATTGATGCCCAGATCAAAAGACACTGTCAGCCATTTTTTCAATATGAAACCGAATTCCACAGAGACAGTACCTGTGCTGTATACATTGCCTCTGTAGTCTTTATACATTGAAGAAACATCCGACCTGCCGGAGTCGTTGGAGAAGTACCAGCCATCGCTGTCATCGAAAAATGTTCCGTCATTATAATAATTGCAGGCTACATCCGGAAAACCCGAGATGCTCAGCCTCGCTTCGAAATCAAAAGGACCTTTCGGATTTTCTCCCGCATAATATCCGGTAGAATGATACGAGCCCTGGGCCACAGCTTGATTTGAAGATAAGAAAAAGGCGGCTGCCAAAACATAGACAGTCACCTTAAAGAATTTATTTACACGAATTAACATTCCGCACTATTATTTTTCTACAAATTATAGATGCAAGAATGGAACAAAACGTTGCCCGGTTATTTATAAAGATACCTTTTTATACTCATTTTCGGCGTTTTTTCGAAAGGTTTATCCTGAATTTCCACTTTGGACAATTGGCTGTAAAGATTAAGACGTTTATTGGCGGACAACCGTATATTATCGGCCAGGTCTGAAACCGCTTCTTCGTCAAGACCGGCATGCCTTATGGCATCGTTGTCCAAATATACCAAAGCGACCAATTTCGAAGCCCTGTCAACGACAACCGTTTCAAGGACATAATCCTGGTTGTTCACAATAGCTTCCACTTCTTCAGGATATATGTTCTGGCCGTTCGCAGACAATATCATGCTTTTGCTACGGCCTTTGATAAAAATGTTGCCTTCGGAGTCTATCACACCCAGATCGCCGGTCCTGAGGAACCCATCTTCCGTAAAAGCGTTGGAAGTAGCGGTTTCGTTCTTGAAATATCCCGTACATATATTCACTCCCTTGGCCTGTATTTCTCCAACTGTATTATTTGGATCTTCGGAATCGATTCTGACCTCAGCACAATCGACTGCTTTGCCGCACGACCCGGAAACATATTTGTCCCAGTCCTCATAAGCCAGAAGAGGAGCCGCTTCAGTCATACCATAACCTACCGTATAAGGCAGGCGTATCCGTCTGAACCATTTCTCAACCTCGGGATTCAATGGAGCTCCGCCCATTATGAACATTTGGATGTTGCCTCCGAAAGCGGAACAAAGTCCGTCACGTATTTTATTGAAAAGCAACCTCCTTATACCGGGAATAAATGTAAGCAGCTTTATCAGTTTCTTTTCCACTACAGGTTTTATGGAACTCTTGAACACCTTTTCCATAACCAGGGGAACGGTTATCAGCAAATACGGCCTGACTTCCTTCATCGCTCTCAGCAATGTTGAAGGATTAGGCGTTTTTCCGAGGAAAGTTATGCAGGTACCGTTGCAAAGCGGATAGAGGAATTCGAATGCGAGGCCGTACATATGGGCCATCGGAAGCATGGAAACAATCGTGTATTTGTTTGAAGCGGGAATACGCCGCTGTCCGAAATCGATTGTGGCGCTCAGGCATCTGTACGGCAGCATTACGCCTTTCGGAGCACTGGATGTTCCTGAAGTATAATTTATTATGGACAAATCATCCCAATTGTCCACAGGATAGGCCACATTTTCCCTTGAGAATCCCATAGGATATTTGGCAGTGAATGCAGCATCGAGTTCGTTATAGGCTTTGCCGAAGACTTCGCTGCCGCAATAAAGCAGGGAAAAATTGGATACGCAAATGACAGCCTTAATTTTCGGCATCTTGGTGATATCCAGTTTATTCCATATATCAGCATCGGTAAAAAGGATCACACTCTCGGAATGGTCGACCAAAGAATTGATATTCTCGGGATTGAAGTCTGAGAGTATCGGGACGGTAACTGTTTCATAAGTATTGATTGCGAGAAACGACACACCCCAACGCGCGGAATTCCTTGCACACAAAGCAACCTTTTCCCCTTTGTTTATTCCTCCGGAAGAAAAGAGCAAGTGGAATTTTTCTATGCTGACGGCCAATTGTCCGAAAGTAAACGATTCCCCTTCGAAATTCCTTATTGCCACCTTATCCCAATATGCCTTTACGGCTGACTGAAGTCTGGCGAAGTAATGTACCATTGTCCTAATGTTTAAAAAATCGCACGAAATTACACAATAATCCAACTTTTTACAACCAATCTTGCTGAAAATATATTATTGCCTGCAATTTATTATCTTTGTATCAACAAATTACATAAAATGAAAAAGAAACCGATCGTAGCTCTCGTATATGATTTCGACGGAACCCTTTCTCCCGGCAATATGCAGGAGTTCGGATTCATCCAGGCAATAGGAAAAACACCGGGGGAATTCTGGAAAATGAGCGACTGCATAGCCAAAGGACAGGATGCAAGCAATATTCTAAGCTACATGAAACTTATGTTCGACGAAGCCAGAAAGGCCGATATCAAATTACGACGCAGCGATTTCAAGCATTTCGGCCAACATATCACATTGTTCGAAGGTGTCGAGAAATGGTTCGGTCTGGTCAACGATTACGGAAAAAACCACGGAGTCCGTATAGAACATTATATCAATTCTTCCGGACTCAAGGAAATTATAGAAGGCAGTACCATAGCAAAAGAGTTCAAGCATATTTTCGCATGTACTTTCCTGTATGACGGAAAAGGTGAAGCCGAATGGCCTGGAATTGCCGTGGATTATACTGCCAAGACACAATTCCTGTTCAAAATAAACAAGGGAATATTCAGCGCAAGGGACAACAAACTCGTCAACGAAAGTGTATCCGAAGACAAAAAAAGGATTCCCTTTCCGAACATGATCTACTTCGGCGACGGAGACACGGACGTGCCTTGCATGAAAATAGTAAATATGTTCGGAGGCAATTCGATAGCAGTATTCTCCCCTGATGACAAGGAAAAACAGGCAAATGCCCGGCAGCTTCAGAAGCAAGGACGTGCAAATTTCATCACTCCAGCAGTTTATACCGAAGAAAGCAGGGCGTTCGAACTGGTTTGCTCCATCATCGACAAAATACGAATCGATTACGAATTGAAACGGCTTTCCTTGTACCGTTAATACACCTTCACCGACAATTTATCGTATGCCCTCTGAGCTTTCTCCCGGGCTTCTTCAATAGTATCGGCTGTCGCAAGAATGACGCCGAGGCGTCTGTGGCCTTTTATTTCAGGCTTTCCGAAAAGCCTTATCTGGACTCCGGGTTCTTCAAGGACTTTGTCTATATTGAAAAATTCATATTTATCGGTATTGCCTTCCACTACAATGGCTTTGGACGCAGAAGGGCCGTAGAACTTCACTTCCGGAACAGGAAGTCCGAGGACGGCACGCGCATGAAGGGCGAATTCCGACAAATCCTGCGAAATCATGGTAACCATTCCCGTATCGTGCGGACGCGGGGATACTTCACTGAAAATCACATCTTCGCCTTTGACAAACATTTCGACACCGAATATACCGTATCCTCCCAATGCGGCAGTTATTTTTCCGGCGATATCACGGGCTTTTGCAATAGCTTCCGGAGACATCGGCTGCGGCTGCCATGATTCACGATAATCACCGTCAACCTGATGATGGCCTATCGGCTCAAGAAAAGTGGTACCGCCGCTGTGACGTACCGTAAGAAGAGTGATTTCATAGTCGAAATCCACGAACCCTTCGACGATTACCCTCCCCTTTCCGGCACGTCCGCCTTCCTGGGAGATTCGCCAGGCTTCGTCAATCTCGGAAGGATCATGTATTACGCTCTGACCGTGTCCCGAAGAACTCATCACGGGTTTTACCACACAAGGGCAGCCTATCCGGCCGACGGAAGCTTTGAATGCCTCTTCCGAATCGGCGAATTCATATCTTGAAGTCGGAAGCCCCAAGGTCTCGGCAGCCAACCTTCTGATTCCTTCCCTGTTCATTGTTAGGTATGCGGCCTTTGCTGTAGGAATGACGTTGTATCCTTCCTTTTCCAATTTTAAGAGTTCCTCGGTTGCAATTGCCTCGACTTCCGGAATGATGAAATCAGGCTTTTCCTTTTCGATCACTTCACGCAAAGCCTTTCCGTCAAGCATTGAGAGGACATAATGGGACTGTGCCACCTGCATGGCGGGAGCATTTTCATATCTGTCCACCGCAACAACTTCGACACCGTACCGCTGCAATTCTATCGCAACCTCTTTCCCTAATTCCCCGGAGCCGCACAAAAGCGCTTTCTTTCCGTATTCAGTAAACGTAGTACCAATACTTACCATATATTTTAAGTTTTTTGAGTTATTTGCAAAATCTTTTAACAATGTCACCATATGCATCGATTCTTCTGTCGCGCATGAACGGCCACCCGTGACGTACATATTCCGTACGGGACAAATCGATTTCCACTACTTCGGCCATTTCATCGTCTCGGCCGAATTCAACAAGCATTTCCCCCTGAGGCCCCGTAGCAAAAGAATGACCCCAGAAATCCAGCCCGGAAGTATTTCCGGAAGGATCATCTTCATGGCCCGTCCTGTTCACGGCAACTACAGGAAGGCCGTTAGCCACACTGTGCCCCCTCTGGACTATCTGCCATGCTGCCATCTGCCGTTCCCTTTCTTCCCCGGAATCAGTCCATACACCGCCGATAGCCGTAGGATAAATCAAAATGTCGGCACCGTTCAACGCCATGAGTCTGGCAGCTTCCGGATACCATTGATCCCAACAGACCATCACGCCCAGGTTACCTACCGAAGTCTTTACGGGAACAAAACCTGTATCCCCCGGAGTAAAATAGAATTTTTCATAAAAGCAAGGATCGTCGGGAATATGCATCTTCCTGTATTTGCCGGCTATGGAACCGTCTTTTTCAATCACGACGGCGGTATTATGGTAGATTCCGGTCGCTCGTTTTTCGAAAAGGGACAAAACAATGACTATTCCCAATTCTTTTGCGAGGGACCCGAAAGCTGCGGTGGAAGGGCCGGGAATCGTCTCGGCCATGGAATAAAAGGAAACATCTTCGGTCTGGCAGAAATACAAGGAATTATGAAGTTCCTGCAAAACTACAATATCGGCGCCTGCCGATGCGCATTTGCGTATATTTTCCTGAAGTTTTGCGATATTGGCGGAAATATCCGCCGTACAGGCCTGCTGTACCATTCCTACTTTGAGCATATTCATATTCGATCAAGTTTAAGCCAACCGCAAGGATATTGCATCGTGATGCAATGCAAAGAGCCGTGGCCGGACAGCAACGGCCTGCAGTCTACCACGACCACTTCTCTGTCCGGAAAAGCATTCTGAAGCCTTTTCCTGGCTATTTCATCTTTTGGGGAACTGCATCCCGGAACCAGAACTCCACCGTTAACTACCAGAAAATTGGCATAAGAAGCAGGAAGCCTGTAATCGTCAAGATATAAAGGATCAGGCAAAGGAAGAGGTATAAGTTTGTACGGGTTCCCCTCCGCAGTCCTGAAATTTTTCAGGCAATCTTCCATGGCTGACAGTTCAACGTAATTATCATCCGAAGAATCGTAACATTTAGTATATGCGATAGTATCGGAGGAACAGAAGCGGGCAAGGATATCCACATGGGAATCGGTATCGTCCCCGACGATTCCACCCCTTTCCAGCCATAATACCCTTTCCAGTCCGAAAGTTCTCTTCAATTTTTCCTCTATCTCAGCTCTTGAAAGATAATCATTCCTGTTCAGGGAACACAAACAGCTTGCGGTTGTCAGCAAAGTTCCGGACCCGTCACTGTCTATGCTGCCACCTTCAAGGACGAAAGGGCTCATGTCTATTCTTGACACATCGGACTTGAAGGCGCCGTCATCGAACATATTCCTTGTAATCCGGTTATCAAGGCAAGAAGCGAATTTCAGTCCCCAGCCGTTGAACACGAAATCATACACCAGTTTCCCACCATCATTTCCGAAAACTGAAATACCACCATGATCCCGCGCCCAGGTATCGTTCAACGGGCTTTTGTAAAAACGTATTCCATCAATATCAAGATCCTGATGCTGTTCTCCGATTATTCTCAGAATATCGGCTTTCGCTTCATCAATGTCACGTGCCATTATGACAATCGGTTCGAATTCCTGTATTGCTGAAGCTATCCTCACGTAACATTCCAATACGGAATCGAGCCTGAACCAATCGGTATCCCTATGCGGCCACGTGAGCTGCACTCCGCTCTGCGGTTCCCATTCGGCAGGTAATCTCATATATGATATAAATTAAAAGGCGAAATTACATAAAAAAATGATATATTCATTGTACGCAATGTATACGGTGCCGGATTGACTTATAAAAAAAAGAAATTTATCTTTGCATAATAAGAAAAGGACATCGGATGAAATTCAAACTGGAATCACAATACAAACCTGCCGGAGATCAGGAACAGGCAATCGAAGGAATCTGCGCCGAACTTAACGAAGGGACTGAAAATCTTACACTTCTGGGAGTCACCGGTTCGGGGAAGACTTTCACCATGGCCAATGTAATAGAGAGGTTGCAAAGACCGGCTCTGATACTCAGCCACAACAAGACACTGGCCGCGCAGCTGTACGGGGAATTCAAGTCCTTTTTTCCTGAAAATTCAGTCGAGTATTTCGTATCCTATTACGATTACTACCAGCCCGAAGCCTACATTCCCACAACGGATACATATATAGAAAAAGATCTGAGCATTAACGACCAGATAGACAAACTCCGTTTGAGCTGCGCCTCGGCATTGCTTTCGGGAAGACGGGATATAATAGTCATATCAAGTGTTTCATGCCTGTACGGCATCGGAAATCCCGCCGATTTCCATTCCCAGACCGTACATGTGGTCAAAGGTGAGCAGAAAAGTCTTACAAGATTGCTGTACCAGCTTGTGGACGGACTTTATTCAAGAACTGAAGCCGATTTCAAAAGGGGGACGTTCAGAGTCAAAGGCGATACTGTGGACGTTTATCTGGGAGGCGCCGACTATGCCGTTCGGATACAGTTCTTCGGAGATGAAATCGAAGAATTATCGATCATAGATCCCGCCACCGGAGCTTTCATGGATTCGCTGGAAGAGATAGACATCTATCCCGCCAATAATTTCGTAACATCTAAGGAAGGAATAACAACGGCCGTAAGCCAGATACAGGATGATCTCAAAAAGCAACTTGATTATTTCGATGAAATAGGGAAACATCTGGAAGCCAAGAGACTGAAACAAAGAGTCGAATACGACCTGGAAATGATAAAGGAAATGGGCTATTGCCCGGGAATAGAGAATTATTCAAGATATTTCGACGGAAGAAAATCAGGAATGAGGCCGTTTTGCCTTATCGACTATTTTCCTAAAGACTTCATTACTTTCATAGACGAAAGTCATGTGACAATTCCCCAGATAAGGGCTATGTACGGAGGAGATCATTCCAGGAAGTCCGTCTTGGTGGAATATGGATTCCGGCTTCCGGCTGCAGCGGACAACAGGCCGCTTAAGTTCGACGAATTCGAAGCTGTTACGGGCCAGACGGTATATGTAAGCGCCACGCCATCTGAATATGAACTGAAAAAATCGGAAGGGCTTGTCGTGGAACAGGTTGTAAGGCCTACGGGGCTCCTTGATCCTCCTATAGAAGTAAGACCTACGGAGAACCAGGTGGACGATCTTATGGATGAAATACGCAAAAGGGCGGCGGCAGATGAAAGGGTACTCGTAACTACGCTTACCAAAAGGATGGCTGAAGAGTTGACTGATTATCTTTACAAAGTGAACGTGAGATGCCGTTACATACATTCCGATGTAGACGTTTCCGAAAGGGTGGAAATTATAGAGGATTTCAAAAACGGGATGTTCGATGTCCTCATAGGAGTCAACCTGCTCAGGGAAGGACTTGACATCCCCACCGTATCACTTGTTGCCATTCTGGATGCTGACAAAGAAGGGTTCCTGCGTTCGAGCAGGGCATTGACACAGACCGCCGGACGTGCTGCCAGAAACGTACACGGATTGGTGATAATGTATGCCGACAACATCACTAAATCTATGGATGAGACTATAAGGGAAACCGACAGACGAAGAAAGAAACAGATGGAATATAACAAGATCCATCACATCACACCGCAACAGGTAAAAGTCAGGAAAAACCTACTGGCCATACAGTTAAGCGAAAAGAAAGAAGCAGGAAAGGATATTAATCCGAGACTTCAGAACAGCGTAAGCGGTAGGGTAAGCGCAGCAAATTCCATAGAAGATCCCACATACATTCCAAATCCGAGTGAACTCGGAAGCGGCTCGGTCACTGTCGGATTCGGACACGATTCGAAGCGGGATACAGGTTCCGCTTTTGTTGACGGATACATCAAAGCCGATCTTGCCGCCGTACTCCAGGATCCCGTCATAAGATCCATGACACGGAACCAGATCGACAAGACTATCGAAGATTCCAAAAGAAAGATGGAGAAAGCAGCCGCAGCCCTCGATTTCAATTCCGCCGCCAAATACAGGGACGAAATGTGGGCGCTCAAGGAATATCTCAAAGTCTGGAAAGACAAATGATCATTGTCTTGATACTTTCATTACGTTTTTCAGCAATTTGGTTTGCGAAATCACCTTTTCAAGTTCCATATTGGAAGGGACGGAAAGTCTCATGGTGACATCATAGGTCGAATGGCGTTCATTTTCCGTTACCGTAAAAGATCTTACGGAAGCCTTGAATTGATTGACAATATCCAGAATCTGGTTTATCACAGAACTTTCGCAGGCCGTTACTATGCGCAACG
The DNA here is from genome assembly GCA_022648685.1 of Bacteroidales bacterium. Classification (GTDB taxonomy): domain Bacteria; phylum Bacteroidota; class Bacteroidia; order Bacteroidales; family UBA932; genus Cryptobacteroides. Next base: position 96,334 of record JALCMW010000002.1, read on the forward strand.
TAGACTGGAAAGTACCGGCTCCGGGAATATCCGCCCATTTAACCCTCTGGATACGGTATGGATACATTTCCATCAGCCTTGCCGCATTCGGACATGACATCCTGTGAATCTTGATGCCGTCAGTTCTTGTGACGAAACCGAATACATCATCCCCGAAAACAGGATGGCAGCATTTAGCCATTTTGTAATCCAGCCCCTTGAGATCAGAAGAATTGATTACAAGGATATCATCGGTGGCGGGTCCGGACGTTTTATTCTGATGCCGTTCGGAATCAATTTCAGCCTCAACGGCTTTTGCAGCTTCAACGGATTCGGCCTGTCTCAAATCACGCTCGGAAATGTAATTCTTTACGACATTTACATCTATCGTTTCGTCTCCAATGGCGGCAAGGAATGAACTTACGGAAGAATAATGCAGCTTCTTCATAAGTTCGGCCATTTCTTCGTCGGGGAAAGATAACTTCCAATTTTTCAATCGTCTGTCAAGCAGCTCTTTCCCCGAAGACGCCCTTTTCGATTCGTCTTCATTCAAGGCTTGCCTTATTTTCGCCCTTGCTTTCGAGGATATCACATACCCAAGCCAATCTTGCGACGGCCTCTGGTTTTTACCTCTCATTATATCCACAACATCTCCGGTCCTGAGCTTCTCCCTTATGGAGACCGCTTTCCCGTTTACGCGCGCGCCAGTGCAACTTACACCCAGATTCGAGTGTATATTGAAAGCAAAATCCAAAACGGAAGCTCCGGCAGGAAGTATACGCAATTCCCCTGACGGGGTGAAGACGAAAATTTCCTTGGAAGGCGGTTTGGGCAGATCATCAGGGTTGGCCGAACCGGAATGTTCAAGAGCATACCTTACGGAAGACAGCCACTTGTCCATTGTGGCTTCATGTTTTATCCCTTTGTAAGACCAGTGCGCCGCATGCCCGTTTTCAGCTATATCGTCCATCCTCTTGGTTCTAATCTGGACTTCCAGATAAGAATTGCCCTTATTCCTTACGGTAATATGCAATGATTCATAACCGTTCGGTTTAGGATTCGTTATCCAGTCACGTAAACGATCCGTATCCGGTTCATATTCCTCGGTCACGAAAGAATACACTTTCCAGCACAAATCCTGCTCGGTCTTGTGATCATCATCGCAATCTATGATAAAACGTATGGCAAAAACATCATATACCTTTTCGAAAGGCACTTTCTGCTTCTGCATTTTCAGCCAGATTGAATATGCCGTTTTAGTACGTATTTTCAATTTGTACTTTATCCCGGCGACAGACAGCTTGTTTTCCAGCGGACGTATGAATTCTTCAGTGAGTTTTATCCTATCCTTTTCAGTCGCTTTCAAATTATTGGTTATGGACCTGTACTCTTCGGGTTCAGCGAAACGGAAATATATGTTTTCCATTTCGCTTTTTATATTATACAGCCCTAACTGATGTGCCAGGGGTATATATAGCATAAGTGTCTCGAGAATCTTTTTTTCCCTGGACTGTTTGGGAAACATGCTGAGATTTCTCATGACCTCGAGTCTGTCGGCAATCTTCAGAACAGTGACACGGGGATCTTTAGAATATTGGACTATCAGCTTTTTGTAATTTTCTGCTTCCAGACGGGTATCCTTCGGCTTTATGGTTGCAATCTTGTTCAAACCGTCAACCATGGTAAGTATCTCGGCGGAAAAACCGGCGGAACTTATGTCGATATCAGGATGCGATCTGGTCGCTTCATGGAGAAATACTGCAGCAATGCATTCTGCCTGAAGCCCTATTTCGTCTGCCACTATCAAGGCAACATTCACCGGGTGTTCGATGAAAGGATGTCCGTTGTCACGGGTTTCCGAAGCCAACGCTGCAGAGGCTATTCCATATGCGCTTCTGATAATACTGCGCCCGGCATCGTCATAATGGGAAAATTTTTCATCTATAGGATCCATAGCAATAATATAAACAGGCTTCTCAAATTTAGCGAAATTATTCGATAATCCGCGAAAGGGCAAACAATAATAAGCTATTTTGAAGACTGCCTTTCATTGAGAGCGCGCTGGAAAGCTCTTGCATTCCGCCTGTGTTCGGAATAAGATTTTGCAAAAATATGGGTTCCGTTGAATTCAGGGCTTGCGCAGAAATAAAGGTAACTTTCTTTCGCCGGATGCAAAACGGCATCCAATGAAGCCTTCGAAGGAACGCAGATCGGTCCCGGAGGAAGACCGTAATACTTGTATGTATTGTAAGGTGAATCGAACTTGGTATGCTTGCCGTATATCCTGTCAAGTTTATATCCGAAACAATAAGCGACTGTAGGATCCGCCTGGAGTTTCATTCCGCTATGCAACCTGTTAAGATATACCCCTGCTATGGAGGACATCTCAGGTTCATAACGAGTCTCCCCGCAAACAATGGAAGCAAGGATTGAAACTTTCAATGGAGCAAGCCCCAAAGTTTCAGCAGATTTTTTCCTGTCCCCGTTCCAGAAAGCTTCATAGCCTTTGGAAAATGTACGCAATATATCCCTTGGGGATGCAGTCCAGTAGATCCGGTACGAGTCCGGAATGATCATAGAGAATACATTTGTAGTATCGAAACCGAAACCCGCAAGCAAGGAACTGTCATTCAACGCTTTTATTATTTCCGAGCTGTCGGCCATCATCTGCCAGGCGATTTTGCGGGCCAAGACACCTTTGCTCCTTACAGTCCCGGAAACGGTCAGCATGCCGGGAGACTGCCATCCGTTATTCAGCATCCTTGCCAGGTAGACACTTGAATACATGGAACGAATCTCATATCTTCCAGGCTTTATGTATATGTCAACCTTGAGCTTTTTGAAAGAACGTTTCAGGCTCCGCGGACGGGATACCGAATTTTCCCCTATCAATTTGTTTTCAACATCTTTCGCAGTCATATCGGGATAAACGAAAAGTACCGTATCGGATACGAAGTTATGCCGTTTGTAATCATTATAATAATTCCATAAATGCAAGCCTGCAATGATCAGGAAAATTACAAGGATCGACGAAACTGGATATAAGATTTTCTTATTCGGAACCATAACGATCAATCATGAGAAACATTCTTTTTCCTGCTTTTGAAAATACCTCTTCTCAAGGACTTCCCCCTTAGAATGACAGTATCTCCTTCTCGAAGGGAATAACCGGAAGAGAATCCGTTCATCTTCATAACCGAATTCATCCTTACGGCAAACCTCTGGCAGATATCGCGAAGAGACTCCCCTTCGACTCCGACAATGTATTTATCCATATCTTTGGCAGCCTGGGATTTCTTTGGCTGAAGATAAACCACGGTGCCTGGCAGCAAGTCTGCTTCGGTTTTCAAATCATTGAACCTCAGCAATTCCGGTACGAACAAATGATACAATGAAGCAAGAGAGGAATATGTATCCCCTTCAATGGAATAAACGAACGGAACACCATTCAAAGAATAAAGCTGACGCGAAAGAGAGAACTTGAATACCTCCCTGCTGTCAGGATCCAGGACTATAGGTTCTTCTATGGATAGAGGTGACTCCGGTATTTTTTCCGAATGGCTCCCGCCCGCAGACGAAGAAGATCCCGTCTTGTTTTTCTTCTTGCCGAAAATACGCCAGCGACGTTTAGTGGTACCTGCCACGGGTGTTTTCTCCTTAGTTCCTTCCATGGCCAAAGCATCATCCATAGTCATGGTGTCAAATTCATAAAGATGATATGTTTCTATAAGTTTTATCAATTTGGAAGGATATGCCGGGTCGGTAGCATAACCGGCCTGCTTCAACCCGTATGCCCATGCCTTGTAATCCGTAATTTTGTTATCGAACAAGAATTTATATCTGTCCCTGTAGCGGAGGAAATCCGAATGATCCCTGAAAGATTCTTCGGCATTGCCGTATACCCGGAAACATTCGCCTTTACTGTCATCATCCTGATACATCTTGGATCCCGTCCAATCGTGGCATTTTATTCCGAAATGATTATTGCCCCTGACGGCAAGAGGGGCACGGCCGGATCTGGATTCCAAAAGCCCCTGTGCCAGGGTGATACTTGCGGGAATTCCGCTTCTGTACATTTCACTCACGGCAATCCCGGAATATTTGGCTATATATTTTTCCTCCGGAGTCTTTTCCGGATTGGAAACGGCAATGAAAGCAAATACCGTAAAGAAAATGAAAAATGCGGAAACCCGATAAAACTTCTTCATATCAAACAATATTACAGACTTCTAATTTACGAAAAATTACTTCAGTTTAACATATGGGACATCGAAAACATCGCCTTCGTGTGCAGCATAAGTATCGGCGAAAACAGTACGGCACTCCTTTTCATATAATGAAGGATCGGAACATCTAGAGGAATAGTGACCGATAACAAGTCTGCCGGCACCTGCCTTCAAGGCACAGCCGGCGGCCTGGATTGTTGTGGAATGATGCCTTCTCGCCGCCTGTTCGGACAATTCCTCCAGATAAGTGGTTTCGTGATACAAGATATCCACACCTTTCACCCAATCGGCCAACCGGGGAAACGGTGCCGTATCACTGCAATATGCATAACTGCGGCTCACATACGGCAAATACGCTGTTTCGGAAGCTTTTATGACAAGAGTGGAATCCGTACCCGAACATTTGGCAAAACCGTTGAAAAAATTCGCCTTGTCGTCTTTTCCCGGACGGCGGACGACATCCTCCCCCCTTTTCAAGGCACCGATTTCGGACAATGTCAGGCCATACTTGTCTACAGCTGATTTTCTCACATCCAGAAATGGCTTTTTCTCCCTGAACAGGAAACCGAACGTCTCTATTTTATGGTTGAGAGGAAAAGCCGATATGGTGAATGTCTTGGTCTCGAACACCGTTTCGGGCTCTTTCATGGACAAAACATGATGACGGACATCGAAAGACAATCCTTCCCCGTAATATGAAAGGAAGAATTTCAATATCGGACCGAAATTGGACGGGGCGAAAATATCAAGGGGAGCCGTCCGTCTTTTCATTCCCATTGTCGACAACAGACCGAAAATACCGAAAAGATGATCCCCATGGATATGGGATATGAATACGGATTCGATCTTTTCCGGGGAAATTCCATAACGGATCATTTGCAGCTGGACACCCTCGCCGCAATCTATTAAAAACAAGCGCCCGTGTACATCAAGTACCTGGGCGCTCTGAAATCTTCCGGTTACCGGCATGGCCGAAGCCGTACCCATAACCTTCAATGTGAACTTCATCAATTCAGTTAAAAGTTATTCACCTTTTTCCAATTTATCTTTAAGCGCCGCCAATTCGGATATATCTCCCAATGTGGCTTTTTCTATATTGGAATTGATTTTCTTTACAGCTTTCTTGGTGTTGTCCGCATCGACTGCGGCTTTGGCTTCCTTGACTTCGGAATAAACCGCAAGATGGGATACAAGCACTCTTCTTGTACTTCTGCGAAGCTCGATCACCTTGAATTGAAGTTTTTCTCCGGCTACAGCCTGCTTTCCGTCTTCCTTTACCAAATCCTTTGTAAAAGCGAAAGCTTCTACATCACCGTCCAGCATTATTGTGGCGCCTTTGTCGGTAATTGCGGAAACGGTACCTTCAATTACGGTATTTACAGGGAACTTGGCCTCGATTTCATCCCATGGATTAGGAAGCAGCTGTTTGTGTCCCAGACTCAGTTTGTGATTCGATTCATCAAAATCGAGAATCTGTACATCAATGGTATCGCCTACGCTTACCAATTCCGAAGGATGCTTGATCTTGTTCCATGAAAGATCGCTGATATGTATAAGACCTTCAACACCGTCTTCAAGTTCGGCAAATACACCGAAATTGGTGATATTGCGGACAATCGCTTTCTGTTGTGAACCTACCGGATATTTCTCGTGGATATTCTCCCATGGATTAGGGGTAAGCTGTTTCAGACCGAGGGACATCTTCCTGTTCTCCCTGTCGAGAGTCAGAACCTGAGCCTCAACTTCATCGCCTACCTTAAGGAATTCCTGCGCACTGTGAAGTCTTGGGGACCATGACATTTCGGATACATGTATAAGACCTTCCACACCCGGCTCTATTTCTACAAAAGCACCGTAATCAGCAATGAGGACAACTTTTCCCTTGACTTTGTCACCTACTTTCAAATCGGCGTCAAGACTGTCCCAAGGATGAGGAGTAAGCTGTTTCAGACCAAGTGCGATACGTTTCTGCTGATTGTCGAAATCGAGAACGACCACTTTGATAACCTGATCAAGGGAAACGACTTCTTTCGGATTGTTGATACGGCCCCATGAAAGATCGGTGATATGGATAAGACCGTCGACGCCTCCGAGATCAACGAATACACCGTAATTGGTAATATTCTTGACAGTTCCTTCGAGTATCTGGCCTTTTTCGAGCTTGCTGATAAGTTCACCTCTCTTCTTCTCCTGCTCCGCCTCAAGCAAAGCTTTGTGTGAAACCACTACATTCCTGAATTCCTGATTTATCTTAACGATCTTGAAGTCCATGGTGACATTGACAAGAGCGTCATAGTCTTCAATTCTCTTTATATCTATCTGGGAACCTGGCAGGAATGCTTCTATGCCGAAGATATCGACAATCATTCCGCCTTTCGTACGTGTCTTTATATAGCCGTTGACTACTTCGTCTTTCTCATAAGCTTCATTTACCCTGTCCCAGGATTTGAGAATACGGGCTTTTTTATGAGAAAGTATGAGCTGTCCTTTCTTGTCTTCGGCAGACTCCACATAAACATCAACCTTGTCATCTACTTTCAGATCCGGATTGTAATGGAACTCGGAAGCGGGGATTATTCCTTCGCTCTTGTAACCGATATTGACAAGAACCTCCCTTTTGGAGATGGCGGTCACGGTACCTTCTACGACTTCATTTTCAACTACTTTGGAAAGAGTCTGATCATACTGTTCCTCAACTTTCTTTTTATCGTCGCCGTAATCGGTTTCATTTTCAAACGAATCCCAATCGAATTTGTCAGGATCCACCGATGCGTTCAAAGGCGCTTTTACGGCTTTTTCTTTTACAGCGGAATTGTCTTCTGCTTCTTCCGTCTTTCCGACAACTTCGGCAGACGTTTCTGCAGCTTCTGCCTTTTCTTCGGCAGCAGGAGCTTTGACAGCTTCCTCTGCGATTACTTTTTCATTTTCTTCCATAAAAAAAACAATACTAGCGGGTTTAACATTATTACATAATCCCTTTCGGAAACGTCAAGAGACGACCCGGAAAAGGGCGTGCAAAATTATACAAATATTTCTGATTTACAAAGCTCTAGAGCATTTTTCTTTTCTTGAATATCAAAAGGACTATTCCTGAAGACAAAATCATGATGCCCACTATGATGACCCAGTCCCAACTTGTACCGGTGATGGGAAGCTTCGTATTGACGCCGTAAAAGCCTGCGACCAGCGTAGGCGGCATAAGCAGAAGGGAAACCAGTGTGAATATCTTCATTATGCGGTTCTGGTCCAGATTGATAAGTCCGACTACGGTATTCTGGAGATACTCAAGTCTTTCGAATGAAAAATTGGTATGGTTCAACAAAGATGAAATATCCTGCAGCAAAACATTGAAACGTGATTCGAGATCTTTAGGATATTTATCGCTTTTCAGCATATTGGAAATCAACCGCTGCTTATCAACTATGTTCTCACGTACAAGCATTGTGTTTTCCTGGAGCTGATTGATATCCAACAGGAAATCCTGATTGACGTCTTCCTCTTGATTCACCCTCTTGCTGTACTGCTCTATCTCCTTGGACATCAATTCTATCATATCAGCATCCAAATCAACTCTCTGGTCAAGAATGGCAACGAACACGACATAGCCGTTGGGATACAATTTCGGCATTGCTACAAGTTTCCGCTGCAATTCGGTGAAACTTCTAAGAGGAACTTCTCTCAATGTTGTGAGAGTATGGCCGACGATAGTGAAAGAAACGGCTTCCATGGAATATTCTTCCGGACCGGGAATAAGGAAGTTGGTATTGGCGAAAATAGCTTTGTCCGTCTCGGAAAAACGGGAAGAACTTTCAATCTCTTCCGCCTGGGCCCTGCTTTGTATTTCCGTATCGAGAAATAATTCCGTAGAATGCTTTTCTTCACCCGTCGGTGAAAGCAGGTCTATCCATAAAACGTTTTCCCTTCGGATACCGGCAAAATCCTTCGCTGACTGGGAAGCCATTATTTTTCCGTTTAATCTGTAAAAAATATCAATCATAACGTCTCCATTATTTATTCTGACCCAGTCGTCAGAAACGTTACACTTCGGAATCTCCTGCCATTACGGAAAAGACAGTCTGCAAAAGTATTAATTTTTATTTAAAAAAACTATTATCACGGCTTGAAAATCTGCCGGTTTGCAATGGACCTTCCCAATGTCATTTCATCGGCATATTCAAGATCGTCGCCGAAACCCAATCCCCTTGCCAAAGAGGTCACCTTTACACCGAATCCAGATATGCGTCTGTATATGTAAAATGATGTCGTTTCACCTTCGACATCCCCGCTCAAAGCCAGTATCACTTCGATATCGGACGGATCATCCGCTTCCCGGGCCAGTTTTTCCGTCCGTTCGGCAAGTTTCCCTATTGTAAGGTCAGATGGTCCGATTCCGTCTATAGGGGAAATTATGCCTCCCAAAACATGATAAAGACCGTGATATTGTCCGGTATTTTCTATACTCATGACATCCATTACGTTTTCCACCACACATATCGTATTCCGGTTCCTGGATTTATCGGAACATATCGAACATACGTCATTATCGGAAATCATCATGCATTCCCTGCAATACTTGACATCACTTCGCAATCTTCCTACAGCTTCGGTAAAATGGCATACATATTCAGGAGGCTGTTTCAAAAGATACAAAGCTAGACGCAATGCGCTCTTTTTGCCTACCCCCGGCAGAGCGCTTATTGCATCCACAGCATTTTTAAGCAATTGCGACGGATATCTGTCACCTGTCATGAGAACGGTTTATTATTTGTTGTAATCTCCCGATTTGTAAGCGGAAACCGCCGCCCTCACCTGTCCGTACTTTAAAAGAAGCCGTCTGGCCAAATCCGAATCGGATAGACCTGTGGCTTCCATTATCATTTGGGTCCCCCTTTCAACAAGTTTTTTGTTTGTCAGCTGCATATCGACCATCTTGCTTCCCTTCACATGGCCCAAACGGATCATGACAGTAGTGGAAATCATGTTGAGAACCAATTTCTGTGCTGTCCCGGCTTTCATGCGAGTGCTTCCGGTCACGAACTCGGGACCGACAACGACAACTATGGGAACCTCCGTGACTGCAGCAAGTTCCGAATCCTCATTGCAGGTAACACAACCGGTAAGCATGCCTCTCTCACGAGCTTTCTTAATAGTTCCGATCACATACGGAGTCGTACCTGAAGCAGCGATGCCTACTATCACATCATTGATCTGGGGATCGAATGCCTGGAGATCGCGCCAGCCCCCGTCGGGATCATCTTCGGCCGATTCCACTGCATTTCTTATTGCAGCGTCGCCACCTGCGATGAAACCTATGAATTTACCGCTGACACCGTATGTCGGAGGAATTTCAGATGCATCCAATATCCCGAGACGGCCGCTTGTCCCTGCACCGAGATAAAAAACCCGTCCGCCTTTTTTCATCCTTTCGACAATGCCGTCCACAAGTCTGACTATATTAGGAATCGACGGCGTAACATCGGAAGGAACACTTTTGTCTTCCTCGTTGATAGCCGTAAGCAATTCATCGGTGGACATCTTGTCAAGATTGTCGTAATATGAAGATTGTTCTGTTGTTCTCATATCTGTTATAAATGGATTTCGTCTTTATGATATTTCACAAGGCCCTCTATTGGAGAAGCCGTTATTTCGGAAAAACGGATTCCGTATTCCGCCCCCACTTTCTTCAGAATGTCCTTGTAAGCATAACCGAAACCGCCTACAACCCCTACGGGGTATCTTTCGATGTCGTATTGTTTGAGGCAGCGGATTATGAGCTGCCGGAAATTATTTTCGACAAGATCGGTTACATAAGGAACCTTCCCGTAATGGTCAACAATGAAAGGAGCGAAAGAACCCAGATATTTTGAAGGAGCTGCGCTTTTGTATACATTATTTACAACGGTAAGATAATCCACTTTGAAAGCGTTGGCGAATTCCGTGGAAAGGGGTTCCGGAACCAGTCCCTTGAGAAAATCCGACATGAACAGTTTTCCGAGACAGGCGGCACCGCCTTCATCGCCCAGAATATATCCGCTCGAGTGGATGTTCTTGACTATTTCCTTCCCGTCATAAAGACAGCTGTTAGATCCAGTACCCATTATGGCGGCTATGCCGGGAGCATGTCCGCAAACCGCCCTGGCGGCATCGAGAAGATCGGATGCATATTCTATCACAGCACCAGGAAAAGCTATCTTCAATTCATTATCCAGCTTGACTGCACTTTCGGGAACCGCATCTCCTGAAGAAATGAGTCCGGCAGCATAAAAATGAATCCTGCTTACTTGTTCCCCCTCCGGATTCAGAAGAGGTATGGCCCCCCTTAGAGTCTCTTGTATGAAATCCTGGGATTCCGTAGCAACATTCATTCCGGCCGTCTTGAGACTGTGACAGATCCCTTTTGATGTAATGGAACGCCAATCCGTTTTTGTCGCCCCGCTTTCAGCTATTATTATCATAATTCAAATCTGACAAATTTTCCGCAAAGATAATTATTTTATTCCGGACAAATCTTTTCCGTCAGTTTTTCTTGATATTTTTTTGCACTTATATTACGATTATGCTATATTTGCAGGAACATTACACCAGACTACACATAAGTTACAAATACTAAAAACGAATACTAAATGAAAAGGAAAATCCTGGTAAATCTAATTGCCTTAATGTCTATGGCAATGCTTAGCGCCTTTACGAGTTGCGGCAAGTCGGACAAAAACGATACGCCTGTGGAACAAAAAACCGCAAGCATAGAAATGAAAGTTATGTCTTTTAATGTAAGATGCTATACGACAAGCGATACCGGAGACAATAACTGGGAAAACAGAAAAGAGGCTTGTGTGAAAATGATTAAGGATCAGGTCCCGGATATAATAGGCTTTCAGGAGCCGAGGGACAATCAGAGGGATTATCTCATATCTTCGCTTCCAGAATATAATTTCTATTATGTATACGCCCAGGACGGTGTTTCGTCCACACAGACGGGTCATACCCTGATGGCATACAGGAAAGACAGATTCACTGTCGTAAAGTCAGGGAGATTCTGGCTCAGCGGGACGCCGGATGTCCCGTCCTATCCTTGGTCGGTAGCTTCGGACAAGTCAATCAGGACATGCCTGTGGGAAGCGCTCACTGAAAAAGAATCCGGAAAAACAATATATTTCTTCAACACGCATTTCCCGTATAAGACGGAAGACAACGAAGCAAGGAAACTTGCAGCGGATCTTTGCATATCGAAAATGAAAAGCATTGCCGGGGCAGATGCCAAATTGTTTTTCGTAGGCGACATGAACAGCAGCCACAATGAAGAAGATTCCAGACGGTCATCTCTCGACGCACTGTACGCATGGATGACGGACGGACGTGACAATGCCGCGGCTTCCGACAGTTACTCCAGCTACAACGGATATAATGATTCCGCAAACAGTTCAATCATCAAGCAAATCGATCATATCTTCACAAGGAACATGACACCGATGGTATTCAAGACAGTGAATTCACATAACTACGGAGTAACCTACATATCAGACCACTACCCTATCACCCTTACCGTAAAAGCAGTTTTCGAATAAAGCAGTCTTCGAATAAGGAAAATCACGGGAGAATCAGAACGTGCTTCTGCGGATCATGTGGAAATCGCATTTGACTTTGGATAATTTCCTTTCCAGAATCATCCCGGCCACAAGTTCCCCCATCTGGCAGAAATCGGTCGAAACGCTTGTCAGCCCGTTAAGGATTATCTGATTGATAGGTGATTCATTATATGAAATTATACCTATATCCTTTCCGAACTTGAATTTGCGTTCCCTTGCAAGAAGGACGAGACGTATCAGATCGAAATCGAGCTGGCTGTTCAGGATAAGGTAAGCTTCATTGCGACGTATCATTTCGGGAGTTATCGCGGCATGGTATTCCACGGGAATGCTGAAATCCATACAGAATTTTTCCACTCCCGATTTTATCGCCTGAGCATAAAGACTTGAAGGCAAAGTCACTACATTCAGCCTTGAATAATTTTTGAATGTCTTCAGGCCTTGTTTCAGACCGTCGTATATATCGTTTGAAAAATCCTGATAGACAGCTCCGTAATTTCCCGGCAGACCGTCCATTTTTTTATCGACCAGTATAAGCTTGCGGTTAGGAATACGTTTCAGTAATTTAAGGACTTTCTTCTGAGTTGGCTGATCCAGCGGGAAATGAGGTGTTATAACATAGAAATCATACATATCCAGATTCTCATCCAGATAGTATTCCAGAAGATCCACATTCTGGCTGTGAAGCCTTATGGTGATTTCCGCCGAATTGCCTATCTTGTCCAGAAAGGAATTGAACAATATCTGCTTGTATGTGCTCAGCTTATCAAAAAGCACAAGTACCTTCAATATCGAATTCGCGGAATTCGGGGAAACATAATAACCTTTGCCCTGCCGTGCTTCTACAAATCCCAGATTTCTCAAAATCGAATACGCTTTTTTCACGGTTTCCTTCGATATATCAAGGGAAGCGGAAAGATTGTTCATTGAAGGAAGAAGATAACCGTCGGGATATTCCCCTGACTTGATATTATTTTCGACCTGCGAGACCAGCTGCTTGTAAACAGGAATCTTGCTATTGGAATTTATTGCTATCCTTTTTGGCATAAAACAAAAAAAATAAAAAAATGTATGGCTTATATAATTATTATTAATAAATTTGTACCACACTACACAACACTAACGTAAAGCAGTGCACTGTTCAGTGGCCTGGAAAGCCTTTCAATGCACAAATTAAATTAAAAAAAACGTATTTACAAAAAAATGAAACGACTAGCACTCCTCTTGTCAATGACTGTTTCGACATTTACATGCTGCATGGCGCAGCATTGGTCGCTTACGTGGAAAAAAATGAACACCGTTTCACCCGGACTTGAGCAAATCGGCACAATCGCCCCAGATCAGACGGGCAAGGGAAATATATTCCGTTGGTCTGTCGGCTGCGAAACACTGGACAGGGATTATGCGGATTTCAGCCAATACAAGGATTACGTGGGAAAACTAGGGGTCGGATATGCAAGGATCCAGAGCGGATGGGCAAAATGCGAAAAAAAGAAAGGCGTATACGATTTCGGATGGCTTGACGGCATAGTGGACGGTCTGGCAGGGGAAGGAGTAAAACCATGGATGTGCCTTTGTTACGGAAATCCGCTTTATCAAAGCGGAAAAGGACTTGGGTCTTCGATTTTCGAAGACAAGGCGACGACGGAAGCATGGTGCAAATACGTAAAGGCAACAGTCAAGAGATACAAAGGACGGGTAGCAATGTGGGAGATATGGAATGAACCGAATCTCGGTGAAAACGGGAAAAAACCGGAAACATACGCCAATCTCCTGATAGCGACTGCGGAAACAATCCGTTCGATAGATCCCGATGCCGTTATAATAGGCTTCGGACTATCGAGGATACCGTTGAAATACACCGAATCGGTCCTGGACATATTGAAAAAAGAAGGAAAACTCAACCTGTTGAATTATATAAGTTTCCATCCCTACTATGAAAATCCCGACATAGCAGATTCTTCCATAACGGCTCTCAGGGAACTGGTCGGAAGCTACAACCCGGATATAAAACTCATGCAGGGGGAATGCGGATGTCCTTCCATATTGGAATGGGGACACGCTCTCCGTTACCATGAATGGACGGAATACAGCCAGGCGAAATGGGATCTTAGAAGAATGGCGTGCGATTTCACATTGGACATCCCCTCTTCGATTTTCACTATCGTGGATTTGCAATATCCGAACATGCAGCAGTCTTTCGGACTTTTGAGGACGAATCTGCTGAAACAGGTGGTTTATGAACGGCCTTCTTATCACGGGGTAATGAATATGGCTTCGATCCTGGGAGCTAAATACCACTCTGCAGGGGCACTGGAATATGAAAGCGGTTCGGCAAGAAAAATCAAAGTGACCGGAATAGCTGACAGTGCCGGAAAAATCAGGGGTGCACTTATTTGGTTCGGCGACAAAGTACCCGGCCGGGAACTCGCATGGAGCGCTACTTGTATGAAAATCAAGGGGACGGACATAAAGAATCCAGTATATATAGAGCCGATAACAGGCAGGGTCTATAAACCGGAACTGACGAAAGGCTGCATATCCGGAAACGGGATCTATTTCCAGGATTTGCCTGTATGGGACAGTCCGGTAATAATAATGGAAAGCAGCGAAGTAAAACTTTCGGAACGGACTCCCGACTCAGGAGAACAGGAGAAAGGCTCGGTAAAAGATATGATGTATTGATAACACTGGAACAATGATAGGAAAATTCAAAATCGACACTGCAAAACCGGGATACAAATGGGAAGTCCTGGCACTTCTGTGGATAGCGTTTCTGCTCAACCAGGCGGATCGGCAGGCATTCAATGTTGTACTTCCGCTAATCAGGGATGATCTTGGGCTCAGCGATGTGCTTGTAGGTACGATAGCTACAATCTTCAACCTTTTCTATGCCATCCTTGTACCGATAGGAGGTCTGGTCGGAGACAGATTCAGCAAGAAATGGATAGTTACGCTTAGCATCCTGTTCTGGAGCATGGCGACTGCGCTTACGGGACTTAGCAACGGCTTTCTCATGATAGTGCTGACACGAAGTCTGGCGACAGGAGGAGGAGAAGCCTTTTTCGGCCCTGCGAATTATTCACTGCTGGCCCAATATCACACAAAAACCAGGGCATTCGCAATGTCCGTCCACCAGACGGCATATTATCTCGGAATCATTCTGAGCGGATACGTGGCGGGTTATGTAGGGGAAATGTTCGGATGGAGAAATGCTTTCTATATATTCGGTTCGGTTGGAATAATCCACGCCGTGATAATGATTTTCAGGCTCAAAGACAAAAAGCCCGACGTGAAACCGGATGAACTGCAGATGCCGGAAGAGAAGAAAACCGAAAAGACCGGATTTCTCGACGGATTCAGGGTGGTTTTCAAAACGCCTACGGCAATATTGCTGACATTATGTTTCTCCGGATTGATATTCGTCCTTACCGGTTATCTGACATGGATGCCTACATATCTGTACGAAAACTTCCATATGGATCTGGCCAAAGCAGGATTCCATTCCATGTTCTATACCCATATATTCGCATTCTTCGGAGTCCTGATAGCAGGAAGGCTTTCGGACATACTGGGAAAAATCAAACCCGGATACAGAATGGCTATGCAGGGACTGGGACTTCTGGCAGCGGTACCATTCATTTTCATGATGGGAAATTCCACGGCATTATGGGCCGTCTATATAGGACTTGCGGGATTCGGATTTGCAAGAGCATTCTTCGATGCCAACACATATACCGTGCTTTATGACGTCATTCCAGAAAAATACCATTCTTCCGCTTCAGGGGTAATGATTATGATAGGCTTCGGAATCGGGGCGCTCGCACCGGTAATTCTGGGAGCCATCAAAGGTTCGAGAGGCCTTTCATTCAGATTTACTTCATTGTCTATAATCTGGCTTGTCTGCGGCATTCTCATGGTCGCAGGAAGCAAAACCTTATATATGAGAGACTTTAATAAAATTAAACATGAAGAATAACTTAAAGACCAGGAAGCCCAGGGCAGGCCTGCTGCTCATAGCGTCGCCGCGCTTCAAGAACCTCGGTGAAGGATTGAAACATGGGACGTATGCCGAAAGGAAAGACATTGCCGTCAACGAAATAATGGGCACGATGGATTTCCTTGACATAATATTCCCGGGGATAGTATATGAAAAAGAGGATGCGGTATCCGCAATGAGAGAATTTTATGACAAGAATGCGGATCTGGTAATTGTGGAATTCCTTTCTTGGTCGGAGGACTTTGCATGGATCCGGTTCCTGAGGGATATGCCGGACATACCTGTGATTTTCACGAATGTGGCAAAGGACCATGTGGCTTTCAACGATACCATTGATGAAGATGATTTCATAGAATACCTATGCTCAGGAACTCTGGTGGGCTCCCTGGAGGGTTCGGGATCTGTTCCGCGCAGCGGAAGAAAACATATAAAGACCGTACTTGGAAACCGCAGTGAGATAACGGAGAAAATACGTTCTTTCGCTTCGGCGGCAATGGTCAAATCCGTTCTCAAGCAAGCGAATCTCGGACTTCTTGCAAATTACAACGAAGCCATGTGGTCTACATACATGGACCCTTATAACATCTTCACAAAACTGGGACCCGAGATAAAATTCCTTCCGTATTCGATATATGCGGATGTGATAGAAAGCATAACGGAAAAGGAACTTAAAGAATACTGCGATGATCTTACGGGGAAATACAAAATGGAGGAAGACGTCGCCTATGACAAATTCGAAGCTTCGGCAAGGGCATCGCTTGCATTGGCAAAACTGGCGGAGAAAAGGGACATCGATATAATGGTATATAATGACATCGATGAAGCTATGTTCAAGCTTGTAGGCCTGAGAGCAGGATTCTACCATCCGTGGTTCAATGAAAACACTTCTGTTCTGGTTCCGGAAGCCGACAGCGGAGCAGGTATAATAACATTCATACTGAAACTCATCTCCGGAAAGAACGTGAATTTCCTGGAACCTTTCCATATAGAAACCGATTACGGCACTTTCGCCGGGGGCCATGCAGGTCCTAACGATCACAATGATCCGGAATGGCAGAAGAATGTCGTGATCGCAAGAGACGTACGGTTCGCGAAGACGAAATGGAAATATGCAGGAGCTCCGTTTGCATGGTACAGGATAAGCCCGGGAAGAAAAACGATGGCCCAGCTGGTGGAATGCGACGGAAAATATAAACTCGTCTGCACACTTGTGGATTCGCTAGAGGGTGAGCATATTCTCGCTACTTATTCCCACAGCATTTTCAAACCGGTGGTCCCGGTATGCCGTCTGTTCGAAGAAATTCTGAAGACAGGCACTACACAGCATTTCGGAATCGTGGACGGCGACTACACCAAAGAGCTCGCAGATGTGGCTTCACTTATGGATTTTGAATTTTACGAAATAAAATAACAATTAATTATTTACTGACATGAGTTTTATGTACAACCCGTTCCCTTATGACGACCCCAGGGCAGTCAACAGGCCGGAATTAAAGAAAGAAACAACAGACAAAATCATTACCGGAACCGTTGCTTCGGCTAAAAAGCTGGCAGGCATACTTGCGGAAAAGTTGGCTTCGGCGGCTGGAAAAAATATCATAGTTGCATTCGACGGATATACGAGCGCCGATTGGACCAGAATGCTTAATTGCCTTTCCCATGCATTCGTTACGAAAGGGATAGAAATGGAACAAACAGACTTTTCCGAAGTGTACAAAAGCGAGGAAGAGATACATGCAATGATAGACCCTACTCTTGAATGGGATAAGGACATAGACCCTACGCTGCTTTTCGGTCACGTTTTCCAGGGCGATTACAACGCTCTCTTCGATGCTGAAAAACTCAAGGATTTTGCCGGAAGGATGGATTCCGCAAAAAAAGCATCCGGGAAAGGAAAAATCATCATCGTATATGGATACGGCTGCCTTGAAAAAGGACTACGTAGATTATACGACGTAAAGTGCTATTTCGATGTCACCCCAAAAGAGACCACTCTGAGGATACATCGCGGGCAATTCAAGAATTACGCGGACAAAACGGCAAGACCCGTAAATCAAATCATCAGACATTGTTATTATTTCGAATACATAATAGCTGTAAAATTAAGAGGGGAACTCCTCCGGAACCATATTCTTGATTATTATATACCTTCGGACAATCTGGATGGCATGCAACTGCTGGACAGGGAAACGGCCGAAGATATCATGAACAACCTGATAAAGTATCCGTTCCGTTGCAAACCTGTCTATCTTGAAGGCATCTGGGGCGGCTCGTATGTTATGAAACTCCGCAACTTACCTGAAACTATGAGAAACTGCGCCTGGGTATTCGACCTCATTCCAATGGAGGTCAGCGTGGTAGTGGAAGCGGGGAACGCCAAGGTGGAAATACCGTTTTCAACATTCATTCAACAAGAAGGCGTACCTATGATGGGCGAAACTTGCGTGAAAAAATACGGCGGATACTTTCCTATCAGGTTTAATTATGACGACTCTTACCACAGCACCGGAAACATGTCCATACAATGCCATTCCGGAGCCAAATTCAATATCGATAATTTCGATGAATTCGGAAGACAGGACGAAAGCTACTATGTGGTGGCATCCGGACATCACGCAAAGACATTCCTGGGCTTCAGGGATGATGCCGATATTCCTCAATTCTTCAAAGACATCGAACAGGCTGACAAGAACCACAAGGCCGTGGACTATATGAAATACGTCAATTACGAAGAATCAAAGCCGGGTCTTCAGGTAATGATTCCTGCCGGTACGATCCATTCTTCCGGACGAAATCAGGTAGTCCTGGAAATAGGCAGTCTTACTATCGGCTCATACACTTATAAACTTTACGATTATCTCAGGCTTGACTTCGACGGGAAACAGCGTCCGATACACACAAAACTCGGAGAAAAAAATCTTGTCACCGACCGCCGTACAGAATGGGTCAGGAACAATATAGTGCAGAAGCCGCGCATAGCAAGAAGCGGAGAAGGATGGGCCGAATATATTATCGGGGAACATGATCTTTTATATTTCACATTGAGAAGGCTTGAATTCGAAAAGAGCATAAAGGACGACACGGAAGGCAAATTCCACGTCCTGTCGCTTGTGGACGGAGAACATATAAGGATCCGTTCGGTAAAAGACCCTTCAAAATATTTCGATGCCGAGTACATGGACATAGTCATAGTTCCGGCAGATATGGGTGAATATGTAATAGAAAATCTCGGAAAAGAACCGATATGCGTTCACAAGACAATGCTTAAGGACGGATTCGAAAATGAACCGAGGTAAACTTCTCCTGGATATAGGCGGAACCTTCATCAAGGCATGTCTGGCCGACGGAAAAGGAACTCTTATTCCGGGAAGTTTCTTTTCAGTCCCGATGGATTCTGCCGGGAAAGCGGATGTGATCATAAAATCCCTGACGGACAGTATCCGCCAGGGCTATGATATAGCCGGGAAATCGGGATATGGCATTTCCGGGATAGGCATAGCAATCCCAGGGCCTTTCGATTTTGAAGGGGGGATTCCCCTGATGAAACACAAATTCGCAGCCGTTTACGGCAGGCCGCTGAGAGAAATAATTTACGGATGCGGGATTGTAGCCACGGGAACACCGGTACTGTTCATGCACGATGTAATATCAATGCTCTCGGGGGAAATGCTTTACGGTAATGCAACCGGATACGGCAACTCAGCAATAGTTGCCCTCGGTACCGGCTTGGGATTCGCCTGCTGCATAGACGGGAAGATAAGATATTCGCCAATGAAATCACCGGCGTATCCGATATACAATCTGCCGTACAAAGACGGGATTCTGGAAGATTATGTTTCAAAAAGAGGCTTCATCAAAAATTACGGGATCATTTCCGGAAAAGTACCTGACACAGGCTTGACTGTGGAAGATATTGGAAAGATGGCGGAAAACGGAGACGAGGCGGCATTGGAAACTTTCGGGGCGGTCGGCTCGATAATCGCCGCGAACCTGAAAGAATTCCTGAAAAGCAAAGACATCCGGTGCCTTCTTTTCGGAGGCCAGATATCAAAATCTTTCAGATATATGAAAGACTCCCTTGATAAAGGGCTTTCAGGTATGCCGATAAAAATAACTTCCGCGAAGCATATAGACGAAGCAACCTTTTACGGCTTGTGCGGACTATTGAAAAATACCTGATAAATAAGATTTCAGGTTAATATTAGTTTATAGGTTATATCCCATTCCGAAGTTTCTCCTTTGCAGACACGGAATGGGATATATGGTTCAAGGCAGGCAGCCCTGCAGTTGGCCCAGAAAACCATAAATTTAAAAGGAGAAGGGCATCCGACATCGACTCCCGCGCCCGTAATGCCGTTGGACAATTCGAAAGAATAACCGTCCCCTTCTTTCTGTCCGTGGAGATTACCCATGAAAACGGACTCCCCTTTCTTCAGATTCCGGCCGAAACGGATACCGTCATCCGAAAGGGACACACAGTCATAGTGCGTTCTCCAATCCCCCTTCGGCTTGAAAGGGAATCTTATGCCGGTAAGAGGACCTACCCGCATATCGTCAAGGGTAAAGAAATTATGATCATACACGCTTCCGGACAGCAATGCCGATCCTTCATTGGACAGACTGTGTGAAATCCTGAAAGAATCGGTCCCTGTCAATGTGATTTTTTTTACATAATCATAACCGTAATTTCCGTATCTGAGCCTATGTACGAAGACGATCTCATTTTCCGAGGACGTCACTCTCCATTCACCGGGATCAGCTATCTCATATAAGTTGAATCTGTCATAATGATCTTCCACCGGCTTTCGCAACATTCCCACACCGATTTTGAGAAAGCAATTTCCGGCAGGGACATCATCATATCCGATTTGGGTGAATTCTTCCACCGGACCGCAGACACAGTCATGCCTGAAAGGATCGTAAGTGTCGAACCATTCGTCGACATAAACATGACCCTTGCATTGAATATCGCGGAATATACCTGCCCTGTCGAAACGGGTACCGCGATAATATCCGGCATTTTCATTTGGAAGACAAAGGGTTAAGGAAAAATCACCTTTCCTTAACCCTACAGTCTCAAAACGATTATCAAAAGACATTATTCTATTCTTTTTCAAAAAGCATCACAGCAAGATCATATTGCCCCAGACTGACGTTTTTCCCGTCAGGAGAAACCGTTGCTTTGCCCAACACCGAACTCTCAACATATTTGTAGCCGGGGACGGAGAAAGAAGCATCTGCAGTACCTTTATGTGCAAGGGTGGCAACTATCGCCATTTTACTTCCGTTCACGAAAGCATTCGCATCCACTTCGGGGCTGGAACATGAGAAACCGTCGTTATCCTTGAAAGTCCCCAGCAGAAGTTCATCTGAATACTTTTCCTTTATTCCGTTAGCTTTAGCCAGATAAGCCTGGTAGTGAGGA
Organism: Bacteroidales bacterium; assembly: GCA_022648685.1. Lineage (GTDB taxonomy): Bacteria > Bacteroidota > Bacteroidia > Bacteroidales > UBA932 > Cryptobacteroides. The sequence continues at coordinate 117,550 of JALCMW010000002.1, forward strand.
GTCTTGTCTATAAGATCACGACACCTGTAAATTTCCAGATCATTTCTAAGACCTACAAGCAAAGTATTATTTACGCGACGTTCGATATCGGAATCGTCCCTTATTTCTCGGTCGGATATGATAACTTCAGGAAAAGTGTACCGGAACCAGTCCATCATGCTGTTAGGACCTGCCGTAGTCGTATATATATGTACGAAATCGACATATTGTGAAATCGCATCGGTCAACCATTCGGTGCCCAGTCCCATTTCGGGATTTTTTGCCGCGATATGATCACGGATAAGCTTCAGAACTTTTGCTTTGTCTGCGGCAACGCATAGATTAGGCACAGGGAATTCCCTTGACAGATCCCAGTTGGTACTACGTTCACCGTATCCCAGCTGATCGAAGAAAACAGCATCTGCGCCATATTCCAAGGCTTGATCTGCATGATCGACAAGTATTTGTCTCCAGATCTTGTTTCTGGTATCGGCAACGACAAAAGTCCTTGCATTTTTGTCTCCCAGAAAAGTCCCCTGACCGGTGAATCTGTATTGTTCAGTAAATTCAGCGCCGGTATTGTCTTTATAGCATACCTGTTTGCCGGGACCGTTCCGATAAAAATCGCTAGTCCTGTCTATCAATTTTCCGTTAAAATACAGAATCAGGTGTCCGCCGGATTTCTCATATTCCTTGATATCTTTTTTCCATGCAGCAGCCCCGCCCTGCGAAGGATCGGCTTCATACACCGGATAACCATTGTCCATTCCGTTTTTCCACCATCCGAAAGCAAAGACGGCATCGGCGCCTACGCTTTTCTCAACATCCTTGATACGGCCATTCAGATCCGAATAATGGAACAGGTATTCTCCGTATTGATGTTTGAAAATGATTCTCTGCCAGCTTTTCATCTCGCGCACCCACATCGGGGTTTCGCGACGTTCCCACCATGTATCTGCCCAACGGCGATAGAAACGGGACGTCTGGTGCCATGAACCGCTGTAAGGAGCCACTACATTGGCATCACATTTCCATGTCTCTCCGAAAAAGCAGTTTGGATATTTGTAGAAACCTGCTTCCAGGCGGGAAAAATCGCCGCTTTTATCGGGATAAAGACGGAATCCGTGCCATGTATCCTGGAATGTGTTGTCATGGCTGCCGAAATACAAGCCCTGGGCATTGTCGAAGAAAGCAAAACAGTTGGCGGCTATTCTTGTAGGGTATTTGACATCCATCTGCCTGAACAGCTGTGCCGGAGTTTTATATGGAGCCTTATTGCTTCTTCTGAGGATAGTACCCTTCGGATCGGAAAACAATTGACCGCCGGTATCGGTGATAAACAATTTGAAATCCGCCGGAAGAACCATGTCCCCGACAAGAGGATATTGCAATTCCCTGATTATAGTATGGGGAACATCATTGGTGACCTCTGAAGCGAACCGCACCATATCAGGTTCCAGAATCACTTTGAGAACCAATCCGAAATCCAAAGCCTGTCCCCTGGAAACAAGTTTATCGTATTTTATAGTTATTACATTCCCTTCGCAGGAAACTTCCGGAGACTGTCCGGACCCGGGCACCTGTATTTCCTGTTCTTCATGCGTATCATAATAAAGCCTCCACAGGACGTCGCCTCCTGCATAATTCTGTCCCGTAACTACATTCTTAAGACATGTCAGAGCCCCGTTCTTGTCTACGGATACTTCTATCCTGTCATTTTTAAGCACACAAGGAGCACCTGAACCGTGACATACGGCTGAAGGAAGGAAAAAGGCCAACGCTGCAAACGAAATAATAATTCGATAAAATTTAATCATAATAAATCTGTTAATAACCCTGATTCTGTTTAATATTAGTCATAACCTGAAGAGTCGTAGTCGGTACAGGCCAAAGATAACTCTTTGGAGCGGAAAAAACACGCTGCGACAGTTTCTGGGCATACTTGTTTGTGCTGAAGAAATCGGGATCCCCGCTCGCAACCGCTGCGGCGAAATCAGGAATATCATTCTCGTCAACCTGAGGAACCGCTCCCATAAACCACATTCCGTTGTCCATATAAGACCTCTGGAGAGTTTTGTTTTTCTTGGGAAGACCGTAATTATAGCTGTTCAATGCTTTTTCCGCTATTCTCCAACGCCAAAGATCATACAGCCTCTGATTTTCGAAAGCGAATTCCATACGTCTTTCGGTACGTAAAACCGTTCTCAGATCCGACTGCCCTGTTGCCGTTATTTTCGGATATGAAGAAGAATTGACATCAGCCTTATAGGCACGTGCCCTGACCGTATTCATTGCAGTAAGAACTGAAGCGTCTATATCGTTCAGTTCGATTTTAGCTTCAGCATACATGAGAAGCACATCTGCATATCTGAGAATGATCTTGTCATTTTCGGCCTCGAAAGGAGAAAGCCAGTCGTTATCCACCATTTTATTCAGTACAAGACCGTTATATGAAGCATATTGGTTGGAATTGCCTGCTATCTTGTATGTCCTTGAATCATTGTTGACAACCATTCCTCCATACCTTGAAGAATACACTGAATCCACATCAAAACTTGGATCAAATATCACTCCCAGGTGTTCGGTCCCCAACGGCACTATGGTTTCCGACAGCCTCGGATCCCTATGTTGGAAAGGTTTGTTTGGATTATATACGGAAGATTCGTCTATGGGCTTGCCTTGATCGTCCGTGAAAGAACACAGCAAATCCCATGAAGGGCAGCAGGTACAGCAGGTAGGAGCTCCCGAAAGTCTCGGAAGTTTGGCTCTGGTGGCACCTTTATACAGATATTCGTATTTGGATTCGTTGGTCATGGATTTGGAACGGGGAAGGACGAAAATGCCTTCACTGGTGTGATGCGTACTCATTTTGAACAATTTTCCGAAATCATCATACAAGGAGTACACTCCCAGATCCATAACGGCTTTTGCAGCATCCCTGGCTTCGGCATAATATTTCTCCGCAGATGCGGCATTAGCAAGACCGTATGTATCCCATTTGCGGATCGAAGCGAAATAAAGGGCATAGCGTGCCTTCATCCCCAAGACTGTACCTTTCGTAGCCCTTTCCACTTCCGAAGAAGAATAGGAAACAGGAAGCATTACGGCAGCTGTGTCGAAATCGGCCATGAAATCATCAAGAACGGACCACATGTCGGTCCTGGCAAGTGCATATGATTTCTCGCGGCCTTCCTCCGTATCCATGTCCATGTCTTCGTCCACTATCACAGGATCCCCGAAATGGACCATTATGCGGCAATAAAAGCATGCACGGTAAAAAAGTGCATTTCCCATTATCTTGTCATACTCATCATCGGACATCTGTCCTTTGAGGTTTTTCAGTTCATGTATGATTTTGTTGCATCTGTTTATTCCAGTATATGAAATATCCCACATTACGGTGGAAAGAGGGAAATTGGAATCCATCTGGTTCTTGAGATAACGGCTGACCGAAGCCCTGTTGGTAAAATCATCCGTAAGTCCGTCCAGTTCTATCTGCTCACCGGAGGTCCACTCGTTCCTTTCCATAGGCCAGTAATGCTGATGCAAAAGTGCATTCAGGTTCATTTCGAACTGTTCCGGGGTTTTATACCAGTTGCCTGTGGAAGCCGCGTCGGTAGGATTGAGATCCATATCGGTGCAGGAAAGAAGTATCATTCCTGACAGAAGTATCGACAGCAATATATATAATCTTTTCATAATTTCATTAATTTAAAATCATTTACCTTTCTCTTGCAAATTTCTAGAATTTTATCTGCGCAGAGAAAAGCACAGATTTGGTAATAGGATAAGAAGCTACGCCGACTTCAGGATCCCAGCCTTTCGGGAAATGGCTGAATGTAAAGAAATCGGACAATGTGGCTGAAAAACGGACGCCTTTCAAATGTATTTTTTCAGTCCAGCGATTAGGAATCGTATATCCCAAAGTAATGTTCTTGATCCTCAGGTAAGAACCGTTGATAAGCCAGAAATCGGATATTGCATAATTGTTCCCTTCCGAATTCCATGAATATCTCGGATATTTCGCATTCATATTTTCTTCTATCGTATTGGTCCGGCTCCAAGACTTGCCTGCAAGTACGGAAGGAACATTATACCATTGAGACCTGAGCGGCTCGACCATTTCGTCGGTAAGGTAAGCGTTTCTTTTTCCCACACCCTGGAAAGTCATATTGAGATCCAGGTTTTTCCAACCGAGATTTACAGTTCCTCCGTAATTGTAATGCGGCAGGGAAGATCCCAGAACCGTACGATCATATTCCGTTGATATTATCGGATTCGATTCGTCGGCATCGGCGAGGTTTTTATATTTTATATCCCCCGGATATACCGTTCCGATAGTTGCGGAACTGTTTATTTCTTCCTGTATCTGGTATATTCCGTCGCTGCGGTAGCCGTACCATGACTGGTATTCCACACCTTCCTTTATTATCTTGCCACCTGAGATCACTTCTTTTCCTCCTATATATCCCATTTTTGATACTTCGTTGGAAAGATTCACCGATACGCTGTAAGAGAAATCATCGATCACGTCGCGCCATCCCAGGGAAAGTTCCCAGCCTTTTGTATTCATATCCCCGATATTGTCATACGGATCAGAAAGACCCATGATCGGAGCTATAGGTACCTGAAGCAACATGTTTTTCGTTTTTTTGTAATACCAGTCGCCTGTAAAGGAAAGACGGTTTTTGAACATCATGAGATCAAGCCCTATATCTGAAGTACAGGTAGTCTCCCATGTCAGGTCCTTCACCACTGCGTCAGCCTGCGAATATCCTGTAAGAGGTGTCACGGTAGATCCTACATAGCCTACGGTATGATTTGAAGTAAGGACAGTCTGATACGGATAATAGCCGTTGATCCTCTCATTTCCAAGTTCACCATAGGAAAGACGCAGTTTGCCCATATCAAGGAATTTATCCGTGGCTTTCATGAAGTTCTCCTTTGTAAACACCCATCCTGCCGATGCGGAAAGGAAAGTCCCCCATCTGCAATCATTGGCGAAACGAGAAGAACCGTCACGACGGACATTCCCCTGGATATAATATCTGGAATCATAATTATACATGAGCCTTCCGAAAAACGAATTTCTCGCCAATTCATTTACATTATAACTTTTGGCCGTTACTCCGTCCGTATTTCCAGCATTCAGGTCTTCTATCAGGGAAGTCGGGAAAGAAGAATTGGCGGCATCGATGCCTCCGGACTTGTAATAATAGTTCTCATATCCGGCCATTGCGCTTATATTATTTTTTTCGGCTATAGTCGTATTATAGTTCGCGTATACCTGCGAAGACTGGGAGAAGACATCCCCCCTTGTTTCATCAATAGTGGTAAGCTGTGCGTCAGATATATATTTGTCGCTGGTAGTTGAAGATTCCTGATAATAGAAATATGACGTCTGGCGTTGGAAATCAGTGGCTTTCGACAAAGCGAAGCGAGGAGAGAACAGTGCCGTTATATCCAGACCTTTCACAGGCATGATGTCTATCTGGAATTTTCCCGTGGAAAGGTAAGATTTGGATTTATCAGTACCCCCGGACATAAGGGCGGCATACTTGTTCACACCATCTTTGCCCGGTGCATATCTGCCGTCGCTCCACACCGCCTGGTACGTTGCGGGGATATAACGCATGATTGCCGAGGGAGAAGTGTGCGGATTCAACGAATCGGTAAATTTAAACGAAAGATCCACTGAAAGTTTAAGCCATTTGTAAATATTCATGTCATTATTTACCCTGACCGTGTATCTCTTCCATTCCTGATTTTTGGTAAACAGACCGTTGACATCGTCGAAACCGAAACTTACGGCGGACTTGGTTTTGTCTCCGGAAGTAGTGAAACTCAGATTATGGGAATGACGCAATGCTTGATTTTTAAGAAGTAAACCTACCCAATCGGTATTTGGATAAAGATCCGGATTCTCTTTGTTAAGACTCCAATAGTTCGCGATAAGATCATTGCCGTATTCCTGATACCAGCCGCCGTTCGGCAAATCGTTATAACGAAGTTCATTGACGGCTTTCATATAATCCACTGCATCCATATAATCCGGCATCGAAGAAGGCGAATCTATTCCCAACGTATAATTATATGTTACACTGGATCCCGACTTTGCCCTTTTTGTAGTTATAAGAATGACTCCCGCAGCTGCTTGCGAACCGTAGATGGAAGCGGAAGCCGCATCCTTGAGAACAGTGACATTCTCAATATCGTTCGGATTTATATCGGTCAACGAACCTGCCACACCGTCGATCAGCACATACGGATCGGATGCGCCGGATGTCATTGAAGTAATACCCCGGATACGGATGGTCGCACTTCCTCCCGGAGCTGAACTGGATCTTGTCACAGTAACTCCCGGCATTGCCCCCTGAAGGGCCGTGGACACCGTCTGTGTCTGCCTGTTCGAAACGGTAGTACCCGATATGGAAGTAACCGAACCTGTCAGATCCTTTTTCTTTATTGTGCTGTAACCGATGACTATGCTTTCATCCATAACGGTAGAAGTTTCTTCCAATACGACATTGAAAACAGTTTCGCCATTGACGGGAATTATTTTTGTGGTATATCCTATACATGAAAAAGTTATTGTCGCACCTTCATTCGGCTTCTGATTGAGAATAAGGGTGAAAAGTCCATCCAAATCTGTAGCGGCTCCGGACTTGGTCCCGGTCAAAACCGCCGCAGCTCCCGGAACCGGCTGGCCTTTGTCATCCCTGACAGTTCCTTTAAGAGTATAATTCTGGGCCATCGCGAAAGAAGGCATCAGCACTAAAGCCGCCAGAACCATGCAAGAACCGACAATCCTGCGTAACCGGGATTTTCGTTGAAATTCTTTAAAAGTTTTTTTCATAATTATTTAATTAGTGTTATATTTGCGGTACACCACACTACACCCAAGTTACGGACAGGTTTTAACTGGTGTTGTTTAGTGTGGTGCAAAAATAGAAAACTTTTTTTACAAACCAATAGAAAACCGGAAAATTATTTATTAACACTAACAACTGTATATTATGAAAAATTTTTACTTGTTCATGATCACCCTTGCTTTTGTGCCATTGGCATTTACGGCCTGTGATGATTCGGAAAATAAGACAGAAACGGAGGCAACCCTATCCCTTTCGACGGAAGGATATTCGGCTGTTTCGGAAGGCGGGGATTTTTCCGTCGGAATCACCAGTAATTCATATTGGGATATAAGCATAGCTGACTCGGTAGGCATAGCCGCAACCTGGATAACGCCGGAAGAGACGAGCGGATCTGGCAATACAGAAGTGTCGTTCACCGTAAAAGCAAATACCGAATCGGTGAAAAGGACGGCATTCATCACTATTGCTACCGCTTCCGGAGAAGCTTCCGGGGTTGTCAAAGTCATGCAGGCAGCTGCAGACATCTCTAATCCGGTCAAACCGGAAGGATACTCATTCCCTATTTGCGAAATGTTGGAAACAGATGAAAGCCATAATCTTTCGAATGCAGTGATATCCGGAAACAAATGTACTTTCACAAAAGGTCTGGTAATAGAGCGAAGCGGTTCGGATGCAAGTCTTTCGTTCCTTTGTCCTGCACATACGTCGCCTAAAGCAAACGGCTGGTTCCAAAGAGCGGTCACAGCCGTGAACTGGGCGGCCGGAGACAGTTGGATACTGGCAATTCCCGTTAAGGAAGACCTTTCAGGAGACCTCAGATTCTGCTTCGGAAGCAGAAAGGACAAAATGGCCACTTCCGGAGAATGGACATTCGAATGGAGCAAAGACAGCACCGACTGGAACGCTTTTTCAGGAACGATTACGGCAGCCGTTTCGGACGCCATGTGGAAACATATAGATTTCAACATTCCGGATGCGGACAAAATACAGGCAGGCAACAAATTATATATAAAATTCACAAAAACCGCAGAGCAGGCTACCGTGGCATATTTCTCCCATGGAATCTGCATTACGAAAAGTTCCGCCGATAAATCATCGGTACCGGCAATGGACAATTCCGATATCGTATACTCAAACGGATTTGATGACCTTGTAGCGGCAAATGCCCAGTATATTGAAGTTCCTATGGGATTCATGCGTTCCTGGACGACAGGTTACAGCACCAAGACCGGGAGCAATTACGTACCTGCGGACAAATACACCACAGCAGTTCAATGCTATGGCAGACCCGGATATCTCCAGGTAAGTTATGCCGATGAGTCAGTATTCTCCAGAGACAGGGCAGGAAGCTATACCGTGAATGTCGGGGACAGGCTTAAAGAGATGGGATATACCAAAGCCGACCTGGTACTGACCTTCAAGGCAGCCACCATAAAAAACGCATACGGGGAAAATTCACTTCAGGACCTGACGGTTTCGGCGGACGGAACAAGCGGAGCTGTTGTTACAGGCGGCGAAGTCGGAAACAGTCTGGAAGACGGGACATTCAAAACATTCACTGTAAAAATATCCGGTGCGACGCAATCAACCTCCATTACTTTCGGAACCGTCGAGAAAACTGACGTCGAAGATTACCAGAAGGACTATAGATTCTTTCTGGACGACATATTGATAAAGACAGACGGCAATACGGAAAGCAACGGCAGCAAAGGCAACGGCGGTGTCGGAGATTACGGAGAAGGAAATAATTGGAAATAATTATAAAAGCAATTTGATATGAAAAATACCGTATATATTTCTCTTGTGGTTTTGGCAATGACATTATGCTCATGCAATGACAAGAGCTTGAATATAAATAAAAACACACCTGTTACGGTTTCGGGATCGATTGCCCTTACCAAAACAGTATTTACCGATCAGGGGGCAACGGTAAAAGTCGCATGGTCGGCAAACGAAAACATAAAACTCGTAGATGCGACACAAAGCGGAATCTCCGCTGTTTTCTCATCGGGACAAGATTCAGACAACCAAACGACAGCAGAGTTCAAAGGCATGATCGATGCAGCCGAAGGCGACAGGATTGTGGCTTTCTATCCGTCAGATCTGAAGATTTCCGAACTTACGGCTTCCGTTGACTATTCAGCACAGAAAGGGACATTGGAATATATGCAGGACAGCGCATTAATGTACTCATCAGCGACATTTTCAAAAACGAGTACGGAACTTTCGTTCAACAATGCGGCATCGATCCTCAAAATGAATCTCACCATCCCTTCAGCTGATGAAATAAGTTCCGTCACGATCTCATCTTCTGACAACTCGCTTGCAAACAAAGCGGATCTGAGCCTTGCAGGGACATCAGCCGAATGGAAGAATAAGGCATATGGTGATATAACCGTGGATCTGGAAAATCCGCAAGTTGTAGCAGCTGACGGAGTCCTTACAATATACGCACTGGCAATTCCGCAAACGGCAAAGGGGCTCAAGATCACCGCCTCAAACGCAGCCGGAACCAAAGAATATTATTATGAAACACAGGAAGATGCCGTGTTCGAAGCCGGGAAAGTAAATTCCCTGACGCAGACTCTTACATCAAAAGATCTGACTGTAAACCTAGTACAGAGATCCGTGTTCGTAAGTTCCACTCAAATAGGAGTGACATGGTCCATTACAGATTTTACCGCTCCCGAGACAGACAGGGCCGATGCCTATATTTTCGGGATATACGGAGATGAGGCATGCACGGATACATTGGTACGTTGGAGTTCAGCTGAAAATGCATCCATGTGGAAATGGACAAACCCCTACAATACATTTCCTGAGTTATTCGACAATAGTCCCAGATTCCAATTCCCGGGACTGGATCCTAACACTACATATTACGTAAAAATCGAAGACACAGGTAAGAATTGCTTCTCTTTGAATTCCTACAAGACCAGTGCTTCCGACAAGATAGACATTTCCTCTATCGCATCAGGCAACGCTGCTGCAGGACAGACGATCCTGTATGAAGACTTCTCCGAGATCACATGGGGAGGAGAACCTGTAGACAGATGCGCCGGATTCAAACCTGCAGATGTGAAAACACCGGTTTCATATCTGAATACTACCGGGAACCATGCTTCTGCAGGATCTACTTCAGCAACTCTGGGAGCATGCAATTCAGGCACAGGATATTTCTTCGACACTGCAAAAGGATGCGGAATAGCGACTTCCGGAACAAGACTCAAAGACTGGGCATGCAGGATGGAAGATTCCAAATCCCTGGGGATGAAAGAATTCTCCGGTATGCTGATGATAGGAAATTCAAAAAAATGCGGTGACATAGTCACTCCCGAACTTTCACCTCTGGGAAGTATGGCAACGATAACTCTCGAATTCGACGCCTGTCCGTATTATGAATCGAACATAGAACCTCTTACATATCAGGTCCACGTATTCGACGGAGTTACCGTATCAAACAATATAATAGATTACACTGTCGCTCCGGCAAGGAGTATAGACGGAAGTCTTACAAACAGCTACGAATGGCAGCATGTATCCGTAGACATTCCGAATGTATCCGCTACATCGCGCATAGGAATAGGTCCGGATATCGCTGACAAGTTGAATTATTACCACAGAATGTACATAGACAACATAAAAATAACGGTCAAGAACTATTAACAACTTATTCGTAACAGATGAAGAGGAGGGTTTAAAGTCTTAAAGACTTTTTAAGCCCTCCTCTTCTTATTGTCTTATACCCGATATGGTCTTGCCCCGAAAGGAAAAAGAAAACAAGTACCGTCCAACTTTCAAGGTCTTGTCCATCATGGCGGCCTTATTATTCTTTCCCTTTTTATGTCATTTTATTCCTTCACGCAGCGAACCGACAAGCCGCTAGCACGGTAGTTGTAATTTGACGGATATATGTTCCCATTGTCGAAGGCCAGGCGGTACCCATTGTACGAATAAGGCGAAGCCGACCAATCGTAACCGTACGAGCCAGTGTAGTTAAGGACATCTTTGCGACACTGGCGATAGCCGGCAGCCGGATAGTATGAACCGCTGTATGTCCTGCCATAATTACTCCATGTAAAATTACTTGTAGTGAATGCGCTCCATGGTGATTGGCTTCCGCTCCAGGCAGGTACCCGCCATCCTGCCGGACAGGGATCGAAGATTGTCTTTTCCCCCGGAGTTGCCAGATCCGAACCGCCCCAAAGGGCGCTGTTTTGAGAATCCTTGCTGTTTGTAGCCGTATACCAGTCATAACCAGAATTAGAGTTATTGATACCTTTATAAAAGACTTCCGGATTTGCTATCGAATTGGAAAGATTGTTCGCGGCACTTACTGTCTGGGATTTGTTATTAAAGGTAAATCCGGTTCCTCCACCGTTATATACGGTTATTTCATCTGACGTATTGGGATTACTTGCCGGAGTCAAAGTGGAACAAGCTGTGAAGGGATCCTTACGTCCCCACTGATAATGCAGGCCGATTGTCCCGGCATTTCCCGCCGTAGCCGTTGTCGCTCCCAAGTTTCTGTCCATGAACACATATGTACATGCAGGCGTCCCGTCATTGGTAACGCTGTATGTCGTTCCAGTGTTCGGGTCGTAATCAGTTACCCAGATATGCCAGCTCCACAGGATAGTACCGCTCTGATTCGCTCCGCTGTATGCAGCTACCACTGCATTTCCAGCACTGCTCCCCGCAGTTACCGTCACTTTTCCATTGCTCAGACTTCCTAATGTTATGAGGCCCTTTGCCGTCTCCCAAACGATTCCTACCGACGCAGGATTGATGCTCGTACCGGATATAATACTTGGAACTGTTCCGGCTGTAGCTCCGCCGTTACCAATCACCGTTACAGGGATAGATATCCTCTTCCCAGGTGCAACTATATGACAATTTGCAGCTGTCTGCACTACTACCGATGCACTAATCTCCACATTGATCTTATATGACTTGCCGCCATTCAGTTCGCTGATACTAGTCACCGTCGCTGTCTTTTCACTGCCGTCCACGGTGAATCGCAGAGTCATAGTCCCCAGTCCTGTCGTCGGGACCATCAGCACTTCCACCGTAGCACTGTTCCCGGCACTGATTCCGCTGATTCCCGGATTTACACTTACACTTCCATAACTCTGGCCACTCATCTGACCGCTCTTCAGGTCAAGACTTGCACTTCTGACTATCTTTCCGTTACTGTCGCTGATCCCGATTCCGCTAATGGCACAGCTTCCATCATACACTTCCGCACGGCTGAACACAAACTCCACTCTCGCATACGCATGCCCAAGATTGAACGTTACCGCTGTTCCTTCCTTTGCGCTTACTCCTTTCTCATAACACAGGTCAGTAGCTTCACCTGACAGGCATGAACTCATCGTCTTCTTTCCGTCACTGCAACTGGAGTCATACGGGTAGTAGACACTCAATGTCGCAATTCGCTTTGTAAGGTATACTGCCTTCTGCCCTGTAGCTGCTCCCCAGCCGCTGCCACCGTTTGTATACTCCACATTATTTCGTTCTCCGCTATATCCATCAGCCGGCTGTCTGAAAATACCTATTCCCTTACTCATCGATACACTCGTTGTTCTTGATCTCTCAGATCTCCCCGTTGGCAGCGAGCCTTTTGCACTTACCGTGTTACCTTTTGACATTGATACTCTTGCGACCAGAGATTCACCCTTTGTCGTTGATTCATATGCTATTAACGATACTTTTGTACTCGTCGATGCTCTCGTCATCAAATCTCTTGCTTTCAGAGATCCTCTCGCGGTCGTTGATATACCTTTTACTATCGATACTCCTGTCCCTTTCGTTCCAGTACCTCCGATAGCCAATCCTCTTTTTACTTTTCCGCTGGTCGTCGGCCATCCTGTTTCTACGCCTTCGACAGTTATCCCATCTATCTCGACTCCACCTATCGTCACTCTGCCGATTGTCAATGGTGATCCTGTCATTTCCTCTTCTGTCTGTGTCGTTCCGCCGACTCCTGATCCTTCTCCGCCGTTGACTACTACACCCTCTTCTTTCTCACATGACGCCAGACTCATTACTAGCAGAACACTGCTCATTACAAAGGCACTGCGCAACATGCCCCTGCCACAAAACAAATGCATACGACTCAACAAGCCCATATTGACTGGCAGATGTACGCGCCTATGCTGAAAGGCCCTTCGTAACAATCCTCTGCTGCCTGACAAATGCGCACGGCTATGCTGAAAGTCGCTTCGTAACAATAACCTGATACTTGACAATAAATCACAACTCAGTAATCGCATTAGAACAACCACTTTCCTCTTTTCGGGTTGTTCAAACTGAAAGGCTAGCGCCCCTTGTTGTTCTTCCTTAACTTTTCCCCTATTATTGATCATCTCTCTCCTTGATATTTCTTTTATTTACTATATTCCCCTCCGCGATCTCTTTCTCCTTCTTCTATTGCTCAATTTTCTCCCCTATTCTTGATCATCTCTCTTTTGTCTCTTTCTATTGCTCAATTTCTTCCCTTATCTTTCCTCTCCTTACTCCACTACTCCACCGTTATTTCTCCGACATCAACTCTACGCCATGCATTGATACTCACACTATCGAACGACAACGCTCCACTCTTCAACTCTATCCCGTACTCGTAATCCGCTTTGCTGCTATATCACCTATTCCTTCTTTGAACTAGTTTCTTTCTGGTACTTTTTATGTTCCCGACAGTGACTCCCGCACCTAAGGCTTTGAACGGTCGGTCAGTACCGCCCTTCAACCCCTTTCCGTATCAGTATGTTTTCCGGCCGTTTCCCGCTTTGCGTTTAATCGTCCGATTTTTTGCACCGCACTGAACATCTTTGGACCTCTCCGAGAATAAAACGGTATATTTATCACTTGTTCAAATATTTCAGAATATTCCCTATCTTTTTTATATTTTGTTATTATCTTTGCAATTAATCGGACGTTTTTTTGTAATTAACGCGGTTATTTCTTTAATATGTTAATTATCTCACCTGTCGGTTTTGACTCCTCTTCAGCCTATTCGTCCCTCATTTTACGATAAAACGTGACCGGGATTCCAATTCTCTTTGGTTAGACCTTTTTCCGTTCATCGACTATTTTCAAAAAATGCAGACAATACACTTTAAACCGGGAACTTCGACTCTATCATTTTATATCAGCCTGAAATTGCACATGGGGAAAGTATGTGACGCGTCAGCATCCGTGGCCGCCCGTGGCCTCGTGAACGGGTGGACCCGGCGAACCTCCGTGAGTCGGGGACAGGATGAGCGCTTCGCGCGAAGATGACGGCGCACACACACTTCCCCTCCGCTTACCTTTTACTTAATCAACAAATGTCGTTTATCTAATGGCTATTCAATGGCAACCGGACTCCTTGCTGTAATCGGTATGTAATCCGTAACTTTGATATACCGGATTTTGGCAAAAGTTGAATACCCCAAAATAGAGAAAACCGGCATTAATGAATTTGCAACAAGAATTTGCACAGAAAGGAAAGGACAAATAACACATAGTCGGTTCCTATTTCAAGAACGATTTTTCATTTTTTAGCGGAAGGCGGCCATGCTACCAACTACCTAAATGACTGTGAATGGCTACTTTAGCTCTTTCCGAGCATGGACAGGTCGGGTATTTTAAAGGGGGCTGGCCATGGTGAAAAAGGGTCAAACAACTAATTATAAGCTATTTAACCCTTAGAGAGCATGGCCGCCTCCAGGCTTTTTTTACAAATTCTACCGTCTTCAAATGGAAAATGGCTACCGTTGTCGTTTTTTCACGGATTATGCCTTCTTAGAATAAAGCACGGCTAGCACAAGACATTTTTTACAGATTCTGTCTTCTACAAGTAAAGCACAGCTGTCTCCGACGTTATATAGATTATAGTAGCCACAAGAGTCTGTTCAAGTGGAACGTGGCCGCATCATGACCATTTTCACAAATTCTACCGTCTTCGAGTAAAGCACGGCCACTGCCGGCGTTATGTAGATCATGGTCTCCTCCGGTAAGATATCCCATGGAAACACACAGCATTCCTGACAGTACACTCCAAAACACACCTCAAAGTATCCCTCAGAGCATCCTGTTATACAACCTTAAAAAATCGGGCAAAAAAAAAGGAAAGAAATGGAAGGAAAAAACAGAATGGAAGATACCGATATAATGAATCCCTGCCGTAGTCGTAGTGGCGTGAAACGTGAAAGTGGAACCAATCAATCATTATCATAAGATTCCAAAAAGCCCGGAACTTAAAGGAAGGCTAAGCACAACAGAATCTCAGCAGGATTATACGACAACTCCGCCGCGTTTCCAATGAGAATAGCCATATATCGCCGAAAGGCTGTATACCAGATAAAGCAAAGCCATCCAGTTTTGCGAAGCGCAGAAACATAAAACCGCAGTACCGAAATCTACGGCAATCCACAACAGCCACTGTTCAAGATAAGAACGGCTGAGCCAATATGTAGCTATGGCACTCGCTACCGTAACGGAAGCATCCAGCACCGGCATTGGATCATCAATACTCTTGAGAAAGAAAATCGCAGGAAAAACACAGGCAAGGAATATTCCCAGACTTATCAGCACAGTCTTCAAAGGAAGTCTGTTTATATGTATTTTGTCGTTTCCGGACGAAGCGGCATCGGCAGCTCCGGCTTCCGCCATTCCCGAATCCCTTCTCCAGCAATACAAGCCCCAGAACGATACAAGCACATAATAAATATTAAGAGCCATCGAAGCATACAAACCCCGGAACAAAAAAACAGCCGATGCCGCAGCACCGGTTATGATTCCGACCACCCACATGAAGTTTTTCTGCCTGATCTCCAGAACAAGATAGATAATCCCGGTCACGAGAGTGAATATGTCCATGAATTCGTCCATAGCGGAAACAAATATAATGCGTATATTTGAAAATGGAAAAAGAAACTGCAATGGACAATGCTATAAACGAAAAAGGAAAATGGAAAGTTCTGAAAAGCGAATACCTGTTCAAAAGACCCTGGCTCACCGTAAGGCAAGACTGCGTAAAGATCCCGAACGGCCAGATAAACGATGAATATTACGTAATAGAATATCCTGACTGGGTCAATATCATAGCGGTCACGGAAGACGGGAAGTTCGTAATGGAAAGGCAATACAGGCATGGACTTGGAAAAACCTGCTTCGAAATACCCGCCGGAGTAATGGAAAAAGGAGAATCGCCTCTGCAGGCGGCAAAAAGGGAACTTCAGGAAGAAACGGGATACGGTGAAGGAAAATGGACTGAAGCCATGAGCATTTCCGGGAACTCAAGCACGACCAACAATATCAGCCATTGCTTTATAGCCGAAGATGTCAAACGAATTTCAGGACAGCACCTTGACAGAACGGAAGACATAGACATCTCCATACTCACAGTAGACCAGGTAAGAAACCTGCTTCTGGGGGACAAGGTGAAACAATCGCTTATGGCTGCTCCGTTGTGGAGGTATTTTGCATTGAACAAACTTATATGAACAAAACGGCCGGATGTCTGCTGTTTTCAATACAGATCTTCCTTCTCACGATTTCAGCAAAGGCATGGGAAACACAAGGAAGTGATAGCCGTCCATATGATTTTGCCGTTACTCCCGATTCGTCCCTGATAATAAGGGAATCCAGAATAACCGCCGGTATCCCGGGAAAGAAACTGATGTATTCGGATACCATCCCTTCGGGGCTGGTAAAAAGGCTACCGAATGTAGCCGATGCCATAAGATTGTTTTCAGGCATCCAGCTAAAAGATTACGGAGGAATAGGCGGACTGAAGACTATCAACATAAGAAGTTTGGGAAGCGAATATGCAGATATCTTCATTGACGGGATACCTGTAGTAAACGCACAAAACATGCAGGTGGATCTCGGAAGGTTTTCAAATGATATAATCAACGGAATAAGATTGTCCGAAGTCTGCAATCCGGAAGATCTGCTGACGGCAAAAGCATATTCTTCCGCCGCTTCAGTTTTTCTGTCAAGTACGAAACCCGTATTCAAGCAAGGAAGGACATCTGATTTCCGCATGAAAATCAGGGGCGGTTCGTTCGACACTTTCTCACCATCCTTTACATTAGAACACATGTTCGTAAAAGGTATCTCCGGAAGACTGAATGCCGGATTCGTCTCATCTTCGGGAAAATACAAATTCCACGAAAGCAAATGGATCAAAAACAGCAACGGGACATACAGCGGCTACGACACGACCATGACTCGTAAAAACGGGGACATTTCAAGTTTCCGTACGGAAGGCCAGCTTTACGGCAATACAAAAAAAGGAAACTGGAATACTTATGCATACTATTACGATTCGGAAAGAGGTCTTCCAGGAGCTGTGGTACGCAGGGCATCGGACCTGCCGGACAAAGCAGACCGGCAGACCGACAAGGATATGTTCATCCAGGGAAAACTGACTGAATATATATCAAACGTATACTCATTGTCGGCAAGTTTCAAATTGTCACACGAATATCTGAGATACATGACGAACCCTGAATCCGACCCTCAAAGTATGCCGGCGGACAACAAATATAATCAGACCGGGGCATATTTATCATTTTCCAACCGTATCCGCATTTCCCGGTTCTGGAAAATCAACACCGCCGCAGACATCCAATATGACAGGCTGGGGGCAAATCTTACAGGGTTTGTCTATCCAAGGCGAGTCACGGAATATGCGGCTGTGGCAAACACGTTCAATCTCAAAAGCCTGTATATTAATCTGAACTGCACATACACAATTGCGTATGACAAATTCAAAAATGGTGCGTCTTCACAGGCGGGAGGATTCGCAAAAAGTAACGGAACAAGAAAAGCTTTTTCCCCGCTGCTGTCATTTTCATATGCCCCTCCCGAATCAGAATGTCTTTCTTTTACGGGTTTTGTCAAAAAAAGCTATAGGATGCCGTCTTTCAACGATCTGTATTATACACTTGTTGGAAACAGTAATCTGGAATGCGAAAAAGCCTGGCAATACGGCATTGGAGGAAAATACTTAAAATCCCCCGGCGCGAAATTTCATCTGGAAAACAAAATCGAGATATACTATAATTCAGTGAAAGACAAAATAGTGGCTATACCGACTTTCAGCCAGTTCCGCTGGACGATGTTCAATATAGGAAAAGCAGGAATCACAGGTGCCGAGATAAACACTTCTGTCAGATACGACGGGACCGGGAAACGGATTCCGGCATTCGGCGCATCACTGAAATATACTTTCCAGAAAGCGACGGATTACTCCGATCCCGGAAATTCTTCATACAAAGGGCAAATCCCGTATATTCCTCTGCACAGCGGATCCTTATCGGCAAATGTCGGATGGAACGGATGGAATGCGGACTTATGCCTGTTTATTAGCGGGAAGAAATGGAGTTCATCAGCCAACATCCCAGACTATGAAATAGAACCGTGGAAGACCGGCGACCTCCACCTTGTGAAAGAGATTGAAATAACAGGAAACGGAAAAGGGCACCAGAGGATTGCAATCGGCCTTTCCCTTAATAATCTTTTCAACGAACAATATGAAATTGTACAGGGATATCCGATGCCGGGATTCAATTATTCCATTTCCCTCGAATACCGTTTCTGACGTTTTATAAGTATATTTGTTCAACAAAAATCATAATAAATAATATGAAAAAATTAACACTACTGATTTCCGGGACGGTTCTTGCTATACTTGTCGCCAGCTGCGACAAAAGCCAGGTCACAAACCGTATTTCCGGAATCACCTCCGAGGATGACAGCCTTGCGGGTGTCAACGTTGCAGCAGGTGAAACTTCCGGCCCGTTCATGAAACTTTTCGTACTGAATGAAGGAAAGATGGGAACCGACAACGCTTCCCTTGACTTTTTCCGATATTCAAACGGAAGATACTGCAGGAATACTTTCAAAATGATGAATCCCGATATTTCCCTCGGGCTGGGAGATGTGGGAAATGACATCAAGGTATGGAAAAATACAGTATGGATGACTATTAACAATTCGGGGATTGTCGAAGTTATCAATGCTATAAATGAAAAACATCTGGCTTCGATAACGGTTCCGTCCTGCCGGAACATAGCATTTTACGGGGACTACGCATATGTGACATCGTATTCCGGAGCGGTTTACGGAGGAAATGACATCAAGGGCGCCGTATACAAGATATATATAGGAACGATGTCAGTAGTGGATTCGGTGCATGTAGGTTACCAGCCTGAAGGAATAGCCGAATATGGCGGCAAGCTTTATGTTGCGAACGGCGGAGGCTTCCATACCGGCTATGACAACACCCTGACCATTCTGGATCCGGAAGGCGGATCGGAGACTGAAAATCTGGAAATCGCAGGAAATCTGAAAGACGTTTACGCCAACGAAAACGGAGATATCTGGATAAGTGCTTTGGGAGACTATTATTCCGTGCATTCGGGATTATATCATGTAGACGGAACAACAAACACTCTCATATCAAGATCGAAAGCACTGGAAGATGTCCGTGTAAGCTGCATGACCATGAACGCAGCAGGTGTCGTTTACGTGATCGGAACGGACGACGAATGGAATTGGAAAGGTCCAAGGAAATATAATTTGTATACGATACAGCCTGGAGGAGACTTGGTAAAGACGGAATTCACATCCGACATGGATGCCATAACTACACCATATTCCATATGTGAAGACTTTTACAACGGGAATATTTACATAGGAGATGCCGGGGATTGCCTCAACCCCGGGAAGATATATTGTCTCAACAGGGATTTGGAACTTTTGTGGTCCACAACAGCCGGAGTAGATCCGGGACACATGATCCTGTACTCTCCATATTACGGAATTTGATCGGGAGACGCTTTTATAGACTTGCAATCACCCTCTTTTGAGTCTCAGACTGTTTGTTACCACACAGACACTGCTGAACGCCATGCATGCAGCGGCTATCATGGGATTTATAAGAAACCCCGTAAAAGGGTACAAGACTCCCGCAGCCACAGGGACTGCAAGTATATTGTAGAAAAACGCCCAGAATAGATTCTGGCGTATGATCTTAACCGTCCTTTCGGAAAGTTTTATCATTTGGGGGATTTTGTTGAGATCGGAAGATATGACTGTAACCATTGACGTATCTATTGCTATGTCGCTTCCCTGTCCCATGGCGATGCTCAGATCGGCAAGAGCCAACGCTGCGCTGTCGTTTATACCGTCTCCTGCCATAGCTACCTTATGCCCTTCTTTACGCAGACCGGATATGAAAGAAGCTTTGTCCTGGGGCATCATAGAATAATGTACGTTTTGCAATTCGATTCCCGCCCTGAGGGCGACGGAATTCGCCGAACCGGCATTATCCCCGGTCAGCATATGGATATCAATTCCGTTTTGTTTCAAGGTAGCCACCGCTTTGACCGAAGACGGCCTTACTTCATCCTCTATATGGAACACACCCAGAAGTTTTTCTTCATTTGAAAAATAAACCGAAGATCCGTAATCATCGGAAGCGGATTCCGATTCTCCATCCGATCCATCCGGAGCAGAAGTTCTTTGATTTCCGGCAAAATAGTACTTACCGTCATAAAAAGCTTTTATACCTCTGCCCGG
Organism: Bacteroidales bacterium; assembly: GCA_022648685.1. Taxonomy (GTDB): domain Bacteria; phylum Bacteroidota; class Bacteroidia; order Bacteroidales; family UBA932; genus Cryptobacteroides. The sequence continues at coordinate 137,976 of JALCMW010000002.1, forward strand.
AATAGTTTCGAATTGCTCAATATGAGCAGGAACCACATCGTCGAGAATCGCAACAAGAGCTTCGCTCAACGGATGTTCGGAATTCATTTCCATAGCCAGCAAAACTGCTTTGGACGATTCATCGTACCATTTGCATGAAACCACACGGGGATGTCCTACCGTAATGGTACCTGTCTTGTCGAAAACTACAGTATCTATTCCGGCAGCAGTCTGAAGACTTTGAGCATCTTTTATAAGTATCCCTTTTTCAGCCCCTTTGCCCATTCCAGCAACAATCGCCGTCGGAACGGCAAGTCCCAAGGAACAAGGGCAGGCGATTACCAGTACCGTAACCAGGGCCATGATTCCTCCCGACAATCCGTTTTCCGGAGAGAATATGATCCAGCAGAAAAAAGACAGCAAAGCCACAGCCATTATTACGGGAACAAATATCGAAGCTATTTTGTCTACCGTATCCTGAACAGGAGCTTTGCTTCCCTGTGCGTCCCTTACAAGTCTGATGATAGAAGACAGGACGGTGTCGCCTCCTACTTTGGAAGCATTTACAGTCAATGTTCCCCTTTGATTTACGGTACCTGAGAAAACTTCATCACCCTTCGATTTCCTGGTCGCATCCGGCTCACCGGTAAGCATGCTTTCATCTACATAGGAATCGCCTTCCGCAACGATACCGTCCACAGCTATCCTTTCACCGGGTTTGACCAATATGACCGAACCCTGAGAGATTTCCGATAAAGGGCGGATTTCTGCATGACCGTCAACCATAATTGTTACCTGCCTCGGCTGCAGACCCATCAACTTACGGACGGAAGATGTTGCGCTCTGCTTGGCTTTCTCCTCCAGAAATCTGCCGATCAGAATAAAGGCGACTATCATGGAAGATGAATCGAAATACAGATGGGCTTCGAAACCCCTTGATGTCCATACGTCAGGGAATAGCAGATTGAATACGCTAAACAGATATGAAATGCCCACGGAAAGAGAGACAAGTGTATCCATGTTCGAATTCCCGTGCAGCATCTGGCGCCATGCTGTTATGAAAAATCTGCGGCCGCACCAGAATACGACGGGAGTAGCCAAAGCCCACAATACATATCCTTTGTAAGGAAAAGGTTTCAAAACCATTCCGACAAACATAACCAGAACGGCAAGAACCACGGCTGCTAAAGTATCCCTTTTCAGCCCCGAGATATACTCAAGCCGCGATCGGTCGGCTTCATCATCCGCATCGGAATCTTCATCGGTCATCAGATCGTATCCGGCATCATGGACGGCTTTTTTCAAACCTTCCGCCGAAACTTTCTGAGGATCATATTCGACACTGGCAATATTATCTGCCAGATTGACATTCGCCGTTGAAACTCCGGGAACGGATCTCAATGCTCCCTGCACCCTTGCGACGCAAGAAGCGCATCCAATACCTTTGACAGGATAATTTTTTCTTATTGTCTTGCTCATAATAGATCTATTTAAAATCCGATGAAGACGGCGTTTATTCCCATTTTTCAAACGGATGCTTTGAAAGAAAAGCATTATAGTAACGTTTGTCACCTGTTACTTCCGGACCCAGCCATGAAGGTTTGAAAAAGGGTTCGTCTTCACTTCCAAGCTCTATCTCAGCAATAATCAAGCCTTTGTTTACTCCATGGAATTCATCCACTTCGTAAAAGCGATCGGGATTGAATCCCGGATTATCGGCAGTCCCGTATAAATTGCCTACGGGAATCACATACCTCGTTTTGTCAATTATTCCGCCAATGCAAAGTTGCAGCAGATCGGAAGCATCCGATACAGGTATTTCCTTTTCCCACTCAAGCCTGCTCATTCCGGATTCATCCCCGGGGCCTTTTATCGTAAGATATGCCTTGCCGTCGGATATCCTGACACGTACCGAACGGCCTTCTTCATGAGCCACGTACCCTTGTCTCATGTGATGGCTTCCGGCCGCTTTTTCTTTGAAAGAGGAATCGTACACAAGGAATTTTTTTTCGGTTTCTATATGCATATTACATAAGATATTCATCCATATTCTTGCCAGAAGCGATGCCTTCCCTTATTTCTGTCGAAGAGACATCCACTATGGGGGCATCCAGAATTTTTATATTATAGGCATGATCCAGTGCATCTTCCAATCCTATCATTCCTTCCGTCTTGCGGGTGTCGTATTCGTCCAGGACATACGGAGAAGGCATTTTCCGGCATTCGTCCAGAAGCAGAGCCGTAAGTTTAGCAAGATCGAATCCGGCCCTGGGATAAACTGCGACTCCATATTCGGTAAGAATCCTCTGGAAATCCCTCCACATGTGTATGTTGTACAAATTATCAGCCCCTATCACCAACGTGAATTCATTGTCGGGTTCACGTCTCTTCAATGCATCCAATGTCTTTATGGTATATTGGGGAGGAGGCATATTCAACTCAATGTCATCAACCCATACATGCAGATCGGGATGCCTTTTCACAGCATCTATGGCAGCATAATATCTGTCTTTTGCAGAATCGGAATTCACGGTATCCTTTATCGGATTCTTCGGAGAAACGACAAGATACACCCAATCGAAATCTTTTTCCCTGGTAAGGTACTCCATAATTCTCTGATGGCCTATATGCAACGGATTGAACGAGCCGGAATAAACCGCGATTTTCATTGAAAGGAAGATATTGCGTTTTTTATAGATTAAGCACCGAGGAAATCATCCACCATCGATTCGGCTTCCCCGAAGGCTGTTGCCAGATCGTCATTCACAAGGACATGATCGAAACGATCCGCGAAAGTCATTTCCTGCGAAGCCTTGGATACCCGTTTCTCTATATCGACGCAAGAATCGGTTCCCCTTTTTATCAGTCTTTTGCGAAGCTCTTCGACCGAAGGAGCCTTTATGAATACGGACAAAGCTTTGTCCCCGAAATAATTTTTCAGATTTACACCGCCCTTTACGTCCACATCGAAGATAATGACATGACCCTTGTCCCATATTCTTTCCACTTCGGATTTCAAAGTGCCGTAAAAAGACCCCGTATAAACTTCTTCATACTCCACGAACATATTTTCGGAAATCATCCGTCTGAATTCGTCGGCTGAAAAGAAATAATATTCGTGTCCGTCTTTTTCATTGCCACGGGGAAGGCGTGAAGTTGCAGAGACCGAAAATTCCATTTCGGGGTGAAGAGACAGAATATGATTTACGATGGTACTTTTTCCGGAACCGGAGGGTGCCGAGAAAATGACTACTTTTTTATTGTTCATGATTATTTCCTGCTGATTTTCGACAAAAATAACTATTTTTACGATGCATTTGGTAAAAACGAGTCATTTTGTCAGTAAATCGGTATCAAAATTTCAAGATTCCATGCAATATGAATTTTGAAAGACGCTGGCAAAATAATTGCAGTATCCGATGCGTTACGTTTATTATTCGAGTAAATTTTCTAAACACAATAGAATATGGTTTCATACAAAGAATTAGGTCTTGTCAATACAAGAGAAATGTTCGCAAAGGCCGTTAAGGGCGGTTATGCGATTCCCGCTTTCAATTTCAACAATATGGAACAGCTCCAGGCCATCGTTATGGCTTCGGCTGAAACGAAATCCCCTGTAATCCTTCAGGTTTCAAAGGGAGCCCGCAATTACGCGAATCAAACACTACTTCGCTATATGGCGGAAGGTGCAGTGGAATATGCAAAGGAATTGGGATGGGAACATCCGCAGATAGTTCTGCATCTGGATCACGGTGATTCTTTCGAACTCTGCAAGAGTTGCGTTGACATGGGCTTTTCATCCGTCATGATAGACGGATCTTCACTTCCTTACGATGAGAATGTGGCACTTACAAAAAAAGTGGTCGATTACGCACATCAATTCGATGTTACAGTGGAAGGAGAACTCGGAGTCCTCGCAGGAGTCGAAGACGAAGTTTCCTCTGAACAATCACACTATACGAAACCGGAGGAGGTCGTAGACTTCACCAGCAAGACAGGAGTCGACAGTCTCGCAATTTCAATAGGCACATCACACGGAGCATATAAATTCAAACCGGAACAATGCACCAGGGACCCCAAGACAGGAAGACTGGTACCTCCACCGCTCGCATTCGACGTACTTAAGGGCGTTGAGGAAAAACTTCCCGGCTTCCCTATCGTACTTCACGGTTCCTCATCGGTTCCTCAGGAATATGTTGACACGATCAACAAATTCGGAGGCAAATTACCCGATGCCGTCGGAATTCCGGAAGATCAGCTTCGCAAAGCTGCGAAATCGGCCGTTTGCAAAATCAACATCGATTCCGATTCCCGTCTTGCAATGACTGCAGCCGTACGCAAGGTATTTGCAGAACATCCTGAACAGTTCGATCCTCGTAAATATCTCGGACCTGCACGTGACGAGATGAAAAAACTTTACGAACACAAGATCAAAGAGGTTTTGGGATCGGAAGGAAAAGCCGAATAATCAAGTACTCCGAAAATAAGAAAAGCTGGCCGGAATAGATTTCCGGTCAGCTTTTTTTGTCATCGAACTGTCAATGAAAAACTTTGGCATTCGCATAGCCGGTTTTGCGATTGACAGCAAAAATTACAGCATAACAGGGAATCAATATCCCCTAGTTATCTGAAGCATTCGGTCGGGATAATTGGAAATTATAGCATCCACGCCGCAATTCAGCATATATCTCATATCCGCCATATTGTCCACAGTCCATGGAACGACCCTGATTCCTTCCGAATGGCATTTCTCCACAAGGGCTTTGTCTACCATAGAAGATTCCGGGCTAAGCCAAACGGGAACAAAACTCAATTTCGACATATATGTATCGAAATCCTTGTTCTTCCTGGAGACAAGATAGGACAAATGCAATTGCGGATATTTTTCATGCATGTAATCCAGCGCTCTTGTGTCGAAACACTGGACAACAAGCCTGTCGCCTAGATTCTTTGACAACAGGAGCTTTATGCAGGTATCCACGAAGGTTTTGTAATCAGGCCAGTTCTTACCCTCGCCTTTTCCGGCCTTCGATTTGATTTCTATATTATATCGCATGGGCGAATATCCGTTTTCGGCTGTAAAACGCTCTACGGAATCTATCAGTGCTGAAGCGAGAGGCTTGACGGCAGGCTCTTTTGCCTGATGGGGCCACACAGTATTAGGCCTCATTCCAACGTCATATTTCGCTATCGAATCATATGGCATTGTATACAAATATTCCTTCGGATCGCCCGGCATTACCAAAGAACCGTCGGGGCGGGTAGCGTATCTGGCATTGAAATATGAATCATGCGAAATTACTACTTTCATGTCTTTGCTGAGCTGGAGATCCATTTCCAATGTGTTCACGCCCAATTTAACGGCATTTATCATCGAATTGAATGTGTTCTCGGGTTTCAGCCCGGCTCCTCCTCTGTGAGCCTGGACATCCAGGCATTTGGAAAGGTCGACGTCATATTTCCATTCTTTTCCGAAACGGTTTTTGACTACGACCGTAACATTCTTTGCATACATATCCGGCTCCGCAGCAAAATAATGGGAGCTCAGCCTTGGCTTGGAACGCTTGGATGCAGGCAGATTCAATCCGTCTTCCTTAGGAATACCTGAAGGACCGCGAAGGTATGTCGGAGACATATCCGACACTTGCTGCATCTTTCCCTTATACTTACCGTCCTGGTACCATTCCACAGACCAATTTTCATCATAATCCCAGATATTGGCTACAACGCAATTCGGATGGAATTTGCTTTGCCCCGGATTTATTATTTCAATCTGGAAATCGTCAGGATAATCTATCGGATGAAGGAACCATGACAGCTCTCCGTTTTTTGAAGAAAACACTTCGTATCCCCTTGGAGATCCGTCACGGCACCATGTGCATTTCCAGAACGCCCCGCAAAGACTCGGAGCGTTGTGTTCCATGATGTCAGGAGAATAAACCATATTGTCCTGGACATGCGTATGGCCGGACAAGAAATCCACTTTGCGCCCTTTCAAAATCGCAAGCATTTTTTTTGCATTGGCAATATAAATCTTGCGGGAAAGCAGATACAGAGGACTGTGCTGTGCTATGAAAATGTGAGTATCTTCGGGAACATATTTCAAGAAGCCTTCCACCCAGGCAAGAACCGCATCGGTGTAGCCTTCTTTATATTTTCCGTGTCCTTTGTAAATTATATCATCAACGGCTATCACAGCCGCATCTCCGATGAAAAAAGCATAATTGACAGGCCCGAAACTATTTTCGAAATTATCCGGACATTTGCTGGAATCATCTGTTTTTCGGTTATTGTCGTGATTGCCTATCACAGCATAAAAAGGGATTCCAGTCTTGGCAATCGCAGCTTTATATGCAGGATAATATTGAGGGGCATCCCAGCATATATCACCAAGCGCTATGCCTACTGTGAGTCCTTTTGCAGAGTACTTTTTCGATTCCGAAATAAGATCCTGCAAAGGTTTTCCTGTAAATTGGGCAAACATACCGTCATTCTTAGGCTGGGGATCGGACACTGAAAAAAGAGTGAAATCCTTAGAACCTGTAGTTTTTACAAGATTGAAATCGAAAACCTTCCTGCCTTTGGCTTTCCTATAAAAACAAGGAGATCCGGAACTGAAGTCTGCCGTATACCCGGAAGGGGTTACCACATAAACAAACCTGGCATCTTTCTCTATATTAAACCTGAAAGTCCCGTCCGTTTTTGTAGTAGTGAAGTTTGTTCCGTCGGAAATGACGACACCGGAAAGATCCAGATCCTGGCAACGGACCGTTCCTTTGACAATTCTGGCAAACGAAAACAAGCCGAACGCCAGAAACAGCACAATGACCGATAATGATTTTTTCATGTAAATATGTTATTAATTAATTATTAATACCTTATTGATAACAATTAAAACGGAATAAATACGTAACACAAAAAAGCGAATCTATTGTAATATTCCATTTTACAACAAAAGAGATGCCCCGAAGCGAACAAAGCTTATAGGGCATCTCCGATTCTATTACATCGCTGCGCCTATTTGGCTGCGGCCGTGATTTTCACATTGTCCAGATACCATCTGTTGACCCGGCTCTTCAGATATGACAGGGATTCCGGCCTTATGGCAATTCTTGTATCGGAGGTAACATTGTTGATTACCAAAGAGACATGCTGCCAGGCAAGATTTCCCGTAGTCTGCGTTGAAGAGAATCCATTGCTGATATCACTTCCTGTATCGGAACATGTACCGGCTCCGGATACATAGACATAAAGGACTGTAGGATCTACAGGACCTGTGGTTTTGATCTGGGCGCACCAGTCGAACTGGATTTCCACATCTACGGCATCAGTCCCCTCGAAATCGCAAGGAGGCAGCTGGATCCCTGTATTGTAACTTGTTTTGCCGAACTTCAGATAAGCATCCTGGAGATACATGACTTTAGGAGTCGGATTCAAATCCACATATCCCTTTGTCCTGAACGCCTTGACAAAAGCCGAATCCGGGTCATATGTATATACGTTCGGAGCTTTTGCACTAGGATCGTTCGTACCTACGGCATCTCCGGCACTTCCGGTTTCCGCATAAGGTTTAACCCACGTGAAATCATCGGTAAAATAAGTGGTCATCCAATCTTGTGTAACGGTAAGTACGGATTCTATACCGTAGGTATCATTATAGAACGTCACATGGCCTTCGCGGGTTTTACCGGTCGTATTTTTGGAAACGGTATAATTATAATCGTTCACATCCACAAGCGATTTGGTTGCGGGAGCCGGTGAAGCAGATATCCAATCGACATCCGTCTTGTAAGATACAGCCACATTCGACTGAACATTTACGGTATAAGAGCCGCCATTTGTGGAAATAGACTTTCTGTTGCCGTTAACGATGCTTATAAGTGGATCAAGTTCTCCTCCTGCCGCACTTTGAACTACTTGTATGGAATAGGTAGTTATACCGGACTTGATATTTATCTGGCCCGTCCTCAAAGTTGCAAGCGTACTTGGCTGGCATGTGACTTTAATCGTTTCAGTATCTTCCGCCAGACCGGAATCCGGAGTAACGGTCAGCCAAGATGCAGTGGATGTGACTGTGAAGTCATTATCGGAATTTACGGTGAATTCTTTATCGGCATCCGGTGTTCCCTCGAATGTCATGAGTTTGTTCGTTACTCCTGTAACTGTGATATTTGCAGCCACCATTGATTCAGTACCTGCAGCCACTATAGAAATTACAGGATTGACATCAAGATCATCTGCAGAGCGATTTGACAGACGTGCGGTATTGCCTGTAGGAGCGCTGTTGAAATCACCCTTGCAAGTTTCGTTGGAAACTACTACGAATCTGATATCGGCAGCATCGGTCGTTTTCTCCACTTTGAATATTCCGCTGACCTGTGTGTTTACGGAACCTCCGGCAGCCATGGTATGCGTGTACAAAACATCGGAACCGTTATAGGTAGTAGTATAAGTCTTTCCTACAGGTTTCCAATCATCTCCGTCCCTATATTCAAGCCTCCAGTACTTGTAACCCGTAGAAGACACCCTGGTCGAGAATTGAATCTTGACTATCGTACCCGCGGAAATAGGAGAATCGGATTTGAATTCCCAATAATCGCCAGGCCATGTTCCGGTTACATATGGTTCCCCGGTGGAACCCACACTCATTCCGAAATTTTCATTGGAATTTCCGGAAGCTTCCACGAACGAGATCGTTCCGCCTGTGGCAGATGTTGAAGCAATAGTTCCGCCGCTTGGAAAAGAAGCAGAGAAATTGCAATTGGTGAGATCACCTACCGTCCATTCTACAGGGAATCCGTCCAGGGAAACTTCCGTAGCACCATATTGGGTTACAGGAATAACATCCGTATGCTCGGTACCGTCAAGGGTGTAAGAAATATTGATGTTTGCGCCTCTGACACCTCCGGCGTTTTCCGCCAGTTTCAAAACGAGAGTATCAACCGTCTTGGCAGTTTCATGTGCACTTTCATCGGTAATCCAGGAGACGTCAGAAGTAGCATAATCAGCCATAGGCTCCAAAGTATAAGTCCAGGCCACATTGGAGAACACGGACAACTTGCAGGTTCCTTCAACAGCTTCCTTTTCGAACATCGCCGCACTCATCTCAAGAAAATCGGCGCTAAGTTCCTGATGAATTACAATCATGCCGTCCAAAGTCTCCCAACCTTTGCCCTTGTCCACCATTACATTGAAATAAGCATCCCTGGTGTTTTTCTGATCAACATTCCTTGTCGTTTTGAAAATAAACTGGCCATCTTTTTCACCATTGTCAGGGAACGGATGTACCCAATCATAAGTAGTTCCTTCTGATGGAACTACTTTCCACTTCATATTGGTCCGGACGGTAAAAGCATCGGCTTTCATTACCTTATCCGTTGTATTGGCAGAAGCCGAATACGCATAAGATTCAAGATTCAGTTTATACTGAGACGCTTGCGTCATTGTCATAACTGTATCACTTGATACCGCTACACTGAAATACGGATCACCGGAAATCTTATATTCGTCCTCATCCTGACAGGATACTGCTATGGAAGAGGCAATCAATATCGCCGATAAAATATATAATAACTTTTTCATATTCAGGAAAATATTAAATTATTGAGCCACATAAGGATTTCTGTGGGTTCCTCCGTTGAGTTTCTTATATGACCAGTCGAGTGCCAGATGCATATCGTCCTCAGTCCCACCCATACGGGTGATAGCTTCGGAAAAGTTTACACCGTTCGACGATTCTGTGTAATTAGGATAACCGAATCGTGTCGGCAATTCATAATTATTAGCTTCGGTTCCGTTTCCTATTGTAAGGACAGGATATTCAGTCCTTCTCCATTCGTCATATTGTTCGAAACCGCACCAGTACAAAGAAATATACTTTTGCGAAAGAATCAATTCCTCGGGACTTGAATAAATGCTGCTTCCGTTTTCGGCCGCAGCCATATCGTACGAGCCAAGGGAAGAAGCCATGAATTTCGTAACATCAGTCGACCTGATGGTCTTCGGAGTATCGGCCGTCGCACCCAAGGCTGACCATTTGTCCATACTTGCATTCACGGCAGCCTCGTATAACGATTTGGCCGTTTCTCCGGGAATAGTCAATTTGCCTTTGACTACGCCTTCCGCCTCGATAAACAGTATTTCGGAATAATCCATCAGAAAAGCCGGGAAGGAAGCACGGCAGATAATGGAGTAGTTCGGATAAGCTGTCCCGTCATCGGCTGTTTCATAATCTGCAGTAGAACAACCGGCGATTGTTCCTTTCCACTTCCCGCCACGTTGATGTCCGTATATCGGTAGACGGGGATCCACCAACAGTGCATTTCCGTTGTCATCCAGTTGTGCCATCATTGAAATAACCCTTTCGGTAAGTCTGTGAGGAGCAAAAGACGATTCCGTCATTTTCTCCTGTCCCCAATATGACATATAAGGATCCACATCCTGGAACGGGACATCCGCATTATCATCGTTGGAAGTCATTACAGGATATTTATCAGGATTATCTATCATATTCTGTATTTCAGCCCAATAAGTATCACTCACGCCGGAAAACCGACAAAGCAGCCTCATTCTCATCGAATTGGCCAGTTTTCTCCATTTGGCCGGACTGTCATTGTACATAAGGTCAAGACCACTCCTTGACGGGGTAACACCCTCTGCAAGCATGGTTGATGCAGAATCCAGATCGGCTAGCATTTCAGTAAGCACCTCTTCCTGGGTGTCGAACTTCGGAGTAAGATTATTACTGTATTGATAAGCTTCGGAATAAGGAATATCCCCGAATATACTTGTAAGGTTGGCAAGATTGTAGACTTTCATGATGAGGCCTACGGATTCGTAGAATTTTTCTTTTTCTTCCACAGCCAAATCAATCATATGCTGGCAATCGCCGCCGTATCTTGCATAATTATCCCATATGGACTGCCAGTTGCCGGAAGTAATATAATACTGATGGATCTGGGATGTCGCACCTCCGGTAAAAGCCGTCATCTGTATCAGTTCGTTATTATAGTATAAGGCAAAATCCTGCTGGTAATAACCGGCACCGTAAAGAATCGGTTCAAAACAGTTATAGGACTCTATCTGACCGTAATTGATCTTATTCGGATTTGTATTTATATCTTCGAAATTATTCGTACAAGATGCTAATCCGAACACTGAAGAGGCCAATAATATTATATATATGATTTTTTTCATGGCACTAGAATTTCAATTTAATGTTTGCACCGTAAGACCTGCTCATCGGGAAGCTTCCGGATTCTATTCCTCTCTTTAAATTGGAACCGTTCATCCCGCTGACTTCCGGATCATAGAAAGGATAGTCCGTTATACAGAAAAGATTCGTTGCATAAGCGGAAATAGATATTCCCTGAAGCACCTTTGTCTTCTTGATCAGTTTGGAAGGAATATCATATGAAACTGTAAGTTCCTTCATTTTAAGGAACGAATTGTCATATATATACTCTTCGAAATTATATCTGTTTGCGGCAAGAGTCGAATAATATTTTTCGACATCGGTCGTAATGGTGGAATTGACCTGGCAAATTGAATTGCCGTCCGTATCGGTACCTATTACATTGACACCGGAAGCAACAAGACCGTCATTACGTCCTTCCAAGGTGTTTTTAAGTTTTCCCTGGTATCCGAGAACAGCTGCGGTAACGGAATATGTCTTGCCGCCAAGCTGGGCCGAGAATGTGGCACCTACTGTAAGATTCTTCCATTTAAGGGATGTACTGAAACCGCCGAGCCATTTCGGATTGACATTTCCATAATACTGGAGTTCATCCGAGAAGGAAGGAAGACCGGTACTGGATGACAGGATAACCTGTCCCGAGCAATCCACTTTGTTTCCGCTTGCATCCAGATAATAGGAACCGGCCGGAGCCTTGGCCAAACCTTTGCCCCACAACTGGCCCATTGTTTTCCCTACATAATCATATACGAACAAACGGCTTCCGATTGTAGTTCCGTAATCTTCCTGATGGGGATTCGCATTGTCCCAACCGTCATACATCCTTTTGAGCACTCCTATGTTCTTGGATGCGTTCACATTTATGGACCATTTCCAGTCACGTGTCCTGACAGGTACGAAATTGGCGGACACCTCTATTCCCTTATTTCTAATGAGACCGATGTTTTTGGTATAATATTTTGCACCGGTAATATAATCATAAGGGACATCATATATCTGGTTCGTAATATCCGATCTGTACAAAGCGACATCGAAACCGATCCTGTTTTTGAGGAATTTGGCTTCCATACCGGCTTCCCAGGTCTCCACGTTTTCAGGTTTCAGATAATAATCCGGATATGTCGCACCGGGACGGTATCCACCGGCAAAATCAGTGGAAGTATAACCGTAAGATATAGAATAAGGATCAGTATCCTTACCCACATTGGCCCATGAAAGTCTCAACTTGAGGAAAGAGATTTCAGGGATATAATCCTGGAAATGAGCAACCTTGTCAACAAGGATGGAAGCACTGACAGAAGGATAGAAATACGACCAATTACCAGGGGAAAGAGTCGAAGACCAATCGTTACGTGCAGTCAAGTCGAGATATGCCCAATCATCCCATCCCAGGGATACGAGACCGTAAAGACTGTTCACGACTTTCTGGGAACGGTAGGAACTGTAATCCGGAAGAGTGCCGCTCGGATAATTCAACGGCTCGTATACGTTTTCGACACTTAATTTGTCTATTGTATATTTCCAACTTCTTCTGTTATAAGTCATATCATTGCCACCGAATCCGGCAGTAAGTGTAAGTCTGTCGGCAAAGAAACTGTCGGTATATTTCAACATGAAATCGGTATTGAACTCAACCAGGAAATTGGACTGCTCCCTATACCATCCCTGGGGATAATTATAAGTGTAGAATGGTTTCCTCTGGGTCCTGAACTCGTTTGTCATGTCCATACCGGACTTGATATCCAAAGTCAGTTTTTTCTTCCACAAATTTATATTCAGTCCCACGCTTCCGAAAATCCTGTCCTTGTCTTCGGTATTCGTCATTTCATACAAAACCCTGTAGGGATTGTAATAATTATTCTTGCCTACAAGCAGATCGGTATTGTTGCTGAAAGTATCGGCATTCCATCTACCAAGGAAATACTCATCCTTGTAAGCCTGCATTGGAGTATTCGTTTCGCCCCATGCCAACTGGTAAACAACGGAGTTATTGGAATAACCGGAAGAAGGCATATTGTCCGAATCCGTCATGTAATAATTTACATTCGTCGTCAGATTTATGTATTTGTTCACTTTAGTCTTGAATGACAAAGCAATGGATTTTCTGTCGTAACCCGTGTTAGGCAGCACCCATTCGTTTTTAGTCGTCTTGAATGAAAGACGTACCGAAGTACCCTTTCCGTTGCCGCCCTGAAGAGAGAGACTGTTGTCCCAAGTCCAACCTGTGCGGAAAATTCCGGTATACCAATCATCCTGATAAACCCATGGAGTCCTTTCGGCCATCATGGTATCCCAGTTCATGCCGTCATACTGAAAACGCATCTTGGAAGCATCATATTTTTCACCGAATGCGTAACGGCTGTAATGTCTGCTCAAACCTTCGGAATTGTAATCGGGTGTCCAGAAATTATATTCATCCAGACCGAGATCCGTTCCCGGACCATACTCCGTCTGGAAGTCGGGCCAATATCCCGAGACGTCAGCTGTAAACTGGGTTGAATATGTGACACCTATACCCTTTCCGGCAAGACCGGATTTAGTAGTGATTATTATGGCACCGTCTCCTGCACGGGAACCGTAAAGCGCGGTAGCCGCAGCACCTTTAAGAACGGTAACGGATGCTATATCGTCAGGGTTGATATCGGATGCACCGTCTCCGAAATCGATAGGATTATCCTGATTCGAATAGCCGGAACCGCTGGCATTGGAAACCGAACCGGAATTGATGGGAACCCCGTCGACAACAAACAATGCGGAGCTGTTGCCGTCCAGGGAAGACTCTCCTCTGACTATCACTTTGGTTGAACCCAACGGGCCTGAAGACTTGTTGAACTGTATTCCGGCAACCTTGCCTTCCATTCCGGACAACCAGTTGCTGTTTTGCACGGAATTCAACTGGTCACCCGAAACATCGGTTGCAGCATAGCCCAAAGATCTTTTTTCCCTTTTCATTCCGAGGGCCGTTACTATGACCTCATCAAGTTTTTCGGAATTGGGTTTGAGAATAATCTCGTAAAATACGGCTTTTCCGACACGTACTTCCAGATCGGAATAGCCCATGAATTGTACTTTCAGAACATCCCCTACACTGGCCTTGACTGTAAATTTACCGTCCAGATCAGTGACATCGGCAATATTCTTGCCTTCGACAACTACGGATGCACCTGTCAAAGGTTTGGACTTGTCTGTGTCATAGACAATTCCCTTGATCTGGGTCTGAGCGTAAGCGTTGATACCGCTTAAAGACATAAAGAACCAGATAAGGCTGATCAAAAGACACGATTTGAATAAAGATTTGATCATGATTGGTTAATATTAGTTAATAATAGGGTTTATTTATTTAAATATGCATCTGTTGAAAAAGCTTTCGGCCTTTCCATATTTTCAGTATAAACGTTACCGAAATCATCCTTTACAGTAATCACAAGATCATCCGTAGCATTGGCAGCGGTAGCCTTGAAAAAATGCGGCGATAGTTCGGTAATGAACGAAGGAGCTGAAGTAATGCCGGAAGTGTTGAATCTTTTTACAGTAAGTGCGGCAATATGCAGCGGATCGTATGCCATTACCTGTGTTACGGCAAGGGGAGTTCCATTTTCGGTAATGGAAATGCTCCATTCGGGATCCCAATTCCAGACATTCACGAGGACATTATTATCGGAATTCTTCGGATATGCATCCATATAAGGCTTGAACGAACTTTCCAGGGAAGAAGGCATATTTGGAACATCGGCCATCGTAAAAGAAACGTTGTTCAAATCATAAGAACGGAACTGGTAATTCTCATCCCATCCTGTACCTTTATATCTCCAATTGATATCGGTACCGTCGAAATTCCATATTGCATATCCTCCAGGAGAACCGTCGATGCAGATATGCAGCCCCGGAGTCAGTTTGTCAGACCACCACCATGAAGCGCAGATCGCAGCGGTGTTATGTTCGAATATATTCCCACCGGTGTAAATCCTGTCTACATTATAATTCGCATGTACATGGCCTGTTATGAAATGCACTTTGTAATTTGCGAATTCATTCAGAAGATCGGTGGTATTAGTCAGATCATATTTGAATGTAGTAGCCGAAGACGGGGAGAATATAGGAGCATGTGTAGTGACCACTATCGGTGTGGAAGTGCTGACATATGAAAGATCTTTCTTTATCCAATCCAGTTCTTCGCCGGTCATTGTCTTTTTATAAGTACGGCTGCCTGTTCCGTCATTGGTACAATAGATATCGTCCAGAACTATAAAATGGATTTTTCCTATATTGAAAGAGTAATATGTCGGAGCGATGTCCCTGACATACTTTGTAGCCGTATTGAAATCGCCTGCTGCATCCATATCATTGTCATGGTTGCCCATGGTATGGAAAATCTCGAGATCTTTTATCTGGGAATTGATGTCCCTGAGATATTGAGGGAAATAATAGGAATTTGAATACCAATAAAGATCCCATGTCATGTCACCCAAAGTGATTCCATACATCTTAGTCCCACTGTGGGATGTCATGTAATCGTTGAGATCATCCGTGAATTTGAAGAACTGGTTGCGGTCTTCATTCCTGTCAGCAAGATGGATGTCGCCCAATACAAAAAGAGTGAATTTGTCATTTTGCACCTTTGAAAGGGCAAAATCGGCACGCTCCGCAACACTTGCATCTTCCGTAAGAGATTGATGGAATTTAGGCAGAATACCGTCCGACGAAACTTCGTATCCGCTCGGCACGGATATGAATACATAACCCCATTTCTTCTCCGACTTGAAATTGTAAATGCCATCCTTATCGGTGGAGGTAACCGAAACACCGTCGGATACAACAACATCCGGAATCCCGACACCGTCGCATTCCACAATACCGTAGACATTGCAGCCTTCTTTGGGCGTAAGTTCGACATCTGAGACTATGTTTATCGTAACCTTTCCGAGAGTCTTGCTATCGTCATCCCGCTTGATGATAAAGGTATAATAACCGGACGTGAAATCTTCCGGTATGCTGAAACTGAACGAACTATCGGTAACGGCAGTAATCTTGCATTGTGTATCCGTCCCGCTTGCAGATCTGAGAATAACCAGGTCTGTGGACGCAGGACCTTTCTTGGCTAGAACGGAAAGAGTTATGGTTCCTCCCTTTACGACATTGATAGTACTCGGAAGTGTGACTCCCGAAACATTGAAATCATCATCAGGATTATCTTTCCCCCCGTTTCCGCCTCCGCACGATGCGACGGATACAACGGAAAAGAGAAAAGCAAGAACATAATAAAAAAACTTTCTCATATATGAAACTATAAAAAACATTTAAGAATTTTCAGCGATCTTTTTTTCGCTTTTCCATGTAGAAGCGCACAAAAGACCGGCTATGACACTAGCAACAGAAAGCATCATGAAGGTAACATGCCAACCGGCATCCTGGGCAACAGTACCCATCAGAAGTTTCGAAAGGATTGCATCACCGAAGAGATATCCGAACAGGCCTACGAAGCCGGCTGCAGTTCCGGCAGCATTCTTCGGAACAAGATTCAGTGCCTGTATCCCTATCAGGGCGACAGGGCCGTAAATACAGAATCCTACGAGAATAAGCGCGAAATATATCAACACTTTGGAAAGCGAAGCATAAGCAGCGGGAGCAGCCTGGGCATTCACGAAAAATCCGGCGATATTACCTGCCTGCCAATACATTAAAGTTCCGATAAGAACAAGACTCATGAATATCACGTTAGGAGGAGTACATCTTCCCTTGAAGAATTTCGCGGAAATCCATCCGCAAACGATAGTTCCCGGAATACCTGCATAATTATGGAGAGCAAAAGCAAGATTGCTTTCGGACGGTGACATAAGACCGGATTCCTGTAGATATATCGGGGCCCAGTCTCCTACTCCGTAACGCACCATATATACAAACGCATTGGCCAACGCTATTATCCACAAAAATTTGTTTTTGAAGACATAATCCACGAACAAGTTTTTGAAAGGAATCTTTTCGTCATCCTTGACATTGGTTTTGACCCCTGAATAGTCGTGCCTGTAATCATTTATTGAAGGAAGACCGCAAGATTGCGGCGTATCCCGCAAAGCCCACCAGCAGAACACTGCTATCACCAAAGCTATTATGGCCGGGAATATGAATGCCCCCCTCCACGTCTGGCTGAAGCCCATACTCAAGAGGATCGTCATTCCCAATGTCGAAAGAAGTCCGAGAGTGCCACCTCCCAATGTGTGGGAAGTATTCCATACAGACATTTTGAAACTACGTTCGTTCTGGGAAAACCAGTGGGCCATTATACGTCCGCAGGGAGGCCAGCCCATACCGGAAATCCACCCGACGATAAGCATCAGGACGAATATCATAGCTACATTGATAGTAGTATTGGCACCGAAAGGAAGAAGGCCCGTTACTATCATTGTCACTGCAGCCAGAACCAGACCGATAACCAAAAATTTTCTGGCATCCGAACGGTCGGAGATACTGCCCATTATGAATTTACTGAAAGCATAAGCAATTGAAACCGCGGACATAGCGATTCCTATCCCCTCTTTGTCGATAAGGCCGCTGTCGAGCATGCCCGGAGCAGCCAGGGACAAATTTTTACGCACCAGATAATAACCGGCATAGCCGAGAAATGCACCCAGGAAAACCTTGATTCTCATGGACTTGTAAACTTTCGGAATTTTATCTTTCGGAAGTAATGGCTTCGAAGCCGGCGGATCCAAATACCTTGACATCACAAAAAGGTCGTTAGTTTTAAAATTAATATCAGGCAAATATAGTAAAAATATTTCGTTTCAAAATTTTTTTCAGTTTCGAAATGAAAGAATCACATATCGGAAAATAATGTTAACTTTGTATTCGTATAAACTTATTATAAATAAGAACGATATGCCAAAAATTATCACTTTCGGAGAAATAATGTTGAGATTATCGGCTCCGGGATATCTCAGATTCGCCCAGGCCAAACAATATGATGCCACATTCGGCGGCGGAGAAGCCAATGTTGCTGTCTCTCTGGCGAATTTCGGAATGGATACCGAATTCGTAACAAGATTTCCGGACAATGATATATCGAAAGCCTGCATACAGGAATTGCACTCTTTTGGAATCGGAACGAAACACTGTATTTTCGGAGGTGACAGGCTCGGAATTTATTTCCTCGAAAACGGAGCCGTATCCAGAGGCAGCAAAGTCATTTACGACAGGTCACATTCATCCGTCTCGGAAATAGAACCGGGAATGATTGACTGGGATACAGTATTCAAAGACGCCGACTGGTTCCATTGGACAGGAATAACACCGGCCATAAGCCATGGAGCTGCGCAAGTATGCAAAGAAGCGATAGAAGCTGCAAACAGGCGCGGCATAACTGTTTCGTGCGACCTGAACTTCAGGAAGAAGTTGTGGAAATATGGAAAAACCGCGGCTGAAGTGATGCCGGAACTGGTCAAAGGATGCGATATCATTCTTGGCAATGAAGAAGACGCCGAAAAAGAATTCGGCATAAAACCCGAAGGATTCGATGCCGGGCATACCGGAGGGGAAATCGACCAGAAGAGATTCACTAGTGTATGCAGACAACTCATGGAAATGTTCCCCCGATGCAAAAAGACGGCGATAACACTCAGAGGCTCCGTAAATGCCAGCCACAACACATGGGGAGGCATACTTTACGACGGGAAGACATTATATGAATCGAAACGTTACGACATAACCCATATAGTCGACAGAGTCGGAGGAGGAGATTCCTTTATGGGAGGGCTCATATACGGATTGATTACATATAAGGATGACGGAAAGGCCCTTGAATTCGCGGCCGCCGCTTCATGTCTCAAACATACCATATTCGGCGACTTCAACAGAGTGACCGTAAACGAAGTCGAAAACCTTATGGGGGGCGATGCATCCGGAAGAGTTTCCAGATAATAATTTTCTAAGAGTTTCCAGATAATTTTTACCATATGGCACAATTTACAAAACTACAGACACTTACCGCAATACGGGATACTGGGATCGTTCCTGTTTTCTATAACGGCAATCCCGAGATCGCAAAAAACGCAGTCAAAGCCTGTTATGAAGGCGGCATAAGGGCTTTCGAATTTACAAACCGCGGGGATTTCGCCCATGAAATTTTCGCCTCCCTCGTCAAATTCGCAAAGAAAGAATGTCCCGGCATGATAATGGGGGCCGGGACGATAATAGATGCTCCAGCCGCTTCACTTTACATACAGTCCGGAGCTAATTTCATTGTCGGACCGCTTCTCAATCCTGACATAGCCAAGCTATGCAACCGCCGCGGAATCCCATATACACCGGGATGCAGCACGGTCAGTGAAATCGGATTCGCACAGGAACTGGGATGCGATCTGTGCAAAGTATTCCCTGCCGGAAGCGTTGGCGGTCCGTCATTCATAAAAAACATACTTGGACCACTGCCATGGACTATGACACTGGCTACAGGAGGAGTGGATACTTCGGAGGAAAATCTTTGCTCATGGGGCAAATCCGGAGTAACGTGCGTAGGGATAGGTTCCAAATTATTCAGGAAAGAAATAATCGAAGCCGGGAACTGGTCGGAAATCAGCGACACCTGCCGTTCCTCACTTAAGTATTTCGCAGAAGGAAAAAATCGGTAAGAGGATTACTGACATATTGTCAGTGATTCTCAATGGCAGATAATTTGCTGATGGGAGATACGCTTGCCGGTCCGCAACAACAGCCGGCAAGTATATTAATATGTGTCATAGTGTCAAGCTATAGCCTTATTACTGTATTCGCATAAAAAGATAATAAAATTCAGTATCATATGTTTACGCAGAAAGAAGACGAAAAGAAACAGGAAGAAAAGAAAGAAACGGAAACAACGAAAACGGAAACGACCGAGAAGAAAGACTCGCCGGAAAACGCCGAAAAGAATCATAAATCATCTAATCCCAGATTCTCCAGGAAAAATGAAGACAAAAAAGTCAATGCCGACAAGCAGAAAGACAAAATAAACGAACTGGAGAAACAGATAGCCGAACTCAAAGAAAAAGTTGCGGGGGAAAAAGACGATTATGTCAGACTGATGGCTGAATTCGAAACATTCCGCAGAAGGTCTGCTGAAGAAAGGCTGTCATTGGTAAATTCCGCGTCTTTGGATACTATCAAAGGCCTTTTGCCGACACTGGACGACTGCGAGAGGGCAATGGACTTGTTAAAGGACGCAAAGGACAGTTCCTCTGCAAAAGAAGGGACCGAACTTATTTACAACAAATTATTCGCATATCTGAAAACGAAGGGGTTGGAA
Source organism: Bacteroidales bacterium (assembly GCA_022648685.1). GTDB lineage: Bacteria > Bacteroidota > Bacteroidia > Bacteroidales > UBA932 > Cryptobacteroides. The sequence goes on from JALCMW010000002.1 coordinate 158,426, forward strand.
ATCATCAAGGCAAAAGGGGAAAAATTCGATACCGATTTCCACGAAGCGGTAACTAATTTTCCTGTAAATGAACCGGAAAAGAAAGGCACTGTCATAGATGTCATACAAACGGGTTACACGCTCAACGGCAAAGTCATAAGATACGCGAAAGTGGTAGTCGGAGCCTGACCGCGATTCTTTCAGCGATAATAGCATATCTGGTTTAAGGAGAAAAAGAAAATGGCAGACAAAAGAGATTATTACGAAGTACTGGGAGTAGGAAAAGAGGCATCCGCGGATGAAATAAAGAATGCGTACCGCAAACTCGCCATCAAGTGGCATCCCGACAAATGGGTTAACGGAACCGAATCCGAGAAAAAAGTTGCCGAAGACAAATTCAAGGAAGCCTCCGAAGCATATTCCGTTCTCAGTGATCCCGATAAAAAGAGTAAATATGATAAATTCGGATTTGCAGGAGTGGACGGACAGTCCGGACCGGATTTCAGCGGAGGATTCGGCAATCTGAACGACATACTTAACGATCTCTTCGGAGGAGGATTCGGAGGGTTCGGAAATTTCGGAGGATTCAGCGGATTCGGAGGATTCGGAAACGACAGCGGAAGGACACAGCAAAGGATTTACAAAGGAAGGGATATCCGAACAAGGGTAAAACTTACGCTGGAAGAGATTTCCACCGGAGTGGAAAAAGATATAACCCTGGAGAGGAATGTACCCTGTCCTGACTGTAAAGGACGCGGAGCAAGAAACTCATCCGATATAAAAACATGTCCTACATGCCACGGAAGCGGACAAGTGCAGCATATTACTTCCGGATTTTTCGGACGTACCGTAACATATTCGGTCTGCCCGCAATGCGGAGGAACCGGGAAAATCATTTCCAATCCATGCAGGACCTGCAACGGAACCGGACTGATACGTAAAAAAGAAACTGTAAAAGTAAAAATACCGGCAGGTGTCGAAGACGGTATGCAATTGACTATAAGAGGAGCCGGACATGCAGCTCCTCACAACGGCGAGAACGGGGATCTTTTGGTTGTAATAGAAGAGATGGCTCACCCGCAACTTAAGAGAGACGGAAGCAACCTTTTCTATTCCTGCATAATATCGGTAATGGACGCCATATTGGGATCGGAAATAACAGTTCCTTGCCTTGACGGAAATTATAAAATAAAAACGGAACCCGGGACGCAGTCCGGAACTATCGTCAAGTTAAGGGGGAAAGGTCTGCCTTCGGTAAGGAGTTCCGGAAAAGGAGACTTGTACGTAAAGATAATGGTCTGGATTCCGAGGAAACTCAGCAACAGTGAAAAAGGCCTCTTCGAATCTATAAGGAACAATTCCACTTTCGAACCGAATCCGAACAGGGATGACAAAAATCTTTTTGACAAAGAAAAAAACATATTCTGATTTTTTAGTCATATTTCTTTGACAAAATAAAAATAATAGCTACATTTGCAGTCCTGTAAACAGCAACCTCTTGTGATCCTGGATATGAGATGCATAACGTTGCACAAATATTTATAATTATGAATTTGATTCAAGTGGCAGAGCAGGCTTTTGTTAACGAGGCCGCCGCTTCATACCCGAAATTCAAGGCCGGTGACACTATCACCGTAACCTACAAGATTAAAGAGGGTGATAAGTTCAGACTCCAGAACTTCAGAGGAGTTGTAATGGGCATCAAGGGTGCAAGTCCATTTACAAAGACATTTACAATCAGAAAGATTTCAGGCGGAATAGGCGTGGAGAGGATTTTCCCTTTCAATTCCCCTTTCATCAATTCCATCGAGTTGAACAAGATCGGAAAAGTACGCAGAGCCAAGATCAATTATCTCAGGAATCTTTCCGGAAAGAAGGCAAGGATCAAGGAGAAAACCAGAGTGATCTTAGCTGCCGAAAACAACAGTGCTTCCGAAAACGGAGAAACTGCAGAAGCTTAAGCAATAAAATACAAGCGGATAACTGAAATCCGCAAACGGCCCCTTAGCTCAACTGAATAGAGTATTTGACTACGGATCAAAAGGTTATAGGTTTGAATCCTATAGGGGTCACAAAAAACCGCCATTTCATTAAATAGTGAATCGGCGGTTTTTTCCATATATTGCATAATAAAATCTCACCGATATGAACAGATCAAGTAACAGTCTCCGCTTTTTTATTTTGTTTTTTATCCTGATTCTTATTCCGGGGTTCATCCGGGCACAGAATACGACAATACCGTCATATTACGTAAAGGATAAGAAACTTTCAGCCGATTTGAAAAAGATTACTGACAGCCTGGGTCTTGGAGGAAATTTCGATGTCGGGGAAGACGGAATAGAACAGATTTCCCTGACAGTGATAGACATGAACGGGAGAAAGCCCCATATCGGAGGAGTCAATATGGACAATTTCATATATCCCGCTTCAGTATACAAGATGTATGTGGCAGCAGAAGTCCTCGATAAGATATCGGAAGGAAAAACAGGACTGCAAAGCCAATACATAGTACACTTCCCCAACGATGTCGACAAAACTAAGGAAATCGCTTTCGATCCACGTCCTCTCCTGCACGACGGAGATACTGTTACAATAAATTATTTGCTGGATCTCATGATAACAAGAAGCGACAACAGTGCGGCAAATTGTCTGATAGATGTAGCCGGACGACCGGATATAAACACCTTGATACATAAAAACGGATGGGACGGAAGTGAAGTTACAAGAAAATTCCTTAAACGCAAATACGAAGACCCCGGCTATGAAAAAATACGAGGTACTATGACCAGCTCTCTGCATGCAGCCGATTTCATGTACAAAGTTTATACGAATTCCCTTGTGAACCCATGGGTGAGCATGCAGATGAAATGCCTCCTTGGAAGACAACGCGACAAGAGCAAACTTGCTTCAGGACTTCCGGCAAATGTTATGTACTATAACAAAACCGGATGGTTCATGTACTGGACCAACGATGTGGGAATTGCGGATGACGGAAAGACAAAATATGTGATATCCTGTTTCATCCCTGTCGAATCCGGCAAAGCCATTCCTCTGATGAAGACACTATCTGCAAGGATATATGCCCTCATGCGGCAAAGAAACGGCATGAAATAATTGATTATTCCTTATCAGACATACAGTCATTCGCGGACACACCGGACGGAATATCCTGATGCTCTATGACAAGTATCGGAGAAAAGCACTTCATCATTACGGAATTCCAATGTATAAACATAGAAAGAATAAGGCGATGCTGACCAATAGTATCCTGTAGCGCCTACATCTTGCAAAGCTCCGCTTTCACACGGACGATTACCGGCCGCCGGATAATAGGCCCCGTTTTTTGTCCTGCCGTAATTTGCCCAACTGGAATTGGAAGTATTGAAATCATCCCACGGAGATTTGCTTCCGTTCCATGCCGGAACACGCCATCCTGCAGGACAAGGATCGAAAATAGTCTTGGCAGAAGGTGCCGAGATATCCGAACCTCCCCATAAAGCATCATTTTGATAATTGATGTCATCCATTGCAGTATACCAATCATAGTTTATATTGGTGCCATCTACTCCGACATAAAAGACATGCGGGTTGCCGATTGCATTCAATAAATTATTATGGGCACTTACCGTCTGCTCCCTGTCTTTTAGAATAAAACCGTTTCCGTTCTTGTCATATATGGTAACTTCCGAATTTGCATTAACCGAAGAAGAAGCCGTAAACGGATTCTTCCTTCCCCACTGATAATACAGGCCGTCGCTTGTCACCAATCCCGGTATAGAAGTGGTAGCTCCCAGATTGCGGTCCATGAACACATATGAAGCGGAAGCCGAATTTGTGACAGTATATGTAGCGCCTCCATTGTCAGGATCATAATCCACCACCCATATATGCCAGCTCCATAAGATGTCGCCGGTCTGATCTGCTCCCGAATAGGCTGCTATCACTGCATTCCCGGCACTGCCGCCGGCAGTCACAGTCACCTCACCGTAATTGATGCTTCCTACGGATATAAGATTGATAGCCGTCTCCCATACAATACCTACGGATGCAGGATTGATACTTTTGCTTGGAATTAGTCCCGGAACAGTGCCGGCATCAGCACCACCGTTTCCCCTTATCGTAACAGGGACATCCACACTTCCGCCCGGAGCCACCATATAACTATTGGCAATTCTGGTTCTTACAGTATATTTCTTATTCGTCCCGGCAGTTCCTTCCGTGAAATTGCTTCCGGCAGTTATAGGAAAACGCAAAATTTCACCACCTGCAAATGTCTTCGGATTCGCGTAAAAAGTATACGTCCTCATTGTACTTGTCAAAGTAATTTTAAGCATATTGCCGACCGTTACGGAAGGCAGTAACATCAAGGATTTGGTAAAGGCAGCGGACAACGATACGGGTTCGGCGAATGTCCAACTCACACTTGTGGAATCTCCCGTACCGAGACTTGGACTCGAAGTCCCGGCTCCGCTTACGGCAGCCGTTCCGGAAATCGCTTTAGTCCCGCCTGTTGTCGTAACAATCATGGACAAGGCGTATTCGCCGTCGCTGGCTATCCCGCTGAAATCCATCACAAAACTGCTCCATACTCCCAGTTCCTTGAATTTGAAATTGACACTGGTTTCCGGAGTACCGGAAATCTGGTAAGAGACCTTGACATCATTATTACAGAACATATGTGTGGAATCTGAGTTCCAAGCGGTAATCCCGTATGCATTACGTGTGGATTCGTCATATTCTTTGTTAAGGGCCACACTGATCGTTCCTCCTGACACGGAAGCCGAAATTGCAGGATAAACTGCAACCAGATCGCTCAGATTATCATAGGAGGCTGCAGTGCCAACTGCCGTAAATTCCCCCACTCCGGTTCCGGCTCCAGAGTTGAGAACATATTGATATATAATATTTGTATTAGTATTTACGATGGCTATCCTGTCCCCTGTCCGCCACAATACCGCCGTACCGTCCAGCGATGTCCTGGCAACTATACCGTCATTGGTAGCAGTAATCTCAGGAAGGGTATATTTTCCTTGTCCGTTATTCAGCTCCTGAAGATTTCCTCCGGATTCCTTGTTGCAGGAAAAAATGATGATAATAAATATCACGAACAAAATGCCGGTTTTTATCTTTTTCATCTCTTTTGTGTTATTTGGAATTATACATATTGAACTTTTTAGCTCCAGCCGTCTCCTCCGTCCGTATATGACGAGTCGGGTGCCGTACTGCCGGTCAACAAAGAGATTGTCCAGCAGATTTTAAATTCTTCAACTACGGGTTTTTCGTAGACTTCTTTTTTTTGTTCGTTGTTTTTCATGGGATGTTAAAAATTATGGCTTTACTACAAAGAATTCATGATTCTGAAAACGGTCATGCGAACTCTTTCAGAATGTACGGGTTCAAATCCGATTTCCAGCATAAAAAACTGACGCCGATATCGTATTGCTCAAGATCTGCCAATGGCTTTGCAAGGTTTAACAGAATCATTTTATACATTAATATAATGGACAATTATACTATTTTTTTTTAAAAAAACAAACTCTACAATAAAAATGTTTTTATGATTAGATATTGTACATATCAGGCAACTGAAAATTCATATCGCCATACAAACTATTCTGCCGGAATCACACTATTTTCATACCGCTGAAAGAAATTAATGCTAACTTTACCGCCTGTCAGTCTGAACTGATTAATTTTATATAGAAAAGGCTACCGGAGAAAAATAATATGCATTCGAAACAAAAGAAACATATATTTATTTCCATGATTCTTGCCGCCGCCGGATTATGGGTGGTATTTCTAATCGCGGCAAGTCTAATTCTTACGCCTTCGTATGTAAAAAGAGCCATCAGTACCATTGCAGCGAAGAACGTTGAAGGAAAGGTTGAATTCAGCGGGATTTCCATTTCCGTTCTGAAAAATTTCCCGCATCTATATATTTCTTTGAAAGATATATGCGTCACCAACACTGACAAATCAACAAAAAATATCTCACCGGATACGCTGGCTTCGTTCGAAAGGCTTTCGCTTTCTCTTAATTACTCCGTGCTAATTACCGGAAAGCTGCATATATATAAAAGTGAAATAAGCAATCCAAGGATTTTCGCAAGATATAACGGTCCGGAATCCGCCAATTGGAAAATATTCAAACCGGACGATTCCCGAAATACAGGGATAAAAAAACTGGATGTCGACAAAGTAAGCATCTCGGGGAAATCGATGATACGTTTCGCCGACCTGCAAGACTCGGTATTTGCCGTAATAAGACTGAGAAAGATGATTTTCCACGGGAAATTTTCCTGCGGCTCCGGAAGCATGGGAATAAAGAGGATAAATCTTGATCTCGACAGTATGTCAATAACTGGAAGAACGCCGGCTGACACTGCAGGAATATTTCTGGATAAATTGAAAATAAAGCAAAAAAGGAACAGGAGACTTGATTTCAATGCAAAATCGATGACAAGTTTAGGCTTTGACAGATACGGGAGATGGGAAATTCCCGTAAAGATCAATGGCAAACTTGAATTTCCGAAATCGGATAACACAACAGTCTATTTGAAAAAATTCAAAGCCGAGATAGCAGATGTCCCCATCAAAGGGAAAGCTATGGCAATATTTTACGGGGACAGCACCTATATCAAAGCCTCCGCCGGAATTACCGGATATCCCGTAAAAAATCTGACGGAATACATATCAAGACATTACTTCCCGGAGGCAAAAGACTTCAGGACAAATGCTTCAATGATTTTGAAAGCCGATTGCGAAGGTTATTATTCAGGAAAAAACAGGACGATGCCGGATATCCATGCCGAATTCTCGATTCCGAAATCGGCAATAGAATATAAAAGGCTTGCGGGAAAAGGGAACATGGAATTTTCAGCCAAGGCCGGAAACGGGAAAAAAGGGAAAATATATGCCGGGATAAAAAATTCATATATAAAACTTCCAGGAATATATTTGAACGGCTCTTTCAAAACCGCAGATATGTTCGGAAAAGATCCCGAATACGAAACAAACACGAAAATATCAGTTTCCCTGGACTCTTTGTGTAAAATCATTCATGGAAACGGAAATACGGAAGCCCATGGAAAAATCACTGCAATCCTGAACGGTGATTTCCGCCGGTCCCGAATGGACATATACAATTTTACAAATACCGGATTGATAGGCAGTGCCGTATTGGATAATATATTCTGGAAGGACGGAAAAGACTCTATTTCCTTCTGTATTGGCAACGCGGATATAAGACTTTCGCCAAGAGAAAAGCGCTATGGAGATTATGGAGATGTCAGCACGACAAAAAAGGAAGAAAAGGCAAGAGTCTTGTCTGCCGACTTTGACAGTGTTTATTTGAATTGGAAAACAAGATTTTCACTGCACAGCGGCAATATGAAACTGGAAGGGAAAGATTCCATCGAAGGGACCGCCAACAATAAGGAAACAAGCGAAAGCTATTTTGCAGGACTGCTGTCAGCCGATAATATACATATGATGTTCAAGGATTCCCTTTCCATGGAAGTATCCGGGACTGAAAATGGATTCGCTTTGAAACGGCAAGGATACAAGAGGAGCAATACGGTTTCTTTTACTTCCGTGGGCCGCAGCGAAAAACTGATATTGAAAACCGGGGCAAACATACTGGCCTTCAATAATCTTTCGGTGTCGGCAGAAACGGACTCCCTGCGGAAACATAACCTCAAAGGCTATATCTCTGCGGAACGGGGAAAGTATATTTCCCCTTATTTTCCGGAGGACAACGAAATATCCGATACTAGATGTTCATTTGAAACCGGGAAAATCAAGCTGGAACATTTGAAATTCATTTCAGGAGAATCCGGAATCATCGCCGGAGGTGAATTCCCCTTTGCAGGAAGAACAAGTAGGGATATAGAACATGAAGGCATTAGGCTCAATATTACCTCGGACGGACTCGACGCGAACAAACTGCTGAAAATTTACCGGAAAGGGAAAAATTCCGCAATACGGATACCTTCAGGGCTGAATGCCGTCATTTCCATAAAGATGGACAATGTAAGATATTCGAATCTGATAATAAACAAAATATCGGCCGAAACGGCTATTCATGGGATGTGTGCACGTATTACGGGAGCATCTGCATCTTCAAATATAGGAGAATTCGCCCTTGACGGTTTCTATTCGGCGGGAAACATGGCAAATTTGAAAACGGGATTCGACCTGAGACTCTCGAATATAACATCGGACAAGATGATAAATCTGTTTCCGGCTACCGACAGCCTTATGCCCATGCTGAAATCTTTCAAAGGTAATCTGGATTTCGAAATGGCAGCTACAAGTGATCTTGATTCGCTTATGGATTTCATCAAGCCGAGTCTGGACGGAATAATACGGATAAAAGGAACGGGACTTTCCATACACGGAACGGGGAATGCCAGAAAATTGGCAGGCTTGCTTATGTTCGGAAACGGAGGGACGGAACTCATCGACAACATGGACATATACGGATTGATACGGAACAACAAACTGGAAATATTGCCGTGCACCATGAATATCGGCAAATCCGTTTTTGCCGTCAGCGGAGAACAAGTGTTCGGAAAAAACTTCAACTACCATATATCGGTCCTCAAGTCCCCCGTTCCATTCAGATTCGGAATAGATATTTCCGGAAATACCGACAACTGGAACTATCATTTGGTGAAAGCGAAATACAAGAATGCCGATATCCCGGATTTTTCAGCCCATATCGATGCCATCCGGAGAAGTTTGTCATATTCCATAAACAATATATTCGACATCGGGGCTGAAAAGGCGATACGAAACAAAGCGGAAGCAGAAAAGGAAATCGACAAAATAAAATACGCACACGGATATAGTGCGTCCTCGGATTCCCTGGATACCATAGATAAGCGCAGGATAGATTCTCTGTATAACCAAACAATAAGAAAGAAGACGAAATAACAACGTTGCATATATACAGTAAACCGGTTGTATTCAAGGAACTAATACCGGTTTATCTGGAAGTGAAGCATCGGAGTATTTTTGCGGATTCGGAATTTATAGAGTATATTTGCAGAACTTTCCGGATCGGAATCCGGCAGCTTCCAAAAGTCGGAGTACGCAGCGGAATCCCTCATCAGATTCCTTGCCGGAAAGTTTTGCGGGCGTGTTGTAATTGGTAGCCAAGCTAGACTTAGGATCTAGTGCCTTTGTGCGTATGGGTTCGAGTCCCTTCGCCCGCACTTATTTTCAAGCGGATTGTCCGTCGCCTCTTTTAACTGCCAGAGATGCGGAGACTTCCGCCATTTTCTTTTCGGTCAAAGGATAGAATCTCATTGCTATCAATGCAATGGCAGCTCCGACGGCAGGGATCCAGCTCATCATCGCTTTCAGTCCGTTTATCGAAGCAGCGCTTTGTACAGCCCCTTCTGAAGTATCATATCCGTAGGCGGCCAGCACCCATAATATCAGAGCGCTTCCGAATGCGGCTCCGAATTTCTGGGCCATGGAAGAAGAAGAGAAAATAAGGCCTGTGGACACAACACCCGTACGGTTTTCAGACCAGTCTGCTATATCGGCAAACATGCTCCAAAGCAAAGGGAATGTTATTCCTGCGGCGGCACTTATAAGAATCTGAAGACCCATTAGAAACCACAAACCGGATTTTGTCTGAGGCAGGAAACCGATTACGATACTGAAAATTATAGTAATGGCCAATGCCAGCATATAGGTATTTTTCTTACCCATGAAATCGGATACGGGCACGGCTAGAGCCACTCCTATCATATTGGAAACCTCGCCAACTGCCAGAAAAATCCCGCAGGTATATATTGCACCCAAACCGATGACATCCTTGAAATAATAGGCTGCGACACCGCCCCTTACTGAGTTGAAAAGAAGGACTCCGACCGCAACGGTAAGCAGTATCCACCATGGGCCATTGCTGACAAGGGATTTTAGATCGTTCAACACACTCCTTCGCGAAGACCGGGAACTGGCGGACGTATCCATCACCCTTTCCTTTGTCATAAGGAAACACAATATGAAAAGCACAGCGCATATGGCACCTATTACTATCATGGAATATTCCCATGAATGCGCGACTGCACGCGGATCGGAAACTGAAATCCCCTTGAAAAATTTCAACAGAGGTTCGAAAATAACCAGTGCTATGAAACTTCCCGCATAGGCGAAGAACATTCTGAAAGATGAAAATACCGTCTTTTCCTTTGAAGATGGGGTGATCACGCCTAGCATAGCTCCATAAGGCACATTGATAGCCGTATATGCCGTCATCATAAGGATATATGACAAATAAGCATATACCAGTTTGAAAGTATAGCTCTTGTCGGGAGTCGTAAAAGTAAGGACGCCTATAAGGGCGAACGGAATCGCGACCCATAGAAGATACGGACGATAACGTCCCCATTTCGTTCTTGTACGATCGGCTATCACGCCCATGACGGGATCTGATACGGCATCATACAATTTGGTTATGAGCAACAGGACTCCGGCATCCGCCAGTGACAGACCGAAAATATTGGAATAAAAAAAAGGAAGATAATATGAAAAGATTTTCCAGAACATCGAGGATGACATATCCCCGAAACCATATCCGATCTTTTCCCGCAGGGAGGGTTTTGAATATATTTTTTCAGCCATTATTCACTTTTTCAACCAAGCCTGTTTCGATATTCCTGTTTATAAGCCTGTTAAGCCTTTTGACGGATTCATTTACCGTGAAGCCGTCCGGTTCGGTCCCGAAACAATAATCGAGAAGTCTGTCCACATCCGACACGGCGACATGAAGCCTGGTATCGCAAGAAGCATAGTAAATGAATACCTGCCCTTCATCATTCAATATCCATCCGTTTGAAAAAAGCACGTTCATTACGTCCCCGACATATTCATCCCCTTCAGGGGCCATGAAAAATCCTGCCGGTTCAGCTATGACTCTGGAAGGATCCTCCAGGGATGTCACATAAAGATACAGGACATATCTGAGTCCGGAAGCGCATCCGCGAACGCCGTGGGCCAGATGGAGCCAGCCTCTGGAAGTTTTGATCGGAGCCGGACCTTCACCGTTCTTGAGTTCTTTTATTGTATGGTAATGTCTGAAATCTATTATCTTTTCATGCCTGATCTCGGCCTTGGTTATGTCATCGGTAAGAGCCCATCCTATGCCTGCGCCGTTACCCGTATCGATAAAACCGTCCTGGGGCCTCGTGTACAAAGCATATTTGCCATCCACGAATTCCGGATGAAGGACAACATTCCTCTGCTGAGAAACCGAAACGATATCCGGAAGTCTTTCCCAATTCACAAGATCATGAGTTCTCGCAATACCGGCGGTAGCCATAGCAGCGGATATATCTCCGGGACCGGCGGAAGTATCCTTGCGTTCGACACAAAAGATACCGTATATCCAACCGTCTTCATGTGCTACAAGTCTCATATCATACATATTAGTGGCGGGCTCCCCCCATTCGGGCATGGAAACCGGTCTGTCCCAGAAACGGAAATTATCCACACCGTTCGGACTTTCTGCAATTGCAAAAAATGACTTCCTGTCGGCACATTCCACACGTACGGCAAGCAAATATTTACCGTCCAGCATTATGGCTCCGGCGTTGAAAGCCGAATGTATGCCGAATCTCTCCATCAGGAAATGATTCGTTCCCGAATTAAGATCATATCTCCAAAACAACGGCGTATGCTCCCCCGTCAAGACGGGATATTCATACCTTTTGAAAATACCGTTTCCTTCTATTGGCTCGTTTTTCCTTTCTATCAATGTCTCGTGTCGCCTTTTAAGCCAAGACAACCTTTCGTCAAAAGTCATATCAGAATTATTTTCTTATTAATTTTATTTTACTTTTTTCAGCAAACACTTTGAAATCATTTTCGCTTGCGGCTCCCGGATAAGGAGCGAAGAAATGACCTGGTCTGTCCCACGCATTCCTCCATACCAGGACATAAGCAACCGGATAATCCGATATTGCGGGATAAAACGCCCCTGTCCACCAATCGGCATCCGGAACACCTTCATATCCCGTCTCGGTAACTGCAATGATTTTTCCTTTGCTTTTTCCCAAAGCGGAAACGGTATCCAGACATTTTTTCATCTCGGAAACATATCCGTCATCATAACGGTAACAATCGAGACCAAGAATATCCACATATTTATCTCCGGGATATCTTTCAAGATACTTTACGGAATCAAAAGGAGAATTCGGAGAAAAGGCCCAAAGCATCCGGCCTCCCAGTTTTCTTTTGCCGGCCAGATAATCGTGCGTCATTTTCCATAAAGCTACATACTGATCCGCCGTGCAATTCGATGCACCCCACCAGAACCAGCCTCCGTAGTTTTCATGCCATGGCCTGAAAATCACAGGCACAGGTTTGCCGTTTTCATCTTTGAGAGAACCTATCCAGTCGGCAAGTCTGGAAAGCCAAAACATCATGGTGTCATGCTCTGATCCTCCCGGCAGCACCGATTCCACCACCTTGTCTGAAGACACATCCCATGAGTCCCCACCCGTAAGCGGATTCGGGACATGCCATGACAAAGTCACAACGCCGCCTCTTTCATACTGGACAATCGCAGCCAGCCTCATTTTCTCAAAACTGTTGCCATCTATATTATTCTTCGAACCCAGTTCTATTCCGCTAACGTCCAATCCCAGAACGGAAGGATAACTTCCGCATACATCATAAACATCGGACTTGAGAAAAGCGGTTTCGCTATCCGATATTTTCCAATTATGACCGTAAAGCAAATCATCCTGATGCCCGAACATTATTTCGCCGCTTTTCGCACATGAACGCAGATCGGAAGTCAATTCGTCTTTTACGCTTCCTGAACCACAACCGGATCCGGACAAAAGAAAAACTGAAGCAAAAAATATATTCACAAACAAAGATGATTTCATGGTAAATATTCTATTGTACGAAAAATGATTTTTTAAGAAGATCTGAATCGTCGGAAGACGAACCTATCATGACTATGAATTCTCCGGGTTCTTCAATCGGCTTCAGGTTCTTGTCAAGATATTCAAGTTTGTCGGGAGTAACGCTGAATTCAACCGTTTTGCTTTCTCCGGCTCCAAGATGGATTCTGGCGAAATCCTTAAGCTCCTTGACAGGTCTGGTGACCATGGAATAACAATCCCGGATATAAAGCTGTACTATTTCATCTCCCGCCATTTTTCCGCTGTTCGTCACTTTCACGCTTACTTTCAATGATTGTCCCCGGGCTATTGTATCGTTGGCGACAGACATGTCCGAATAATCATACTTGGTATATGAAAGTCCGAATCCGAAAGGCCACAGCGGAGTGCTTGGCTTCATTACGTAAGGATGGAAATATTGAGACGGTTTATGATTGTACACCATCTGGATTTGTCCGACCGAACGTGGAATAGTAACAGCAAGTTTAGCAGAAGGGGTGACTTTGCCGTAGAGAATTTCCGCAACGGCCTGTCCTCCGTACATCCCAGGTTCCCATGAGCAAACTATTGCAGGCAAGTGTTCCGCAGGCCATACAACGCCCAATGGTCTTCCGGTTACAAGAACGAGGACCGTCGGTTTGCCTGATGCGGCGACTTTCCGGATCAATTCGTTTTGAAGACCCACCAAGTCTATATCCGAACGATCTGAATCCTCTCCTCCTGTCCTTTCTTCCCATCTGGCCCTGAACATATACTCACCGGCCACGACAATATTCAAATCACATCCACGTGCCTTTTCGGCAGCTTCCTCTACTTTGGCAGGAGACATATTTCTAGGATCCCAGGACTGGTCCACAAAAACGAAATCGGTCTTCGGAGAAACCTGACGCAATCCTTCAAGAATAGTGGTGACATTTTCAGGTTTCTGGGCAGCGCTCCAATCGCCGAGAATATTCGGGTCATCGGCATTTATTCCGGTTACGAGAACTTTCTTGTATTTCGAAGGGGACAATGGCAGCAAACCGTCGTTTTTCAAAAGTACTATGGATTCGCGTGCGGCTTCAAGAGCCGTTGCCCTATGTTCGGGACAAAGTCTTACATCCATTGTTTTTGCGGGATCAGCATAAGGATGCTCGAACAGTCCCAATCTGAACTTGACGGCAAGAATTTTCCTTACGGATTCATCTATCCGCGATTCGGGAATACGACCTTCACGAACTAATTCGCATACGTCTTCGTTCCAGTGGATTCCATGCATATGCATATCTTCCCCCGCCATGATTGCCTGGTAATATGCCTCTTTGAGACTTTCAGCAGTCGCATGGAGATCATGGACATGTTCCATATCCATCCAATCGCTGACGACAAGACCTTTGAACTTCCATTCGCCTCTCAAGATATCCTTTAGCAGCCACTCGTTTGTATGGCACGGAATACCATTCAGCTCATTATGCGCAGTCATCAAAGACATTGCGCCTGCATCGACCCCTTTTTCGAAAGGAGGGAAAAATACTTCACGCAGAGTTCTTTCGGAAAGATCTGCGGGAGCTCCGTTACAACCGTTGATAGGTTCGCTTCCTCCTACAAAATGCTTGATGCAAGCCAGAACACCGTCCTGCCCGAAATTTCCCTGGTAACCCCTCACGCATTCGGCACCCATAAGCGAAACCAAATACGGATCTTCTCCGAATGTTTCACCTACACGGCCCCAGCGGGGATCCCTTGCAACCTCCACATTGGGATTGAAAGTCCAATGCATATTCATAGCACGCATCTCCAGCGCAGTTTCCCGTGCTATCTTGTATGCTAGTGTTGTATCAAAAGAACAGGCTATTCCTATATTGGTCGGATAAACGGTATTATCGGGGGCATTTGCATTCCCGTGTATTGCATCTATACCGAAGATGATAGGAATCTGCAATCTGCTTTTCATGGCAAGCGACTGAAGATAATTAGCCTCTTTCAAGGTAATTACATGAAGGAAAGAACCAATATTTCCATTTTCCGTCCAGCTTATTACCGAATCTATCGGGAATCCGGGATAGAAAGCCATGGCCGTATTGTTTTTCAAATCCGACGCTTTCATGCTGGCTTCACTAGCCTTGATATGCTCTATTCCCACAAATTGGCTCATCTGCCCGACCTTTTCTTCAAGGGTCATCCTTGAAAGAAGGTCTTCGACACGGCTGTCCAAAGGAGCAGATTCATCTTTATATACTGGCCTTACATCTTTTTTGCCTGATAACATTGTTGCGGCGATTAACGAAATAATCAATAATTTATAATACTTCATATCAAATTTATTTGTTCCAATCCGGGAAAAGAGCCGAAGGCAGATCACTGCGGGTCAAAACGGAAGAGTCCAGAAATGACTGCCTCCACCAGCTTATACCTGCATACAGATGATCGTAATCCTCTGTATAATCATTGTAATAGTCATACCATGGCATAAAATACAACCATTCTGCACCTGCATCACGCTGTTTGGAAATATTATCTACTGATCCCATTTCGGATAGAGCTGCCATTTTGTGCGGTATCATGTGAGTGATCGTTTCAAATTGCGATTCTATGTCGGCTGACGATACAATATAGTCATTACTTTTATCTCCGTAAATATCCCTCCCGACGATATCGACATAATCGTCGCCCGGATAAAACTCATAATCGGAATCCCCGGGTTCGGAAGTCTGGGTCACCCATACCCAAATAAGATTTCTCACACCGGCATCCCTGAAATAATCGAACATGAAGCGCCATAATGCCTTGTATGCTTCAGCTCCGTCTCTGCCCCACCAGAACCAGGCACCGCTCTTCCATTGAGTATATGTATTGCCCGCCGCCTCATGAAGCGGCCGCCATATTACAGGTATATTATGATCCTGCAGCAAAAGAAGATAAGAAGATATTTTTGCAAGGTCGGCTTTTGCTACCTTGTTTTCCCATGTGCCGTCAACAACAACATTCGATGGTTTGAAATCGGTTTTGGAAGGGTCATATGTATATGAAGTACTGCCTTCATAAGTCGGGACAATCCAATGCCACCCGGCACCTACCAATCCTTTGGCGTTCCACCAGTCCAATACAGGAGTGATGTCCGAATAATCTATCCAGTTCGCCGGAGAGTCAGGAAGATGAATATAGTCGAACGTTGCGATAGCGGGATATTTGCCTGTCCATTTATATATCCAGCCGGCCTCGTCCGTATTCCATGCAACCTTGGCCATGGCTCCGGACAAAGTTTTACCGCCGTATATGGAAAGCAGATAATCATAAAGCAGTTTGGCGTTGTTAATAGGATCACTTGTAACGGGTGACTGAGAATAATCGCCAGGCTCTCCCGGAGTATAAGGAATATCCCCGCCCGGTTTTGGAACTGTTGTAAATGAGACATGGAAATCAGCAGCCGGAACGGAGCCGTATTTGCCGACAACGGCTCCGGCCGGAACTGACAATGTATATGAAGTACCGTATTCAAGAGTGCCGAATCCAACTCTAAGCCTCATGTTGGCTACGGAAGGCTTAACCGTCATCCCGGAAAGGGAAATCAGGGATGTATCCTTTATCAGGATCGGGATATCATAATTGATATCTACATAGCCCAGACCGACAGCCGTATTCTCACTTCCGTCTTCTACGCTGACACTTTCCACCGACGGTACGGTCCCTATCGGATCCCCGCCGTCCGATTGCGAACGGCAGGAATACAATATGGAACATATTGCCGACAGAATGAATAACGTTCTCTTCATAATCAGGATTCAAAGTTATTTCAACTTTTTTATTTAACCGATATTACTTTGATGTGTTCGGATAAGTATAGTAAACTTTGGTGATTTTTACGGAATACCCGCTTACGACAAGGCCAGCCGCTACAAGATCATTGACATCCTGTGTATTGAGGGCATACGTAACTTTGGTACTGCCTTTTGCCACATCAATGCAACCCCATGCGTTCACATCCGTAACACTGGTAAGCACCGCCCAGTCGCTTCCTCTCATCAGTTTGACTTGCGAATAGGAATCATCATTGGTAGTCTCGTATTCAACATAGAGCTGGCTTCCCTGAGGCATGTCATTGAACAGGTTCTGCCATGCAAGATTCACGACAGTACTCCAACCCGTACCGAGATCGGTACTTCCGCTGAATATATTGACTGTGGTGACTGCACCCTTGACATCTATGGAAGAAGGACAGGTTTCTTCATCGCCCGTAGTCAGAACGAATTTTATATTATAAGTCCCGCCCTCGACTGAATCCGGAATCTTGAATATCATTTCGTTATCTTCCCTTTTGCTGTAATCTGTGACTTTGACAGTACCGAAATATATGGATTCTATCATATTGAACTTCGAACCTGTCATTGTCACGTAATCGCCTACTGAAGCCGATGAAGTAAGGGAATTGACTATCACAATGGAATTATATGTAATGGTCATATCGTTATCGGATGTAACCGTTACTCCGTTTGCACATTTCAATGCCACTTTTCCCGTCGCATGTACGGCTGAAGTAGTCAATGTCAGCTTGGAGGCGGATACGGTTTCAAAAGGGATATCGACACCGTCAAGTGTCGCAGATTTTACGAGATCCAGATCCTCGCCGATAAGGTCGAATTTATCACCGGCCACAACGGAAGAGGGACTGAAAGAACTTATGACAGGTTTTGCCAAAGTAATCTCCTGAGTATCCACCGATTTTCCGGCAGCGGTGGAAAGCGTCAATTTGCCATCGGTAGCAGTTTCCGGAATAACAGCTTTTATCTTGCTGTCGGAGTATGTGAAATCAGAGCTTACGCTTCCGAAATCGACACCTGTGACAAGATCAAGGTCAGTACCGGAAATCACCACATTAAGGCCGGCTTTGTATCTGGTTTCAGGAGTGATTGCCAAACCGGAAGGAACTTTCACTGTCATATCTTCCGACGACTCGAGTACGGCAGCAGCCGCAGTGGTAATTGAAACGGGACCGTCATGGATATCGGAAGGCACAGTCACTTTTATTGTTGTTTTCGTAACACTTGTAAAATCGGAAACAGTTATTGCGGATGCACCGGAAAAAGTCACCTTGTCTATCTGGTCCAGAAGTGTCCCTGTAATCGTAACGACATCCCCGGGACGCACGGTTGTCGGGGAAACGGAAACGATAGAAGGCTGGGTTATAGTCAGATCTTCATCGGAATATGCCTGGTTGCCATTGACATCAGCAACATAAATCTTACCGGAAACGGCACCTCTGGCTATAGGGAAGACGATCTCGTATCTCGACTGCGAAATGAAATCCGTACTGTCGACAACAACCCCGTTTACAAAACCTATCGATGTGATATTATTCAGATATTCCCCCTTTACGGTTACCTCATCCCCCATTACAAGGGCTTTGTCCGTAGGTGAAATTGATGTCACTTCAAAAGGCTCAGTATAAGAAATTGCCGTCTTGGACTCATAAGAGCCGCCTTTGTAAACGACCTTCACATAACCGGGGACGGCATCCATCGGAACCGTAACCTTGAATGAACCGGAAGTGACATCTTTGAAATCGGAAGAGCCGATTTCTATACCGGAAGGGAAAATGACGGAAGTAACCCTGTCGACATGCTGGCCGACAATGTTCATATCGGCGCCTCTGAGTACAGGATTCGGACCCAAAGCCTCGATGACAGTACCGCTGCCGTCGACTTCATATCCGTCCGGACCTTTATCGCAGCCCGTCACGGTCAAAACAAGAACCGCAACAGCCATTATATAATATTTTAAATGTTTCATATGATTTTTCTCCTTTATTTTATTTTTATGATTCGGACATTGTCGATCTTGACATCAAGTTCGCCTGGACCGTCTGCCGCACCGAAAGGCATCATATGGAAATTGACAATAGCGGATTTGTCCGTAAGGGATCTGGTTTCGCTTTCATCCTTGCTCGTATTGAAATCGGAAAGAGGAATGGTAATGGTCTGCCATTTGTCAGCGGTAAATCCCGTTTCATATGGTTTCCAATGATATTGTGCTTCGGTGCCGTCGACACTCTGCTCAACGGCAGGGCCGTTGAACCAGACAATCATAGGAGTACAATCCCATTTGTCGATATTGTATTCGAAACATAATGCGTAATCGGCTACATCACCGTCTCCTATAAGTGTAGTTCCCGCAGGATTTATCCACATCAATTGTTCTTCGTTAGCCGGCCATGCCCAACTTCCTACACTGCCGTACAAATGAAGATATTGACCGTCACAGCCGTCTTCCGTTCCGAATCTGCTCATTCCCCATGGATTCCATGTGGAAGTCGGATCGGAAAAGTTGCAGAATATCCCCTCGGTATTTCTCCAGTTGAATGAAGATCTTGAAGTTCCATATGCTGAAGTGATGGAAATAGGACCTTCGATATCTGCGCCTTCAGGTACGGTACAAACTATCTTCGATTCCGTTACACTCTTAATGACAGCTTTGTAATTGCCTGGAAAAATCACATCCACCGAACCGTCCGGACGGGCAAAGAAATAACTGCCCGTGATTACCAGGTCGCTTCCGGCTGAGGCATATTGGCAATCGATGGCCTCGATATAAGGCGAAGGAATGATTACCGATACGGCGAATTCGCTTTTTATGCCGGATTTGGTTTCGAGATACATTTTGTTGCTTACGGAATCAGGCATCGTACCAGGAACCGTTACAATTATGGAATGGGGAGTGACAAGGGTCGGATTCAGCAAAGCATCTTTGTCATTGAAAGTTATTCTGCAGACATCTCCCAAATGGTCGCCTATCACAGCTATTGTGGCACCCATCGAAACATTTTCAAGCAATTTGTCTCCCATTGCAGGATCAACAGGCCTGATGAATCTCACGACAGGTATATCATCTGAATTATTGTCACAGGACGCCGTCATGAAAGCGGCAGCCGCAATGAACAGAACCGATATTATAATTATTATCTTTTTCATACTTCATATATTTATTCGCCGAAATCATAATCGACCGCCGGTTCGCTGAGAATCGGAGAATTGGTAGCTTCAGCTTCAGGAATAGGAAGGTACATCTTCGAATCGCTGTAAATGATATTGCTGACTCTGTGGCCATTAGCTTCAAGCCATTCGGCACCTTTGTAATAGTCTTTGTTTACGGAACCGTCTGAATTCGTGGAAGTGATATCCATGGATTCCCACAATGTGACGTACATATCCTTTTGATTCTCCCATACATATTGTTCCTTGAGAGTATATGTGGGTTCCCCGGAAGTATCGTAAGTGAATTTGTCACTGTTCCAATTGAAAGAATAGATTAAGTCGCGGTTCATGTTTTCAAGATAATTGATTCCGGCGGTATGATCCCTGTACCATACTCTTTTGACGTCAAACCAATTTATTCCTTCCATGGCGAATTCCTTCCTGCGTTCGCGTATCAGATCTTCGAAAGTAATGCTGGTATAACTGCTTGTAAGACCTGCACGTGAAAGAATCTGTGACATATAATCGAGAGCTGCAGGGTCGGAAGTCGCGTCACCGGTTCCTATGCAAGCCTCTATATAAACCATCATTACATCGGAAAAACGCAGAAGATAAAGATTGTTTCCGCCATCCTGGTTCAGGCCTACCTGGTTATTGCAATCGGAAGGTTTTCCTATCACATATTTCCGTAGATGGGCAAGCATCTGGTTGGAATTTTCCGTAGCAACTTCGTCAGGTGTATCCATACCAGGAAGGCCACCCCTGTATGTGTAATAATAAGTGTAACCGCCATCCTGGGAATCCAGCTCGGAATAGTAATCCCCCAAAGTCATATAAACGGACTTTCTTCTCAGATCATTGGAAGAATACAGATTCTGCAACGAAATGGTAGGACCCTTTCCTGCCCCCCATGTCTGATCGGCAATCCTGGATCCTCTGGAGAAATTGGCGTTTCTTGAATTACCTTCCGCATAATTACCGACTTTGCACTGGATTGAAAGCAAAGATTCGCAGCAATTGTTGGCATCCACTCCGAACATTGTACTGTAATCCGGCCATAGTCCGTATCCATTCTTCAAACCGCCATCGACAGCAGCCTTGGCATTCGTCTTGGCCTCGCCATAAAGAGAAGCATCTTTCTTGTATGCGGCATAGGTAAGCTGGACTTTAGAGAGAAGACCGAGAGCCGACCATTTCGTAGCCCTGCCTGGATCATCTTTTTCAGGAAGTACCTTGATGGCTCTTTCCAGATCCCTTATCATAAACTTGTACAATGATTCCTGGGTACTTTTGCGAACATATATTTTGTCGGGATCGGAAGATGTTATCAGTTCGGTGGCATTTTCGATTATAGGAGCTTCACCCCAATATTCGGTTATTATGAAATAACTCATGGCCCGCATTGTATACGCTTCCCCTAAAGCCGCCTGTATGACATCTTCCGAAACTCCGTTTTTCCTTGCCTCGGGCGGCATATCGTTGATAACGGAATTTGCAAATGAGACTACGCGGTAAAGGCCTTTCCATCCGCTATACAGATAGGAATTGGTTGAAGTCACCGAATTGTAATAATAATGACCTTCCTGATCGTAGGTGTAATACATGTCACCGGCCATCATATCACCGGCATAGAACATGAAGTTTCCATGGAAATCGAACCACGGCGTAGAAGCGTAAAGAACTGCAGTATTGGCTCTTATTGCATCTTTACTAACATAATAGTTGTCGGCCGCCAGAGAATCCTTCGGTGTTACCGTAAGGAAGTTGTCACAGGAAACCGCCGAAAGGACGGCTGCGGCTATCAATATGGAATATAATATCTTTTTCATTTTATACTTTCTCATTAAAATCCTATGTTAACTCCGAGAGTGACGGACGTAGGGGTAGGATAACGGCCCCTGTCTATATTCTGAAGCAAAGAACTCTGGTTATACGCTCCGATTTCCGGATCGTATCCCGAATATTTGGTGAAAGTATACAGATTCTGTGCATTCACATAAATCCTAAAAGAAGCAAGTTTCGTTTTTTCAACAAACTTTGACGGAACTCTGTAAGCTATGGACAGATTTTGAATTCTCAGGTATGATCCGTCTTCGATCCATCTGGTACTCATACGGCAATTCTGATTGGGATCATTGGCAGCGGCACGCGGCATAAGATAGTCGTATTTCCCGGATTTGCCGGTTCCGGAAATAAGGGTCCCGCTATCATCAACCCTGGCCCTGTCAAGGACTGTCGCATTCTGATTGTCCCATATGGACATCATACTTTCAGTCCTATACCTTGAAAAGTTGAGCACATCCCCGCCAACTGAACCGGTCATTGCCAAAGTCACATCCCAGTTACCTATCATGAACTTGTTCGTAAAGCCGAACGTGAAATCAGGATTGGGATCTCCTATGACAGTCTGATCTTTTTCATCAATGACTCCGTCTTTGTGTATGTCCTTGAATTTGATATCACCAGCATATACCCCGGTTTTCTTATTGACAAGATTCACTTTGGAATTCGAAGGATCCGGAACCTGTACGGGACTTGAAAGGATATCCTGCTCATCTGTGAACAAGCGTTCTGCAACATAGCCGTAAAATACGCCTATTGGCCTGCCAACCATTATCTTTGTTGCCGTCTGGAATCCTGAATACCAGTCTACGGCACCGGATATTGTCTGGGTATCGCTGTTCAATGCATCTACGTTGTTCCTGTTCAAAGAGAATACAACGTTGGTAGACCAATTGAAATGAGAATGTACGATATTCTGGGTGGTAAGGTTAAGATCTACACCTTTGTTGCTGGTCTTGCCCATATTGACCATAGGGGTAGCTATGTCCTGATAGGTGGTGGTACCTCCAAGATATGCCGGAACTGACAGCTGGAGAAGAA
Source organism: Bacteroidales bacterium (assembly GCA_022648685.1). Taxonomy (GTDB): domain Bacteria; phylum Bacteroidota; class Bacteroidia; order Bacteroidales; family UBA932; genus Cryptobacteroides. The sequence goes on from JALCMW010000002.1 coordinate 181,161, forward strand.
GGTCGTTCGAATACTTAAGATATCCGTCGGCCGTAAAGTTTATCCTGCCGTCAAAAAAGCCAAGATCAAGACCCATGTTATATTGCTCGGAAGCCTCCCACTTCAAATTCGGATTGGCAATGTTCGACATATAATAACCTACACCCATAGGCGTTGTCATCGTATTCATCTTAGCACTGTAAAGGAATGAATTTATATTCGAATTCCCCACCATTCCGTAGCCTACCCTCAATTTGCATTCGTTCATCACATCTTTGAGATTCCCGTAAAAATTTTCATTGGAAATCCGCCATGCAAGAGCGGTGGAAGGGAAATAGCCCCATTTATGATTTGAACCGAATTTGGAAGAAGCATCTGCACGCAATGTGGCAGTAGCATAATATCTTTCGCTATAATTGTAATTGAGTCTGGCGAAAGCCGAAACCATCGTCTGGCTGTCTTTGCTTCCGGAATTGGATACGAAATCACCGTCTTCGGTAACAATATGGATAATGTCTGTCGAAAGATTCTTCTTGATTATCTGATTGCTGCTCCATTCCGATGAAGATAACTCGGATCCTATCATGGCCCCGAAATTATGCTTTTCTGCAAACACCTTGTTATAATTTGCATAAGTCTTCCATATCCAGTATATGGAATGATCTTCTTTCTGCATTATCTGATTCGTATCGCTTGATAACAATCCGAATGAATAAGTAGGGACAAAACAAGTGTTGTGATTGTCCGAATAATCATAACCATATTCGGAACGTACGGTAATATCTTTGTAGGGTTTTATGCTAATATAGAAATTACCCATCGTACGATTGCGTTTGTAATCGTTGTTTTTCATCAAAGCCAACCATACGGGATTGTAATTTGAAGCTCCGTTTACATTTTCGGGACCGGCCCAATCGCCATCGAAATCGTAAACGGGAATATTCGGCTGCATTGTCAGAGCCTGAAGTACGACACCATCCGTACCATCATTATTAGTAATCACTTCATCCGTATGGGTAAAAGCGAGCGATGCTCCTGCTTTCAGCCATGGATGGATTTCGGCATCTATGTTAAGTCTGGAATTGAAACGCGTGAAATCGGATCCGATGATGACACCGTCCTGATCTGTATAACCGCCGCTGGCGGCAACCTGGATTTTGTCAGTACCTCCGGTGACAGATATCGAATGTGAATGCATCCATGCTTTTCTGAAAACTTCATCCTGCCAATCGGTACCTTTTCCGAGAAGGGAAGGATCTTTGTAAACATCGTCAAGGGTAAGATTGAGATCCTGGCATAGACCTGCCTGATATTCTGCATATTCCCTCAGATTCATCATATCCAGCTTGTTTGTAATCATCTGGACAGTAACATATCCGTCATAAGTTATGTCGGTATGTCCGGCACGGCCCCTGCGTGTCGTTATGATGACAACGCCGTTTGCACCGTTGGCTCCATAAATGGCGGTAGCCGAAGCATCCTTGAGAATATCTATGCTGACTATATCCGAAGGGGATATGGTAGAAAGGGGATCAACCTTGTTTTGGCCGTTTGTTCCCCCGGCCCAATCGAAACCGGCGATCTCGTTGCCTTTGCCGGAAAACGGAATTCCATCGATTATATACAAAGGTTCATTTGTATTATTGATGGAGTTTATACCACGGACACGAATGGAACTTGCAGCTCCGGGAGCACCGGAATTGGCTGTAATCTGCACACCGGAGACCTTGCCCTGAAGCATCTGGTCCACGCTGGTTGCAATTGTCTCCTTTAGTTTGTCTCCGTTGACGGAAGCGACCGCACCTGTCAGATCCTTTTTCTTTACGGATCCGTAGCCGATTACGACCGTTTCATCCAGAGCCGTGGCTTCTTCGAGAAGAGCCGCATCTACGGGTTTTCCCTGATACTCTATTTTCTGAGTAGTGAAACCCATCATAGTGAACACAAGCATCTCGCCCGTTTTGACAGGTTTGATGGAATATCGGCCGTCCGAACCGGTAATCGCATAACGGGTATTATCATTCCCGACAGTAACGACCACTCCCGGAAGAGGCAGCCCGTCAGATGCTGAAGTGACAGTACCGCTGACACTTGCATTCTGACCCAAAAGCCTGATGCTCATAAAAATAAGCATTGCCAAGCCAGTTATTAATTTTCTGTTCATCTTTAGTGTTAATAAGTTATTACTGGTTAATGTTATTCTGTATATCGTCCGAAAAATCCGCCGACGGCTTTCCACCATCCGGCTTCACGCTCCACATGATGTCCGGACATTGGAAAACATATATATGTTTTCGGGGAATCGATCAAGTTATAACCTGAAAAAACAGCATGGGGCGGACAAACGGTATCCTGAAGACCGAATCCCATCAGTACAGGACAAGTTATCCTGTCGGTAAAGTTCTTCACGTCGAAATAAGAAAGCATCCGATAAAGATCCGCATCCGGGATGCCAAGTGATTCCGCTTCCGGAAGGACCTGGTTTGCTGGCCATTCGGCCATCTTGAAATAATCGGGGAAATCGGAAAGGAAAGGAACGAAAGGAGCTATGGCCCGTATCCTATGGTCAAGCGACGCAGCTATCAAAGTAAATGCACCACCCTGGCTGCCCCCTTCTGCGAAAATTTCATCGGGATCCGTCTTTTCTCTTGAAGCTACGAAATCAACAACCCTTACCACATCCGCAAAAGCGAATTTGTAATAATATGTATCCCTGCTTCCCAGTCCTCTCACAACCCAATCGTTTTCAGCACCGTTAGCTTTGCACAACCCCTGGCCGCGCACGCTAAGTTGGAATGAAATAGAATTCGGATCGGAATCGGGATCTTCATACCATGGATCTGACCCGTAGCCCATATATGTTATGAATACAGGATATTTGCCGTCTTTGACAGGTTCGATATATATACCTGATATACTAATTCCGCCAAGTGATTTCATATGCACAATATAAGTCCTTCGTATGCTGTCGGAACGTTCAGGCAGCAATTCAAGCCTGTAATCGGGAGATACGGAAGCAAGTTCCGCCAGATTGTCCGACCAGAATTTATCGAAATCAGGCTGTTTGTCCTGGGGAGAAACAATCTCCCCGGGACGGCAGCCGACATTAAAAAAGGAACCTGTTGTCGTATTGTTTATAGGATATTTTTTTCCGTCCGCAGTTTCGATATGGAAATAAGCCCGGTAAAAACCCGGGGACAGTTTAAAACGGAATGAAACGGTGTCGATTCCGGAGGAAATCTTTACCGATTTGGATAAAACGGGAATATCCCTGTCATCGGTCAAATGCATACAAAGCTTGCCTTTAACGCCATAGCGGTCATCCGTAGCGACTCTAAGGCAGGCTTTGCAGCAATACATCCAGTTGTTTTCCAATAACACGGAAGCTGTCACGGGGCAAATCAAATTCAAAGCCGAAGCAGCCTTCTTTATCAAAGACAGAGTACTGTTATCGGACACATAAACGGAATTCAGGCCCTGCGGTTCCTGAGCAGGATCACCGCAATAGGCATCCCCTTCAGACCAATATATATTGTCCGGTGACTGCGGAGCTTCGCCTCCCCATCCCCAGAAATCTATTCCGGCAAAGAGGCCTCCGCGTTTCCCGGATTCGACAAGCCTGGACAAGATATGGCTATAATACTCATCACGACAAGTGGTGGTCGAGGTTTTGCTGAAACTGAACCCGTCGCGCGGAAAACCGAACTCTTCAAGCACTACCGGTTTGGCATATTTGCGGGCAACGGCAAGATGAGCATCTATATAATCATCGGTTTTCCTTATCGCCTGCGGAAGATTTTTCTTAAGAGTGGAATCCGTGACCCAGTTCCAGTTATAAGGCCAGATATGAATAGTAAGATAATCTATGTCGGGGCACGAGTGTATTTTCTCATACAGATTCATGCTGTTCTCACATCCCCACGAGCCTTCGCTTCCTGTTGAAACCATGTGATTCCCGTCTATTGATTTTATAAGGGCAGCGCATCTGCAAAGCCAGTCCGCAAATACAGAACGGACACTGTCCGATGAACTGAAACAGCGAGGCTCATTGCAAATCTGCCATGAAAAGATGACCGGATCATCTTTATACGCCTTGCCGGTAATGGAATTAACCCTGGAAACTATTGCTTTTATATGATTTGCAAAAAGAGCTTTGGCTTTGTCATCGGTTACGAATTTGCTTGCGAAAGCCATATATGCCGGCCATCCGTCTTTTGCGGGAATCACCGCTTTTCCTGCTCCTGCCCATTCCAGATACTGGGTATACCCTCCGGACCACTCCCATGCATTATTAAGATAAAGGACTGCCGACATCCCCCTTTTGCCCATTTCACTGAGAAGGAAATCCAGACCTTTCAAAATATTGTCATCATAAACTCCCGGTTTTTTCTGAAGGGTAGGACTGATCTTTGTCTGTATTCCGTCAGGACCGTCACCGCCGACAAGTACACGAAGATTTGTGACTCCAAGTGATTCAAGTGAATCAAGTTCCCTTAAAAGACGGGGCCTGTCACCACCAATTCCTTCAGAACCCAATATGGGGCCGTACCAGAAATTGGCTCCCACGAAATATCCGGGGACATCTCCGGAACCGCGGACAAAAGCGCCATTGCTAACTTTCCAAAAAGCAGTTTTCGAAAAGAGACCGAATTCTGAAGTCAGAAATAATATAGGAAATACAATTAAGGTTATCAGTTGTTTCATATCATACCATCGTGGTATGCAAAAGTAACTAGATAACCTATGCTAAACAAATATGAATTTATCTATTTTTAACAAAAAATTAACATCATATTAACAAAAAAACATCATTATATGGTTACCATATTCTTCCTGTACATTTCCCTGAATGCCCTGGGAGTAGAACCCCTGCATGACTTGAAAATACGATTGAAATTGGACAGATTGTTAAAACCGCATTCATAGCATATTTCGGAAACATTTTTCGTCGTATCTACAAGCATCCTGGCAGCATATCCCAATCTGACATCTTCGATATAACCAGAAAGAGTCTTTCCCGAACGAAGTCTGAAAAAACGGCTGAAAGCCACAGGGCTCATCCCGACAAGACCCGCCAGATCCGCCAGTCGCAATGTTTCCTGGTAATGATCGTTTATATACTGCTTAACGACTGCCACCCTGCGGCTTTCCGTATTCCTTTCCGCATGGGCGAAAGAACTGCTGGCCAATATCCGTGAACCTTCGCTCACAGAAAGTTCATAAAGCAGATATAATGTTTTCAGAAATTGCACGAATCTTTTCGGTTCGCTGGCCAGGGTGTCAAGGACATTATAAACTTTCATTATCGTTTCCAACGGAAAAGCAAGACCGTGCTCCGCCTTTTTGAGCATGGAAGAAATGGACGCGAACTGATTCTTGGCATAGATTTGCGCATCGAACAGACCCGGAGAGAACTGGATCGTTATCTCCCTGATGTCAGGAGACTTGCACGTTCCCTGCTCCCAAACATGCTCAAGGCCTTCGCCCGCTATGAGTACAAGATCGTAATCCCCTATAGTTTCCACACTGTCCCCTACGATTCTTCGTACGCCGGAAGCATGTTCGATGAAATTGATTTCAAATTCCTTATGCCTGTGCAGCGGATATGTGAATTGCTTCTTATGGCGTTCCACAATATGGAAACAGTCTTTTTCCGACAACGGGGTTATTTCTGTAAGGACTTCGCTCATATTCTAAATGTTTTTGTTTGTGCAAATATATAATACTATCATAAGATATAATGATACTTTTATAACTTTTTCATAAAAACAGGTTTCATTATTTGATTATGTTACCCATACAAACGCTATATTTGTATAAACCGCATAATGATAATGGAGTATAATATAAAAGACTTTGCAGGAGAACTGGAATCCTGTCTCCGGAAAAACATCCTGCCTTTCTGGATAGAGAAAATGCAAGACGGGAGAGGAGGGTTTTACGGGGAAATGACGGGAAAAGGATTGCTCGTAAAAGAGGCTCCAAAAGGTGCCATACTTAATGCCCGAATTCTCTGGAGCTTCTCGGCCGCCTACAGGCTATTCGGAAACAAAGAATATCTGGATATGGCCGAAAGGGCGAAAAGATACATCATAGATAATTTTTACGACAAGAAAAACGGAGGCGTATTCTGGAGCCTCAACGCCGACGGAACCCCGCTGGACACGAAAAAACAAATTTATGCCATAGGCTTTGCAATTTACGGACTAAGTGAATTCGCAAGGGCAACGGAAGACAAAGAAGCTTTGGACTATGCGGTAAAACTATATCGTGATATAGAGGGACATAGTCACGACAAACTAAAGGGAGGATATCTGGAAGCCTTCACGAAGGAATGGGATGAAATAGCGGATATGCGTTTGAGCGACAAAGACAGAAACGACTGCAAAACAATGAATACCCATTTGCATATTCTTGAGCCATATACGAATCTGCTGCGTGTATGGAGAGATCCCGGACTGGAAAAAAGAGTACGCGACCTTCTGGATATATTCATAAACAAAATCCTGGACAAAAATACAGGGCATCTGCGATTGTTCTTCGATAAGGATTGGAACAGCACTGACTATACAGTGTCATACGGACACGATATCGAGGCTTCATGGCTGCTGCACGAGGCTGCAATGATTCTGGGGAATCGGGATATCCTAGCCGCAATGGAACCGTGGGTAAAAAAAATAGGGAAAGCGGCTTTCGAAGGTTTCGCTAGGGGAAAGGGAATGATATATGAAAAACACGGCGACGGATCTAAGGATGGAGAAAGGCATTGGTGGGTACAGGCTGAAACCGTTGTGGGCTATTTCAATTTATGGCAGAATTTCGGCGACGCCGAAGCTTTAAGAACAAGCATCGACTGCTGGAATTTCATAAATCACAATATCATTGACCATGAAAAAGGAGAATGGCATTGGAGCATACGTACAGACGGCTCAGTCAATCTCGACGATGATAAAGCCGGCTTCTGGAAATGCCCGTACCACGATTCAAGAATGTGCATGGAAATAATAGAAAGAACAGGCAAATTATGAATATTAAAAGGAAAGGTAACGGGATAATCAACTACTGCCGTGTCTTATTTATGACAGCGGCCGCATTCGTTTATGCATCAACCTGTTTCCAGGCGACTGCTGAAATCAGGCTTCCGGATATCTTAGGCAGCGGAATGGTGCTTCAGGAAAATGCCACGGTTAATCTATGGGGAACGGCGGAACCTGGCGCGATAGTAATGATAAGACCTTCGTGGCAACAAGAGATCAGCGTCAGTGCCGGAAAGGATGGGAAATGGAAGACAGGCATAAAAACACTTGAACCTTCATATAAAAAATACAGCATTACTTTCCGGGAAAAAGGCTGCAAAGATATAATATTGAAAAACATACTGTTCGGAGAAGTGTGGCTCTGTTCAGGACAATCGAATATGGAGATGCCGCTCAACGGATTCATAAATTGCCCCGTAGAAGAATCGAACGAAGCAATAGCCGATGCCGGAAACCATCCCGGAATCCGGTTTGTAACTATTCCTAAAACAGGCTATACTACTCTTCAGGATACAGTCGGGGGAAAATGGGTGGAAAGCAATCCTGATAATGCACAATGGTTCGGAGCCGCCGCTTATTTTTTCGCATTGCGGCTCAATGAGACACTTGGAATCCCGGTAGGAATAATAAATTGCAGCTGGGGAGGAACAAGCCTGGAAGGATGGCTTCCGGAAAACATAGTCGGGACTTACAAAGACATGGACCCCGGTGAAAAGCTTGCCGTAACCCCGGACTCCCCAGGGAAATGGGACTGGACCACGCCTTGTGTAATGTACAACGGAATGCTTTATCCCCTCAGGAATTATACTGTCAAAGGGTTCGTCTGGTATCAAGGGGAATCGAATGTTAGCCGCTACGGGAATTATGCCGGGAGGTTATATACCTTGGCACGTCTGTGGCGTTCGGACTGGAAAGAAGGCGACATACCTTTTTTCATAGTTGAATTGCCTCCATATTCTTACGGAAGCGACGGAACATTAGGAGCAAGACTAAGGGAAGCACAACATAAAGCGGCGGAAACCATTCCGAACAGCGGGCTGGTGTGCACCAACGATCTTGTATATCCATATGAAAAAGACCAGATTCATCCATGCAGGAAACGGGAAGTCGGAGACAGGATCGCCTTCATGGTATTGAACAGGACATACGGAATAAAAAGCATTGCTTGCGAAGGTCCGGTATATAAATCAATGTCTGTAATGGTCAATAAATCGGGAAAGCGTTCGATGGAAGTCTTCTTCAGAAATTCCGGAAACGGATTCAGTCCCCACACAGTATTGGAAGGATTCGAGATAGCCGGAAAAGACAAGATTTTCCATCCGGCAAAGGCAAAGGTGGATACCGGTAAAGAAAGTATCATAGTATGGTCCGACGATGTTCCTTATCCCGTCGCTGTACGATATTGCTTCAGGGATTTCCAGCCGGGGAATTTGAAAGGCGGCCGCAACCTCCCCGCAGTGCCGTTCCGGACAGACGACTGGTAGCACAAAAAAGCCAATAGCAATAGCAATGCCGTGCGGAAATGCTTGTAAAAGATTTCCGCACGGCATTATAAGATTCCGGATATACGATCCGGATGAATTATTAGCAAATCAGGACAACGGATCTAAAAAAGTAGACAACCTATCCTGAAGCCCAGCATCATCGAATCATGCTTGCCTATGACAAAATCAGCAGCTTCCAGACCGCAATAGAAATCATCATCAATGTCATATCTTACAGAGACGGACAGATGCCACAAAAATCTGGTTCTGTTATTCATCACTCCGTCAAGCATTCCGTGAAAGCCTCCGATACCAATTGAAGGAACCATATAAATGTCGTACGTCGATTTCGGAAACCATTCGAAGTCGAAATAATACATATGATTCTCCATCGGTTTCGCATTCGAAGTCCCCATATAGGAATATGCCAGACCGCAGCCTCCGTTGTCGGGACACGTGGATACTTTAAAACCACTGAATACTCCCGATCCGGCCATTGCATCCGTAGGATGGAAAAATGCTCCGGAAACATCCAACCCGTAATCACCGTGATTCTGAGCCGAAAGTCCGAACCCCGAGATAAACGAAATGGCAATAACAAATAACAAGACTGATAACCGTTTCATAATAAGTGGGTTTTAATTTTTAACTATAATCCGAGTTTCTTGAAGAAATCGTTTCCTTTGTCATCTACAAGGATGAAAGCAGGGAAATCCTCGACTTTGATCTTCCAAATGGCTTCCATGCCTAAATCAGGATATTCGACACATTCGATGGATTTTATGCTTTCGTATGAAAGAACGGCTGCAGGACCTCCTATGGATCCAAGATAAAATCCGCCGTATTTCTTGCATGCATCGGTAACGGTCTGAGTACGGTTACCTTTTGCAATCATAACCATGCTGCCGCCGTGAGACTGGAACAAATCCACATAAGGATCCATTCTGTTGGCCGTAGTAGGTCCCATGGAACCGCAGGACATTCCTTCCGGAGTCTTTGCCGGACCGGCATAAAATACAGGATGATCTTTGAAATACTGAGGAAGATCTTCCCCCTTGTCCAGGCGTTCTTTCAAACGGGCATGGGCAATATCCCTTGCAACTATTATGGTTCCGCTAAGACTCAGACGCGTAGATACCGGATATTTCGTCAACTCCTTGAGAATTTCAGGCATTGGCTGATCGAGATCGATTTTGACACCATCGCCTTCTCCGGCTTCGCGCAATTCTTTTGGAATGAGACGTGAAGGATCGTCATCAAGCTTCTCTATCCAGATTCCGTCTTTGTTGATCTTCGCTTTTATGTTTCTATCTGCTGAACAACTTACACCAAGGCCGATAGGGCAGCTTGCACCGTGGCGAGGCAAACGGATTATTCTTACATCATGGGCGAAATATTTACCTCCGAACTGTGCGCCGAGACCGATTCCATATGCTTTTTCAAGAACCTCTTTTTCTAGTTCCGTATCCCTGAAAGCACGACCTGTTTCATCTCCTGTCGTAGGAAGGGAGTCATAATAATGGGTGGAAGCAAGCTTGACAGTCATAAGGTTCTTTTCAGCCGAAGTACCGCCTATCACAAATGCTATATGATACGGAGGACATGCCGCAGTACCGAGAGTCTTCATTTTTTCAACAAGGAAAGGAACAAGGGTATCGGGATTGAGAACAGCTTTCGTCATCTGGTACAGATATGTCTTGTTTGCAGAACCGCCGCCCTTCACTACGCAGAGAAACCTGTATTCCATTCCCTCGGAAGCTTCAATATCTATTTGAGCGGGAAGATTGCATTTTGTATTTACCTCTTTATACATTGTCAGAGGGGCATTCTGGCTGTAGCGCAGATTTTCTTCCGTATAAGTCTTGAATACACCTTTTGACAGAGCCTCGGCATCGTCTAATCCGGTCCATACCTGCTGACCTTTTTCGCCGTGGACAATAGCAGTGCCGGTATCCTGGCAGAAAGGAAGTTTGCCTTTCGCAGCCACTTCTGCATTTTTCAGAAAACGTAGAGCCACATATTTGTCATTCGCACTAGCATCAGTATCTTCCAATATCCTGGCAACCTGCTCGTTATGGGCAGGACGCAAAAGGAAATTGACATCCCTGAATGCTGCATTCGCCATCATTGTGAGTCCTTCGGCATCAACCTTGAGAATTTGTTTCCCCTCGAAGTCACCCAGACTTACATGTTCTTTAGTCAAACGATAATATTCAGTCGTATCGGGACCGAGCTGAAACATAGGTGCATATTTGAATTCCATATCTAAATATATTTATATATTGATAATTTATCATTTGTCAATTGACATCGTCATTTTCCGAAGCATTTGCCGTACCTGAAGACGTAGAAGCACTTCCGCGGCTCATAAGGAACCTTTTCATGAATTCATTCAGGTCCCCGTCCAGAACGCCCTGGGTATCAGCTGTGGAATATCCAGTCCTGACATCCTTTACCATTTTGTACGGATGAAGTACATAACTGCGGATCTGGGATCCCCATTCTATTTTCTTTTTCTGCCCCTCAAGTTCAGCCTGCTTTTCCTGACGTTTCTTCAATTCAATATCGTAAAGTCTGGATTTAAGTATCCGCAAAGCATTCTGCCTGTTATCCTGTTGCGAGCGCGTTTCCGTATTCTCAACCATAATCCCGCTGGGAATATGGCGGACCCTTACGCCCGTTTCCACTTTGTTTACATTCTGCCCTCCGTGACCTCCCGAACGGAAAGTATCCCATTCAAGATCCCCCGGATTGATTTCTATATTTATGGTATCATCAACCAAAGGATAGACGAAAACAGACGAGAATGTCGTCTGCCGCTTGCCCTGTGCATTGAAAGGCGAAATACGCACCAACCTGTGCACACCATTCTCCGCTTTGAGATAACCGTATGCATAATCACCTTCGAACTGGACAGTTGCAGACTTGATGCCGGCTTCTTCCCCTTCCAGTTCATCGGTAACGGTTATCTTGTAACCGTTACGCTCCCCCCACCTAACATACATTCTCATAAGCATTGCGGACCAGTCATTGGCTTCGGTTCCTCCGGCTCCGGAATTGATAGTAAGAATAGCACCCAGGCTGTCCCCTTCTTCTCCAAGCATATTGCGGAGCTCCATGGACTCTACGTCCTTGTCCGCAGTCATGAAAGATTCGTCAAGTTCTTTCGTCTCAGGAGTTGACCCGGTTTCCTCTTCGGTCCCGTCCAGACTTTCCCTTGCAAATTCATAAAGGACGTCCAGATCTTCGACTTCGGAAAATGCCTTGTCGAATCCCGTAACCCAGGATTTTATTCCGTTGAGATTCTTCAGGAAAGATTCCGCGGATTTTGGATCCGACCAGAAATCGGCGGATTCGGTCTGTTTCTGAAGTTCGCTTACGCGTGAACGTTTGCTCTCGATGTCAAAGACACCTCCCCAGCGTTTCCATACGCTGATGCAGAGACTTTATCTGATCTTGTGTAACCATGTTTGTCCGGCATTTTGATGTTATGTTGCAAAAATAGTCAAAAATCGCTATTTATGGAAATAGGAGCTGCATTTAATACAAGAGGCAAGCATGAGACACGTAATCGGTAAATGTCATAAAGTCACATCAGCCATGAGGAAATAATGGTCGCTTGGGTAAATACCTCGCACCGAATCCTTTATAATTTCAGAATCGACGTCATCGACCGGTCCGTTGCCGAAAATGAAATCTATTCTGTGACCTTTATGTCCATTTAGAGCCTTTTCCGTACCAAGGAATCCATGACAAGTATAACCGGCTTCCCCGCTGCCATGGCTTTCCTCGTACAAATCTTTCCATCCCGCAGAATGCAGGGCTTTAACGGCAACATTTTTGATTCCGGAATTGAAATCCCCGCACAGAATCTGAGGAAAAGAGGCTTGGTATTGTGAAGCCTCTTCTATGACCATTTTCATCTGTGCCTGACGTGCAGGTTCAGAGATATGATCCAGATGCACATCCAATATACGGAATTCCTCTCCTGTTTTCCTGTCACGCAATCTTACCCAATTACAATGTCGCGCCCGTGCTGTCCCCCATGAAAGACTGCCTCCGATATACGGTTTGTCAGACAACCAATAACAACCGCCTGACACAAATTCATATCTGCTCTTGCGCCAGAATATCACATTCTTTCCTATGAAATGATAACCATCCGTATAAGGATCCATTTCCGGACCCTCGAAACCGTAACAGCCGTATCTGGAAAGTTTCTTTTTCATATAATGATACGACTTGTATATGACTTCCTGGGTGCAGATAATATCCGGCTTCCGGGAATTTATCACTTTCAACAGGACATCACGCCTGTTCTCCCATTTGCGGCCCGGAATGGTATCATCGGCTTCCAATCCGGCTATTCTGATATTGCAAGTCATAATACGGTGAACAGGCTTTGTTCCGCAACGGATCGTTTTTACAGCAGGACCGGCAGCTATGCATAAGGTTGAAAATAACAAAAGCGAACAAAAAAGAACTGCAGCTTCCTTTGCAATGATTTTCATATATAATTATTTCAGATAAGCTCCGGTTTCCCTTAATTCCCTGCGTACTTTATCGACATCCACTCCGGAAGGAAGAACACCTTCGTCAGAAGCTATTCGGGCAGCACGGCCCGCCGCTTCGCCCATAGCCATGCACGTAGACATCACACGGGTGGAAGCCATTGCTTCATGATTCATGGAAGAACATCTTCCTGCGACCAGAAGGCCTTCGGTCTTTGCTGGGACAAGGCATCTGTACGGAATATCATAGCTGTCGGGACAAAAATACATTGTACAGTCGGTCCCTTTGGAATGATGGATGTCGACAGGGTAGCCGGCCACGGCTATCGCATCGTCGAAACGCCTGCATTCAAGGATATCCTGTGCCGTAAGGATGTATTTTCCGACCATCACCCGGCTCTCCCTTATTCCAGTGAACGGAGCGACAGTCTCGATCCTTGCCTTTTCGAATCCGGGAACGAATTCTTCAAGGTATGCGGAGATCTCATATATCTGCTTGCGGGCCGTAAGTTCACCTCTGGTATAACTTACCGGATCGGTGGAATCCACACCGCTGACCCTGGACATATTTACCCATATTTCATCATCCTTGAGGCCTGTTATCAGTATGGTCCTTGCAACCGGAATATGGAAACCGGCTTCCGAGGCCGCTTTGATCTGGTTACGGAGACCGACAGTTATGAAGTACCTCTTCCCGAATTGTTCAGGAGGCATCACATCCATATCGAAAATATCCGGATGATTCGAAAGCGCGTCGCGAAGACGGTCCACATCGACATTCCGCATGTTGTACATAAGAGTAGGCGGCTGCATGCCTCCGTCGTCATCCCCTTTGCGGCATTCAACGCCAGCACGAAAAGCCACATCACCGTCTCCGGTGCAATCAATTACTGTTTTCGCAAGAATGGCTTCACGTCCGGCCTTGCTTTCGATTATCACGCCTTTGACCGTATCGCCTTCTTTTACCACCCCTACGCAAAATACATACATGAGGATATCGACACCTGCCTCTTCCAGCATCTCCTGGCATACGGTTTTAGCGGATTCGGGATCGATGATGGTAAGACTCATGTGGTTCTTGCAGGGCACATGTCCGCTTGCCGCTTTTACGGCGCGCATCCTGTCGATAAATTCCTGAGGCAGACCCTTTATGATCTGCTCCCCTTTACGATTAAGGAAACCCAGGATAGGCAGTCCTATAGTCAGATTGCCTCCCAGATAGCCCCTGCTTTCGATAAGCATGACCTTCCGGCTTCCGGAATAGCAGCCTCCGGCCTTTTCCACGGATTTATTTTCTTTCGCTGCTGCCGCCCTGGCAGCCATTACTCCGGAGGGACCTCCGCCTACAACCAATATATCAACACTAGCCCGTACAGGAATTTCCCTTGCAGGTTCTTTTATCATCGCATTCATATTGTCAGACATATAATTATTATTAATTAACTGTTTCAGGTTTTTCAATCCCCACCATTTTCCAAAGGATAAAGGCGGAGAAAATGTGCAGCGTTCCCATCACAATGAAAAGGGCCGTCCATGCATTCTCGGGAATGGAGCCTGCGAATTGGTTGAAAACCACACTGCCCAAGGCCCCTGCCCCGCAACATAGGCCCATTACGGTAGCTACATTACCAATGGGAAAAGATTCAGCGAATATTACAGGCAAAGTATAAAGCCAGCTCAGACAGAGAACTGCCACAAGACTGAAAATGGCAATGACCAGACCTATGCGCCATGCGAACGGAATGGAAACGGATTTACCTATGGAAGGAATCAGCATGCATAGCGGCGCTATGATCACAATGCTTATCAGGACAATCTTACGGGCCGACAAGGAAGACCGTCCTCTTTTGACAAGATGGTCGGACCACGCAGAAGTGAGGATGCCCCCTATCGCACCGAATAAAAAAGGTATTCCTCCTATCCATTGTATCATATCCAATGTCTGATTTGTGGACAGACCCTCCGAGGCTCCCATATTCCTAAGGAAACCGGGAAGCCAGAAACAGCAGAAATACCATACAGGGTCGCTTATCAGGCGGATAAGGATACCGCCCCATAAAGTTTTGGTCTTGAATAGCCCTCCGAAAGTAAAAGACTTCTGCGTAACACCTTCCCCGGCTTTATTCCCGGAACCGACAGTGCGTCGAAGAAGGTCTGCGGGAGGAGTCTTGTATATGAATATCCAGCAAAAAGCTATCAACAGACCTATTACACCCGAAATTATAAAAATATACTGCCAATAGCTGAACAGCCTCATGAGCCAGGCAATGAGAAGCGGAGCTACAACCGCCCCTATCGTTCCGCCAATGGTGCAAAGACTGTTTGCCGTCGCCCTTTTCTCTTTTTCAAACCACAAAGTCACAACAACGATCTGTCCTGCGAAAATGACAGGTTCCGAAAGGCCCAGAAAACCCCTGCACAATGTAAACAGCCATACATTAGGAGAAAGGCCGCCGCCTATGCAGGCCAGAGACCATACTGTTATACCTGCCAGCATCACTTTTTTCGGTCCGAACTTGTCAACAAGCATTCCGCCGAGAGGGTACATGACAGCATAGCATATAAGGAAGATATTGACTATCCATGCATATTCCAGATCGCCTATTCCATAATGCGTCAGGATTTCAGGTTTCAGTATCGAAAGTAACTGTCTGTCAAGATAATTGCAAACGATTGCAATGAACATCGTCAATACTATCAGCCAACGCCGTGTATCAGGATTTTTAATTCTGTCCATCAATTATTAGCGGTTAGTGTTATTCTTTCGTTTCATTTCCTTTGTACAGGAAATGATTTTTATTTCGTTTTATTTTGCGATGACAAATTTAATAATATTATATCAAAACGCTAAATTAAAAGACAAATTATTTGACGGAATATAAATGACGATAAAATTCCGTCGAATTTTATTATTTTTGCATGTTATGATAGGTATTTTCGATTCTGGCAACGGCGGTTTATCCGTATTCCGGGAAATCTACAAACTTCTTCCCGGGGCAAAATATGTATACTATGGCGACAATGCCAATTGTCCGTATGGAGAAAAGGAACCTTCCTTCATAAGAAAACGGGCAAGGGAAATAACCGAATTTCTCATAGGGAAAGGTGCTGAAATAATTGTCGTGGCGTGCAATACTGCTACAGGCGCGGCGATAACGGACCTGAGAGCCCGATATTCGGATCCGGATATTCCCGAAGTACGCAAAAGAGTTCTTGAATTATCGGGAGGCAGACAGGACCATATTCTGTTCATCGGAATGGAACCGGCCATAAAACAGGCTGTAGAGGAAAGCCGTAACGGTTCGATAGGCGTTTTAGCTACGGAAGGGACATTGAACGGCGCGAAATACCTTGATTCGAAAGGAAAATTCGGAAAAAACGTCACTATAACCGAACAAGTCGGACAGGGCTGGGTGGAATTGGTGGAAAAAGGCAGATTCTCCGGAGAAGAAGTCTCCGATACCGTGAAAGAAGGTCTTATGCCTCTCATAAATAAAAAAGTCGATACGATAGTATTAGGCTGCACTCACTATCCTTTTCTCATGGAAACTATACGTAAGATTGCCGGCCCGGAAGTCATGATTATAAATCCGGCCCCTGCGGTAGCCAGACATCTTATATACATGATGGTCCAGGAACACATTCTAAATGAGCATGATGCTACAGAAGCACTGAAAAGGCTGATAATGTTGTCGGAAATGGCTTCGGAAGGGAAAGCGGATACCATTCCAGACGAAGCGGACAAAGATGCGAACCCCGACATATCATTGTATTCATCGGATAACGGAACGGCTCTCCATCATTTATTCAAAATAATATTTCCCGGATATTCAAAATGAAAAAGCGGCGATTCTTTACAAGAATGCCGCTTTTTTTCAACTCATAATCGGTGGAAATCCGTACGGTTTCACCATAGACTGTTGTAATTATCATCCGGATTTTGTCCGTAATAATCATATTTCTCCGCCATGCTTCCGTACATCTGGCCCAAGACCTCCAGATAAGGAATACCTGAAACAAGAGTCAATCTGTAAACGGTATCGTCAACTCTGTAAAAATTCTGTCCGCCCAATGTTATGACATCGTAATCATCTGGCAGCGAAGACACCAAGGCTCCTGCAGGAGGTACTATCACCGTGTACCTGCCGTCTGAAGAAAGGACATAAAAGACACCGTCCTGATAATAATAATTCTCGTTGACACCAGCAAAACTCTGTACCAAGCCGAGACGATTCGCCAGTTCATAAGCATTCAAAGCCCGTTCCCTATTCATGGCCAGAGAGTTGTTCTGTGAAGCAATAATTTCATTGTTTCGTGCGATTATTCTGTTCTGGTCAGCGATATATCTCAAATTATTGTTTATCGCAGCATACGGACGATAATAGTTATAATAATAAGCAAAGCCCACGGAAGAAAACACCGCATCCGCAACCATATCGGTTACTATCGTTCCAAGAGGCGGTCTGCAAACGACGAAAAAGTTTCCGTATCGTCTGTAATATATGCCGTTCAAGAAATAATATTCTATTCCGAAAGATACCGTTCTTCTGTAAGAAGACGGCAGATAATTCACTCTGTAACCGTAATAATGATAATCATGGGCATAAAAATGATGAGGCCTGTCATAACTCAGGAAATCACGTTCGCGGGGAGGGATCCTCACCCTGTCATGATTTCTGACACTATAACCCGGATGAGGACTGTAATCACGATTTCCTTTGTATCCTCCGTCCGGAGCATGATTGCTCCGGCTGTTTCCGAAATGATCATTATTATTTTTGGTCACATTGCTGTTGTACCTTACTGCGCCTCCGGCAGGACCATACACAGATGTTTTCGGAGCTGTCTGCTTGTTATTATTATGCTTGTTATTATTATTTTGCCTTTGACTATTACCGGGAACTGATCTGGGGTTATTGTTTTTATTTTTATTTTTGTCAACACCGGTTTTCTCCGAGCCTTTCCGGACAACATTATTATTTTTCCTGACTGGATTCTGGACGTTTCTGTTTGCCGAAGGTTTTGTCGAAGCCGATCTTACGGCAGCTGATTTCTTCGTCCCGGTCTTTTCGGACGATGACGAAGTCCTCGATTCCGTCGAAGTTTTGCCTCCTGTATTTACTCCTTTTCGGATTTGGGCTCCGATCGGAGGTGCGAACAGGGCGGAAGCCAATACAAAAGCAATCGCCGTTCTTATATAAGTTTTCATATCAAGTTGTTAATCATACATATAATACTTTTTCGAAATAGCCTTGAAAGAAGCCGCATCTTTATTCCAATAACCGGATATATCGGACACTTTCAACCTCTTTGAAAATTCTTTTCTGACAAAATCCGTACCGCATACTATATCGAACATACGTTCACGGCCGGAAGATACGGCAAACGGATTATGGTCAGGATATAATTCGTTAACAGCCTGCATTACATAAAATTGGGTAAGGGTAATCGTGGCTTTGTCATAATCGGTATAGAAATACTGTACCCCATTCAGCATTTTCCCGGAAAAATTGCCGGCAAACGGAGAATAATGTATGACTCTGAATTCAACTCCCGGAATATCATAACTGTCAAGCTTCGTCTTCAGGGAATCGGCATTTATCCATTGGGCGGCAAAAGTCTGGAAAGGAATTGTATAGCCGATACCTATATTGAGATAATCCATGAACTCCCCGCATATCCCGGCAGAAGGATATGAGATGGCGGAAATGTCGGAAGGAATATTGGGAGAAGGAAGGATCCATGGAAGTCCGGTGTCAGAATAGAGCATATCCCTATGCCACCCTTTCATGGGCACAACCTTAAGTTTGCATTTCAACGGCATCTCGTCTCCCTTCATTCCCCTGTTCAAGCCCTCTTCATTAATCATGGTTGCAAGTTCCCCGACGGTAAGCCCGTAGACATAAGGTATCCGGAATTCGCTTACAAACGAATAAAAGCCAGGTTCCACGACAGAACCTTCCACTTTGTTCCCCCCCAGCGGATTCGGACGGTCAAGCACCATGACTTCTATACCCTGTTTGGCACAAGCCCTCATCACAAGGCCCAAAGTACTTATAAAGGTGTAAGAACGGCTGCCGATATCCTGAATGTCATAGACCATGACATCAATGCCCTTGAGCATTTCAGGAGTAGGTTCCCTGTGTGAGCCGAAAATGGAATAAACCGGAAGACCGGTTCCGGGATCATTGGAGTCGGAAACCGCACTGCCGGCATACGCAGCTCCCCGGACACCGTGTTCCGGACCGAAAAGAGCAACCAGATTCACCTGCGGAGCCGCATATAGAATATCTATTGTGGAACGAAGATGCCTGTCCACTCCGCTCGGATTCGTTACCAGCCCCACCCGTTTTCCTTCCAAGCCTTTGAAATGTCCTGTTTCAAGGACCTCGATACCGGGTATGACGCTTTTTGTCCTTATTCCTGCATATAACGGACCTGCAATAAACGAAAAAGACAAAACGGATAAAAGAATTGATTTTAGTTTCATATCATTAATCATTTTTGCCGTAAGAAGGATCCACTTTTATAATGAAAGTGACCCCTACCGTGGCGATACAACATATGATAACCATCCAGAAGAAGTTCGCGTAGCCCAGCCATTCCTGGAGATAGCCGGCGAACATCCCCGGAATCATCATGCTCAATGCCATGAAAGCCGTGCATAAAGCATAATGGGCGGTTTTGAATTCTCCTTCGGAAATATAAATCATGTAAAGCATATAGGCAGTGAACCCGAAGCCATAGCCGAATTGTTCGATAAATACGCAAACGCTTATCACCACCAGGCTTGCGGGATGGAACATTCCCAGATATACGAAAGTCAGACAAGGAAGAGTCATAGCACTGGCCATCGGCCACAGAGATTTTTTAAGTCCCCATCTGGATGCTGCGAATCCGCCAATGATACCTCCTATTGTCAGAGCAAGGACACCTATCGTTCCATATATTATTCCGACTTCCTGTGTCTGAAGTCCCATCCCCCCCTTCGATACGGGATCAAGGAAGAACGGATTGACCATCTTGAGCAGGAAAGCTTCCGGGAGGCGGTACAGAAGCAAGAATATAATGGCTATTACGATCTGCGGTTTCTTGAAAAATGTTACGAAAGTCCTCCCGAATTCTTCCATGATGTGGACAGCATTGTCTCCGGAATCATTATTTTCCCTCGGAGCATCCTGCACCGGCCGTGGAATGGCAAAGGTATGGTACAAAGTTATCACGGCGAACAATACGGCACATATGCCCATGGTAATAGTCCACGCCATAGGAATATTTCCGGTCCTGATTTCGAGAACTCCGGCAATGAACACCAGGACACCTTGTCCGAAAATGGACGAAAGTCTGTAAAAAGTACTTCTTATGCCGACAAAGAACGATTCTTCCTTGTGATTCAGGGCCAGCATATAAAAACCGTCCGCGGCGATATCATGTGTAGCGGAAGCAAAAGCGGTGATAATAAATAATATGAGCGTAAACGTGAACATGCTTACCGGAGTACCGGAAGCCGCTATCATTTCATGGGAAGGCCTGGGTATCGACAAAGTAAGCAGAACGAAAGCGGCTGTCATAAGTATCTGCATGGATATGATCCACCACCGTTTGGTCTTTATAAGATCGATAAAAGGACTCCATATCGGTTTGATGGTCCACGGCAAATAAAGAAGACTGGTTGCCAATGCCATCTCGCCGTTCGGGACTCCCATCCGTGTGAACATCGTAACGGAAATATTGTTCACGATGAAATACGGTATGCCTTCGGCGAAATAAAGTGTGGGAATCCACCACCACGGAGATCTCTTGTTATTAGTTATTGTGTTCATAATCCATTCCTTATATGACTCCAGCCAAATCCCGGGCAATCATTTCCTTTCCAATTCGGAACCGGGATAATAATGCCTGAGGATATCACGGTAGCCGTATCCTTTATAGGCCATGACGGCAGCTCCTATCTGACAAAGGCCCACGCCATGACCCCATCCCGCACCAGTGAGTACAATATAGTCAAAATTAATATCAGAAACATGATTTCCGGCAAAATCATTATCCGTATAAGATTTCGCATACGCTTCGATATCACATGAAGGGATCTGCTGTCCGTTGGCATCATAATAATCCACTACGAAAGCGGAACTCTTCAAATGGCTTTCACTCAAATATCGTCTGATAATAAGTTCCTTACCTATTACAAGCCGGTATTTCGTACCAATGATCTCCAATCTGGACAACCTTCCAGAGACACCGCGTTGCAACGGAACAAGGGCGAGAAGGGAACCGATATCCTTTCCGCATCTTTCGGAAATCAGCTCGGACAAAGTCTTCCTGTCGTAACGGACTTTCCATCTGAAGAAATCCTTTGTTTCCAGATCATAGTCATTCAGGACCTGTCCCAGAATTTCATTGTCTTGTGTATTGCAAAAAGAATCCGGAGCAGATTCCAGCCACTTTCTCGCTTCCGTTTCATTTGTAAGATCAGGCAAGACATGACCGGGATCATCACCTTCCTGAGTATCGGCTTTTCCGCAAAGATAAGGATAATCGACATCCCCCCAACACGTACTGTACTCCTCCATTATGCCTCCGCAACTTTTCGAGAAACGGGCATCGCATATTTCACCGCCGCTCATAAGTATCTGGCCCCATGTTTCATCAATCGCCTTGCGAACGGTATCTCCAACAATCATAGTAAGCCCCTCGTAACGCTGGCAATGATCGTCGGCACATACGTCAAACAATTTATGGTCGTCATGGTCGAACCATTCGATATGTTCCGGAACGGCGTTTCCTGAATCTTCAGGAGCCGTTCGAGAAGCCGCCTTTTCTAAAACAGATATATTTCCGTGCCCGGAAATCTGGGACATGACCCACGAACGGGAAATAACGGCATGCGCCTTGAGGAATTCCAAAGTCGCAGATGATTTCATTTCTGAAGAAATCACACTCAGCAGATAGTCTTCAACCCCTATGATATTGATAGCCGTTATCTTATCGCCATCGGCAATAAACTTCAGAGCACCTGCGAATTTCTGCGTCATTTTTCTCTCCCAATGGAAATTGATACCTATGGTAACTCCGTAAAGTATGAATGTGGGTTCGGCGAAAAGAGTGGACATTGTTTTCGCTTCGAAAAAAAGCTCGTCATACAGAACACCGTTGTAATCGATCTTCCCGTCCTTGAATGAGACAGACTGAGGACCGGCCCCGTCGGAAATAATTTCGAATGTGATTTCTTTTCCAGACATTATCCCCACGGATATCTTAGGTTGCGTGCGGACAAGCTTCCAGATAATATCCTCTTCCGTTTCCTTGGTAACAGACACCTCCGAATAAAGATCTTCCAGCATCCCTGAGGTTATTTTTCCATAGTCAACGGGATCCGGGACGATAAGCCATCCGGCCATGTCCACACATCCGGGACTTATCGTCAGATGATCGGAATCATGTGAAAAATAATGATGCGACTGATGCAATCTTCTGAATATTACAAAAGCCCTGTATTCGCCGTTTGAACGATAGGTGAACAGATTGATACGCGGCTCTTTTTCCCCTTCGCAAACAGGTGCAGTATCAAGCAATCTGTAAAAAGCTTTTGCCATCGATTTAGCCGTCATCGCACGCAGCACGAAGACACCTTTTATGAATCTTTTGTAATGATATATGTCTGCATCGCTTACAGAAGAGATATAATCGATATCACTTTTATATTCATCGGAAACGGAATTTCCAGATATGGCATCAAGCAAAGAATTCACATCTTTTTCAAGAGGAAGGATGCCGGAACGGCAGGCCTGGAAATGCATATGGTCCGGAGCCGAAGCACCGCATTCCGGTCCGTTGTAAAATACCGTATATCCCGAAAGCGAATCGGATATGTCAAGCATATCGACATACCGTTTCCAGATAGACTGGGGAATATGCTTCAAGGAAGATATAACAAGATGATCCGGAAAAACGGGATAAGGATTAAGCGTTATTGCATATTTTCTACCTTTTCGACCTTCGAAAGGGACGGAAAGCTGTTCCGCCGGCCGGTTCGCCTCGCAAAGGAAACAAGGCCGAGAGGCAAGACCTTCCGGAGAAATATCGGCTGTTGATGATTTTATACGCAAAGGATTATTCTGCATCGTTATCGTAAAATCCCCGACACGGATATTCTTTGAAGGAGTATTTCTCAAGATACGATATCCGGCCGCCAATTGCGGCCAGACAGAAAGCTGATCATTAATAAGCTTTTCTATTGACATATTATATTATAAAAGGACTTCGAGACTTTTTCTTATTTCAGTGAACTCTCCTTCAAAGTTAGGCGTAAACAACGATTTACCAAAATTTTTCCTTATTTCATCCATATCCCAATATTTTCCTTCCGAAACTTCGTCATGATCAGGATGAAGGGTGAAATTCCCGACAGCGGCAAAGACATTGACCAACTCCTTTTCAACTTTGGATTCATATACATACGTACACAAATACAACGGATTGAAATCATAAAAGCCCAATTCTTCCCCGGCTTCCCTGACAAGAGCCTCATTAAGCCTTTCGCCGTAATCGACATGTCCGCCCACAGCCGTATCCCATCTTCCTGGAAGCAAATCCTTCTTCATAGAACGTTTCTGCAGGTAAAGTTTACCGAATCTGTTTATTATATGAAGGTGTACGACGGGATGGAGAGCCTTGGAACCACTATGGCAATATTGTCTGGAAGCCTGGCCCACTACGATCCCGGAAGGTTCCACGATCGGGACCATTTCATCTCCGGGTACCGGACGCGGAAAAGGATTGTCAATCGACAAAGGCGGGATCACGGGAGCCGGATCGGGAGGATATATCAGATCGAACATAATCAAAATGCTATCAACACAAGCAGCTGGGCTACCAACACTCGCATGAACATGGTAAGCGGATATACAGTTGCATAATTCACGGAAGCATAATCGGTCCCGTAAGCACTCTGGGCGAATGAAAGGACAGGAGGATTGGTGGTCCCGCCGGAAATAAGTCCGCAGATCTTATAAAAATTCAAATGGAATACATATCTGGCGACAATGCCGATGATAAGTATCGGAATAAGGGTTATCATGGCCCCGTATAATATCCAGTAAAAACCTCCGTTCAATAAAGACTCTATAAAAGTTTCCCCGGCACCTATTCCAACGGCGGCAAGGAAAAGAGAGATTCCTATCTCCCTTATCATGATATTAGCGCTCAAAGTAGTGTATGTGGTAATTTTCCATCTAGGACCGAAGTAGCCTATGAGAATGGAAATCACCAGAGGACCGCCGGCGATTCCCAACTTGACAGGTTGAGGGATATCGGGGAATTTCAACGGAATGGATCCGAAAATGATACCGCACACGATACCGAAAAATATCGGGATCAGATTAGGCCTATTGAGAGCGGAAGTCCTGTTTCCGACAAATTCGGCAAGTTTGTTGATCGATTGTTCCGGTCCCACCACCTTGATACTGTCACCGACCTGCATGAAAAGGGACGGTCTTGCAACCAAATCTACACCGGCTCTTGTCACGCGTGTTACATTCACACCGAAGTTCCCCCTGATATTAAGTTCCCTCAATTTCTTGCCGTTCAATGAATTCTTCGTTATGATAAGCCTCCTTGAAATAACAGCTCCGTCAAAGCTTTCCCATTTGGACATATCGATATCGCTTTTCTTTCCGAAAAGGACTGTTACTATATCTTCGGAACTTTGTGCAGTTACTACCAATACGATATCGCCTTCCATGAGTACCGTATCCGGTCCGGGAACTTCCACAACACCGCTTCTGCAAAGACGGGAAACAACAAACTGGCTGCCTGCGGATTTACCTACGGTATGGAGCGATTTACCGAAAACGGCAGGATTTTCCACCTGGCAGCATATAGCCTCTGCCTGATTGCCGTCATTGCCGTCATTATCCATTTCCGCACTTTCTTTTTTCAAATCGACTTTGAACAAAGCTTTAAAGAAAACCAAAAGAAGGATTACGCCTAAAACGCCGATAGGATATGCTACGGCATAGGCTGACGCCATATCCGAACTTCCGGCCGCTATTGTCGACGGAACCATACCTGAAGCGATTCCTGCATCCGAAAATGCCTGCTGGGCAGCTCCAAGACCAGGAGTATTTGTTACGGCTCCCGACATGACTCCGACCATCGTAGACAATCTCTCGCCGGTAAACAAATGAATTACATATGTCATCAGAACAGCCAGAAGCACTAACGATACCGCAAGCATATTCATTGTCAGTCCATCCTTTTTAAAAGAATGGAAAAAGCCCGGACCGACCTGCAGTCCTATTGAAAAGACGAACAGGATCAAACCGAAATCCTTGACAAACTGCAGAATCAGGGGATTTACCCTTAAGCCGAAATGACTCACTATGATTCCCACAAAAAGTATCCATGTGGAGCCGATAGTAATCCCCTTTATCTTGAACTTGCCAAGAAAAAGGCCGGTGGCAATAACAAAAGCGAACAGCAAGATCGAATGACCTATGCCCATTCCGAAAAACAATTCTTTCATAAATACAAAACTAACTAATGGAATAAATATTAAAAAGCTTCCTATACTAAATTATAATAACGGACACCGGAATATATAAAACCGGATAAACGATACAGCTAATATGTTATTTCAACACAAAAAGCGGATTTACCGTCCATTATGCCTTCTACCGAATACACGAGACCATCATCCGTCTGTCTTACGGTTTTATATATATCGACCGACTCACCGTGGACAGTCTCTTTGTTGAAATTGATTTTCAGATCCTTTATCCTCTTTCGGGAAGACACCCTATAATCGATGGCATCCATGGCCCAGACTACATATCTGGCATTGTTTGTATGTCCGATAATATCTATATCGGAATAGCTTATTTTGTGACGTCCGACAAATTCCGGATCAATTCCCTTTGGCATGACCAATTTCCCGCAGGCGGGACTCAACGCATCCTCCCGACACTGAGTACTGGTGGAAACAAGTCCGTCATAAATATCATGGCATCTCACCAGAGTCCTTGATTGTAAATCTATTACAAGCCACGAACTCGTCGCCGATATCAGAACATTCCCGTCCCTATCCTTCAGTTGGAAATCCCTAAGGAAAAAAGGCCCGTCTGGACCTTTATGCCACGTGGAAAGGATTACGTCATCATGCCATTTCGGAGGTGCAATATACTTGAAATACATTCTCGAAAGCACCCATGCCGTCTTTTCTTTTTTAAGATCATCATAACCGAACCCTAATTTCTGAGCAGCCCAATATGCCAGTTCCTGGCATAAATCCATGAAAGAAGCGGGTTTGAGAAAAAAAGATGCGTCGGTGTCATAACAAGGAATCGTTACATCCATTGAATATTTATTATCCTTGGAAACAGAAACATCCATATTATCAATAATTTATAATTCTAAGTTCATCAGGGGTGTAAAGGATCGAATCGATGAAATCCGGCGCTATGTTGGCAAGTACCATGAAAACAATCAGAAAGACCGCAGCAGCACACAATAAGATGAGAAAAACATGCAAAGCCGTTTTCCATATTCCAGTCTTCCTCTTTGCCGTAACGGCTTCTTTATCCGCAGATCCGGCTTGCGATTTGGAGGATTCAACCTCCACCTCCGATTTATTCTCATTTCCGGCGGCGTCTTCCGTTTCAGGAACGGCCACATTTCCGGCATCGGAATCGGGTACTGCGGAAACGACAACAGATTCATCGGCTACAACTGCAGAGACATTGTCCAGGTCATCTGCAACGACAAAGCCCGTTACGGCAGCTGCCAATGCAGCATCAGCGTCTGAATCCAAAGGAGAAACCATATCCGAAGAAGAATCCATAATGGACTCGAGATTGCTCACGGCGGCAGACACTTCTTCCGAAGACGCCTCATGGGATTTCAGGGAAACAGGTTCCAGACCGAATCCGGACGGATAAATATCCAGATCCTCATCCGGAACGAAAAAGAAATTATTTTCCCTGGTTGACCGGAGCCGTCCCAATCCGGGAAAAACTATGGTCTTCTTCTCTTTCAACACCATTTTCATGTCATTCAGGAAATCGCTTATGATTCTCGAAGCCGATTCACTGTCTATATTATTTGACCCGGCATAAAAATCCGCAAGGATATCATTGCCTTCTTTATTCGGACGGAAAAAAAGCCGCCTGTAAGGAGGGTTAATAGTGTAGCCTTTATCCGAAAAAGCTGAAGGTACGATATCCGTCATGAATGACCCCAATCCCGGAAGCAAGACTGAATCATTCGTAAGGATAAGTTCCTTGACCATCTTAGATAATAAATCGATATCCATTCGCTTATAAAGAATAAAACGGCACGCCATACCGTTGTGACCCTTGATTCTGATGGAACAAAGGTACAAAAAATTGATAAAAATATTTGGATAATTATGGAAATATAGTACCTTTGCAATCCCGTTACGGAGAAAACGGAAGTAACGGTACATTCCTGAATAGCTCAGTTGGTTAGAGCATCTGACTGTTAATCAGAGGGTCCCAGGTTCAAGTCCTGGTTCAGGAGCTCTAATTCCGGGAGAGTTGCGAAAACATAACGCAACTCTTTTTCTATTTCCAGCCGGCAATCACTATCGGATTATTAAAGATAAATTTATAACAATAATCCTAATTCAGAAGCGTATATTTCCAAGCTGTCTTTCCCTGAAAAAAGTTGCCATAAAAAATAAAAGAAATGGCAAATGTAAATGAGAAACGAGAGAAGTATTTAGTAAAAGCTCAAAAAAATCCCTTCCGGTCAACTTAAAACAGGGATAAGACTTGGTTGATAAAGAATTTAGAGTCAACTAATATCAGTTATATCTATAAACGCGATCAACTTTTTTCAGAAATAAGGCATTCAAATAGTAAACCTAAATCAAGAAACTACAATCTTTCGATTTCAAGAACAATTCTTCATTTTTTAGCGGAAGGCGGCCATGCTCCCGAATACCTAAATGACTGTAACTGGCTACTTTAGCTCTTTCCGAGCATGGACAGGTAGGGTGTTTTGAGGGGGGCTGGCCATGGTACAAAAGGGTCAAATGGCTAAGCATCAACTATTTATCCCTTAGAGAGCATGGCCGCCTCCAGACTTTTTTCACAAATTCTGCCTTCTTCAAATGGAAAATGACTACCGTAGGTGTTATTTCACAGGTTTCACCTTCTTCGAAAAAAGCATGGCCGCCTCAAGGCTTTTTTCACGGATTTCGCCGTCTTCGAGTGTAGCATGGTTGCCTTAGGCATTATTCAGTAGAGCATGGCCAGCTCAGGAGTTTTTTCAAGTAACTCTGAACCGCCACCGGCGTTTTTCACCAAGACAAGCACTAAGCAAGAAAAGCACAAAGAAGGCACCAATAAATCACAAGAAAGACATTATAAAGACACCTATAAAGGCATCGAGAAAGCACCGAGAAGGCACCGAGAAAGCATCGAGAAAGCACCGAGAAAAGGTACAGAAGGTACACTAAAGGCACTAAGAAAGCATTCGGAAATCAAGGACGGCAGCAGCAACACATACGCATTTACCGAAGATCGGTAACAATATAACTCTTATCAAGCGACTTAACATCGAAATCGAAATGAGACGGAACCGTCTTTCCGAGAAAACGGACATTCGATATGATAAATTCGGTTTCGGTCCCATCCTTCACTGTAACGGAAGCACCTGATAAAGAATTACCGGAAAAATATAATTTCAACATATTGATATTTCCAACGGACTTAGGCTCCAACGAAAATATCTTCACGTTTTTCCCTCTGAAAACACCTGAAGAAACACCGATCCTTACAAAAGCAGCATCCAAAGATCCGATCAAGCGGGCAGGATTGGAATAATAATCATTGGAAGAAGACTCTACCGATTCTATAACAGCTTCACTGGAAGCTCTATCCACCGTCCATTTGGTTTTACCGTTACACCATATCTCCATGCCGCTGCTTTTCATATAAAAAGAATCCCCCTGTACTTCGGCAGTTCCCGAACCATTGATCTTAACCTGCGAATCAACAGAATAGGTATATGAAAAAGTAACATACGAAGAAGCAACTTTCTGCATAAAACCAGACAGGATATCACCCGAAGAAGACGAGACCGAAGAAGACGAAACCACTGCCCTCGCAAGAAAAGACAGGGACAGCAGAATGACAGTAACGGTCAGATATTTGCTTTTTATGAAACTATTCATCATTCTTGTCTCCGCCCATATAGGCATTTAGAATCTTTTCCAGGGAATCGAAATCAGGCACAAGAACCTGACGAGGTCTGGAGCCCTCCTGCGGACCGACTATACCGGCAGCCTCAAGCTGATCCATCACACGTCCGGCTTTGGCATATCCCATGCCGAGACGTCTTTGAAGATCGGAAGTAGAACCCTTCTGGGATGTAACAACAAGTCTGGCAGCCTCTTCAAAACGTTCGTCCAGATTACGCATATCAACCATACCTCCATTCTCCCCGTTTTTATCCGGTTCAGGCTCCGGAAGATAATAAGGCGTATTGTAACTCTTGCCATACCCCTTTTGATTTCCGATAAACGAAGTCACGGCATTTATTTCCTTACCGCTTATAAACGCACATTGGACACGTTCCGTTTCCACCCCGGCATAATAAAGCATATCCCCTTTGCCTATCAGCTTCTCTGCTCCCGGAGAATCCAGAATCGTCGAAGAATCCACTCTGGTTACAACTCTGAAAGCTATTCTTGTAGGGAAGTTAGTCTTGATAAGCCCGGTTATGACATCGACCGAAGGACGCTGGGTTGCTATGATCACATGTATTCCGGCAGCCCGTCCCTTCTGTGCCAAACGGATGATGGACATCGTTATATTCTTCGCAATGACCCTCGTTTCCGGTCCAGTCCCCACAGACATGGTAAGATCTGCATACTCGTCGATCACCACAACCATATAAGGAAGGAAATGATGTCCTTCGGTAGGCAGAAGCACCCTGTTTTTGTATTTATCGTTATAAAGCTTGATATTGTTCACGCCTGCTTTGCTGAGAAGTTCATATCTGCTGTCCATTTCGGTACACAGGGAACGCAATACCAGATCTGCAAGTTTAGGCTTCTTTATTATGGCGGAATTTATTTCATCCTCCTCGCTGACAGAATCAGGCAGGACGGCAAGATAATGTTTGATCAGTCTGGAATATGCCGTAAACTCAACCATCTTCGGATCTATGAAAACGAATTTCAATTCAGACGGATGCTTGGCATACAGCAAAGAAGACACAATCACATTCAATCCAACGGATTTCCCCTGTTTTGTGGCTCCTGCAATAAGCAGGTGGGGAGCTTCGGCCAAATCGAAGACCTTGACCTTCTGAGTGATGGTATAGCCCAAAGCCACAGGCAATTCTGCCTTGCTACTCCGGTAAGCATCGTCATTCAGCAAAGCCTTCAAAGGAACAATGGAAGGGATGTTGTTCGCCACCTCTATTCCTACGGCATCAGGAAGATTTACAACTCTCACCCCCTTTGCATGAAGGGACATCGCAATATCCTCCTGCAGATTCTTTATTGCGGATATCTTGACTCCGGGAGCGGGATAAACTTTATAAAGAGTAACTGTCGGGCCTACCACAGCCTTGACATCCAAGACCTGAATCTTATAGTTAAGAAGGGTAGCACGGATTTTATTGTTGTTCTGGATAAGTTCTTCGGAAGGCACATCCTGCCTGGATGAAGCGTAATCATCAAGAAGATCAAGCGAAGGAAATTTGTAATCGGGAAGTTCGTCCCTTGTATTTATCCGTTCCAATTCTTTCTTAACCTTCGTATCAAGTTCCCCGTCCTTTATGATTTCAATACCCTGATCGCCGGTTTCTTTAGTCTCTTCCTTTTC
Organism: Bacteroidales bacterium; assembly: GCA_022648685.1. GTDB lineage: Bacteria > Bacteroidota > Bacteroidia > Bacteroidales > UBA932 > Cryptobacteroides. Next base: position 212,030 of record JALCMW010000002.1, read on the forward strand.
GGCAGGTTTTTCTTCCGGCTTGGTACTTTGTTCCTTTTCAATCTTATTATCGGACGTTTCCACTCCTTTAACAACTTTTTCTTCTACCGGAACAGCGCCGGACTTACCTGCAAAAGCACCGGAATCATTTGATTCTCCGGATTCCCCGGAAACCGCCTTTTCAGGCTGATCAGCAGGAGAAAGCCACGAAGTGAATTTCTTGCTTACGGAAAACAGCCATATAGCGATCAATACGGCAAGTATGAGAAACGTAACTATAACTCCGAAAAGGTTCTCGGACCACAAAATGACATAAGAACCGCATTCCCCGCCCAAACCTCCTCCGAAAAAGTTATCGGAGCCGAATAATTTCGACAAGAAAGAAAAGAGGAATGAAACAAGTATGCTCCCGGTAAGCACAACCATGATGGATCTGACAAGGGAAAAAACTTTCTTCCTTGCAAGAAGCCTTACGGAAATGGCACCTATTATGAATACAAGGGCAAGACTGCCGACACCTATACATTTGGTCACAAGGAAATAAGCCCACCGGTATCCCAATTTTCCGCAAATATTGTGGACATGGGAAGAAATTGACATCATTCCGGGATCCGAAAGAAGACTCTGATCGGCTTTCCAAGTAAAAAAGAACGAAACGACAGCCAGAAAAGTAAACAAAGCAAATGCGCCGGCAATCAAACCGGCGACAGTTATGATTCCTGTTTTTTTGCCTTTATCCATTTCCGACCAAAAAGAAAATATTCCCGGCATTTGTCAAATTAAGCTACTTGTTCGAATTACGCTTGTTGTTTCTTGACCTCGGATTTCTGTTTTTTGAATTTGAATTGAAATTAAGGTTGAGTCCCGGCCTCGAAAAATTGGCATTCGAAGATATCTTCGAAAGATTAATCCCTTCGGGAACTTTTATCCTGTAATCCGAAAGCTTTTCTATATCCTTGAAAATCGTTTCGTCAGCAACGCTGTCTTTGTTCCATATAAGATACTGCTGCCGCATATAAGTTGCGAGGGAACGAATCATCGCCGTCTTCATTTCCCCGTCCTGTTCCCCGGCGATGAGATCTATTATGCTCTCTATATTCCGTCCGTAATGCCGGGCCTTGACAGGCCGTTTGTTAAGCGGGATCATCAGGGGACGATTCGAACTTGAGTCTTCGGAAGGAGCCGGATAAGGGGAATCTATATCAATGTCATAACCCGCCATCATATACAAATGGTCCCACAACGTCTGTCCGTAGTTTTCCTGCTGATGCACTTGCGGATTTAAGGTCTCCATTGCATTCACCACGGCATAAGCCTGTTCAGTCCTTTTGGCTTTATCCTCGATTACCCGGAGAGCTTTAGCCATATTCAGAATATTCCTTCCGTATTCGGGCATTTCAAGTTTCTCCCTCTCAGTATTGTAATATAACTTTACAGTATTCTCATTCCCTTCCATATATACATATTTCTTACTGTCTGCAAATATAGCATTTTTAAAACAAATCGGAAGCATTTATAATTTCTCCGGCAGGCACATACCATAAATATGCTTTTACGTTGTCGTAGCCCATTCTTTTATAGATATCAGCATATTTGCCAATCTGGAACAGGTATTTCTCATTTCTGGCACCGAACTTATAATCGACTACGGCAACGCTGCCGTCCGGATGCAATATCACCCTGTCCGGTCTGTATATACGGCCGTCCGCATCGATAAGCGAGATTTCATTCTCCACTTCTGCCGGAATTTCAGGAAACCAGCCGTATTCTGCAACCGATTGTATCCTGCCCCTCAGGAAAGATATTATTTCATTCATTTCATTTTCATCGATATCGCCAGATTCGAAAACCTCATCCACAGCTTTGTCCAGATCGGAAGGTGATTTTACTTTTGAAAGGATATTGTGCATCACGATACCTCTAAGGCGCACCGAAGCTTCAATTCCCGTTTTACCGTCATCAGAAAAGAAATCATAGGAATCGGAACTGAAATCAAGACGGACCCTCTTTTTCATAAGTCCTGACTTATCGTCAATGTAATCGGGATTTATCGGATAGGAAGGATATTCCGATATGACAGTATCTTCAGCCAAAAGATTCTGATCACTGCCATGTAAAGAAGAAAAATCATAGACATCGCCTTTTATGTAATTCAAGCGGCCTTCGCTCTCATCGGTCTCCGCCTCTTCTTTCTCCTTTACGAACCCGGCATCCGCACCTTTTATCTCGGCATACCAATACAAGATCTGCGACATATCGGTAAAAGGATACATTACGGCAGATGAGTTACGGCAGCCATCCATACATTTGGCAGAAGGTGTCGAAGCGATAATCCGCATTCCTTTTGCCGCTCTCGTGGATGCAACATAAAAAGTATTCAGATTGTCGATCAATTGTTTCCTTCTGTCTTCAAGATAATCATCGGCGAAGACCGTCTGAAGCTTGTCAGACGACAATTTAACCAAATAAATACCTTCTGCAGCCCCCTGCAATGACGTCCCGGACAAGTCCGGATGGCACCAGCGGGATTCAGGAGTAAAAAGTTTCACCTTTTCAGCATGCGGAAAGATGACATATGGGAAAGATAATCCCTTTGATTTATGAATAGTTATGATCCTTACCGCATCGACGCCCTTAGGAGATCCCAGCTTAGGATCGGCGGTTTCCCAATATTTCAAGAAATCACCGGAAGAATTTCCGTTTACGGAAGACCACGCCATAAGATCATCCATAAACGCCTGTATATAAGGAATTTCTCCGGAAAACAACGTTTCATCGTTCTTTGCCAGATCCCTTAACAATATCTCACATAAATCTATTAACGAATGGCAAGACTCCGGTTTGGAAATACCAAGTGACTCCGCCAGATAAGCATTGATAGAATCATTCTCGTCATTGAAATATGCCAAAAGCGAGACAAGCCTCCTGACCGTAATCGAAGATTTCACTTTCAAAGAGTCATCCGATATGACCGGTATTTTTTCTGCAAGCAGAAATTCGGCGATATCGGATCCGATCCTGTTTGTTCTGACCAATACTGCAATATCTCCGTATCTTCCGCCCGAATTCATTACATTTCGTATCGAACCCAAAATCTCGGTATTTTGATTTTCGGAAGAACAGAAAGTCAAATCCACGCTGCCTTGGGAAGAATCATGAACGGCAACTTTCTGTCCGACATCCATATACATTCCAGATATGCTTTTCCCGCTCATATCAGCCTTATCAAGGGAATCCAAACAATCTGCAGCGAATTTAAAGAACCCGTTATTGAATTCCACAATATTTCCCAGACTGCGGAAATTTGAATCAAGACATGATTCCTTCGCTCCGGGAAATTGCTTTTTCAATTCACTGTCCAGAAGATTCCAATCGGAACCGCGCCATCTGTATATGCTCTGCTTGACATCACCGACTATAAGGTTATAGTGATTATTGGAATCACTCTCTTTCAGAAGCGGTCTGAAATTATCCCATTGGATATTGGAAGTATCCTGGAATTCGTCCAACAGAAAGTTTTCGAACCTGACGCCAAGTTTTTCGTAAATGAATGGGGCGTCGGTACCATCTATTATATCTTTCAGAATATGATTGGAATCATCTATGCTGAGAACGTTTTTCTCTTTCATCAGCTTGTCGAACTCCCTGTAAAGGTCGCCGGCGATGCCCAAATCATAGACTTGGTTTCTTAACAAGATAGCCGTCCTGTATATCTTATACGGAGAGCCGAAAAGATCCGCAAACCCGGACAAAGGTCTGTCAAGTATTCCGGCCACTTTCGGAAGAAGGCCGGGAGCTTTTGCCTTTGAAAACCATTGCATTTCATCTCCGGCTTTTTCAAGGAAAGAAACGCCGGGGGTTTCCACCGTCGAGCCGGGAGCCGATGTGACATAGTCTTCCACCTTGCACAAGAATTTCCGGTTGCTGTCTGCCGGATCGACCCCTGCAGAAGCCATGACATCAACTACAGCTGAAGCGGCTGCAGAAACTTTTGATTTGTAATCTTTTATATAAGCCTCGCATTTTGAATGCAAGTTCCGGAGCGTCACGATGGAATAAGATTTCCTGACGTCTATTCCCAGGGACTCGGACATTTCGACATGTTCGTCGTTTTTCAGATCGACCGCCATCTCGTAAAGTTTTCTGTCAAGAGAGAATTTCCCCTCATTCTCCAGCTGTTCCTCAACACTGTTTGTCAGCCACTCCAGCATCTCGGAATTGGTTTCCGTCAAGGAATCCAGAATCCGGTCCACACTTTCCACCGCCAGCGAATTTTTGTCCAGTTCCACTTGATAAGAAGCGAACTGCCCGACTTCCCTGGAGAAGGCTTTCAAAGTCCTCTGGAAAAACTTATCTATCGTACTGACTGAAAACGCACCGTAATCATGAAGTATATTGCAAAGTATGATTTTGCATTTTTTGCTTATCCCGGACTTTTCGGACAAAGGCAGATCTGCAAAAATCTCCCGATAATCGGATTTGCCGGGATCGGATGCAAGCACGTAAAGTTCTTTGATGATACGGCTTTTCATCTCATCGGTTGCCTTGTTCGTAAATGTCACGGCCAGGATATGCCGGTATGCGGACGGGTCGTCCGATTCAAGCAGTATACGTATATATTTTTCCGCCAGATTATACGTTTTTCCGGATCCGGCGGAGGCTCTCATAATTTCTATCATCTTCCGCAAATTGTCTTGAAATCACAATACTCGCAAATTGTCAAATCTTCAGTCCGACGGAAAGGTACCGATATATCAACCATCTTTTCGAACATTGTCTTCAGACCTTCTTCGGTCAGATCGCAGAATTTCTTATTCATATCCACACTCATTATTTCCGAATTGAATAATTTACGAACCGAATATATAGCATTAACTATCCTTTTTCCTGACAAAGACGAATCTCCTTCCAAAAACCTGTCATACAGAAAAAGCTGCAAAGCTATCTTGGGCCTTTTAGGCGAGTCATCGGCAAATAAGGATTTCACAATATCGGAAGCATTGTCATCGTTTATATCAGCATCCTCATCAAGGACTTTTCCGGTTTTGTAGTCAACAATTCTTACGGTATCCGCGACGAAACTGTCCATCCTGTCTATATAGCCCACGAAATCGAATCCGTTGAAATTCCATTTCTTCTGCATTTCAAGACCGAGAATTCTGAATTTTGACGTTCCAAGACCGGACATAAACTGCAGATCCTGCCGCAATGTCCTGGCTACATATTCATATATGACCTTCTCCAGGACAAGATTCCTTCCGCTTACTTCCACCGAATTCAATTCATCCAATATCAACGAACGGATTTTCGCCTTGACAACGCCGTCATTTTTCAACAGCCCCTTTATATAATCGACAGTAATATATTCCAAAGGTTTCGATAAATTCTCCAGGACATTCCTTCTGTCCATCCGGAAACCGGGGTCTAACGCTTCGCCACCTAAATATAAAGCATACATCGTATTATGGAAGACATTGCCCAGCATCCCCATATCCAAAGATTCCGAAATTTCATCCCCGGCTTTCAATTTCAAGAGATCGGCATAATAGAATTTTGCCGGACATGACAGGTAATTCAAAACGGACGATGCGGAAAACACCGTCTTTCTTATCTTTTCTATATCTTCTCCGGTCTTCGGGACAAACGATTCCTGCTCGGGGATTTTTATTACAGGTTTTGAAGCCAGCCGTTTCAGCGGAACCTCGAAATGGTATTCCAATTGCTTGATATAACGGCTCTCCTCTCCGGACTGCATGCCTTCCGTCCTTGAATCATACAAAAGCCACACATTGACTGACCTTTGCAGCATACGGTAAAAATAATATGCCCATACGATATCCTGATTTTCATATGTGGGAAGATCGAAGCCTTTACGTAATTCCGGCGGAATAAACGAAGACCCGGCACTCTTTCGCGGGAACACCCCTTCATTGCATGATAACAAAATGATATTGGAAAAATCCAGCGCCCTGGTTTCCAGAGGCCCCATTATCTGAAGCCCTTTCAACGGTTCCCCCCTGAAAGGGACGGAAACAGTTCCGGTCAATTGCTGAAGAAGTCTGAAATATGTAACGGGCTTCACTCTCAAATGTACTGACTTCAGTCTGTTTACACAATTATAATACTGTCTTGCGAAATCCAATTCGGACAGCATATCCTTGTTCCCTTTGATAGCCGATGCGACTGAATTTATCACGGCTGTCTGATAATCTGCCAAAGCGTCGATTTGTTCTGAAGATGAAGATTCCGTATCGGCTACGACCGGGCGGAATACAAGGCGGAACAGATTATTTTGCTCAAGATCGCTTTGAGGAATATAATATTTCGATTCTTTTCTCACTCTATCCACATCCGATTTGTGCTCGCCCAAAGCTTCGAGAAACAACCCGTTGGAAAATATCGACAAAACCTGTTTATGATAAAAATACCAGCCGTCTGAGCGTTTGCGCAAATGGATCTGCAAAGAAGCAATCGCCGACATAAGGGAATAAATCGAACTGCCCGACATCGGATATCCCATTGTTACGTTGACGGATTTTATTTCAGGCGGTATTGTATTGACAAGAGGCATAAGCAATGTCTCGTCCGGTAGGACTATTGCGCAGTCGGCGCCGGATGTTCCATCCAATCTTCCGACTCCGGACATGTCGCCATTCAAATATTCCGAACTTATTTCCTTAAGTATTTCAGGAACAAGTTTGACCTGCCCTACTGAAGAAGGCACACTTACAACTTTTATTTCGGGGATATTGGAACAGTCGTCATCCAAAACAAAAGACGGGGGGAATTCTTTTATGTTTTCCTCCATGAAAAACGAAGATCTGTTGCTGCGGTCCCTGATCAAATCAGATGAATAATCCCAGCAGAACTCGGCCAGACCGGCATCCCTCATCTTCCCCATTACCTTCTTCTCGCAACGGTTCAATGCATTCAGTCCTACAAAAACGAACTTCCCCACTTGTCCGAACGTCTTTTCCAGAATCCCGGATACTGATCCCTTATCCAGAATATCGGCAAGTTCCCTGTAAACCATGCCTTCATAAGCTTCGTTTTCCGACCGGAGCTTCTCCTTATAAGAAATATAAAGGGGATAAAGTATCTCCCATATGCTCAGAAATTTTTCTTTCACACCGGGATTCTTATCCGACGGATCAATGGAAATCCCTTCATCCGATTTGAAATGTGCGATAAATCTTGTAATCGCATTCCGTTGTTTATCGGAAAGATACGAATAAGAATCACGAATAGCCTTGTAATCGGATATATTGGTGAACAACAATTTCGGATCCGCAAGATATTTGTCCGTATCATCGAAATCGGCAAGTATCACATCTCCCCAGAAGATAAAATCGTCCAGGGATTCATGTTTCGGATTCAGGATTTTGTAACAATCATACAATTCCAGAAGCAGCTTGACCCTATCGGTGACATGAGCCCCGCATACTTTGAAAAAGAAATTATTTATGGTCAGAGATTCGGGCGCAGTTACAGGCTTCTTCGAGAAAGTGCCGTCAGGTAACCGAATTCCTCCGCGGACTTCATCAGAAAGGTATTTGACGAAAAAGACCTGCGAACGTCTGTTGGGAAAAATGAAACAAGACTTGCTTATATCTCCAGTCCGGAAATAATGCCGGGCAACTTGTCTAAGAAATGGTATCATATATGGCTTATGCAACGTTCGAATATATGAATTATGATTGTGATTGACAAAAATATCGTCATTTTGTGACAAAAAGAACTATTTTCAAAAAAAGCTTTGCATAACCGGTTTGATTGGCTATATTTGCTGTGTATTTAGAATTATTAAAAATTAAAACAATCATGAAAAAGAAATTCAGATGTCTTGTTTGCGGATTTGTCTATGAAGGTGAAAATCCGCCAGCGGAATGCCCCGTCTGCCATGCATCGGCCGACAAATTCGTTGAAATCAAAGATGAAACAGGGCCGAAGACTGTCAATTGGGCTTGCAAACACGAATTGGGAATAGCCAAAGGCATTGATCCTGAAATTCTTCAAGGCTTGAAAGATAACTTCACGGGAGAGTGTTCGGAAGTGGGAATGTATTTCGCGATGGGCAGGCAAGCCGACCGCGAAGGCTATCCGGAAATAGCCGAAACTTTCAAACGGTATGCTTTGGAAGAAGCGGAACATGCATCCAAATTTGCAGAATTACTCGGAGAGGTCGTCTGGGATACGAAAACCAATCTTGAAAAACGTATAGTTGCTGAAGAAGGAGCCTGCGCAGGAAAGCTGGAAATAGCAACGAAAGCAAAGGCGCTGAACTATGATGCGATACACGATACCGTCCATGAAATGGCAAAAGACGAGGCAAGACACGGATCCGGGTTCCTCGGTTTGTACAATCGCTATTTCAAAAAATCATGAATAACTGATAAGAGAATAATTATCTGATCAGCAAATGATTTATCTTAGAAACCGGCAGACGCAAAAACCTGCCGGTTTTTTATATCAGAGCTTGCCGGCAAATCATTAAAATTGGGAAGGCATATTCTCGTATTGACACAATCTTTTATTATTTTTGCCGATATAACATTCTTATACTATGGAAGAAGAAAAAAACAAAAAATTATATCCCTTAAAATTCATGCCTATCGCCGAAAAAGTTTCCTGGGGAGGAAATGCGCTGATCAAGAACTACGGCAAGAAATTTTTCGAAGCTAACGGCAAAGGCGAAGACATCCCGGTCGGGGAAGATGAAAAGATAGGTGAAAGCTGGGAAATATCGGATATGGGTTTCAGGGACTCTGTCGTTACCAACGGATGGCTTGCAGGCAATTCGATAAGCGACATTATGGAGACGTATCTGGAAAGAGTGGTCGGAGATAATATTTTCGAATATTACGGGAGGCAATTCCCGATAATGGCAAAACTTATTGATGTTAGAGGCAGGACGCCGCTGATGGCACATCCGGACGACGAAAGCGCGGAACAAAGGTATGATTCGCTTGGAAAGACCAAGTTATGGTATATTGAAGATGCGGAACCCGGAGCAAAAGTGTTCATGGGCTTTAAGCATGATATATCTTCAGCGGAATTCTACGAAAGATGCATGGACGGTTCCGTAGAAGAAATCATGAATATGATATATCCGAAGAAAGGAGACGCTTTCCTCATAAAACCGGGAACGGTGCATTGTGCAGCGGACGGACTTATTATAGCGGAAATTGCGGAATCATCCGATATCGACTTCAACCTTTTCAACTGGGGAAAGCCGACCGAAAACAACGGTCTTGAAGAATTGTCATTAAGGCAAGCCTTTGATTTGATAACATTTACGAAGTACGATGACGAATGTTTCATAAAAGGACGTTTATGGCCTGCAGAAAAGGACTCTGAAGAGGATAAGGCTGAAGGTCCGGGACACAGACATTCAAAAAAGATCACTGAGAATCTGGTCGCCGCAAAGGAATTCACGGTAACCAAAATCAGCCTTTCCGATCCCCTTCACATATATGCGGAACAATTCAACAGCTTTATAATATATATGTGCCTGGAAGGAGAAGCTTCAATACAAGTTCCTGCCGAAAACGGGAAGAATGGCAGCAATATGGACAATTATATTCTTTCTGCAGGAGAAACCATATTGATTCCCAATGATATAACAGACTTTTTCCTTGTTCCGAGAGACAGGGATACTATCTTGCTTGAGACGGTTATGGACAAAAGGGAAGATCCGGATCCTTATATAAACCAGAAGGCGGCTCCATATCTGCCGGATGAAGGGGATGGAGGAAATGGGACCGGATGCAAAGACGACGGATGCACCGATCATTGCTGTGACGGACATTCCCACCTCAAGAATTGAAACCTGATACTAGAACCATATTAAGTAAAGAGATGACCGGAGAAGTACGTATAGACAAATATTTATGGGCCATAAGAGTTTATAAAACCAGAAGCGAGGCAGCCGAAGCTTGCAAAGGCAACAAAGTCAAAGTAAACGGATTTGAAGTCAAGCCTTCGAGAACGGTAAAGGAAGGCGATGTCCTTACCGTACGGAAAGGGGCGGTATGCTATACTTATTCTATTCTGCGCCTTGTCGAAAACAGGCAGAGTGCCAAAACCGTCCCCGAATATGCCGAAAACAGGACACCTCAAACCGAACTGGACAAAATGAAGGCTCCTGCTGAAACATTCTTTTTCAAAAGGGACAGGGGAAGCGGACGTCCAACGAAAAAAGACCGGCGTCAAATCGATTCCTTATGGAATGATATGGAACCGGACATCTCCGATGAAGATCCTGATAATATATAACTTGCCCGGCAATAAAAAAGTCTCTTTCCTCTCACATAAATCCCATTGGCCAAAAATAAAAATTTCCGGAATTTTATAAATTTTATCGGAAAACACTTGACTCGTACCCTACGTCATACTATATCTTTGCCGGCAGATAACAAATGCGCACTGTTGTCATGAACAAAAATCAATTGAAAATCGGGGAGTTTTCCCGTCTTTGCCACGTCACTGTGAGAGCTCTAAGGCATTACGAGGAGATTCATCTCCTTGTTCCTGAAATTGTCGACCAATGGACAGGTTATCGATACTATTCAGTAGGCCAGCTTCAGAAGATGCAAGGGATTTTGAGTCTTAAGGAAATAGGGTTTTCCCTTGAAGAGATACGGGATCTCTATGAAGAAGACACACATATTCCTTCCGTAGAAGAGTTGGAAAAGAAGATCGCAACTTGCGAATCGGAACTTCAAAGGCTAAAGAACCGCAGGACAAAGCTTAAGACGTTGATAACTTCCTACAAAAAGAAAGAAAAAATGGAAAAAATCTTTATTGAGAAACTGCCTGCAATTATTGTTGCAAGTCATCGCACGGTAATTCCTTCATACAACGATCTGGGGCGTCTGTGCTGCGAAGTGATCGGTCCGGAAATGGCTCGTCTAGGCTGCGAATGCATGGAACCGGGATATTGCTACACCGTTGAACACGGAGGATACAAACCCGAAGACATCGACATAGAATACTGCGAACAAGTTGCCGTCAAAGGAACGGATTCCGCAATAATCAAGTTCAAGGATATCCCGGAAGTACCTTGTGCCGTATGCATGAAAGTCTATGGCCCGTACGACCGTTTGAAGCAAAATTACATCGACCTGTTTTCCCGGATTGAAAAAGAAGGCTACGAGGTGACAGGCAGCCCCCGGGCCTGCTATATCGACGGCGTCTGGAATCAGGAAGATCCGGAAAATTGGCTTACCGTCATACAGGTTCCCGTGAAAAAATGATGGGATGCCGGATATAATAATAAAAAATGCGCACGCCAACAATCTGCGCAATATCGACATTGTAATACCGCGACACAAAATTGTAGTGTTCAGCGGAGTTAGCGGCAGCGGAAAATCTTCGCTGCTTTTCGATACGATCTATACGGAAGCGCAACGGCAACTGATTGAAACTTTCGGTTCGTTCGCACGTGCCAGACTGCCAAAACTGTCGCGTCCCGATGTGGATGAGATAAAAAATCTTTCCACGCCGATAGTAATAGACCAGAAGAAGATGGGAAACAATCTGAGAAGCACTGTCGGTACAGCTACGGAATTGGCCTCATACATCAGGTTGCTGTATTCAAGGATGGGACAGCCTTTTCTTAATCTTCCTTCATTCGCCTTCTCATTCAACCATCCGGAAGGAATGTGCCCTTACTGCAAGGGACTTGGAAAAGAAATCAAGATCGATCTCGACCTTTTCCTCGATAAGGAAAAGTCACTTCGTGAAGGAGCCATACGGCACGGCATGTACAGAAAGGACTCGTATATGCTGAAAGAATTGCTGAAATACGGGCTGTTTGACAACGAAAAGCCGCTGAAAAACTGGAACGAAAAAGAACTTGACCTTTTGCTTTACAGCAAGCCTGTAATGCTTGACAAGTCCAGGACCGGATTGTCATATAACCGTTACCATGAAGGCATTGTATCCAAGTTGGAAAGATCTGCCAGGGAAAAGGCCATGGACGAAAAGCAGGAAGATAACCAAGACGCATGGAGCCGGTTCCTCACATACCGGACCTGCCCATATTGCAAAGGATCCCGCATCAATGAACGAGCCCGAAGTGTAAAGGTAAACGGAATAGGCATTGACGAGGCTTTCGAGATGGAAATAGGAGACCTTTCGGTTTTCATGCGCGGTGTCAGGGATCCGGCAGGCATATCAGCGCCCATCATAAGGAGAGTCACATATATGCTTGAACAATTGGATAAAATCGGAGCAGGCTATCTTTCTTTGGACAGACCGGTATCCACGCTCTCGGGAGGTGAAAGCCAACGTGTCAAAATGGCCAGACAACTGGACTGCGACCTTGTGGACCTGATGTACATTCTGGACGAACCTTCTATCGGTCTCCACCCTCGGGACACAGAAATGCTGATGAATCTTCTCCGGGAAATCAGGAACCGCGGGAACAGCGTCTTTGTTGTAGAACACGATCCCGAAATAATCCAGGCCGCAGAATGGATAGTGGATATGGGGCCGCAGGCTGGCAGTAAGGGAGGTGAAATAGTGTACAGCGGACCAGTTGCCGGTCTTGAAAAATCCGGAGGGCTCACGGGAAGATATCTGAGAATGAGAAACAAATCACAGATACAGGTCCGCAGTAGACCCTGGTCAGATTATTATCTTGTCGAACACGCTTGCGTAAACAATCTCAAGGATATTTCCGTGCGCATCCCCAAAGGTGTGCTTACCTGTGTGACCGGAGTTGCAGGTTGCGGTAAAAGCAGTTTGATACACGGCTGCTTCGTACGGAACCATCCGGAAGCATGCGTCATCGACCAGCAACCGATCGGACGAACATCCAGGGGCAATATAGCCTCTTACATAGGGATATTCAGCCACATAAGACAATTTTTCGCCGATTCATGCGGGGAAGATATTTCATTGTTCAGTTTCAATTCCGAAGGAGCTTGTCCGAAATGCGAAGGCCGGGGATACATCAGCTATGAAATGAATTTCCTGGATGCAATCCGCAACAAGTGCGACGAATGCGGAGGAAAGCGGTACAATCAGCATGCTCTCAATTTCCAATACAAAGGCAAAGACATATCAGAAGTCCTGGATCTTACCGTATCTCAGGCCATGGACTTCTTTGCCGTGGAAAAGAAAGTGACGCGCTATCTGAAATTGCTGATGGATGTAGGCTTGGGTTACGTCAAATTGGGCCAGACGCTAAGTTCACTGTCCGGAGGCGAAAACCAAAGGTTGAAGATTGCAACGGAACTACGCAAAAAAGGCAACATATATGTAATGGACGAACCCACAACAGGTCTCCATATGAGTGATATAAATAATCTTTTCAAAATAGTGTGCAAACTTGTCGATACGGGAAATACTGTAGTAATCATTGAACACAATCTTGACATAATCAAAAAAGCGGACTGGATAATAGACCTGGGACCCGAAGGTGGCAAGAATGGAGGGGAAGTTCTTTTCGAAGGGACGCCCGAGGACCTGAAGAAATGCACAAAGTCGATAACGGCACGTTATCTAGATGCTTGACAATACACGATACATTGACGCTCGACTATAAAGAAAAAGCTGTAATTATTAATAATAATTACAGCTTTTCGTGGTAGCGGGGGAAGGACTCGAACCTCCGGCCTCCGGGTTATGAGCCCGACGAGCTACCAACTGCTCTACCCCGCGATATGTGAATGCAAAGGTAGGACTTTTTTGGAAAAAAACAAATAGAATTCCGCTTTTACATTTATTTTACGATTATTTCATACGGCATCCTGGCATAAAAACGGTCAGATGTTTCCGGATTCCAACCTGCAAAAGCTTTGGATATATTTTCAAATGGAGTTCCGTTGAAGATATCCACAGGTCTCTTTTTCATTAATATCCAATTTACCGTATCGTCAGTCTGCTGACCGAAATAAGAAAGGATTATTTCCATTTTGGTCAACTGTTTGGGATATTCAACAACATTCCATGCCGTAAGATCGTCATCCCCAGTGGAACTTGCCATTCTGGCGGCATAATGTATTGCATCTTCAAGGGAACCCATGGAATCCACAAGACCCAGTTTCAAGGCATCCGTTCCCGTCCATACCCTGCCCTGGGCTATCGAATCCACAAACGAAGGTCTGAGATCCCTTCCTGAAGAGACCACGGATACGAATTGCTTGTATATGGCTTCTATGGATGATTGCGTATAGGCAAACTCCCTGGAATCGAAAGGTCTCATAAGTGAATACATATCACCGTGTTTATTCGAGCTTACGGAAACGGCATTCACATGAAGAAGATTTTTGGCTGTTTTGCTGAAATCAGGAACCATTCCGAATACACCGATAGAGCCGGTAAGAGTCGTAGGGTCCGAAAAGATGTAATCGCAGGCATTTGAAATCCAATATCCGCCGGAAGCTGCATAATTACCGTAAGAAGCAATCACAGGTTTGGCTTTTCTAAGAAGATCCATTTCAGATTTGATCTTGTCTGATGCAATAACACTTCCTCCGGGGGAATTTACCCTGAACACAACTGCCTTGATAGTGGAATCGGAACGAACCTGGGAAATCATATGTGCAAACCTGTCACCAGATACCTGTTTGTAATCCGATCCGTCTACTATTTCTCCGTTTGCGTATAATACGGCTATCTTCTGTCCTCTTGACGAAAATACAACCGGAACCTTAGCTTTGATATAATCAGGGAATGGTATCATCTTGACATCGGAGAAATCATCAACCTGGGAAAGGGAACAAAGAGCATTTTCCATGTCATTGGCAGACATCAGACTGTCTGCCAATGAATCCTTTACGAAATCTTCAGGAGAATTAAGCTCCAGATTATCCATCATTTCATTAAGTTTGGCAACACTAACGGAACGGCTTTCCGCTATTTCTTCAGCGTAAGTATTCCATATGGAATTCACCATTACTTTGGTTTGCTCCACATTTTCCGCACTCGGAGAATTCCTGACGAACATCTCGCCGGCGGATTTGTACTTGCCGTGACGTATAAGCTGTACATTGACTCCCAGTTTGTCTAGCAGATCTTTTAGAAAATACATTTGCGAACTTACGCCAAGGAAAGTATTGTTCCAGCCGTAATGGGAAGTAACATATACCTTGTCGGAAACGGACGCAAGATAGTAAGAAGCCGTAGAAGGATTTTCTATATATGAAATCACTGCTTTTCCGCTTTTTCTGAAATTCGACAAGGCCTGTCTGAATTCCTGGACACTTCCTATTCCCACCGAAGCTCCGTCCGGTTTCAGATAGATATATTGGACACCGGGATCTGCAGCCGCTTTGTTGATAGCCTGAACTGCATTCCACAGACCTATGGTTTCTACTGAAGAAGAAGCATTGGCACCTGAAAGCGGATTACTTTCCTTGCTCTGTTCTCCCAATATGAATTTGGACATATCAATTTTCAACACTCCCGAACGAGGCAAAACTGTATTTTCGGAAGAGCCACCCATGGAGGCAACAGTACCGGCCAATCCGAAAACGAACAGGAAAAAACCGATAATGCCCATGATAAACACGCCGCACATTACGGCAAGCGTCATTTTTACAAAATTTTTCATATAAGCTATTATTAATTGAATAGGCTATGTAACAGGTTATACATTAATACAATTTAGCAAAATTAGCCAAAATAACGGAAAATTCCTACCTTTGTATTAATTTACAATTTCAATCAAAATATGATTCAGAAACCATCGATTCCAAAGGGTACAAGGGATTTCGGCCAACAGGAAATGGCCGAAAGGAATTACATATTCGACACTATTAAAAACGTTTTCAAGACGTTCGGATATTCTCAGATAGAAACGCCTGCAATGGAAAACCTGTCTACGCTTCTGGGAAAATACGGAGACGAAGGGGATAAACTCCTGTTCAGGGTATTGAATTCGGGAAACGCTTTCAGCGGTATCGATCCGAAAGAATATCTGGAAGAAGATGGGATAGACGACAAGGGGCTGACATCGAAGATATGCGAAAAAGGGCTCAGATACGACCTTACCGTTCCTTTCGCCCGTTTCGTCGTCATGCATCAAAACGAGATTTCATTCCCGTTCAAAAGATATCAGATACAGCCTGTATGGCGAGCGGATAAACCACAGAAAGGCCGTTACAGGGAATTCTGCCAATGCGATGCCGATGTAATCGGAAGCAAATCACAGGTAAACGAACTGGAACTTGTACAGATAGTAGACAGGGTTTTCTCGCTTTTGGGGATAAATGTACTTATCAAGATCAACAACAGGAAAGTTCTTACAGGCTTCGCCGAAATATGCGGCTTCCCCGACAAAGTGGTGGATATTACAGTAGCCATAGACAAGTTGGACAAAATCGGTCTTGAGAATGTTGAAGCCGAAATGAAGGAAAAAGGGCTAAGCGACTCGGCAATCGAGGTAATAAGGCCTATTCTCCTTCTGAAAGGGAGCACTGACGAAAAAATTTCGGATATGAGAAAGCTGATGGCCGGCGGATCGGCTTCAGGAATAAAATCGGAAACCGGATTGAAAGGACTTGACGAACTGGAAGAGTTGTTCGATTATATCGCTTCTGCAGGGATCAGACAACATACCGAAATAGATCTGTCTCTGGCTCGCGGACTCAACTATTATACCGGTGCCATATTCGAAGTCAAGGCACTGGATTTTGCGATAGGAAGTATCTGCGGCGGCGGACGTTATGACAATCTCACAGGAATTTTCGGTCTTCCGGACATGTCAGGAGTCGGCATATCATTCGGAGCTGACAGGATATATGACGTCCTCAAGGGCACGGGAAAATTTCCGGAACATCTGTCTACCTCAAGTACAATCTTGTTTGCAGACATGGGAAAAGAAGAACTGAAATATATATTCCCCGTTGTAAAAAGATTGAGGGAAGCAGGAATCGCATGCGAAGTCTACCCTTCCGAAACCAAACTCAAGAAACAGTTCGAATACGCAAACAAGAAAAACATACCTTTCATTTCGATTAACGGTGAAACCGAAAGACAGGAACAGGCAATAAACATCAAGAATCTGGCTTCGGGGGAACAAAAATCGTTTGCCGCAGAAGATACGGATTCGATAATCGCATTCCTGTCATAAGCAGGAATACAGCAAGTCAACCGATATCTGAATCGGATATCATAATGACTTCGGAAGCTAGATGCGAAACCTTAAGGGAATCATCTATCCGGAATACCGGTTTACCTGAACGATATCCCAAGACAGCTGATATATGATCTGCAGTTATATCCGATTTACCGTTTTGCCCGGGCTTTACAAGAACAACGGAAGATGACTTATCGAAAAGGCTGAACCCGCAAGACGGAAACCAATCGCTAAGTTTTTTCTTTTTCCCAAATCCGAACGGCTTATACCAATCCCCTGCAAGCCATTTTCTCGCGACAAACGGGAAAGGCAGGGACGAAGCATCGAAAATTATTTTTCCGTCAGGTTGCATTAACGGCATATCGGAACGCCACGGCATGATCTCTATTGAAAATTTGTGCCCGTTGAATTCATACGTTCCGGGGCCTTCGATCACCATGCAGTTTTCAGCTTCATCTATAACGGGACCAAAAGAGACGGGGATATGACGCACAATCAGTCTGCCGGAAGAGATCACGGCTTTATAGTCGGAAGATTTATATATCTTTCCGCCGGGAAATCTGCCGGAAGCCAACATGCGTTCCAGTGAATCAAGAACATTCCCGCTGAACCCATAAGGTTCGAGCAATCTGAAAAGGACATAATCACGATGAGGCAAACGGGCCAAAGCGTAAATATCTATTTCAACACCGTTATTTACGGAATCCGTCCCAAGTATCAGTGAAGCGCGGACTTTTCTGAAATAATCATCGGCTATTTCATTCTCCTGCGTAAAATATTTCATCTCCCTGTTAAGCGTCTTCAGATATGAAGGATTCAATTGTTCGAACAACGGAAAGACCAGATGCCTTATCTTATTCCGCTTGAACTCCGTCTGGGCATTGGTCCTGTCGTTATGATAATCTATGCCGCGGGAAGATACGTAATTTGCAATATCTGACCTCGGAAACATTAGAAGAGGCCTTATCAATCTGGTTTTCCCATCATCGGAAAAAGGCAAAAGAGAAGATGGCGACATGCCGCAAAGCCCCCTGCCTCCGGTGCCACGAAGTAAATTCAGAATCAACGTTTCCGCATTGTCATTGGCATTATGTGCGACAGCTACGGACTGGAAGCCACCTTTTGCGCACAACGATGCGAACCACCCGTAACGAAGATCCCTTGCGGCCATCTCTATGCTTACAGAGTGGTCGGCAGCATATTTTCTGGTATCGAAATCTATCTTATTGAACCCGATTCCGTTCCTTGAAGACCAATCGGCAACAAGTTTCTCATCGGAATCGCTTTCGCTGCCTCTTAGGTGGAAATTGCAATGGGCCAAAGCGAAAGATACCTTTACAGAAGAATTCAAAAACAACTCGGCCATACACATGGAATCGATCCCGCCGCTTACGGCAAGCAAAACCGGCTTCCCCGGTACGAAAAGCTTTATCAGCTCCTTATCGAATTCCGTCTGCATCGATATCGTTTATTATTTCTTTGATGCAATGGTATATGAAAAGCCGAACGCAAGGGATTCCTTAAACTGGATACGTCTGCGCCCGTTAGGATACCTATCCGAATCCTTGTCTCTTATTATATACACATTATCATCATAAATCAAATTGGTGGTAATCGACATGGAAAAATACTTCGCAAGCTTCCAGTCGAATTGGTTGTCCCAATTGACCCTGAGATTCTGGGGATTATCAAGGTAATCGGAGAACAGAACCAACTGTCCCGCATAATTGAAGTTGTCATTTACCTTAAACTTGAAATCAGTTGTCAGTTTCGCACCGAATTCGAATTTCGCGCTTTTGTAGAATTGTCCTATGGCCTCTCCTTTTTCGATTGCATTAGCATAGGTAGCCGCTGCAGCTTCATCATATTCAGCCTGTTCTTCTTCATTCAATTTTCTGAGCGACATACTGTAAGAAGGCCTTAGAGTCTTGTCTTTCACAATAACGAAGCCGCCGGTAATCGGAGCCAGATTGACTGACAGCCATTTATTCGGGACCCAATCCATACCGAAACCGAGATCGGTATATGCAGGAGACAAAAATCCGGATTTCAACAATCTTGCATCCAGCCAGTCCTGTCTTGTGGGATCACTAGTCCCGTCCGAAGTCGGTACCGAATACTTGTAACTGTTGCTGAATTGTGATTTAAAACTGAAACTTGCGGAATAATTAAGAACCTTGCCCGCTTTATACCCCCACCGGCTTTCGAAATATATCCTGTCATCGCTCTTTTGTATGAGAGGTTTGTCTTCGGAATAAAAAAAGCCGTAATTCAGTTGAAGACGGTTTGTAAAAACAGTCTTGGCTTTGGCATAGTTGGCTTTGGCATCGACATTGGACGTCATTGACAAAGTATTATATCCGCCTTTTGCCCAATTGGTAAGATTCATCTGCCCGAAATCCAATTTTGTCAGGACGGAGTTCGTCCAATAAAGGCTACGGGGATTCTTGACCACAGACTTGGGAGCATTTGAAATGGCCTTTGCAGCTTCATTCGCAGCTTGCTGCACATCAGTTTGCGCATAGGAAAAAGCGCAGACACAAAAAAATAAAACAAAGACTATAAGCTTCTTCATCCGTATACCATTAAAAAAGTCAATTAAAAGTCAATTAATAAGAGCGGGCGAAAATCACCCTTCTGTGTGAAGGCTTGCCGGAATAGATGCACTTCCCCTCCTCTTCGCAAACAGCTGAATCAATAGGAATACACCTGATCGTAGCTTTCGTTTCTTCCTGGATTTTAGCTTCAGTCTCTTCGGTCCCGTCCCAATGGCACAAGAGGAACCCTCCCTGCTCGATGCGGCTTTTGAATTCATCCCATGTATCAACCTTGAAGATATTATCGTCCCTGAACTTGAGAGCTTTGGCATAAATATTCTTTTGAATATCCCCAAGCAAGATATCTATTCTTTCATCCAGACCTTCTACA
This sequence comes from Bacteroidales bacterium, assembly GCA_022648685.1. GTDB lineage: Bacteria > Bacteroidota > Bacteroidia > Bacteroidales > UBA932 > Cryptobacteroides. The sequence goes on from JALCMW010000002.1 coordinate 232,026, forward strand.
GGAACAGTGAACTTCTCCAAAGTATCTCTTCGATGAACCTCAACAGTACCGGCAGCTAGATCCCTGGGACCTGCAGCAATACGGACAGGAACGCCCTTGAGTTCCCATTCGGCAAATTTGAATCCCGGACGCAAAGTATCACGGTCATCAATTTTGGCCGAATGGCCCTTTGCTTCAAGAGCCTTCTTGATTCGATCCATTACTTCCAGTATAGCCGCGTGTTCTTCGTCCGTTTTGAAGATCGGAACCATAACTACTTGTATGGGAGCAATCACAGGCGGCAGCACAAGCCCGTTGTCATCACCATGTGCCATTACAAGGGCACCCATAAGCCTTGTGGACGTGCCCCATGATGTAGCCCATACATATTGGAGATTGCCGTCTTTGTCGGCAAATTTCACATCAAAGGATTTGGCGAAATTCTGTCCCAGGAAATGGGAGGTACCGGCCTGGAGAGCCTTTCCGTCTTGCATCATTGCTTCTATCGACAAAGTATCCAACGCTCCGGCAAATCTCTCATGGGGCGACTTGTGGCCGACAACGACAGGCAGGCTCAGGTAATTCCTGGCGAAATCAGCATAAACGTTCACCATGCGCATAGCCTCTTCACGTGCCTCCTGCTCCGTTGCATGAGCCGTATGGCCCTCCTGCCACAAAAACTCGGTGGTACGGAGAAATAACCGGGTCCTCATTTCCCATCTTACCACATTCGCCCATTGATTGCACAGGATAGGAAGATCCCTCCATGATTTTATCCAATTTTTGTATGTGCTCCATATTATCGTTTCGGATGTAGGTCTGACTATCAATTCCTCCTCAAGTTTGGCGGAAGGATCAACAACGACGCCTGGACCGTCAGGATTATTCATCAAACGATGATGGGTCACCACGGCACATTCCTTGGCGAACCCTGCCACGTGCTCTGCTTCCTTGCTAAAAAAAGATTTAGGGATAAACAACGGAAAATAAGCATTCTGGACTCCTGTACTCTTGAACATATCATCCATGAGCCTCTGCATTTTTTCCCATATTGCATAACCGTAAGGCTTGATCACCATGCACCCGCGTACAGGAGACTGTTCGGCGAGATCGGCTTTTACAACAAGATCATTATACCACTGAGAATAATTCTCGGCCCTGCTTGTAATTTCTTTTGCCATTGAAATATTGATTAATTACCAATTTTTGATTAATATTGTGAAGTTGTTGAATCAGGCAAGGTATAGAACTTGCAGCTATTTCTTTCAAGTAAAATAACATCGTTTCAACAACGACTGCGAATATACGAAATTATATTAAAATATAGGAGATTCTATTATGAAAACGCACATCACACCGATCCTTGCAGTGCTTCTGGCCCTGACTTCTTGCGGTTCAGCTGCACAATACGCCTCATACACTTCCACCAGGGAATATGAAGACGGAATCTACTATAAACCGAAACCTGTAACAAACAAAAACGTCAGTATGGACAGGACTGACAGATGGAAAACGGATTCTCTGGTACAAGAGACTAAGAATTCCACTATCTTCCTCAAAAGCGGACAAAACGATACTCTTTTTATCCCTGACAATATGTCAGCGAAATTCGAGTTCAGCAAAAACAGCGGTACTACAGTTACCGTAAGCAAGAATCCGTCATACTATTACGATCCGCTTTATTCAATGGATCCGAATTTCTACAGCCCTCTGTACTTCAATTCATGGTATTGGAGTCCCGGGTTTTCCATAAACTGGGGCGTAAATCCGTGGTACTATTCGGGTATATACGATCCTTGGTATTGGAACAATTGGTATTGGAATTCCTGGGCTTACAGTCCTTGGTACTACGATTACGGAATGTATAATCCGTGGTACTGGGACGGAGGATATCTTTACGGATGGTACGGAGGCGGTTATGACGGATGGTACGATGGCCGTCATGATCGTGGAAGCCGGTATGCCGACAGTCGCAAAGCGACTTATTGGGGCCCTAGAAATTCCACCGAAGGCTCGTCTCTTTACAATCGAAGCGGATCGCTGTCTCGTTCAAGTTCGGCAGGCAGAATCGGAACAAGTTCGTCTGCATCAAGGGTCTATTCCGGAGTTTCAAGAAGCAGGACCAATACGTCGGCAGCGACAAGAAGCGGATACACATCAAGAAATGGATATACGTCCGTTTCAAGGTCCGGCTACACTCCGGTGACAAGAACGGGCAGAACGACATCCTCACAAAGCAATATGAACTACCAGAGGAATATGCCAAGTAATTCCAGGGCTGCTTCCAGGATCGGAAGCAATATCTCCGGAAACAATATCGTTAATTACAGAAGACCGGCTTCAACGTCATCTTCCCGTTATTCAAGGTCCTCATCTTATTCGAATTCATCTTCCGGATCCAATTATAAAAATAATTCCAATTCATATGAAAGGAATTCGGAATCAAACAATTACAACAGGAGCGGAAGCTATTCGGGAGGAGCTGTGAGAAGTTCGGGAACAAGCAGAAGCAGCAGCGTCAGCAGAAGTTCATATTCCGGAGGAGGTTCGGGTTCATCAAGATCCGGTTCGACCTCGGGAGGAGGAGCAAGAAGACGTTAAATTATTTTTATCTATCCGATTATGAAAAAAACAGCAATTTTACTTTTACTGTCTATCATAGCAGTAAATGCAGGAGCTCAAGATATGTATGATGCCATAAGATACGGAACCAACGACTACAAAGGCTCCGCCAGAAGTATGGGAATGGGAAATGCCATGACCGCAGTAGGAGGAGATATCGGTAGCATAACTTTCAACCCTGCAGGTTCGGCTATCTCCAATTTTTCGCAGATTACATTGTCTCCAGGATTTTCAATAGCGTCAAGCAAAGCTTATTATTCGCCTGTCGCCGGTTCAGGGAACAGTTACAGACGGACAGATAGTTATTCTAAAATGACAATGCCGAATTTCGGCTTCATATTGAATTACAATACTGGAGAAAGCGGACTTAAAGCCGTATCCTTCAGTATCGTTGGAAACCAGACGAATAATTACCTCAAGACAATATCCGCGGGAGCCACCAATGGACAGACGTCAATTCTGGGAGCAATGGCATACGGAGCAGGAGGATATGAGTCTTCGGCACTCAACAGCGATGACTCTTACTATAACGGCAATATTCCGTGGCAATCGATTCTGGCATATCAATCCGGAATGATTGCGACTTTCGGCTCCAATACAAATAAATACATAGGAGCGTCTGAAAAGCTTTTTTCCGATAATACTATTTCAATCGCAGGACCGTTGTCTCAGAAATACGGACAGAGAGTAAGCGGGAATAAATACGACGTGGTATTCAATCTCGGGTTCAATATCAATGATATCCTCTATCTTGGAGCCAATCTCGGTGTGACATCCATCGATTACACTTATGACAATTATTTCAAGGAATATGCAGTTGATCCGTCTGATTTCGAGCTGGAATTCAGCGGCGGAGCGAAAACCAATTTCTACAGTAGCAGATACAGATACGCTTATGACGCCAACGGGACCGGAATTTATGGAAAAATCGGATTCATACTGACTCCTTTCTACGGTTTGAGATTAGGCGCGGCCATCCAGACACCTACAACCATTGAAATCACTGAACACTGGAGTTCGGCAGCGGATACTTATTATACCGATTCGCAATATGACGCAAGTGCACAGACTCCGAGGGGCGAATACACATATAGGCTGAGGACTCCTTACAGGGCGAATGCCGGAATAGCATATACTTTCGGGAAATACGGCCTGATTAGTGCCGATTATGAAATCTGCGATTACAGTACTATGAAATTCATGGAAAAAGATTCCGGTGACAATTCCGCTTTCGACGATGTAAATGATAACATAAAAGATTATACGAGAGTTTCACAGATGCTGCGCCTTGGAGCGGAAATAAGAATAGTTCCGGAATTCGCCTTGAGAGGCGGTTATGACATGTCGACATCTCCGGAAAGGAGCATAGGTACTAAGAAGAAAGCATTTTCCTTCGGATTGGGATATGATTCAAAAGGTCCTTTCTTTACAGACATAGCATGCAAACACACTAAATATGCCAATGAATATATTGCACCTTACGCAGATTATATTCTGGACAACGCAAACAATGTAGTCACCTATTCTCCGGAGATATTGAACAAAGCCGGTTTATGGGATGTCGTATGGACAGTCGGATTAAGATTCTAAACTTTTTTCAGATACAGGATGGAATCCGGACCTTCGTTGAAAAGAAGGTCCATAATGGACAAATTGGGAATAAAGCCGTATTTTCCGGAAAAGACCTGGAAGTACGGCTTTTCCAGTTGCATGGAATGAAGGATATCGTTATGCTTTTTAGGATGAATCACATCCCTGAAATCTTCTCCATAAAGAGAAGAACCCGAATCCGGTCCTGTAAAATCTTCCGTGAGCGAGATATCGGCTTTGATTCCTGTTTTGGCAAGAAAGAAGTCAAGCAAAGCCATATTCAGATCGAAAAGCTTTTCTTTTTTCGATTCGAGTATGGCAAATAATTCATCCTTGTAATAATCGAAATAGGCTGAAGTCTCATATGCAGATATGATTGCCCGTTCCGTCTTTACCAGCCAACCTGAAGAATAATCGATCTTTATGTCGCATACCGGCAATTGATATGTCCCGCCTTCATGCACTACTGGCACGGAAAGAGACTGGACACCATCAGCCGCATAAAAACGGCATCTGTTTCTGTATGATTGCTTTTGGTAATTTTCGCAGGCTTCGATATATACCCTCGAAGGTTTTCCTTCAATTGAAAAATCTTCTGCTATGACAGCGAAATACTCGACAGGAGGAAAATATGCAGTACTTAAAAGCACTATTCGAAATCGCCTTTTTCGTTAGGTTCGCTTGCACGTATGATTCCCCTCTTGGAATTCTTTATGAAAGAAAGGATTTCATTCTTTTCTTCGGATTCAGGAAAACCGGCTTCAACCTTTGCACAGCCATCGGTTATATTATATCCCTGAAAATATATCGTATCGTATATATCTTTGATATTTCTTATGACTTCCGAAGGGAACCCCCTTCTGCGAAGGCCGACAATATTCACTCCGGCATAACAGATAGGATCGCGGCCGCAAAGAACGTAAGGTGGTATATCCTTATTGATTTTAGAGGCCCCGCCTACCATGGCATGTTTTCCTATTTTCGAAAACTGATGGGCTTTAGCCCCTCCTCCGAGAATAGCCCAGTCATCGACATCCGTCTCTCCGGCAATCCCGACGAAACTGACAAGGATACAATGATTACCAACCCGGCAATCGTGAGCCACATGCACATACGACATTATAAGCGAGTCATCACCTATCAATGTCTTGGCCTTGCCGCTGGCTGCCGTGCCTCTGTTTATGGTAGCACATTCCCTTATTGTGACGTTGTCACCTATAACCACATACGATTCTTCTCCGGAAAACTTGAGGTCCTGGGGTATTGCCCCGACAACGGCACCCGGAAAAATCTCGCAATTTTTACCTATTCTCACATAAGAAAAAATAACGGCATGGGGAAGAATCTTGCAACCATCTCCGATTTCCACATTGTCATCTATGAAAGCATATGGCCCGATTTCAATATTATCGCCAAGAACAGCTTTCGGACTGACTGTGGCAAGAGGATGTATTTTATTCATGATTTAATTATTTCAGCAGCTTCCTTACGGCCTTGGCTGCATTAGTATTAATTGTATGTCCGGGCTTGAAAGCTGTAATCTTCGCATTGAGATAACCGCCGCAAAGCCTCATATCTCCTATCAGATCCAAGAGCTTGTGCCTTCCGCATTCATTCGGGAAATAAAGCTCCAGATTGTTGAGATACCCTTTTTCATTGATTTCAAGTTTTGGTATACCGAAGAGTTTCGATAAGTGCGCCAGCTGTTCTTCTTTTACAGGATGTTCAACTATGACTATGGAATTGTCCACGTCCCCGCCTTTTATCAAATTATTGCTAAACAGATATTCTATTTCATGAAAAAAGACGAAGGTGCGGCACGAAGCTATTTCCTTCAGATAATCCATCGACATATTCCATTCCGCTTTCTGGATTCCGAGAACTTTTGAATTGAAATCGACGGTAAGGTCGTACAAAGGGGAATCGGCAGGCTCGATTTTAAGGTAAGCACCACTGTTTTCATCTTTAACTTCCACACTGTCGGACAATTCCAGATATTTTCTTGCTGAGCTCTGCATCTCAAGGCCATCCTTTGCTATGGCTTCGGAATAGAATCTAGCACTTCCGTCAAGGATCGGGACTTCAACATTGTCTATATCGATAAGAGCATTGTCTACGCCCATTCCCGTAAGAGCAGACATAATATGTTCTATAGTCGCGACCGAGACCCCGTCTTCGGATATGGTAGTACTTCTGGATGTGGACGATACATTCTCGGCAAGTGCATGCACAATTGCGGATTCTCCCAAATCTGTCCGGCGGAAACGGATTCCCGAATCTTCTTCGGCCGGTTTTATTATCACCTTTCCTATCTTGCCGGTATGTAAACCTTTACCTTCGAATTCATATTGTTTTTTCAACGTCTGCTGCAACGAAATACTCATGATTGTATGACTATTATAAAGTCCGCAAAGTTAAAAAGTTTTTTGCAGTTACCAAGTACGGCGGATTCATTATCTTACTTTTCATCATTTTCGCCGGCTTTTTTGAACAAAGCATAACTGCGAAAATAAGTTTTGATAGGTATGGCCGGAGATCCCAGCAGCACCTGATCGGATTTACGTATGTTTCCTATTACTCCTGCCTGTGCCCCGAGGATAGTATGGTCCGCTATTGTCAAATGTCCGGCGACGCCTACCTGCCCGGCAAGGATACAATTCTTTCCGATCTTGGCTGAACCGGCGATCCCGCTCTGCGCCGCTATCGCCGTATTGTCGCCTATCTGCACATTATGGGCAATCTGGCACAGATTATCAATCTTGACACCGTTGCCTATAATCGTAGACTCCATCTCGGACTTGTCTATGGTAGTGCAGGCACCGATTTCGACATCGTTGCCTATTATCACATTTCCCATATGTTCTATCTTTTCCCAAGAACCGTCGGGCCTTGGAGCATTTCCGAACCCATCCGAGCCGATAACGGCATTGGAATGGATTATCACATTGTTCCCTATGACCATTCCGGCATAAATCCTCACTCCAGGATATAAAATACAGTGGGTGCCGATAGTGACATTGTCTCCCACATAAACATTTTCATATATCTTGGTATAATCCCCTATCCTTGCATGGTGCCCCACATAAGAAAAATCGCCCAGATAAACTTTCTTTCCGAATTTAGTCGTAAGAAACCATCTGGAACGCAAACCGCGGTGACAGCCTTCGGTATATTTCTTCGAAGCCACATAATGCAGAAGATCGGCTACTGCCCTGTATGCATCTTCAACACGAACCATTGTCGGTTCAACTTTGTTTTTAGGCTTGAAATCCTTATTGACAAGAAGGACGGAAGCCTTGCATGTATATACGTAGTGTTCGTATTTTGGATTCGCATAAAAACAAAGAGCCCCCGGCTTCCCATGTTCAATTTTAGCAAAAGTGGTAACCAGCGCTTCGGGATCACCATCAACCGTTCCTTTCAGAATCTGAGCTAATTGTTTAGCTTTTATCTCCATAATTACTTTTTAAATAAGTTCGAACTGCAAATTAAATACATTTTTACGAAATATTAAGAAATTATAAGATAAACACGACGATTTTCGTAATATCAAATTAATTTTCTATCTTTGCAGACGGGAAGGAGATTGTGAGATAGAGGACGGAAAGTCCCCTATCTTTTCTTTTTATTATAGGTACGATATGGATAAAAAAGATATAGAAAGCAAAATAGCCCCATTCATAATTTCAATGGGATGCTTCATAGTGGATATCGGAATAAAAGGCGATAACGAAATAACTGTTACCGTGGATAATGAAACAGGTTCAATATCCATGGATGATTGCGTCATGATCAGCAATGAATTCGAAAAACAATTCGACAGGAATTCTGAAGATTATTCCCTGACAGTAACTTCCGCCGGACTGGATCAGCCGTTCAAAATACTGAAACAGTTCGAAAAAGCAATGGGAACTTCAGTGGAAGTCTGGATAAAAGGGGGACAGAAAATCACCGGAATTCTTGTCAAGGCCGACGAAAAAGAAATTTCCGTAAAGCACGAAGTGACGGAAAAAGCGGAGAATAAAAAGAAAAAATATATTACGGAACGTACCGACACCTTCCTTATGTCTGAAGTGAATTCGGTGAAACCGTCCATTGAATTATAATGCAATAATCCGGAATGATAAAAATATAAATACCAAAATGGAAAAAGAAAATGAAATAACCCTTATTGATGCTTTCAAAGACTTCAAAGAGGAGAAAAACATCGACAGACCTGTCATGATGGGCGTCTTGAAAGATGTCTTCATGACTCAGATAACAAAGACCTACGGGTCTCCCGACAATTTCGATGTCATAATCAATGTAGATAAGGGTGACTGCGAAATATACCAGAATTTCGATATCGTCGAAAACGTGGAAAATCCGAATACCCAGATGACTCTTGAGGATGTAGCAAAAGAAACCGGGGACGATGATTACGAATTGGGTGATACATATACGAAGAAACTGAGCCTGCAATCATTCGGGAGAAGAGGAATATTGAATATCCGCCAGAACCTCCAGGGCCGCATCATGGATATAGAAAAAGCCAACGTGTTCAAAAAATACAATGACATGATCGGCGAAATCTTTACCGGCGAAATATATCAGACCTGGTCAAAGGAAGTACTTATCCTGGACGAAAACGGCAATGAGCTGAGACTTCCGAAAACCGAACAGATCCCTGGTGAACGTTTCAAGAAAAACGATACAGTAAGGGCGATAATCAAAAGTGTTGAAATGAAAAACAACACTACACCATATATCGTTCTTTCAAGGACATCAAATGAGTTCCTTGAAAAGTTGTTTGAAGCGGAAGTACCGGAAATATATGACGGTATAATAACGATAAAAAAAGTTGTACGAATCCCAGGAGAACGGTCGAAAGTAGCCGTGGAATCATACGATGAAAGAATCGATCCTATCGGAGCCTGTATCGGTGTCAAAGGATCCAGAATAATAGGTATAGTAAGAGAATTACGCAATGAAAACATTGATGTAATCCAATGGACCGGCAATACGCAGCTCCTCATCCAGAGAGCTCTCAGCCCCGCGAAAATATCTTCCGTGGATCTGGGAGAAAATCCGGAAGACAAAATAAAAGTTTACATGCAGCCTGACGAAGTCAAGAAAGGCATCGGCAAGGGCGGCTGCAACATCAAACTTGCAGGCATGCTCGTCGGCCGTGAGATCGAAGTCTGGAGGGAACTTCCTAAAGACGAAGCTTCCGAAGAGGAAGAAGACGTTCTTTTAAGCGAATTCAGTAATGAGATCGATCAATGGATAATAGACAAATTGGAAGCGATCGGCTGCGATACAGCAAAAAGCGTCCTTGCCCTTTCACAAGCCGATGTGGCTAAAAGAGCGGATCTCGAAGACGAAACCGTTGCGGATGTCTTCAAGATACTTAATGCGGAATTTGAAAATTAATCGTAGCTGAAATAAAAAAAGGATATCATATGGCAGGAATTAGACTAAACAAACTTATTAAACAATTCAATATCGGACTTCAGACGCTGGTGGATTTTCTGGCAAGCAAAGGCATTACAGTCGACGCCGATCCCAATGCTAAAATTTCCGAGGAGTATCTGCCGATTATCCAGCAACAATTCGGAAAGGATCTCGCGTTGAAGGAAGCTTCCGAGAAAGTGGACATCAAGCTGACTGAAATATTGGAAAAATCAGCAAAAAAACAGCTTGAGGAGAAAAAGGAAGAAGACGAAGAAGAGCCGGAACAGGAAACGATAATCAAAAATACCAGTTTCATCCCTTCCGACAGATCAGAAGAAATAATCAAGGAAAAAGAAGTTCCGGCCGGGGAAGAAAAGCCTGCCGAAACGCAAGATGAAGATGTTCCTGCAGAGAAACACGGAGATATCGAAGTTCCTGAACCGGAAGTACATGAAGAACCGGAAATAGTTGAAGAACCGGAAGTACATGAAGAACCGGAAGTGGTTGAAGAAACAGAACAGCCGGTAGAGCAACCGGATACAGCACGAACAACAGAAATATCAGAAGGACAGACAGTGCAGGAACAAGAGAAACCTATGAAAGAAAAGGAAATGGCTGCAATAAATGACAATGTCAAAGAAACAGTTGAAGAAGAGAAAGTAACTATAGCAGACATTCCCGCCGGACATAATGATACCGTCCGGGAAGAACAGGAACAGGAATCCGAACAAGTCGCGAAAACGACTTTATCCGAACCTGAAAAGGAAATTTCCGAACAATCCGAACAAGTTTCCGAACATGTTGAAGAAAAACCGGTACAAAAAGAAGAAATCTCCAAAATAGCAGAAGAAGTCAAAATTTCTTCCGAAAAGAAAGAGCTTAATATAAATGAGCAAAAAGAAGAAAAGAAACCAAAAGACAACGAAAAGGGGGATTTCACACACGTTGCAGATGTAACTACTCCCGGGCTGAAAATCGTCGGCAAAATGGACGTGACCCAATTTGAGAAAAAGGACAAGCATAAAAAGAGGGAAAGGATCACAAAGGGCAGCCGAAAAGTAGATGTCAATAAAGTCGGAAACGAAACTGATCAGAATGCATCAAAAGACCGTAAGAACAACGGACAAAAGAATCAGAATCAAAACCATTCCGATAATAAGAATTTCCGTCAGAATCAAAACCAGAGCCAAAACCAGAACCAGAATAGTTCCAAAAACGGCAGAAAGCATCAGGGAAGGAATGAGCATTTCCGTCCTGCGATGACTGAAGCCGAAGAGGAGGAGATGCAGAAAGAGATCCAGAAGCAGGTCAAAGAGACTTACGCCAGGATGAATGAAGGCAAATCCAAGAATAATTTCGGTGCAAAGTACAGGAAGGAAAAGCGGGAAATGGCCGCTCAAAAATCGCAAGAAGAGATACAGCAAGCTGCGGAAGAGAAAAAGACTTTGAAATTGACGGAGTTCGTTACCGTCAATGACCTTGCAACGCTGATGAACAATACACCAGTCAACAAAGTCATAGAAGCCTGCATGAATCTGGGACTGATGGTTTCCATCAATCAACGGCTTGATGCCGAAGCTTTGGTATTGGTAGCCGAGGAATTCGGATACAAGGTCGACTTCGTTACGGCCGATCTGACCGAAGAAATCGAACAGGAAGCCGGATCCGAAAATGAAGATAATGCCGCCAATCTTGTATCGCGTCCTCCTGTCATTACCGTCATGGGACATGTAGATCACGGAAAAACTTCATTACTTGACTACATACGTAAATCAAATGTCATAGCCGGTGAAGCAGGTGGTATAACCCAACACATCGGTGCATATAACGTGGTCCTGTCTAACGGCCGCAGAATAACGTTCCTCGATACCCCGGGACATGAAGCGTTTACTGCAATGCGTGCCAGAGGGGCCCAGTTGACGGATCTCGCGATAATCATAATAGCAGCCGACGATGCGGTAATGCCCCAGACTATAGAAGCTATCAATCACGCCCAGGCTGCAGGTGTGCCTATGGTCTTTGCCATAAACAAAATAGACAAACCGGGAGCACAGCCCGAGAAGATTCTCCAGCAACTTTCCCAGATGAATATCCTTGTGGAAGACTGGGGAGGCAAATACCAGTGTCAGGAAATTTCCGCAAAAAAAGGACTTAATGTCGACAAGCTTCTGGAAAAAGTACTCTTGGAAACAGATCTTCTCGATCTCAAGGCTAATCCGAAAAAACCGGGGATGGGAACGGTGATAGAATCCTCTCTGGACAAAGGCCGCGGTTATCTGGCTACGGTGCTTGTTCAGGACGGTACTGTAAGAATAGGCGATATGCTTCTCAGCGGATGTTGCTGCGGAAGGATAAAGGCAATGTTCAATGAACGCGGACAAAAAGTGAAAGAAGCAGGACCTTCCACTCCTGTCTCCATACTGGGTCTCAACGGTGCTCCGAGCGCTGGCGACAAATTCAACGTAATGAGCGATGAGAAAGACGCAAAATCCATAGCCAACAAGAGGGAGCAGTTGATCAGGATCCAGGGAATAAAGACGCAGAAGCATATGACCCTTGAAGAGATCGGCCGAAGAATTGCCATAGGCAACTTCAAAGAGCTCAACATCATTGTAAAAGGTGATGTAGACGGATCTGTGGAAGCCCTCTCCGACGCTCTTATCAAATTGTCTTCCGATCAAGTCAAGGTCAACGTGATCCACAAAGCCGTAGGTGCGATATCGGAATCGGATATACTTCTTGCCGAAGCCTCTGACGCTGTCATAGTTGGATTCCAGGTAAGGCCTTCTTCAGAAGTCAGGAAGCTGGCTGAAAAAGAAGGGATAGAAATACGGCTGTACTCAATAATATATGATGCAATCGACGATGTCAAGGAAGGTATCAAGGGTATGCTCGAACCGGAAAAGAAAGAAGAGGTTACCGGATCCGCTGAAGTCAAGCAGATTTTCAAGATTTCCAAAGTCGGAACGATTGCTGGAACGATAGTCAGAGACGGCAAAATAACTAAAAACGCCAAAGTCAGACTTATCAGGGACGGCATAGTTATTTACACCGGAAACATAGGATCACTGAGAAAAGGGAAAGACGATGCCAAAGAAATCCCTGCTGGAATGGAGTGCGGTATCAATATTGAGAATTTCAATGATGTGAAAGAAGGTGATACGATCGAAACCTTCAGGATCATCGAGGTTCCTAAAACTGTATAAAGACTATTTCCTTACAAAATGTTAATCGTGCTGGAAGGACTTGACGGATCCGGAAAATCCACTCAGGTCGCATTATTGAAGAATTATATGGAAACCATATCCGGGAAAGTGGAATATATACATTTTCCCAGATATGATTCTCCCGTATACGGAGAACTCATAAGCAAGTTCCTGCGCGGGGATTTCGGTGCCATAAATGAAGTGAATCCGCAACTTGTCGCATTGCTTTATGCGGAAGACAGACATAACGCAGCACCATTGATACGCAAATACCTGAATGGCGGCGATACATTGCTTTTGGACCGCTATGTATATTCCAACGTAGCATATCAATGCGCTAAGATACAAGATACCGGGGAAAAGGAAAGATTGCGCCGATGGATAACAGACACCGAATTCATACAATTCGGCATCCCCCGCCCCGATCTGAACATTTTTCTGGATGTACCGATAAGTTTCATCAGTGAAAAACTTGTTAAACGGACGCAAAACATAGACAGGCACTATCTTAAAGGCAAGACGGACATTCACGAATCGGATATGGATTTCCAAAAGAAAGTCAGGAATGTCTATCTGGAACAATGCCGGTCTGACAAACGGTTTATCCGTGTCGACTGTTCCGATGAAAACGGGAGAATGCTGCCTGCAGGAATTATTTTCGAAAAGATAAAGATAATCGCAAATAAAGCCATAGAAGAAACCGATACGTCTTCCGAATTTTAGATATCTGCTAAACATGTCAAAATCAGGTGAATATAAAAACAAAACGAAAAGGTTTTGCGCCGTAGTCGTCGGCATCACATTCTTTCTTGCCGGTATATTCAAACTATCCGATCCGGTTGGTGCCGGACTGGTTGTGAAAGAATATTTCGGATTTTTCCATACCGGATTTCTGGACTTCGCAGCCAAACCGGCGGCAGTGATTATGGCATTGGCGGAAACCATTATCGGGGCGGCACTAATAACCGGTATATGGAGAAGACTGACGGCATACGTGACATCGGCTTTTATAGCATTTTTCACATTCATCACCATCATATTGGCAATAGCCAATCCAACAATGGAATGCGGCTGTTTCGGAGAAGTGATACACCTGACACACCTGGAAACAGTTGTAAAAAATATAATATTGTGCCTCCTTTCCGCATGGGCTTTCATTCCTTACCGGGATTTGGGCCGGCCTAAAAAGAGCAAATATGTGTCATTCTCCCTTGTAGCATTCGCCGTATTGCTTTTCACGCTGAATTCGATGCTGTCGATTCCTCTTGTGGATTTCACACCTTTCGACATAGATTCCGAACTGCTTTCATCCCAAAACGGCACTGACGAAGACTTTGATGACTCTGTAACAACTTTCATCTATGAAAAGAACGGAGTGGAAGGATCTTTCACTTTGGACCACTTGCCTGATTCCACATGGAAATACGTCAGGAGACAGGTACTTGAACGGAATGAACCGGATAATGGAATCAATATAAACATATTATCATTCTCGGACGCCGCAGGCAACTATCAGGATGAACTGGCATCAAAGGGAAAAGTAATGATAATATCTTCATATTATCCGGACAATATCAAAAAGAACAGATGGAACAAGATTGCCGGATTTATCGAAAACAGTTCGGCGGCAGGATTCCGGACGCTATTCCTGTGTGCTTCCACCCCGGGAAATCTTGAAAAAGCGCTTTCTTCGCATAACATAAATACAAAAGACAAGAATATAATATTGATGTCCGCTTATTTTGCCGATTTCAAGACATTGATATCGTTGAACAGGTCAAACGGAGGAGCTACATACTATTATCAGGGAGAATTAATCCGGAAATGGGCCGTAAGGACATTGCCGGACAAAAATAAATTGAAAAATGTTTCCGATGCAGATCAGACCGATCTCATGATGAAAGAAAGCAATAAGGGAAGGATGCTATCACAGTCGTTTCTCCTTTACGTCTTTGCAATAATGATTTTCATATAAACCGTGCTGCTGACGAAAAATAAAAAGATTGACAAAATGATGGATAAGAACAGGGAAATAAAGATAATGGGGATCGTCAATCTGACAGACAACTCCTATTTTGCGGAAAGCAGATGCCTTGATACCGACGGAGAATCGGACGTTGATAAAATACTCGGAAGAGTTTCCGGAATGCTGGAAAACGGCGCCGGCATAATAGACATCGGGGCATGTTCCACCCGGCCGGGTTCGGAACCGGTAGGCAAGGAAATGGAATGGAAGCGGCTGGAACCGGCTTTGTTCGAGATATGCAAAAGATTTCCCGGCATGGAAATATCCATAGACACTTATTGGTCCGATATAGTCAAACGGGCATTCGACCTCATCGGGCCGTTCATTGTCAATGACATTTCCTCGGGAGAAGATGATCCTGCAATGCTGGAGACCGTGGGAAAACTGGGTCTGCCCTATATAGCCATGCACAAAAGAGGTAATCCCAAAACCATGCAGACTTTGACCGAATACAATGATGTCACCGAAGATCTCCTGGAATATTTCAGAAAGTTTTCGGAAAAGGCGGAAAAGGCAGGGATAACAGACTGGATCCCAGATCCCGGATTCGGATTCGCCAAAACAATAGACCAGAATTACCAGCTTCTCAGGGATTTGGGTCGTTTCAAAGAATTCGGAAGAAAAATATTGATAGGATTATCAAGAAAAAGCATGATCTTCAAACTTTTCGGAATCACTCCGGAAGAATCGTTACCGGCGACTCAGGTGCTTCATTACCAGGCATTATGCAACGGAGCGGATATCCTTCGGGTACATGACGTCGCCGAAGCGGCAAGGACAGTGGCCCTTTACCGCAAATTGTCTTGATATTGGCTTTGAGATCACGTTTTCGTATATTTGCACGTGCAATAATTTTTTCAAATGAATACAAATTCTCTTTTGGCTGTCTCCCCTATCGATGGTAGATATTGTGAAAAAACCGACCCGCTCAAAGATTACTTCAGCGAATATGCGCTGATCCGTTACAGGATAAGAGTGGAAATAGAATACTTCATAGCTTTATGCGATATCCCTCTGCCTCAGCTGGCGGACTTCGACAGCAGCAACTATGAGAAAATACGTGATATTTACAGGACTTTCTCCCCTGAAGACGCCATCAAGGTAAAGGAGATAGAGAAGATAACGAATCACGATGTAAAAGCGGTCGAATACTATATCAAAGACCATTTCAAAGAAATGGGATTCGCAAAATGGAGCGAATTCATACATTTCGGGCTCACATCACAGGATATCAATAACACAGCAGAGCCTCTTTCGCTGAAAGAAGCCATAGAGAACGTATATATGCCGGCTCTTAACGGAATCGTCGGCAATATAAGGGAAAGGGCAGAAGAGTGGAAAGAAATCCCGATGCTGGCACATACACACGGACAGCCGGCTTCTCCGACTCGTCTGGGCAAGGAATTCAAAGTATTCCAGGTCAGGCTTGAAGAACAGCTGAGGCAATTCTCGCTTTTGACTTATCCGGCAAAATTCGGCGGAGCCACCGGCAGCATGAACGCCCATAAAGTAGCTTATCCGGACATCGACTGGATAACGTTCGGAAACGAATTCACGGCATCTCTGGGACTGAAAAGATCATTCCCCACAACACAGATAGACCATTACGACAATCTGGCCGCCATATTCGACAATCTGAGAAGAATAAATACGATACTTATAGATTTCTGCCGGGATATATGGACATATATCTCCATGGAATATTTCAAACAGAAAGTGAACAAAAACGAAGTCGGATCTTCGGCCATGCCTCATAAGGTCAATCCGATCGACTTCGAGAATGCTGAAGGCAATCTGGGACTTGCAAATGCCATCCTCACATTCCTTTCCATGAAACTGCCTATTTCAAGACTACAGAGGGACCTCACGGATTCCACGGTTTTGAGAAATGTCGGAGTTCCCATTGCACACGGACTGATAGCATTCGCATCCTTGAAAAAAGGTATCGGTAAACTGATTCTCAACGAAAAAGCCATCCGTGCCGACCTTGAAAGAAACTGGGCCGTGATTGCCGAAGCGATACAGACCATACTTCGCCGCGAAAATTATCCGAACCCCTATGAAACTCTCAAAGCTTTGACAAGGACAGGGTCTGCCATAGACGAAAACACAATGGAGACCTTCATAAGCGGTCTCGACATTAACAATTCCGTCAAAGACGAACTTAGGGCCGTCACACCGTGGAACTACACCGGCATCGAGTAAAAGATCAACTTATCAGGGAACCTGCATCCACAGGATCGCAATTGCCTGCGGGAGACTGGAGAGGAATCCTGCAGAACATCCTTATTATCACGAATGCGATTACAAGACAGAACACGAAAACCACTGCATAAGATACAGGGTTCATGACCTGCAGCCAGTTATCCACATCTTTCAGGGAATCGACATTCGACATTATCAAAGCGAAAGTGTTATTGGTACAGTGCATTATCATTGTAAGCCAAAGGGATCCCGTTTTGTAATAAACGAACCCGAAAACGACTCCCAAGATAAAAGCGGGAACAGCCTGCCATGGATTGGCATGTATGACCGCAAAGAACAATGCCGACAAGACTATGGCCAATACAGGCTTCATGGTCGTCCCGTCTTTGCGCCTGTGATTCAACAGCCCCCGCAATATCTCCCCCCGGCAAAGCCATTCCTCGAAAATAGGCGCGAAAATGCTCACACTCAGGATATTCACCCATAGAGTTCCATGAGTCATATTCTTCAATAAATTCTCCAACCATGAAGGCATTTGCGGCATGGCGGCATTGAAAAGATCCGTCATGAAGCCCACAGACAATGTCAAAGGGATTACCAGCAAAGCGGCAACCGCTCCGCCCATTTTTCCGAAATGGGAACTGATAAGTGAATAGCCCGTGTCGAACATCGCATTGTTCCTGCTGCTGGACATGGCGAACATCATCGCGGGCAGGAACATTATCGGATAAGATATAAGCATTCCGTAAGTCATGGCGAAATCCCTTGATACGAAACGTATCAGGACAGCACTCACAAGATTGCCCAGCATCGCTCCGGCAAGGAGCCATAGCAGCAGACCAAGCATGCCGCCGATGCCGGGAGTATAAAATGAGAAACCTTTATAAAGATCGTATGACCTGGTTACCTTTCTGGGATTGAAAAATGACATGGATTATTTTTTATAAAGAGGAGTCGGATATACGCCCTTGTCGGCAAGTTCCCTGAATTTGGCAACGACTCCGGGTCTGTCTTCCTTGTATGTAACGCCGAACCAATTGGAAGGAGTGGACAGAACATCAGTGCTGGCTTTCCCGTCGTTTATCATGCAGTCGATTGCGTAAGGAATATAGAATTCCTTTTTGAGTTCATTGATATTTTCCTTGAGGAAGCCCTCGAATATCTTGCCGCTCATATCGAAATAATCAGGGGTGAATCCCCACATATTCATGGAACACAATGCATTGCCATCCAAAACGACGTGCTCCCCGTTGACTGAATTGTCCCCGCGGATTATACCGTCCTGATCACGTACGATGTTGAGATGCTCTTCAATGGCTGTAAGATGCAAGTCCTTGTCATAGTGGCAGATCCCACGTGAGACTCCGCCCGATTCGGAAAGAGTATGATCCAGTTCGAACCCTACTATACTGTAAACACCTTTTGAGTGTTCATGCGCACGAAGCCAGTCGCCAAGGATCGCAAATGACTCTTTGCCATAGAAATCATCACCGTTGATCACGGCAAACGGTTCCTTGATTACATCTTTGGCCATCAGGACGGCATGTGCAGTCCCCCATGGCTTCTGTCTCTCGGGGTTGAGCTCGAACCCGGAAGGGATTCTGTCAAGTTCCTGGGTGACGAAACTGAATTGCAGCGGTTCACCGTCGAGGCATTTGACATTGCTGTATTTCTCCCTTACGGAAGCCTCGAATTGTTCCTTGAAATATTCGCGCACGATATAAACCACTTTGCCGAATCCGGCTTCCACAGCGTCATGTATCGAATAGTCGATTATCGTTTCACCGTTGGGACCGAGACCGTCCATCTGTTTGAGCCCTCCGTAGCGACTTCCCATTCCGGCCGCAAGAACAAGTAATACTGGTTTCATATAAATAAATGTTTTGAATCGAAAATATTTCAGATACATCTGAAATCACACAAATTTAATTATTTTTGCAGACATAAACGGTAAATGATCTTTAATTTTGGGCGGTTTAGGAATATATGGCAAATTGGTTTCCTTCTGGAGAAATCTCGGAGGCGGAAATAAGGAAAAGAGATCTTTTCTAAGGTACGCCATAGTCGCAACTTCCATTTTCATCATTCTGGTCGGATTTCTAAACCAGGACAATCTGGTCCGCTGGGTAAACGCCGGTTTCCAGATCAGGAAGCAGGAAAAGCAGATAAAACTCTACAAAAAGGAGATAAAGGAAATGGACAAGCAGATCGACATGCTGTCCACAGACCGCGACACCCTAGAAAAGTTCGCCCGCGAGAAATTCCATTTCGCCGAACCCGGCGACGACGTCTACATACTCGGAAAATAACTCTGCCGGAAGGCATCCGCTAACGCCTTTCTATCGGGCAAATATGACAGTTGAAGTTCGCTTGCAAGATCGAACATCGCAAATCTTGTATCCGTGATTATTTCCTTAGTTTGCATATTGTTATGTGTGAACTACCCTGATAAGATACCTCCGGAAACTATTATTTTCGCCCGGTTCTCAAATAGAGAACATTCAGAACCAATATAACAGCTATTAACAATAAGGCAGCCAGGAATGTAAAAAGGACGGTATTTATATTAAACCCGCCTGAAACGAAAATGGATGTCGGGCCGTCCGCACCACCGATAACACCGATGTCGGCAGGAGTGATGATTGTTGAAAAACTTTTGATAACCACGGAAATGCTTATTTTTCCAGCAATTATTACAAATAAGATTAAAAGAATTCCGATAATATTTCCGGCTAATAATTGTTTCCGTTTCATCATTAAAAAAAATATATTGTCCAGTCTGACAGCAAACATAAGTTAAACATTTCTTTTTTAAAAATTAATCGCTTTCGCCACTGTCATTTATAATTATTTATTTAGCTTTGCTATAATAAGTCAAGACACCAATAAGAAATGCCACGATGTTTATTAACCGAATCAAACAATTAGAAGAGGACTGTCAAATGCCGCAGCGGCAATTGGCAGCAACATTAAATATCGACACGGCAACCTATTGCAAGATCGAAAAAGGGATTCGCTGTGTCAAACGTGATCAGGTGATTACAATTGCAAAGATTCTCAGGGCCAGCCAGAATGAACTTTTAAGCTTATGGCTTGCCGATCAAGTCATTAACATCGTGAAGGATGAAAAAGAATTGGGAGAAAAAGCATTGGAATTCTTTATGCCAAGAATATGCCTCGAAAATATAACGGACTCGCATATTGCTGTAACAGAAAACGATACAGCATTTAATCTCTAATCTAACTTTTATTCAATGATTATGAAATTGAGTATTTTTATGAAAAAAGCGCAAAAAAAATATAAATAACAATCCACAATACATGTCAGGAAAAATATCAGATAATGAATCATATATAAATTTGAGAAAAGATATTCAAGGTTTTGAAGCGTTCTCGAAGCTATACAAATTTCTAAAGCTATTTGGTTTCAAGAATAATGGACTTGAAGAAGTATTGAAAAAGATACCAGAATTTAAAAATCAAATAAAATTGTTATCGGAAGCTCCTGATTTGTTTAATAAATATTATGCAAAAAAGGGGTGGATAGCTTATGAACTAATGAATTCTGATTTAATGAATAAATGCATAAGTCTAGCTAAGGAAAACAAAATTGGCGAAGGAGAACAAAATTTAATAGAGTATTATAAAAGTGAGGATTTACATTGGCTTATTGCGGGATTAAAGAATATTGAAGCATTTAAAATCAGATATCTGTTGTTACTAAAAACATATAATGACTTTAAAGAAGAGAGGTACTATTCTTGTATTCCTTTACTTTTAATGATTATTGATGGTGCGACTGACGACATAAGAAAAGAGAATAAGGGCTTTTTTGCAGCAGGTGTTAATTTGACAGCTTGGGATTCAATTTCAGGACATGAGTCAGGATTGCAGTATATTGCTCAGATTTTTAGTAAGTCAAGAAAGAAAACAACAACGGAAAAAATTACAATTCCGTATAGAAACGGGATTCTTCATGGGAAGGATCTTGGTTATGATAATATTATTGTGGCTGCAAAGCTATGGTCTACTCTTTTTGCAGTTGGGTCTTGGGCAAAAATAATTATTGATGGGAAAGATGTTGCACCGCCCCCAAAAAAAGAGCTTTCATTTAAAGAAAGCATAGTAGAATTAACTAAATATTTAAATGATTATAGAAATTGGCAGGAAGAGAAAAAAATAAGAGATAAAGAGCTTCAGGAATGGGAGCCTCGTAATTTTAAAAATGTTGATTTATGTAATCTAAAATCCATAAAAAATACGCCTGAAAATGAATTGGATATTTTTTTTCAGTACGTATATGACAAAAAATATGGATTGATTGCAAATCAACTTGATCCTTTTTCTCGTGGGAAAAAGACCAAAAATAAAATAGCAGGAGAGGTAAGAGAAAAATTTGAAGATATAAAAGTTTTAAATTATAAGATAGTTTCAATAAATGATGATGCACCTGCAATTACGGAGATTCGAACAAATGTTATAGCGTTGACAAATAATATAATAATGACAAAACCTATGAAATTTAGAATGATATATCAAGATATAGATGGAAACCCGCTGCCAAGAAGCAATAATAAGGGCAAATGGTATTTATTAGAGATATGTCTTAGCAATTTTTATAATTTTAAATGGATTAATGAGTAAAAACTACATTGTCGACGATGATTTTTAACAACGGCTGATAAAAGATGTATCTATGATCCTGATATTGGAACCCGCTTTCACATTTGGCAGAATGCTGTTTTTATCCGGCATTAAAAAACATAATGTAATAGACAGGGATATATGTAATGTTTCCCGCATGAGTTACATTGCGTTCATTCGACAAGACATACGCTTTTTTAATACCGTATTCCTTATTTCCCAGAAAATGATTCAAGGCACTGTGCTCGGTATAGTCTTTTCCGGATTTGATTCCAAGAGGAACCACGGATAAAGAATCATAATCATCAATCAGGAAATCCACTTCTCCGTGCGCTTTGTTGTCATAATAATATAAGTTGAAACCATGCGCTTTAAGTTCCTGCGCTACGACCGACTCATAAACGGTACCCAGATTTATGCTGCGGACGTCATCCAATATCGCACTGATGTTATTTCTGTACAATATGCCGGTCAGAATGCCGACATCATTCAGATAGAGTTTCAACAGATTCTTTCCGCTCGACTCGATCAACGGGAATACCGGCTGTGATATAGCCTTGACTTCCAGTGATATTCCGGAACCTATCAAATAATCGAATTCCTCTTTGTAGTCGGAAAATCGCTTGCCTTTCTTATTTTCGATATTCTTAATTACCAACCGCTTCTTTTTGTTCTCGAGATTCGAAGGAATCATATCGAATACACGACGTATCTTAAGCTTGTTTTCAACGTCATATTTCGATGCGTCCATGGCATAATATTCATGTATTTCCTTTTGGATGTCACGTACTTTCACAATATTCCTGTCTTCAAGAAAAGAATTTACGGCATCCGGCAGTCCTCCCGTCAAAAGATATCTTTTAAAAAGATCCAGCATCCTGCCGTGTAATGCCTCATCAAGGCTTTCTTCCGCTTCGAATTTTCTCCGCAGTTCATTTATAGCCTCTTTTCCCAATCCGTTAGCTATAAGAAATTCTTCGAAATCCAATGGATACATGGGTTTTACTTCAATGCTGCCCATCGGGATCGATGTGGTTTTCGATAATGTTACACCAAGTAATGAACCGCTGGCTATATATGTGAATCTATTATCGTTTTTTAGAAACTTCAGCATTGTCAGCAAATGAGGATATGCCTGTATTTCATCTATGAAAACAAGCGTATTTTCCTTTTCCTTCATCTTGTCACCGGCGGTAATGCTTAACCGCAGATAAAAATCATCCGCCGTGGTTACTTTTTCAAACAACTTGCCTCCAATATAATCCTCCAGCATATTGATTTCAATATAGTTCTTGAAAAGCTGTTTGCCGGTATGTCTTATAATATAGGTCTTGCCTACCTGGCGGGCCCCGTCAATTATCAGCACTTTATTTGAATCTGATTTCAAATATTGCTCTATATATTCCTGGATCTTTCTGTAAAGCATGATTATTAACGGTTTATGATCTGCATTCTTGGCAAAACTACACTTTTCCTATATTATATGCAAGTAAATAATACATTTTTCCTGTTAATTTAATGGCAAAAAAATACACTTTTCCCATGAAATCGAAGGACTAAAACTACACTTTTCCTGAAATCCAACGCAAGTTCCCAACGATATCTGTTTTCAAAATACGCATATTGCATGGACTTATTTATATCGGAACCGGTTGTTCGGAAATTCCGGACAGCCACTAAATTTGGTGTAATGGAATGTAACCGGAAAGCGGATGAATTTCGTATTTGAGCAACGGATATCAGTTGCAGAGCTTGCCGGGAAGTCGTATATTCGAGGAAGAATTACAAGGAAAAAGTACGGGGAAATATAAGAATAATGAAATATATAATATAAAGATGATTATGAATTTTTTGGAATTGGCAAAGCAGAGATGTTCGATCCGCTCATTTATCGAAAAGCCCATCGAGAAAAAGAAACTTGAGTATATACTTGAAGCGGGACGTGTGGCCCCGTCAGCTTGTAACAAGCAACCCCAACGGATAATCGTCGTTCAGAATGCCGAAAACATAAAGAAGGTTCAAAAGGCATATAGGACATTCGGATCACAGTGTGTATTTATCATTTGCCGGGACAAAAGGAATGAGTTGATCAGGCCGTTCGACAACAAATGTTCCGGAGATCTGGACATAGGAATCGTGACAGACCACATGATGCTGGCTGCAAGAGAAAAAGGTATTGGAAGTGTTATGGTCGGATTGTTCGATCCCGGAATTATCACGAAAGAGTTCAACATTCCGGAATACATACAACCGACAGCCCTGCTTATTTTAGGATATCCGGAGAACGGCTTTTTAAGTGAGAATCGTCACGATAAGGAACGAAAACCGCTGGATGAAACAGTTATGATGGAAGAATATACGCTTCTTCAGTAATTCATTCCGAAATACCAAAGAGGGACAACTATCTCAAAAATATACGGATAAATATAAAAATCCCTCAATAAGGGACAAATTCACTATAAATAGTCCCTCAATGAGGGATTATCCGGTAACCCGATCCATCGGCAAAACCGTATGGTTGCCAGAAGTTGATCAACAAAGAATTGTTTATATAAAAAAAGAAAAATATATTTGTTTTTAGGTTGGAAGTAATTGCCAATCAATCGCGATCAACAGTAATATCCTGATACCGAAAGTGGTATTTGCAATAACGTGGTTGTTGAATGGTGATATGTGCTGTTGAAGTAAAAGACATAAATAATAGAACAAAGAATAACATAACGACAGAAGGACATCATGAAACGAATGATTTTTATTTTCCTCCTTTCCGGCATCTTCGCTATAAACAGTCTTGGAGAAAACTTCAATGTTGCAGGAGTGGATTATACGATACTTGAAAACGGAACGGTAGCATGTATAGGTACCGATGGAAGTATCGAAGTATTGAACATTCCGGAAACCGTCAACTATGGCAATAAATCATACACTGTTACGGAAATCAATTGCAACACATTGAAGGACTGGGATAGTTACGCCAAGGAAACGATAACGACTTATCCGGGAGTAAAGATTCTTGTCATTCCCGGTTCCGTGATCAAAATAGATCAAATGGCTCTTGCCCACTCGGAAAAACTGACAAAAGTTACTATTCCCAATTCTGTTAAGGACATAGGTGTTTTCGCTTTTTCTAATTGCACATCTCTGGAAGAAATCGTAATGCCGGATTCCACAAACATCGAATATTATAAATACGATTCTGCAAGCGGTCCTTTTATAAGCTGCGAATCGATATCAAAGGTGCGTGGCAATACGATTCAATACCCTGAATATGTTATCGAATCCGGTTTGTTCTCGGAAATCGACTGCCCTTTTGCCAAACAAATACCTGCAATCAAGTCATCGTTCAGTTATTATGCATACAACAGGATAAAAAGCCGTATCTTAGAATGGCAAAAAAAGAAAGAGTATGAAACTACCGCCCAATGGAAAAAACGGGTTACTGAAGAAACCCGTAAACAAAAGGTTCAACAGATCATAAAAGAAACGCAAAAAGAATATATAGCCGGCCGCACACCTGAAAAATTAAATGGAACATTAGGGACATACGATGCCGATTACAGTATCTATCCTGTAAATTCCGAAGGCTACAATACATTCTATGTCAAGGTCCCTATAAGTGAAGCTCCGGCTTTCAAAGAGAAATGGAATACAGTACAATTGATTCCTGAATATGGCATCATAAATGACCACTTCGGGATTTTGTCCTGCAAATTCAAACTTATGGATAAACAGACAAAAAAGACTCTTGTATATAACAGTCCGCAGAAATACGGAGAAGATCAATCTTCCGACCTGACCGTAAACCTGCCGCCTTTGGAGATAGATCTTGCCGGAGATGCAAACAAAACGACAGTGGTGGATAATGATGTCGACATGAACATTCCGGCCGCCACTACCGTCAATGCCAAAACTTTCGCAGTCATAATAGGCAATGAAAATTACCAACGGGTGGCAAAAGTGGCTTTTGCCGGTAACGATGCGGAAACCTTTGCGGCTTACTGCAAGAAAACACTGGGTTTGCCTGCCAATAATGTACGTATATATAAAAACGCCACCTATGGCACAATGCTTTCCGCTGTAAAAGATATCCAGGATATTTCCGAAGCATACAATGGCGATATAAACATAATATTTTATTATGCAGGCCACGGTATTCCGACAGAAGATACAAAGGAAGCTTACCTGCTTCCCGTAGATGCCGACGGGTCGCAACCGGAAGTTTGCTATCCCCTCACCCGTTTGTATAAAAATCTGGAAGATTCAAAGGCCAAATCGGTTATTGTGTTTTTGGATGCATGCTTCAGCGGGGCTCAACGCGGTGACGGAATGCTGGCTTCGGCACGTGGCGTAACAATCAAGGTAAAACAGGACATTCCTCAAGGCAATATGGTGGTTTTCAGTGCTGCCAGAGGTGACGAAACGGCTTATCCCTACAATGAAAAAGGACACGGTCTGTTCACCTATTTCCTGCTGAAAGAGCTGCAGCAAACCAAAGGCGATGTCACATTAGGTGAATTGAGCAATTACGTTACCACCAATGTCAGCAGACAATCCATCGTAATCAATCGCAAGAGCCAGACACCTACGGTAGTCCCTTCTGTAAATCTGGAAAATGGATGGCAAGGAATAGCCCTAAAGTAAAAGTGTATTTTAATCCTTATATGTTTTAATATTTAAAAATTATTCAGTATGAAAAGATTCATGCGTTCAAGTGTCGTCATCGTTATCGCCTTGCTAGCGGTAAGTTGTGGCGGAACAAAAAAAGCCGTCCAGGAAAAACAGTCCGGTACGACTGAGATTATCTTGCCTTTCTCCGGTAAGGAATATCAATCGGACAAAGACTTTTATCGTGCAAAAGGTTCCGGGAAAAGCCCCGACATTGCTACTGCAAAAAAAATAGCATTGAATAATACTAAAGTGGAGATTGCCAGCAATATCAGTTCGGTCATCAAATCAGTGACACAGGATTATACAAATCAACGTTCCGGAGCTGATGCCCAGGATTTTGAAAACAAATTTGAAAATCTGGCAGCGGAAGTTGTGAATCAGAAACTGGCCGATGTAACCATTATCGGAGAAAAGTTGTTAAAGACTGGGAATTCCTATGAATATTGGATTGCCATCCAGATTTCCAAGAAAACCGTATTGGACGAGATCAATAACAGAATTTCCAAGGATCAGAAACTTCAAATCGATTACGATAAAAAGAAATTCGAAGAAATTTACAACAAAGAAATGGAAAACATGAAAAACGAGCAATGATTTTCAGCACCGGACACTCTTATTTTAGAAAAGCACTGTTTGCTATGATCCTGATCATAGCAAACTTTTGCTTTTGCAACGCCCAGACAGTCCCTGATATAATCCAAATAAAGGGAGCTGAAGGCAGTGCATATATTTATGGCGATGTCAGCGAAAATCAGGCACGTGAAAAAGCTTTGGAAGAGGCAAAAATCGATGCTTTGAAAAAAGCGCATATTGCAGAGCAGATCGGTTCCTACGAACAATTATACAGCTGCCAGACAAACAATAAATTTTCACAATTTTTCGATTCCAATGTCCAATCGGAAATCAGAGGTTCCATTTTGTCATATACGATTGTCAGCGAAGGACAAAAGATAGACAAAGACATTGACAAGATCGAATATGCAATCATGATCGACGCAGAAGTAATTAAATATAAAACCGCTGCCGATTACACGTTTACTGCCGAAGTGGATAAGATATTGCCGGTTTATAAAAACGAAGATAAACTTACCTTTTCACTCAAAACCTCTCAGGATTGTTATCTGACTATTTTCAATATTACAGACCACGACGCATCCCTGATGTTCCCGAATATAATAGAAAAAGAACAGGATATCGGAAAGGAAAAGGAATATAATTTCCCGTTGAAGAGCAATATAATAGATTATGTCTTGGAAACGGATAAGGAAAATGAAATCAACAGATTGATATTCGTTTTCACTAAAACAAGGATTCCTTATTTGTCGGCAGAAGGAGACGGTCAAACGACCAGCAGGGAAAAAATCATGACCTGGATTTATACGATTCCTCCGGACCAACGGATCTTAATATATAGACAGTTCCATATAGTAAGGGACAACCGGTAATTATTTCCATTCGGCCTGCTATTCGGCTTTCAGATGATTCGTTATCCGCAGATAATTACTCTGCTGGATTTTATATTCCGTAAAGGCATCGATAAGACTGCTGTATTCCTCCTGCCATTGTGCTTTGGCATCCAGGACATTCACAATCGTTTCCATTCCCACTTCATAATTATCGTCGCTGACTTTCATGTTTTCATCGGCCTGCTCCAGCGCTTCTTTTGCCATCCGCACCCTTGTTCCGGCATCCGTCAGGTTCAGCAGAGCCTGTTCATTTTCGAGTTGAAGCATATCTTGTGTATCCTGAAGCTCCAATTTTCTAATGTTATAATCGGCCTTCGCCGCCCTGATCTTTCCCCTTCCTTCGCCAAAGGTCGTAATCGGAATTTTAATCGTAGCCATCACATTCATTCCATTGCCGGTGTAATCGTTCATGTTTTTCAGAACACCGCGAAGAGCGCTATAACCGACAGATACGCCGACAGTCGGCAAATATTTTCCCTTGACCATTTTAATGTTCTCCCCCGCCATTTCCATCTGCTCTTTAAGGATCTGATATTCAGCTCTGTTTTGAGACGAAGCATTAAGAAAACCAGTCGTATCCATTGTAAAATCCAGACTGTCGCTTGTCGACAGCGGAGTTTTCAGCGGGACTCCAATTAACCGGCATAAGGACATCCCCGCTAGTTTGAAACCGGATTCGGCACGCTGCAATTGCAAACAGGCATCGTTGTACCTGACCTTTACTTTCAGCAGTTCATTACGGTTTACCATTCCGGTTTCATAACTGTCGTTCACTGTTTTCACCAATTCCGAAAGGAGGTTTTTGTATTTTTCCGCCAACTTGACCTTTCCTTTTACCGACAAGTACAAATAATAAGCTTTATCGGTTTCGTAAATGACATCGCTTGTCTTCAATGTTTTGTTCAAGTAAGCCATGTTTTTTCCGATATCGGCCATTTTGTTTCCGGAAGTGATTTTTCCACCGGCATATATAGGTTGTTCAGCCGAAATGTTGGCGTAACCACCACCTTGAAATGTAAGATTGATCGGAAGATAGGCATATGTATTGAAAATCGGGTTTCCATCGCTTCCTATCACGGGATGGCCTGAAGCATCTACCACAACATTAGGCGTTAATTTTCCTGTCGAGGGATCAAAAACCTGTGTCGGAAGGTATAATTCCTTGTTAAGTGAAGTTCTATGATACAGACCGTAAGCCGAAGCCGAAATGTCCGGGAAACGAGCCGATCTGGCAGCTATTTTTTCACCTTGGGCCTTATCGATTGTTTCATTTGCAATTTTTATAGTTTTACTGCTTTCCACTGCCAGCTCGCGACAAAGCTTCAACGTCAAATGTAAAGTATCCTGCGCAAATGCTTCAAAAGAGCTCATTGAAAGAAACAGAAGAAGATATACTTTTAAATTCATAATGTTTTTCTTTTTCCTAATGAATCCTGATACCATAAAATATAGAATAAAGAATAGGGACAAAGACGAGTGTGACCAACGTCCCGACAATCAGTCCTCCTATAATAGCAACTGCCATCGAACCGTACATCGGATCGGTTACAAGCGGCAGCATACCGAGGATTGTAGTCAAAGACGCCATAATCACCGGTCTCACCCTGAGTACCGTTGCCGATAATACGGCATCGAAACGTGTTTCATGCAGCTTCAACTGTGTTTGAATTTCATCGAGAAGTACAATTGCATTTTTGATAATCATGCCTGTCAAACCGATGATACCGACAATCGCAATGAAAGAGAACGGTTGTCCCGTGATAAGCAATCCCGGAACAATCCCTATTATAGACAAAGGAAGGCAAAGCAGAATAATTAATGGACGTCGGTAATCGTTAAATAGCAAAAGCAGAATCAGAATAATGATTCCGAAAGCCAAAGGAGTGTAACTTAATATTCCGGACAATGCCTCCCCTTTTAATTCGGATGCACCTACCCATTTGAATTCATATCCTTCAGGGAGCTTTATTCCCCGTACCGCCTTATCCAGTTCGGCCTGGACCTGTTCGGGACTGTAACCGTCTTTCGGATCACACTGAACCTGAATA
The DNA here is from genome assembly GCA_022648685.1 of Bacteroidales bacterium. Lineage (GTDB taxonomy): Bacteria > Bacteroidota > Bacteroidia > Bacteroidales > UBA932 > Cryptobacteroides. The sequence goes on from JALCMW010000002.1 coordinate 261,913, forward strand.
GTTCTTTTGCCGTTTACCCTGCGGACAACAGGCTCTTCCCATGACAGATGAACGCCATTTGTCACCAGACTCAAAGGGACAGGAGTCAACATTTTACCTACAATATCATCGGCAGAGGTCGCTCCCGTAGCCAAATCGGTCAATGTGTTTTTGTCGACGGACCCACGGAGATTAGGAACAGAACTCCACACAGGGACATCGTTCAGATTCTCGATTTTATTTCCGTTATTGTCACGGACTTTCAGACGTACCGGAAGTTTTATATCTCCGTCGTAAATCGTTGCAACGGGCAATCCTTCAGTTGCTGCAAGAATGGAATTACTTATGTCGCTTCTGTTTACGGAGACACGATTTGAAGCTGCCGGATCATAAACCGCAGTAAGCGTTTTTGCTTTTGGTTCCCAATCACTGCAAAGCGTATACGTATCGATATGGGGATTTGCGAGCATCACTTTTTCAGTTTTATGATATAAGTCCTTCAATACGGCAGGATCCGGACCTGAGAATTGGGCTTCGATACTATGCGTCGAAGCAACCGACAAATTGTATTTGCGAATACGGCTGATGATTTCCGGAAATGTCCCTCGCAGATATTTATTAAAAACCGGCTTCATTTTGACCATCGTTTTGTAATCGTCGAAATTAACAATCAATTCTCCGTAATTATCTGCGCTTTCGGTCATCATTCCTCGGACAAGACAATAACGAAGCGGCGTCATTCCCTGACTGCTAACCACCATTTTCACTTCGTTGTAACTTTCGAAATGTTTGGTAATGGTTTTCATCGTTTCATTTACCTTGTCAGGAGTCGTTCCTTTGGGAAATGACAATTCGATATAAAACTGGTTGTAATTAAAATCCGGAAAGAATGTTTTATCAACTTTTTTGAAGCTTAAACCCGCAATAACCAATAATAAAAGGAACATAGACACGGTCAAACCGCGATGACGCATTCCCAGGCATAAAGCATTTTTAACAAAACGGTAAACAGGCTTATCGAAATTATCTTGACCCGACTTTGCCTTCCTTTTCCGTTTCGGTTCTTTACGCAAGAGAATAGCCGAAAACAATGGGACCTGCGTTAGGGCTAGAATCCAACTCAGCGATAAAGAAATGGAAAGGACCAAAAACAGATCGTGGACATATGTCCCCGCAACATCCTTAGACAAAAAGGTAGGCAGAAAAGCTACGATTGCGATAATCGTTGCTCCTAGTAAAGGAATTGCAGCCTTTTTCGCGGGTAAAGTATAAGCGGACTTTCCCCGATTGCCTTTTTGCCTTTCCAGCAATATTCCGTCCAACACCACAATTGCATTATCGACCAGCATCCCCATGGCCACGATAAATGCGCCCAGTGAAATTCTCTGCAAGGTACCTCCCAGTGCGTCCAAAGCCGGCAAAGTCGCCAAAATGGTTAATATCAATCCGGTACCTATGATCAGTCCGCCGCGGAAACCCATGGTGAACATCAGGACTACAATGACAATCAGCACGGATTCCAAAAGGTTCCACATAAATCCTTTGATGGCTATATTGACTTTCTCTGGCTGGAAAAATACTTTTTTGAAGTTGATTCCCGCCGGAATCCGGCCGCGCAGTTCTGCCATCCTAGCTTCAACCCGTTTGCCGACATCAAGAATATTTTCACCGTGTTCCATAGATATTCCTATTGCCAGGGCCTTTTGATTGTCAACGAACAATGTTTTTCGCATCGGGGTCTGGTAATCTTCCGTAATAGCGGCAATGTCGCCCAGTTTGAAAGACTCTCCGGTAACAGCGGTCAATACAATATTTTTAATATCTTCAACGCTTGTGGAAATGTCGCTTACCTTTACCCGCATCTCCTGGTCACCGCTTTCGTAATCGCCAGAATAAGTCTGTTTGGTTTGACTGTTTATAGCAGACAATATCTGCACAGGGAATATTCCCAGTTTACTCATTTTATCGGAAGAAACGGTAATGTTGATTTCCGGATTTTGTTCCCCGTAAATACTTACGCGCTTTACTCCTTTCACATCAAGCAGATTATGCTTTATGTATTCGGCATAATCTGTCATATTCCGGTAAGAGAAGCCGCTGTCGGCAGTCATTGCGTAGAACATGCCGTAGACATCGTTGAGATCATCGATAATGACAGGCTTTTGCGCCCCCTGCGGAAGTTTCGGGACGGCAAGTTCCACTTTACGTCTCAGGAATTCCCAACGTTGTTGTACTTCTTTTTGCGGCACATTGAACTTCAGAATGACTTTTATGACCGAAACATTAGCTTCGGAACGGGATGTTATTTTACGTATATCGGATAGAGTCGAAAGCTCGTCTTCAAGTACCTTGGTCACTTTCAATTCGACCTCGTGCGCCGAAGCTCCGGGATAAACGGTAACCACATTGGCTGCCAATACCTGGATTTCGGGATCTTCGAGTTTACTTAAATGCTTGTATGAGAAAATGCCTCCGATAACAATGGCAAGGAGCAGAAAGTAAACTATCTTTTTTCTTTTAAATACCGATTCTGACAAATTCATAACTCAAGATCAAAGAATGTTACCGATATTCGTTTTGCTTGCCGCCGGTACGACCCGGACTTTTTCTCCGTCGGAAAGAAGGTTCAACCCTCCCGTCACAACTTCATCACCGGCCTTTAAGCCTCGCGACACATTCACATAGCCATTTTTAAATGACGATTCCAGTGTCACTCGTTTAGCTGTTACGGTAGAATCACAGACTAACCAGACGTAGCTGTCACCTCCTTTTTCAAATAAAGCGGTTGAGGGAACTGACACAAGATTTTTGTCACTGTTATTAATAAAGACATCAACCGAAACATTCATTCCCGGCATAAGTTTCGAATCGGAGGTCGGTGTATATGAAAGATATAACGTATACAGCCCGCTGTTATCGGCCTTTTTGCCATCGGAGTACAGATTGAGAGGAAATACTTTATCGGGAATATCTTCTTGGGTACACTCTATTTTCGTTATTTGTTTCTTATTGATATACAGCGAGGCAGGGACGTTTATTTCGACTTTCAATAGGTTAACGGCAATTATTGACGCGACCGGAGTCCCTTTGCCGACCAATTCTCCCGCATCAAAATCGACCTTGGTAATATAACCTGAATACGGAGCATAAACTCTGGTATCGCTTAACTGGTCGTCAGCATTCTTCAGCTTTGTTTCCGCCAGTTCCTTTCCGGCCTTCATTTTCTCGTAATCGTTATCGGCAACGCTTTGACGATCATTGAGCTCTTTTATCCTTTGATATTCCGCTTGCAATTGTTTTACCTGCGTCTGTGCCGCTTGCTTTTGCACTTCGTAATCCCGTGGATCCATTTCGACGATCAACTGCCCCTTCTTTACGTAGTCGCCTTCTTCCACATAATACTTCAGTATAGGACCGGAGACACGGAAGGAAAGATTCATTTTCTTGTCTTCTTTCAATATTCCGGGAAAAGTCTTCTTTTTAAATGAGGAAACGGTTTCGGCGTGTCGGGTTTTGACCAACTTCACATAATTATCTTCACTATCAAGATTGTTGGAATGACACGAATTTAGAAAAACGACTCCTACTACAACATAAATAAGCAGGTTTAGTAATTTTGGGGCTGTAATAAATTTCATTTTCCGCATAATTTTAATTTCATGCGGCAAATTTGAACATTATATCACAACTTGCGTGTGATATAAATCACAAAATAAAAATTATTCTTTCCCCGAACGCAAACGGCTTAACGTTTCACGGGTAATCCCAAGATAAGAAGCAATGTCCTGTAAAGGGGCTCTTTGAAAAATATCCGGTTTTTGACTAATAAAATAGTCATATTTTTCCTTTGACGATTTTAATCTGATATTGGTGATATATTGATTATAATTACTGACTGCCCATAATAAGAAATGAAAGGCGATTTTAGCAAAGTCATGGCTGAGGTCAACCAACTTATTCAATTCTTCCACCGATATATAATAGACATCGGAATCTTCCAGCAGCTGACCGCAGAATTCGGTCCGTTTCCTTTGATAAAAACTGTCTACCGCCGTCATGACAGAACCTTCGGACGCAAACCCTGAAGTTATATCCTTTCCTTCTTCGGAATAATAATAAACTCTCGCAAATCCCTTTTCCAGAAAAAATATGCCTGGCGAGATCTGACCTTGCCGGAACAGAAATTCATTTTTCCTGTAACTCCTTTTGTGAAAATACGATAATACTTCTTCTTCTTTTTCGGGAGCTAACGGAACAATCTGTTGAAGATATGTCGAAATATCTTTTTTCACAAATATCTTATTATTCAATAAAACAAATCTACGAAAAAAATACATATTTTTTTCGTAGATAAAGATTGAAAAGATATTTCCTTCAGGCAACAAAGGAATATAATTCTTATCACCGCCGTCGTATAAATCTATATGACGCGCCCCCGGTATAATTACCAATTCCTTGGGTTCGGCAGCTTTTTTATAAGCATCTTCCGTAAAATAACGGGAATGAGCCTTCTCCCCCATGATAAACAGAATCGGACGCGGGGAAATATCCTGCAGATGAGTCATCAACGGAAAATTAATGAAAGATATGGAACTGGTCAGGGTAAAGTTAGGAATGGTATTCGGATGCCATCCCCTTTTCGTACCATAATACTCGAAAAATTCCGATAATCATGATTCCTCTGTCCTGAATGTATTTTATCAATTCATCAGGAGTATTGCTGATGTGTACCAGAATCTGGTTTACCATAGGCTTTACGGTATACGATCCGAGAATGTTATCCAGATCGGCCTGTTCACTGCCAAGCATCCACGTACCGAGCCCCAGTTTGGGTATTTCAACACCATTTGACAATATATAATTTTCTTTCAATATCATGATATTGTCCTCCGTTTATTTTAATTTATTATATTCTTCGTCAGTTACTGGTCCCAGCCATTTTGTAGAAGAACCTACCGCAGGAACCGATAAAGCAATATGCGAGAACCAGCTGTCTTTGGCCGCTCCGTGCCAATGGCTGACTTCGGGGGAATATTCACTACATCCCCCGGTTTCAATTTACGTGCGGGCTTGCCTTCTTCCTAATACCAGCCCGTTCCCGCCGTACAGAAGAAGATTTGGCCGCCTTTATGATGAATGTGCCAATTATTCCGGCATCCCGGTTCAAACGTTACGTTAAAGAAAGGAATTCCTTCAAAGGTAAGCGGAGCCAGATAACTTTGCTCGATAAAATATCGTGCATTAGCATCGTTCTTTTCTCCCAATGGGAAAATATGTTTAAATTCATTCATAATTATATCGCATTATTCAGTACCGTTTCTATCATTTCACGGGCGTAGACTTCATTTCCGATACTGAGGTTTCCTGAAATGTGGCCAAGCCCATGCGCATCGGCCATATTCACAAAGGTTAACAATAGCTTATTTCCACGTTGCAAATATCTTATCAAAATATTTGATTTCCCGTATCTTGATTACGGTTTGTCTTACCATTTTCACTGATTTATAAAGAATAATTTATATTACCTTTGTCAAAGATATTTAATTGCCAATGAAAATTCTGATAATAAACGCCAGCCCGAGAAGGAACGGGACCGTTGACACGATGTTGGACATCGCTTGTTCGGCATTGGAAAAGAAGAATGTCGCAGTTGAGAAGATATTTGTCAATAATCTGAATATAAAATACTGTACCGGATGCATGGCATGCAGGGAAAAAGGAGATTGCATTTTGCCGGAAGATGACGGTCATATGATTGCAAGAAAAATAAACGAATGTGACGGATTGATAATCGGATCCCCCGTATATTGGGGCAATATACCGGGAAGTCTGAAAGTGATGTTCGACAGGATCGTTTATGTTATGATGGGTGAAAACAGTGTCAATTATCCGGTCCCGAAACAGAAAGGCAAAAAAGCCTTGATATTGACTGCCTGCACGACAAACAAAATAGGGGATTTTTTTGCAGGCGAAAGCAAAGGTGCGCAAAAAGCTTTGAAGGAAATTTTAAGCTATTCGGGATTCGGGATAGTCGGAAAGCTGAACCGGAATAATACGAAAAACAAGCACCTGATTTCAGACAAGCTCAAGAGAAAAATCATAGCCCGTTCCGGGAAATTGATCTGATATCTAAAATCAGAATAAACCGCTTGCTTCGGCTTTCTTTATCGTATCGATCTTGCCGACATCAATGATCCGCAAACCGGCTGGACTTATTCCATAGACGGGATATTTCGCGGCCACCCTGAGATAGAAATCGGTTATGGAAAACTTTTCTCCGCATTTCACGTCGGATTTTCCGATTACGCAACCGTCTTTTTCGTACAGGGGGAACTCCCCGGGGGCGGAATCCACCTCATCGAAGACTTCGAATATCTTCTCGGAAACGATATGTATTCCCGCGAAAGCCAATTTGGTGCAGGAATCCACATCAAGATCCCGGAAAGGCGTCTTAACCTGTCCGGTCGCAAGATTAGTCCATCCCACCAATCTCATAACTTTGTCGAAAAGGAAATAACGCTGGGTGACTCTGTCGCTTACAAGGACATCTGCCAGGGAATCCGGATGGGCACATGAAACAAATCCCTTTATATCAAGATTCGATATTATATCCACATTATGTATGAGGAAACGGTCATTGGAACCTGTACCTTCAGGATCACATAAAAGACGGGAAGCGAACCTTATCCCTCCTCCTGTTTCCCGCAGCATATCGGTTTCATCGGATATGCTTATATTCAGTCCGAAATTATCGTTTTCACGCAGATATGCCAGTATCTTGTCGGCGAAATGATGCACGTTGATCACGATATCGCAAATCCCCGCAGCCTTCAATTTCATTATCACATGATAAAGGAGAGGTTGCCCGGAAATCGGAATCAAAGCTTTGGGCAGATTGTCGGTAAGAGGCTTGAGTCTTGTCCCCATTCCGGCTGCGAAAACCATAGCCTTCATGGTTACATCATTTTTTCGATGTCCAGTTCCCTGTGGGTGACGGTTATTTTTATGTCGAATTTCTTTGACAGATGCTCGGCAAGCCTTTCGGCACAATACACGGACCTGTGCTGGCCTCCGGTGCATCCGAAGCAAACTTGCAGATGTGTGAACTTTCTTTCGATGAACCTCTTGACATGGGCGTCCACCATATTGTACACATCATCGAGAAAGCCAAGGACTTCCCCGTCATCTTCCAGGAATTTGATCACTTCTTTGTCAAGTCCGGTGAATTGACGGTAGTGTTCATATTTCCCCGGATTATTTATGGACCGGCAGTCAAATACATAGCCACCGCCATTCCCGGTTGTATCTGCAGGGATCCCTTTTTTGTAAGCGAAACTGCATATGCGTACTTCCAGCCTTTTATCTTCGACAATCTCGTAGAATTGATGCATTGTCGTCAGCTTCGTAAGAACCTCATTCAAATAAGGATACTCGTCGAAAGGCTGTACCAGGAGACGGCGCAGATTGTCTATTGCAAACGGAACGCTGCCCAGAAAATGCGGCTTCTTCTCGAAATAGCCCCTGAAGCCGTAAGCTCCCAGAACCTGCAACGTACGGAAAAGCACGAAAATGCGGAGACGCTTCCTGAAATAAGATTCATCCACATCGGTATAACCTTTCAGAGCCCTCAGATATGTGCGTATCATTTCTTCCTTGAGATCTTCAGGATATCTGGAACGCGCCTGCCATACGAAAGAAGCGATGTCATAATATATGGGACCTTTTCGCCCTCCCTGGAAGTCTATGAAATAGGGCTCGCCGTCCTTTATCATCACATTCCTGGCCTGGAAATCCCTGTACATGAAAGTATTGCCTATATCATGCATCAGATCCGACTTCAGGACATCGAAATCATCCTGGAGTTTCACTTCGCTGAATTCCATTCCGGTTGCCTTGAGAAAGCAATATTTGAAATAGTTCAAATCGAACATCACCATCCGGTCATTGAACGCAGGCTCCGGAAAACATACGCTGTAGTCCAGATCCTCGGCTCCTTTGAACTGTATCTTCGGCAGCAACTCCATGGAACGGCAAAGAAGCCGGCTTTCATAAGAAGAATAATTGCCGGAATCCCTGCCCTGGGATATGACATCGTACAATTGGTCTTTTCCAAGATCTTCCTGAATATATGCCATCCAATCCTTACTAACGGAAAAGACTTTCGGAACATTTATGCCTTTTTCAAGAAAATGTCTGCTTAACTCGCAGAATGCCTTATCCTCTTCCGGACAAGTCCCGATCACACCTATAAGGGAAAGATTGCCGCCCTTGAGACGGAAATAGCGCCGGTGGCTGCCGGAAGAGTTCAGTTCCGCACGGTCTTCGACTTTGTGCCCCGTATAATTCTCAAACAAAAAATCTAATTGGTCTGCCATTTGAAGATATTTTTCTGTCGGCCTCTGCCGTTAAGTCTTATTTCAATATACGGCAAAATTACTAAATTTGCGACAATAATTTACAATCGAGGTTTTAATAAAAAATCAAATACGATGAAAATAAATAACGCTTACTGTTCGGACAAGTACCAGTATACAATGGGAAAGTCTTTCTTCGAATGCGGAAGATCGAAAAAAAAGGCCGTTTTCAATATGTTTTACAGAAAAGCACCTGAAAACAATAACTGGGCGGTGGTAAGCGGTACCGAAGAAGTATTGGAAATGATAGGCAATCTAGGCAAGATGCCAGACGATTTCTATGAAAAATTTCTTCCGGGGGATTCTTACGGGGATTTTCGCAAATACCTTTCTTCAATGAAGTTCACCGGAAACGTATTCGCAATGAAAGAAGGAGAAATTGCATTTCCAAATGAACCGATCATAACAGTGGAAGCTCCGATCATCGAAGCCCAGGTTCTGGAGACTCCACTATTGTGCATAATGAACCACCAAATGGCGGTAGCAACAAAAGCATCAAGAGTCTGCAGGGCTACAGACAGACCTGTAAGCGAATTCGGTTCGCGAAGGGCACACGGACCATGGGCGGCCATCTACGGGGCGAAAGCTGCCGTAATAGCCGGATGTGCCAATACTTCCAATATAATAACAGGGGTCATGAACGGAATGCCGTCATCCGGAACAATGGCTCACAGTTTCGTAACATCATACGGAAGTTCGGTGGAAGGGGAACACGAAGCTTTCACAGACTACATAAAAACGCATATGGGTGAAAACCTGATATTGCTCATAGATACTTATGACACTCTCAAATGCGGCGTTCTCAATGCTATCAGGACATTCAGGGAATGCGGGATAGACGATTCGTACCCTTACGGTTACGGAATACGTCTGGACAGCGGGGACTTGGCATACCTGTCCACGGAAGTAAGAAAGATTCTTGACGCACACGGGCTTCTCAAGTGCAAGATATTCGCCACCAATTCGTTGGACGAATATTTGATAGCCGATCTCGAAAGACAGGGGGCGGCCATTGATTCTTATGGCGTTGGAGATGCGATAGCCACAAGCAAAGCGGCTCCATGTTTCGGAAACGTTTACAAACTCGTCAGCGTAGACGGCACTCCGGTTCTGAAACGGTCCGAAGACAAAATCAAATTGATAAATCCGGGATTCCAGATAACCTTCAGAATCACAAAGCATGACAGCGAACTGGATAAGGATATATTCAAGGCTGATGTTACATGTCTTAGGGGCGATTCGCTATGCAAAGCTCTGGAAAAAGGAAAGACTATTACCATCTATGACGAAACCGACCGTTACAAATCAAAGACGTTCGAGAAAGGATCATATACCTGTACACCTTTGCAGGAACAGATGATAAAAGACGGGGAAAGGTGCTTCGATACCCGCACCATATCCGAGAAAAAAGCATATTACGACAGCAATCTGGAGCATTTGAGCCCGTCGGAAAGACGGTTGATAAACCCACATTACTATAAAGTGGACATTTCCGACGATCTGTTGAATACAAAACTGGGAATCATAGACCGTATGTCCAAAGAAATAGAAAAATTCAAAATAGATTGAGCCGGATGGCCCTTTCCGGAATCAAGACACTTTTCGGAAATGCAATTATTTGGGTAATAACTGAAAAGCGTTTAAATTTGTAACTTCAATATGCGAAGTCTTTTTGCAAGAATAGGATTCCCGGCTCTTATTGTCGGTATTGCGGCAGCCGGTGCATTCGGCACGGGCACAGTGAAAACAAGTGGCCTTTGCATTCAGGGACCCGGTGCCCGTGATTCCGTGATAAAAGATAAAATCGTGACCCATTTCGACCTGAGGATCACGAACGATTCGTCATATATAAATTCACTTGAGGAAGAAAAGACCTTATCCGCCAGAGATACTATCAAAGTTCCCGATTCACTGAAAACAACGGACCCGTTCAGATACAAATACTATATAGCTATAAAAGATCAGTTTACGCATATTCAGACACGTGATTCCCTGTTGAAGGCCGGAGATTCGCTTTCGGTGAGTAAATTGGATTCCCTTTATATCGCCGATTCGACAATTACTGCCAGGAATTCTTTTCAGGTCTGGTTCAATTCGTTATCAAAAAAAGAAAAGAAAAAATATCTGTACGAACAGATGATACCTGTCAGACAACATAGGACGGACAGTCTGCTTGCCGTGAAAGACAGCCTCAAAGACATAAGGGACAGTATCATGGAAGCCAAGCCGAGAATTCTGGAGACTTTCGCCATACCGGACTCGATGCAATATAAAAGGATAATATCATGGACGCACGACAGGTATTTCCACAAAACGGAACTTCATGATATAGATACGTCATTCAACTATCATTTCAACGATTTCCCGTTCATGAGAAACGGAGTCAATGCGACTTTTCTAGGCGTTGCGGGTTCCGCCGCACAGCCATTCGATTATTTCAAAAGGACGGACAACGAAGGTGTATCTTTCTACAGGAATCTCGAAAGCTGGACCTATTCCCCGTCCACACTGCCGATGTTCAACACAAAAACCGCCTACACTGAGTTGGGGTATTTCGGCACGCAGTTCGCCAATACGGAAAAGGAAGAAGATAACATACATGTCTTCACGACTCAGAATATTCTTCCCCAGCTTAACGTGACATTGTCCTACGACCGGTTCGGTGGCGGAGGAATGCTGGACAACGAAACCACCAGAAACAAGACTTTCTATGCAGCTTCGAATTATCTGGGAAAGAAATATCTCATGCATGCCGGATATATATACAATATGGCCGATCATGATGAAAACGGCGGTATAATAGATAACTCGCTCATAAGGGATACGACGATAGACGCCAGGGAAATAAACGTACGGCTTGCAAGTGCGGAAAACCTTGTAAAGAAAAACACCGTATTCCTGGACCAGGAATACAGGATCCCGTTCAATTTCATAAATAAGCTCAGGGAGTCGAAAGCTGCAAAAGCAGATGAAGCATATAGGGACAGTGTAATGGCAACTGGAGACAGCACCTTGATTGCCGCCATGGAAGACACTCTGGCAACACGGCTCAAGAAAAGGAATGAGGTCCGGACGGCTCTTGAAAACAAGAATGAGAATATTACGACAGCCTTCATAGGCCACAGTTCCGAATATTCGGTCTATCGTAAAGTATATACTGACGACATCGAACTCTCCGACACTACCGGAAGAAATTTTTACAATAACCAATTCTACTATAATCCAACGGAAAGCATGGATTCCATGAGGGTTATGAAACTCGAAAACAGGATTTTCATAAAACTCCAGCCTTGGTCGAATGAGGCCATACTGTCCAAGCTGAATGCCGGAATAGGGAACAAAATACAGTCATTTTACAAATTCGACCCTTCATATCTGTATAAAAGCGAAAATGCAAAATGGAATTCCACCTATATTTATGCCGGGGCCGAAGGACAATTGAAGAATTATTTCAACTGGGATGCGGTCGGAGCGTATACTTTCATGGGAGATGAAATAAACGACTTCAGCATAAAAGGTAACATGGGATTCAATTTCTATCCTTTCAGATTGGAAAGGAAGAGTCCGGTATCAACGTCATTCCATTTCGAGACAAGTCTGAAAGAACCGTACTACTATGAACAACATTTTTTCTCGAACCATTACAAATGGGAAAATGATTTCGACAAGGTATCCTCAACTAAACTGACCGCAAAAATCGGAATACCGAAATGGAATATGAATATAGAAGCCGGCTATGCCCTGCTGAAAAATAACATATATTACGATTCCTTGGGGATAGTAAGACAGAACGCATCCCCGATGAGCATTCTTTCACTTGCTTTTTCAAAAAACTTCACATTGTTCAATACTCTGCATCTGGAAAACAAAGCCTTGTTCCAGACGACATCCAACGCCGATGTACTCCCTCTTCCGGCGGCGGCATTGAATCTGAGATATTATTTCCAATTCTATCTCGTAAAGAACGTATTGAATATGCAGGTCGGAATGAACACATTGTACAACACGGAATGGTATGCGCCGGCTTACAATCCGGAGTCAGGGACCTTCATGAGCCAGCATAAAGAACAATATGGAAACTGCCCTTATATCGATGCATTCGTAAACATGCAATGGAAACGGGCCTGCATATTCGTAAAGGTAGAGAATATCGGCATGGGATGGCCCATGGACAAGGCCGACTACTTCAGCGCCGCAGGATATATAAGGCCTCAAAGGTCTCTTAAATTCGGAATATTCTGGCCATTCTATACTACCAGCTCTAAAAATCCAAAGATCGGAGATATAAGTTCCGGATTGGGAGGAAACAAATCTGCAAACACGACTAAGACAGAAAAGTCGGCAAAGAACAAATAATTATAGGGAATGGCCGTAAACCTTAAATACAAAAGGATTCTGAGATATGTCATTCCGACAATTATCATATTGCTGATTATCCCTTTCTTCGAGAAAGCCAGACTGAATAATCATAAAAAAAGATTTACGGGAAAAAGCGTCGTTTGTGTCCTTGGAGTATCCGACGACAAATCCGGCGGCAAGGGATTCAAGGCCGGATACAGTTATGAAATGCTGAAAAAATTCGCAAAAGACGACCACTTCGAAGTGACGATAAAAGAAGCGGAGGCTAATGCGGATTATCTCGATTCGATAAAACTTGGCACAATTGACATATACGTAATGGAAATACCGGATTCTTTACCGGGAAAAGATGTTGTGTTGACTTCCCCCATAGGTGAAAATATCGTATGGGCGATCAAGTACAACAAAAAAATGACAAGATTGAAAGAAGCCAACCTTTGGCTTGCACATTACCTGAGCAGTGAAGAAAACAAAATGGCATTCGAAAGATTCTTCGCGGATTACGATCCTTATAAAAGAAAATCTTCGGGAAAGGAATATATTTACCTCAGCCCTTACGACAAGATTATTGAAAAATATTCGGGAAGGCTTGGATGGGATTGGAGACTCATAGCTGCTATGGTATATCAGGAATCGCATTATGAAATCGACAACAGGTCCGGACGCGGAGCGGTAGGATTGATGCAAATAATGCCAAGGACGGCCACCCGCTACGATACAGATGATTTGCTTGATCCTGAAGAAAACATAAAAACAGGAATAAGCCACCTTGCAAGACTGCAAAAAATCTTCAGGAAATATGCCGACAATAAAAATGAATTGGTCAAAATGACACTGGCAGCCTATAATGCCGGTGAAGGACGGATTCTCGATTGCATCAATTATGCGGCAATATCCGGGAATGAAAACGGGAAATGGGAAGAATTGGTCAAAGTGATTCCCGATATGAGACTTGATTCAATTCTGCAGGAAGATACTGTCAAACTAGGGAAATTCCACGGATATGAGACTATCGGCTACGTGGAAAAAGTAAGTTCGATATACGATATCTACAAAGCCATACATCCGTCAATTCATTCTTACGGTATCGGCGGGATCGACTCTGGAAATAAAGAAAGACGGAATCAATAAAAGTACCATTATCACAAGGTAAGACAGGAAATCGGCGCCCGCTATCAAAACGGGACTTATATGTATCGGGATATAAGAAACAGAATAATTCTCCGGATTTAATCTTATAAGATGGAAAAAGCCCTGGATGAAACACAAAAGCAATGCAATTCCGTTGCCTATGGCCATACCTTTCAAAACAAGACGTGAAGCCACTTTAAGGAAGACCATTGAAATGTTCCTGTCGGTCATGCCCAGCGTTTTAAGTGTCCCTATCGTTGAAATGTTTCTGAAAAGGAATATCAAAAGCCCCGATATCATATTGAAGGCGGCGACTATTGTCATCAATATAAGTATGAAATAGACATTGGAATCTATCAGGCGGAGCCAATCGAAAAGCTGGGGATATCTGGACAATGCAGATGATGCGACCAGCGGCGGCTCATTGTCTTTGGCATACATCAAGGCTATGGACCCGGCATCATTCGACACCTGTCTTATCATGTAGGAATTCCGGTATTTGCTTTTAAGCATTATTTCCAATGCGGAAGCTTCATTTCCGTCCCATCCGTTGAGCCTTTGCATATCCGAAAGATGTGCGTATACAATCATGTCATCTCCTATATTAAGAAGATCCTTATAGATTTTCACTATGCGGAACTTCCGGACTTTTACGCTTTCACCTATGAAATATGCCGGCAAACCATCACCTTCCTTCAGCGAAAGGATATCGGCCAGCTTACGCGGAATGGAAACTTCCAAAGGAGATGATGATTCCGGATCCGGGGAAAGGCCGGCGGTTTCAAGCAGTTCTTTGCTATCCGGAAGTCCCTTGAAAAGCACGCCGTTTATTTCTTCTCCGTTTTTAACTATCCCGGCACGATATATTACCGGGTTTATGCTGGCAACTCCCTGGATGGAATCAAGCCTGAAATAATATGAAGGACGTACGGGTACTGGAACAGACTGACCGTAATAGTTCATATCCGAGGGAGTAAGCTGGATATCTCCGGCGACAAAGGCTATGCCGTCCCTTATGCTGTGCCTGAAACCCGATGAAATTGCGACAGCTATTATCATAATAAGGAAACTGATAGCTATGGAAACCATAGCTATCGTTTCTGAAAATCGTAATTTCCGGGCTATGAAGCCAGCAGCATTCATTACGTGGAATTACCAGATATGCACTCTTTCGCTTTCAGGACGGAACATAGGATCACCTTCCTTGATTCCGAAAGCATCAAAGAATGACTGGAAATTTCTCAAAGAGACATCAACCCTGTTTCTGGCAAGTGAATGCACATCGAGTTTAGTCAATCTGGCCTTTTCAGCGTCAGTAATGTTCTGGGCCCATATATTTCCGAAAGACAGGTAGAATCGCTGTTCTGCGGTGAATCCGTCTACCGGAGCCGGATGCTTGCCTTTGAAGGAATTCAACATGGCTGTATAGGCAATGCTCAGTCCGCCATGGTCGCCGATATTCTCCCCCAAGGTAAGATGACCATTGGCATACAATCCGTCCACAATCTTGACGGAATCGAATTGAGCGGCAAGTCTTTCCGCTTTTTCCTTGAACTTGCGGCTATCTTCGGCCGTCCACCAATTTTCCATATTCCCGTCTTTGTCAAAAAGCCGGCCCTGATCATCGAAACCGTGGGACATCTCGTGGCCTATGACTACCCCTATCGCACCGTAATTAACGGCATCATCCGCATCCGGATTGAAAAATGGAGGCTGGAGGATTGCAGCCGGGAAACAAATTTCGTTGGTAGTCGGATTATAATATGCATTCACCGTCTGTGGCGTCATCCCCCACTCGGTTTTATCTGTCGGCTTGCCAAGTTTTTTCATATTGTCGGCCACATACCATTCTCCGGCCCTGCGAAGATTTTCATAGTAACTTTCCGAAGGGTTGATGACAAGAGTGGAGTAATCTTTCCATTTATCGGGATAACCTATTTTCACGGTTATGTTATCCAGTTTTTCATGAGCTCTTTTTTTGGTCGAATCGCTCATCCAGTCGAGGGCATCTATATGCTGTCCGAGAGCCTGGCGGAGATTCTCAACCAAATCAAGCATTCTCTTTTTCGAAGATTCGGGGAAATATTTTTCGACATACATCTTCCCTACAGCCTCGCCCAGTATGCCGTTAGGAACTCTCATGGCTCTTTTCCAACGTGGTTTCTGTTTCTTGATCCCGGACATAGTCTTACTGTAGAAATCGAAAGAAGCAGTATAATAATCATCGCTCAAAGCACCGCAGGCATCCGATATCAGCTGTCCGGCAAGATAATCCCTTAGCAAGGACGGCTTTGCAGCAGCCAAAAGACTGTCAAGCCCTTTGAAAAACGAAGGTTCGCATACAACTATCGTCTTCTGCTCGGGAATTCCGCGCGCCTTGAAATACTCGGCGAACCGGATATGCGGATATGCCTTTTCAAGTTCCGTGAAAGACATCGGATTGTACTGTTTCTGTATATCCCTTTCTTCAACGCTCGTCCATGAAATGCGCGCAAGAGCATCTTCTATAGAAAGAGCATTCGAAGCCATCTTGTCAGGGAAACGCAAACCGCTCAAAGTAAAAATCCGTGTAAGGAATTTCTCATATGCACTCTTGATGGCAGAATTGGAAGAATCAATATAGTAATCACGATCCCCTATACCCAGACCGCTTTGCGAAATATACAGAATCTGGCTGTCGCTGTCCTTGAGATCGGCTCCGACATAAAGGCCGAAGAAAGGACTGCCGCTGGCTGTATTATGCATAAGGGCGATCTCCTTGATAATATTGCGTTTGCTTCTTATCGACATTATTTCCTTCAAATATCCGGAAACAGGGGCTCCGCCTTCTTTGTTGAGCTTTACCGAATCCAACCCCATTTTGTACAGGTCGGATATCTTGCGTTCCACCGTACCTTCAGCAGTTTCGGACTTGGTCATATCGGAAAAAAGAGCATTTATCCTTTTTTCATTGTTTTCATTCAGCATATCGAAAGAACCGAACCTTGCATATTCGGGCTTCAGAGGATTAGTCTTCTGCCATCCTCCGGTAGCATAATTATAAAAATCCACAGCAGGTGATACCGCTGTGTCAAGATTGGACAAATTTATTGCAGGGACCTTTTCCTGTGCATTCAATCCGGTAAAAGCGAATACTGGAATCATCATCAACATCAGTTTATTCATAACCATATTTTTATTTTTTACATTACTCGAATTCAGAATGTAAAAATACTAAAAGAACCATAAAATTAAAAATTCGGAATATTGTTATTATTTTTGCAGTCCATCATATGAAAAAAGAAAAATTAGCAGATATCTCATTAAGATACGGGATCGCCACTCTGGGGCTTGTCCTTGTTGCCATAGGAGTGGCCTTATCAATCAAATCGGATCTGGGAACAGCCCCTGTATCCTGTCCTCCTTATGTAGCCAACCTGATCGGAGGTCTCTCCGTGGGAGAATACACCATCATCATGCATTTCTCTTTCATCCTGCTCCAGGTAATCCTGCTCAGGAAAGAGTTCAAGGCCATTCATCTGATGCAGATAGCCGCGGCACTGGTTTTCGGTTTCCTGACAGATGCCTCTATCTGGGCTTTTTCATGGATACACGCGGCATCATTGGGTTCAAGACTTTTGCTTACGGTCATTTCGGTACTGATAACTGCTTTGGGAATAAGCCTTGAAGTCCTCGGCAACGCCTGGATGCTGGCCGGGGAAATGACCGACGCGGCATTGGCAAAGAAACTGAACGTCAAATTCAGGAATGCGAAAATAGGCTTCGATATATTCCTGGTAGTCGCTTCGGCAGTCATATCCATAATAGCATTCGGAAATCCACTCGGATCCGGACAAGCAACGGTCATAGGCATCGGTACAGTAATAAGTGCATTGCTAACAGGATACTGCATGAGATTCACAGATCCTTTGGCAAAAAGAATATTCGGACACATAATTAAAGAACACTGTATAGAAAAATCATAAGATTTATGAAATCGTTCATACAGTTCTTAAAAAACTGGACATTGCCTATATCGATGAGCACGGGCATTGTCCTTTATCTTATATACCATAATCTGCCGGTCCTCCACCCGGCAGGGCCTTATCTTGAGAAATTCTGTGTCACGGCGCAACCTGTACTTATTTTCATTATGCTGTTTCTGCAGTTTAACAAAGTTTCTCCTAAAGATCTGAGATTCAAGAGATGGCATTTATGGCTATTGTTGATTCAGGGAAGCATCTTCACTGTTCTCGGGCTTATTCTTGCAGGCAGGCCGGAAACCGATTCCGGTATTCTTATGGAAACGGCAATGCTTTGCCTCATATGCCCGACTGCCATAGCTGCAGGAGTTATAACAGAAAAGTTGGGAGGAAGTCTTCCGGAGATTATGACTTACGTAGCCATGATCAACATGCTCGTCTCCATTTTGGTACCGTCAATCGTACCGCTTGTCCATCCTGAAGCCGGAAGAACATTCATTATGAGTTTCTGGATGATAATAAAGAAAATATTCCCGATGCTTTTCCTTCCGTGCATAACGGCATGGATAATAAGGTATACGATTCCGGGGTTGCAGAAATGGCTGATGAAATACGCCGGAACCGCTTTTTATCTATGGGGGTTTTCTTTGGTAATTTCACTGGCAATTACAACCAGATCACTGATTTTAAGCCGCATGACATTCATTTACGCAATCCTCATAGGTTTGATTTCGCTTGCTTGCTGCATCGGACAGTTTTATTTGGGACGGCTCATCGGATCAAGATACGGCAAAAAAACGGCGATAACGGCCGGACAGGCTCTGGGGCAAAAGAATACGGTATTCATAATCTGGTTGGGCTATACATTCATGACACCGGCCACATCCATTGCCGGAGGTTTTTACTGCATCTGGCATAATCTTGTAAACTCATATGAACTTTACAGACAAAGGCGCAGGGCTGATATATTCAGTCATGATCACGGCAAGGTATAAATGCAGGACTTTATTTGTGCAATGACTCAAGCCTTATCTCAGCGGATTTCCTTTCAGTGGAATCCTGTGAATATTTGGCCAGTCTTTGAAGCGATTTCTTTTCCAGTTTCCTGTTTTTTTCATTACGGGCCAAGAGTATGCTGTTTTTTATCGCAGTAATGTCACCCGGATTCTTTTTAAGAACCTTGTTATAATATTTCAAGGCCATCTTCGGATTTCCGGCTGCCACAAGATAATAGGACCCCATATTGTCCATGAATAAAGGATCCTCCGGATAATATTTTAGCATAAGTTCCGATATATCCCTGAATGCCGAATATGAAGAAACCGTGCCCGTTTTATAAAATGCAAAACAGAAATCCTGTATTGCAGCCTTGAAAAAATCCTGATCTGCCTTCACATTCGGATATTCCCAAGAAGGACTGTCAAGGCAATTGTAATTGACAAGGGCCTTCAACTCTGACAAAGCCATATCGGGGCTTTCCTTTTCATAAGCGATCAATGCGGATACCTTGAGAAAACGGAAATCCAGCCTGTCGGGATATTTCTTTATGATTTTATCTATCTGGTATTCAGCTTTGCCGAATAATGAATCCACGAAAAAAGTTTCTTCGAAATAATTTACGGAATGCCCCAGGGAATCTTTCAAAGTCATGACTGGCGGCTGTCCGAGAAATTTAGGCTGCTCCTTTCTGACAACTTCGGTCTTCTGTGATTTGGCAAAATAATAACTGAATTTGCCGAGAACCATATTTACATCATCCGGATAAGCGGCTTCCCATCTATCAAGAAGAGTTTCCATGCCTACTCCCGACGGACCCAGGTTTTTAAGCAGGAGATTGTAGCGATTCAGATAATCTTGTTCGGAATTCTGAGCCGATACTGATAGCACGGCAAGAAAAACAGCACAGAAAATTGTAATATACTTTTTCATAATAAATTGATATCCTTTTTAATACGTCTCGACACAGGATGCAGGTTATTGCATCTGGAACCGATATTCTTCACAAACCCCAACGGAACACCTTTGTATTTGACCATTACGTAACCCTTCGGCGAATCCGGAACAGAAATAGAATCCCGGTGCAAAAAAGCCAGAGCCTGTCCCAGATCAAGCTCGGCTGAAGGAAAACTGTTTTCCCGGGTCGCAATAGACAATGCCAGGTCCGCGGAAGGAATGAAATCATTTCTTTTGAACAAACCTGCCGCCAGTCCTTTCATCAGAGGGTGCAGAATATCAAGATCGTCTCCATATACAGCCACGGAAGAAGGCATGGCAACGGCATAATCATCTTTCCTGTATATTTCCATGTCTGGACCGAAATATGTGCCGATTCCGCTAGACGTCATGAGATCAAGGGAATTTCGTCTGTTTTTCTTTTTAGACAAATATGAATGCCCGGAATCATCGGAAAGCGGCATCCCTCTCTTGACGGCCGCACTGCAATACTGGCCTTCGCCATCCACAAAACCGGGAAGGAGCATAAATCCGCAATCGGTAAAAAAAACACCGGAAGGCATGGAATCGAAAAGAGTTCCCGAAATTACTTCCGCCCCCAATTCGCCTGATAGCCATAAAACATTGTCATCATTTTCGTACTTATTGAATGTACAAGTCGAATATATCAATATGCCTTCATTCGAAAGAGCCGGCCAGACATCAGCCAAGATCCTCTTTTGACGCATTGCACACGCACGGACCACATCAGGGGACCATTCCGAAACGGCATCAGGATCTTTCCGGAACATACCCTCTCCGGAACAAGGGACATCCGCAAGTATTATATCGAAAAATCCGGGCAGGGATGAAAAGACTTTTGGATCGTCGGATGTTACGACTACATTCGGGTCACCCCATATAGCGACATTGCCGGCAAGGACTGAAGCCCTCTGCCTGATAACTTCATTGGAAACAAGAAGAAAATCATTTCCGTATTTACTTCTCAGTGAAGCTGCAAGATCGGTTGTTTTACCTCCGGGGGAAGCACATAAATCCAACACCTTTATTATACTGCCGCAGGAAACGCGATCAAGGACTTTTCTGAACACTTCACCGACAAACATAGCCGAAGAATCCTGCACATAATATGCCCCGGCATGGAACATAGGATCAAGAGTAAAAGACGGACGGTTATCAAGAAAATATCCGTACGGATTCCACGGTACGGATTTTAGACCTTCTTTTGCAAAATCGTATTTTTTATATGGATTGAGACGGATAGAAACGGAAGGACGGCCGGATAATGCTGAAATCACTGTCTCGACATTATCACTACCCGCAGTTTCAGCAAGAAAAAACCTGAAATCGCTGTCATCCAATCCTTTCATAATCAGATCTTGAAATTTTTCAATATTTCGGGATCAACCCCGTCGGGAACCCGACCTTCGGAAACGGCCTGCAGAGAATCGGCTATCTTGTCAAGGGCATCCTTCAATTTGGAACCTATTACCATCTTCATCATAAGATTGAGTTCCGCGGAAAAATCCATATGGAAATCCGTTTTCGAAGGATCTTCGGCAGGATCGAAATGCAGGGAAACCTTAAAGGCAAAAGGAGCATCGTAATCCTCCATATTGATAAATGAATACGGGTTCCTTTCTGTAATTCTCACACCGAAAGTAAAGCCCTGGACGGTTGCCCGTATGGTATCGAAATCGGCAGTAACACCTGCCTTTTTATCTTCCGGGATAAAATTAAGGAAATTACTCATATCGGTAAAAACCATGTACAATTCGGCCGGAGCCTTCGAAACGACGGCATGTTTTCCTTTGATTTCAGTTGCCATAATTGATCATTATTATTTCAGATTCCCCATGTGGAAGGAGAATGCCTCCATTGTTTAAGGATTTCAAGATCGGACTCATTTACATATCCTATGGCAACGGCAGTCTCAAGCAAAGCTTCATAATCGGAAAGGACGGTCAAATCGACACCGGATGATAAGAAACTTTCCTCAGCAATTTTAAAACCATAAGTAAAAATAGCCGTCATCCCCAGCACTTGCGCACCGGCAGCCCTCAATGAATCCACAGCCGCAAGGCTGCTTTTCCCGGTGGATATCAGATCTTCCACAACGGCTACCCGGGCCCCCTTTTCCAGAAGTCCTTCTATCACAGAACCGGTACCGTGGTCTTTCGGCTTGGGCCTAACATAAACAAAAGGCTTTCCGAGTCTGTCGGCAACAAGGACTCCATGAGCTATGGCACCTGTCGCAACTCCGGCTATGACATCGGCATCGGGATATTTTTTATTAATGATTTCCGCCATGGAAGAACAGACTCTGTTCCTTAAATCAGGAAAAGACAATATCTTCCTGTTGTCGCAATAAATGGGAGAATGCCATCCGGAAGCCCATGTAAAAGGTTCCCTGGGTCTTAACAAAACCGCTTGTATATCCATAAGGGACTTTGCCAGTTCCTTTTTCGTAATTTCCATTATACTTTACTTTTTAAAAGATTATTTTCGTATTAAATTTGCGGCTGAAACAGTACAAAGATAACAATTCCGCCATAATAATGCACAAGATATACTTCGAAAAGAGATGCATGATAATCTGCAGGCCGGATGATCAGGCGCTGGCAGACCCCAATTCCATAGAATTCATATTGAAAGAGAAAAAAGACATACACGCCTTGACGGAAATGGTGGAAATCTCGGATACTCTTGCACGTATCTACATACCGACTGAAAATACCGGAAAAACTTACGAATTGATTTGTTCTGAATTCAAAGAAGTAAATGCAGCCGGCGGACTGGTATCAAATAAACGCGGTGATTTCTTGCTGATAAGCCGCAACGGAATGTGGGACTTGCCAAAAGGACATCAGGAGAAGGGCGAAGACATAGAAACCACAGCCATAAGGGAAGTCCGTGAGGAGACCGGAGTCGATCAGCTCAAACTGCGAAAATTGATCTGCAAGACCGACCATTGCTACAAGAGAAACGGAATATGGCATCTGAAACATACTTGGTGGTACGATATGCTTTATACCGACCCTACAAATCTTACCCCTCAAAGGGAAGAGGATATTACAAAGGCTGTATGGGTAGCAAAATCCAGCCTGCCTCCGTTCCTGAAAAAGACGTATCCTTCCATAGCCGAAGTTTTCAGGGAAGCGAAAGTATAGTATTATTATAGTATGGAGAAAAGATATTTATAAAGAATTGAAACTTTATTGATAACTTCATCGTATTATATTTATATAATCATATTAAGCAGGGATTAAATAGATATGAAACTTTCACAATTTCAATTTCTTCTCCCGAGAGTCAGACTTGCACAGGAACCGGCAAAATGGCGTGACGAGTGCAAACTCATGGTACTGCACAAAGATACGGGGGAAATCGAACATAGGATATTCAAGGACATCATAGATTATTTCGGCAAAGGGGATATATTCGTTTTCAACGATACAAAAGTATTTCCGGCAAGGCTATACGGAAAAAAAGAAAAGACGGAAGCCGATATTATGGTTTTCCTGCTTAGGGAACTCAATCGCGAACAACGTCTTTGGGATGTGATAGTAGATCCTGCAAGAAAAATAAGGATAGGCAATAAACTATATTTCGGAGAGGACCAAAGCATGGTTGCGGAAGTCATTGACAACACTACCTCAAGAGGCAGGACTCTGAGATTTTTGTATGACGGTCCGTATGAAGAATTCAAGGAAGCTCTTTTCAATCTTGGAGAAACGCCGGTCCCTAAATTCGTAAAATCGAAAGTCACTCCTGAAGACAAAGATAATTATCAAACGATATTCGCAGCACATGAAGGAGCTGTGGCGGCTCCGGCGGCAGGATTGCATTTCAGCAGGGAACTGTTCAACAGAATGATTCTGAAGGATATCGGGAAAACATTCATTACCGTCCATATGGGTATAGGCCATTTCCGGAAAGTCGATGTCGAGGATCTGACCAAACACAGGATGGATTCCGAAAGGCTTATTATCCCCCAAGAGGCCGCAGATGCAATAAACAAGACAAAAAAAGAAGGACACAAAGTAGCTGCCATAGGAGTTACCGTCATAAGAGGCTTGGAAACATATGTCACAACCAATAGGGAAATCAAGGCTTTCGACGGCTGGACAAACAAATTCATAGCCCCGCCTTACGATTTTTCAATTCCCGATGCAGTGATCTCCAATTTCCACATGCCGGAATCTACCATGCTTATGTCTGTAGCTGCATTCGGAGGATTCGACAACGTAATGAGGGCATACAAAATTGCGTTGGAAAAAGATTACCGGTTCGGTCCGTACGGGGATGCGATGTTGATAATCTGATAAAAAACGGAAATCTTTTAAAGAAAAAGAAAAAAGGCCTTTTACAATTATTGTGAGGGTCTTTTTTCTTTTTGCATTTTCATAAATTGGCTAAAAAAATGAAAATGGAATCCGATGAAAAAATATGCATTTGCGCGCTTAACAAGATTTTCGGCTACAAGCCTTGGGTTGCATTGAAACTTATGTCCTGCATGGGTTCGGCATCGGCGATATTCGATACTGACAAACAAATTCTCCATTCAGTTACGGGACCTTTCACCAGTTATTTCGCAAAAATCAATGACAGGGCTCTTGAAGATTCGAGGAAGGAGTTGGAAGTATTGGAAAGGCAAGGATGCCGCTTTATCTGCATCGGAGATCCGGAATACCCTGCCCTGCTTAAAGAATGTGATGATCCTCCTCTGGGCCTTTACATAAAAACATCCGGGAGCATTGAGAAACTTTTCAATTCCAAACCGCCGATTGCCATAGTAGGAACAAGGGACATATCCCTATACGGAAAAGAGTGGTGTGAGAAAACCGTCGGATATTTGTCGCATGCCGGCACCAAGCCACTGATAGTAAGCGGCCTCGCATTGGGAACAGATATAACTGCACAAGAAACAGCATTGGAATGCGGCCTTCCTACCGTGTCGGTAATGGCTACCGGAATTGACAGGATATATCCATATGCCAACAGAGGAGCAGCGGAAAGGATTGCGGCAACGGAAGGCTGCGCCCTCGTTACGGATTATCCACCGGGAACGGCACCGATTGCAATAAATTTCATCAGGAGAAACAGGATAATAGCAGGAATGTGCGGATCCACCATATTGATGGAATCACGAATACGGGGAGGAGGAATGACAACGGCCAAGCTTGCTTTTGCATACCAAAGGGACGTTTACGCTCTTCCGGGACGAATAGATGATTCAAGATCTCAAGGATGCAACCTACTTATTGATAAAAAGATAGCAGAGCCGATCACAGATATCGGGGAATTATCCATAAAGCTGGGACTTGGAAAAACATCGGGACCGGAAACAGGTAATATAACAGAAAAGGTAAGAAAAAGATACGGGAATGAATCGTATGGCTGCCGGCTGGATTCCATCCTTTGCATTACAGATGCGATCAAAAACAACAGAGGCATAGACTTGGACGAATTATGTGAAATCACCGGCAAACCATACAGCGAAATAGCCGGAATTACAGGATTGCTTGAAAGTGACGGCATAATAGTCAAGGACATCATGCAACGATGCACCATTAATATAAAAAATATGTAAATTTGCCCGGATTCCTGCAAAGGCCTGATTTTATCCGGAAAACATAATGTACTTCATAGATACTCATACGCATAATTACGACACGGCATACTCGGGAGAAGAAGACGAAGTCATCTCCAGGGCGGTAGCCGCAGGAGTGACTAAATTGATCCAGCCCGACATTGACAGCAAAGAAAGGGACAGGATGTTCAGCCTTACGGCTAAACATAAAGGCGTTTTATTTCCCATGCTGGGACTATATCCTGGTTCCGTAGACAAAGAGTGGGAAAAAGAAATTGAAAAAATGCTGGATTATAAAGATGAAAATATAGTCGCCATCGGTGAAATAGGACTGGACTTCCATTTTTCAAGACAATATGAAAAAGAGCAAAAGAGAGCTTTCAAAGCGCAACTCGAGCTTGCAGACAAAATGGACCTTCCTGTCAATATCCATGAAAGGGATGCCTGGGATGTTTTTTTTAGTGTAATGGAAGAATGCAGGCATCTGAACATAAGGGGCAACATCCATGCATTCGGAGGAAGTATCGAAACTTTCGAAAGACTTCAGAAATACGGAGACTGGTATGTAGGCATCGGCGGTACGGTTACTTTCAAGAAAGCTTCAGTAGCCGAAAGCATAAAAAAAATTCCGCTTGACAGGATACTGCTGGAAACGGATTCCCCCTACCTTACCCCGGCACCTCACAGAGGGACAAGAAACGAAAGTTCATACATACCGGTAATAGCCGCCAGAATTGCGGAACTGAAAGAAACCGATATCGGCGAAATAGCGGTACGCACAACAGAAAATGCAGAAAAACTCTTCGGGATATGAAACCAAACGAATATAAACGAAACACAAGGTCTGCCATTCTCATGATATATACGGGAGGAACCATAGGCATGAAACAGGATCCCCTGGATATGACTCTGAAACCGTTTGATTTCGACCAGATAATAGAAGAAGTTCCGGAACTCGGCAAATTCGCTTTCAAGATTGATTCCAGGACTTTCGATCCGCTAATAGATTCATCGGATGCGGAACCGGCGTTATGGAAAAAAATAGCAAAACTCATATATGAAAAATATGATGATTACGACGGATTCGTGATTCTGCACGGGACCGACACCATGTCTTTTTCCGCTTCCGCACTGAGCTTCATGCTGGAAGAACTTGGAAAGCCTGTCGTACTGACAGGAAGCCAGCTCCCTATAGGCGTACCGAGGACCGATGGAAAGGAAAATCTGATATCATCGGTGGAAATAGCTTCAGCCAAAGATGAATATGGGCATGCAAAAGTACCTGAAGTGGCCATTTTCTTCAATTCTCTGCTAATGAGGGGGAACAGGACAACGAAAGTGAATTCTGAAAATTTCAATGCATTTCTTTCTCCTAATATGCCGCCTTTGGCGGAAGCAGGAATAAACATAAAATATAATTCATCATTGATAAGGCATCCTGACGGACGGACAGGGGATTTCAGAATCTTCACGGATCTGGACACCAGAGTTTCGATTTTGAAAATACATCCGGGCATAACCCCCCAGGTAGTCAGGAATATTCTTTGCGGCCCCGAAACAAGAGCCGTAATAATCGAAACATACGGTTCGGGAAATGCACCTTCAAAAAAATGGTTCATCGACACGATAAAAGAAGCGTACGAAATGGGGAAAATAATGGTCAATGTCACGCAATGTCTGCGCGGATCAGTCAATATGGATTTGTATGCTACCGGTAAAGCCCTTGAAAAAGCGGGAGTCGTATCCGGTAACGATTCGACAACGGAAAGCGCCCTGGGGAAGCTTTACTATTTGCTTGGCAAAAGCGATGACAGCAAATGGATCAGAACAATGCTGGAAAGAGACCTGAGGGGAGAAATCTCCAAATAATTATTGCCGAATGAAAATTATTTACTAAATTGCAGCGGAATTCCGGGAACGTATGACTTTGAATTTATCCTTATAAAGAATATATTTAAAACTATTTTAATACTTAAATTAATTAAACACACAAAAACAATTATGAAAAAAATTTTCATGTTTTTGGCAGTAATTGGCCTAATGGCCACATCTGCAAACATTGCAGCAGCTCAGGAACAAGCAGCAGAAGACAGCGCCGCCACTGAGAGCGTAGCACCGGCCAATGATTTCAGTGCCTTGACTGCAGGAGCGAAGGAAGTTCCGCTGAATCAGGCTATAAAGACAAAATTCATAGAAGGCGGTCCCGGATTCATGTCATGTATCGTATTGTGCCTTATCATCGGTCTCGCACTTGCGATTGAAAGGATCCTTTATTTGCTTTTCTCCAAGACGAATACCAAGAAATTGCTTGCCCAGATAGAGAAAGCTCTCGATGAAGGCGGGGTTGAAAAAGCAAAAGATATATGCCGTAACACAAGAGGTCCCGTTGCAAGTATATTCTATCAGGGATTGCTTCGTGCCGACCAGGGTGTTGACGTTGTAGAAAAAACCATCGTTTCTTACGGTTCAGTACAGATGAGCCTCATGGAGAACGGACTTTCATGGATTTCATTGTTCATAGCAGTCGCTCCATCTCTTGGATTCCTCGGAACGGTCATCGGTATGATCGAAGCATTCGACGCCATCCAGTCTGCAGGTGATATCTCCCCTAACATTGTCGCAGGAGGTATGAAAGTCGCCTTGATCACTACCGTCGCAGGTTTGATCGTCGCCATGATACTTCAGCTGTTCTACAATTACATTCTTTCCAGAATAGATTCCCTTTCAGTGGATATGGAAGATTCATCAATCTCTTTGATTGATATGCTGTCAAAAAAAATGGCTAAATAATAAGCAAAAGAACAATGTCAAATAAAATTTTCAAATGGATAATGTGGGCGCTTATCGCCATCACTGTCGTCATCGTGGTTTGGGGCTTTACAGCAGGCTTCAATGCAAGTGGTGACGCACCGGTGAGCACCCTGCTCAATTGGGCGTACATTATGACATTTGCCGCTATCGCGATTGTTGTGATCGGAGGTATAGCCATTACGGCAGCAAACAATCCTAAGGCATTAATAAAGATGGGTATAGGATTGATCGTTGTAGCCGCGATATGTGTCATAGCGTACGCAACCGCATCAGGCTCCCAGGCTGTCGGCCTAGTCGGCGATCAACCGGGACACTTTGCTCTCAAACTTTCTGATACGATTCTTAATCTTACATATTTCATCAGTGCGGTGGCCATACTTGCCATCGTTGTAGGAGAAATCATTTCCAGTATACGTAATAAATAACAGAATCTATGGCTAGCAAAAAAACACCGTCATTAAATACCAGTTCAACGGCTGACATAGCATTTCTTCTGCTTTGCTACTTCCTGATGACAACCACCATGGATCAGCACACGGGGCTGCAGCGTCGTCTGCCTCCTATGCCTGACAAAAATCAGAAAATAGAAAATCAGAAAGTTAATCGCCGCAATATCATTATTGTGAAGATCAACTCAGCCGATAGACTTTTTGCCGGAAATGAAGCCCTAGATATCAGCCTTTTGAAAGATAAGGTCAAGGAATTCATGACAAATCCCAATAATGACCCGTCCATGCCTGAAAAGGAAATGACGGACATCCAGGGATTTGGACAATATCCTGTGTCGAAAGGAGTCATTTCGCTTCAGAACGACCGGGGAACAAGCTATCAGGCATATATCTCAGTTCAGAACGAACTTGTAAAAGCTATTAATGAACTGAGAGACCAATTTGCCTTGCAGCATTTCGGGAAAACGTTCCTGAAACTCTCCGACGACCAACAGACAATAGTCAAAAAAGCGATTCCTCAGAATATTTCCGAGGCTGAGCCTAAAAATGTCGCTAATCAATAAACCGGAGGATAAGAAATCATGGCAAATTTTTCAAGAAGCGGAAAAAAAGAGTTACCTGCAATAACATCAAGTTCTCTTTCCGATATCGTGTTTATGTTCTTGTTCTTCTTCATGGTAACGACACAGTTACGTAAAACGGAAAACAAGGTTCAGGTAAACCTTCCCGAAGCATCCGAAATAGCAAAACTTGAAAGAAAGGATTTGGCTTCGTATATTTACATCGGAGAACCTATACGAACCCTTCAGGCTCAGTACGGTACCGATGCCCGTATACAGCTTAATGATTCCTTCAAGACTGTTACGGATATCAGGGACTTCATAGCAGCGGAAAGGGAATCCATGAGCGAGGCCGACCGCCAGTTTATGACAGTATCAATCAGAGCTGATCGTAATACGCATATGGGTAAGATTTCCGATGTAAAGCAGGAATTGAGACGCTGCTCGGCACTCAAAATCATGTACTCGGCAAGAAAACCAAGTGAATAACATAATTTCACCAGTATTATAACTAAAAAGCAGCTTCCGGCAACGGGGCTGCTTTTTTATTACAAAATAATATTATGAAGAAAAATTGCATCTTACTTTTATGTCTTCTGATGTTTACGGGATGCTCTTCCGGCAACAGGGCGAAATACATTTTCCTGTTTATAGGAGACGGAATGGGAAATTCTCATGTCTCCGCCGCTGAATCCTACCTGTCATACAAGGAGGGAAAAACAGGTGGAGACCGGTTGACTTTTACAGGATTTCCAGAATCGGGATTTTGTACGACATATTCATACGACCATCAGATCACAGGATCATCTGCAGCAGCGACTGCTTTTACCACAGGCACAAAAACAAGGAACGGATATTTAGGAGAGGATCCGGAAGGCAGACCGCTGGAAAATTTCACTGCAAAGCTAAAGGACTCCGGATATAAAATCGGGATAATCACATCCGTCCCGATAAACAATGCAACACCTGCCGCATTCTATGCTCACGACAGGAACAGATATGATTATTACAGGATTACAAAACAACTTCCGGCATCGGGATTCGAATTCTTCGCCGGCGACGGGTTCTCGGATTTCAATGGAAAAGACAAAAAGCAGTTGAATACCACCGATTATCTTGAGAAAAACGGTTACGCGGTATGCTATGGCAAAAAAGAATTCTCGGATAAGATGAAATACGCGGACAAGATAATTCTATGCCAGGAAGCGGACAGGGATTCAAGCATGTCGGATTATGAAATAAAGAGGGAAAAAAGCGATATGGATTTGTCTTGTCTCCTCGAATCGGGAATCGAGTTCCTTGGAGATGAGAAACCTTTCTTCATAATGTGCGAAGGAGGGGAAATTGACTGGGCCGCCCATGAAAACCACACGATGGATGTAGTGGACGCTGTATTACGTTTCGACAAAGCAGTACAAAAAGCTTACGAGTTCTACCTGAAGCACAAAAAAGAAACACTTATCATAGTGACTGCCGACCATGAAACCGGAGGGTTGACTCTGGGCTTCGGAAAAACGTGGGGATACCCGAAACTCGACTGGGGAGATCTTGAAACCGAATGGGAAAAAGAAGGAAGACGGGACACTCTGGATTATGAAAGCAACAAAAAACTTAATGAGGAGAACGGAATCGGCTGGACAACACTGAGCCATACAGGGGCAATGGTACCCGTATTTTCCATAGGGAAAGGGGCGGAACGGTTCAAAGGGATGTTTGACAATACGGACATTCCGGCAAAATTGCTAGCGAAATAGGCCGAAATATTTTATATTTGTAACTTATGATAATTCTATTCGAATAATGGAAACACTCAAAAGGACAAAAGTCAAGGAATTGCTTAAAACCGAACCGGGTAAGCAGGTACAGGCAAAAGGTTGGGTAAGGACAAAAAGAGGTAACAAACAAGTAAAATTCATCGCTCTGAATGATGGTTCTACTATAAACAATATACAGATTGTCGCAAATACTGGCGATTTCGACGATTCCATTATAAAGGGAATAACAACCGGGGCAAGTATTTGCGTGACCGGAAAACTGGTCCCTTCAATAGGAAGCGGACAGGCCGTAGAAATACTGGCGGAAGAACTTACGGTTTACGGCGAATGCAATCCCATGACATATCCTTTGCAAAAGAAGGATACCTCTCTGGAATATTTGCGTACGGTAGCCCATATGCGTCTGCGCACAAACACATTCGGAGCCGTGTTGCGTATAAGGAACGCCATGGCATTCGCCATCCATAAATACTTCAACGAAAAAGGATTCATATACCTTCATACTCCTTTGATAACCGAATCCGATGCCGAAGGAGCGGGAGATATGTTCCAGGTTACGACCTTGGATCTTAACCATATCCCGATGCACAACGGGAAACCTGATTTCAGCAAGGACTTCTTCGGAAAAAAGACATGCCTTACTGTAAGCGGCCAGCTTGAAGGAGAATTGGGAGCGACTGCTGTGGGGGAAATCTATACTTTCGGACCTACTTTCAGAGCTGAAAATTCCAATACGCCAAGGCATCTGGCGGAATTTTGGATGATAGAACCGGAGATGGCTTTCTATGACATTGAAGATGACATGGAACTGGCTGAAGATTTCATAAAAAGTCTGGTCCGCTATGCTCTGGAAAATTGCATGGACGATATCAAGTTCCTTAACGAAAAATATGACGGCAGCCTGATCGAAAGATTGGAAAGCGTAACCGAAACCGGATTCCAGAGAGTAACATATACCGAAGGGATAAGGATTCTTGAAGAATCGAAAGAGAAATTCGAATTTCCCGTACATTGGGGAATAGATCTCCAAAGCGAACATGAAAGATACCTTGTGGAGAAGCATTTCGGAAAACCTGTTATCCTTACGGATTTCCCGAAGGAAATAAAAGCTTTCTACATGAAACAGAATGAAGACGGAAAGACGGTCCGGGGAATGGATGTGCTTTTCCCGAAAATAGGGGAAATCATCGGCGGATCCGAAAGGGAATCTTCACTTGAGAAACTGGAGACCAGAATAGATGAATTGGGAATGAGCAGGAAAAATCTGGAATGGTACATCGATACCAGACGTTTCGGAACGGTGCCTCACAGCGGATTCGGATTAGGCTTTGAACGTCTGCTTCTGTTTGTCACCGGAATGAGCAACATAAGGGATGTGATTCCTTTCCCGAGAACACCAAGAAACGCAGAATTTTAATTAAGGGAAAATGCTAGTAATAGGAATAGCCGGCGGTTCCGGATCAGGCAAAACTACTGTCGTAAACGCGATAACGAAACAACTTAAAGAACGTGTGGTAGTAATTCCCCAGGATTCCTACTACAAAGATTCAAGTTTCCTTCCTATGGAAGAAAGACAGGATATCAATTTCGATCATCCCGACGCAATAGATTTCAAATTGCTTTGCAAACAGCTTAAAGAACTGAAAGATGGTAAGACGATAGACCAACCGGTATATTCCTACATCACATGTTCCCGTTCAAAAACGGAAACCGTTACCGTACAACCGGCGGAAGTCATAATCGTGGAAGGGATATTGGTGTTTACATGCAAGGAACTGCGGGACCAGATGAATATCAAATTGTTTGTGGATGCAGACGATGACGACAGGCTGATGAGAGTAATGGCAAGGGATATTCTGGAAAGGGGCAAAACGGTATCTTCGGTAATAGAAAGGTACACGAAAACGGTCAAACCGATGTATCTGCAATTTATCGAGCCGAGTAAAAGATATGCAGATATAATAATCCCCCAAGGCGGCCATAACAAAGTAGCCATAGAAATCATAGCGGCTACAATCGAGAAATCTTTGCATAAAATTCAGAAAAGCAGTTAGGTGAAAAGGCTAAAGACTGAAGATAAAATCGGTATCTACATTACCGTAATCGTCCATCTTACGGTGATTATAATATTATTAGTCACCCAAATAGGTCTATCGCTAAAAAAGGAAGACGGTTTCGTACTGGACTTCTCGGGACAGAAAAGACAGACTGAACTTCAAGAAAATAAAGACAAGAAAGTTTTTGAAGAAGAAATTGGCAAAAAAATTGATTACCTATTATCCGCAGGACAGCCAGCTTCACATGTCAAGAATATCGCAGTAAACCGGGGCGAACTCAAAGATGACAGAAACACCGATGCAAAGAAACTTTACAAAGATGCGGAACAGCTTGAAAAAGATCTGAAAGAAGGTGCTGATGTCAAAGATGAAGGTAATGATGACGATGGCACTGTAAATATAGACAGCAGTAATAAACCTGAAGATAAGGCAGAATCTTACAAAGGACCTTCCGTGGTTTCTTATATGCTTGAAGGAAGAAAGGCCAGCCATCTTTCCATCCCAGCATATAAATGTCTGGGAGGAGGTGAAGTAACAGTGATAATTGGCGTGGATAATTCGGGGAAAGTGATATATGCAAAAGTCAGCGACGATGTGTCTTCCGACGACGGCTGCCTCCGGAATTTCGCTGTAAGGGCGGCAAGGATGTCTAGATTCACAGTGTCAGCAACCGCCCCTGCCAGGCAAATGGGAAATATTGTTTATTCATTTATTGCTCAATAACGTTTTATTATGGAGAAGTTTGATCGCAAATATATGGAAATGGCAGCAATATGGGCACAGAACTCGTATTGCAAAAGACGTAAGGTCGGAGCCTTGCTTGTCAAAGAAAATATGATCATATCGGACGGATACAACGGAACACCTTCCGGATTCGAAAATATATGTGAAGATGAAAACGGAGTAACAAAGCCATATGTGCTTCATGCAGAAGCCAATGCGATCACTAAAGTTGCAAAATCCGGAAACAGCAGCAAGGGTGCCACGCTATACGTAACCGCAGCTCCATGCGTAGAATGTGCCAAACTCATTATACAGGCAGGAATAAAAAGAGTCGTATATAAAGATGATTACCGGCTGACGGACGGACGTGATCTTTTGTCAAGAGCAGGCATCGAAATAGAAAAAATAGATTGAAATGAATACTAAATTCAAAACTGGATATCTGCCGGCTTTACTGGGGATTTTCATAGGCGTTCTCTTATCAATGATCGTATTCAGGGTCGTAATACGATACGGAAAAGTCCGCGCCGGCGCTGAAAATTGGAGAAAACTGACACTTATACTTCATGAAGTCCAGAAAAATTATGTGGACTCCGTAGATGTCAGCAAAGTAACCGATGCTGCCGTAGAAGGAGCATTGGCGGCATTGGATCCACATTCCATATATATGCCTCCTGCCGAGTTGAAAAAGACGCAGACAGAACTGGAAGGTAATTTCGACGGTATCGGGATACAATTCAACGTACCAAATGATACCGCCGTAATAATGGACGTCATTCCGGGAGGCCCTTCGGAGAAAGCAGGACTACAACAGGGAGACAGGATAATAAAAGTCGGAACAAAGGATATAGCAGGCGTGAAATTTCCACAGGACAGCATTGTAAGCAACATCAAAGGACCTGCAGGGACAAAAGTAAAAATTATCGTGGATAGGGACGGCATACTCATCCCTTTCAATATAACCAGAGGGAAAATTCCACTTCACAGCATAGACGCAGCCTTCATGATAAACAAAACCACAGGCTATATACGTCTGAACAAATTCTCGAAAACGACATCGGACGAATTCGACGAAGCGAGCGGGAAGTTGCTGGCTAAAGGCATGCAAAGAATGATACTGGATCTCAGGGACAATCCCGGAGGCTATTTCGAACAAGCGCTCTTGCTATGTAACGAGTTTCTGGATAAAGGTAACAACATAGTCTATATCAAAGGTCTCCACAGAAAGAAAGAAAGTTATGAGGCTGATGGAAAAGGGAAACTCAAAGATGTGCGACTCACGGTCCTGATAAATGAAAATTCGGCATCTTCCAGTGAAATAGTTGCCGGAGCGATGCAAGATAATGACAGAGGTGTTCTGGTAGGACGGAGATCTTTCGGAAAAGGACTTGTCCAAGAACCGATATTCTTTACCGACGGTTCAGGTGTCA
Source organism: Bacteroidales bacterium (assembly GCA_022648685.1). Taxonomy (GTDB): domain Bacteria; phylum Bacteroidota; class Bacteroidia; order Bacteroidales; family UBA932; genus Cryptobacteroides. Next base: position 297,109 of record JALCMW010000002.1, read on the forward strand.
GGATAACTGTGGCCAGATACTATACGCCTTCAGGCAGATGCATACAAAAGCCATATGACAATATGGAAGATTACCAATATGATATTTACAAAAGATATACAGACGGTGAAATGCTTACAAGAGACAGCATCAAAGTTGACAAGAAAGAAGCATATACAACCACAGGCGGCCGTACCGTATACGGAGGAGGCGGAATAATTCCGGATATCTTCGTACCTCTGGATACGACGAAAGCAACTTCGTTTTTTATCAAATGCAATAAGAAAGCAACTCAAATGCGTTTTGCCTCTGCCATATTCGATGAATATAAAGACAATATTTCAAATATATCCGATTACAATACCTTGAACAAATTCTTGGATAATCTAGACATTGCATCAAAATTCAAGGCATATGCGGCAAAAACCGACGGAATCAGGCCGGTTCCCGGAGAATGGGAGAAAACGCAAGAATACCTCATACCGCAACTTAAAGCACTGATAGGCCGATACTCCAAACTCGGGGACAACGCTTTTTACAAATTGTATATGGGCGTTGACGTTACGCTTATGAAAGCGGTAAACTCCCCAAGTACGTTAAAACAGCAATAACCGGAATATCTAGTTTTTACCGTTTCTCTGATAAAGATACCTTTTTATGCTTCTTTTAGGAGTCCTTTCGAAGTCTTCGGGCATGAATTCCATTTTTGCTATTTTGGCATAATTAGGCAATTGCTTGTTGACTTCAGGCAAAGCACTCATTATCCTTGCCTCTAGTCCCGAGCGTGTCATGCCGTCAAGTTCAGCCTGATGGTAATCCGGATAGACCAACGCAGTAAGGCCTCTGTCTTCGATAACGAGGGAATCAACGACATAAGTAATGGTATTTACTACGGCCTCCAATTCCTCCGGATATATGTTTTGTCCGGAAGGCCCTAGTATCATGCACTTGGAACGGCCCTTGATGAAAAGATAGCCATCCTCGTCTATCACACCCATATCACCTGTCTTGAACCAGCCGTCTTCGGTAAACACACTCTTTGTGGCTTCATCATTTTTGAAATAGCCGAGAAAGACATTCGCGCCTTTGACAAGAACTTCCCCGGGGATATTCTTGGGATCTTCCGAATCTATCCTGATTTCCATATTCGGGGCGGCTTTTCCACAGGAAAAAAGTTTTGTCTTGTTCCAATGCGCATAAGTGATAATAGGCGCGCATTCGGTCATTCCGTAACCTACGGTAAAACGGAAGCCTATTTTACGGAAGAACTTCTCGACTTCAGGATTGAAAGCGGCACCGCCTGCAATTACCTCTTCGAATCGTCCTCCGAATGCACTTACAAGTTCCTTGCATATCCTTTTCTGAATTATCTGATCCAGGATAGGGAGATTCATTATCAGCTTGTTCCTGTCCAATATCGGTTTCAGCATGGATTTGTATACCTTCTCGATAATAAGGGGAACGGCGATTATCACATCGGGCTTGACATCTGCAAAAGCCTGCATGATAATCTTTGGACTCGGAACTCTGGTAAGAAAATGCACATGGGCTCCAATGCACATCTCGAACAAGAATTCGAACATCAATCCGTACATATGTGCAGAAGGAAGCATGGATACAACATTCGCCTCGTTATCCAGCATCGGAACGGCATTAAAATGGGCGAATTCGATATTTGAAAGCAAAGCTCTGTAAGGAATCATAACCCCCTTTGAAAAGCCCGATGTCCCTGATGTATAATTTATAAGGGCAAGTTCATCAGCACTGTCTTCATAATAGTTCAGGTCATCTTCTGTGAAATTGTTGGGATATGATTTTCCGAACAATTCATTTAGATGTTTTCTCACATCCAGCATCTTTTCCGTCTTGGCATACAGAAAATTCAACGTATTGATCTGGACAACGACATAAAGTCCCGGCATTTCATTCTCGGAAAGGCCTTCCCATATTACATCATCGACAAAAAGCACCTTTGCTTCCGAATGATTTACAAGGTAATGTATATTCCCCGGTTTGAATTCATGCAGAATAGGAACAGGAACGGCACCGTAAGTCAGGGCGGCAAGGAAGCACACACCCCAGTTCGCCTGATTGCGTGAACAAATGGCGACCTTGTCCCCTCTTTCCAGTCCGCATTCCCTGAAAGCGATATGAAGTTTTGCTATGCGCCTGGCAACATCCCTGTAAGGCAGTGTAATACCGCGATAATTCGAAAGAGCCGGTCTGTCCCAGTTCTCTCTGAAACTTTTTTCCAGGAGTTTATTAACTGAATGAAATTCCATTATGTAATTTTAATTTAATTTAATTTTATTTTTCTTTGTTTTCCGTCACGACATGTAACGTTCAGATATGATTCCCCGACTTCTATCTTGCTGTCGGGACTTATCATTTTGTTCCCTTTCGTATCCGTCAGGGCATCACCTCCGTAAAATCCGAAAATGAGAGTGGATTCGGAAGTTCTTACAACCCAATAATTCTTTTTATTAACCTTTATGAGCTCGGGTAATTCCTTTATCGTTTTTTTTGATGTCATACCCTTCCAGCCTGAAGGGATTTTTCCATGTATATCATACATGCAGATAGTGTTATCCTTATGCAGGACCATTACATTATAGCCTTTTGCTCCTGTAAAATCATATACGGCAGGTCCTAGGAGCACATCCTTTCCCAAGTCGACAGGAAAGTGTGATACGAATCGTCCGAGTCTGTCTATAAGGTATAATCGGGAACCGGCGCAAAAAAGATACTGAATCTTGCCGTTGGCATAATAATCTATTCCTTCTACGGCACCGCAAATCGGCTTTGAAAAAGGGACACCCCACATGCTTTTTCCGCTCAATTCTTTTAAAACCAGATACATATTGGGTCTCTGTTCGAAGAGGCATTCCTTGCCTGTTCCGGAATTCATCACTTTGAAAGGACCTTTCGGAACTACTACTGTCGTATCTTCGGCCATTAGCGGAGAAACCGGTGAATCTGCCGGTTCATCCCTGGACACATCCAAATATAATTTAAGATCGGACTCTTCTTTGCGTACAAACATAACTGCCGGAGAATATGAAATTCCGGTCAATGTCCTTCTCAGAGATCCGGCAACGACATCGGTTGCAACATCATCAAATCTTGAAGCAAAACCGGATATTGAAAAATATGAAAAGAATACGCAACCATCCATATCGTTCAAAGATGAAGAAAGTCCGGAATGATCCAGACATTCCCCGAGAGATGGACCGGAAGCGGAAAGAGAAAGAAAAGATTTGACATCATCCCTGGCACCTATCACTATATAACCGTTTTTACCCGCACATGAAGATTCATCTTTCAACGAAAAGAAATTACCGAAAACGGCAGAAGCAAAACCGGCGAATTTATTCTCAGTCAACGGAAAATCCTTTTTCTGTGTCCCTGTACGTAGCAGAATGACGGATTTAAGCTGATTTCCGGCAAGAAAAGTCGCCATGGAAATTTCTTTCACGTTTTTATCTTTCATAAAATCGGCAGGAGCCGTTCCCGTCTTCAACTTAAGGGTGGAAGCTTTGTTTCCGTATTTTTCTTTCAAACCGGAAGCGTCAAGATATCTGCCAAAAGCATTCAAATATGATTCAAGAGAATTCAAAGGCAATGAGACGGCAAAAACGGTGGAAGAAGGCAAAATTTCCATAACACGCGGAATAGAACCGGAAACAGATTTGAATACATTGAAGAAATATGAAGGATCGTCTGAGCTCTCGGCAAGGCCTGTCATTGAAAATAGATTTCCGGAATTATCCGTAAGACGCAAAAAGCCCCAATCGGCCAACTTCTTGAAGAAATCCGAATAACGCAGATATTTACCTTTCACGATCCGGCTCAGCAATTTGTCCGAATTGTCAAGAGAGAAAAACATGAGGGTCCGTCCTTCCGCATCGGCAGCTATCTCGGAAAATCTTTCATCATCAAGAATAGAATGGCCTTCTGCAATATGTCTTTCGGCCGAATTAACTATGGTTTCAGACGGCGAAGCTATTACAAGTTCCAACCCGTCAAGGGAAGAACCAGAATATGCAGTCCCCGAACAGGAAAATACGGAACAATGTAGATCTGCTGAATCGGCTGCTGCAATAACGCTTTCCCTTTCGGAAGAATCCGATGCTGAGCAATCATAACCTATAATTATCAAAGGAACCAGATCCCCGTTATAATGTAAGGAGACCAGAAAAGATGCATCTTTCAAAATCCCTGATTTCCTGCCGGAAACCGAAGAAGAGAGATAGGACAGAAATCCGGAAATGTTGCCATCTGAGGAATAGCCGAAATAATCCGAGAGAATATTAGTGGTATCGCACAAAAGCGAAAGTCCGTCTTCGAGTCTGTCGGAATAGAAAACGGCAGCGGCATCCGAAGGAACAGCCGGTAAGATACGATAATTGGAAACGGCGACAATAGAATTTCTATCGGACTTCTTATTTCCGGACCTGAACCTGCCGGAATATAAAAAAAAGACTGAAACAGCTGTAGCTATTATCAAAACGGCAAGAACCGAAAGATATACGATTAGACCTTTTCTATTCATTTTCAATCAATTACCTCAGAAAAAGTATTCCACCTTGGGGCGGAGTAAACCTTTTTGTGGTAAAAATCATATATATATGGCAAATTTACAAAAAAAAGCCGAATAATCGCATTATAGGATAATAGGGACATAAAATGCGAAAAAAACGAATGAATTACTTCGTCAGGGAATCTACGGCATCATGCATCTTTCGGAATGAAAATCTTTTCAGCGTATTATCCATTTTCATTCTGATCTTATCGTTGCACAAATTGCCTATCGAGCCTTCGTGGGTATGATGCAGCTTACCGTGATATTCGAATGTGCCTTTTTGAACGGAATCTCCAACCTGCCTGTATGCATCTCTGAAAGGGACACCTTGGGATACAAGATGATTGACCTCCTCTACACTGAAAGCAAATTTATATTTAGGATCATCCATTACATCTTCGACGACTTCCATATTTTCCACGGCATAAGACGCAATGTCGAGACAATCATATATTTCATCGAAGAGAGGAATGAATACTTCTTTTATGATTTGCATGTCCCTGAAGTAACCTGAAGGCAGATTGCCTGTAATCAAACGGATTGTATTGGAAGCTCCCTGGATTTTGTTACAGTGCGCCCTGATAAGTTCGAACACATCCGGATTCTTCTTATGCGGCATTATGCTTGACCCTGTCGTCATTCTGTCGGGAAGATGAATGAAGCCGAAATTCTGGCTGGCGAACAGACAACCGTCCACTGCTAGTCTTCCGACAGTTTCCGCTACCGAAGCCAAGGCAAAGGATATAATCCTTTCGGTCTTTCCCCTCCCCATCTGGGCATAAACGACGTTGTAATCCAGATCGTCAAACCCAAGCAGACGTGTTGTCATCGTCCTGTTGATAGGAGCCGAAGAACCGTAGCCGGCAGCAGCCCCGAGAGGATTCTGATCGGTAACCTCCCAGGCGGCAAGCATCATAAGCATATCATCTGCCAGACTTTCGGCATAAGCGCCGAACCACAAGCCGAAAGAAGACGGCATCGCTACCTGAAGATGAGTGTAACCCGGTATGAGTACATTTTTGTACATTTCGCTCTTTCTCTGAAGCACATCAAAAAGAGACTTTATCTTGATTACAGCCTTTTCTATGGCATCTCGCGAAAACAACTTCAGATCCACCATGACCTGATCGTTTCTTGAACGTCCCGTATGGACTTTCTTGCCTATATCTCCAAGTTTCTTGGTAAGAAGCAATTCCACTTGGGAATGGATGTCTTCCACATCGTCGTCTATGACGAATTTGCCCTCTTCAGCTATTTTGTACAGCTTCTTCAATTCAACTAGCAAAACATCAAGCTCCGACTTCTCCAAAAGTCCCACGCTTTCCAGCATGGTGATGTGAGCCATCGTACCCAAAATATCGTAAGGAGCAAGAAACATATCCATCTCCCTGTCATGACCTACCGTAAAGCGGTCTATCTTCTCATCCTCCGAAAATCCTTTATCCCAAAGTTTCATATCCTGTCTATTTTTAAACCGTCAAGAAGTTTTACGAACTGTTCCGCTCCTTTACGGATTTCATCAATAACTATATACTCGTCTGCAATGTGGGAACGAGCCGAATCCCCGGGGCCTATTTTCACCGTAGGAAAAGGAGACAAGGCCTGATTACTGGTCGTAGGTGACCCGAATGAATCCAGTCCCAGCGATTTCCCTCTTCTTACGAACGGATGCGAAGAATCGAGATGGGAACTTCCAAGTCTTGTAGACCTGGCAAGGACTTCGCAATCCACCGACTTCTTTATATCGGCAAGTAGTCCCGTATTCGTATACATTCCGTTCGGACGGATATCGACCACAAACGAACATACATCCGGAATCACATTATGCTGGATACCGGAATTGATCTGGGTCACAGTCATTCTTACGGGTCCGAGAAACGGTGATTCCCTTTCGAAGCGATGTGTCCTGAACCACTCCACCGAAGGTAAAGCTTCATAGATGGCATTTATTCCTTCATCCCTCGCCGCATGTCCGCTTTTTCCATAAGATTTGCAATCCAAAACCATAAGCCCTTTTTCCGCAACAGCCATTCTCATGCACGTAGGCTCCCCTATTACGCCGAAATCGATTTTCCCTATTTCCGGGAAGATACACTCTATACCGTTCTTTCCGCTTATTTCTTCTTCCGCAGTAGCGGAAAATATCAGCCGGTAAGGCTGGGGATGCGAAGTCAAATCCAAATATGCCGACAACAAAGCGACTAGCGAACCTCCATCATCGTTACTGCCCAAACCGTAGATGCGGCCATCATCTTCGAAAGGGACAAATGGATCCCGGCTATAACCTGAAGAAGGTTTTACCGTATCGATATGGGCATTAAGCAATATTACCGGACGACCGTCATCTTCCTTGGATGATGAGAGCCAAAGATTATCTTTTTTCCTTTCCGGATACAAACCGTTGCCTTTCATCCATGATTCCAGAAAATCAGCGGCGGCTGATTCCTCCCTGCTGATAGAAGGAATGGAAATCATGGATTCGAGAAGTCCGATAAAAGATTCAAATTCCATATAAAACAAATAATAAAAAATGATTACAACTTCACTACCGTCCCGTTGTTCCTACCCAATTCTCCGGCTTCGGTTATCACGACACGGCTCACACCCGCTTCCAAAGCAGCAAAAGCATTTTCAAGTTTCGGAATCATGCCCCCGCGGATTGTTCCGTAGGCCTTATATTTGACAAAGGCCTGTTTATCTATGACAGGAATGACACTATCGTCATCCTCCGGCCTTGCCAGCACCCCTTTTTTTTCAAAACAAAAAGTCAATGTAACATCAAAACAAGAAGAAAGGGATACGGCAACTTCAGAAGCTATTGTATCCGCATTGGTGTTCAGAAGGGAACCTTTGCCATCATGGGTAAGAGGAGCAATGACCGGTATGATACCGGAAGAAAGCAATTTCGAAAAAACATCGGAATCCACTTTCTCTACATCACCGACATAACCGTAATCGACATCGGTCACAGGACGTTTCCTGCTGAGGATGCAATTCATATCGGCACCTGTCAGACCGGTGGAATCGACTCCTGCTGCCTGAAGACGGGCTACGATATCCTTGTTGATCAATCCGGCATAAACCATTGTGACGAGTTTCAACGTAGCAGCATCCGTAATCCGTCTGCCGTTTACCATCCGGCTTTCAATGCCTAACCGCGATGCAAGATCGGTTGCAGTCCGGCCACCTCCGTGAACAAGTATCTTCAAGCCTTTCATCGCGACAAACGAAGATATGAGATTACCTAGCGCCGACGGATCCTCGACTATCTTCCCACCGACTTTTATTACATTTAATCCGGTCATATCAAATTTCCTCCAACATCCTTTTCATGACCACTTGGGCTGATACGACACGATTTGCCGCTTCTGGGATTACAAGACTTTTAGGAGAGTCGATAACGTCATCGGTTACAATCATATTCCTGCGTACCGGAAGACAATGCATGAAAAAAGCATCATTGGTAACATCCATCTGGCGTTTGCTTACAGTCCATTGTCTGTCCTTGCAAAGTATTTTCCCATAATCACGGTATGAAGACCAATTCTTAGCATAAACGAAATCCGCACCTTCGAAAGCTTTCATCTGGTCATACTCTATCCTGGCATTTCCGGTGAAACGGGTATCCAGTTCATAGCCTTCTGGATGGGTTATTACGAAATCAACATCGGAAGCATTCATCCATTCGGCAAACGAATTGGGAACGGCCTGCGGAAGAGCGCCGGGATGCGGAGCCCATGACATAACCACCTTAGGCCTCGGCTTCCCGGTATGTTCTTTTATTGTTATAAGGTCGGCAAAAGCCTGGCAAGGATGGACAGTAGCCGATTCCAGACTTATCACCGGCTTCCCCGAATATTTGATAAACTGGTTCAGGATGGTTTCATTGTAATCGAAAGCCCTGTCTTCGAAACGGGCGAAAGAACGCACACCAATGATATCGCAATAACTACCTATCACCGGAATTGCTTCGCGAAGGTGCTCGGATTTGTCTCCGTCCATTACAACACCTGTTTCCGTTTCAAGTTTCCAGCTTTCTCCGTTGATATTCAACACAATAGGATTCATGCCCAAATTCTGGGCGGCCTTCTGGCTACTCAGACGGGTCCTTAGGCTGTTATTGAAAAAAATAAGTATTATGGTCTTGTTCTTTCCAAGATTCTGCCATGCGAAAGGGGTCCTCTTGACTTCAAGAGCCTCTTTCAGGGCTGCATCGAGATCACCAATATCCTGTACGTGCAAAAAACTTTTCATGATTATAATATTTCTTTTAAGGCCCTTATGAATACGGCGGCTTCTTCCTTCTTGAGCACTAACGGGGCAAGCAAACGAACCATATTCTTACCCGCAACACCTGTAAATATATGCTTTTCGAAAAGCAGGCGGCTTCTTATGGGAGCTACGGGCTCATTGAACTCTATTCCAAGCATCAGGCCCCTTCCCCTTACTTCCTTTATCCTTTCCGATACCGGGATATTGGCTTTTATATAATCGCCTACGTCAAGAGCATTGCCTATCAGATTCTCTTCCTTTATTATATCAATCACGGCATTCGCTGCCGCCATAGCTAGATAATTACCTCCGAAAGTCGTCCCGAGCAACCCTTTGGAAGCTTTGAACTCGGGTGATATCAGAACTCCTCCGATAGGGAAACCATTCGCCATGCCCTTCGCCATGGTTATAAGATCAGGAGTAATCCCGGACCATTGGTAAGCGAAGAACTTTCCCGTCCTTCCGTATCCGCTCTGTACCTCATCCAGGATAAGAACGGAATTATATTTCTTGGTTAGGAAAGATAGCTGACGCAGGAAATCCGGATCAGGAATATTAATTCCCCCGACACCCTGAATTCCTTCTATTATGACTGCCGCAACATCACCTTTTGACAATTCGGCTTCCGCCGCTGCGGAATCGTTCATGTCTATGAATGTAACTTTTTGATTCGCATTGAACGGGGAAACGATCTTAGGATTGTCGGTAACTGCAACGGCACCAGATGTCCTGCCATGGAAACTTTTATGTATTGCAACCACCCTGTCCTTTCCGGTATGGAAAGATGCAAGTTTCAAAGCATTTTCGTTCGCTTCGGCGCCACAATTGGCAAGAAAAAGGGAGTAATCCTCCAATCCTGTCATCAGGCCCAGTTTTTCAGCCAGTTCCAGCTGCATCGGATTCCTGACACTATTGGAATAAAAACCGATTTTGTTCAGCTGATCGGTAATGGCGGCAACATATTTCGGATTGCAATGTCCAACTGAGATCACTGCATGTCCTCCGTACATATCCAGATATTCCTGACCTTTGTCGTCCCAGATTGTGCAGCCTCTGGCCTTGACGGGGACTACATCGAACAAATTATATACATCGAATAAATTCATAATTCAATAATCATTTAAAAACGGGAAGCTTTCAATTTCAGGCCGGTCTGTTCCGGAAGTCCGAAAACCAGATTCATATTCTCTATGGCCTGCCCGGAAGCTCCTTTTACCAAATTGTCAATAACGCTTACGATATGGAGCTTATGACCGTATTTCTTTACGGATAAAACACACTTATTCGTATTTACTACCATCTTGAGATCCGGATTGCAGTCAGCTACGGTAACGAAAGGTTCATTGTCGTAATAATCATGATAAAGCTTCACAACTTCAGCTTCCGGTATATCGCAATCGAAATATACTGAAGAAAGGATTCCTCTCGCAAAATCGCCGCGTATCGGCACGAAATTCAAATCACCGCGATAAGAAGGAGCCAATGTCCGCAATGTTTCGTTTATTTCCCCAAGATGCTGATGGGTAAACGGCTTGTATACGGATATATTATCCGAACGCCAGCTGAAGTGGGTGGTCTCCGAAGGCTTCTGCCCGGCACCGGTTGAACCGGTAATTCCAGTAACTTGTATTTCTCCCAACTTGTCGGCTTTGGCCATAGGCAAGATAGCAAGCTGTATCGAAGTAGCGAAACATCCAGGGTTCGCTATATGCCTCGCATTCCGGATTTTAGCTCTGAAAGCCTCCGGAAGTCCGTAAACGAAATCCTCTGCATCCGCTTTCAGACGGAAATCATTGCTCAGATCTATGATTGCCCCTTTGTAATCGTCGGGAAGGGAATGTACCAGACCCTTGGACTTTCCATGTCCCGAACACAAGAAAATCACATCGACATCGGCAACCTGAGCCTCACTGCAGAAAGCCATATCCGTATCTCCCGTCAAATCCTGATGGACAGACCACAAAGGGTCCCCCGAATGGCTGGAACTCTGGACAAACGAGATTTCCGCCGATGGATGATTAATCAAAATGCGTATCAGTTCCCCGGCAGTATATCCTGCTCCTCCTATTATACCGACTTTAATCATTTCCTACAACTCTTTTTCCAACAGATCGCCTTCATCTTTATGCTTTGCATAATAGACGCGCAAAGGCGTAGAAGTAACTTTTATAAACCCTTTGGCATCTTCGGACGTCCAGCCTTTCTGCATCTCGCCGTATTCTCCGAAATTGGTCTTTACAAGATCATCGACGGAATCCACGCCTACGGTTGAGAAAGAATAAGGACGCAACTCCATTATAGCCGTACCGTTGACATTTCTCTGACTTTCGGTAAGCATAGCCTCTATATCCCTCATGACCGGTTCCATATACTGGCTTTCATGAAGAAACATACCGTACCAGTTAGAAACCTGATCTTTCCAGTACTGCTGCCATTTGCTCAAAGTAAATTTCTCGAGAAATTTGTGGGCCGCAATGATAAGAAGAGGAGCCGCAGCCTCGAATCCGACACGCCCTTTAATCCCTATTATCGTATCCCCAACATGCATATCACGTCCTATTCCGTAAGCAGAAGCAATAGCTTCTATATCCTGGATGGCTTCTATCTTGTCAGAATAATCCTTACCGTTCACGGAAACTATCTCCCCTTTTGAAAATCCTATCCGGATTTGTTCGCTTCCGGTTTTGGTGACTTGTTTCAGATATGCCGATTCCGGAAGACCCTGAGTAGAATCCAAAATCTCTCCTCCGCATATGGAAGTCCCCCAAAGCCCTACGTTATATGAATATTTGAGTTTGGTGAAATCCGCAAAGTATCCGTTTTTGTTAAGATAATCCACTTCATACTGGCGGGTAAGAGCCATATCCCTGGTAAGCGTTATGATTTCCGTGCCGGGAGCCATTACAAGGAACGTCATATCGAAACGGACCTGATCATTGCCGGCACCGGTGGAACCATGCGCTATTGCCGAAGCACCGATCTCTTTGGCATATTTCGCTATGGCCATGGCCTGAAAAATACGTTCCGAGGAAACGGAAATCGGATAAGTCCCGTTTCTCAGGACATTGCCGAAGATCATATACTTTATGCTCTTGTCATAATATTCTTTTGTAACATCAAGTGTTACATATTTTTTAGCTCCGAGTTTATACGCTTTTTCTTCATTATCCTTCAACTGCTTTGCACTGAACCCTCCGGTATTTGCACACGCGGCATAAACCTCATACCCCTTCTCCTTTGTCAAATACATAACAGTGAATGAAGTATCAAGACCGCCGCTGAAGGCTACAACTACTTTTTTTGCCATATCAATATTTATTTTGAATTACTTTTTCCATCATATCCGTGATCCAAAAGAGAACGCAGTTTCATCCAGTTCCTCAAGAGCCCGTCATGGCTATGCGAAGATACGATTTTTTTAGAATGATCCTTGGCAGGATCGAACAGCATACCCGTACACAAACAACGTGTATAATTATTACGTGTAAGCACATCGTAATTTATGCAGCTTGCGCACCCTTTCCAAAATATCGGATCAGTTGTAAGTTCCGAAAAAGTCACCGGCTTGTATCCTAATTCCGTATTTATTTTCATTACTGCAAGTCCGGTAGTTAACCCGAACAGCTTTGCATTCGGGAAACGCTTGCGGGAAAGATCGAAAGCCTTGCTCTTGATTCGCTTGGCAAGCCCGTTACCTCTGTACTTTTCTTTTACGATAAGCCCCGAATTCGCTACGAATTCTTCGTGATCCCAAGATTCGATATAGCAGAAACCGGCAAAATCATCTCCATGCAAAGCTATTATGGCTTTCCCCTCGAGCATTTTTTGCTTGACATATTCCGGCTTGCGTTTGGCAATGCCCGTCCCTCTGACCTTTGTCGCATCTTCAATAGTCTTTAGAATTTCATCGACATAACGGAGATGTTTCTCCGATGCGACCTCAACAACAAAATCGCCATCCATTTCTTTTAGAAAATTAATATTAACCAACCATTAATCAATAAATATATTTCCCTCTTATTCCGGGGATAAATTCAGAAATCATGGAAAGAACCTGTTCCGCTCCGTATCCTTCACGGATAATAAGCAAAAGGGTATCGTCTCCCGCAATAGTACCCATTATTTCCCGTTTGATATTTGCATCCAGTATGGATCCCACCATATTGGCATATCCGGGTCTGGTTCTTATGACAGCCAACTGACCCGAGAATTCGATGCTTTTGATGCCTACTATCGGCATGGAACCCCTTTCCCCGGCAACGTCGCTTTCCGGCATGTCAGGCAGGGAATAATGATACCCGCCGGAACCATCGGGAGCTTTGAAGACTTTAAGGGCCTTAAGATCCCTGGACAAAGTTGCCTGAGTTATTTTATGACCTTCCGTTCCAAGAAGGGAACAGATATCTTCTTGGTTAGAAACCTTTCTGGTTCTGATCAATCTTCTAAGAATGGCAAGTCTTTCTGTTTTTGCACTCATTTGATTGAATAATTATACAATTGCAATGCAAAAATATGCATTTATTATTCAATATCAAATACATTTCGGACATTTTCCGCATAGAAAAGTCCTCCGTAACAGGTGCAAATAAAAGACTTGCCAATGAATTTCACACGCAGAGTATTGTCAATGAATCACATGGGAGGAATTCAAAGGTCGCTGTCGTCGATATTACCGAGAGATTTGAAATCGTATCCTTTTTGCTGAAGAGACTCTATTATTTCCCCGAGTCTTTCGAACAACATATCCGGTCTGGAAGGCTGGACACCCGGATGAATGAGAAGAATAGCACCGTTCAATGTATTTGCATGCTCGAAAGCATACAGTTTTGCAATCAGTTCATCGGATGTTTTGTAACTCGGCATTGAAGGTATGGTATAATCAGCAGGTGTCGCTATTCCGGGAGTATAATTTACCACTCTCATGCCCGCATTTTCCAATGCAGTTTCACTCAATTTATTGCAATGTTCATACGGAGGCAGGAACCAGCGGGCATCATCAATCTTGATACCGAAACGTGCCAGTTCGGACATATTCCTGCCAAGATCCGCGATTATTTCATCATAGGTGAAATTACTTGAATCCGGCTGCCCCCAAGGAGAATAGAGCAGGTGGCCGTCCGAATGTCCCCCGACATAATTTCCGTCTTTTATCATCCTTTTTATCAAGGACCTATGCTCACGCATACGCAAGCAGTTCCCGGTCAGGAAAAAAGACGCCTTTATATTTTTGTCTTCGAGTGTCTTCAAGATCGACGGAATACCGTTAAAAAGGGAATCGGCGGTAAAAACGAGATAAATATCTTTTTTATCGGGATTTATCTTCCGTATTACGCCAAGGTTGTCTTTAACGTAAACGTTCTTTTTGTAACCGAGACCTTCATTTTCCTTCTGGGCCAAATAATAAATCAGACTTGCCGTTCCATCCATAGTCTGCTCATTGCTTGCATAATCCCCTACATCGTCATGATAAACGGCTATACCGTTATTGAAAACGGCATACGAATCGGCATGTCTGAGAGATTTTCCCGCGCGTTCCGTAAAAACAGATTTATAAACAGGCCCGTCAACAAGACCGCCATAAGGGATATCATGATTGACGATAACATAAGACGAATGAGGTTCAACAGGATAATCTCCGTAATAAGGCAAACCCGCTATCATGGATGTTCCCCATGGATTGCATCCGAAGAGCCAATCGCGAAGCGCCGCCTCCATTTCCACATAAGTGGAATCACCGCTGGCTTTCTGATACAATCTGGCCTGCGTTATCGCCCCGGATGTAAGGTTGTTGGAGCACCACACATAAGGAATCCCGTTCATGAAAGGATCACCTGCCGCTCTTTTGGAAATATCTTCCAGGCCTTCGCGCATAAATTCGATATACTTGCCGGAAATTTTCGAATCCGATGATTCCGCCATATAATAATGTCCGAGATTCACAAAAGGATACCATTCGTAATGACGTGCCCTGCCTAGTTCCATCCACGGAGTGACAGGTTCAAGCTGTCCCCAGTAATCGGCTTGTTTTTTCCAACCGGCATTTCCTGTATAATGATAAAATGTTGAAGCGGCAAGTTCAATATCATCGACATAAGAATCCTCCTCATAGAAATATGGGGATCTCAAACATGCCGTCTGGGTGTTGCCAGGATCTTCCAAAGCGAAATCATATGCCTGTTCGGCTTTCGTTTCCATTTTTTTCGCCATTTCAGGATCTATGTCCTTGAATATCTGCGCGCCCATTGCGAATGAAGACGCAAATTTGCCGGCAACCGATGAAACTCCGGTTGTCCTGTTTATCCATTTTCCCAAACCTTCCGGTTTGCCGGTCACAAAATATACAGGCCTGCCCTTGCCTGGTCCCCATCCGTAATCTATCTTGTCATCCTGAGGAAGATGCATCCCTATATGGTCCCTGTCATCAGCGATCTGGGAAAACATAACCTTATTCTCAGGATTCATCTTCATGAGCCATTCCAATCCCCATTTGGCTTCATCCAGGATATCCGGAATGCCGTTTCTGCCTTTTTTTCCGTTAGCCAGATATTCGTCTTTAAAAACAGATTTGTCTTTCTGTTCAATATAGGCAAAAAGCATTTGATAAGTGGCAGTTGCAGAAGTCGTCTGATACTGGAGATAATCCGCGGCATCATGCCAGCCTCCTGTAACATCTATTTTTTCCCCGCTTCTTGTCGGATGGCAAACTATATAACCGTCGTCCTGATGACAAAGAGTATCGGTATACGGATTGTAACCGCATCTTTGCTGTCTCATATAGTTCAACAAATAATCTGCAGTAGCATCATATATATCGGCATTAATCTTGAAAACAGGAGATTTTGCCCCGCCGCAAATCAAATAATAACCGCCGTCCTTCCTGAAAGAAGAAAAATTCAATCTGTAGGCACGTTTCATTCCCCATTTTGCAGCTCCGGCGCATTCCAAAGGCTTCGCTTTGAAAACTACAGCCCCGGTTGCAGCGTCATGGAGCTCGAAATGCTTTACTTCATCGGAAACAGTAGAGATGTAAACGGCAACTTTGACATCGGCGGGAAGATATCCGAGTTGATTCACTCTCACCCATTTATCAATACCGCCGGCACCTAATACCGTAACAGACGAAGCAATACACAAAAGGAAATAAACAATGACTTTCTTCATAATGTCCTGGACTTTCTTTAATTCTGTATTTTAAGTAAAAAAAATAATAATTTGAAATATAAAACAATTATATAAGAAAAGACGGCCGGCTAAAAAATTATTTTAGACAGCCGTCATCCTTTTTGACTATTCCTGAAACCGGATAAGGTTCTCAGGAAATACCATTATTCCCAACCGGGGTTCTGCGTAATTGTATAACCCTTGTCATTGTACTGCTTGATAACATCGGTACAAATAGGCTCGAGATAATTCCTCTCCTGAATCTCATCACGGTCAACGACATTTACCGGTATACGGAATCCAACCATGTCAGCGGCATTCGTTCCGTCATATGTAACTATCGTTCCGTCAAGTTTCATAACTTTCTCTTTTCCGATATTTCCATCTGTAAGAAGATTGAAAGTCTTTTTAAGATTCAAGGTTTCATTATAGTCGATCCATCCGCCAACAAGGATATCAGGATTCAGGGAACCTTGCATCAATTTAAGCTTACCGTAACGGCGGATATCCAGGACACGGAATTGTTCCATATAGAATTCCAGACGGCGGTCATTGCGGATTTCCCACAAAAGAGGATCAGTAACCACACCGGACAAAGTAGCTTTCTGGGCATCCGATGTACGTTCGGGATCATCAGGAATATTGTTCAGTTCAAGCGGAGCCATTGCAGTCACACCTTTGGCCTTGGCCTCAGGTGCAATAGGTCTGTTCCTTATCGCATTTATGGTCTTGTCCAGATCATCCTGGGTTACTGCCTCGCCTCCGTAGGAAAGCTGAAGTTCACGTTTAGCTTCAATGTAGTTCAGGCAGACTTCAGCAAGTCTTATGACAGGATAACCGTTGGTATTGGTATCCGATCCATATTTTGCAGGTCTTGATTTACCATTATATGCATATGTAGGCCCTATCCTGTCTATGAATTTGACACAATAAACGCTGGTGGCGCTACTGGTAGGTTCATCCCAGAATGTCGCTTCGAAACGTGGATCCCTAGTGACTATCATATCCTGAAGTCTCCAACTTGCATGATTCGGAACGGTAGATGAAGTATAAGGTTTGCCATCCACACAACGTACGGACTTAAGAAATGAAAGATTGGCCGAACGTGATTGACCTTCTTCCAGATTTGAATAAGAAGCGAAACAGTGTGTAACTTTCAGATCCGCACTATAGTTTCTGTACATGATAGCTTCATGTCCTACCTGTGTTTCGGAACCGAAGAGTGAACGGAAATCGGTATCGAATGCATAATTACCGGAGTTCATTACAACTTCTGCATAAGACATCGCCTTCTGAAGGAATTGTTTAGCAAGAGCATCGGTTCCGCTGCCCGGATGATATTTGTACCATGTCCCCTCAAACAGCATGAAACGGGAAGCGAATGCAGCAACTACATACTTGTTGATATAATTTGCACCGTCATCGGTACGAACGTTTGCCAAAGCATAATCGAAATCTTCCATTACATGAGTCATGACTTCGGTACGTGGAGTACGATCGCTATACTGGTCATCGAAATCAGTAGATGCAACCACATGATCGTAATAAGGGACATCTCCGAATGATTCCACAAGGCGTGAATATTCAAAGCCTCTCAGAAAATGAGCAACACCGTTCCAATGATTGTATTGTTCATCGTTAAGGACACCGTTATCCTTCATCGTCTGCAATCTGTCAATGAAAAGATTCCATTTGCGAACCCAGGCAAAATTCCAAGGGGAAGCTCCGGTACGGCTTAGCCAATAAACTCTGCTTCCTCCTGCAAGATTGTCATCAATTCTGTACCAATTGTCCTTAGGGACAGACTGCAAAAGAGACGGTTGTTTTCCGGAAGTGGAACCGTCATCCGAATATTCTCCGGCATGAACGCCGGGACCATAAGCAGAAGACCATCCGCTGTTGTAGCCGACGAAATAGTTTTGATAAGCACCGTTCACAAACAAACGGACATTCGTCTCTGACGACCAATAATTGCTATCGTCCATCGTTGTTTTGGAAGGACGATCCAGAAAATCATCGCAGCCTACCAGCGTTAAGCCGGCAAGAGCAAAGAAAATATATATTAATTTTTTCATCTTCATATAAAATTAGAATGTAAGCTGAAGTCCAAGAGAAGCAGTCTTGAACGCCGGAGTACCGACACCGACCCTGCTGGAGTTGTAATTGGTTGAATTGAATGTAGAATAACCGGAAACGACTTCAGGATCTACAGGTATACCGTGAAGATGGTCGAACGTAAGGAAATTTTCCAATGAAGCATAAACGCGAAGTTTCTTCATATAAACTTTTCTTGAGATATTTTCAGGAAGAGTGTAGCCTACCGTAAGATTCTTCAATCTCAAATATGCCATATTAAGTAGGTATTTGTCGTTCACAACCATATTGAATCCGCTCCTGGCTCCGCCAAGGTTGTATGCGCGGGGATAGAATGCATCATAATTGGAATCCGTTACATTTCCGTTAGCATCTTTGGTTTCATACCAGAAATCGCCTGCTATTGCCTGGGCCATACAACCGTCACCTGTATTGAATCCTGGAAGTGTCAGGGATCCATAGCCCCACATATCACGTTGCCCTATACCCTGCCAGAACATGGATACATCGAATCCCTTGTAGGCGAAGTCGAATCTGAAACTATATTCGTAACGCGGAGTAGTATTGCCGATGATCGTCAAGTCTCCGTGATCACCTACCTGGCCTTTGCCGTCATCGATTACGCCATCCCCGTTCAGATCCTTGAACTTAACATCTCCGGGGCCGAATCCCAAACCGCCGGTACCGCTCTTGAGATACCCCTGAGTAGGAGCATTCGGATCGAAAAGCAGATTTATATTGTATTTTCCAGAGCGGTCTTTTCCTGCAACCAAAGCTCCGTTTTCCCATTGGAAATCATCATTCTGGTAAAGTCTGTCGACTTTGTAGCCCCAGATTTCACCGTATGTCTTTCCATTATACCAATTGTTGATGAGAGTACCCGTACCATAATTGGTGATTTTGGTCTTCGCATCGGCGAAAGTACCTGTGAACGCAAAGCTCATTCCATTTGAGAATATTTTATGGTAATTGAGTTCTATTTCATAACCTCTGGTCCTTAAATCTCCGTAGTTACCTTTAGGAGCGGTTGTACCGAAACCGTATCCGAGGCCTTCGGCAGGAACGATCATATTATTGGTGTTTCTCTGATACCAATCAACCGTAAAGTCGAAATCATGGAAAACGGTAGCGTCGGCACCGATATCGAAAGTTTCTATATCCTGCCATGTAATATCGGAAGCCACAGCAGCCGGCGTTGTATAATAGAAACTCTTGGCTCCGTCATGCAGCCATGAACTTTCCACACGGCTCATAGTAGGGATATACAACGAACTCGCTACGGACTGGTCGCCGATCTTTCCCCATGACGCACGAAGCTTCAATGAATTGATCTGATCCTTAAGATCAGCCATAAACGGTTCTTCTGAAACACGCCATCCTCCGGAGAATGAATAGAACCATCTCCATTTCAAAGAATCC
Source organism: Bacteroidales bacterium (assembly GCA_022648685.1). GTDB lineage: Bacteria > Bacteroidota > Bacteroidia > Bacteroidales > UBA932 > Cryptobacteroides. Next base: position 316,616 of record JALCMW010000002.1, read on the forward strand.
GGGAATTTTGATGTCCCGTCGTAACGGGCGTTGCCTTCCAGCAGATATCTGTCTTTGTACGAATAATTAACACGCCCGAAAAATCCTGCAGTCGAACTCCAGTCATATCCTCCACTTGCAGTTTGTGTGCCTGTGGCAAGAGGGAACTGAGGATTTGAATAATCCATAAGTTTGGTAATCTGAGACCAGTTGCCTTCGTTCTCATACCCCACGATGTTGAATCCGAGCATCGGTTTGATCTTATGATTCTTGCCGATGGCAAGATCGTAAGAGGTAGTACCGTTGAAAGTATTTCTTCTGGATACATAAGAATCACGGTAAACAAGATCGGGACTGGATCCCGAACTGGTGTATCTGTAAACGTTCAGGACTTTCTGATTTATGGTAGAGCCCAGTCCGTTATATTCATTCCACTCATTATTTATCGTAACGACCTGACCGGAATTATCGGTAACATCCAAAGGATTTACCCATGTATTTCCAGCATAGAAACTCGTACCGGGTCTCCATGAAGTCGTTTCATTATCTGCATAAGTATAATCGAAATCTATAGACCAATGATCCAGAGGCGTAATGGTCGTACCAAGATTGATACTTGTATAAGATGTCTTGTCATATGCTTTATTTGCAACGGAAGTCTCATATGTACCGTTCCTTACATCATTGCCGAATTCATCTTTGGCGACGAGAGGGAAAGTCGGGCCCCAACGGTAAACATAATACCAGATATCGGCAGTAGTCGAGCTTGTTGCATAAGCCCAGTTTTTGGTCGCGTTGGAATACATGAATCCCGCCCGGACATTTATGAATTTATTTATCTGGGTGGACACGCGGATATTGGCATTGTAACGTTCATATGTATCATAATCGGATGTTTTCATCATTCCGGTCTGATCCAGATATCCCAATCCTATATTGAAAGTGGTTTTACCCGTCTTTCCTGCTATGGAAAGGCTATGAGTCTGTGAAGGTGCTACCTTTCTTACAAGATAGTCATATGGGTTATATGTACGTACACCGATTTTCCTGTTCGAGCCGTCAACATACCAGTCACGCCCATATGTCATAGGAGAATTGGCATCGAGATTGCCATATTTGTTTTTCCATGCAACAGCGGCATTGTAACCGGCACGATCAATCTTCCAAAAAGCGCCCACGGGAGTATAGGTACCTGTACGCTCTGCGGCTTCTACGGTATAATGCAAACCGTCGACGCCCGCCACTTCGTAATTTTTTTCCATCGACTGGAAAGCGATATTGGTGGAATAAGTAGCAGTAATGGCATCACCTCCTACCGTACCTTTTTTGGTTTGAATCAAAATGACACCGAAAGCGGCCTTCGCACCATAAATGGAAGCGGAAGAAGCATCCTTCAAAACGGAAATTGATTCCACATCGTCAGGGTTTACAAGCTGGAGAGAAGGAATCTCGACATTATCCAAAAGGATAAGAGGAGAAGCACTACCTGAAGCAGAACCTACCTGTCCACGGATTCGGATTATGGCATCCGAACCTATTTCGGAAGAACCGATACGAATATTCAGACCGGGAGTAACTCCTTGCAGACCACGGCCGACATCAGGGATAGGACGGCTTTCCAAAACCTTGGAAGCATCGATAGCAGCAACGGCTCCTGTCAAATTAGCTTTTCTCTGAGTACCGAAACCGACGACAACAAGGTCTTTCAGCATTTCGGAATTTTCCTGAAGAACAACATTGATAACGGCACGTCCGCCGATCACTTGACGTACTTCCTTATAGCCCAAAGAACTGTAAACAAGAGTAGCTTTGGAAGGAGCTGAAATGGAATAAGATCCGTTCGGATCGGTAGTGACGCCGATCTTCGTATCAGGTACGAATACAGAAACTCCGACAAGCGGATTGCCTTGATTATCAGTAACTTTACCGCTAACCTTGACATTCTGAGCCCAAACGGAACTGAAACTTAGCACTATGGCAATCATAGTAGCCATTGTAAGTCTGAATGACTTACCGACAGTTGTTAGTATTGGCATAAATCTAATTATTTAGATTATAAAAAAAAGATAGTAACACTAAAAATGTGATATTATCAGTTAGTTATTGTTGCCAGCAAATATAACTTTTTTATTTATTTAATCATATTTAAATGAAAAAAAATATCGGAACACGAACAATTAGGGACAAAAAAGTATAAAAGGAAAGGAAGCATGAGGCTTTCTTTCCTTTTATATACAATTCAAACGATTTATCGTAATAGTCTATAAAAATTCTTACAATGAGGCAAGAGCAGCACTGTAATCCGGCTCTGTTGTTATTTCATCCACCAATTGCGTATATCTTACAATGCCTTTTTCATCTATTATTACAACGCATCTTGCAAAAAGACCTTCCAACGGCCCGTTTTTCATCATGACACCATATCTTGATGAAAATTCATTATTCCTATATTCGGAAACAGTTATAGCATTCTTTATCCCTTCCACACCGCAGAAACGGGCCTGAGCGAAAGGAAGATCCCTGGAGATGCACAATACAACGGTATTCTGCAACGATGCCGCCTCTTTATTAAACCGCCTTACAGAAGCTGCGCAGACACCTGTATCGAGACTTGGAAAAATATTCAATATAACTTTCTTACCTCTGAGGTCTTTTAGGGAAAGTTTCGTCAGATCGTTTTTAATAAGCGTAAATGCGGGAGCTATGCTTCCGATATCCGGTAGGTTGCCGTCAGTAACAACCGGCATACCCTGAAAATGTGTATTTGCCATAATTATATTATTTTTAATAAAGAAGATTATCACTTCTTTATCGTAAATATATGAATTTTTTTATAATTATTATAAATAAAAGAGAGAAACATTTAATATAGTGCAATCAATTGTCGATTAGCCCGATTATTTTCGATTAATACAAAGATTATAGGTTCCTTGAAATATGAAAAGAGGTAACGAAATTTTCGTCACCTCAAGGCAGCTAATCATAAAGGGTCATGATTGTTTGTTAATAATTGAATTTGTTAAGTGCAATGTTATATGACTGACTGCTGTTATTTCAAATAAAAAAATTTAAAACGGGGGTGTTCTCCACTCTCTTTTGTAAAAATAGCATACATTTGCGATTAATTATAATTCCAAACAGAAAAAATTCATTATTATCGTCTAAAAGGTAATATTTAGAGACCATTTGACACAATATAATGATTAAACGATTGTAAAATAATAGAGAATGACATACTGATACGGATAATCTGCTTCCGGTATACTATAAAGAATCGGATGGGAAACATCGTTGCAAACAGAAAAACAGAGAATAAATTTCTTTATTTCGACAAATTATAAGTAACTTAGCGCATACTTAAAGTGCAGTTTACCTAAAATATTAATTCACAGCATTTTATCATCAGCATTATTCACAAGGCCGGTAGTAATAAATCATTGTTTGAATCACACTTGAATCACACTTTACATTAAAATCCACTCGGATAAATCACGGATAATCTTTTTCGCAAACATCTTTATCATTTTCGAATCCACCTAGTAAACGAACCAATATGAAAATCAAAGAATCAAAAAAGTCGTTTGCCGCTATACTTATAATAATATGCGGTTTCCTGCCAACAAGTTGCATAAACAATAATTTCGATATGTCGTCCGTAGATATGACAATCGGTCTGGGCGGCGATACACTATCCCTTCCGGGAAACAATTCTACAGACGAAATAAAGCTGGAAGATATTCTGGACCTTGGGAACAGCGATTTTGTCACCATTGCGGATAACGGAGACTACTATCTTTCAAAATCAGATGACAGTTACAATTCATCCGGAACTTCCATTGACAATATCTATGTGAATGCACAGAAGCAGACATCATACTCGATTAATATCCGATTGGATTCGTTAAGCGGAAAGATTATCGGAAGCAGCATAAATACTGAAAATATATCGGATCAACTGGCTTTCACCGGAGATATATCAGCATTTGACTACAAATACACTTCTATTCCTTCGGAAATAACCAAATTAGATTATGCAACCGTATCCTCGGAGATATCCACAACCATCGGGTTCTCGGAAAGCCTGCAAAACAGCGTACCTGTCATATCTTCAATGGCAGTTACTTTACCAAAATTCCTGGACGTCTCATTCATAGTATTCGAGGGAATAAAATATTATCCGGACAGCAATAATTCCGTATATTTTACGGATATTCATACGAACAAGCAATTCATTCTCCAGTTCGACATAGCAGGATTCGACTTCGATGCGGAAGCAGACGGAAATAATTACTTAATATTCGATGAAGGAGACTCGATTTCGGTACACGGAGATATCAAATTATCCGGGATTATTGATGAAGGTGATGTGGACATGGCCCAGGCTGCGCTTTACGACAATTGGGATATTACCGGATATTCCAATCTCGGCTCAATGACGATATCCAGCGCCACAGGACAATTCAAACCTGCATTCACTTTTGACAACCTTGGAAAAGTTGAACTTGATGAGATACCTGATTTTTTAAGCGGGAAAAATGTCGTGGCCGATTTATGGAACCCGCAGATTAATATCAATGTGGATTCAAACCTGCCACTGGACGGATTAATAAGCGGGACTTTGATTTCGAAAGATGCAGACGGAAACCGGATCACATCCGTTGATATCCCTGAATTCGCCGTAAAAGCAAACGGGAAATCAATAATCAGCATACTAAAACAACCTGCTGCTGATAATGAAGACACAACCTTTGTCGTTGTTCCTAACCTTTCGGATTTGATAAAAACAATCCCGAACAGCATAGAATTCACAAACATAAAAGTTGCAGGGGATGACTCCAAGAAAGCTACCATAGAATTCGGGCGTACATATTACATACATTCAGGTTATTCATTCAAAGCGCCCCTCGCCTTCGATTCCGATGCGAAAATAGTTTACAGGGACACACTGGACGGATGGAATGATAATCTTAAGGATATGAAATTTGCAAAATCGGACGGCAGTTCCTATTTGAAAATGACCGCAGACGCGGTAAACAAAATTCCGGTGAATTTAAACGTAGAAGCATTCGCAATAGATACGGACAAGAACATAATAAGTCATGACGAAATGGAGATTGCCGTAAGCGATATCGCAGGAATCGGAGAACAGAACTACACGGAGTCGCAACCGGTAACATTGAAAATAGTTCCGAAAAATGATTCAGTATTGAAACGCACGGACGGCATAATATTCATCGCTACCGGTTCTTCTTCGGAAAATATAAAGGGAAAGACGGTGAACGCCTACAATCAGACCCTTGTTCTGAATAATATGACTTTGACCAAAGTAGGACAATTTGTCGGTAACTTCAATTAAAAAAAACCTGATATTAAGTAATTATGAAACATATTGACAGATCCATACTTATCGTGATTCTCGCAATGATTTCCACGGCAGCATTCGGACAAGGCCTCTATTCAGGCTATTTCATAAACGATTACAAATACCGCCACGATTTGAATCCGGCTTTCGGAAACAGCCAGAATTACATATCATTTCCCGGTATGGGGAATATTAACATAACGACATACGGAAACTTCGGGTTGGATGATATTTTGTTTGACAATCCCGAATATCCTGTAAACAGCGATAAAAAGAAAACAACTTTTATGAATCCTTATATTGAAAATGCCTTGGGCGGCTTTAATAAAGGAGACAACATTCTGGGAGCGAATGTATCACTTAGTCTGATGTCAGCCGGATTCAAAGCTTTCGGGGGATATAATACCATAGAAGTAAATTCCAAAACAAATGTATATGGAAAACTTCCTTACGGGCTGTTCGAGTTTGCAAAAAATACCGGAAACAAAGAATATAACATAGGTGATATATCAATAAATGCCAGAAGCCTTGTAGAAGTGGCTGTCGGTCATTCCCATCAAATAAACGACAGACTCCGCGTAGGCGGAAAACTGAAATTATTGCTTGGTGCTGCAAATGTTTCGTTGAAAATGGAAAACGTAACTGCAGATCTTTCAGATGATACATGGACAATAAAAGCCGATAACAAGGCAGATGTTTCAATGAAAGGGTTCAGCTACAAAAGCGAGACAAAAGAATATAAGTCAAGAACCGGATCGTACGAATATGTAAACAGCGCGGACATGGATAATCCAGGCATCGGAGGCATCGGCTTCGGAATCGATTTCGGCGCAGAATATAAAATAGGTGAAGATTTCACAATTAGCGCCGCCGTTCTTGATCTCGGCTTTATAAACTGGACAAACGATGTTCAAGCCGAGAACAGGCAAAAGACATTTACCTTCAACGGATTCCATGATTTATCCGTTCAATCTGACAACGGCGGCTCTATAGATGATCAAAGCGACGAATACAGTGATCAGTTGGCTAATTTCGCAAATCTTCAAGACAAAGGAGATCAGGGAAGCAAACAAACCACATTGGGAGCAACTGTGAATATCGGAGGTTCGTATACGTTGCCATGTTACAGGAAACTGTCTTTCGGCGTGCTTAGCAGCAACAGATTCGAAAGCGACTACAGCTTCAATGAAGGAAGGCTGAGTGTAAACATCGCCCCTTTGTCATGGCTTGACGGCGGTGTAAATTATGTCTTGAACACCTATTACAGCAGTATGGGCTGGATTATCAATATTCATCCCAAAGGATTAAATCTGTTCATAGGCATGGATAACATAGTGAACAGTTTCAGCAAGAATTACGTTCCTTTGGATCCAAATATAAATGTAGCTGTAGGAATCAATGTTGCATGGTAGAAAATATATTTTTTTGCAAATTCACTATCAATTCCGTATATTTAATCTTTAAAAAAACTTTCAGTCATTCAGTTATTTTTTCGGAATGATTGTAGCATATTTACGGGTTAGCACTGAGAAACAAACCCTTGAGAATCAGCAGAACGAAATCTCCAGATTTGCAAAAGAAAACAACCTTACCGTTGACAAATGGATAGCGGAAGTCGTCAGCGGCAAAAAAGACAAAAGCAACAGGAAACTAGGAATGCTGCTTAGGCGCTTAAAGCCTAATGACACCTTAATTGTGACGGAACTGTCAAGATTAAGCAGGACTCTGACTGAAATAATGTCGATTATGGGTTCCCTGCTCAAAAAGAAAGTACGGCTTTACAGTACTAAAGACAATTACTTTTTTGATGACAGCATAAACAGTAAAGTTTTATGCTTTGCATTTGGCCTTGTAACCGAAATAGAAAGGAACCTTATTGCGGCAAGGACAAGGGAAGCTTTGGAGCTCAGAAAAGAACAGGGCGTTGCACTAGGCAGGCCGAAAGGCAGCTGCAGCAAACTCAAGAACCTGATAGATTCAAAAAAAGAGATAAAATATCAGCTAGAACATGGAAACAGCATAAATTCATTATGCAAAAAATACGATGTATCTTCAAGTACATTCTATTCTTTCAAACGCAGATATTTATACCCCGATTCCAAAAAACCTTAGTTTTCATTGGGATTCCATGAATATCTGAGCTTTCATGTATTTGACGCTTTGTTCCAATCCTGTCCATTTTGTCCGGAGGCAACCCGCACTAAAAGAATAAAGGACAAAACAGCGACAAGGAATTTGGCCTTATTCATATATTTCATTAACGAAGTTGAAAAAATACCGGCATAGTCATAGCGATACGCACAGGACTCCCCGATTGCTTCCCGGGATTCCATGAAGGCGAACCGGAAATAACACGGACGCTTTCCTTGTCGAGATCAGGACTGGCGCTATGTAAAATATTGACATTACATACCTTACCGGTAAGTGATATTGTAAAGGATACTATTACATTTCCCTGTATTCCAGCTTTTTTGCAGCTTTCCGGATACACCAGATTATCTGCCATCCAGTTGGCAAATTCTTCCATTTTTTCATTATGAAGATATGCCAGCACTTGATTTCCGATATCTTCCGAGGCATACGGAGTCCCTGAAATTTCGGCAGATATGGCATCTTTCGCGTAACCGGAACTATCAATGGCAGAATTCAGTTCCCGCAATGAAAAATCCCGGAATGTCCGGCTGTATTTCCCGTCCGTAGATACTACGTTTACGGTAATCTCTTTTATTATTTCGTCTGCGGAAAAACTGTTTTTCGGCCTTGCGAAAACACACATTGCACCGAAGATCAATGGTAAGCATAATAGATATGCAAATTTCATGTACTTTTTTGATTTTTTTCTGAACATCATTGTAATACGATTTTGAAGTTTCGACCTATTAAAATTTTCAGCCATCATGAAACGTTCGGTTCCGACAGCTTTCCTTACAAGGAGTAATTGATATTGCACGGCATCGATTCCTTCTTCAAGCACGGCATCATCCGCTTCATACTCATGAAGCTGCTTAAGTTCCTTCCTGACAATCCATACGATAGGATTAAACCAGTAGAGTATGCTTATTAAAGAAAATACGGCCATATCCAAAGAGTGAAGGAACTTTACATGCATGATTTCATGAGTAAAAATAACATCGGAATTTTCTCTGTCACAGCTGCCTATTACGACATAATTCTTCCAGCTGAATGAAGGAATCTCTTTATCGGACAAGATAAGACGGCAACCGTCTCTCATGACAAAACGGGAAGAATGAAGGAACATGATCATTTTCAGATAGGCTCCGGCAGTAGAAACAAGAACGAAAACAGTACCGGCAACATATATTGCAACAGGAAGTTTCATTAACATACCATGCCAAGATTCCGTAACCGCTCCGGACATACTTCCGGAAACAGTCGCCCGGATTTCATGATTTACTGTCAAGGCATTTTCTATGGAATGGATTGCAGAGGCTACATTGTGATCCCACATTATACCGACGTTTACAAACGGAAGAATCATGCAGACCAGAGACCCGGCAAACAAAACTATCCGATTGAAACGGAAGAACGTGGTCTTGCGCATCACCAATAAGAAAAAGATATAAAAAAGTGACAGATAAAGACCGCTCTTGAGTATATAGATTATAATCCCTGTCATTTTTTATTGGTTTCAATCTTTTTGATAAGCTTCTTGAGATCTTCCAGATCCATTTTATCTTCTTCGACAAATTGCGAAACAAGACTGACATAAGAATTACCGTAATACTGCTCAACAACCTCCCCCACAGTAGAACTGCGATATTCACGTTCGGTGATGGAAACATGATAAATAAAGGTATTCGCCACCGGAGTCCTCACAAGGAAACCTTTTTCTTCAAGAAACTTTACCAACGTTGCAACTGTATTGTAATGAGGCCTGGGTTCCAGCATGCTCCTAATACTTTTAGTAGAAATTCTAAAAAAAGCAGGAGTTACGCCGGATCAAATGAAAACAAGTGGCGAAAAATAAAAAAAATATTCCCTGCAATCGTAATAATACGATTGCAGGGAATTCCAACTTCAAAGATTTGAAATCTTATTTCGTAGTCCCGACAGGAATCGAACCTGTATCTAAAGTTTAGGAAACTTCCGTTCTATCCGTTGAACTACGGGACCGGAATTTTCAAAAGATCATCCTTTGAAAAAAAAGTTACTTTTCAGCTTTCTTTTCAATAATCTGACGGCCTCTGTAAAAACCGCATTCAGGACAAACCCTATGATACATCACAGTAGCACCGCAATTAGGACAAACGCTTAACGTAGGTACAGGTGCGAAATCATGAGTTCTTCTCTTGTTTCTTCTTTGCTTGGAAAGCTTGTGTTTCGGATGTGCCATGATTCTATACTTTTAAAATATTATTTCAATAATCATTCTTACAAAATGTCCTTCAGCTTGAGAAAAGGATTCGAACCCGATTCCGAGTCCTCTCCGTCTTCAAAATTCAGATACTTCAGCGCTTGAGGATTGCATTCCCCGGGATTGTGGACCTTTCTCAAAGGAAGAGACAGACAAACATAATCATATATTATCTGCCTCAGATCCAAATCGGAATCCGATTCCGGAATATAAACGATCTCATAACCTTCAGCTGTGAATTCGTCCCCGGACTTAATGCCGTCACCATATTTCACACAAAGCCTTATGGTCTCGCTTACCGGCAACTCAAGTCTTTCCATGCATCTGTCGCACAGAACTGTAACTTTACCGCCAATCTCGCAACTTACCGTCATGTCACATTCCGATTTCAGGATGACAATGTCAACAGACAAACAGGCATCCAGAATTTCTGAATTTCCAAAACTGCAAAAGAACTCTTTCCCGGCACTGCGGTGGAATTTGTTTTCCCCCGGTGCCAACCCATTTAAAGGAAATATAAAATCGCCTTTCATAACAGCCTATAAATAGATTAAGGGATGCAAAGGTAAGAAAAAAATTAATATATTCAATCTTCTTCCCCGCTTTTTCTCTTCCTCTCGGTAGGATCAAGAATGACCTTTCTTATCCTCATGTGATTAGGGGTTATCTCCACCATTTCATCCTCGTTTATATATTCCAAAGCCTCTTCAAGGGAGAACTTGACTGCAGGGGGAAGAACAATCTTGTCATCACTTCCGGCCGCGCGTACATTGGTAAGTTTCTTCGTTTTGCAAATATTGATATTAAGATCTCTCTCTCTGGTATGTTCCCCTAAAACTTCCCCGACATAGATTTCATCACCGGGCTCTACAAAGAAACGCCCTCTGTCCAACAATTTGTTCATCGAGTAAGCTATTGCCTCGCCTGTCTCCAGCGAAACGAGCGATCCGTTGATCCGGTGTTCTATATCTCCCTTATATGGCTGATATTCCTTGAATCTGTGGGCCACGACGGCCTCACCCTGGGTTGCGGTAAGCAGATTGCTTCTCAAGCCCATGAGGCCTCTGGTAGGAATATCGAAATCCAGTAAAGTCCTGTCTCCTCTCGGTTCCATATGAAGCAAAGCTCCTTTCCTCCTGGTAGATATTTCTATGGCGGCTCCGACAAATTTCTCAGGGACTTCAATTGTAAGATCCTCGATAGGCTCGCATCGCTGTCCGTTGATAGTCTTGTCCAAAACCCGTGGCTGTCCGACCTGCAATTCGAATCCTTCCCTGCGCATAGTTTCTATAAGTACGGAAAGATGAAGCACTCCCCTGCCGAACACAACGAAAGAATCGGCATTCGGACCCGGTTTTACCCGAAGAGCGAGATTTTTTTCCAATTCTTTCTCAAGACGTTCTTTAATATGTCTTGACGTAACGAACTTTCCGTCTTTTCCGAAGAAAGGCGAATTATTAATAGTGAAAAGCATACTCATCGTCGGTTCGTCAACGGCGATAGGAGGCAAAGCTTCAGGATTTTCGAAATCTGCTATGGTATCACCTATTTCAAAATCATCGATGCCGACTACGGCGCAAATATCTCCGCAACGTACTTCATCGACATTTTTCTTCCCGAGGCCGTCAAATACCATCAGCTGCTTGATCTTCTGCTTTTCAACAATATCATATCTTTTGCAAAGGCTGATATTCATACCTGTCGAAAGCGTTCCCCTTGTAACCTTGCCAACGGCGATTCGTCCTACATAAGGAGAGTATTCCAAAGAAGAAATAAGCATCTGCGGAGTTCCTTCATTATATTTAGCAGCAGGAATTTCCTTAAGTATGGCATCAAGCAAAGCTGTAATGTCTGTCGTAGGCTTCTTCCAGTCGTTTGACATCCATCCCTGCTTTGCACTTCCGAAAACGGTACAGAAATTCAGCTGATCTTCAGTAGCGTTCAGCGAACACATCAAATCGAAAACTTCTTCTTGCACTTCATCCGGCCGGCAATTCGGCTTATCAACCTTATTTACAACTACAATGGGCTTCTTGCCCATCTCCAACGCTTTCTGTAACACGAATCTGGTCTGAGGCATACAGCCTTCGAAAGCATCCACCAACAAGAGGACACCATCGGCCATATTCAATACCCTTTCCACTTCACCTCCGAAATCGCTATGTCCCGGAGTATCTATTATATTGATTTTTATATCTTTATAATTGACAGACACGTTCTTGGCCAGAATTGTGATACCTCTTTCCCTTTCAATGTCATTATTATCCAGGATAAGCTGACCAAGATTTTCAGGTTGCCTTACCAGATGAGCCTGGTAAATCATCCTGTCCACTAAAGTAGTCTTCCCGTGATCGACATGCGCGATTAGCGCAACATTCCTGATATTCTGCATATAAATGAAATAAATTATTTCTACTAACTTGAACCTGCAAAATTACTTATTTCTCTAAATTTATCCTATTTTTGCAGTTTAATTTTCTTTTCTTATGACGGATAAAATCGTAATTCTTGATTTCGGATCGCAAGTAACACAACTTATCGGACGCAGGCTCAGGGAGATAGGCGTCTATTGCGAAATTTTTCCATTTAATAAAATGCCTGTACCCGACAAGTCCGTCAAAGGCATAATAATGTCAGGAAGCCCCTGTTCCGTCCGTGATGCCAACGCACCTCAAATCAATCTCGACGACATAAAAGGTAAACTTCCTTTATTGGGAATATGCTACGGGGCACAATATCTGGCCCAGAAATACGGAGGCAAAGTAGAATCATCGCTGGCAAGGGAATATGGAAGAGCCATGCTACATATCACTGCTGAATCCCCTCTTTTCAACGGAGTGTCCGAAGAATCCCAAGTCTGGATGTCCCACGGAGACACCATTTCACAATTACCCGAAGAAACGGAAACAATCGCTTCAACAAATGATGTAAAATATGCCGCATTCCGTTTCATAGGCGAAGACACTTATGCAGTACAATTCCATCCTGAAGTGTTCCACACTACAGAGGGGTCCAGAATATTGTCGAATTTCGCATTGGGAATATGCGGCTGCAAAGGAGACTGGACTCCTGCATCGTTCATCGAATCCACGATAGATTCACTGAAAAAACAAATCTGCAACGACAAAGTCATTCTCGGGCTCAGCGGTGGAGTGGATTCGACGGTAGCCGCCGTTCTTCTGAACAAAGCCATAGGACACAATCTCACTTGCATATTCGTAAACAACGGACTTCTCAGGAAAAACGAATATCCCGACGTACTAGCTTCATACAAAGACATGGGCCTGAACGTAATAGGCGCTGATGCATCGGAAGAATTCCTGAAAGAACTTTCCGGAGTGACAGAACCAGAGTCCAAACGCAAGATAATAGGACGGCTTTTCATTGAAACATTCGACAAATACGCGCATAAAATAAAAGATGCGAAATGGCTTGCACAAGGGACAATTTATCCGGATGTAATAGAATCAGCAGGAATAGAAGGCATCGCATCCAAAATAAAGTCGCATCATAATGTGGGAGGACTTCCTAAAAACATGGATTTGAAAATCATCGAACCATTGAAGATGCTTTTCAAAGACGAAGTCCGCAGAGTGGGAAGATCCCTCGGCATCAAGGAAGAACTTGTCGGAAGACATCCTTTCCCGGGACCATCGCTCGGAATCAGAATCATAGGAGATGTGACAAAAGAAAAACTCGAAATACTTCGAGATGCCGATGACATATTCATCAAAGCTCTGAAAGCATACGATTGTTCTTCAATGGATTACACTTCTGCTTCCGATCCCTTGCGAAAAGCGGGGACTCTATATGAAGCCATCTGGCAGGCAGGAGTTATGCTTCTTCCTGTAAAAAGTGTAGGAGTTATGGGTGACGAAAGGACATACAGCAACGCCGTAGCCCTTCGTGCCGTGGTATCAACCGATGGAATGACGGCCGACTGGTTCCGTTTCCCTTACGATTTCCTGGCCGGGGTTAGCGACGAAATAATAAACAAGATAAAGGGAATCAACCGCGTCGTTTACGACATAAGTTCCAAGCCGCCTGCTACGATAGAATGGGAATAATTCGCTCCATCGGAATAAAATTATTTGAATAATCCAAAGATTTCGTATCTTTGCAAAACTAATATGCGCGGGTGGCGGAATTGGTAGACGCGCTACTCTCAGGAGGTAGTGCCAGCAATGGCATGACAGTTCGACTCTGTTCTCGCGCACATGAAGAAGGCGGCTGAAAAGTCCTATGGACAAATCAGACCGCCTTTTTTATATCTATTCCAGGACACACATCTTGCAGAAAAGCTATCGGATAGATAATCTTTATTTTATTAGCCGGTTATAATAGGTCTTCTGCCGGATTTATTTAAATTCTATTCTTTGACACAGCGAACCGAAAGACCGTAAGAACGGTGGCTGTAACCTGACGGATATAAGTGCCCATCGTTGAAGCCCAGGTTGTACCCATAGTACGAATAAGGCGAAGCCGACCAATTAGAACCTGATGAGCCAGTGTTGAAAAGGGCCCCACTGCTGCCATGGCGATAGCCGGCAGCCGGATAGTACGAGCCGCCATATGTCCGGCCATAATTACTGGAGTCCCATGTGAAATTGCTTGTAATGAGTGCGCTCCACGGAGATTGGTTTCCGCTCCATGCAGGTACCCGCCATCCTGCGGGACAGGGATCGAAGATCGTCTTTTCCCCCGGATTTGCCAGATCCGATCCGCCCCAAAGGGCGCTGTTTTGAGAATCCTTGCTGTTTGTAGCCGTATACCAGTCATAATCAGTATTAGAATTATCGATACCGTTATAAAAGACTTCCGGATTCGCTATCGAATTGGAAAGATTGTTCGGTGAACTCACCGTCTGCTCTTTGTTATCAAATGTAAATCCGGTTCCATCTTTGTCAAATACCGTAATTTCCGTAGCAGAACTGAAAGAAGATGATCCTGTGAAGGGATCCTTCCTCCCCCATTGATATTCCAGACCGATTGTCCCGGCATTTCCCGCCGTAGCCGTTGTCGCTCCAAGATTTCTATCCATGAACACATAGGTACAGGCAGGCGAGCCCGTATTGGTAATGCTGTATGTCGTTCCCTTGTCAGGATCGTAATCAGTCACCCAGATATGCCAGCTCCACAGGATCGTTCCGCTCTGATTCGCTCCGCTGTATGCCGCTATCTCTGCATTTCCAGCACTGCTCCCTGCAGTTACCGTTACTTTTCCATTGCTCAGACTTCCTAATGTTATGAGGCCCTTTGCCGTCTCCCAAACGATTCCTACCGACGCAGGATTGATGCTCGTACTAGAAATCAGGCTCGGAACCGTCCCCGCTGTCGCTCCGCCATTCCCCATCACCGTTACCGGTACGGTAATGCTCTTAATCGGTGCTACAAGATAACAATTAGCAGTCTCCACCGCACTGATCTCCACATTGATCTTATATGACTTGCCTCCTTTCAGTTCGCTGATACTAGTCACCGTCGCAGTCTTTTCACTGCCGTCCACGGTGAATCGCAGAGTCATAGTCCCCAGCCCTGCCGTAGGGACCATCAGCACTTCCGCAGTCGCACTGTTCCCGGCACTGATTCCGCTGATTCCCGGATTTACACTTATACTTCCATAACTCTGGCCACTCATCTGACCGCTCTTCAGGTCAAGACTTGCACTTCTGACTATCTTTCCGTTACTGTCGCTGATCCCGATTCCGCTGATGGCACAGCTTCCATCATACGCTTCCGCACGGCTGAAAACAAACTCCACTCTCGCATACGCATGCCCAAGATTGAACGTTACCGCTGTTCCTTCCTTTGCACTTACTCCCTTCTCATAACACAGGTCAGTAGCTTCACTCGACAGGCATGAACTCATACTTTTCTTTCCGTCACTACAATTGGAGTCATACGGGTAATAGACACTCAATGTCGCACTTCGCTTCGTAAGGTATACAGACTTCTGTCCTGTAGCTGCTCCCCAACCACTGCCCCCGTTTGTATACTCCACATTTTTACGCTCTCCGTTGTAACCGGTAGCCGCCGGCCTGAAGATACCAAGACTCTTGCTCATCGATCCGGAAGTCCCTTTTGTCACGACTCCACCTATCGTTACTCTGCCGATTGTCAACGGTGATCCCGTCACTTCCTCTTCCGACTGCATCGTCCCGCCAGTACCTGAACCGGCTCCACCATTGACAACTACACCATCTTCCTTCTCACACGACTGAAGACCCACCACTAACACTACACTGCACATTACAAAGGCACTGCGCAACAAGCCCCTGACACAAAACAAATGCGTACGACTCAACAAGCCCATATTGCCTGGCAGATGTACGCGGCTATGCTGAAAGGCCCTTCGTAACAATAACCTGATACTTGACAATAGATCACGACTCCTTAATCGCCTTTGAACAACCACTTTTCCCTTTTCGGGTTGTTGAAACTGAAAGGCTTGCGCCCCTTGCTCTTCCTTTCCTTCTCCCCTATTCTTGATCATCTCTCTTTTGTCTCTTTCTTTCTCCAAATTATTTTCCTTAACACAATTTATTCTTTCACGCAGCGAACCGAAAAGCCGTTAGCACGGTTGATATCATTATAAGACGAATCAATGCGACTACTATCAAAATATAGATTACACCCAAAACTAATAGAATATGGAGAACCTGACCAATAATATCCTAAGAGGGTATTACTGTAAAGCACGCCTAAGTCGCTATTACGATAATCTGCTGCCGGATAGTATGAACCATTATATATTCGGCCATAGTTGCCCCATGTAAAATTATTGGTAACGAACGAACTCCAAGGCGATTTATTTCCACTGCAAACCGGAACTCGCCACCCTGCCGGACAGGGATCGAAGATAGTCTTTTCTCCCGGAGTCACCAAATCGGAGCCTCCCCAGAGGGCGTCATTTTGGAAACTTGTGCTGTTTGCCGCAGTGTACCAGTCATATCCGATATTACTTCCATAAGTACCTTTATAGAATATCTTTGGATTTGCTATCGAATTGGAAAGATTGTTCGCGGCACTGACTGTCTGGGATTTGTTATTAAAGGTAAATCCTGCTCCGCTTCCATCATATACTATAACTTCCGTAGCAGAAGTTATCGAAGATGACCCCGTGAACGGATCTTTACGCCCCCATTGATAATGCAGACCGAATGTCCCGGCATTTCCCGCCGTAGCCGTTGTCGCTCCCAAGTTCCTGTCCATGAACACATATGTGCATGCAGGCGATCCCGTGTTGGTCACACTGTAAGTCTTGCCACCATTGTTCGGGTCGTAATCAGTCACCCAGATATGCCAGCTCCACAGGATAGTACCGCTCTGATTCGCTCCGCTGTATGCCGCTATCTCTGCATTTCCAGCACTGCTACCTGCAGTTACCGTTACTTTTCCATTGCTCAGACTTCCTAATGTTATGAGGCCCTTTGCCGTCTCCCAAACGATTCCTACCGACGCAGGATTGATGCTCGTACTAGAAATCAGGCTCGGAACCGTCCCCGCTGTCGCTCCACCATTCCCCATCACAGTTACCGGCACTATAATGCTCTTAGTCGGAGCCACCATATAACAATTGGCAGTCTCCACCGCACTGATCTCCACATTGATCTTATATGACTTGCCGCCCTTCAGTTCGCTGATGCTCGTCACCGTCGCAGTCTTTTCGCTTCCATCCACTGTGAATCTCAAAGTCATTGTTCCCAGTCCTGTCGTCGGGACCATCAGCACTTCCACCGTAGTACTGTTCCCTGTACTGATTCCGCTGATTCCCGGATTTACACTTACACTTCCATAACTCTGGCCACTCATCTGGCCGCTCTTCAGGTCAAGGCTTGCACTCTTGATTACCTTTCCATTACTGTCACTGATCCCGATCCCGCTGATGGAACAGCTCCCATCATATGCTTCCGCACGGCTGAAAACAAACTCGACCCTAGCGTATGCATGGCCAAGATTGAACGTCACCGCTGTTCCTTCCTTTGCACTTACTCCCTTCTCATAACACAGGTCAGTAGCTTCACTCGACAGGCATGAACTCATACTTTTCTTTCCGTCACTGCAATTAGAGTCATACGGGTAATAGACACTCAATGTCGTACTTCGCTTCGTAAGGTATACAGCCTTCTGCCCTGTGGCTGCTCCCCAGCCGCTGCCTCCGTTTGTATACTCCACATTATTTCGCTCTCCGCTATATCCATCAGCCGGCTGTCTGAAAATACCAAGACTCTTACTCAGCGATTCACTCGTTGCCTCTATAGCTGTCTCTATCGTATTTTTCGTTCCCTCTCCATTGATTGTCAAATCTCCTATTGACTTTCCGCCTATCGTAAGACCTCCTATTGACAACGGTGATACTGTTGTTTCCTGTTCTGACTGAGTCGTTCCTCCTGCACCTGAACCCTCGCCACCTTTTACTGCTACTCCGTCTTCCTTCTCACATGACTGAAGCCCCACTACTAGCAGAACACTACTCATTACAAATGCATTGCGCAGCAAAAACATCCCGCGTAACAGATGGACACGCCTCGGCAAAAATGCTCTTCGTAACAATAGCCTGATGCGTAACAAACGATCATGGCCCAGCAATCGTCCGAGACCAAACTCTTTCCTCTTTTCGGGTTGTTCAAACTGAAAGGCTTGCGCCCCTTGTTGCTCTTCCTTTCCTTTTCCCCTATTCTTGATCATCTCTCTTTTGTCTCTTTCTATTGCTCAATCCCTTCCCTTCATATTCTTTTCCTTACTCTCCACCTCACTCTCACTTATTTCTCGCCTTACTCCACCGTTATCTCTCCGACATCTACTCTCCGCCATGCATTGATACTAACACTATCGAACGACAAGGCGCCACTCTTCAACTCTATACCGTACTCGTAGTCTATCCCGGACTCCCACTCCCCGATCGTAACACTGCCGCTTCCAACAGGTAACCTCCCGTACATGATCTTCGGCTCTCCGTCGATCACCAGATGCAACTCCACTCCGATACCTTCCGCTCCCGTCGGGACGACCAATCCGCTGATACTCTCCGTCTCGCTGCTCAACTTCCTGATCCCGTTGAAGTACAGCTCACGACCACTCTTCAACGACTCGAAACGACTCTCCGGGGAGGCCTCAAGACTCATCCGCCCTTCGCCCCATTCGAACCCGGCCTCGCTCTTCCCCAACCGAATCTCCGTTACATACACCTCCCTTCCTTCATAGCCTGTCGCCTTCAGATTGAACGTCAACTCGCTCAGACCGTGCATAAACACCAACGTTGCCGTATTGCTATCCCTATTCACTTCCGCTGACCTATACGGCATCCGGTTCCGCTCGCTTGACAACGCGTACATGTAATCAGACTGTTCCGCCCCGTCGAATCGCTGGGGGTTCCGGATCGTTACAGGGATGCTCAGACTTCCCACACTCGGTGTTACACTCTTCGTCATCCCAACACTGTCCTTCTCCTCCTCCACAGGGTAGCTTGCATACACTTCCGCTGCATTCTCGCTTAACGTGATGCTTCCCTCTGAGGTCACTGTCCATCCGCCGCTCATCTTGGTATACCTCGTGACCAACGAATCATAGCTCGCTCCCTTAACGAACACGTTGATCGTGTTTGAATCCGCGAAACTAGTCCCGCTGACTGCCGACTTCACCCTCTCTCCCAACTCCTCTACACTCGCCTCGATCTCCAACGGGATCAGCTCAGCTTTCTGGCCTTTTTCATGACCGCAACCAACTGGCAGCGTCGACAGGATAAGCACAGCTCCTGCTACGCCCAGGATTGAACTCCCGGATCCTCTTATTTTAAGCTTCCTCTTTCGCATTTTTTTCCATTTATCGTCTTTCCCTTATATCCGTCAGAAGAGATAGTTGGACCACTCTCTCTCCTTCTCCGACTCCGATGTCATCAATTCCCAATCCCCTGCTTAATCCTCTACCTTTGGATTACAAGCCGCTCACCTCTTTATTGTCAGCCCTGAAAAGTGTTCAGAGTATTTATCGTAGTGTAACGCTTGCTCGCAACTGACGGCATTTTCCCAGACTCTATACTATATACTATTCTACCGTCACGCTCGTAGTGCCGCCTGTGCTCCAATCCGTGATGGACACGCTACCCATGCTCAACGACCCGCTGCCAACTCCGATACTGTACGTATAGCTCGATCCTCCAACCCAGGATGCGACTGTTGAAACAGGCAACGTGTTGCTGTAGTCGCTCCCGTCGATCGTCAATGTGATCGTGATTGTCGATACTGCCTCTGTACTGGCTGCCAGGGTCGCTGGGGCTACCAATGCCGTCACTGTTGTCGCTGTCGTGCTCAGTGTCCTGCTTCCCGTATAGCTCAGCTCCTTCGTTGCACTAAGGCCGCTGATGCTGCCGTCCTTGATTTTCATGCTCCCGCTCCCTGTCTTGAACTCTCCCGTAGCGCTGCTCGTGCTCAGCTTGATCCCCGTCATGGCTCCCGTTCCCGCATAGTCACTACCAAGACTGATACTGAACACCAGTTTCGACAGAGCATGGTTGAACGTCAGCGACGCTGTCCTGTTACTCTTGCTCACTTTTACCGGCGTAGACCACAGATAGTCCGTCTGCGTTGTGGCTGCGAAGTCGTCGCTCGACCCTACACTGATACTCTTGCTTGTCGTACTGTCAGGATTAGTGAGCTCATCTGCTACCGCCGGATAATAACCGTACACCGTTGCTGCTGCGTTGATATTGATCGCTGGACTCGTGGCTACTCCGGTCGATCCGCTCGACACTGTCGCCGTCGAATTCTTTGCAGGTGAATAGGCATCATTCGCATCATCCACATACACGCCGATTACACTGCTTGAAAAATTGGCCATCTCACTCTTCGTCTCCATCACATTTGCACTGACCTTCAAGGCCTCTCCGCTTGTCTCTTCCGACACTTTGCTACAGCCCATCACTACGGCTGCCAGAACGGCTACTGATGCCGCTGCCTTTACATAATTCTTTTCCATCGTTTTTATTTTTATTTGTTTGTTTTGTTTTTAGCGCAATTATAAAAACTGATACGGAATCGGTACACGGTCGCTGTGATGCAATCTCCCCTATTCCCCCTTGGTTCGATTTCTTCAGGTCCCTTCTATGTTTCCTATCTTTCCGACAGCGACTCTCGCTCCCTAGGCTCTGAACGATCGGTCAGTACCGCCCTTTCACCCCTTTCCGTATCAGTATCTTTTCCGGACGATCGCTACTTTACGTTTAATCGTCCGATTTTTTGCACCCGTCCCAGCTATTTTTCCCTCTCCGAGAATAAAACGGTATACCTGTCACTTATTCAAAGATTTCAGAATATTCCCTGCATTTCTTATATTTTGTTATTATCTTTGCAATTAATCGGACGTTTTTTTGTACTTAAGCTCAGCTTAATTTTAAATTATTAAATTCTGTGCTCCGGCGTTTAAGTCTGACCATCAAACCCATACACCTCTCCATTACAAAAAATCAGATGGCTTATTCATCTTTCCGGAACACTAATTTTACTATTCTCAACTACTGATATTCCACCCTTCGTGTTACTTGATTCACTCCGTATTTAAAGCGATTTTATATTCCGGAGAACCGTAGATTCGTTTTCCTTTGTAATAACAGGTAACGCGAACAAGTCTTTTTTCTTTTATAACGGGGTATTTATTTTTACGAAAATTGGACATTTTGAGGTTGCATATCACACCGTAAAATAGTAAGCAATGAAATCTGCACAGGGTAAAGTGTGTGCCGCGTCAGTATCCGTGGCCGCCCGTGGCCTCGTGAACGGGTGGACCCGGCGAACCTCCGTGAGTCGGGGACGGGATGAGTGCTCTGCGCGAAGATGACGACGCGCACACTCTTCCCCTCCGATGACCTTTCACTTAATCAGCAAATGTCGTTTATCTAATCACTATTAAAATGGCAACCGGACTCATTGCTGTAATCCGTATGTAATCCGTAACTTTGGAATACCGGTGTAATCGGCAACTTTGATGTACAGGATTTTGGTAAAAGTTTGTTGAAAACTTCACCGTAATATGGCATACTCAAGTTATACAATCGAAAATTCCACATTCCCGGACTAGCAGAAAAAGTCGGGTTTCCGGATTCAGAGGAAAAAGAACAACCCGGAATTAGTCCGTTCCTATTTCAAGAACAATTCTTCATTTTTTAGCGGAAGGCGGCCATGCTCCCAACTGCCTAAACAACTATAAATGACTACTTTAGATCTTTCCGAGCATGGACAGGTCGGGTATTTTGAGGGGAGCTGGACATGATGAAAAATGCCCAAATAGCTGATAATGTACAACTTATCCTCTCGCCAGCATGGCCACCTCCATACTTTTTTTTGGAGCGCACCCCAAAAGCAATACAACCAAGAAAAAGGACACATTGAAACAGGCACGAAAAAGGGCAGCTAAAAAGACTGAACGTTTTATGGTTGCCCTGAACTTATATGTACTATTTTATTAATCCGACTCCTTCACACACGTTCACACACACCTTACCGAGAATCCTCCTGCCCGATAATCAGTACATGATTGTAAAACGACATGTGCGCCAAAACCCAAGCAATATCCATTGCTAAAACAAGGTCCCGGCAAAAATTCTACCATCCCTCCGCTATATTCCGTGCGATTCCGGCTACCAGACGCTTTCTAGCCTCTACACTTGCCCAAGCGGTATGAGGCGTAAAACGTAACTTTTCAGGATGTGAAGTATGCAAAAGCGGGCTATCATAAGGGAGAGGCTCTACGGTATATACATCGAGAGCCGCTCCTCCTATCGTCCCCTTATCTACAACATCAGCCAAAGCCTCTTCATCCACGATTCCGCCTCTGCCCATATTGATAATAATAGCTGTAGCCTTCATCATGGCTAACTCTCTTGCCCCCACAAGTCCTGCCGTCCTGTCATTATAAGGAGCATGAACTGATATCACATCTGAATTTTTCATAAGGGACTCCAAAGTAACGCTGGGATAAGACTTGCAATGCCCCGTTCCGGAAGTTGAAAAATAGATCACATCCATTCCTAAAGCCTCCGCTACTTTGGCAACCTTGCTACCTATTGACCCCAGACCTATTATGCCCATTGTTTTTCCTGCTAACTCAATAAACGGATGGGATGCGTCGGTAAACAAACCGCAGGAAGAATATTTCCCGGATTTTACCGCATTATCGAAATAATCCGAATATCCCGTCAAAGACAGAATGTGCATAAACGTCTGCTGCACAACTGAATCGGTAGAATAACCGGCTACATTTCTTACGGGAATGCCCCTTGATTCAGCTGCTTTCAAATCTATATTGTTAACACCCGTAGCCGCCTCGCATATGAGATGAAGCCCTGTAGCAGCAGCAATCAATTCCTTAGTAACTTTAACCTTATTTACAATCAACACATCGCAATCTGAGACCCGTTGCAATGCTTCTGCGGGAGTGGAAGTGTCATAACAAACCAATTCTCCCAGTTTTTCTATTTCGGCAAACGAAGAGCCGGCCATAGTCGCAGCATCAAGATATACTATTTTCATATCGGTACGGAAATTAACATTATTACGAATATAATAATTTTTCAATCAAAGTCAGCAGTGCATCATATCACCAATTCGAAAGATACCGTTTTAGACCATTTATATATTCTGAAATTCAAAGCAGTCTCCGAATAATCCACATGGACTTCGATATCATCCAAATCTTCCGCTGACCAATCATATCCGGTTTCGGCTATGAATTCTCCCAATGCAAAAGAACGCAAAATTTTGTTTCCGGCAAGTATATTGAGCAGAAGAGAATTATCTTTCTGCCTCGGTATACATGCATTGCCATTTCCAAAGTTATCCACATCAAGTCTGTAATCAAAAGCCCCGTCCACAAGAGACCCGTCCATGTAATACCCGCATACATTACCGGTCAATGACAGACCTAACGATAATCTCTTCGGCATAGGGCTAAGCAACACCGAAACTCGGCAAAAGTTCTTATGCAGTATTATCCTGGTCCGGCTAAAATCACAGTTTGCATTTACAAGAGATATTCCCATATAAGTCTCGGGACATGACAAACCTTCTTTTATTATGTACCCGTTGTCAAAAGAAAAACCGGGATAATTCGATATAACGGCATTTACATAATAATAATTCCTCGGAATAGATAATTCGTATCCGGATGGAGTGTAAGGATAATTTAAATTCATCCTGTCCGAAAAGGAATATGACCCGTCCTTTTGAAATATATGCATTACGAATAGATTCTTATCAAGTGCTTTCCGAAGCAAAGTATCGTACGGACAACTGAAATCAAGCGACAGATTACAGGGACAAAACCGTCTGTCTTCTTTAACGGAACAAGAACAAGTAAAAGCTAATACAACCAGAATAGCTGATGCCAATATATAATGCCTATCAGAAAACATAGGCCAAAGCTATCAGCACATCGGATGGCAATATAAAAAATCTCTCGCCTTTTCCGACAGTCAACCCGCACACGGGACATTCATACTCCGTATATTTGTCATAGCCGGCCCATAAACCCAACCCGAATTCAAGATTGAAATGAGGATGAAGCATATAAGTGTATCCGAAACCGACTCCGCTCCCCAACCGCTCTCCTTCATAAGTGGCATCGGAAATAATTCCGCCTATATTGTATTCCTGATACCTCAACCTGCCGGCAAGCCACCAACCCGAATATATATGCCATGGCCAATATCTTGTCCCTATGGAATAAGATCGTTGTCTGGCCTGGAATCTTTTCCCATCTTTTCCTTTATCATAAGAAAAAGGATTGTACTTCATTCCAACGATTATTCCCCAATGCTGCGCCAGTGAATACGAAACTTCCCCGTTCATCGTACCAAGACCGGCCCACCCGACGACATCGGTGGATAGTGACATCTTCTGGGAATAGCCGAGTGAGCAACAGCAAAATAGCAGCAGCGTACAAATATATCTTCCTGTTTTCATCTAATCGTTATATCTGTTAAAAGCCTGGTCTATCATATTCTTTTTATCGGGATACAACTCATCCAACTTGTCTTTTAAAGTTCCTCGGCTATTAACGGAAGGGACCAGAGCCTTGATAATGTCCGAACATGTCAGGCACCGTTCATTAAGGTATCTCAAAATCTGAGGATAAAACCAATATGAAGTACCCAAAGAAGGAATATCCCCACCATATCTTAATGCAAATAGTTTACTTTCCATGAAATACGCCCACATTTCACTGACTTCGCAATTTCCCGAACCATCACCGTCACCATTTCCATAATCCATTGTACCATCTGCAATGTATGATGATATGATATATTTCAGGTACGTATTCCAATAAGAAGAATTAACCCGGGAAAAATGACTTGCGTTAGCCAATTCATGACATGTAACGGAATATAAGGAAGAATAATCTTCGCATCCTTTGGCACCGATAGTAATATCAGGCATAAATATTTTCACAAGTTTTTTATATGGTCCGAGAAAACTTGAAATCAGAGTATTATTCAATACTGCACCATGGTGCATCATGATCGCACTGCTGGCATGCATGTTCTGAAAAATCCATATTCTCAGATTGGATGGAGGAAGGGTTACAGACATACTGTCTTCGCCGCACTTCTCAAAATAGTCATATACGATATTGTTTATTGCGCTACGGCAAAATAATTTTCTTTCTGAATCTTTGGTTATTTCAACGCTTTTCCCATCAGGATGCGATTTCCCCAAAGTAGAAGTGGATGCCGGAATCAGTATCTTGTTAAAGCCGATGGCAAAACCCTTTTTATTTTTAAAAACCAATCGATATCTGACTTTTGAAGAATATGATTTGGGAATTTTATAATATCCGTCCCTGTCGGTATAAGCTGATGAAAATTTAACGAAAGCATTGCACATGACACGGACTCCGGATACGCCGAAAGGCTTTCCTCCATACAATTTATCATCAACGATCGTAATCCTGCCGGAAGGATGCACTTTCGATCCTTTTGTATTTACGGAAAGCATGTCTTCATTTCCGGTAATACGATAAGCTTCCCTCTCCACTGCATTCCAATCTATTCCGTCCGAGCGGGTGGCCGCATCATTTTCAGATATGTAACAATGGTCAAGGATTTCGTAACGAATCCCTTCCGGGAATTTGAAATCTTTATCCACCACGGCATATTGCCACGTTATCTCATCGTCCTGGATTTCCGGATCATGATAGTAATCCCCTTCTTTGATTATCCGGTAATCCATAGGGTGGTCCATCAATTCAAGGCCTGAATTGACAAGAGATTCATAGTCTTTCTCATCTTTGGGCAGGAATCTCGCATATATATCTGTGGCACTTATATCCGTCCTGGCCGCTTTCACCGGATCAACGGATTTCAAGGCTGCTTCCACATTTTCCACCGTATACGGATCTTCCAGCTTTTCTCCCAATAGAATCATATCATGGGCTACATCCGAACTACCGGGGACATCATAGGTATCATCACCGATACCCGATCCGTGGCTGCATGATACAGTCACTAACAACAATAACACAACTCGCACAATTCCTTTCATAACAATCGGTTTATTTATTCGTGGCAAAGATATTTACTATACAAGTTGAATTGAAATTTCAACGGATAATCTGCAAAACAGGCCTTCCTTGTATATAAAACGGGAATTTCATACCTTTGGATTCATTCATAAAACAATAAACATGAAAAAAGTCCTAAGGATAGCCGGATTGGTGTTAGCCGCATTGGCAATCTCTCTGAACCTGTGTGCACAGAATGCAAAAAATCTTCTGAAAGAAAATCCGGAAAGAGCCGCCGGTGTCTATCACAGTTATGAGATACCAGAAACGACATATTCGCAATCCCCTAAAGGATACGAACCTTTTTATATCTCCCATTACGGAAGACACGGTTCAAGGTACCACACATCTACAGGCTATTTTTCAGAGGCAATCGATATGTTGGACAAAGCATATGACAAAGGATTGCTTACAAAAGAAGGAAAAGAGTTGCGTGATGATGTACTTATAATAGAAAACGCGCATAAAGGGATGAGCGGTTATCTTACCCAAAAAGGAGGAAAAGAACAGCAGGGTCTGGCTCAAAGGATGTATGAAAGATTCCCTGAAGTTTTCAATCAAAAGAAGAGAAGGGAAATAAATTGTATTTCCAGTACGGTCCCACGCTGTATTTTAAGTATGACCTATTTCACTAATGAACTGAAAGGACTGTCTCCGAAAGATGATTTTCATTTTGATACAGGAGATAAATACATGCCGATGATAGCACATTCGGTGGATATCGGCAAAATTCAGAAAGGGAATAATAACTACACTGATTCTTTAAGGGAAGCCGAGTTCAACCCGGAAAGGTTGGACAAACTGCTTTTCAAAGATACTGAGAAAGCAAATAAACTACTTGACGGAAACACCCAGAAATTTTACAAATCTGTGTACATGGCGGGCGCCATTTGCCAGGATCTGGACATGACTCCTCCTGTAGACATTTTCAGATTCTTCAATGCCGACGAGCTGTTTGAACAATGGAAATTGTATAACATCAAGATGTATAGCTATAACTGTGATACCAAAGAGTATGACAGCGATAGGAGTCAAAGCGCCGTATTCTTGCTGAAAGACATAACAGAACGCGCCGATGCTGCAGTCAAAGGGAACGATACTGCCGCAGACTTGCGTTTCGGACATGATACAGGACTGCTCCCGCTGGTAAATCTCATGAAAATCGAAGGCCAGGATTCCGTATACTCGATAAAAAATGTGTCCGAGCATTGGTTCGGATTCGAATCGATCCCAATGGCGTCAAACCTTCAGATCATCTTTTATAGGAATAAGGCAAACAGTATACTGGTAAAACTTCTTTACAATGAAAAGGAGACGGGAATACCGGCACTCAAGGCATATGAAGGACGATATTACAAATGGACAGACCTGAGAGAGTATTTCAAGAAACTTTATTCAGCAGCAATACCCGGAAAATGAAATTCTCCGGGTATTATCCGGAGAACAACATCAACTTTACAACTTAATTATATCGGCAACTTCTTTTGTCATACATCTTAAAAGAAAGTTACGGTCTTCTGTTCTATCGCCGAAATCAGATTATTTGCCAGACGGCTCACACCAAGCCTGAAATATTTTTTGTCAAGCCATTCTTTTCCGAGGATAGTGGAAACTATGGAATAATATACGACTGCATCAGTAGCTGTGGAGATTCCTCCGGCAGCCTTGAAACCGACTCTACGACCTGTTTTTTCGTAATATTTGCTTATACATTCGCACATTACGTATGCAGCAACGGGAGTAGCGTTGACATCTACTTTTCCAGTTGATGTTTTTATGAAATCGGCTCCGGCTTCCATTGCAAGAAAAGAAGCGTTGGCTATATTTTCCGGAGTTACAAGCAAACCTGTTTCCAGGATAACCTTGAGAACGGCAGACCTTCCCTGAGAAGCTGCAGTTGCATCGATTACTTTTCTGATTTCCGAGATTTCATTTGAAGCGGCGGCGTAATCCCCGCAAAGAAAAGAATTCAGGGAAAGCACTATATCCACTTCTTCAGCTCCTGCGGAAACCGCCATTTCACATTCTTTAACTTTTACTTCAAGGAAACTTTGGGAAGAAGGAAAACAACCTGAGACCACAGTAACCCGTACATCCGGATAATTTCTATGTGATTTTATGACCGAAGCGAAATTCGGATAAACACAAATAGAAGCAGGAAGCGGGTAATCGGGAAAATCGGTCTTGAAAGCATTGACTTTCCCGACAAGTTTTATTATGTTATCACGTGTATCGTTGGAATGCAACGAAGTAAGATCCATAAAAGAAAAACAATCCTTAAGGACATCGTCCGATATTACACCGTCAAGATTTGAAGCGATAATTCCCAGACTGCTGTCTATCGCTTCTTTGTTAGGAGTATAACCGTATTTTGAAAATAAATTCATAATAAATTAATAATTATATTATTATCCGTTGATTTGAACATCAAGGCCGTCATCAACAAGCGGCTTGACCATAAGACGCATCTGGTCCTCGGTAAATTTTTCAAGACCTTTTTCAGGCGTTTCACGATCAATCGTATAAACCATTATCTTCCTCGGATGCAGTTTTCTGACTATATCCATCCACGCTTGCAGGGAAACGGGATCGGAAGAATCGAAATCATCACTTTTGAGAAACATAGTTTGCAAGATGAAGTTTCCTTCGAAACGCATAAGATCGTTCACAATCTTCTGCACATGGAATTCTCCTTGCGGTCTGTTTATTCTTGCTACGGCCTCATCAAAGGGCGCATCCAGTTTCAATATGGGATTGTCAACCTTTTTCAATGCATTGAACACATCATCCTTATAAATTCTGGTCGCATTTGAAAGCACGGACACGGAAGCTTCGGGATAATAACGATTCCGCAGGGATATGGTAATATCTATTATTTTTGCAAAATCAGGATTGAGAGTCGGTTCGCCATCACCTGAGAATGTGATCGAATCTATCAAGACATTATCTTTCAGACACTGTTTCAGCTTCGCTTCCAAAGCAGACTGCAGATCTTCCGCCTTTGGTATTGTTTTGTCCCCGGTACCATCTTTATTCCATCCGCATTCACAATAAATACAATCGAAATTGCATAATTTTCCCTTTTGCGGAAGGAGATTTATTCCAAGGGAAGCACCCAACCGTCTGCTATGGATAGGACCGAATACTATATCTTCACGTAACATTATATTATTCTTTGCGATGAACTGGCCGTGGTGAGACGGCCTTGCGGACTCAAATGATTAACAAATACCAGACCAGGTTTCTTGCCTGCCGATATGGATCCTAGCGTATCCTCCCTGGAGAGAAAAAGCGCACCGTTTGAACATGCCCATGTCAAAAGTTCCTCCATGCCGACTTCAGGAAAATTCTCCTGAAGGCAAAACAGTTCGTTTACCATATTCAAATCATCATTGCTTGAAAGGGAATCGGTACCCACGGTAATTTTCAATCCGTTTTTCCGCATAAGGGAAACAGGAGGAAGCGAATTATGAATAAAGATATTCGAAAGCGGACATAACGATATGAAAAGATTGGGCATCATGGTTTTCACGCGGTCTATGCCTTCCTGATTCATGCATACTTCATGGACCAAAAGTATATGTTCGTAAAACGGTGAAGGATGGATCTTTTCAATCCTGTCTGCAAAATACGACAAAGATGACTTTCCTGTCACAGGAGGAGTGCTCATCCCGGCATTTTTTCTATTGGCGAACAAAGGCCCCGAACCTGACATTATCATTTGTTCTTCCTCAGCCGATTCCTCGCTATGATAAGAAAGGAAGGAAGATTTCAAAGCGGCGGCGCTGGCGGCGGTCAACAATTCAGGGCTCATTGTATAACAGGCATGAGGAGTAGGAGCAGCATCCAGTCCCAATGCCATAGCTTCATCAGTCAAAGCGGCAACATCAGTCATAATCTTATCGCAATCATCCGGCTCGGTACCGAATACTTCCAGAAAAGTTCTGGTGTACATTTCGGAAGAAGCCTTGATTTCAAAAGAATCGTCACAATTACTGATATCACCCATAGCTGAAACACCCTGTTTCCATAAATCATCCATACGGAACTTAATATCATTCAGGCGCTTCTCTTTTGGGGAAATGTCTCTCAAAGAATTGATCTGGTCAATAAATCCGGTCATGCCGCTACCGCGACGGAACAAACCCTTCATATATGAAAGCTCGATATGGCAATGAGTATTGACAAATCCGGGAACGACTGCGCCATCATAATATTCAGGTTCGGAAGAAATATCACCGCTTTCTCCGAATCTTATGATAGTACCGTCTTCTTCGTACTCCACAAAACCATTCCTGACAGGCTTATGACCGTCAAGAGGATAAATATATGAAGCAGCTAATCTTTGCATATCAAATACGCCTCCTCGTTTTTCACTTTATTCCATTTTTCCTACAAGTGCAGGCTGCGAAACATCCCCGTTTTTGTTCCTGACTATTATGACCGGACCCGAATACAAAGTATCGAACTCCACTTTCTCAATATTGTATCTTCCTATGGTATCACGTAATACTTTTACCCGTTTAAACGGCCGTCCGGACCCTGATCTGTACAAAGGGATTCCGCCGGAAAAGACTTTATTGCGAATTGATCTTGCAGCATTGATTTTATCCTGCTCCGCCCTTATGTCTTTAACTTCATCCCGGATTATCTCCGCCGTCTTCTTAAGCAGTTGCGAATATTTATCCGGATCTTCCAGGTAGTATTCCACACTTTTCCGATAATCTTTCAAATCATAACCGTATTTTTCAAATATCGGTTCGTAATATGACATGGTATCGGCCTTCTTCTTCACTCCCGGATTTACTATTGCCCACTGATCGGCAATATACATTTCCGCATATATCTTCGATAATTTTCTTTTGGGAATTACTCTGGCTTCCCTTTCACACGAAACAAATAATGCCGTGCAGAAAATTATAAGAAAAACATATGGAAAATTCTTTTTCATCATTACCTCAAAACAGCACCGAACTCATTGCCAAGCGAAGAGATAAGCCTGTTCATAACTTTGTCCACCTCATCGTCAGTCAACGTCCTTTCATCATTCTGAAGGACAAAACTCAAAGCATATTGTTTTTTGCCTGAAGGGATATTTCCTCCTCTGTAAACATCGAAAAGAGTAACGCTTTTCAGAATCTTCTTAACGGATTTGAACGCACTCCTGCGAATATCCGCATAAGGAACCGATTCATCGAAGAGCAAAGCCAAATCTCTTTTGACCTCAGGGAATTTCGGCATTTCACTAAAAGAAATATTGTCTTTCTTTACCAGGCTGAAAAGCACATCCCAATTGATCTCGGCAGCAAAGACAGGCTGCTTCACGTCAAACCTGACAGCAAGCGACGGGGAAACGGTTCCGATGGAAAGCAATTTCCTGCCCTGTCCCGGTAATTTGTATATAAGCCCTTCGGAAAAAATATCTTCCGGAGCCGCTTCGTATTCCATATTGTAAAGATTTATTCCGAAACGGGACAAGAGAAGTTCGACATAACCTTTCAATTGATAGAAACCACCTTTTCCCGGTTCTGAACACCATGTTTTATCTTCGGTTCCGGTTATGAAAATCGTATAATCGGAATGTTCTTCATAGGAATCGAGAGTCGTTCCGTCTTTCCCGGGATCTTTTCTGTATACAGACCCGTACTCGTAAAATTTCATCGACGTAGTTTGCCTCCGGATATTGTAGGAAATAACCTCCAAGCCATTCAGGATCAATGTCTGGCGCATCACGTTGAGATCGGAACTCAAAGGATTGACAATTCTGACGCAACTTTCCTCGGGGAATGTTTTCAGCGGAACATAATATTCCGATTTAGTCAGCGAATTATTCATCGTTTCTGCAAAACCGTTTGCACTGAGGAAATTGGATATACCGTTACGCACCGCTTCCG
The DNA here is from genome assembly GCA_022648685.1 of Bacteroidales bacterium. Taxonomy (GTDB): domain Bacteria; phylum Bacteroidota; class Bacteroidia; order Bacteroidales; family UBA932; genus Cryptobacteroides. The sequence goes on from JALCMW010000002.1 coordinate 348,777, forward strand.
GTTCGGGAGACGATGTTGGATTTACAGACATGACCAGACGCGAAGGCAATTCTATATTGTTATATCCGTATATCCTCAAAACCTCTTCTATTACATCACATTCACGGTAAACATCTATCATATAGGTAGGAGCCGCGACAATCGCCCCTGAGGGAATCCCATCTGCATTTTTCCTCTTTTCAATGAAATCGTAATTCAAATAACCCAGAATATTTTCTATGGTATCATGACCGATTTTCTTGCCGATCAAGGATTCCATTCTATCATAATCAAGATCGATGACTTTCTTTTCTATCCTGACAGGATAATTTTCCTGGATCTTACCGACTATCTTTCCGCCTGCAAATTCCTGAATCAACAGAGAAGCTCTCATCAATGCATAAGGAACGCATTCGGGATCCGCACCTCTTTCATAACGATAAGAGGCATCTGTCTGCAACCCATGGCTTTTCGATGTCTTCCTTATGGAAACGGGATCGAAGTAAGCCGATTCCAAAAACACATCTTCAGTGGAATCTGTCACTCCCGAATCAGAACCTCCGAAAACGCCGGCAAGGCACATCGCCCCGTTTTTGTCGGCGATCACCATATCGCTGCTTTTCAACGATCTCCCGATTCCGTCGAGTGTCACTAGCTTTTCACCTTCGGAAGCTCTGCGTACTATGATTTTGCCTCCTGAAACCTTATCGGCGTCAAAAGTATGCAAAGGCTGTCCGCATTCCATCAATACGAAGTTTGATATATCCACAACATTATTTATAGGACGTAATCCTATCGACAGCAGTTTTTTTTGCATCCATTCAGGAGAAGACGAAATCCTGACACCTCGAAGAGTAATTCCGGAATATCTTGGAGCCCCTGCAACATCATCAACCTGTATGGGAAGAGCACCATCCGGACCACACGGTTCCTCTCCTTCCATGAAAGAAGAGACATCGGGAATATGCAATTCACATGGGATTTTGTTCAGTTGCAAATAGGCATACAAATCCCTTGCTACACCTATATGAGAAGCGGCATCCACCCGGTTGGCTGTCAAATCTATTTCTATCACAGCATCGGATGAAAGATGCAGATAGTCTTTCGCCGTTGTCCCGGTTACGGCATCGGATGGAAGCACCATGATTCCTGCATGGTCGGAACCGATGCCAAGTTCATCTTCGGCGCATATCATGCCGTATGATTCCACTCCGCGGATTTTAGATTTCTTGATTTTGAAATCTCCCGGAAGGACAGCTCCTATCCGTGCAAAAAGGACCTTCTCTCCGGCAGCTACATTAGGAGCTCCGCAAATCACAGTCAGCAATTCCTCTCCCCCGTCATCAACTTTAGTGATATGGAGATGATCAGAATCGGGATGAGGAATACACTCCTTCACTTCAGCAACTACAACACCTTTCAAACCTCCCGGAACCTGCTCGCTTTCAGTCACGGAATCGACTTCCAGACCTATAGAAGTCAACGCGTCCGCAACAGCCTGAGGAGACAAATCAAACTCAAGATAATCCTTGAGCCAACTATAAGAAATCTTCATATCCTGATATATAATTAAATTCGAATCATTTCCCTTCTATATCATCTTTGGAAAACAGAGACTCGACAAATTCTTTTTTGTCAAAAACCTTCAAATCGTCAATACCCTCTCCTATACCTATATATTCTATAGGGATCTTGAATTGATCCGCTATTCCCAGAACGACACCGCCTTTTGCAGAACCATCAAGTTTCGTAACTGCCAAAGCCGTCACATCCGTAGCTTTGGAAAACTCCCTTACTTGCTGAAAAGCATTCTGCCCGGTAGTCCCGTCAAGTACAAGCAAAACCTTATGAGGAGCATCAGGAATCACTTTTCGCATCACATTCCTGATCTTTGTCAGCTCGTTCATCAAATCGGTCCTGTTATGAAGTCTTCCGGCAGTATCGATAAGGACGATGTCAGCATCTTTTGCAACTGCGGACTTTACCGTATCATATGCCACGGACGCAGGATCGGACCCCATTTTCTGTCTTACGATATCGACTCCTGCCCTATCAGCCCATATTTGAAGCTGTTCTACGGCAGCGGCACGAAAAGTATCGGCGGCACCAAGAACAACATTTTTGCCCATAGCCTTGAATTTGCTGGCAAGTTTGCCTATCGTTGTCGTTTTCCCTACGCCGTTTACACCGACGACCATGATTACATACGGTTTACCGGGGGCTCCCGAAAACAATGGAGAAATTCCAGATCCGGTGGCATCAATAAGGTCTTCGATCTCTTCCCTAAGCATATCCACCAATTCATCCAGGGACATGTATTTATCCTTGCCTACGCGTTCTTCAAGATTGTCAATTACTTTCAAAGTAGTATCGACACCCATGTCTGAAGAGACCAAAGCTTCCTCTATTGCATCCAGAACTTTGTCATCAATTTTGGAACGGCCGATAACTGCACGTGAAAGTTTCTGGAAGAAATTATGCTTGGTCTTCTGAACTCCTTTGTCGAAAATACCCATAATAACCGAATTTATCTTACAAAGATAGGCAAAATCAATGATATTAAAAATGTGGCATCCGGAAGTTTAATCCGAATGCCACAAGATATTCCATTATACAGAAGCCGGCCCCGATTACTTCTTATTGAAGAAGTCTTTTTCCTGGCCTGATTCCATAAGTTGCTCTACGAAAACATATGCTCCGGTTTTAGGCGATTTCTCCATACGGATGCATTTCACCATACTTTTCGCTCCTGATTTCGCAGCAAAAGTAGCGACTGATTTCTTTGCCATATTCTATTTCTCCTGTAATTATTTTATCTCGCGATGAAGAGTACACTTATGAAGATACGGATTGTACTTCATGCGTTCCAGACGATCGGGAGTATTTTTTTTATTTTTGGTAGTAATGTATCTCGACATGCCAGGCACACCGCTTTCCTTTTGCTCGGTGCACTCTAGGATGACCTGCACCCTGTTACCTTTTGATTTCTTTGCCATAATATTTACAAAATTTAAACAAGGTTAATTAATCCTTTCTTTTTGGCATCTGCCAAAACAGATTCCAGACCGTTCTTTTCAATTATTCTCATTCCTTTGCAGGAAATTTTCAAAGTAACGAATCTTTTCTCCGACTCAAGCCAATATCTTTTGTTCTTGAGATTGAGGGCGAATTCCCTTTTCGTACGTAACTTCGAATGAGCGACATTGTTACCGATCATTCTCTTCCTTCCTGTTACTTGACAAACCTTTGCCATAATATTTTTTATTTTTTATATTCTAATTGAGCAGACTGCAAATTTCGCTTTAATTTTTCAAAATTCAAAGAATTCTATAAAAATTTGAAAAATCTGCGCCATCTTATGTTATCCGGAAATTTATAATTTCCGTCTGACGAGAACCAGACAAGCGAAGGCCTTCCTACGATATGATCTTCAGGCACGAAGCCCCAATATCTGGAATCCAGCGAGTTATGCCTGTTGTCCCCCATCATGAAATAATAATCCTGCTTAAATGTATAGCTTTGTACTTCCTTACCGTTTATAAATATCCGTCCGTCTTCCGATTCTTTAAGATCGTTATGTTCATATACCGATATGATTCTTCTATATATGGATATGTTACGGCGATCAAGCTGAACGGTTGTTCCTTTTTCTGGAATCCATAAAGGTCCGTAATTATCCCTTGTCCACTTGAAATATGGATTGAAAGGGAACAGACTCATGTACGTATCCGGATAATCAGGAGGATAGACATCGATATTTGATTTAACACTCAATACGTTTGAATAATTCCGTACTTCATTGAGCATCTTCGATGTAAGCGGCATTGCCGGATATCCGGGAAGATTCGAATCGAAATACAACTCACCGATGTTTATTCCCATATCCTCCAACAACTTGGAATTGATGCGCTGGCCGTTCGTAATTACCTGATAGGAATATTGTATCCCTGGATAAACTTCCTGCTTTACCGAATTGATGTAAACCAAACCGTTCCTGACACTGAGGGTATCACCCGGTATGGCAACACACCTTTTCACATAATGATCCGTCTTGTCGGCAGGTCTGGATATTACAGGTCCCAGATTGTCAATAACGTAACGTCTCCCGAAATTTCTAACCAACGAATAATAATCATCGGCAGGAGCTTTCCGGAGTACTGTATCACCATTCGGGAAGTTGAAAACCACCACATCTCCGCGCTTTACCCTTCCGAAACCTTTGAGCCTCTTGTATTTGTTTTTGATCAGCGTCGAATAAGACTCGTGACCGAAAATCACATTATGGGTAAAAGGAATCGTGAGAGGAGTTTCCGGGACTCTCGGACCATATGAAAGCTTGCTTACGAACAAATGGTCACCGGTATAAAGAGTACTTTCCATCGATGACGAAGGAATCTTGAACGCCTGGAAAAAAAAGATATTGATAAAAGTAACGACTACGACGGCAAAGATGATTGCATCCAACCAATCCAAAAGAGCGTTTCTTTTTTCACCTTCCTTGTAATCCTTTTTCCAGAACATCCATTTGACCTTGCGGGTTATATGATGATCGAAAATAATTATAAGACCTAAAAGCCACCAATAACTTCCCAACCAGACAACCCATAATACATACAGAATGGCCCAAAAAAGCATTCTGGTCCACTTGTTATGATATAGATCCTTAAACGTCATCGAAAAGCCAACTATTTAACTGAATTCACAATAGCTTCAAAAGCCTGAGGATTGTTCATAGCCAAATCCGCCAGAACTTTCCTGTTCAGACCTATATTCTGCTTGGCAAGTTTGCCCATAAACTGGGAATAAGAAATACCATATTGACGGGCAGCGGCATTGATCCTCTGGATCCAAAGTGCCCTGAACTCACGCTTCTTGGCCCTGCGGTCGCGATATGCGTAAGTGAGACCTTTTTCATAAGTGTTTTTTGCTACTGTCCAAACATTCCTTCTGGCAAGAAAATTACCACGCGTTCTTTTAAGAATCTTTTTGCGCCTTGCCCTTGAGGCAACCGAATTTACTGATCTTGGCATAATTTTACTTTTTTATGGAGGCAGTGATCCGTTCAAAGATACTTTTCGTACTGCATTCCAAATTAAACTTTAATGATTTTAGAGAACCAACAATTCCTTAACTCTGTGCATATCATCCTTCTCTACAAAAGTGAAATGATCGAGATTCCTCTTTTGCTTTTTAGTCTTCTTCGTAAGGATGTGACTGTGATAAGCATGTTTTCTCTTGATTTTTCCCGTTCCGGTAAGCGTGAAACGCTTTTTGGCACCGGAGTTGGTTTTAAGTTTTGCCATCGTTAAATAATTTAACTGTTAATATAAATAAAAACCCGTATAACGGATTATTTTTTCTTAATAGGAGATATCATCATAGACATCCTCTTACCTTCCAGAATCGGCATATGCTCGGCACGTCCTACACTTTCCAGTTCCACGGCAAACCGAAGCAGCTGTTTCTCCCCCTGATCAGCGAACTTTATCGAACGTCCACGGAAGAATATCGATGCCTTCACCTTATTTCCGTCATCAAGAAAGTCTCTGGCATGGTTCAATTTGAACTGGAAATCATGTTCATCGGTATTTGGACCGAATCTTATTTCCTTAATAACTATCTTGGCAGAATTAAGCTTCATTTCCTTGGCTTTCTTCTTTTGCTGATAAAGGTATTTCTGATAATCCAATATCTTGCATACCGGCGGATCAGCTTTATCACTGATTTCCACTAAATCCAAACCGATTCTGTCTGCTATCTTCAAAGCTTCGGAAACAGGATATATACCTTGTTCTTCGATATTTTCTCCGACAAGACGGACACGCGGAGCCGTTATCTCCTCATTTATTCTAAGTTCATTTTCTGATTTGGCGGGTCTTCCATATACCCGTCTGTCGCGGGAATAAGGCCGCGATACAGTATTCGGTTTCGAACCTGTAAATGATCTTTGCGCAGTATTCGGTCTTGCTGCGCCGCTATTCGGGCGTGATGCACCGTTATTCGGGCGCGGACCGCTATGCGGTGTTGAAGGTTTAAAAGGCGTTGCGATAAAATAGTCCTCCTAAAAATTTAATTAAACATATAAATACGCGAAACTTATGACAATTCGGCTTTTATATCGGCTTTTATCTTGTCAATAAGCTCGTTTGCACTCATGGTACCCTTATCTTCTCCGTTTAACCTTACGGAAACGGTATTGGCCTGAGTTTCTTTTTCTCCCACTATAACCAAAACAGGTATTCTCAAAATGGATGTTTCCCTGATTCTTTTACCCAAAGTCTCGTTTCTGTCGTCCATTGAGGTGCGAATATCGGAATTATTCAGCAAACCGCAAATATTTTTCGCATATTCGGCATATTTTTCACTGACTGGCAGAACTTTAACCTGATCCGGACAAAGCCATAAAGGCAAATGGCCGGCCGTATGTTCCAACAGAACGGCGACAAACCTTTCTATGGAACCGAAAGGTGCCCTGTGTATCATTACCGGGCGTTTTTTAGTCCCGTCGGCATCGGTATACTCAAGCTGGAATCTTTCAGGAAGATTATAATCCACCTGTATAGTGCCAAGCTGCCATTTCCTGCCTATCGCATCTTTGACCATGAAATCAAGCTTGGGTCCGTAGAAAGCAGCTTCACCATATTTTACAACTGCATTCAGATTCTTTTCCTTTGCAGCTTCGATAATTCCTTTTTCCGCTTTCTCCCAGTTTTCATCAGAACCGATATACTTCTCTCTATGTACAGGATCACGCAATGAAATCTGAGCCATATACTTGTCAAAATGAAGCGTCTTGAATACATAAAGAATAAGATCTATGACCTTCTCGAACTCATCCTGAAGCTGATCCGGACGGCAGAACAAATGGGCATCGTCCTGTGTAAAGCCGCGGACACGGGTAAGGCCGTGGAGTTCTCCGCTCTGCTCGTAACGGTAAACCGTACCGAATTCCGCATACCTTAAAGGAAGATCCTTATATGAACGCGGAGCCGAACGGTATATCTCACAATGATGAGGACAGTTCATCGGCTTCAACATATACTCCTCCCCTTTCTGGGGGGTATGGATAGGCTGGAACGAATCCTTTCCGTATTTTGCATAATGTCCGGATGTGACATAAAGCTGTTTGCTTCCGATATGTGGAGTAACAACAGGCAGATAGCCGTATTCGGATTGTTTTTTTCTAAGAAAATCTTCCAGTACAAGTCTCAACACGGCTCCTCTCGGCAGCCACATCGGCAGCCCTAATCCCACTCTTGAAGAAAACGTGAACAATTCCATTTCTTTGCCGAGCTTCCTGTGATCCCGCTTCTTGGCTTCTTCCAGCACGACAAGATATTCGTCCAGCAAAGATTTCTTGGGAAAAGTGACACCGTATATTCTGGTAAGCATCGGACGATTCTCGTCTCCGCGCCAGTAAGCACCGGCTATGGAAGTCAGCTTCACTGCTTTGATCCGCTCCGTATTCATCAAATGGGCCCCACGGCACAAATCCGTAAAACCGCCGTTTTTATAGAAAGTGATCGACCCGTCTTCAAGATCGTTTATCAATTCCACTTTATACTGGTTTCCTTTATCTGAAAAATATTTCAAGGCATCGGACTTGGAAACGGAAATTCTGGTAAACGTTTCTTTAGTTTTGGCAAGTTCGAGCATTTTGTTCTCGATCGCAGGAAGATCCGCATCGGCAAGCTGTTTTCCACCCAGATCGACATCATAATAAAAACCGTTCTCAATTGAAGGACCTATACCGAATTTTATCCCGGGATAAAGAGCTTCCAGAGCTTCAGCCATCAAATGGGACGAAGAATGCCAGAAAACTTGTTTACCTTCGTCATCATCCCACTTCAGGAGTCTGACGGAAGAATCTTCTTCAATAGGACGGGTCAAATCATAAGTTACGCCTTCTTCAAGTGAATTGTCACCAGCTGCCTTCACTGAAACAGCCAAAACATCAGCCGCCAACCTCGGGCTTATGCTTTCGGCTATCTCATAACCTGTTACACCTTTCTCAAAAGGCTTGACGCTACCGTCCGGAAATGTAATATTAATCATAATATAATTTATTATTTGCTCCAATGCCTCCGTACATACAAAGTACGGATAACACAGCATTGACCGCATTCTTATTCAAGGAGACAAAGTTACGAAAATTTTTCCATTATCCATAAATTGATTAATTTTGAACCTTAAATCAAATTAACAAGGATATGCAGGAAAAAATCAGCGGAAAGGAGATTTGGAACAACTCGGCAAAATCGGGACTTATTCTCGGCCTTGCGTCATCGGTATTCATATTCATCGGTCTTCTTACTCAAAAGATGTCCCCCGGATTTCTCTCTTCTGCAGTAGGCTTCATTTTATGGCTTGTAAAATTCATCCTTTGCATATATATCATGATGTATTTCCAGAAGAAGTTGGTTTCCGATTATACCGGAGTTACAAATACCGACACATTCAGATATGGAATGGGAATGGCCTTCTTTTCGGCGGTCATTTATTCCGCAGCAGTGATTGCTGAAATATTCATTGTAGGGACAGATGCTATAACCGGGGAAATAAATACAGTCATGCAGTCTTATTCGGGTATGATGGATTCCAATTCAATCAATGCAATGGATAAGGTAAAGGATAACATATCTCAATTGATGCTTATATTCACGTTCATATATTGCTTCCTTTACGGTACCATCTTATCTTTCATCACATCAAGGAGCATACCCTCGGATAATCCGTTTGCAGAAAACGGACAAGACATCAAGACAGACGGAACGGATAATGTTTAAATCCCTTCATAATTCAGAAGATGGAATACACAAAAGATTTATCGATAATAATCCCTTTATACAACGAAAGAGAATCGATTCCGGAATTAATATCACGTATTGACAATGTCGTCATAAAAGCAGGATACGTCTACGAGATAATCATGATCGATGACGGAAGCAAAGACGGCTCATGGAATAAAATCCTGGAAATTTCGAGAACAGATAAGAATATAAAAGGAATATCGTTCAGACGTAACTATGGGAAATCCGCTGCCTTGTATTGCGGCTTCAAGAAAGCCGAAGGCAAAGTTGTCGTCACTATGGATGCGGATCTGCAGGACGCACCAGAAGAGATTCCTGTGATGTTCCATATGATCGTGGAAGAAGACTGGGATGTGGTTTCAGGATGGAAAAAGCATAGGCAAGACAATAAATTCACTAAAAATCTTCCTTCCAAGCTATATAATGCAACCGCACGGTGGATCACCGGGATAAAGATACATGACATGAACTGCGGGTTGAAAGCATACAAAAACGAGGTTATAAAAAACATTGAAGTATATGGAGAAATGCACAGATACATTCCATACCTCGCAAAAAATGCCGGATTCGACAAAATTACCGAAAAACCCGTACATCATGAAAAAAGGAAATACGGAAAAAGCAAATTCGGTGTCGAAAGATTCGTCAACGGACTTCTGGATCTGATATCGCTTTGGTTCTTAAGTGCTTTCGGTAAAAAGCCCATGCACTTTTTCGGCTTTACCGGTATACTTATGTTCATTGCAGGAGGTATTATAGCTATATGGCTCATAATAGCCAAACTCATGCATCAATCGGCTGGCGTGCCATTCAGGCCGGTTACCGATCAGCCGCTTTTTTATCTGGCCCTTGTAGCCATAATATTGGGAGTCATGTTGTTTCTTGCAGGATTCCTCGGAGAATTAATCTCAAGGAATTCAACTTTGAGAAACAACTATAATATCAAAGACCAGTTTTAAATCAATCAGGCAGATACGCTCTGGAAATCATAAAGCGGACATAATGTAATTATGTCCGAAGATTTACTATTTGTCTTCATGTTCCTGTTCCTGATTTCGGGGAAAGGGACTGGCAATGGAGTGCCCGAGGGCCGTAGACAGGGAACAAATTTACATAAAAAAGTGCTGCACATTACATAAAGATGACGTGCGGACATAAAAAAAAGGCCCGGACAGAAATCAATCTGTCCGGGCCTCGAAGAACGGCAGCTGCCTACTCTTCCGACTGGTATGTCAGTACCATCGGCGATGGCGGGCTTAACTTCTCTGTTCGATATGGGT
>JALCMW010000003.1 GCA_022648685.1 Bacteroidales bacterium
ATGGGGCTGCGTCCAAAACTAAATAAACTCAAGAATAAACCAGAACAAGTGAGCCCCAAAAACGCCGGCAGGAATGTACAAACAACTTTACGAAAAAATGTCCAAAGAATGTTTGCTTATTACACCTGCTCTTCCGTTACCATACCTTTCCTTTTTTTGCAAAGGTACGTGGCTCGCTTTAATGAGAAAAGACGTAGTTTATCGGATGGTTACATTTCTATAGCGCCGCCGAAGCACAGCTTCGACTGCGAGTCCAAATTGTATATGTCAAACCTGCGCCTCAGCTACTTAGCGGGCAAAAAGGAAAGCCTCCGGAGAAGAACGTCTTTTGACAGCGAAAGGAATGAATACCTTTGCAGCGAATCAATAAAAAAGAGAAAAGCTGACAAAAGAAGAGGTCGCGGAGTGGATATTTCGGAAGATAACCACCCAGCATTTCGGTCATAACCACCCCCTGAGGATACCGATATCTACTGGGTTTTGTTACAAAGGTATATTATTTGCTTATAGGGAAATATATCGTATATCTTTCATCAGCTATTTCATATAAAGGAACGAATCTTATGTTGTGATCCTGATTTATCGTATTATAATGACTTTGTTTCCAACGAGCTACTCGATATTGCTGCTCATATTCGCGAGATAATATTGAACTGGGATTTTTGACATCACCGTGCAAAGGAATATCGGTATCACTTAGACCTGCTAACACAATTGGGCCTTCCATAAAAGCATATCTATTTTTTGTGTCCGGCAGAGGTTCAAGCGACAATTCGGTTGGAAATTCTATTGTAATTTCGTCATTATTCCAAGTGCGTTTAATCGAATGCGTGCCATTAATCATTGATACTGTTTCCGGAATTCCGTTGACTTTTATTACTGCTTTTTCTTTTAGCCACGCAGGAAGACGCAAATCAAGCATAAAATCAATCGGTTTATCTGATTTTACAGTAAAAACCATATCCCAACGACTAATATTATAGTCATTATTCCATTCGTAAGCCTTAAAATTCTGAGTGATGGTTACATTCGTATTGTTCTTTTTCCATTTTAGTTCTGATGGGATATACTGACTAACGGAAATGCCATCGTTACTTTCAAAGTAAATTAGTTCATTGTATCGGGTATGAGCTTGTACCAATGTGCCGTGACAGCAGAAAAAATCTTTGGTAGGATCGCCCCAACCTTTTTCACCACCTTTAGTATAACCGGCCCCCATTGGCAAGAAATAAGCAACCATACCGGTATTTGGATTTTGTTGTGCCAAAATACCATTGTAGATATTCTTCTCAATATAATCGGCATATTTAGGATCGCCAGTCCATCGATATAAGTAATCGGCTGTACGTATCATATTGTAAACAGTACAATGCTCCTGGTTATTTTCTCCAACAAAATGAGCTAACTCTCCTTTGGGAATCCAATGTTCACCACAATTTTGCCCTCCGGTACAAAATGATTCACGTTCATTTACTGCATCATTCCAAAAAGCAAGAGTTACATTTTTCCAATAATCATTTCCGGTGACTTCGTAAATACGAGCAGAACCGTGAGACCAAGGTATACTCGCATTGGCGTGATTATTTGAAAGCGCTTCTTTGCCTTGTTGTAATTCTTGAAAAATATTTGGATTGCCATAACGTTCCATCAAGTCAAGATACTTTTGTTCTTTTGTTACCCCATATAAGTTAGCCCAAATTTCAAGCATTCCGCTTGTTTCTCCTTGATATATGGCAGCTGCGTTATTTTCGGCAATGAGTTTGTCTGTCCACGTGTGAAACCAATCGGCAAAGTTTTCCATAACCTCAAGGGCTTGTTTTGAACCTGTTTTTGTGTACATATCGTATAAGCCCATAAGCGTTTTATGCAAAGTATATTGTGGTGACCATATATGATGCCCACTGGCTATAAAATCCATATATTTTTCGGGAATTGACCCAACCCATTGTCCGCCATTTGCTTTTTGACACAAAGCTAATTCTGCCACTATTTTATCTGCTTTAGCTTTTATCTCTTCATCTTTTGTTTCGGCATACAAATAAGCAGCAGCAGAGAGCCAATGTCCCAGAAAATGTCCACGAAGCTGATTCATCGGAGATTCCCACCCCCAATAAAAATCATCAATGCCCTGCTCATCACGTTGAAGCATTATATTGCCTTTTTCGAGACCTGCTTCAAAATAAAAATTTTGCAAAAGTTTATCATTATCAAGGCTCATCACATATTTTTTATTCAACTCGTATCTTTGTTGAAATAATCCGGGCAAGAGCTTAACGTTTTCTACCGGTACTGCTTTAAGTTTTATATCTGCCTGCTTTGTTGATTCAAATACTTTGTTGTCAAAGGATTGTTCTTTTCCTGAATTATCAATATAAACTATTTGAGCTTGTATGTTTATCTGAAATAAAATCGAACAAAAAATTGCGTAAATAAGTTTTCGATACATCATTTTCGGTTTTAGATATTGGTTAGATATTATTCTATTTTTTAGTCTTGATTGCTGATTTTATTTATTTCGATGAGACAGTTCTTCATAAATATTCGATAAACGCGTGAACGCCTCTTTCTTTTCCCAATTAGGAATTTTTTGTGAACGTGAATCTTGTTTTGAAAACGTTTTAACCAAAGCATAAGAGGTCATATCCATATCTTTACCTTTCTCTTCGCTATAGGGCATTTGTGGAAATGCAAACACGTAAATAAAGACACCATCAGCACCAGCCTGATCTAACAGTTTGATTTGTGTTTCGACATAATCAGCTTGTTCTTTTTCACTGCGAATTGGAATATTCCCACCTTCATATATGACAGTTCCATCCGGATTTACACCTTGAAAAATAGAAAATCCTCCGGCTCCTTTGGCTCCGGCTCCTTCATAAGTGCAACTACCCACTTCCATTACAAACAGTGGTTTGGACTTTTTATATCGTTCTAGTCCCTTTACATATTGCTCTTTAGACTCACCGTTACGATAATAGTCAACACCTACAATATCAAAAAGATCCCAATTGATATTCTCCCAAGATCCTGAAGAATAAGTGACTTTTCCCTTGAAATTTTCACGTACACCTTTCATTATTTCAGACAAAATATCATTCAATTTCTGGTCTGCACTCATCATCTCAGGTGTCTGTTTTTGTTCTATGGCAGCAGCTTGTAGATTTTTGGCTAGGTTAACCATACGGTCATTAAATGTTTCACCGGGTAAAGCACCTTTGCTAAACAGAGAATATTCACATCCGGCAACAAAAACAAGATCAATACCTTGCTCTCTAAGTTTCTCGGCAGCCTTAGCCGCTTCGGACATATATGCAATAGTTGTTGGAGCATCAGCACCCATTTTCCAAGGATTAAAGAACACTTTTAGTCCAACATTATGAGCTGCGAGAGTTGCATCTACTATGCGAGAGATTTCTTCCCCTTCAATGCGTACAGTGTTGGCGTGCAGTTCATTCTTGATCACTTTCATATCGTATTTTACCAAGTCTGGATTATAAGGTTCTACCGAATACGTGCCGGGATTAAATTGAAGTCCAACATCATAAACCACACCTCGATAGGCTAAGCTGATTGCCTTGTTCAATGAATCTGTAGCTTGTGTTTCTACCTTTTGATTTTCTTTTTTAACTTTTGATGAATTACAAGATGATAAACTGAATACAGAAATAATTAATACTAAGCTTGTAAATACTATTATATGTTTCATAATTCTAAATAGTTTTAAATTATTCACCTTTAAGTTTTAAGAGAAGCTTAATCAATTGTTCAACTTCTTCATCTGATAAATTTTTACTATTATTTTCTAGTTCTTTTAAGTTTTGTAAAGTGTTTTCATAAACTATTCTCCCTTTTTCAGTAAGACTTACAACAATTAATCTTTTATCCGTTTTGTTTGGCTTTTTTACAACCAATTGTTTTTTTACCAAACGATCCACTAGTCGTGATACTCCCGCATTTTTTTCAAACATCCATTCTAAAATATTTGAAGTAGACATTGAACCTGCTAAATATAAAATGGCTAAAACATTGTATTGCTGTGATGTTATTCCATACTTAGCAAAAAATGCTATTGATTTGTCGTTTAACGTATTGTATGTCTCCATTAACTCAACCCCTAGTTGATTTCTCAATGAAAGACCTTCTTTACTTCGGCTTTGCATAAGCATTTAAGTTTAAAATAATCAGATTTGCAAATATAATGATTAATAATCAATGACTAGTCATTAATAAATTCAAATCATATAAAAAAACGCTGTAATTATTATCAATAATAACAATGAATAAAACTGAGTATTTGGATTTGCAAACTTTAATCGGACAAAAAGTTAAGCTATATTTATAATAGATTGTTTCATAGTCTGATATTGCTCCCGGAATTCATCAATAGTTTGATATCCCAATGCTGAAAATCTTCTTTTATGATTATACCAGAATTCAATATATTCAAAAACATGCAGTTTCATTTCTTCTCTGGTTTTGAGTTTGACTCCATAAACGAGCTCAGCCTTGAATGTTTTGAAGAAGCTTTCAGCTACGGCATTGTCCCAGCAGTTTCCTTTTATGCTCATACTTTGGGTTGCTTTCAGAGATTTCAATACATTCCTTGTCAATGTACAGGCATATTGAACTCCTCTGTCCGAATGAAAAATCATACCTTCTGTAAATGATCTGTTTTTGTCCGCCATACGTATGGCAGGTATTACTGTGTTCGAGGCTTTCATATTGTTGCTTATGGACCATCCTATCGGTTTGCGGTCGAACAAATCCAGAACGACTGTCAAATAAAGAAATCCGTTCAGGCAAGGAATATAGGTCAAATCCGACACGCAGGCTTCCACCGGTTCATTACGGTAAAAATCCCTGTTCAAAAGGTTTGGGGCAACCTTATAATCATGAGAAGAATCAGTTGTTAACTTAAAGCGCTTAGAGAGTTTGCTGCGCAGTCCAAGCCGCTTCATATGGCGCGCCACTGTCGGACGCGAAACATATATTCCGTCTGCCTGAAGGTCTTTGGCCAGTCTGGGACTGCCATTGCGCCCTTTGGACACAAAGTAGACTTTTTTGATTTTTTCATCAAGTTCCATGTATTTGCGCTTTCGTTTACCCTGCGGATCACTCAACCAATGATAATAAGAACTACGAGATACCTTCAACACTTTACACATCACCTCAATCGTCCATTTTATAGAATGATACTCCTTTATAAACTCGTATATCAACAATCGTTCTTGGAGATGATGCTCAAAGCTTTTTTTAGGATATCACGCTCTGTCTCGTTCAAACGCTTTTCCAACTCTGCTATGCGTTTGGCTTCTTCGCTGACAAGTCTGGACACCGTTTCCGGGGAAACTGAATGAACCCTCTTTAAGATATTCCTTACGCCAACGATATAACAGAAATGGTTTTATGCCCAACTCCTGCGCCAGATCTGAGATATTCTTGCGCTCAATACTCAACTTGACTGCATTCTCCTTGAATGACTTGTCATAATGCGTTCTCTCTTTTTTCATAATGCACAAAATTAAACTTTTATGCTTAACCTTGTGTCCGTGCTATGATAGCAATTCCATGATTCCTATCCGGAAGTGATGAAATTCGCAAAAATCCTTATAGTTACCTAACTTCAATATGATCAAAGTCCTTTTATGCTTTTTTAGTGTATATTATTGTTTGTTGACGTTTGATTATATGTATATTACAAGTATATTTACAAATTGAATTAAGGGCAGGCTGTCAGGTTCTACTCTTCTAAGATAAAATTTGGGGAATGAAAAAAATCATAGTAAAAAATACAGATTTATCAATCGTAAAGATTAATGATGCGGATTATATTTCCCTGACCGATATAGCAAAATATAAGACGGATGACACGAGTGCTGTAATCGGCAACTGGATGCGGAACCGGAATACTATAGAATATTTGGGAATATGGGAGACATTATATAATCCTGAATTTAAACCCCTCGAATTCGAGGGGTTTAGAAAAGAGGCCGGTTTAAATGCATTTACCTTATCCCCTTTAAAGTGGGTAACATCCACGAATGCAATAGGTATAATTGTGAAAGCGGGAAGATATGGCGGCACTTATGCTCACAAAGATATAGCCTTCAAATTTGCAAGTTGGATTTCTGTAGAGTTTGAATTGTATGTGGTTAAGGAATTCCAACGTTTAAAAGAAGAAGAACAAAAAGAATTGGGTTGGTCAGCCAAGAGAGAATTGGCAAAGATCAATTATCATATACATACAGATGCCATAAAGGAACATTTGATCCCCAAAGAGTTGACGTCATCTCAGCTATCAATAATATATGCTAATGAAGCAGATGTCTTGAATGTTGCTTTATTTGGAATTACAGCAAAAGAATGGCGGGAATCGAATCCAGATAAGAAAGGTAATATTCGAGATTATGCGTCCGTGAATGAACTGATATGTTTGTCAAATATGGAAAATCTGAATGCGGTGATGATAAATGAAAATATTGATCAGAGAGATAGGCTGAGAAAGCTTAATGAAATAGCTATTCAGCAAATGCGCGTATTAAACGATGTGGAGAGCAGAAAGTTGTTGAGGTAATGAACAAACTTTGTCTAACATAATGCGAAACGCCAGCCTCCAGAGGCGGCCGATCGTTTGCATGTTCCCATTGTGGATAATGCAATGAGCGACATAGACTAACATTTATGAAAAAATATTTAAGAAAGGATTTTTACAAATTATTGAGACTTTACTCAAAACAAAATTGGCTCAGAGAGAGAAAATCTGAAGTTGAGGATTTGATTAAGTTTTGTGATAAGGAAAGTCAGAAAGATATCATATTTGACTTGCTTGAAGAATTTTCCTTTCTAAGACAAGATGAGTATCAGCATAACTTAAATAAAGTGTGTGACTACATAATTAGTCAGAGTGGATTTAATGAACAAACTACACAAATAGTTGCGTTAACAAAAACTGAAGCCTCAGACAGTGGGCAGGTTGTATTATACCACCTCAGAAATTCCTTATACGGGATGGGATGGAGAAAATTTAGAGATGTCAACAAATTAGGCTCTGCTAAAAAAGTTTTCGATAAAGGTTATAATCAAGTTGTGTTATTTGATGAGTTCATTGGTAGTGGACAGACTTTAGTTGGTCGGATAAATGAATTAAAGGGGATGCTAGGCAATGGATTTACCTTAAAGTGTTGTTTTATTGCAGGGATGAAATATGCTGTTGATAGCATAAAAGCTCAGGGTATTGATGTATATTGTGCATTAGAATTAAAACAAGGAATTTCCGAAAGGTATTCTGGACAAAACCTCGTACAAGCAGAAGACGATATGCTTGACTTGGAATTAAAACTTGCTCCATGGATTAATGAAAAGGAATTATATACATATTCTTTTGGCTGGAAGGGGTCTGAATCATTGTATTCACTTGAAGGCTGTATGGGTAATACACCCAATAATGTTTTTCCTGTATTTTGGTGGATGAACGATAAAAATGGAAAAACAAGAAAGCATTTATTAACCAGAGTTGAAGAGGGATTTTAGATAAAAAATGAAAAATTTTGAACGTAAAATATTACTTGATTTATTTAAAAGCTCAAATGGTTTATTCGCATATACTTTTTTCGAAAGGTATAAAGTTGGCCCCGATGAAATATCTTCATTTATTGAAGAGTATGAATCTAAAGGCTTGATAGAATTTAATGAAAATAGACTGTTTATTACCGAAAAGGGTAAAGAAGAGTTAAAGCAAGTGACGTCTAAAGAAATATCAAAAGGAAGAAAAAAGTTTGATATACCTAAAGAGTTTATTGGAGAATATATTGAGATTAATAAACCTTATATTCCAGATAAAAGTGAATTGTCTAATGAAATATTAAATTTGTAACAGGAAGGTGGAAAAGAAACTAGCATTTAGGAAGTGTAGTCGCTTCCGTAAGTTAAGGTTAACTTTAACCAATAGCATTGATTTTTCAAATCAATGTCGTTCGCTCGGCAGAGCCGCGACTCACACACATTAATTAATTTTATTTGGAGCAATCTCCAAATAAAATAATTAATGTGAATTGCTGACGTAAAGAAAGTAGTTTTATCCATCTTCCTTTTTGTATAAAATGGAATCTAGTCAAATTATCAAAAAATGGGAAAGCTTTTATACCGATAGAGGACTTGAAAAAGAGTTGTCTGATAAGTATATAAAGTATATTACTCCGTTAATTGAAAAAGACGTCCCTGTCATTTTTAACTTTACGCATTTGGCTAAGCTCTTAAGAAGAAAAAATGATTATTTAGCATCTGTTGTTAATTCTACGAGTAATCATTATCGAGAATTTAAGCTAAAAAAACGAAGTGGAGGTTTCAGAAATATTAATGCTCCATACTCGGCTTTGCTTGAAATGCAATATTGGATTTATAAAAATGTACTATTAAAAATACCAGTACATTATTGTTCGCACGGATTTACAAAGAAAAAATCAATAATTACAAATGCGAAGTTACATCTTAACCAAAATCAATTATTAAAACTTGACTTATCAAACTTTTTTCCTTCAATACATCTGGCACGGGTAATTAAAGTTTTTAAAAGTTTAGGGTATACGACAAATGTTTCTTTTTACCTAGCAAGCATTTGTTGTTTGAATGAGTCCTTACCTCAGGGAGCACCAACCAGTCCATATTTAAGCAATATTATAGCATGTGACCTTGACAATAGATTAATAAGATTTTCTAAAAAGTTTAATTTAAGGTATACAAGATATGCTGATGATTTAACTTTTTCAGGTGAGAATATTTCAGTTAAACACATAGAGTATATAAGTAAAATTGTAAAAGAAGAAGGATTCAATGTCAATTCGAATAAAACCAGATTATATAAAGATGGCGGGCGTAGGATTGTTACAGGAATTTCTGTAGCAGATAAAGTTTTAAAAGTACCGCGAGAGTATAAACGAAAACTTAAACAAGAAATATACTATATTGAAAAATATGGTTTAGTATCGCATATAAAGAAGCAGAAAATCAAAACCCCATATTATATAGAAAGCATTATCGGAAAATTAAATTATTGGCGAAGTGTTGAGCCAAATTCAGAATATGTCAAAAATAAACTTGAAATACTAAAGAAAATGTTAAGTACTAATCACAACACACGGTCATAAAACATTTGGTTGCGGTGGTTATTCTGTAGCCCTCCTTTTTTAGTGATCTTTTCCCAACAAATTGGATCAACAAAAATAGAGAAATCGGCAAAAGGGAATAACTTTGAACATCATTAAAAGCTGATGAGGAATAGTAAATCCATGGAGATGTAAGCCTCCGATAAAGTACGTCTTTCGAGAGCGGGAAGGAACGAATACCTTTGTATAGAATCAACAAGAAAAGAGGAATGCTGACAAAAGAAGAGGCCGCGGAGATCATAAAGTACTGCAATGAGCATAACGAGAGTTATAAAAAGCGGCTGGAAGAACTTGGAAGCCATGCGTGGAAGTCATACGGTTCAAAACGGAGATATATTTCCTAAGGAAACGAAGTAAGCGGCGACTTCCTGCAGTTGATACTGGAATGTAATCGACAACTGTAAGGCATTTGAAATCGATTCCCGTCAGTATTTTGAGGCTGTCTTGGTAGAAATCACCGGATATGTCGCCAGAAATAAGGACCTACTTCCAGGCCTGTTGAAGACCAAATCCAAAATTCAACAAATTCAACCTGCCTAGCCTCGTGGTCTACAGATTGAAAATAAGATGATAAAAGTTCGCTCTCAATACTGAAAGCAGGAAATTAACACGTTTTTCGTCGGAGGCTTACTTTCATCAGCGGCTTACGTTTAATAATTGCGTGTTATATAAGAAAATTATGAGAATGGAAATTAAGATTGCACTGGGGTTCTTTGCATTAAGTCTCGTTAGTGAAAATTTGGTACCGAATTCCGATTTCTTTATTGGAATATTTATGGGATTGTTCCTGTTTTTTTTGATACTGGGCATATTGCCGGAAAAATATTACACTAAGTATAAAGATTTCCAAAAGAGAAAGTTATCTTTTTTCAGCAAACAATAATGGATCATGGGGGATGGCTGGCAAAGCTCGCTGTTTGATGCAGGTCGGATTTTGTACAGATTGTCGCGTTCTGACGGGCGGCAGGTGCCGCGCAAACCGGACAGTTATTCATGGCTGTGGATCTGTCAGTGATTGAGCAAAATAATGATGGCAATTAGCCTTTTTATATTTATCTTGGGACATACAGGAACAATTGATCCGACAATAAATATATAATTTCCAATATAAATATCTGCCTATGTCAGCAATGAAAACTCCCGGCGTTTATCTCGTCGATAAAAATACATTCCCCGATTCTGTGGTCGAAGTTGCCACTGCTGTACCGGCCTTTATCGGATATACCGAGAAGGCTGCCGACGGGAACAAGTCGCTGTTGAACAAGCCTTGGAAAATTACTTCCTTGGCCGAATTCCAAACCTATTTCGGCGGTGCTCCGGATCCCACATTTTCGATCGTCGAGCTTAAGGATGATTCCATGGATTCCCCGGACTTCGTGTCCGGCGGGAAGAAGTACAAATTGCAGCAGGATGGAGGAAAATACCTGTTGTATTACAGTATGCTTCTGTTTTATGCTAACGGCGGAGGCCCTTGCTACATTGTTTCCATAGGTGATTACGCAACAGCCATAGACTCCGGTCTCATGAAGGCCGGCATTACGGATCTGATCGGGGAACAGGAACCGACAATGGTCGTGATTCCCGAAACAACGTTGCTTCCGGACTCCGATGCCAGTGCCGGAGTGCAGGCCGCAATGCTGGAACATTGCGGTGACAAGATGAAAAACCGTTTTGCGATCCTCGATATCTACGAAGGTTACAAAGCCCGTAATGACCCTTCAGGCGACAAGGTGCTTGATTTCCGCAACAAGATCGGGACCGGTTTCCTTGGTTTCGGGGCGGCGTACTATCCTTGGCTAAATACATCCATCGTTCAGGACAAGGATTTGAGTTATCTGAATATAGCAAACAAGAACATTCTCCAATCCATATTGAAAGACGAATTGTTGCCGGAAGGAGCGAAGATGGATGCGACCGGGAAAGATGATATCCGGACAATCCTAGATCGTGTCGTCATGGCGGATCTCGCTCCCGTTGACCGGGATATGCTGGATAAGGAATTGTCAGCCATGAGTCCGGTGTTCAATGAGATTATTCGCGGAATGAAGGATTCGCTGAACCTGTTGCCTCCGGGGGCGGCGATGGCCGGCATCTATACGATGGTCGACAATGCCCGCGGAGTGTGGAAGGCGCCTGCAAACGTCAGCATAAATTCCGTCGTTTCTCCTTCGGTGGGTATCTCCCATGAAGACCAGGAGGAACTGAATGTCCCTCTTGATGGGAAATCGATCAATGCCATACGGACTTTCGTCGGTGAAGGAACCTTGGTCTGGGGGGCGCGTACCCTGGACGGAAATTCTGCTGATTGGCGTTATATAAATGTGCGCCGTACCATGATTATGCTTGAGGAATCGATAAAGGTGGCAAGCAAGGCTTATGTCTTCGAGCCGAACGTAGCCGATACATGGGTGACCTTGAAAAGTATGATTTCCAGCTTCCTTGTTGGTATATGGAAACGTGGAGGACTGGTCGGTGCTTCTCCGGAAGAGGCGTTCAGCGTTAATGTCGGCTTGGGAGAAACGATGACTTCGGAAGACATTCTGGCAGGTATCATGAGGATCACCGTCCTCGTCGCCTTGACCCGTCCTTCCGAGTTCCAGGAGATAACCTTCCAGCAGCAGATGCGGAAATCCTGACAATTCAATAACCCGTGACTCCAACGGGGCAGTTCCAATTACTGACATACTGAAGAGAAAGAGGAGAACAAGGTGATGATTGTAATGAATGAGAGATAAATTTTATTGGAAGATTGTAATATTCAGAATATAATCACTACTTTTGCATAAAATCATATTAGTGTGACTATGTGCAATATTAGCGATTATATAAATGAAACCGCATTGTATGTTAGTACAATGCTGAATGAGCAAGTTAAGTTAACTCCACTTGCCGATAATGAAATTGGGCATTTACCTATTGCTGTTTCCAGTGAATATAAGTTTTATCACACTCGTATCCTTCATCACCAAGTTCTGCTATGTTTCTGCCATGACAGCTCAGCCATCACTCCTGCAAAATTGAATAAACAAAAGACATTGATAGCAAACAAGATGGAAATCATTCCGGTCTTTGTGCTTGACAAAATAGCTTCGTATAATTTACAACGACTTGTCAATCAACGAGTGAATTTCATTATTTCTCAGAAACAGATGTTCATTCCTGATTTACTCATTGATTTGAAAATACAAAGGGATCCGGAAGAACGCAATTGTTCTGTCGTTCCTCCTCTTGCACAATGTGTCATATTGTATAAGTTGGAGAATGGCGATATTGATGACAGTTTAAAAACACTGGACATAGTTGAAAAATTTGGCGTTTCATATGCTACCGCCAACAGGACCTTGAGATGGCTATCCGCCAATGATATTTTGTCAGTTGAAGGCGGAAAAGAGAAAGAATATCATTTTACCAATACTGGCAAATCTCTATGGGAAAAGGCCCTTCCATTGCTGGTCAATCCCATAGAACGGGTGGTTTATTCTGACGACGTTGCCGGTAATGCTTTGTTAAGTGGTATAAATGCCTTGGCAGAATACACTATGATAATTGGAGAATCAAATATGTACTATGCAATAAGTAAGAATGATTTGGGATCATCAGGTATTCAGACGGATAAAAAGTATGGTAACAATACTTTGGAAATTTGGCGTTACAATCCGCATTTGCTGAGTAGAGGCAAAGTGGCAGATAAGTTATCTTTGTATTTGACATTAAAGGATAATAATGATGAACGGATTCAAATTGAATTGGATAATATGATAAACGGTATCAAATGGTAAACGGGATAGAACAATTTAAGGCATTCTTTGCTGGTTTTGAAGATAATTATGTCATAATAGGTGGAACTGCATGTGAAATCCATGAAGAAATATATGCACAGACGCCGCGAGCCA
Organism: Bacteroidales bacterium; assembly: GCA_022648685.1. GTDB lineage: Bacteria > Bacteroidota > Bacteroidia > Bacteroidales > UBA932 > Cryptobacteroides. The sequence goes on from JALCMW010000003.1 coordinate 13,055, forward strand.
CAAAGGACATCGATATGATTCTGATTGTAGAAGCATTGTCAAAAGAATTTGTAGCCCGTTTTTGGGACTTTGTCAAAGCGGCTCAATACGGTGAGCAGAATAAAGGGACTGTTGAGAGAGAACACATAAAACATGAATACTACAGGTTTATGAAACCTGCCGATCAAGAATACCCGTACCAAGTGGAATTGTTTTCCAGGAACTTAGGTTTGATTGACTTTCCAAAGGCTGCTCATACAACACCTATTCCTGTCAGTGAAGACTTGTCAAGTCTTTCTGCAATTCTAATGAATGATGATTATTATAATTTCACAATTAATCACAGTAGTTTGAAGAATGGTATTCATATTGCCGATATTGAAAGTCTGATCTGCTTGAAATGCAAGGCATATTTGGAAATGTCAGAGCGTAAGGCTCGTGGTGAACAGATTGACAGTAGGCAAATAGCGAAGCACAAAAAAGATGTTTTTCGACTTGTGGCAATGCTTGGAACAGATGAATCAGTAGTGGTCCCTAAACAATTGTCAGATGATATAGAACGGTTTTGCAAATCCGTAAGCGGAGATCTTCCGAATTCGGATTTTCGTAGAATAAAAAGTGGAAATAATCCTTTGACGTGGAAACGGTTTAATGACGAGCATGAAAGATGTCTGGCTTTTCTCAAAGATAGTATAACCAAATCAAAGGCTAAGCATATCATAGTGGCTACACATCATGTTCCTTCATATCGACTCATGGCTGATGAATTCAAAGGAAGCCCATTAAATGGAGCATTTACAGTTGAACTTGGCAATTACATTGCAACAAGTCCTGTTGAGTATTGGATATACGGTCACTCCCATAGAAATATTGACACCACGATTGGTCGTACCCATTGTGTTTCTAATCAACTTGGCTACGTCATTCAGAATGAATGCTTTTCATTCGATACGACAAAGCATATAATTGTACCGGGACACCGTTACCGGCAATCTCATCAATAATTTGCTCGATGATAAAGCAAAACGCTGATGGGGATCCTATAATGAATTTTTTTTGCTTGTTCGAATAATATATGTGAGTTTGTGAACTGAAAATACGATACAGTCAATTTATGAGTTCACAAAATAGCTCAATATACTAAATTTTAAAAGTGTCTTAGACAGTATTTACTCCTGCGCTGGTTTCACAAATCACTCAAGGACAGGATCGAAAGAAATTGATTGCGCGGATGAATTATTATGTCAAGATCGGACTGCTGAAGAATCCCAGAAAGGGAATATACATCTGAAGGCGAATGAAATATGAATAAGAGTATCATTCTGATATTTATAGCAATTTTACTGTCAAATGGCTTGGTGGCTCAAACCGTCCCCGATTCTTTACGGGCCGGGAAACTGGATGTCAAACAATTGATCGTGCCCGGTTCTGCAATAGTAATCGGGTCTGCCCTTAGCGGAAGCCATTTGGAGAAAGAGATTAAGAACAGTTTTCACAATGGGGAGGAACATAAGTCCGATTGTGCACTTCCGATCGACGATTTAATGCGGTTTTTTCCTGTTCCGGAAATCTATATTGCCGATATGTTTGGCGTAAAGGCCATGGAAAATTGCACGTTACAGACGGCTGTCATCTCCTCGGCAAGCGATGCGGTGGCTCTCGCCTCGCCACTGTACGGGCTTGACCACGAAGAACTGTGGGTGATGTTCCTGAACCAGTCGAACAGGCCCATAGCATTCGAGAAGGTCACTTCCGGGGGATGGTCGAGCACGGTGATCGACGTGAGGCAGATACTCCGCTCGGCACTCATGCACAGGGCTACGGCCATGATCATGTTCCACAACCACCCTTCCGGGGATCCAAGGCCGGGACAGGCGGACATGGAAGAAACCGCAAAGGTGAAATCCGCAGGGAACGCGCTTGACATACGCCTGCTGGACCATATAATAATAGGTGACGGATGCTGCTACTCATTTGCGGAGGAGTCCGTCCTGACTATGAAAGACACGGAAAAGAAAACTGCAGGAAAGCGTTGATTCTCAAAAGAAAAACTAATTTTGCAGTGCAATACCCCATTGAATGTGGAAAACATTTCATATCTTTACGATGCCGTCGCAAGACGGTTGACATATTGATGAAAGTGTTAGCTTTTATCCTCGAGTAGAAATCTGGTAAATTTCATCGGAAACGAGGTCAAGCAGCATTCTTCACCTGGAATGATGGCTCGCGTGCATTCTGTACGCTCATCATATTCGGGTGTGGGGTATTGTTTTTCGTTTCCGGGCTTACCAGAGCCTCTACTCGGAAGACAACAGTCCACACCTTTGTCGTATCAGTGTAACCATTGACAATTTTTATAATGCTGTTTTGGGGTATGAACACCGAAGAAAAGGCAAAGGCCCCAACCCGGACAAATAAATTACTAAAAAATATAATATGTTGGAATTTGGAATATACACCATGACTTCATAACAAGTGCTATATGGACAATTCATCTTTAAGACAATCAAGCCTGCTGTATGCCGCGACTGCATCGGCAATCATCGTACTCACCTCATTGGGAGTCAAGGGGGTCTGGACTATCTCAGACCTTTCCTTGATATTGTGGCTGTTCTGGCTCGGAGCCGCTGCCGGTCAGTTGTTCAAAAAGCCTAAGTGGATTCGAGCTGTATCCTTGTTATGTGGGCTTGCCATTGTTGGCACTACCGCATTCCCGACACTTGATTATGTCACCTTTTTCCATCCTTGGAACAGGGCATTTTGGGGGTATGTCTTGTTGGGATTCTCAGTTCCCAAGGATTACAAGGCAGAAGGCAGGAATTGCCTCGAATTGACGGCCCTGTGCGTCGTCTTTGTATTGATGTACGTCACCTGTGCATTTGCAGTAAGCAGGATCATTAATGAAGGCGGGGTTTTCAACGGGGATGAAATTCTTTCGCATTTGTGGAAAGTCCTTGCAGCAGTTGAAGTCATACCTCTGCTTGCCTTTTTATACTACTTTTTCCAATTCACCATCAGTAAGGACATTCAGAGGATTCTTTCAAACAAGGTGATCAAGTGGATATGCATAATCCTCTGTACGGCAGCTTTCATATTTGCGGTAACGGAATTTATAAGAGTCCCTTCCGGACTATGGAATTTGACCAAGCTGCTGCTGTGCCCTTTCTCGGCCTATGTGGTTGTCCTTGCGGTCAGTGGAATCCAGATACTTGTCAAAAAGATGATGATGCCCAGGGCGCTGAAGTATTCGAGCGATAGGATGTCGGCTGGCGAGAACACCTATGCTATATGGCCAGCAGTAGAGACTCTGAGGAAAGCTGTGAAGCATTTAGCGATTAGGAAATAATTGCTAAATTTGCTCTTGCAACAAGCATTACTGATAACACTATGGACGAAACCATGTTTCATATTGATTATAAAACCATATCTGGGATAGTCTTCGGAGCGCTATATCAAATGAAAAATATGGGGCGTAGCTCACATTTCAATGAACGATATTTGCACCATTATTTTTCGTCTCAGATTCTCAAAGAACATCCTATTGAATTCAGCGACACTTGTCAGTTTCATCCGGAATGGGCTACGGAAGTAAAGAATACGGGTCGTAAAGCAAAGTATCTCCGTACAGGGAAAAAATATTGTGTCGACGATGTTAAAGGTTCATCTGGATTCGTAGACTTCGCGCTTGGCAGTCTCGATAGCCCTTATTGTGGTATTGAGTTCAAGATGTCCACAATCTTCAATAAAGAGGGCGTTATTTATGACTATATGAAACTACTTGATAGCTGGAACCCGTTCAATAATGTGGTGTCTGTTGTGGTGTATTACGGGCATAAAAAACATTCAGAATGGATGGCTGCGGACAAGCTTACGGATTGCGTGCTTGAGGCAGAACGGCGACTAGGATCAAGAAAAAAGGCCGAAGGGCCTTCTATTCATATTCATTTTATTGTTGCAGAAATATATGAGCGTAACGCTACTATATTCGAGTGCACACAGGAAAATGGCACATTTATGAAATATAATCTAGATAATTAAACAGGTCCCTCATTATGAAGAGAATACTCACGGCTATGTTCATAGTTTCTTTTGCATTGATTTCATCAGCACAAGAAACATTCAAAGACTATCAGGATGCAATTCAAGAAGAATTCAAAGATGATATTCCTGAATACGATGCTAATGGAGGGCGGGACAAGTTGATATCCTTTCCCAATTATGGCTACTATATCAAAGGTGTCATCAGTAAAGGAAAGTTGACCGTCGGCACTATAGCGAATATTTATAGAGGTACTTCAGAATCCGATTTATTGCTCAAAGGTCGGGTGTTAGACGCTTCCGGTGCATGCGTCGTTAAGGGAGTTCGTTATAACGATGATGAGTCAACGACATATGGTATATTTATCCTATCAAACTATTTCGGTTCTCTCTCCTGTAAGCCTAAATCAGCAAATGCTTTAGAAATTAAAGAAAAGGAAATCTTGTATCAATGTGGAAAATACGCGACTTGCGATGCTATAGTCCAGGTTGACGGTGAGTTCTCTAAGGTTGTTGTGGACGGACGATCAGGAGGTAGATCATACAATTATCTTGAGGTCCCTGTAACTGAAAGCAATATTGAACGTGTGGGCTATAAAAACATCTATGACCTTTTGCTTACAGCAAGTGAGGATATCGTTATAGAAAAGAATGATGGGAGTGTTTTCTGTGGAAAAACTAATACTTTTGCTTCCGATAATGGCCGGATATCTTTTGAGCAACTAGAAGGAACTTTGACATTTGACAGTGGGCCGATAATTAGAAAAATAGTTGCGTTAAAGGATGGGTATATGACAATGACAACTGAATACTCTGACCCAAAGTATCCCATAAAAACTCAGACACTATATACATTCCCTGCATCTTGTCAGACATCCGAGTGGCGGGGAGGGAAGTTGTGGGATCTATTGCCATATCTGAACCACTGTGAAAAGCTACGCAACGTCTATTCTGATGGCAGTTCTTTCGAGGGGGTTGTAGAAATCTCAAACATTATCGTCAAAGAAGATGGTAACATTTCGTATAATACAAACATAATAAAGGGAGTCCAAGTATTTGCGGACGGAACTCGCTTTGAAGGGACGTTTGTTAATGGACAAGTTGGCACGGGAAGCTGTCAATGGCCCAATGGTGACCGTTTCGAAGGGAATTTGTCGAATAATTTTTTTTACGGTGTGCCTACAGAAGGTACAACATATTTTAAAGATGGTACCTCCGCGAAAGGAAATTGGTTGGCAAAATACAAACTCTCAGAAGCTGGCTATAAGAGGCTCGTTTCCCTAAAGTATCCATCTTTGATGAGGGATGCAGCCAGTTCGACAAAGAGAGAAGAAATATTCGATGATTACGAAGGAACTGAGCCATATTGGACAGGGGTGAGCTATTTTTCCCCTACAGCAGAATGTGAAGACACATTTCGGGCGGTATATATGTCTTATAATAAGAAAAAGGATATTTATTATTTTTCAGGTGAGCAAGATATGCATGAACTCGAAATTCAGCTGGACGAGAATAAAAGACACATATTGGAGGCATACTACGATGAAGGGGAATTAGTATATGTAACATACTTTAAGTGGTATTCTAATGGCGAAATCGAGTCTATTAAGTGCTACGACCAAAAACGAAAGGAGATATACTTGTCATGCAATTTCTATTCTAACGGTGTTTTGAGAAGTGCATACAAATACGGAGTAGGAAACGCCGGAAAGAACATCCTGTTGCTTTCCAAAGAGTCTCACCCTACATTTGGAGGGTATACAGTAAAACAGTACGATCTTAATGGAAACTTCGAACTAAACTCCGCTTGGGACATAGGCGAAAGTGGAGATTCGTTCTTCTATTCTATGGTACCATACAAGTTTTATATAAATAAGTGGAGGAAGAAGGATACTCCGAATTCATTTGTTGACAAATTCCTTTCCAAGTAAGGGCTGTAAACTCAAATCAGGAAATATTGAACTACAGATAAAATTGTACCAACCTGACGGTTCATTATCATTTTTAAGTTTTTTACATCCTTCATATAGTTATGCAAGAAATCTTTATATTATTGACGGGAATACGATTACGGCCGTACTTAGAGGTTTTGGAAATTCTGACATGGGGCATTGGAGTCCCGGGACTTACAGGTTTGAGATTTGGGATGATGGGATCTGTCTTGCCACCAAGTCTTTCACCATTTATTAATTGATGGCCGGACATATTAAACTTGATGTTGGTAAAAGGTGTCTTGCATACAGGTCAAAGGCAAATTACATTGACAGGCATTGTGCGAAACTGGGAAATTCCATCTCTCTAAATGGCACTTGCTATAATCTAAACTGCGAACTGTAATTTTACTGAAATTTTGTCATATTTTTCAATAAAGGCTTGTATATAAGGCAAATGATGATTATAATTGTAACCGTTGTTTGTTACCGGTTTTGCGCAATGCCTATTTTCGAGAGCAATAGTTGCGGAAACGACGGGTAACAAATATTTTTATTGCTAACCAAAATGTCTCTTATCAATTGAACATCCGGATTCCGTCTGGCTCATAGCCGCACGGGGGTCGGGTGAGTTGTACAATACTACCCGAAAATCGGATTACTGCATTAAAGACAAAAGTGACTATCGAGACTCTTAAATGAAAAGGCTATAATATGAATATGGAAACGATTAATCGCATAACAGATTCTAAATATTTGGTTATTATTGATACTAAAATTTATTCTAAGACAGCAATTACTGCAACTTTGTATAAATTTTCAGAAGACTGGTATATAAATGAAGCAATCGATTGATCGGTTATAAATGATATCCAAATTGTTTGCATGCTGCGGAGCGGGTCGTTATTTTTATGTATTTTTGCGGGGAGCAATGCCATGATCCTCCGGCCGCGGGTATCTGAATGAAAAGGCGGAGCCGGAGGTGTCTGAAGGCGAATGAAATATGAATAAGAGCATTATTCTGATATTTATAGCAATTTTACTGTCAAATGGTTTGGCGGCTCAAACCGTCCCCGATTCTTTACGGGCCGGGAAACCGGAAGTCAGACAATTGATCGTGCCCGGTTCTGCAATAGTAATCGGGTCTGCCCTTAGCGGAAGCCATTTGGAGAAAGAGGTTAAGAACAGTTTTCACAATGGGGAGGAACATAAGTCCGATTGTGCACTTCCGATCGACGATCTGATGCGGTTTTTTCCTGTTCCGGAAATCTATATTGCCGATATGTTCGGCGTAAAGGCCAGGAATAATTGGTTCGACCAGACGAAGTATCTTGTAATTGCCAATGCCATCAATGCCGGGATTACTCTTGCCGGGAAGCATATAATCAACAAAAAACGTCCCGGGGGGGAAGACTATTCTTTTCCTTCCGGCCATAGTTCCGTTTCATTTACGAATGCGGCTGTTTTATATTACGAATTTAAAGATACATCTCCGGTATTGGCGTACAGCGGATATGCAATAGCGACCGTGGTTGCGGGATCGCGCATTGTCAATAACAGGCATTGGCTTTCCGATGTGATGGTCGGTTCGGGACTTGGCATGCTGGTAACGACGATGGTGTATCATTACGAGCCTTTGAAAAATTGGAACCCGTTTAAGAAATCGGAGAATATAACATTTGTTCCGAGCTATAATAACAATGGCGTCGGCTTCTACTTCGGCTATGTATTTTGATTATCCGATCTTAATCATTCCGGCTAGCTGAAGAAAATAATCGTTTGACCAGATGTCAAGCTCTTTTGGATTGTTCAGAAAGGGGAGCACGTCCTGCTTGACTTGAGAGATGTCGGCATTTGCAAAACGCTCCTGCAATGCTTCCTTGAATTCGGCCGGACTTATATCCTTGCCGTTGAACTGCCGTATACGTTCCTGTAGGTGCTTGAAGTCCAGCGTAATCCCATTGCGGACATACCATTCGAAGTCATACCAATCGCGTCCTTTTACGCGTTGTTTCCACGTCCTGAAAACGAGAGCATGCATTTTCCCGGCGAAAAGGTCCGGGAGGGAAACGCATCTTGTCATGAATGATTTAGGCTGCAGGTGCAGCTTCTGCTCTGTTGAGAACTTCAGAGGCGGCATTGTATCCACTTCAATCTTAACTTTTATGGCCTTTTCCGTTGTGAAAGAGATATCAAAGATATCCGTATTGTCCTTAGGAAAAGCCAATTCCACCTTGCCGAAGTCCTTTTTGTCTTTCTTTCTGATTTCTACGGTCCGTCCGACGATGGCAAACTGATCAATTATCGGTTGGAAGTACCGCTCGAAACTGAACGAAGAATCTTCATCGAGCAATGTGAAGTCCATATCTTCACTGAATCTGTTGAGTCCGTGGAATATGCGCAGGCATGTGCCTCCGTAGAACGCCGCCTTGTCGAAAAAACCACCGTCGGCAAGCCCGGCAAGGATTATCTCCTGGCTTACTTCGTAAATGGCATTTCGTCTTGCCTGGTCTGTGCTTTGGTCGTATGCCGAGAGCATTTTTTCGTATAATTCATTCATTGCTCGAGAAGTCTTATGAGCATTTGAATTGATCCGGCCTTCTTTCCGGCTTTTGCGCATTGTTCTAATATTTCCCTGTCAAATGTCTTGAATTCGTACATGTCTAGTCTTAAATCATCTTCGAGGTAGTGCCTGACGTCGCGAAGATAACGAAGGTTGAGTCCTGCCGTATTGGCAATTAAATCGCTAAGCGCCTTTTCCGGGCCGGCAATTATGAATGTGGATTCATCCGTTTTCCCCTGTCTTAGACCTATCGGGAAGTAATCCCTGTTTACGCAGGTGTATTCGAATGTGCCAAGTGTATTCGTGAAGCTGCGTGAATGCTTGACGGTCATGCTTTGTGTGATTACAACCCTTTCGGGAATGAGTCCATACCATCTTAGTGCGCTGAGCATCGAGATGTAGGAAGGGGAATACAAATGGTTGGCGACAAGTTCCGTGCTAATTCGATTGCCGCTGATATCCGGATTGACGATGTATAGTCCGCGCTTTAGGCGGATGATGCTGCCGGTATTCTCCAGTGCCGCCACTTTTTGGTGGACTCCGGAGATGCCTGGATAGAGCGACGCGATTGCTTTTGCCGTTACAGGGGTGTTGCCGAATATTTGTAATGCATCCTTCATTGCTGCAAATATAGTAAAATCCTGAACAGAAAATCAAGAAAAACATGATTTTCTGTACGAATATTTACTGCCGCGACTTTCCGTTAGTCTATTCCGTTTGTCTGACCCATTTGTTTGTCCCGGAGGTCGGTCCTGTACAAAGTGTGAAAATAATGATATGCCATTTTATGGAATAAATTATAGCCAAAATATGGAATTTTTATTGGCCGAATTGGGGAATTCATAAAATTGATTCTATAGTCGTGTAAAACTAATATCGGCTGCTAGGCAAAGACACTGTTTATGTTGTTCCTATCGGGTGTTTGAAAGATTGAATTCGAATTATACCTCCCAAGTTAAATTGTCGGTGTTCATATCTTCTAATAAAGTCTGATTTCCGTATTATGTAAAAGTATTTGTGTAATACGGATTATTTATATTTGTACGTATAAACAGGTCTGTAATTATGGATGCGAAATTAACATTAAAACTGGACAAACAAGTAATTGATAAAGTGAAAGAATATGCTTCTTCTCAGAGAAGGAGTCTATCCAGCTTGGTTGAGTCATACCTGAAATCGTTGGTTAATACGGATAAAAGAGAGAGCAACGATGATGATATTGAGATTTCCCCTTTTGTGAAGAGTTTGCAGACCGGGGTGAAAATTCCGGCTGATTTTGATTACAAAAAAGGATATGGCGACTATTTATCGGAAAAATACAAATGAAAGAAAAGTTATTTTTAGATACGGATATTGTCATTGATTTGCTTGGTGAAAGAGTGCCATTCGATGAGGCGTCTGCTAAAATAGCCACGTTTGCCGATAGGGGGAAGTGCAGATTTATGTTTCTGCATTGACATATCCGATAGTGAATTATGTGTTTGCAAAATTTGAGGGCAGAGAAATTGCAAAAGTGAAAATTGGAAAATTAAAAGTAATAGCGGAAACGTCTGATCTTACAGACAAGATTATAGATAAAGGCCTCTTATCGGATTTTACTGATTTTGAAGATTCTTTGCAATATTATTGTGCCGTTGAAATGAATTGTGACATAATCATCACAAGAAATGGGAAAGATTTCAAAGAATCCGGCATTCCAGTATTGATGCCCTCTGAGTATTTGAAAAGTTTAAAGACGAAAAGACAAGGATAATTCGGTTCTGTCAAAACTAATATCAGTTACATCTATAAACACGGTCAACTTTTTTCGGGAATAAGGCATTCAAATAGTCAACCTAAATCAGGAAACGACACGGGAGGCGGCCATGGCATCAGTAGCTTAAATATTTAATAATTAGCTGTTTAACCTTTTAGGAGCATGGACAGGTCGGTGGTTTTAGGGGGGCTGTCCACGCTCTAAATGGCCTAAATAGCTACATATCAATATGTTAATCAGATGCGACCATGGCCACCTCCGGCATTTTTCAGAGAAAATTTTCCGGCCGGGTTAGGAAATTCACGTGTCTTGTCGGAGATATTCACTATTCAGGGACATTTTCCTGGAGCTGTCATCTGGCGCTGCCATTTGGCGCTGTCATTTGGAGCTGTCATCTGGCGCTGTCATCTAGAGCTGTCATTTGGGGCTGTCCGGAGTTGCCATCCGGAAAGTTATCACAAATGTCCTCCAGTCAACTCAAAACATTTATCCCCTCCTGTGCCGGGTGGCTTCCGTTATTTCACGTTACCGGGGGAATCGGTGGTGTAGCCGTCTGCCGGTGCGGTGTCGATGTTGAGGTAATTATCCTGCGTATCCTTGATGATGCCGCCCATGCCGTCTCCGGACGTACCTCCGTTGGTCTTGATGTAATCTCCGCATATGGCGAAATCCCAATCGCTTCGGGCCGCCCATGCTTTATCTTCTTCTTCTGACAGGAAAGTGCTCGTTCCCACAGTAGCTCCCTTATCAAACGAAAAATAAGTCCAATGATCGTCGCCCAGACCGTTGATCACCAATTCCTTCTCACTCTCTGCCGACGGCCTGTCCTTGTCACTGCTGCATGAAACAAGAAAAAGCGGCAAGACCAATACTATCGGCAGAAAATATTTCAAAACATATCTTTTCATTTCAGACTTCTCCCTCCTTCAGAGTTATAAACATATTTGATCTTGATCGTCCCGCTCGTCCTGTCGTAACTGTCAAAACGGACTTTGGCATATTTGCCATCATGCGTCCTGAATATGAACGGGGATGTTGATGGTTGCCCCGATGATGCAATCCATGGAACAGGGCAATATGAAGTGGTTTTTATCGGTATCGTAGGCAGGCTGAAAACATTATTGCCGCTTTTGAGCCGGATCAGCCCTTTGGCGGCGGCATTTTCAAAAGAATAATTGTATACCTTCGGATTGGCAGCATCGCTCCTGTAGTCATATACCGAAAACTCCGTGAGATTGGCTATTGTTGCCGTCTGGCTTCCTCTGGCATTTCTCGCTACCGTGAGGAAGTAATTCGGTTCCGCCATGTCTTCCACCCTGTCTTTTGCATCGCTGAAATCGAACCCGAATTCGATATCGTTCGACGAATATGCACCCTGCATGGGATAGTCGCCTCCCTGATTGTTTGCTATTGCCACCTGATAGTTATGCTGCGGAGCGGTATCCGAACTCTTTCCGGACACACCCATCATAAATGACAGATCATTCCTTGAATCGCACGACACCCCGACTTTGAATACAATGGAAGGCTCCCTGTATTCCACATCCACGCTGGTTACATCGGATGAAAGATCAGAAGAATTGCGTGTCTGCAGGAAGAACCAGTAGGGCAGGTAGAATCTTCCGTTGTCATGGGAAAATGTCCCCCAGCTGTTGACAACTATGAATGCCCCTTTGGATATATCTCCGGACGGCGTGGTGAATTCGACAAGATCGTCATAGCCGACGATCGTCATTGCATGGGCTCCTTCAGTGGCAAGAGTCGTAAGCATGGACTTGTACCCCGTGGCGGATGGCCCGTCATAACTGTTATCGAACTTCCAGTTTTCAGCTCTCGAAGAAAACGTAACGACGCCTCCCGGTTTTCCCGGTTCGTTTCTGTCATATAGGAATTCCTTGACTTTTTGTATGCCTGCGCTGTCGGTTACTTCAAAGCTGTTGAACTGTTTCGCACGGTATTTCATACCGTTAAGGTATTTATCGTATCCGCTGGCCCACCGGAAAGGTGTCGGCGAATATTGGACCGGGAAATCGTTCTCGGTAATAATACCGTTGCTGAGCGCCAGCTGGATGCCTTCTATGCCAAGACTTCCGTCATCCGTGCCTCCGTTTATGAAGTTCCATGTATACAGATACGAGAATCTGTTGGCGGCGACATCGGCACTGCGGTCGAGGAGTCGGTTGATTTCGTATGTGAACATGTATCCGACATTGGATGCCTGGGCGCAGGATCCTCCGATCTGGGAGAAAACCGGCGGAAAATATTTCAGTTTTGAATTATCGACGGAGACAGGAAGGTCTGTTTTGGCCAGTGCTCCGCCGATATTTGATGCAAGTAATAAAAAAGTTATTATTAATCTATGTGATAATTTATTCATCATCAATTATTTTCAAGCCTCTTTAAGGTTTTGAACATTTCTTTTGCAACATTCTCCGGAAGATTTGCATTCGTATGCAGTATCATATTGATTTTATATATTATCTGCTCCCTTGCCGCAGACTGATTGTACCATCCCAGAACTTCCCAAGCTACCGTTCTGGAATCTTCGGAAGCCGAATCATCAGTGGCAGCATCCAGTAAAACCGGGATAGCCTTTATATAACGGTTGTTCCTGAATAGCCTCATTGCGTTTATTCTGCGTTTTTCGGTCTTTGAAGTGTCTTTGATTACGGCGAGTTCTTGGTCGAAGTATTCTTCTCCTTTTATTATGTCCATTGCACTTCCTGATATCCAGTTTACCCTGGCGAGTTCAGGATTGTCATTGTGCAGTTTCTCCATTGCCCTGAAAATTACGCTATCCTTTCCGGCTGTCCCATAGCTTCCGGCGAATATGCATGCGGAGCGGACTATATATTCGTAAGGGTCGTTGACGGCCGTGAGTATTGCTGCTTGGGCGTTGTCGTCAGCAAGGGTGGCGAGTACGCTGAATGCGCTCATCCTGACTATGCAGGACGGATCGTTCCTGAGCATCGAAAGAGCTGTATTTGATACGTCGAAGCCGTTCTCGGTCGATGCGTATCCCAGATGTATTATTCCGGCTGCTCTGGCTATGGCTTTGTCGGACTTCAGATATTTCTTCCACACCGCTGCATTGTCGGGATCTTTTACAAGATCGTCATGGAGTTTGCCGCAGAATGAAGCTTCTTTGTTATCGTGCGGGGAAAAACGGAAAGTCGGGTCTCCGATCAGGTGGTTTTCGAGATATGGCACTTCCTTTTCCCAGAAACCTATTCTCAATCCCACTGACAGATAGCCAATCAGTTTGTCTTCCCATTTGTCTTGCAGAGCGTTGACAGTGTTTCCTTGGGCGACTATACATTTGCCCGGTCCGAAAACATGTACCCCGGCGATATAACCTTCCGGATTATGGAAAGAGCCGTTGTAGCAGGCGTTCAGTATCACCACCTTCGGATTACTCCTGACATTGAGAAGGTCTTCCTGATAGATGTTGGCATTCCTTGTCTCGATGGAATCAGTACGGTGGTAATACGCCATTGCGGAGTCGCTTACTGATTTGCGGTCAAGGTGGAAAACGGAATCGAGCACTTCGTGTTTGAAAGGTTCGTCATCTTTTGTCCCCTTCCATCTTTTGTATTGCCTTGCGGTCACATCTTTCAGGTAGTAAAGATTGTCTTCAAGGTCTTTGCCTTCTTGTGTGCCGTTTATGAATTGGATGTCATAGTCTCCATGTTCCGTGAACTGGAACAAATCGACATCTGGCCTCTGGAGTTCGGTGAACAGGTTCCATTTCATCTGATTGTTCTCATGGAAATCGAGGAACCGGTTTCCGGAGGCTTTCCGGTATGCATAAGGGAAGTATTCTTTGTATTCCGAGGCTTTTTGTCTCCATACATTCATGTCTTCCGAATTGTATCCGCTTCCGAAGAAGAATTCTAATTTGTCGAACGTGTTCTTTTCTTTATGTGCTGCAACCACTTTCCTGAGATATGCTCTCATTATGGCATATCTGTTACCACCTTTTGAGATCATGATTCCCGGTACTTTCATCCTTGCCGAATAAATGTCCGGATGCAGATGCTGGGATCCTTTCTCGGAAAGTCTGTAGTAGAATATGTTATGAACAGCCGTGTCTTTTTGTATGAAGTCGAATCTAAGGTCGAAATCATCGTAGTAGCGGTCTGAAGCAACGCTCGAATCGAAGATCGGGAAAGTGCTTTCGTTCATTTTGAATGCCGTTGTCATCCATTGTGCCTGCCGTACCATTACGATAGGGATGTCACCGACGAACACGACACCTTCAAGAGGGTATTTCTTGTCTGCAGCCAATTCCGTTATCTTGGCTTTGACTTGTTCTGGCGATGTCCAGTCTGAAGCAAGCAGCTTTGCATAAAGCCCTTCTTTGATTAGCACGTTCCTATAGGCATCCAATTCCTGTTTGCATTCCGAATATGTTGCTGAATCTACGAAAATGCCGAATGAAGTCTTGCATTTTCCTCCCGGATTGCCGGCCAGCGCCTGCGTCCATGAAAAAATGATTGCGACAAATAATGAAAATGATATGCTGATTATTTTTCTCATCTCAAGTAAACTTTAAGTCTGCCTATTGTTTTTGTTATTTCACCGCCGAGTTCGGGTGTTACCGAAGATGGTTTCGACGCCATGTATTTTTCCAGTTCTTTGACAATATCCACCCTGTTCCATGCATATGAGAACCAACCGAGGATTTCCGCCGTCTGGATTCTTATTGAAATCGGTTCTTTGTCATTTTCTACCAGTTTCAATAATTTTCCGGCATATTGCGGATATGGATTGTTTCTCATGCTGGATAGCATAGCTGCCCTGTATCTGCTGTCATTGCCTGTTTTTTCAATGCTTTCCAATATGGAGCGGTTTATAGAAATGGAGCCGCCCATATAGCCTTGCGCTTCTTCTTTGAAACGCTTTTTGTCATATATGAAATCGGATGCTTCAAGTTTCTTGTCGAAAGTTTTTACAAAAAGGCTGTCTTTGAAGAATCCGGCGCTGTTGAGGATGTTGAACGCTATCCTCTTGGCATTGTAATCCCTGAAGTATTCATCTACCAGAGCCGGTACATTCTTGTCATCGCCCCTCAGTCCGAGGAAGTAGCAGGCTTTTCTCCTTGTATATTCATATGGATCGTCCAGAGCTTTGAGCAGTACGGTTTCATAATTGCCGTCGTCATAATGTTTGAGAAGGGTGAGGCAGTTAAGGCGGAGCATATAATAAGGGGAGGTCTCATAAGTTTTGAGCAGCAAACCGGACAAACCTTTGTAATGAAGGTCGTAGAGGCGCTTCAGGGCAAGGCCCTGAATGTCGCAAGGGTACGACTTTTTCAGGTATTTCTTCCAATATCCTGCATTCTTCACTGATATGTCCGGTTTTTGGAAATCATATACCGGCGTGAATGCGAAAGTCGGGTCTCCTATTATTGTCGATTCCATAATTGCCGACATCTGGTTCCATTCCCCGACAGTGTAACCTGCCGTAAGCATTCCCAGTAAGGTGCTTGATGCCTTGTCCTGAAGCACGTTCACCGAGTTGCCCAAGGCTGCGATGGATTTTCCGTCACTCATTATGTATCTGTTCGCCACATTGTCGTTTTCCCTGAAGTCTCCATTGTAGCAGGCATCGAAGATGAGCATCCTTACGTTTGGTTTGGCATTGTGTATATCGTCTAGTTCTATTCCTGTCTTGAGGTCTTCAATGGAATCTGCTTTTGATATTTTCGGATTAAAGGTGTCGCAGACCCAGGTCGAGTCCAGTCCGTATGTCTCCATCACTTGCTTCATGGCTTCTTTCCTTGTGGCTCCGTAGCGGACTCTTGTCCTTACGACATTCCTGGCTTGCATTTTGGCGATTGCATAGTATTCATCGTCATTGCTTCCGCCCGGGTATTCTCCTATCCACTGCCTTTCAGGTGTCCCGTGATGATGGTATAGCAAAAGGTCCAGGTCTGGCTGTCCCGCTTCTTTCATCATTACGTCTTTCATGAAAGGGTATTGGTAGAAAACGAAGAACTGTGCACCGTCTATGTTCTTGAATGCGTCCGGGACTTGTTCCCGAAGAGTTACGGTTTCGTCTTTCCAGGCTATCATGCTGTTCGAGAATGAACCGTAGCCGGTGTAGGATGAAACTCTGTCCAGCTTGTTCGTTTCTGATTTGACCCTAACTATTTTTTCCAGGTATTTGGACAGTTCAGAATATTTGTCCTGATAATTTGACGATGGTTTGATTCTTCCTGAGAATATATCCGGCGAGACTTCCTGTGCTGATTCCGGGTCGAGATTGTAATAGAAGAAATTTGTCTCCGTGCTGTCTCTGCCTATGTAGTCGAACTTTAATCCGAAATCATCGTAAAATCTGTCGGAAGGTATTGAAGAATCCCTTTTCGGAAAAGCTTTTTCATCCATTTTGAATGCGGATGCGAGGTGCTGTGCTTTCCTGACCATGGCAACCGGGATGTCCCCGATGAATACGACACCGGCCAGATGCCTTGTCTTGTACCATGTTCTGATGGAATCCCGGACTTGCTCGGGGTTTATCCATTCTTGAGCGGATATGAAAGCATCGAAGCTCTTCACGGATGATGCATAATCGTTTACCTGCCGCTTGCAGTTTTCATAACTTGTCTTGTCTATGATGATGGCAAAAGACTTCCCGGCTTTGGCGTAGGAAGTCAATGATGCCAGCAACAGGAAGAGTGCTAGTAATTTCTTCATAAATTATTAAAAAATAATACCGAAAGACAGTAAACCGTAATATCTGTTTCTTGCCTTTTCGGAGCCGACTGTAAACCTGCAATCGGCGGACAGGTCAAAAACGTAATTGACTTTTTGTGCGTTCACGGTATAGGTGATCCGGCCCGACGTCTTTATGAAATCGTCGGTATAATAACCTATATCTTCTTTATACATTGTCTGCAGCAAAGCGATATTAGTGTCTGAGGCATAATCATAGCTTCCGGAAAGACTGTGGCTGTAGCCTGCACATAGTCTGGCAAGGAGGTTCGAAGATTTGAATTTGAAAAACCTTGCTCCGTATGCTTCAGCAGCGACGGAAGACCATCCGAATGTGGTTTCCGGAATATAGTATTCGTCATTTACCATCGAATAAGTCATATCCAGGCCGTAATTCCAGTCATAGCCTCTGTTGTCTCCGGCACCTGTTTGATGATCGTAGCCTGCTTTTGCACCTGCACTTTGGTATTTGCTCATATTGCTGGTGCTGACCGTTTCCCAGTGCTGGTTGTGTGCGTCGCTTATCAGTTTCTGAAGTTTTTCATTTCCATCCGTTGTCTTGAATGAGCCTTCCGCATAGATCTTGTCCGACTTATTTTGGCCGAACAGCATCTGGAAACTTCCGTACAATGCATTACCGGCAGTGGATCCCATACTTTTGGGAACGACAGGGTTCTGGAATACGTCTACAGTCTTTCTTACATAATTTATTTCAGTAAGGATTTTGCTGTCATTTTCATATCCGTATTGAAGTCCTGCTCCGTAAAGCCATCCGTCGTAATAATATTTTTTGATTCCGTCGTTTCCGCCCACCTTGCTTACCTGTGCCTGTCCCAACCCTTTGGTAAGAAAGACCATAGGTTCCCTGTAATTGTTCCTGGTGCTTGGTTCTGACCGTTCATAGGTGTGGTCGAAATAAGCGTTGAAACCGATTGTCTGACGGCCGGATATTTTCCAGACGGCGGACGGGACAGCTTCAATGGAATAATTGTAGGTCTCCGTCCTTGGATCTTTCTGCTTGGCTCCCACTTTCGATAGGTACCTCAGTGACATTCCGAAAGAAACCGAATTCCAAAGGATCGGACTTGCAATTTTTGCCGACATGTCGTATTCCTGCTTCCTCCATCCGCTGGATGAAGTGTCCGCAACGTAATAAGGCATATCGTTTTCTATGTCATACAGGATGGCGTTTAATTTCGAGCCTTTCGTAAAAATGTTCCTGAAAGCGAAATCACCCCATAGCCGGAATTTACCGAGATTGGTCGCTCCGCTGCTTTTCGCCGTTGCTTCCTTTAATGAGGACGGTTGCTGCAAGGCATGCCAATCACCTGATTCCACATTGTATGCAAAGTCCAGATCATTGTATTGCGAAAGCGGCCTGAATGCCATACCGGCTGCATTTTCAGTATTGAACCACAGTGTGTTCCTGAAATTGTTTTCCGATTGGACCGGATTTGAAATGTCCTGAGCCCGGGCTTCGAATAAGCCCAGACTCAAAGACACTATTAAAACTAAGGTGATTTTCTTCATGGTTTTTAATTGGCCCAAGTGTTCCAGGATGGTTTACCGGCTCCGTTGCGACGGATGACAGGTGTATCCTGAATCTCGAAGTCATTTGTGGTATTGTTTGTATCCTGCAGAATTACTCTGCCTCCGGTTTTCGTGCTTGCGACTTTTCGTGAAATACTTTGTCCCGTGTATGTTCCATCAGGAAGGAAAATGTAGCCTGCGTCTACCGATGAAGGCAATCCTAGTGTAGTTGCCCTGGTGGCATCGCCTACGGCTTGTACTCCGTCAAGTATGTCGGTAAGAAGAACTTCCCTTCCTGTATTGCCCCATGTTGCATTTGATGCTGTTATGAAGTCGGAGTTTTTGAGTTCGGAACTTGGCTTGAATATTACATAAGCACCACCGGAAACAGGTGTCAGCCATTGAGGTATATCGTATCCATCGGAGTTAACTGCCTTGACCATGTTTATGGCAGGTCCGTCAGTTATGACAATGCCGTTCCACAATGTGCTTGAGTTGGTAATTGCTTCGAATTCAGCTCCTGAAAGGTCTACAGGGGAACCGTCGTTCGTGAGTTTCCTTGCCTTGTGATTGGTAGCCCATTGTGCGATTATGATGGATTCGCCGGGTTTTACGGGATAATCCTTTCCGGTTCCGGGGATCTGCCATATTATCGAGCAGAATACGTAATTTTCAGGATTCGGGATTTCCCATGTGAACATATATGAGAAGTCGTAGAATGCGTATCTGGTCTCGGCTATGCAAAGGCTGTCTGCATAGACTGTCTGGTCGCTGTTATTGTAGATTTCGTAATACTGATCGCGGAAGTAATCTGCGGCTGTTCCCGTGGTGTCAGTGAAAGAGCATCCGGCGTAGTATATTTCCTTGAATACGAGGGCCGATTCTTTGGCTGCTGCTATTTTTAGCGTGACCTTGGCTCCGTCATTGACGATGCTTGCAGAATTCTCGGATGCGCTAAGAGTGTATGTGAAACCTCCTGATACGGTTGATGCCGTAGCGGTGACTTTGTAGATACCAGGTACTAGTCCGTTTACGACGGCAGTGCCGTTTTCTGTCGTAGCCGTGACTGCGGTCGTGGTGGAAACGTTGGTGAACGTTACAGTGTAGCTTTCCGGTTTTGTAACCGAAGAGGCAAGACCGCTTTCATCGATTACAGCAGAGGCGGATACTGTTTTGACACCGTCTTTGCTGCAGGAAAGAAGGCCGGAAATTGCTGCGACGAATGCAATCGCAAAAAGTGTTTTTTTCATAAATACTTTGATATTTGATTATAAATTATTTGATGCTGACTTTTAATTCGAAACCGAAAAATATTGGTATCCCCAGTTCTGATTTGGTCCCGGATGCTTTGCTTCTGTATAATGGTCTGTGATTGAATATATTGTTTACGTAGAAAGATGCCGTCATCCAGTCTCCTATTTCTTTTGTGATGTTCAGGTTGAACATTACATATGGAAATGTTTTTTCTGTTATGAACCTGCTGTCGGAAAGTGTCGGGAAAAGGTAGGAGTATTCCGGATTCTCTTTCATAGAAGCATCGAATGGATGGATTTTTCCGTCTTTTCTGGAGATATATTTTACGAACATATCGTCATTTTTGAATGTATCCCAAGATTTGGACCACCAGTCCACTTGTGATGTAAGTGTTATGACAAAACCTATTTTAGGTATATTGTGTGTTGCCCTGAATGTTGTCAGTAAATTTTCGTAATGTGATGTGGAGACTTCAGGGTTGTATATTCCTATGTTTGATTCCACATTTCTGGTATCGGAAATCGTGCTGAATGAATATCCCTTGCTTGTTGAAGAGCCTCTGGTCCATGCTCCGTTTATGTAGAATGATGTCCGTATGCCATCGAACCTGCCCAAATTTATTTCATATTCGATACCGCTGTTGCGGACTTTAAGGTTATTCCCAGGTTTATAAACCTTGAAAAACAGATTGTATGTCGAATCTACGGCAACCGTCGGAGACGTCCCGGTGTTGTGTTTTACTTCTTTATACGCTTTATGCTGATACCAGATGAATGAATCCGGAGAAAGGCCGAAACTGTAGCCGTTGTCCATATATTCGTCATAAGCGGTTATGGAGACCTGGTATCTTTTTGCTATGCGGAAATCAAAACCGGCTTCGACCTTTCTGTTCCTGGCTATTTCCAGATTGTTGTTTTTCGCGCTATATACGTGTGTCGTTGCGATTAGCAATTGCTCATTGTCCGGATAGTTGACATCCATGCCGTTGTAGTTTATGTCGTCCAGATAAGCATAGTTAGGGTTCAGCATTATTGATGTCGGGGCTTTGCTTGTAAAGCCCCAGCCGCCTCTTGCCGTCATCCATGGGAATATGTCGAAACTTGCATTGACTCTAGGAGAAAGGGATGTGAGGTCGTTGATCCAGTCGAATCTGGCACCGGCAGTGACATTGAGGTGCCTTTCTGCGAATTCAAAGTCGAATGTGTTCTCGAAATATCCTCCCAGCTGGTTTACGAAAGGAATATCATAGTAATGTCTTTTCCTGAAACCGGAAGCGGTGTTGCTTATGTTTCTGTACGGAGGAAGATCATCATCATATGATGCGCCTTTGCCAAGGTTGCCGTCGCTCTTGAAGTCTGCTCCTATAAGGAACTTTTCCGTGAAATTGTTCCATGTCTTGCTGAAGTCCGCATTTGCCTTTGCAAAGACGTTCACTTCTTTTCCGTCAATGTCATATTTGTAGAAATAACTGTACGGTAGTACATTACCTGATATTCCGGTGCTTGCGGAGTTTGTGATTTCATTGCCCGATGCGTCGAAAAGATGCTGGCCGGGAGTATTCGTATATACGGCCCCGTCGTTCATTGCCGTAGAATAGAGGTTCATTGCATTTGAGGCTACTGATTCGAAATGAGAGTCTTTGCCGTTGTAGCTGCCCGACACAAGCCAGTTTAGGGATTTCAGCCAGCCACGGTTAAGGAATGCGTGGCCGTTGGTATTGAATTGCAATCCTACCTCTGATGAATGAGAACGAGTCTTGTCCCTTGCGTCCGGATTCAGTTTCTGAGTGTCTTTTCCATAGGAAATTCCAAGGGATGTGTTGGCCGTGGAATTGTGTCCGAACATTACTGACCACAGGCCTTTGACATTGGCTCTTTGGTAGAATGATGTTGACTCGGTCAATTTGCTTTGGTTGTATGCGTAATCGCCGCTGATATTCAGATCGCCGGCTTTTTTCCCGAGATTGATTCCTTTTGTTGCACTTGCCTGGTATATATTCGGATTTGTCTTGAATCTTATTACAAGTGGCGATTTCCCGGCTTTGGATTTCACCAGAACTGCTCCTGAAGTAAGGTCTCCGTATTGTACCGACGGGATTCCCCTTATCACTTCGACGGATTCTATGTTATCTGTGGAAAGTCCTCTTATGTCCACGCCGGCAGATGCCGATGCTGCGTTCGTGTTATTATCCATTGTGGATCCGCTTTGTGCGGTGGTGAGCATCTGGAGATTGGCATTGTTGGACATCGGGGCTCCGTCCACGATGATGGCCGTGCCCAGGCTGTTCATGCTGCTTCCTCCGGCGTTGTTCCTTATTGTTATGAATTGTGCCGATGAGAGATCCGGATTTGAAATTGCGACACCGGGCAGTAGTCCCATAACATCTTTCAGGGAACTTGTCTGCATGTGGTCCATGGCTTGTCTGGAAATCTCGGAAGCCGTGCTATGTCCTGCTTCGTTCCTTGTGGCTACGACCGTGACTTTGTCAAGCCTGAACGATGTCTCTTTCATTTTGAAGTTGAGAAGTTTATGTTCTCCTCTCTTCATTGTGAACGTAGTATCGATTTCTTCCATACCGAAAAATTGTATGGACAGATTGATGCTTCCGGAAGGGACCTCTTTTATTTCATAGTTTCCGTTGGCGTCCGTCATCGAGTATAGTCCGGATGGTTTAAGGACTACACTTGCAAATTCGATCTTTGAACCGTCTTGTGCTCTCACGACTCCGTAGATGCTGCCTGTCTTCACAGGGTCTGTTATCACGGAGCTTGAGGCAAGTACTTCAGTAGCGAATAGAAGACTTGCCATCAGAGAAAGATATGCCGATTTAATCAAAGGTCTTTTCATATTGTATAGTTTTAAAAAATGCATTTTTATGCATTTATATATCTTGCCGTACAGTTCGCAAATAAGCGAATTAGGTAGCGGTGCTTGTAATTTGTTAATCCTTGGCTTAGAATGGTTACACTTTATAAGTGAAATCTTTTTAAGTCGCAATTATTAATCGTATGTGGTATAGGAAAACTCTGAATAATTGGCTATCGCTCTGCTGCAAATATATTAAATAATATTATTATACATTGTATTTGATTAAATTTTTTCAATAATTATTCATTAAAAACAGCATGCTTCCTTTTTGTAAGATGATAACCTTATTTTTAAGATGTCAACCTTATTTCAGTGCAAAGTTAAGCCGGTACCGAAGGGAAGTCAATACCCAGATATGAGTATTTATTTGCGCTCCCGGATACCAAGTGTTGCTATGATATAGTCTTATCGATAGTAAAGCAAGGATATAAAATGATTTTTCTATGGATCCTGTCGGCGATGAGGCATCATTCTCCAGGATGGAAGTTTTGTATGAGTGAAAGCGTTTCCGTATTGAACAGGATTTATTTTATTTTCTTTGCCGTTAGTCAATAAATCAATAACTTTACAATTGATTAATGTATTATATTTTCCGTTTGAATTTTCAACTGAATGAAGAATTCGACCGGAAATCGATGAAAATATATAATAGATTGAAAATGAGCGAGCATAAAATACCGAAATCATATCTCAAGGCTCAACGCGATGAGCTGACCGATTCCATTATTTACGAGAAAATGTCCCATGTGGCTAAAGATGAACAAAACCGCAAGACTTTTCATATAATATCGCAGGAAGAAAAACATCATGAGGAGATATGGAGAAAATATACGGGCAGGGATGTGAAAGCTTCCGGGTGGAAGATCTTTTTCTATTTCACACTTATCAGGTTTTTCGGGATTACGTTCGGTATCAAGCTGCTGGAACATACGGAGCATGACGGTGTCCAGTCTTATCAATCTCTTCCTGATGATTTTGAGGAGGCGGATGAATTGGTTGCGGCTGAAACTAAACATGAGGACGAGTTGATCGATATGCTTAACGACAAGTCGCTGGATTATCTGGGTTCGATTGTCCTGGGCCTTAATGATGCCCTTGTCGAACTTCTGGGTGCCCTTGCCGGTTTGACTCTCGGCCTGAAAAATTCAAAGGTCATAGCTTCTGTGGGCATTATTACAGGTATTTCGGCTGCGCTTTCGATGGCAGCTTCGGAATATCTGTCGACAAAAACCGACAGCAATACTAAGGTGAATCCGATGACTGCATCCATATATACGGGGCTGGCCTATGTGATTACTGTGGTTCTGCTTATCCTGCCGTATCTGCTTGTCAGCAATATCTATATTTCTTTGCTTCTGATGGTGGCTATAGCGGTGATAATCATTGCATTTTTCAATTTCTACATATCGGTGGTGAAGACGATGCCTTTCAAAAGGCGGTTCCTGGAGATGGTTTCCATCAGCCTTGGAGTGGCATTCATCAGTTTCTTCATCGGCCTCATAGTCAACAAAGTGTTTGACATCAATGTGTAATTGATTTATAGTCAACGTGTAATGATTGTCGTCCTGTCACTGTGATGGATTTTGTACGGTTCTTCAGGAAGTAATTCAAGGCCTGATTGATTCATGCTTGACATTCTTCCTGTATCCTGTATGATTCATTATACCGGCGTCTTCCATTCTGTTTTTTCCTTTTGTTGTCCAACTTTTGGGGTGCGCTCCATGGCTTTTTGATTGGAGGCGTCCACGCTTCCTGTGGTTTAAATATCTAATAGTTAATGATTTAGCTATCGAAGAGCATGGCCGGGTCGGGTATTTTAAAGGGGGCTGTCCATGGCGGATGGGGCTTAAATGGTTGGTAATTAATGGTTTAGCTATTGACGAGCATGGCCGGCTCCATGGTAATTTGCCGATGCGGAAGCATTTCGTTTTTATTTTTGTCCATGATTGTAAAAGTATTTATAATTGTATATGGAAGGAATATATAAAATGAACCCGGTACTGTTTGTCATGTCCGGATTGCCCGCTTCCGGAAAGTCTACGCTGGCAAAATTTCTATCGAAAGAGTACGATGCTTTCTATTTGAGGATTGACACAGTAGAGCAGGCTTTGCGGGATTTGTGCGGACTTGATGTTCAAGGTGAAGGTTACCGTTTGTCGTATCGGATAGCTAAAGATAATCTGGCATTGAATCATAATGTTGTTGCGGATTCATGCAATCCGGTTGATCTTACCCGCAAGGAATGGGAGGCTGTTGCCGTGGAGAGCAATTGCCGGTGTATCAATGTGGAAGTGGTCTGCTCCGACAAGGCTGAACACCGTAGAAGGTGCGAAACCAGATCGGAAGAAGTAACCGGACTGCATCTGCCTTCATGGAATGAGATTATAAATCGAAAGTATGATGTCTGGGAACGGGACCGGATATTGATTGATACGGCCGGCAAATCTCCTGAAGACAGTTCATCCGATTTGAAAAAAGCACTTGACAACTATCTGGAAAGCGATAACTCCGGCAGCATTAGATAGCTAGAAAGGGAAGAAAACAGAATCGAAAGTCGCATGCAATCTTCCATAGCCGATAGCCGAACCGTTAGTTGCAATTTAACAAAAAAGACAAATATGAAACAGGGAAAATTCACTTTGCTGATCGTTCTATTCTTGACCTCCATTGGAATCGGGAATTTGAAAGCACAACAAATCACCGGTAAAAATGATGAGACGATTTTTATCTGGGGCGGAGATATTAACACGAAATTTGTCCGGTACGTAGCTGATTTGACAAAAAAAGAACGTCCCGAAATTTGTTATTTGCCAACAGCAAGCGGAGACAATCAGGACAACATCAAATATTGGGAAAATATATGTAATAGGTTACAATTAGATACTTTAATTCTTAAAGTGTGGGTAAGTTCCTCGGAGAAGAATCAATCATTTGAAGATATTCTTCTTAATTCCGATGCTATTGTGGTCGGTGGGGGAAATACCTTGAATATGCTTGGAATCTGGAAAGCTCAAGGAATAGATACCATTTTGGAAAAAGCATTGAAGAGCGGGATAATATTGTCGGGGGGAAGTGCTGGTTCGATATGTTGGTTTCAGAACGGAATCAGTGATTCGCGCCCCGTTGATTTAAGTGTTGTCAAAGGCTTAGGCTTTTTGCCTTATAGCAATTGCCCGCACTATTCACAAGAATCAAGGAAGAAATTATATCAACAGATGATAAAGGATGGGCAAATGAATCCGGGTTATGCAACTGATGAGTTGGCCGGAATCCTTTTCAAAAACGGGAAAGCTGTAAAATTTATCAGCCAAAGCGACATACATAATTCTTATTTTGTAAGTCTTGAAAAGGGGAAAATAAAAGAGACTGAACTGAAATCCGGGATTTTAATCGGAAAAAATTCTCTGCCCGAAGGATCTTATTCCATTCAAACCATACAAAAGGAAATCAAAGATTTACTGGATATCAATGATAGTTCATCGCCATTAAGTGCATATGTTTCTGAAATGAAAACTTTAAAGTTGAACAAAGAAAATCTTAGCGAATCAGTAAAAAACAAAATTTTAAAAATTGAAGCTGAAAAGATATTCGTATACAAAAACAAGCTGGCCGGAGTTGTAAACAACGCATATCTTGATTCTTTTGGATATGGAATGTGGTATTTTTATAATTGCAATGGAACTTGGACAAGTATGGGAGAAGACATAGGCGGAAAAACAATATTTGAGAGTGAAATCAAGTTTCGTGAAAGAGCGGCAACAATTATCGGGCAAGCAGAAAAAAAATTAAACTGCCACTGACACTTACTATATGAATGGAATGTGGCATTGTAGATATCAAGGTCTCTTACCCGCTCGAACTATGTAGCAGTTTGCCAGGAGAGTACCATGAAATATGTTACCATCATACAAGTTATAGTTAGCAATCATTATATGATAATCATCGTAACCGTAAGGGTAAATAAAATGAAGAGATTATGCAAAAATGTAAGATAACAGTCATAAGAAGAGATTTACATAAAGACTTGGCTGTAAGTTATTGCCAGTCAGAAGTGGGACTTTGTCCCTGTTTCAAAGATGGAGATGTGTTCTTTGCCGGATTTGACCAACCGGAAGGCTTTTGCGGTTGGGCCTGGAATGATATTTATAAGATTGTTTCAACATTGCTATCCGGCGGAAACTATTCGACAGGAGTATTTGAAGACTGGATGAAAAATGAAAGAGAAATGATAGTTTGTTGCACAGATGCAATCAGACCGGTAACTTTTAAAATAGAATTGATAGAAGAAAAGGAGTAAGGGATTTTTTACTACCTCTGTTCTATGTTTTCCGATGTCGCAAAGTCGGAAACTAAGACATTGTATCAATGCACCACCGGTTACAGCAAAGTCCTTTTTGAGAAAGCTTTTGGTTGCAAGGTTGATGTGGAACTGCTTAAAAGCATAAAAACGGGAGACGATATCTGTTTGGTGAAAATCATTCCGCACGGCGTAATTGAATTCAAGGATCAAAAGTATTAACCGATTTGCCGGATAAATTCTAATTATGGAGATCAAATATTTTACAAACAGACGGGATTGGCGGGAATGGCTAGAAACCAATTTCGAGACGCGTGATGACATTTGGCTGGAATATCCTAAAAAAGAAACGGGGAAAGAGCGGATCCTGTACAATGATGCAGTTGAGGAAGCTCTCTGTTTCGGATGGATTGACACTACCGTCAAAGCTCTTGACAATGAAACGACCATACAGCGTTTTTGTAGAAGAAGACCCTGTTCGTCCTATTCCCAAGCTAACAAGGAACGGCTTAAATGGCTGCTTGAAAACGGACTGGTTCACAAGTCAGTGCTCGAAGACGTGAAAAAAGTAACGGAAAAAGAATTTGTGTTCCCGCAAGATATCTTGGAAAGATTGGAATCGGATAGAGATGTCTGGGAGCATTTCCTGAAGATGTCCGAACCCTATAAACGGATCAGGATAGCTTACATAGAAAGCGCGAGAAAAAGACCGGAGGAATTCGGGAAACGTCTGGACAATTTCATATGCAAGACCAAAGAGGGGAAAATGATAAAAGGATTCGGCGGAATTGAAAAATATTATTGAGATTATTGTAAATTCAAATTTTATAGTTTGTATCAATTGGATTATGAAAATTAAAGGAGTGATTTTTGATTTTAACGGAACTTTATTCTGGGATACGAAGATTCATAATAAAGCCTGGGATATCTTTTTGGAAAAGCATGATTTGAAATTATCAGATGAAGAAAAAAACGAAATAATTCACGGAAAGAATAATAAAGATATATTAACTGCCATCTTTCCTTATAAGCTATCAAAAAACGATATCGGAATTTTCGGCAAGGAGAAGGAAAAGATATATCGGGATCTATGCTTGCAGACAAATATGCAATTGGCTCCGGGAGCTGTGGATCTATTTAATTATCTCAAAGGCAGAAACATTCCATTTGTCATAGCGACAGCCGCGGAAATTGAAAATGTCAATTTCTATTTCGATCATTTGGACCTCGGTTCTTTTTTCAAAAGATCGGAAGTGATATTCAACGACGGCGGAATGAAGAGCAAACCAGATCCTCAGATATTTTTAAAAGCCATGGAAGTAATGGGCTTATCGGGGAAAGAGACTCTTGTTTTTGAAGATTCCATCTCGGGTATAAAGGCGGCCGGAAATGCGGGAGCGGCAAAAATCATAATAGTGAATTCCAATAATGCAGATTACGGCGATTGGAACTATCAGCAGATTAAAGATTTCGCACAAGTCGATAAGAGCTTATTCGACTGAGACCGGACCGATTATCCATGACAAAACAAACTTGCTATGAAGAAAATACTGATACTGCTCTGTTTATTTATTGCCGGGAATATCTATTCCCAAAATAAATCCATTGACTGGGATGCCGATCTTGATATTTTGTCCGAAGAATTATCGGAAAAACATTGCAATCTTTTTGCCGTGGAAAGCAAAGATGTATTCCTTGACGGTATTAATTCAATCAAATCAGAAAGCCAGCACCTGACGGATATCCGGACAGCATTGAAAGTACAGCAGCTAATTGCAAAAATGGGCGATTCTCATACAAGTTTGCAATTTTACCCGTTGATCGACCGGAATAAAGTTTTGCCGGTTAATTTATTCCAGACCAGTGACGGGCTGTATATTATTCGGACAACTTCGAAAAACAAGGCTATTTTGGAATCCAGGATTTTG
Organism: Bacteroidales bacterium; assembly: GCA_022648685.1. Taxonomy (GTDB): domain Bacteria; phylum Bacteroidota; class Bacteroidia; order Bacteroidales; family UBA932; genus Cryptobacteroides. The sequence continues at coordinate 41,918 of JALCMW010000003.1, forward strand.
GCTATAAACGGATTTCCAATACAAACAGTCATCGACAGCCTAAGCACCTTGCTTACGGTAGACAATCGGGCTATAGTCAAGATCGGAGTGCCGAAACTTATTCCATATCTTCAAATATTGGAATATTTCGGTTTTGCCGATAAGACTATGCAGGTAAACCTGAAATTGGGATCCGCCGCCGGGGGGACTGAAAATTATGTTCTGAGACCGGCTATAATGAACAGAACAAACCGGGTCTCGTTTAAGCCTGATTCTCTGGCTTTTTGTGTGAAGAATGAACGTGTCTTTTTTACTGATTGCTATTATTCCTATGATAAGATATATTATATGCTGTATAATGAATGTTGGAGTAAAGAACTCGAATTAAAGTATGGCGATAAGGCGGAAGCCGAATCGATGCCATCCTTTAAGGCCTTTGAAAAAAAATCATTTAAAGTATTAAGAAATAACGACATAGAAAAAATAGTTTTCGATTTGAGGTATAACGGCGGCGGATATTCCCAACAAGGGACCAAATTCATTGAAAAATTGTCGAGGTATCTTCACGGGCATCCGCAAATAAAAGTATATGTGGTCATAGGCAGGGAAACATTCTCATCGGCAATATTGAATGCAATGGATTTCAAGCGATTGACAAATGCCGTTTTTGTGGGGGAAGAAACTGCGGGAAAGCCGAATCATTACGGGGAGGTGGGAACATTCCAGCTTCCGTCATCGAAATTAACGGTCAGATATTCAACGAAGTTTTTTAAGCGCACGGACGAAGACTTGAAAACTATCATGCCGGACTATACTATAGAAATGAGTTTCCGCGATTTAAAAACCGGAATCGATCCGGTTATCGAATGGATAAAAAAACAATGACTTGATAGATAGAAATCGATGTATGGATATGCCGGGTTGCCGCCCGGCCTTTATTATATATAAAATGTTGTAAATTTATTTGATATGTTTGAAAATATGAATATATTTGAATTGTTAAGGCTTTGATAATGATTTTATAATTGCATGCTATTTCCCCCTTTGCCTGCTGTGTGGTTATCATTGGACATCATTCCTGGCTTTTCCTTTTCCGATAGCAGAAAATAACAAGATATTCGGCAACCTTTTGTTTAACCTTATAAATAAAATTGTTATGGAAAAATGGAATGATGTTTATTTACGAGCCGGAACCTCCGATGGAGGGAATTATCCAAGAACCGGTATTCTGAGTCTTTCTCCTGATATTATTCCTTCGGGAATAGATCCTATTGAAAATCCCAATAAGTATTTCCTGGTTGATAATTGGAACCGGGATATGGGCCGGGATCTTATTGCCAGAATGCAGAATTACATTTATGTAAGAGCCAAGAATTTAGCCGGAAAGACTCAAACAGGCCGGCTGTATCTGTATTATTGCAAAGCCAGTTTGCTGTTGTATCCTAATTTCTGGCGGAATAATGTCATAAAAGTTGCCGACGGAAAAGATTATTTCGAGTTCTCGGTAGGGAAAGATGGGAAAATAATAAGTTTCGACAACACGCAGGGAACATTCATGTGGTCTCCGGAGATGATCTCAAACGATCATTATTGTTTGATCGGAAGGGTTGTAACTCCGGATCATCCCAACACGATTCCTAATGTTGGAGATATCGACAACTTTGCGGATTTTATTTCACATCATCCTGATTACGGCTGGCGGAATGTTACTGTCGTTGACAGGGATTCTCCGGATGTCAGTATTCCAGTGGATTATGATCAGGGTACAACCGGAGGAGAGATGCGTATAATCCTTACATGCGAGAATCTGCCGGTAGGTTCCGCCGTCGCTTTTTCCTGTCCTAGGCCGGGGCCGAGTCCTTTGATAAATTTAGTGAAAACGGTAATCGATAATCCTGATTCTGAGGTATTGGGAGTCGTCTCACAAATACCGGATAACTGGAGCGGATCCATTACATATCATTATTGGTCGAATGGACATAAACCTTTAAAGAATTTCAGCATATCTCTGGATGTCATATATCTGGTAGATCCGGGCCATAAATTGTATGAATATGCTCAGGATCCGAAATATTTTTTGCCTGAAGAAATGTGTGATTCGATAGGTCCGAAGAAAGCCATCCGACTGGGAAGTCATTCTACATGGGGGAAATAACGACTCGAAAAATCGGATAACAACATGGACAAAGAATATTTTGAGGATCTGAATAAGAGTATAAAAGATGCCGGCTGCCAATGGACGGCCGGGGAAACATCTATTACGAAACTGACTGATTTCCAGCAGCTGATGCGGTTGGGTTATGTCCCCGGGCCTGATGGTTTTTCACTTGAAGAACTAGAAAGGAAATCGGCCGATAACTATGCCCTTTATTTAAAAGAAGAGAAAGCACCGCTGCCCCGGAATATAGATTGGCGGAATATGAACGGGGACGGTTATGTGACGTCGATTAAAGATCAGGGGAATTGCGGTTCGTGCGTAGCTTTCGGAACAGTAGCGACATTGGAATCGAGAGTAAGGGTTCTGGCTGATAGTCCGGTTAATAAAAACAGTAAGATATTACCGGATTTGTCGGAAGCCCAGCTGTTCTTTTGCGGAGGAGGTTCGTCTGGAAGGAATTGCGGCAATGGCTGGTGGATTAGTGCCGCTTTAAGCTTTTTTAAGGATTCCGGCATCGCCCCCGAGTCCTGTTTTCCATATTCCGACCATGACCAGTCTTGTAAATTATCTAAAGATTGGCGGAAAAAGTTAACCAGAGTCAATGATTATCATATTATCAGGAATATAGAAGATATGAAAGAATGGCTTTCCTGCAATGGTCCGCTGGTTACCGGATTCAATGTCTATCAGGATTTCTTCTCTTACAAGAGCGGTGTTTACCGCCATGTCAAAGGAGAGCAGAAAGGTGGACATTGCATTTCTTGTGTAGGCTATGATGATAAAAAAGAAGCATGGATATGCAAGAACAGCTGGGGCACCGGCTGGGGGGAACATGGTTATTTCCTGATCGGATATGGTCAGTGTGGTATAGATGCATATATGTATGCTATAGATGACTGTTCCGAAGTCTACCCTTTGTACAATGACTATTTCCTTAGAGATAGTTTGAACGATTTCGGACAGATACCAGTATCGGGAACTCTTTGTTATTCCCCTGATATTGTGCCCGCCGGTATGACGATATTGGAAAATCCGTCAAAGACTCTTGAAGAGAACTGGTTTAAGGATATGGGGAAAGACATTGTCGGGAATACCGATAATCATATTTATCTAAGAGGCAGAAACCTTTCCGATGAAGCAAAAAATATCAAGCTGTATTTATATTACAGCAAGGCTTCTTTGTTGTTGTTTCCTTCTCTTTGGAAAAATAATAGCATTAAAAATTCCAATGGCAATGATTATTACGAAGGTTCGGTTTCCAGACAAGGAGAGGTTTTGGTCTCGGAGTCTTCTTTCCTGTGGAAGCCTGACAAGATATCGAAAGATGATCATTATTGTCTGATTGCCAGGGCCGAGACATCGGCTCATCCGAATCCCGTACCGGATATCGATAAGATTTCCGATTTTGCGAAGTTCATCGCTGAAAATCCAGGTTTTGTTTGGAGGAATGTATCCGTTACATCCAAAGACACCCCATCTTTTTCCGTAGCTCTTGATTATGAACAGGGAACCGGCGCAGAAGAGATGTATTTCATAATATCCTGTCTGAACAATACTAAAGGTTCTAGCGTATCGTTGACGTGCGGAGCGAAAGGTCCTCAGCCAGCGATAAATATTCCCCGGACAAAAATAAATCAGGAGAATTTCATAGTAGGGACGGTTGCAGAAGTGCCTGCCGGTTTCAAAGGAAATATTGTCTTTAATTATTGGAAAGACAAGGTCAAGATTGAATCCGAATGGGAAATAAGAGTTTCTGCATTTTATTTGCCCGGAAATGCGGATTTGTTCTGCAACACCGTCAAACTTGAATTGGAAGGGATGGCGCCACGAATCGGGATCCTTGTCGGGGACTACATCATTTCCGGCAAGGCCTGAATGTAAAATGGCCGATTAGTTTTTGATGCTTTTGACAGCCGTTCGGTATTCATTGGGAGAGTATCCGGTGCTTTTTTTGAACATTCTGCTGAAATGCTGCGGATACTTGAATCCCAGTTCATAGGCTATCTCGCTGACTGTCTTTGTGGTATCCAAGATCCTGCCTTTGGCCAGATTCATTAACTTGAGATGTATATATTCCGAGGCGCTTTTACCGGTTTCCTTTTTTATCAGGTCTCCGAAATAGTTTGCGGAAAGGTTTAATTTATCCGCAAAGAAACTGACGGAAGGAAGTCCCGTTGTTTGAGGCGCTTCGGATTGGAAATATTCATCCAGTACATTCTCGAAACGTTCCAGTATGCCGTTGTTCGCCACTTCCCTGGTGATGAATTGACGGTCATAGAAACGTGTACAGTAGTTAAGTAATAACTCGATGTAAGATACTATCAGTGTCTTGCTGTGCGTATCTACCGAATGTTCAAGCTCGAAATTGATATTGTCGAAGCAATCGGTGATAATGGCTCTTTCCCTTTTCGAGAGGTGGAGCGCTTCTTTGGTATCATATGAAAAGAACGTATAATCCTTTATATGCTGATTGAGGGCGGTCCCGTAAATCATGTCAGGGTGGAATATCAATGCATATCCTTTTGGCTGGATGTATTGGCCATCATTTTCAACTCCAAGGATTTGTCCGGGCCCGACAAAGACAAGCGTCCCTTCTTCATAGTCATAATTGCTGCATCCGTAAGTCAGGTTGCCGCATTTGATATCTTTTAGAAATATGCAGTAAAGCCCGATGTTCATGCGAACGGGCCGGACCGGCTGCGATTTCGAAAAGTCGATAATGCTTATAAGCGGATGCAGGGTTTCCGCCCCGAACAATGCATTGTATTGGGAAACGGTATCCACTTTGATTATATCATCCATGTTTGCCATCTTTTGTTTTATGCAAATATATCATAACAATTCCGACTATTCCAACAAGCCGACGATAATCCGTAAATATGGTATGAATATCAGTAACCTATATAACAATTAATTACCTAACTTGTAGGAACTTTGTAAAGCAAGATAAGGATATGCCTCCGGAAAGCAGAAAAATAATTGGAGAAGGAATGAAAATTTTATTAACAGCTTTATTAATTGTAATGACTGGTTTTTATGGAAATGCACAGGTGAAAAATCCTCCCGGTATTTTAATCGCGTATTTCTCCTGCAGCGGAAATACTCGTGTAATTGCTCGTGATATTCAAAAGGAATGCGGCGGTACAATGTTCGAGATTCAACCCGTCAAGCCATATCCTGCGGAATATCGGGCAGTCGTTGAACAGGCCCGACAGGAGATTGAAGCCGGTTACAAACCGGAACTGAAGACAAAGGTTGAAAACTTCGACAGTTACGATATTATTTTTATAGGTTCTCCGAATTGGTGGGGAACAGTGCCTCCGCCGGTAGCAACCTTTCTTTCATCGTATGATTTTAAGGGCAAGACCATACTCCAGTTCATTACACATGGCGGCAGCAGTTTCGGGAGAAGTTCCGAAGATATAAGGAAATTATGTCCCGATTCTAAAATATTGAAAGGATATTCTTGTCGCGGCAGTATGGTCGGAACGGCAGCCGGAGAGGTTCACAAATGGCTGACAGCCCTGAATCTTGGGTCCGGTTCTTATTAAGGAACTTGCATGCATGTACATATTGCTATTTCCAGTATGTATTGTCAGGTTTTATTTGGAAAGTAACGGTCCGGAGTTTATTTCCAAAGAATTGGATCGTTGGGCATGGGAGAATAAAAAAACATTAGACTTTTCTTATCCCGGAAGGCCTACGGACAATTGGATGATTGGACAATCCTTTGACAATTTGATAATCTGACAATCGGATAATCTGACAACCTGATAATCTGATAATCCTTTCATAGAATCTTTTAACGGAAGTTTCCGTGATGAATGCTTAAATACGAATTGGTTCTTATCTATGCAGGATGCAGAGGATAAAATAGAGTCCTATATTAGAGAATATAACGAGTTCCGGCTTCATAGTTCTCTGAAAGACAGAACGCGATGAGACTATAGCCATTCCTTTTATTTAACTGTTCCGGCCTAATATCTTTACAAGACTGAACATCACAAGAGGTAGAAAACGAGTATATATTAAGAAATAAAAACATCGATTTCTCTAATAATGAGTGGTCCTAAAAAGGGGATGGGTTCATTTCTTCCATTTCCTTTCCTTTTTGATTGTCCAACTTTTGTGGTGCGCTCCAGGGGAGCTGTCCATGGTTGATTTAGCTTGAATAGGTATGTATCAACACTTTGGCATTCAGTGAGCATGGCCGCCAGTAACGTTTTAAGCGATATGACAAAGGCTGATGAGTTTTTTGTATAAGAAGGGTCGAAAAAGTTTGAGGATCTCTCCGATTCGTCACAATCAAACAGGAGTTTGTCCAAAAAAAGTTTCAATTATGCTGTTTAGTTGGTACATTTGCACTCTCGATTATCTGATTAGTTTACTTAAGAATCTTGAATATGAAGAAATTAGCATTAAGTATCGTATTGGGAATATTTTTATTTTCTGCGGATTATTTGTCCGGCAAAACGCCTGTAGGCGGAGGGGACAAAGTTTCGGCTGTGCAAATAAGTATTGTTACACCTCTGGGAACAAATGGGATCAGATCATCGGAATATACTAATTTCGTATCTTTGAATCTTCTTGCTGGGGTGTCGAAGAATGAAAGGGTGTTTACCTTTGGCGGTCTTGCCAATATCATTGGAAATGAAGCAGGCGGTCTGCAATTCGCCGGACTAGGCAATTATGTGGGCAATAGCGAAAACGGTGTCCAGATTGCAGGTCTTGCAAATATTTCCGGAGATCTTTCCGGCTTACAGTTTGGTGGTTTGGCGAATATAACAACCAAGGTATCTGGAGCTCAGGTTGCCGGATTGGGAAATATCGCAACAGAAGTCTCTGGCTTTCAGGTTGCCGGATTGGGAAATATCGCGGCAGAAGTATCTGGATTCCAGGTTTCCGGTTTTGGGAATATCGCAACAAGAGTATCCGGAGCCCAAGTTGCCGGATTGGGAAATATTGCAACAAGAGTATCCGGAGCTCAGGTTGCCGGATTGGGAAATATTGCGACAAGAGTATCCGGAGCCCAGGTCGCAGGATTGGTAAATATTGCGACAAGAGTATCCGGAGCCCAGGTCGCAGGATTGGTAAATATAGCGACAAGAGTATCCGGAGTCCAGGTCGCAGGATTGGTAAATATAGCGACAAGAGTATCCGGAGTCCAGGTCGCCGGTTTGGTAAACATTGCTGACAAAAGTGACTATCCTATAGGTCTTCTGAATATAATCAGTGAAGGAGAAATGGGAATTGCCGCAAGTTATAATGAGATAGGAACAAGCGGAATTACGTTCAGGTCGGGCGGAAAAGTGACTTACGGAATCCTTGGAGTCGGGTATAACTTCAAGACCGACGGAAATGCGATTTCTACTTTAGGCGGGTTCGGTGCTCATATCAACCTTGCTTCATGGTTGAGGCTCAACAATGAATTGACATGTGAAACTTTAGGCACTTTTTCCAATGAGACTACATACAAGGCCGGATATGCTTTAATGCCTGCTTTCAGGTTGGCACATCATTTCGAATTCTTCGGCGGTCCTTCTTTGAATTATCTTCAAACGAGTGATATAGGCAACAAAGATATATTTCCCGGCAATTCATTGTGGAAGAAATTCGGTTCTTCGAAATTGAAACAACTTTATGTCGGTTATCAATTCGGTATTCAATATATTTTCTAACAATTAAATATCGTTTTCCAATCTCCGGTGCTTCTTTACATGTTTTTCAAACCTTTTTGTCCGGTACATGGAATAACGGAATTTGAAATCCGTAATCCCATTGTTAAAACATTTCCGAAAAAAGCTCTCCGGAGCAAATAGCCAAGGAGCTTTTTTATTACATTACCTTCTTCTTTTTCTTATCTTTTTTGTTTTTCTATTAACGATAATGAAATTTGTCTTTTTTCTTAATTATAAGGAAAGGTATCATATCGACTCATTTTAAGTTGTTTACGGTAGCTGTATTTCATTTGTAGGGACACTTTGACAAAATATAAGATCTTTTCTGTTTTGTTGCCTTATTCTCGTGATGTGCTCCAATTTATTATATAGGTGTCTTCCATTCTGCTTTTGTCTTCCATTTCTTTCCTTTTGGTTGTCCAACTTTTGGGGTGCGCTCCAATCTTTTTTGATGGGAGCCGGCCAGGCCCTCGATGGCTTAAGTAGCTATTTATCAGTGCATTGACCTTCGGAGGGCATGGCCAGGTCGGGTATATTAGGGGGGGGCTGTCCATGGTTGATTTGGCTTAAGTAGTTAGCTATCAGTAATTTGGCCTTACGCGAGCGTGGACGTATATAACGTTCTAGATAACAATGTAGATAATGGCGTGCTGGCGTAATGGATGCTGGCGTAATGGATGATGAAAAGGTGGCTTGTGATTTGCCTGTTGATTCTCCTGTTGGTTTTCCATTGGATTCGCCTATTGGATTCGCTTGTTGATTCTCCTGTTGGATTTGTGTCGTGTCATAATTGTCTGGGGCTTGGGAATTGGCTTGATATCATGATAATGTGGAAACCGACTCTTTCAGGGGCGGCTTTATCGTTTTGACTTGAATTCTCCGTTGAGGAAAAAATGATTATATTCGAAAGTTTTTAATAAAGTTAATATGTTTTATGATTTTATAAAGATACCTGCCGTCGTCAAGACGGGCAATCATATTTTAGGTGAAATCGACGATTTGCTTTGCTCTTCGCATCTTTATTTTCCTAAAAAGATACTCATCACGCAAGAAAATTTATATAATCTGTATAAGGACAGTCTGGATGGAAATGATTTTTTCATGAAGATTTTCGTGCAAGGGGGGAATGTATCCGAGGCTCCGGAGATAATAGAAAAGTGCAAGGAAACGGATGCCATCCTTATCGCGTTCGGCGGCGGCAGCGTCATAGATATAGTGAAATATTGTGCCAACAAAATAGACAAGCCGTATGTCTGCATCCCTTCTACCTTGTCTAATGATGCCGTTTATTCGAGTGTGGCACGTCTCACTTGCAACGGAAAGAAAACGAGTTTCGGAGTTCAGCCGCCTGTGGGCATAATAGTCGATTTCGATGTGATAAAGAAATCCCCGAAAATATTGATACTTGCGGGCGTGGCGGATCTGACATCTAACCTTTCGGCATTGCAGGACTGGCTTTTGTCGCACAGGGATACCGGTGAGCCGATAAATGAGATAGCCTTCATGCTGTCCAAGGAAAGTGTAATGCCGTTGTTTTCTTACGGGGAAAAGGATCTGCTTTCCGATCCGTTCCTTTTTGATCTGACCAACGGATTGATTACCTCCGGTCTTTCAATGATAGTTTGCGGCAGTACCAGAGTAACCAGCGGGGCGGAGCATCTGATAAGCCATGCCATAGATGAATATTTCCCCGAGAAGTCGACTATTCATGGCCTTCAGGTCGGATGGGCGCACCGGATATTGGAAAGGCGTTACAGGAAAGGCCCTTATTCGGAACAGGTATGCGATTTCTTCTACAGGATAGGACTTGATGCGGCTTTCAAGGATAAGATCCCATGGAATGATGGCAGAGATTTCGATATGCTTATACCTTATGCCAGGAAAATAAGGAACAGATATACCGTGCTCAATCTGATAGACTGACCTGACAAGGCTTCTTCTCTGGAACAAGGTTCCTTTGACAGGACGTGATTACCTTTACAGGGTTTGCTTTGACGGAACCTGATTTCCGACATATGTGGTGGGAGAGAGTGTGAGTGTTTCCATTCTCGATATAGGGATATAGGAAGAGATAGTATCCGATAACACGTTTAAGACGGCGGTTTTTTCAGAAAAATGATGAAAAAATGGCGGACTTGCGAAAAAACACTTTGCAGTTTGCCATTATCCGTTATATTTGCATCTCAAAGTTAGTAGATTGGTAGAAATGAAATTCGACTTCAAAAAGTTGCTTTTGCCGTTTGTGGTTGCGGTAATAGCTTGTATAGCGGTTTTTTCCGGGATTAAGTTGCATTCCGTAAAAAGGCAGGCCGAAACTGCCGTTTCCATTATTAAAGCGGATGGCGAAAAGTATGCCTTGGATTCCATAAAGCAACTGATTGTCGTATATAACGATTATCCGGAGGAGACGTCGGCTACACTTGTGGCTTTGGAAAATAATGGTATAAGCTGGTCGGTCAAGTTCGGACCGTTGAAAGCCCATATTGGACGTGACGGTTTTGCCTCTCCGGGCATGAAGAGGGAAGGCGATGAAAAGACTCCTACCGGTCTTTTTGCATTGAAGCGTATGTTCTCCTATGATCCGGATGTCAAGACAGGTCTTTCCTTTACGCAGACTACTTCCGCCGACAAATGGGTCGATGACCCAGAGTCCGACTGTTATAATGAGCATGTGCGCGGGGATACCGATGCAAGATCTTTCGAAAAACTGCTTCTCGGCAGCGATGCATACAAATATTGCGTTGTCATAGAATATAATACGGATCCCGTAGTAAAAGGGATGGGAAGCGCCATATTCTTTCATCTTGGAGACGGCCCTACATCAGGCTGTGTGGATATTAACGAGAGAATGATGAAAAAGATACTGAAATGGCTGTCAGTTGACTTGAATCCGCATATCCTGATGGGAAGCAAAACCGTTTTGCTGACAAAGGCCGGAAATTGAATCCAACCGGTAAGAATTTCCCGGTATTCTTGTATTTTGTTTCCGAAATATATTACTTTGTAAATATAAAAACGATTTCATATTCATTATGAATCGTTTGGCATAAACCTGTCCGGAAGACCACATTTTTCCATGTATCATTCCGCTCAGGGAGCGGGAATGATACATTTAAATTCATGAAAAATGGAGTTCGATAATACAACGCTTTTGGCAATGGTGAGAAGCGCATTGTGGATGTTTTACTTCATTTTCGGCATATGTATCATTTTCTTCAACTCGAAGAAAGAGCAGTATAAATACATCCTCGGGACGCTTCTCCTCCTTTGGAGTTTCGATTTCATCAAAGATGCCGTTTCGCAGTATTGCTTATTGCTCTCTTCCGATTACATACGTCACCTGTATCTCCTGTTCGACATAATAGCCATTCCTCTTTGTGCATTTTATCTATTGACGATGACTTACAAGCATTGGCTTACTCTCAGTCGTGCCGTGTTGAGTTTCCTGCCTTTCTTATGCGGTTTTTTCGCCTATATGTTTTTACCTTCTCAGCGTATGTTTTTAGTAGCTTTGATAGCGGTACCTATGCTATATGCCTTTTTCATGGTCCCTTATATTCTAAGGGGACTCCGCAGATACAGCAAGGCGATTGACGACAATTATTCTTACCGTGACCGTATTGATATACAATGGCTCAAGACTGTAGTCTGGCTTTTAGTGGTCAATCTGGTTTTCTGCATTTTCCTTTATTCCCATATTTCCATGCTGTATCTGATGATATATTATTTGTACAGTATGGGCATGTGGCTGTATATCATAATCAGGGATTATAAATATGAACGTCCGAAATGGATTCCGGAACCGGATCCGGATTCCTGCGCCGGGAAACAGGAGGAGCCGAAAGAGCCGTGTCGCTGCAATCAGGCTTGCGGCAGTCTGGCCGGCCGGCTTGAGAAATATTTCACAGATGAACGTGTGTTTCTAAAGAGTGATCTTACAGTACAGAATGTGGCCGTGGAACTTGGCACCAACAGGACTTATCTGTCTCAATGCCTCAATCATGAATTGAATACGACTTTCTTCGATTATGTGAACGGATTCCGTCTTGAGCATGCCTGCAACCTGCTCAAAACAACCGATATGAACATTATGAATATCGCCGAAGAAAGCGGGTTCGAATATTTCTCTTCTTTCTATCGGGTATTCAAGAAAGCTTATGGATGTACGCCCAAAGAATATCGGGAAGCAAACAGGTAATGCCTGTTTTTTACGTAATGATATCTTTTTTTGATGTATTGTTATTTCTCCAATTGCTTGTTATCCATAAATTTGGTAAACAATAGTCAATATCATGGAGAAAAAATTGTTTTTTGTTGCGGCAGCTATACTTGTTTCTGCATTCTGCTTTACCGTTTCTCCATATGCCTCTGCCCAGGTAGGGGTAGGGAAAGGTAAGGCACTGGCTCCACCTTCCGTTCCGAAGGTTCCGGAGGCCGTATGTGCCTACTGCGGTGTACGTGTCACTTCCAATACGCAGCCTTGGGATCACAAAACCTCATGTCCGTATTATCAGGCCAAACCTTCAGGGGCTTCTTCTTATTCACACTCTCATTCGCATTCCCATTCTCCTTCATCAACCGAAATGATGAGAAGTGCGATAACCGGAGCTGTCATGGGCGGCCTTGCATCAGCTCTTACGGAGGCTATCGCTTCTTCGAATGATTATTCAATGTCGAGGGCAATTGCTGTTGCGCGTGTCAGCGGAAAATATGAAGTCAGGACAAGACGTAACGGGGATGGCAGTTATGTGAGTCGTGTCGGTGTCTGGGATACGGAAAAGAATGACTGGTATCTTCGTCCTGTCATAGATATGGCTGAATATAATGACGATCTTTATCCGTTGGCTTCGGGGGATATAAAGGTCGATTCCAGAAATGACGGGTACGGAATAATCGTGCCGGTCGGGAATTATTTCAAGGAGGTCATCCTATGCAACTATTCTTCACTTGATAATGCCGGGACGAAGAGGGGCGGGCCGTATATTGCTGCGAAAAATGGCCTCTACGGTGTTGTCGGTTATACCGTAAAAGGCAAGAAATATAAAGAGACCATGATTCTTCCGATACAATATAAAAAAATCGTTTCACTTGAATGCAATGATCTGATGGGTGTTAACGATAATGGCAAATGGGGCCTTGCAAACAGTACCGGAATGATCATTTCCCCCATATATGAAAATATCGGACGGGCTTTCGAATTGAACGGCAGGGTACTGTTCCCGGCAGAGAGCAATGGCTCTTTCGGTCTTGTCGATACGGCCGGAACAGTTGTGGTTCCATTCCGGTATGATGGCCTGAAACATTTCTGGAACGATATGTATTTCGCATGCAAGGACGGCAAATGGGGAATCATACTATATCCGGACGGGAAAAATTTCATTCCTTTCGAATATGACGAACTCGGCGGGTTTGGAATAGATAGACAAACCGCGCAAAGCGTAGGTATGCCCGTCTCCTACATATATGCTACAAAGAAGTCGGACAATGGATCCGTCAGCGGTCTGTATACGTTCAGCGGGGAATTGATAATTCCTGTGAAATATCCTTACGATAAGCTGGAAGAGAAAGCGATTTTGTATCCGCGGACTTCGTTCAATTATTTCTATCATAAATATCTTTCGGAACATTCATGGTCTGCAAAAGGGGAGTTCGAAACCACAGGGGAATATAATGCGAGGATAAATGATGTTTCCAGACAGGAAGCTTTTGTCTTGGAGAAGAAAGAAGAAGCCTGCAAAGCTTTCGTCAATGTCCATATGAACGATAAAAATAATCCTTTCAGATATGATTTAGGATTATATGACGCTGATAAAGGTGTGTTCACTCTGACAAATAATGCGATTCCAGGAGAGTCATACAGCCTTGAAGTTCCCGTGAATGAGGCAAAAGCTTTTAAAGAATGTTTCTCTTCCATTCAAGACTCTGGTGTGAAAAGCAGCGAATGTTTCGTGCTTGACGATTCCTTTGCCTTGGGCAAGGTTACTTTCATTACTCCCGACGGTAAAAGTTATACATATGTCAATCCTGAATATAAAAAATAACATAACATTATGAAAAAAGTCATTGTCACTATTCTTTGTGTACTTGCCGGTTTGTCCGTATCTGCACAAAAACATGCTGGGCTTACCGTATATGCGAACGGCGGGATGGGCTATTCTACCATACAGGGTGGTTCCGGGTATGAAAATCATACAGGAACTTACAATATCGACGGCGGTATCATATGGAAGACAAGTTCCGAATTCGGAATTATGTATGAATTGGGATATTCCAAAGTCGGAGCCGATTTGAAGGGCGGAGGCAAAGTCTTGTATGATAATATATTATGCGGTACCTTGGGATTCAAGCTTTATGCCGGCAGGGATTCCCGGTTCTATTTTGAATTATCCCCTCTTGACATAACCACTCTTTCCGGTTGCAAGACGACAGTCGGCGGAGTTACGACCAAAGTCCGTCCGAAAGATGATTACGATGCTTGGGATGCCGCTTACAAAACTGCTATCTGGGGTGTCCATGTCGGATGCGGATACACTTTCCAGACCAGGTCTTCAAGGGATTTGATGTCTGTGTTCATACGTATGCATCAGGATATCACTCCTTTCAACAAGGGAACCGGCGACAAACTGCGATTTAATTATTCCGAGATAGGTATACAGTTGTATCTTTTCAAGTTGTGATATAGCTTTGCATGTTTGAAGAATAGATATTTACACCACTTATATATTTAGGTGGCAGGCTGAAGGTTGAGCGTACCGGAAAATTCCAGTGTATTTAAATAATAATTCTAACCTCATATTATTATACTTCTTGAATTTCCGGTCGTTTGACTTTCTTTTATATATTTTTCTGCGGGCAGAATTTTATTTATATGAAGAAATTATTTGCTGTTGTTTTGTTGGCTTCCGTATGTATGGCTGCCTTTGCCCAGAAACGCGAAGGTTTTACTGTATATGTCAGCGGTGGTGCCGGATATTCTTCCATTCCTAATAATGCCGGCTGCAAAAGCTGGTACGGAACTTATAATATGGCTGCCGGTCTGATCTGGAAGCCGGGCCCCGGATTCGGAGTTTTTTATGAGGCGGGATATTCCCTTGTAGGAGCCGATTATGTGTATTACAATGGCCATATCCTGTATGACAAGATTGTATGCGGCTCTGCAGGAATTAAGTGTTATGCCGGTTCCGGTCACAATTTCTATATAGAGCTGGCTCCTTTGGATCTGTCGTTCCTGGCAAACAGCAAAAGTACGGTGAATGGAAAGACAACCACAGTACGTGCCCGGGATAATTCCACTGAATGGAATGCTTATTACAGATCTCTGATATGGGGGCTGCATGCCGGTTGCGGATATACTTTCAGAACGGCGTCTTCGAAAGATCTGTTTTCTTTGTATGCCCGTTTCCATCAGGATATAACCCCATTCAATAAAAGCGGAAATCTGCTGAGATTCAGTTATTCGGAAATCGGGATACAGTTGTATCTGTTCAATAGCTGACGAAGGCTTTCCTGCCGTTAAAATCAATCGTGGTGTCCGAAGACGACCTTCATGCCGAGGGAAAGGGCTACGCAGTCTTTGTACAAATCTCCGCTGTCGGCATATAGTCCGTATGTGAATATAATATGTTTGCATATCGAATGCGGCAGTTCGCCGTCCAGTCCCAGTGAAAACTGGTGAGGGACACTGTCGAATATCGCATAAGTGGCGTTGTACATTCCGTAGTTTTTCGAATATGTCAGTTTCAGGGAATAAGGCATTATATGGGCTATCTTTCCTCTTATTCCCATATTGTATGCTTCGATCCTGTTGTTGCAGACTCCGAGAGTCATACCTTGTGCATTCTTTTCCCTTGGCGTTATAAGAGGCGCACCCAACGTCCTTCCGTAATATGTCCAGCCGGATCTGTATTCCCCGTTGTTGAAATAGTTGTCGTCCCCGCCGATCACGATGTTTGTCCCGGGCTTCGTATGGTAACGGCCGGATTGGGATTTGGTGTATATGAATTCAAAAACAGCGTCGCTAATCCATCTGTCTTTGTCGTCGGATCCTGCATATATGGTCCATACGGCATCGGGGAAGTTATGTAAAGTGGTTCCGGAACCGTCTTCATACGGGTGGTCCATGGCTATGGATGCTTTGTATCCGTCTCCCCTATAATCGAGTTTGCACAATATCCTTCCCAGATGATTGCCCAGAACGTTTATCTGATCGCTTTCAGATGCATTTTTTCCTCCTTTGCGCCCGAATATGACTCTAATGTAATCTTTGAATCCGGCAGGGCTTTTGTTTCCGTCAGGATCGCTTCCTGCCCATTCAGCCCAATCTTCCAGTCCCGCACTAGCATTTAACCGGCTGCCGATTTTTACATTTGCGAATAGGGAAGAATTGTGCAGCCTCGCCCCATGCATATATCTGTTATCTTTCATTTTATAGTCGGCGAAGTTTCCGTAGAGCCGGACTATCCCGTTTGTGAAAGGAACTTTGAAAGGTTCGACCATGAAGTTGCATCCCGGAAGGGTACGGGCATTGCCGGAATATATAATGTCTCCGTTGGAAATGCTCAGACCGGCATAATCCCGTGTCCTGTGGTATATCCCGTCATAATAATATTCACGGGCGTGTTTTCCGAAGTCGAGTCTGAATATTCCTTTTTTGATTGAACCGTAGATATTGTCTGTCAATGATTTCTTGTTTTTATCTGTCCAATATGCGGCTCCGGACAAACCGAATCCCAATTGAAAATTCCTGGAAGATTCATCAATATATGACCTGAGGGTGTAATTCAGAATCGCACCGCCGTTTTCCGGCATCATTCCGTGCTTGTTGGCCGTAGCCCAGAATGGGAGAGTGTCGCGGCTGGGAAGCATAGCGGAAATGCCTATCCCCGCTTCCATTTTCCCGATGGTTTTGTCATCCTGGGCTGATGCCTGAAAGGAAGCTGTCAGGGATGAGATGATTAGAATTGCTGCTATGATATTGATTTTCATGATCGGTTTTGTTTATCAGTTTATGTACAGGCATTTTACCTGTTTTATATTTCCGGTGCAAAGATAATGAAAAGAATTTTGCTTATATTCGAAGTCGGATCGCCGGATAATGATTTTGGCGGTTCTGTATTGCATTGACCGGAGATTTTCATGTCGTTTACCGATTTTGCACTCTTAAAGGACCGTGTCCGTCATATATTTGTGTCGAAATAATATTTTAATGAAATGAGAAATCATATTTGTCACAGGATTTACTGGGGACTGGTAATAGTTCTGGTCGGTGTCCTTTATCTTTTGTTCAATCTCGGAATCATACCTGCGGAATGGAAAAGCATAGTCTTTTCATGGCAGGCGCTTCTTGTCGTGCTCGGTCTTTCCTTTATGTTAGGGCGGCATTATTTCTGGGGCCTCTTTACTCTTGCGGCGGGAATCATCTTCATCATGCCCTCAATGTCTAAACTGCTTGGGTTTCCTTATCCGGTTTCTGTCTTCGGAAGTATCGTTTGGCCAGTGGCTATTATTGTGATAGGCCTTCTTATGATCATTTATTCTTTTTCTCATCACTCTCATTCATGGTATCCCCACGGTTGCCACGATAATGGATACCATTATGAAAAAGATTGGAATGATTACGGAAAACATGAGTTCAAACGTTCGAAATTCGATAACGGAAGGGTGGATTATAATTATTTCTTTTCCGGGTCGGATGAGATTTTTCTGGAACCTGTTTTCAAAGGGGGGGAGATCAATTCCGTGTTCGGAGGTCTTAAACTCGATCTACGGCGTACGAGTCTGCCCGAGGGCACTACGGTTCTTGAAATCAATTCGGCTTTCGGCGGTGTTTCCATGCTTGTTCCCAAAGACTGGAACATAGAGATACGTGAATCTTCCGTTTTCGGAAAGTTCGTCGACAAAAGGGAACGTGACGATGTTTTGCAATCGGGTGTTTCCGATGACAGGAAGTTGGTGATAAGGGCAAGTTCATTTATGGGCGGCGGCGATGTCAGATGCTGAGATGCAAAGCAATCCTTTCATATATGATAAATTCGTAAGAGGCTGTACCGCTTTTTTGTGTGTAGCAGTAGGTTTGGTCTATGCTTTCGTTTTCGGCCTTGCCGCTGGTCCGGATACGGAACTCATAATCGCTGACGGTCTGGTATCTTCCGTTATGGGATATGCCGTTTGCGCTTTACTTTGGCATGTCCATCATTATAGCATTCCTTCCGCTACAGGATATCAGGCTTTTATTATGTATGCCTTTTATTGCTTGCTTTCCATTCTGCTTATCACAGGTGCGGAAACTCTGCTGGTCTATGAAGCTTTTGACGGTGAACTTGTATCTTTCGCTGGTACTTTGCCTGCCAGGGCTTTTTGTCTGGTAATGTTTTATTTTGTGATAAATCTGCTATTGGCGTTTGTTATGAAAGTGGACGAAGATGGGGAGCAGGACGCCGATTTCGATCCGGCTCCGGATGATGATGCGGATTCTTCGGAACCGGTTGCTCTGTCCGCTAAGAATCCCGGCAAGATTCTTGAACGGATTACGGTCAAAACAGGACAGGAAATAGAAGTTATTCCTGTAGAAGATATTTTGTATATTAAGGCTGAAGACGATTATGTCGATTTTGTGACCTCTGATGGCTCGTGGCTCAAAGCCGGAACGTTGAAAGAGTATGACTCTCTTCTGCCGGCTGACAAGTTTGCCAGGATACACCGTTCTTATATAGTGAATCTGGAAAAAATAACTAAAATAGAAAGATTCGGTCAGCAGCAACTGCTGCAACTGTCGGACGGGACTTCATTGCGTATCAGTGTAAATGGCTATAAGATATTGCGTGAGAAGCTGGAGCTTTAGATGTCGGTTTTTTTGCGGTTGGTTTTTTAGTGTGTCCTATGAAAGAGTATGAAAGTTATGATAGGAATCCCATGTATTCCTATTTGGTGTTGTTGGTGTTGGCGTCTGCGATCGGATTCAAGGGCTGGCAGACATTGTTTAATAATTTTGCGGTCGATACTGTAGGTCTGGCCCCTTTCCACGTCGGCTTGATCCAGTCTGTCAAGGAGATTCCCGGATTCCTGACATTTTTTTCGGTATATATACTTTTGATCGTTGCGGAACACCGTTTCGCATCTTTCTCCATTGTGCTGTTGGGCATAGGTGATCTTCTTGCGGGTTTTTTCCCTTCTTTCGGCGGATTGTTGATGACTACTCTCATAGTTTCCACGGGATTCCATTATTTCCAGACGGGCAATCAGTCTTTGACGCTGCAGTATTTCAAGGGGGACAGGGTGCCTTTGGTCCTGTCCAGACTAAACCGCTATACGGCTTTGGGGAATATTCTGGTAGGGCTGTTCATTCTTGCAGTTTCCGGGTTCGTTTCGATCAACAGGATCTTTTTCATCATCGGAATAGTCGTGATTGCCATCGGCTTGTATTCTTTTACCCGCAAGCCTGTGGATGAGACTTTGCCTCCGCAGCGTAAAAAACTTGTCCTGAGGAAAAAATATTGGCTTTTCTATGTGCTTAATTTCCTCAGCGGCGCCAGAAGGCAGATTTTCGTCGTCTTCTCTGTTTTCCTGCTTGTGCAGAAATATCATTTCTCAGTAGCTTATGTAACCGCTTTATTCATAACTAACAACGTGATTACTTATCTGCTTAGTCCTGCCGTAGGAAGGGCTGTCGCGAAATATGGGGAAAGGCGCATGATGACCATCGAATATACCGGACTCTTTTTTGTTTTCCTTGGATATGCCCTTGTGGAAAATCAGATTTTCGCTACGGCAATGTATCTGGTAGACAACTTGTTTTTCAGTTTTGCGATCTCCATAAATTCTTTCTTCCGCAAGCAGGCCGATCCTCAGGATATAGCACCTTCGATGTCTGTCGGGTTTACGATCAACCATATTACTGCTGTCATCCTTCCAGTCGTCGGCGGCGCCCTGTGGATGGTCAATTGGCGTATCCCTTTCCTGACTTCAGCGTTCCTGTCCCTTGGCTCCCTTTATTTCGCCAGGAAAGTCAGAACGTGAGGATCTTCCGCGTTCCGTATATGTCCTGGGAAACTTGTTGTTCCTTTGTCTTTTGACTATATGCTGTCCGGAGGCCACATCGGCCGTTATCCAGATATTGGCTCCGATTACGGCATCTTTGCCTATTATTATGCGTCCTAGGATAGTTGCGTTGGAATATATTATGACATTGTCTTCGATTATAGGGTGGCGGGGGATTCCTTTTATCGGTTTGCCGTCTTCATCCAGAGGGAAACTTTTTGCTCCCAATGTAACACCCTGATAAATCTTGACATTGGAACCTATGATCGAGGTTGCTCCGATTACTACACCTGTACCGTGGTCTATGGTGAAACTGTTTCCTATGACGGCTCTCGGGTGTATGTCTATTCCGGTTTCCCTGTGCGCCATTTCGGATATCATTCTCGGTATCAGCGGGATATCGAGCAGCAGCAGCTCATGTGCGATTCTGTAATTGCATACCGCACGTATAGCCGGATAGCAGCATATGACTTCGTCGTAACTTGTTGCCGCCGGGTCTCCGTTGTAGGTGGCTTCGATGTCCGTTGCCAGAGTGTGCCTGATGCCAGGCAGCTTTTTTATGAATCCGGCAGTCTTTTCTTCCGCAGTGTCGTGCCTTTGACCGGGAGTCATGCCTTCCGCCCTTTTTCCGACGATAAAGCTGGCTTCTATCTGGCGGACGAGGATATCTTCCAGCAGTTTTATCTTCTTTTCCATGATTGTTTTCTGCCTCTGGAGATTCTCTGCGTCCAGGCCTTCCGTTTTGGCTGCAGGCCCGTTTCCGTTGAAGCTTGAAATGAATTCATCCGCTTTCTCCGGAGGGCACAGATCTTTCGCATTATCGAAATATCCCGGCAGAAGTATGGATCTGCATAGTTTTACGGTAGCTTTTATTTCATCATCAGACAAAATGGTAGTCCCGCATTCATCGTATCCCGTGAATACGTGTTCGGTCGACAGATCGGAAAGTTGATCCGCGACGGTTTTTATCTCTGTTCCTTTCATTATTCCGGCAATGGGTAATTTTCATAATCGAACAATTCGGTGGAGAGATAACGTTCTCCGGTGTCCGGAAGAATGGCTACGATTGTCTTGCCCCGATTTTCAGGGCGTTTGGCCAATACAGTCGCTGCATATACGGCGGCGCCAGATGAAAAGCCTACCATAAGACCTTCTGTCTTTGACAGTTTGCGGCAGGTCCTGATTGCATCGTTGTTTTCCACAGGCAGTATTTCATCTACAACGTCCCGGTTGAAATTGCCGGGTACGAAATTGGCCCCTATTCCCTGTATCTTGTGAGGCCCTGCCGCTTTTCCGCTTAATATCGCGCTGGATGCAGGTTCTACTGCAACTATCTTTATCCCCGGGTTGTGCTTTTTCAAGTCTTTTCCGGCTCCGCTTACCGTCCCTCCGGTACCTACTCCGGCTACGAATATATCGACTTTCCCGTCGGTGTCGCGCCAGATTTCTTCACCTGTGGTCCTGAAATGCGCTTCCGGATTGGCCGGATTGTCGAATTGCTGCAGTATCACGCTGCCTTTTATGTTTTTCTGCAATTCTTCGGCTTTGGCGATAGCTCCTCTCATTCCGTCTTTTCCCGGTGTTAGTACAAGTTCTGCATTACGTGCGTGCAGCAGGCTGCGTCTTTCGGCGCTCATGGAATCCGGCATTGTCAGTATCAGTCTGTATCCTTTGACGGAAGCGACGAATGCCAGTCCTATTCCCGTGTTGCCGCTCGTAGGTTCTATTATGGTCCCTCCTTTTTTCAGAATGCCTTTGCGTTCTGCATCTTCTATCATGGCGAGTGCTATCCTGTCTTTGGAACTTCCTGCCGGATTGAAATATTCCAGTTTTGCCAATATTGTTGCTCCGGTGTCATTGCCGGCCGCAAACCTTTCTAATTCCAGCAGCGGAGTGTTTCCTATCATCTCCGCCAGATTTTTGTAAATTTTGCTCATTTTATTTGTAATATATTATGATTCAACAATATGTAATATACGCACTACCGAAAGACATCGGCGGTGACGGCAACGAACTTGAAATATGTATTATTCGGAAAGATGCCGTACCGCTTCTAGCAGCAACAACAACAATTGAAAGCTCCGGAAGCGGAATGCAATGGAAAATATGGATTATTTGCCTGAATATGCATTTTCATACCATGATCCTGTCCTTTGCAAATATAATCAAATCTTTCAATAATAGAGCTTTTCCCGTGAAGAAACAGATATTTAAAATATTATGGTATATTTTTTCCGACTTTGTTATATTTGTAACCGGAGGTGTATTTTATCAATAACCGTTTATGGATTATATATCAGTTTTCAATGCCCAGAAAGAATTCGTCCGTTCGGGACGGACTTCGGATACGGCTTTCCGGAAAGGGATCCTGATCCGGCTCCGCGATTTGCTTAAAAGCAATGAAGGGAAGCTCTATGATGCAGTATATGAAGATTTCCGGAAATCGGGGTTCGATACATACGCTACTGAACTGAGTATGATCTACGGCGAGATAAATTTCTTTCTGAAAAATCTGGACCGTATTGCAAGACCGCGTCGCTGCCGGACCAATCTGGCCAATATGCCCGGAAAATTCCGTATCCATAACGATCCTCTGGGCAGCGTCCTGATAATAGGAGCATGGAATTATCCTTATCAGCTGACTCTTTTGCCAGCTATCGATGCCATTGCAGCGGGAAATGCCTGTATCTTGAAACCCAGCGAACTTCCTTCCGGGACCATGCATTTGGTTGCCGGTCTTATTAACGAAAATTTCGCTCCCGATATTCTGTATGTGGCCGAAGGCGGCGTTCCCGAGACGACCGAGCTTTTGAAAATATGTTTCGACAAGATATTTTTTACCGGAAGCCCGAAAGTCGGTCGTATTGTCTATGAAGCGGCGGCTTCCAACATGGTTCCCGTGACTTTGGAACTGGGAGGCAAATCTCCTGTTATAGTTACTGCTTCCGCCGATCTTGAAACGGCGGCCAAAAGGATAACATGGGGCAAGTTCCTCAATGCGGGACAGACTTGCGTCGCCCCCGATTATCTCCTGGTCGAGGATTCCGTTGAAGATGAATTGCTGGGATTGATCAGGAAAAGGCTGGACGAATCCAGTTATTCGGACGGTTCCGATAATTACGTCCGTATCATAAATAAAAAGAATTTCGACAGGATTCTAGGTCTTATCGATCCCGGAAAGATATATTGCGGCGGCAGATCCGATGAAAAGACTTTGTATATTGAGCCTACAGTGATGACAGGCGTAGGCTGGGACGACAAGGTTATGGGTGAAGAAATCTTCGGTCCGGTTTTACCGGTGATTCCGTTCTCTTCCCTGGAAGATGTCCTTGATCGTATGAGCCATATGGAAAAGCCTTTGTCTGCATATATTTTCAGCAATGACAAGTCCGAAATCAAAATGTTCCTGGACAGGATTTCTTTCGGCGGAGGCTGTGTCAACGATGTGGTAATGCATCTTGTCAATGAAAATGTCCCTTTCGGCGGTGTAGGAAATTCCGGAACGGGCAATTATCACGGAAAATACGGCTTCGATTGCTTTTCCCACAAAAAGACCGTCTTTAAAAAGTCTTTGCATTTCGAGCCGGACATGAAGTATCCTCCATATACCGGAGGCAAGCTGGCGTGGATAAAGCGTCTCATGTAACTCTTTCCGGAAAATATCATCGGAATAACATTATTGTAAATTTGTAGTATCGATTATCGTGTTTATGAAGAAATTTATTATGGTTATGGCTGCTGCCGTTGCGGTTGCCGGATTGGAAGGGAAGGTTGCTGCCTGGCCATCGGCGCCGGAGGATTATGCCTTGAAAAAAGTGATTGAGGTGCAGGGCCGTCAGGGCGTGGCTTGCGACGGAGTCTATTATTATATCTCTGGGTCGGGAGCTTTGTATAAATATGCCTTGGACGGAACCCTGGTGGCTTCCAATCCCAAACCATTCGAAGGATTGGAGCTGCCTGCAAATCATATCGGCGACATAGATGTTTATGACGGCAAGCTATATGCCGGAATCGAAACTTTCAGGGACGGTGCGGGATGCAATATCCAGGTGGCTGTTTATGATGCTTCGACTTTGAAATATGATTATTCCATTCCATGGCTTTCCGCTTCCGGTCAGAAGGAGGTTTGCGGACTTGCTGTGGACAGGGTACGCGGCCGTGTCTGGATGGCGGACTGGGTACAAGGTTCCGATCTTTATTGTTATGATCTGAAGACACGTAGATATATCGGAAAGGAACATCTGCGTCCAGCTCCACGTCTGCAGCAGGGCATCTATTGCCTTGATGACGGAAGAATGCTTATTTCGTGCGATGACGGCGATGCCGATTACGGTCAGGCCGACCGTATCTATTTCTGTAATTTGCATGGCCGTGACATCCCACTGCAGCAATGCGGATTACCTGTCAGTGCCGATGTCGAAGTGTTCAGGGATATGACGGATTTCCGAAAGCCCGGGGAAATCGAGGGTCTTACGCAAAATCCGGAAACAGGGGAACTGATCGTCCTTTCAAACAGGGGTGCCCGCATAGAACTTGGAATGCCTGTCGGTTTTTATGACGGGTATGACCGTGAGATCCATGAAATATATATTTATTCTCCGATCATAAAAAGACTTATTTCCAAATGACAATTTCAGATATCCTGATCTCCGTGGCGAATTTCGTGTGCGGTTATCCTTTGTTTTTCGTCCTCATAGGCGGCGGTTTGTTTTTATTTTTTTATTCCGGATTCGTATCCATAAAGAAATTCCCTACGGCACTTAAAGTCCTTGCTTCCAGAGGCGGAAGTTCCGGACAGGGACAGATCAGCCCTTTCCAGGCATTGATGAGCGAGATTTCTTCCACCGTGGGCATGGGAAATATAGCCGGGGTGGCCATAGCCGTCACAATGGGTGGCCCCGGTTCCATATTCTGGATGTGGGTAAGCGCAATAGTGGGGATGTCCACCAAGTTTTTCGAGGGGACGCTTGCCATCATGTTCAAAGGCAAGGATTCCGCAGGGGAAGTACAGGGCGGTCCCATGTATGTGATGATGGGCGGTCTGGGACCCAAATGGAAGCCGATGGCGTATTTCTTTACCGTATCTGCGCTCTTGGGTACATTGTGCGTAATGCAGGCCAATCAATTGGTAGAAGCTGTAACCAGTGTCATAACGACTCCGATGGGGATCGAGAATACCTTGTTCCTGCGTTTTCTTATGGGGCTTGCCATCAGTGTGATAGTGGGTTCCGTAATTATAGGTGGAATCCGCAGGATTGCCAATATCGCTTCCAAGATCGTCCCTTTGATGGTGCTTCTTTATTTTATTCTGGTACTCGTCATATGCATCATTTATTACAAGGAAATTCCCGGTGTCTTCGCCCTTATTTTCCATGATGCCTTCAGCCTTCGCGCAGGATTCGGAGGTTTGGCGGCCACTGCTCTTATCGGTGCCAGGAGGGCTGCCATGGTCAATGAGGCGGGAGTCGGAACGTCTTCAATGATGCATGGCGCTTCAAAGAACAACGAGCCTGTAAAGGAAGGACTCATAGCTATGATAGGTCCCTCCATAGATTCCGGTCTTATATGCACTTTGACATCCATACCTATCCTGATTGCAGGCAATTATGTGGATGCGCAGGGTATCAAGGGAGTATTTATAGCTTTGGGGGCTTTCGGCCAATTATTGCCGGGGTACGGACGCGGACTTCTGATGGTGATTCTGTTCTTTTTCGCTTTTTCCACCATGTTCTCGTATTCATATTACGGGCAGAAGTGCAGCAATTTCCTGTTCGGTGCTTCCAATACGAAATATTACAATTATTTCTATCTTTCAATGCTTATAGTAGCAGCCATGATTCCACTGGGAGCCGCGGTCAGTCTGATGGATCTTGCTTATGCATTTATGGTCTTCCCGAATATGCTGACATTGCTTATCCTTGCACCGAAAGTAAAGGCGCGTATGAAGCTGTATTTCCACAAAGGATAATCCCGTTTACTTTCAGGACCCGGTAGTCTTTTTAGGAGCAGGTTTGTTGCTTTTCTGCCTCGTTACGTTCCGGATCGGGGTTTTCGATTTCTTTTCCGAACATCGAAGCATCGTCCACCTTAAAAGAATTCCCGGCGGCGTCATGGGCCATGCCGTTTTTTATTTCGAACAGGCTGACTTTCTTTTTTATGATTTCGTGAAGCAGCATCCATAAAATGATATCGGTACATATCACGAAAGTGATGTTCATGAATGATATCAGAATCCGGTTCAATATGACGAATGATACGTCTATCAGTATTATGGTCACCATTACATAACGGATTTTCATTCCGGTTCTTATCAGTAAATGATGTATATGATTCCTGTCCGGAAGGAATGGATTCCTTTTTCTCAGCATCCTGTGTATGCTGACCCTTATGGCGTCGAACATCGGAACAAGAAGAGTGGAAAATGCGATTATCATGTTTCTGGCGGATTGTGCCGGGGAATCCGGCGCTATCGAACACAGCTTTATTGCAAGAAAACTTAACAGCAATCCCAAAGTCAGGCTGCCCGTGTCCCCCATGAACAATTTATGTCCTTTGCGCTGGTCTCCGAATACATTGTAAACCCAGAAAGGTATGATTGCTCCCGCCGCAGATATCGCCAGCATGGCATATATGAAAAGGGATTTGTGTATGTATATAAGACTCAATATCCCGAATGCGATTATGCAAAGTCCGGATGCCAGACCGTCCACGCCGTCTATCAGATTGATCGAATTGGTGATGAATACTATAAGTATGATAGAAAACAGTATGCCGAACCATGCCGGAAGTATGTGGATTCCGAAAAGTCCGTTCAAATCGTGTATCCATACTCCGGAACTTATCATCATTACGGCAGCGGCTATCTGGAAAATGAATTTTATCTTATATCGAACCCCTATCAGATCGTCCATTTCGCCTATCAGATAAAGGATTCCGGTACCGCATACAAGGAATAGGAATTCAGCTTTCGTATTGTTGGGGAAAGGCCTGACCGGAAGTCCCAGACAACATCCGAGACCTATCATAAAGCACATTGTTATCAGAATCGCTGGAAAGAAGCTTATCCCTCCAAGTCTCGGGACTTTGCCGGTGTGTTGCTTTCTGGCGTCTACCGAGTCGTAAAGTTGCTTCTTTCTGGAAACAAGAAGTATTCTCGGAATTATTATGGCACCGAGAAATAGCGATATTATGAAGTTTCCGGAAAGGAAAATGAATGTTATTATATTGTCGGTCATTTTAATAAATATGGGGGGTATATTTAACAAATATAATTATAAATTCTTTTATATCGTTTGTTATTTGCTGTTAATATCTTCAAACAGTTTGTATTCTATGATTTTCTTTTTCGCATCGAATTCATGGATCTGGCTAAGATTCAGCTTCTTTATAGCTGTCTCAATAAGATCTTTTTCGGATTCCGGTTCTTGTCCGTATTTTTGCGCAAAGAATTCGCCGGCGTCTGTAAGAACCTTTTCGGGAACCAGACCTATTATTTCGGTCCCGGTTATTTTACGTCCTCTTGCCCCGGCCGCTCTGCATACTTCTTCGAATGCTTTGTGCAAAGGAGTGGCTTCCAAATCGGTGATATTCATTGATACTTGCGCAAAGCCGTATTCCTCTATGTACCATCCTAGCGCTTTTACTCCCTTGAGTGTTCCCGGATGGCCGTTTCTTCCGCTTTCCCTTACATCTTTGGCGATTTCGGAAGCTGTTTTCTTGTCTTTTGTGTCCAGATTGAAATTGACAGCTACGAGAAAATTTCTTGCTCCAATTATGCTTGCTCCCGATTTTGCCGCAGTTTCGGTGAATTTGCCAGGTCCGAAGTCAGGCCTTGCAGAGGGATCCTGGATTTTCATCTCCAATGATTCATAACCTCCTTCCCTGCAGACTTCAAGCCTTTTCCTTTCCGGGTTCAATGCCGCCGCTTCATAGCAATAACATGGTATGCCGAGTTCCTTATAGACCCTTTTTGCAAGATTTCTGGCCAGCACGGCACATTCTTCCAGGGTTATTCCTGATATCGGTACTATCGGTACCACGTCGGCGGCGCCGATTCTGGGATGGGTACCATGCTGTATGCGCATATCTATTTCTTTTCCTGCGGCTTCTATGCCTCTGAATGCAGCTTCCGCCACAGCTTCGGGACTGCCTGCGAATGTCATGACCGTTCTGTTCGCAGCTGCTCCCGAATCAATGTCAAGGAGTTTTACTTTCTCTTCTTTATCGGTATCTCTTGAAATAACGGTTGCATTTGCGATCGCTTCGGCTATGCTTTTTATTACGCAAGGATTTCGTCCTTCACTGAAATTGGGGACGCATTCCGCAAGTCTTTTCATGCAATTTTTTACATTAATTGCGTCAAATTTAATGTTTTTTTTCATTATTGATAATTACGGTATCCGCTTTTTCTGGTACATCCGATGCAAAAATCATTATATTTGCATCACTCCCGTAAGTCTTTGGAATGACTTATAAGAGCTTCCATAAGCTAATAACACACAAAGAATATGAACAGATCTTTTTTATTTTCCACCGTATTATCAATTCTTTTGATACTATCCGGCGGCCTTTTCACAGCTTCCGGACATCAGCAAGGCAATATCTGCGTAACTTCCCTGACTACTGAGATGAGCACGGATCCCGTAGGTGTCGGAACAACCGTTCCCCGTTTGAGCTGGAAGCTTAAACCCGCAGGCAAGACTTACGAACAAGATGTCCGCCAGACAGGATACCGCATACTGGTTGCAAGTTCGGTGCGCAACTTGAACCGAAATGTGGGAGATCTCTGGGATAGCGGCAACGTTTCTTCGGACCAGTCCGTATATATCAAGTATGGAGGGAAGCCTCTTTCCAGTGGAATGAAAGCTTATTGGAAAGTCAAAGTTGCTACAAACAAAGGTGATACCGATTGGAGTGATGCTTATGGCGACCGCAAACCTTCTTTCTGGCAAATGTCTTTGCTGGACAATGCAGGATGGAAGGCGGAATGGATAGGCGGGGATTATCCCGATGATCTGGTGAAGGGACATACCAAGGTGAATGCACGGTATTTGCGCAAGGAATTCACTTCGAAGGGGAAGATTTCCAGCGCCGTCATGTATATCTGCGGGTTGGGTCTGTATGAAGCTTATGTGAACGGTTCCATGCTTGGGGCCGGAACTCCAGGCTATGCCGGAGAAGGCAAGAATGAAACCATTTACGGTTCCCAGATGCTTGCCCCTACATTGTCTTATTACGACAATACCGTCTATTTCAATACGTTCGATGTCACTTCCTTGCTGCGTAAAGGCGGTAATGCCCTTGGGGTGATTTTGGGCAACGGAAGGTATACATCCATGCGTATGCCCGGAGTGCATGATTTCGGGATCCCCAAATTGCTGCTTCAGCTTGAAATAACTTATAAAGACGGCAGCAAGTCATATGTAGTCAGCGACGGTTCATGGAAAATAACCGAACAGGGGCCTATTCGTACAAATAATGAATGGGACGGGGAAGTATATGATGCAAATATGGAAATGCCTGGCTGGAATATGCCGGGATATGAAAAATCAGGACGGATGGACGGTAGCATATGGCAAAGTGCCGGCAAAGTCAAGGCACCTTCCGGTGTTATGAAACCGCAGCCGAATCCGAATATCAGGATAATGGATTTCGTAAAGCCTGTTTCCGTTTTCGAACTGAGCAACGCCGGAACGGACAGCAACGGAAAGAAAACCTACATACTAGATATGGGACAGAATATGGTTGGTGTACTGCTTCTAAGGAATATACAGAGCCATGCGCAGGGAGATACGCTTACTTTGCGTTTTGCCGAGACTTTGAAACCGGACAGTTCCCTCTATGTTGCGAATCTACGTTCTGCGGAAGCCAGGGATACTTATATCTGCAAGGCTTCGGACAAATCCAAGGCCGTGAGTTGGTATCCGTCTTTTATATATCACGGTTTCAGGTATGTTGAACTCAAAGGATTCGACGAAAAGCCGTCACTCGACGACTTCACCGGTTTGGTCATATATGATGATATGGCTTCCACCGCTTCTTTCCATACTTCGAATGAAGTTATAAACACTGTTTTCAAGAATGCTTTCTGGGGTATAAGGGGCAATTATCGTGGAATGCCTACCGATTGTCCTCAAAGGGATGAACGTATGGGATGGATGGGAGACCGTACCACAGGATGTTACGGGGAATCTTATCTGTTTGACAATCATCTGCTTTATTCCAAATGGCTGCAGGACATAGAAGAATCCCAGACTAAGGCCGGCGGTGTACCTGATGTGGCTCCCGCTTTCTGGAAGGTGTATTCGGACAATATTACTTGGCCGGGAGTTTTCATAACGGCAGCCGACATGATATACAGGCAGTTTGGTGATGTCAAGCCAATGGCTTCCCATTATTCCGCCATGAAGAAGTGGCTGGTTTATATGAAAAACAGATATGGCAAGGATGGAATTATGACAAAGGACAGGTATGGTGACTGGTGTATGCCGCCTGAATCTCTGAATCTCATACATTCCAAAGACCCTTCCAGAATTACTGCCGGTCCTGTTCTTTCCACAGCTTTTTATTATCATTTGTGCGGCATCATGTCGAATTTCGCTTCTATTCTGGGAAATGAGTCGGATTGCAAGTATTTCGCCGATGAGGCTTTGGCGTCGAGCAAAGCTTTCAATGCAAAATATTTCAATGAAAAAGAAGGTTATTATGCCAATAATACGGTTACGGCCAATATCCTTCCCCTTTATTTCGGAATGGTTCCGGAAGGCAGACAAAAAGAGGTCTTCGCACGTATTGTGGACAAAACGATGAATGATTTCGGAGGCCATGTAAGTACGGGAGTCGTCGGAATCGAGGAACTTATGAGAGGCCTGACAGAATTCGGAAGCCCGGAGCTGGCCTTAAAGATAGCTTCAAACGACACTTATCCAAGCTGGGGATACATGGCAAAACACGGTGCAACTACCATATGGGAATTATGGAATGGCAATACAGCCGATCCTGCGATGAACTCGGGAAACCATGTGATGCTGCTTGGGGATCTTCTGATCTGGGACATGGGATACATAGGAGGAATTTCTGCGGCGTCTCCGGGTTATAAAACCGTTATGCTTAAACCTTATCCGGTGAAAGGACTCGATTATGCCAATGTCTCTTATGAAAGTATCCACGGAACTATTGCAAGCAATTGGGAAAAGGACGGGGACAAGTTCTCATGGGACTTCACCATTCCATACAATACTACGGGAAATGTATATTTTCCTGTTAAAGGTCGAATGGCGGAAAAAGACATGACAGCAATACGTAATGCCGGCGGAACTTATGTCGGCAAGGAGGATGGTTTCATCGAATTTACCTTCCCTTCGGGATCTTACAGCGTAACTGTGGATTATCCGGAATAACCGGTTGTAACAGTTGCTTAAGGATATCCGGATTCCCGGATATCCTTTTTATTATTTTTGCCCTGTTTTGTGATATTGGGTTATCAGCCTGTATTGCTGTGGCGTTATGCCTTCTTTTTTCTTGAAGGTGCAGAAGAAATATTCGTAATTGTTGAACCCGGAAGCGAAGACTATGTCTTTTATAGGTTCTTGACTGTATGAGAGAAGTTCCTTGATTTTCGTCAGTTTTATTTCATTTATATATTGCGCGGGTGCGAATCCGGTGTACATCTTGAATATTTTCCTGAAATTGGAATAGCTCATGCACAAATCGTCAGCCAGCTGCTGCGGCTTTATGGTTTTGTACTGATCGCTGATCAATGTCTTTGCCCTGTTGATTTGTTTCTCGATATCCGAAGTGCTGAAAGTGTTGTTCCTGTCGTAGAAAAATGCCAGGCTCAACAAGTAATTCGTGATGCTTGACAATACTACCTGGAATCCTGATACCTGGTCCGTTGCTACCTGCAGCGCCCTCTGATACAAATTTACTATTTCATCATGCAGACCAACATTAAACACAGGTCTGCTTTTAGAAAAGAACCCGTTGGATATTCTCGAATCTATATTTTCTCCTTTGAATCCTATCCAGTATTCTTTCCACCCCGTCTTCTTGTCCGGCATATAGTTGTGCCATTCCCTCGGAAACAGGAGGAACATGTTTCCTTCATTGATTGGAATTATTTTCCTTCCTGTGGAATCGGAAGTGAAAAGTCCTTTGCCCTTTGTTATGTAAAGAATCTGATATTCGTTCAATATTCTTCCCTGTTCGGTGGAGAATACATATTCGGAAGTCTTGTCTGTGGACGGATAATCGGGAGGATATGGCATATCGGCTCCTATGTCCTGGGATCCTACGGAATTGACGGAAATTCCCCATTTCAGATCTAGCTTATTTGCAACCAGATGTTTTACATAATATGTGGTAGCCATTTGTTTTTAACGTTATAGTCTTATTATATTCGGATAAAGTTACAAAAATCATTTTCAATAATCCGTGTATCAAATATTGCAGTATTCCAATGGAAATTAGTATGTACTTTTATCTCTGGAACAAATCATATAAAAGTAATACGACTATACTTGTCAGTGCGTTACAAATATACTAAAACAAATTAAGCGATGATTGCCCCGGCCCCGGATTTCTCATCGGAATATTTCCGGGACTTTTCGCAATCGGCAGAATGCCTTTCCGGCGATTAATACCGCAGTCGATCAATATGTGGAAACTGGTAAGTATGTTCCATATGATTTGAATCTTAATAACACAATAAACAATAATAACTGTTGTAATATGAAAACAAAGAATCTTGTCTTTTGCCTTTTTACCCTTTTCGCTTTGGGGATTTTAGCAGACGGCAAATGTTTTTCACACGCTGAAGTTTATGATTTGAAGTGTGAGCAGGCTTCGGATCCTTTGTCGGTTTCCGTTGCCGCTCCACGGTTCAGCTGGAAAAATGCCGGCAGTAAAAATGGATTTGTGCAAAGTGCTTACAGAATCATGGTTTATTCGGATGCTTCGAAAGGAAAAGAACGTGCCGGTAAGCTCGTATGGGACAGCGGTAAAGTGCTTTCATCATCTTCCGTACTTGTACCTTTCGGAGGAACCGGAAATCTGGAAGCCGGCCGGACATATTTCTGGAAAGTCCGTACCTGGGATGGAAAAGGACATGCTTCCGGATGGAGCCACGATGCAATATTCAGGACTGCCGTTTCGGATTGGCACGGAGCAAAATGGATAACTTTGGAACCTGACAAAAAGGATGAGATTATTACGAATGCCATTCATCAGGAAAGAGGGGCCAGAAAAGTTCTCGGCAACAAGAAGACAGGGTTTTACAAACTTCCTTTGTTCAGGAAGGAATTTAACGTTTCCAAGCCGGTGCGTAAGGCGTATGCTTGTGTCAGCGGTCTCGGCCAGTTCGATTTTTTTGTCAACGGAGCCAAGGTAAGTGATCATTTCCTGGATCCCGGATGGACGAAATACGACAAGAATGCACAGTATGTGGTTTTTGATGTTACTGATATGCTGGATAAAGGGTCCAACGCTCTGGGAGTTATGCTGGGGAACGGCTTTTTCAATATTCCCCGGGCCCGTTATTTCAAGATACTGCAATCTTACGGTGCCCCGAGGCTGAAAATGATGCTGACTTTGGAATATGAAGACGGAAGCGTCGGCTATGTAACGACTGGGCAGGACTGGAAAACGGCCGCCGGGCCTGTCACTTTCAGCAGCATATACGGAGGCGAGGATTATGATTCGGAATTGTACCGAGACGGATGGGCCGACGCCGGTTTCGACGACGGCAACTGGTACGAACCTTTGGTTGCAGACTGGAAGACGAAGCTGGAGCCTCAGAATGCAAAGCCTTTGAAAATAATTGAAAAATTCCCTTCCGTACGTCATTTCAAAAATGCTCATGGTTGGATATATGATCTCGGAGTCAATTCTTCCGCAATAGTCAGTGTTGAAGTTTCGGCAGGGAAACCGTCGCCGGTAAAAATGGAAATGGCTGAACTCCTGGATAAGGATAGTCTTCTTTATCTCAAAACCAATTGGAATCCTTATTATTGCATATACACCCCGAAAGCGAATTCCGTTTCAGTATGGCAGCCAAGGTTCACTTATTACGGTTTCAGATATGTCGAGGTGACGGGTGCCGTTCCCGAAGGGGAGCCTAATCCCGAAGGTCTTCCTGTAATAAAGTCGATGACTGGACTGCATACTTCGGCTTGCGGACGACCAGCCGGAACTTTCAGGTGTTCGAATGATCTTTTTAATCGGATAGATACTCTTATCGACAGAGCAGTGCAGAGCAATACGGCAAGCATTTTGACAGATTGCCCTCAAAGGGAAAAACTGGGATGGCTGGAGCAGGATCATCTCATGCAATATTCCCTGCTTTACGGTTATGACCTTTCCGGACTTTATACGAAAATAATGGAAGATATCCGCATAGCACAGAATCCGAACGGCATGGTACCTACCATTGCTCCCGAATATGTCGTATTCAAGGATGGCTTTGTAGATACTCCGGAGTGGGGCAGTACGTTCATCATCAGTCCGTGGTATTATTATATATGGTATGGAGATGATTCCCTTATAAAGACATATTATAAGGATATGAAGAGATATGTTTCATATCTTTCGTCCAAGGCTGTGGATAATATCGTGGCATACGGTCTCGGAGACTGGTACGATATCGGACCGAATCCGAATCCCGGTGTTTCCCAGATGACGTCGAACGGGGTTTCCGCCACCGCCATATATTATTATGATGTATGCCTGATGGAGAAAATGGCACGGCTTCAGGGCCTTTCAGGCGACGCTGCTTCGTTCGAAGCTCTTGCGAAAAAGATAAAAGCAGCCTTTAACGCCAGATTCTGGAATCCCGTGACTCGGAAATATGACCGTGACAGCCAGGCCGCCAATGCAATGGCTCTTTTCATGGGCCTTGTTACGGATGAAAACAAAAGCAGAGTACTTGACAACCTGATTGCAGATATACGTGCGCGCGGAAATGCCCTGACAGCAGGCGATGTGGGTTACCGTTATGTTGTCCAGGCTCTTGAGGATGCCGGACGTTCGGATGTCATTTTCGATATGAACAGCCGTTCGGATGTTCCTGGATATGGCTGGCAACTCAGCCATGGTGCGACTGCTCTTACAGAGACATGGCAGGCTATGCCTAACAGATCCAATAACCATCTTATGCTGGGACATCTGGAAGAATGGCTTTACAGTGGTTTGGGCGGCATTCGGCCTGATGAATCCGGTGATGCCGGCAGTGTCGGCTGGAAACATTTCTTCATAGCTCCCCAGCCGGCAGGTGACATTACTTCATGCAAGGTTACTTACGAGTCCCCTTACGGCGATATAGTATCGTCATGGAAAATAACTGAAGGGGAGGGGAACGGCAGGCATTTCCGCCTTTCAGTGACTATTCCTCCGAACAGTTCCGCTATGGTCTTCCTTCCGGGGGAAACATCGGGGAAGGATTACGGATCGGGCAGTTATGTATTCCAATCCACAATAATTAAATGATCATGGAAAATTCAGATACACATTATTTTGCTGCGTTCGATCTGGGAGCGACCAGCGGGCGTGCCGTGTTGGGGAAATTTGAAGACGGACAGTTTTCCATGGAGGAGGTATACCGTTTTCCGAACGGAATCATGGAACTGAACGGTAAATATTTCTGGAATATCTACGATATTTTCTCGAATGTGCGGAAAGCTTTGACAATGATTGCGAAACGCGGTATAGAGCTGTCTTCCATAGGCATTGACAGCTGGGGCGTGGATTTCGGCTATATTGCCGGAGACGGGACTTTGCTCGGTCTTCCCCGTGCATATAGGGATCCTTATACCTCAGGTATTCCATCCGAGGTGTTCAAGATAATTCCGAGGGATGAACTTTATGATATTACAGGTATACAGATTCTGGATTTCAATTCCGTTTTCCAGTTGTATGCCGCTAAAAATGAAAAATCATCGGCTTTGGAATATGCCGGCAAGATTCTCTTTATTCCGGATTTGCTTTTATATTTCCTGACGGGAAAAATGGTTTGCGAATATACGGAAGCTTCGACATCCCAGCTTATCGATCCACGAACAAGGGATTTCGACAGATCTGTCCTTTCCAGATTGGGCATAGACTCTTCAATACTGTTGCCTCCGGTTCAGCCCGGGACGGTAGCAGGAAAGCTGGATAACCGTATTGCCGCGGAGACGGGTCTCCGTCCGGGAATTCCGGTTGTCGCCGTTGCCGAACACGATACGGCCTCCGCAGTTGTTGCCGTACCGGCTTCAGATCCCGGGTTCGCTTATCTTAGCAGCGGAACGTGGAGCCTTATGGGCATAGAGTCCGAGAAACCGATCATTTCAGCGGACTCATGCAAGATGAACTTCACTAATGAAGGGGGAATCGAAGGTACAGTGAGATTCCTTAAGAATATTACCGGAATGTGGTTGTTGGAGCAGTGCCGCAAGGTCTGGGAAAAGGAAGGCAGCACTTATGATTATCCGGCTATGGAAAAGATGGCGCAAAACGCTTATCAGGGAAGGACTGTCCCGGTTATCAATCCTGACGATCCTTCTCTAGCCAATCCTGAAAATATGGTTTCGGCTATATGCAGCCTTGTTGCCGCCGGCGGATATGATCTGCCCGCAAACGATGGTGAGATGATAAGCATCATATATCACAGTCTGGTGAAACGTTATGCCGAGGTATTCGGTATGTTGCGTGATTTCGCCGGTTTCCCGTTGAAAAAGCTGCATGTGATAGGAGGCGGTTCAGCCAATGCTTATATGAACAGGCTTACGGCAAAGGCTTTGGGGGTACCTGTAGCTGCCGGTCCGAAGGAAGCTTCGGCTATCGGAAATATAATGATCCAGGCAAAGGCTTCAGGGCTTTTCAGGGACCGTTGGGAAATACGCAGGGCTGTTGCCGGATCCTGCAATATGGAAATTTTTAATCCTTGAGTATAACTGGATTTTACAATTACTAAATTAATAACATTATGAAAGAAGATGTTGTAAACAGAGCATATGACGAGGCCAGGGCCCGTTATGCCGAAATCGGTGTTGATACCGAGAAAGCTTTGGATAAGTTGCAGGATATCCATATTTCCCTGCACTGCTGGCAGGCTGACGATGTTACCGGGTTCGAGAATCCGGACGGGACGTTGACCGGAGGTATACAGGCTACCGGCAATTATCCCGGCAAGGCCCGCAATATGGAAGAGGTCCGGGCCGATGTCATTGAAGCCAAATCCATGATTCCAGGCTCCCACAGATTGAATCTGCATGCTACTTATGGTGATTTCGGCGGCAAGAGGGTCGACAGAGACCAGATAGAACCTCGTCATTTCGAGGGGTGGATGCAATGGGCGAAGGAAAACAATATGAAATTGGATTTCAATTCCACCTCTTTTTCCCACCCCAAGAGCGGCAATCTGAGTCTTGCCAATCCTGATCCGGCCATCCGTGATTTTTGGGTGGAGCATACCAAGCGCTGCCGTGCCATTTCCGAAGAGATGGGCAAAGCCCAGGGCGATCCGTGCATAATGAATGTATGGATTCATGACGGGAGCAAGGATATTACTGTCAACAGGTTGAAATACAGGGAACTCCTTAAGGATTCACTGGATCGCATATTCGAAAGGAAATATGAGAATATGAAAGATTGCATTGAGGCCAAGCTGTTCGGAATCGGCCTTGAAAGCTACACTGTCGGTTCCAGCGATTTCTATATCGCTTATGCTTCCAAATATAATAAGATAGTTACTCTCGACACAGGGCATTATCATCCGACGGAAAGTATTTCCGACAAGATATCGGCCCTCCTGCCGTTTATTCCTGAGATAATGCTTCATGTGAGCCGTCCGGTAAGATGGGATTCAGACCATGTTACCATAATCAACGATGAAACAATGGATTTGTGCAAGGAGATAGTAAGGTCCGACGCTTTGTCCAGAGTTCATATCGGATTGGATTATTTTGACGCAAGTATCAACAGGATAGGTGCTTATGTTATCGGAGCCCGTGCCACGCAGAAATGTCTGACGGCGGCTCTTCTGGAACCGACGCCGCTATTGCGGGATTTCGAGGCCGAAGGAAAGGGCTTCGAAAGGCTGGCTATGCTTGAAGAAGGCAAAAGCATGCCTTGGGGTGCGGTTTATGATGAGTTCTGCCTTCGCAACGGAGTCCCTGTCGGAGATGCATATCTCAAGGAAGTCGAAAGGTATGAAAAGGATGTTACTTCCAAACGCGGTTGATTGAATATTTCAGAATATGATTAATAAAAATGATGCCGGCGGTATGTCGGGAAAATCGGGCCTTGATTGTGACGGATCGGTTCTTTGCGGGCGTCCGGTCCTGGCCGGGAAAATCTCTGAAGTCGCTGAGGTGGCGGGTTACCTTTGGCAAAAAGGCTGGGCTGAAAGGAACGGCGGGAATATAACGGTTAATATAACCGATATTGTTGATGACGGGATCCGTTCAATGTGTCCTGTAAGCGAAGTCAAATCCATCGGTGCCGTACTTCCCAATTTGAAAGGTTGTTATTTCTTCTGCAAAGGTACAAACAGAAGGATGAGGGATCTTGCCGGGAGGCCTATGGAGAACGGCTCCATAATAAGGATAACCGATGATTGTGCCGGCTACGAGATCGTGGCTGACAAACCGGTCTTGCCTACATCGGAACTCCCTTCCCATTTGAGCGTCCATAATTATCTGATAGGCAAAGGCTCTCCTTACAAGGCTTCGCTTCATACGCATCCTATCGAATTAGTTGCTTTGACTCACTCGGGTAAGTTCCTTGAAAAGGATGTCGCCACAAAGTTGCTGTGGTCAATGATTCCCGAAACCAAGGCTTTTTGCCCGAGAGGGTTGGGAATGGTTCCATATATGCTTCCGGGAAGCGTTGCCTTGGCAGATGCCACGATAAAAGCCATTGATGACGATTATGATGTGGTCATGTGGGAAAAACATGGGGTTTTCGCTGTGGACAATGATATCATGGCCGCTTTCGATCAGGTTGATGTCCTTAACAAGGCCGCTCAGATTTATGAAGCCGGCCGTAATATGGGTTTCGAACCTGAGGGGATGTCAGATGCCGAGATGTCGGAACTTACAAAGGCTTTCAATCTTCCGAAATAGAAGGATCTGTTTTTTTTGAACCGCCGGCGCCCCGTAGTTGTCCCGTATTTCCGGACATACCGTGGGCGCCGGTTGTTTCTTCAGGGATGTGCCTGAATATTTTGTAGCCTATGAAGGCTACTATTACACTCATGAAGGGACTTATTATATTGAAAAAGCAGAAAGGAAGGTATGTTATTGTCGGAATGCTGAGAATTGTCGCCTGCGTCATTCCGCAGCTGCTCCATGGGATGAGTGGTGAAGTGACGGTCGAAGAATCTTCAATT
This sequence comes from Bacteroidales bacterium, assembly GCA_022648685.1. Taxonomy (GTDB): domain Bacteria; phylum Bacteroidota; class Bacteroidia; order Bacteroidales; family UBA932; genus Cryptobacteroides. The sequence continues at coordinate 81,132 of JALCMW010000003.1, forward strand.
GAGCGGCTCAACAGACGGCTTTCATATCCTTTCTTTGAGTAAATGTCTTTGTATATGCTTGTTGTAAGGATGATGGAAAGGTATTGGTCGGATACGAGTCCGTTCAGTATTACTCCTGTAGCCGCTGTCGAAGCTACCATTCCGGTCCGTTTCTTTGTCAATGGAATGATCAGGGACGCGAGGTGATGCAGCATGCCGCTTGCTTTCATGCAGGCTCCGAAACACATTGCGCATATTATAAGATAGACGGTATCCAGCATTCCCAGCATCCCTCTTGTCGATACCAGCTTGTCGATATCCGGATGTCCGGTATTTATGGATACGGAATCATATATTGTCCTGACGGCTCCGGCAAACATTATTTTTATCTTTGCCCAGCCGGATATTATGCCGGTACCTATATTACCTGCACCGTAGAATGTTTCTTCTCCGATTCCCCTTATAATATCGGGCTGGAAAAGCAATGCGCATATAACTGCGGTCAAGACCGATATGGAAAGCACTATCAGTGCCGGCATTTTCCTGGCTATCATGACTGCGGTAGTAAGCGGGACGAGCAGCAGCCACAGCGAGATATTGAATTTTCCGCCAAGGATGGTTGCATATTCGGAAATCTGTACGGTATCGGCCCCGTGGTGCGTGAATCCGAGAATCAGGAATATGACCAGAGTTATGCTGATGGAAGGGACCGTGGTGTACATCATATATCTTATATGTGTGAACAGCGGCGTACCGCTCATTGATGAAGCCATAACGGTAGTGTCCGAAAGCGGAGATATCTTGTCTCCGAAATACGCGCCTGAAATTATAGCTCCGGCTATGAGCCCGTCTCCGAACCCTTCGGCTTTTCCGATTCCGAGCAAGGCGACTCCGATAGTCGCAATAGTTGTCCATGAGCTGCCTGTCATAAGCGATACGATAGCGCAGGCGGCACATGCGGTGAAAAGGAAAATCTTGGGGCTGATTATTTTGACTCCGTAATATATCAATGTTGGAATAACCCCGCTCATCGTCCATGTGCCTGAAATTGCTCCTATGAGAAACAAAATGACTATGGCCGTGGTCACGTCTCCAATATTGCTTTTAATCTCGGTTTCAAAATCTGACCATGGGACTTTGAAGAGCCACATGGCCAGCCAGCAGCTTATGCCTGCGGCGAAAAGAAGTGAGACCTGGCTGGCCCCGAGAATGGCATCCCCTCCGAATATGCTTATCCCCAAAGCTAATAAACAAATCAAAACAATGACAGGCACCATGGAGATGCCTGTCATTATCACCGTCCGTTTCTTCATCTATAAGTTTTTTTTCGGGTGCAATTATAAACATTTTTTTTCGTAGTCCGTGCAAGATTCCCGTTTTACGGGATTATATATTCAGAATATATAGATATTAATGGTATGAAAAAAATTCCGACTCTTTTATTGACAGTTGCGGCAATATTCTTTTCCTCCCTTGCCGTACAGTCGTGTCTTGATGACAATGACAACAGCTACAATATGTATTATCCCAATGCCATCGTGACTGTAAAGCCTTACGATAACGGCGAATTTTTCTTGCAGCTGAACGATTCCGTCGCTTTTTCGGTTGCAAATCTGGCTGTTTCCCCTTATGGCACGAAGGAGGTAAGGGCTTTCATAAATTTCTCCTATGCCGACAATAATGTCGGTTCTTTGACCAGGAAAGTGAATCTCAACTGGATGGACAGTATCCTTACCAAGAAAACCGTAATTACAAAAGAAGCCGAGGACGATGCTTTGTACGGGAAGGATCCGATAGATATTTACAATGATTGGATGACGGTTTCGGAAGACGGTTATCTTACCCTTCATTTCCGTATAGCTATGGGTGCGGGCGGTGTAAAGCATTCTGTAAATCTTGTAACGGGTGTCAATCCTGAAAACCCTTATGAGGTCGAGTTCAGGCATGATGCTAATCATGACGATAGCGCCAATCTTTCAGACGGGATCGTTGCTTTCAAATTGTCATCCCTGCCTGATACGCATGGACTTAGTGTGAAACTCAAGGTCGATTGGAAATCTTCGGAAGGCGATAAGTCTGAAGAGTTCGATTACCGTACTCCGCGTGATTACCGGATTTACTATTCTGAAAAAAAATAATGATATTGTATGCGGGTAGCTCCGTTAACCGCCTATGATATGAATTTTACAGACGGAGATAATGATAATGTTTTAGTGGAGAGGGTTCGGAACGGCGACCGTATGGCTATGAAAAGGTTGTACGATCGCTACTCCGGATTCCTGGCTTCCACATGTTACCGTTACATTTCCGATAATGACGAGGCTAAAGATGTCATCCAGATTTCGTTTATAAAAATTTTCCGTGCCATAGGCAAATTCCGGCCCAGGGGGAAAGGTTCTTTGAAAGCCTGGATGAATAAGGTGGCCGCAAACGAGTCTTTGAAATATCTCAGGAACAAACGCAGATTGAAAATTGCCGGTGAGGTTTCGGAGTTCCCTGATGTGGAAGATATCCCGGATGTGCCGGATGATTTATCAACCGTGCCTCAGGCTGTCATAATGGGATTTATAAGGGATCTTCCGGACGGCTACAGGACTGTGTTCAACTTGTATGTGTTCGAAGAGAAAAGCCACAGGGAAATATCTCATCTTTTGGGTATTTCAGAAAGTACTTCCGCTTCGCAACTCCATAGGGCCAAAGCAATGTTGGCAAAAAGAATATCAGATTATATCAGGAATCATGAATAACAGCAGTCATATACGGGATGGGGGTTGGACGGAAAACCTTAAGGAACGGATGTCGGATTACAAGACATCAGTTCCGGAGGATCTCTGGACCGGAATCAATACCGGAATGGAAAAGAATGCGTTGCCTGCCGGAGAAAAAGTCATATTCCGCCGTATCGGCATCCTTTCTGCCATTGCGGCTGCAGTGCTTTTCGGAATATTCTTCGGTTACAAGGCTCTATTGCCTGGTGCCGGGGAGAGTCCCCGTATCTCCTCTTCAACGGAAGCAACCGTAGGCGGCTCATCTTCGACTTTACACGGTTCAGGCAATGTTGCCATTTCAATTGAGGATAAATCAAGTAATGCTTCTCTTTTGGCCGGAAATGTGAATAGTCCGAAAGATCAGGATTATTCAGGTGGTCCAGCCGGCAATTCCATTCCGGTTCCCGATTCTTTATCGGAACGGGAATCTGTTTCATATCCCGGGTCCGATTCTGCAGAAAAGGACAAGTCCGGTGATGCGGAGGCAAAGAAGAATTCCGTTTCCGCTTCTGGAGGGCTGAGCGGTAAAGAAACTGCAGGGGATTATATTGATTCCTATCCCGGATACCCGGAGGAAAAGAAATCTTCCGGCCTTTCCGTTACGGCCGGGCTGTTCGCCGCAGGTATGTCAGGAAATGAGAATTCCAAAATGGGAGAAGGGTCTTTCATGATGGGAGCCAATCCTTTGGAAGGTGATAATGTCAATATGGCTTGGGCGGCGAAAGGTCCTGGCTTTTTAGGCAATTCTTCCAACAATATGTCCGATTTTACATATCATCACAAATTTCCGGTAAGGATGGGCGTAACGGTGAAATTAGGCCTTTCTCCCAGGTTCTTTGTCGGATCCGGTCTTTATTATTCCAGACTATATTCAGATATATCATCGGGAACTTCAAAAGATGGGATAAAGGGGAGCCAGGTTCTCCATTATGTCGGTTTGCCTTTGAATGTCAGTTATGATCTGTTTGACGGGAACAGGTTTGCATTTTATTGTACCGGAGGAGGTATTGTCGAAAAATGCATTTCCGGTAAAGTCAGGTATGATACCATATATGGCAGCAGGGTGCTGTCTTCTACTTCAAAAAGTATCAAAATCAATCAACTGCAATGGTCGTTGAATGCCGCATTGGGTTTGAGGGCCGATATTACCGACTATGCCGGCTTGTATGTGGAACCAGGCATTTCATATCATTTCGATGACGGTTCTCCGGTAACTACAGTTTATAAAGACAGGCCTCTGGATTTCAATCTGGCATTCGGGCTTTGTTTTTATTTTAAATAAGCTTTCAATTTCCGTCTCCGGGATAATCGATTTCCATTTTGTATTTCCATTTTGGAAAATACAGATTTCCTCCTTTCCATTCAACTTCCCCTCGTTGGAAATCGACGGTTTCGCTGCGCGGATATATTTTGGCGGGAAACAGCCTTCCTCCGAAATCTTCATTTACCACCATCCTGTAAGAATCGATTCCTCCAAGGAAGAAATATTCTTCGTCGGATCCTTTTGCCGCGTACAAAGGTATTCCGAAAGACTGATCGGCGGGAACCCATCCTTTGCCTTCGAAATAGACTTCCGCCCAGTCGTGCAAGTTCCAGTTCCCGTGAGGGTGCATCATGAATCCGCTTTCGAAATGGGCCGGTATGCCTTTTATCCTGCACAAAGTGATGAACAGCAATGACACCTGTCCGCAATCCCCGTGTCCGTTGTCAAGCACGTATTCAGGAATATTTCCTATTGTTGAATATTCCCTTGCCGATGCCCATGGGAATTTGTCGTTTACCCAGCGGAATATCTTTTTAGCCTGCAGATACGGATTGGTTTCTCCGTATGTCAGCGAGTCGGCCAGATGTCTCATCCTTTGACTGAAGACTATGTGCGGTTTGTGTTCCCCCGTATATCTTTCATATTCTTTCCTGCTTATTCCTGATCCTTTGCCCCCCGGATTGTAGGGGAGAACATTTCCGGCCGAGAGATTGCTCCATTCCCCGTATGACACATATTCGAATTCTTCGCTGAATACCGTTTTTTCACCGCCTACGGCTTTTTTCTGCATATACAAAGTATTGTGTACGGATCCTTCAGGAGCAAGCTTGTATCTTTTTTCGCTCGTCCTTACAAGCCTGATATCTTTTTGCCTGGGGTTGCCGGTACGTGGGAACGGGAGCCAGCACCTTATGATCTCTCCTGCAGGAACGGCATCGGCATTTACCGAAAGAGTGTATTTCACATGCATCCTTTTAGGCACTGCAAAACTGTTCCCGGTGGCTTTTACGGACTTTATTATTTCAGGAAGATTTTCCGCGTCGGTAGCTTCGTAACTACCGGGAGCCGGATTTTCTGACGGCTCTACGGCTTCTTTTGCTGAGATGCATGCAGGATCCAGTCTGAACAGATTGGGCCCGGCATTCTTGAAGTAAAGTTTCCTTCCGTCGATGATCTTGAACTCCAACACTTTCGAATCTTCCCATTTGCGCATCTGGCTTTCGGTTACATCCGGTATGTATTTCCGGATATATGTCTTGACATCATTTTCGCTTTTGCAGAAGTCGGTCAGGAGTCTTTGGTGCAGATCTTCCTGCCAATTATAGTTGCTGCGGCTTTTTTGTCCTGCACTGCAACCTGCAGCTGTGGCTATGACAGCCGCCACTGCCATTATCTTGATAATGTTTTTCATTTCGGAATGGTTTCCGGATGATTATTTCAACAATTTTACGCCTATGCCCGGAATGTCTTTGAGTGTGATCTTGCCTTTTACCACTTCCATTCCTTTGAATCTATCGTTGCTTATCAGCAGATTCCCGTCCAGATCGGCGAAGTCCACGGCAGGGGAGAGCTGCGCCGCAGCTGAAATTCCGCATGAAGTTTCAGTCATGCATCCCACCATGACTTTCAGTCCTCTGGCTCTTGCATAATTAAGCATTTTCCAGGCTTCTCTCATTCCGGTGCATTTCATTAGCTTGATGTTGATGCCGTTGAAAGCGCCTTCAATGCTCCTGATATCTTTGAGTCTTTGTATAGACTCGTCGGCGAAGATTGGAAGCGGGCTTCTTTCGGTAACCCATGCGATGTCTTCAAGCTGTTCTTTGGGCATCGGCTGTTCAACCATTACTATACCTTTGCTCTTAAGCCAGTTTATCATGTCCAGGGCTTTGTATTTGTCTTTCCAGCCCTGATTGGCATCCACAGTTATCGGAAGATCGGTGATTTCCCTTATTGTGTTGATCATTTCCTTGTCATTGTCAAGGCCGACTTTGACTTTAAGGATATTGAATTTGTCTGCGCACTCCCTTGTCTTTTCCCGTACTACATCCGGCTTGTCAATACCTATCGTGAAAGTTGTATTCGGGGCTTTTGCCGCATTGAGTCCCCAGATCTTGTACCATGGGGCACCGAGGAGTTTCCCCACCAGATCGTGGAGAGCGATATCTACTGCTGCTTTGGCTGCCGTATCGCCTTCATTGATATTGTCTACGTATGTAAGGATGTCGTCGATCTGGAAAGGGTCGCTGAATTGTTCCAGATTGACTTTCTTCAGGAAAGTGGTTACGGATTCGACGCTCTGTCCCAGATAAGGCGGCATGGAAGCTTCCCCGTATCCTGTCATGCCGTCATAATCAATCTGTACCTGTACATCCGGAGTTGTAGTCCTTGAATATGTAGCTACCGTAAAGACGTGCTGGAGTCTGAGTTCGTAAGGGAAAAATGAAAGTTTCATTTTTTTGCCTCCATTTTTGTTTACGTTGATTCTTTTATCCCCCGCCGTGCCGAATGCACCGGCATTCGGAATAAGGCCGGTTCCTACCAGTCCCGTACCGATAGCCGCCACTGCGGCCGTTTTCAGAAATTCTCTACGACTTTGCATAATATTACAGATTGTTCGTTCTTCGTAAATATACGAAATTATTTAACCATTATAGCATTCGGGACTTTCCGTTCTCCTTTTCCGTCGAACTTTTTGTTGTCGCACGGATGGCTTATTACTCCTTCCTGGGCAGTCCACAGATCGGAAGATCCGCCGCCGTCCAGGTTTATCGAATCCTCAAGGTTCAGAAAACCTGCGATGTCGCACAGTTCACTTATTGTCATTCCGTCGGCATTCCCTTTTGCACGTCCGTCAATCACTATCATATATACAGTTCCTTCTGCGGTGTAACCGACAAGACTTCTCGGATGCCTTGTATGATAGAAGCCATAGTCGGGAACCTTTTCGTAGTTCTTCTTTTGCCCTTTTTCTGTGATCACAGGTCCGGAAGCCAGCACCTCCTCGCAGTAGCGGGTGTATGTTCCGTATTCGGTCGTGCCGCAGAGAAATATTGACATCCTGCCGTTTCCATTTTGTCTTTTATTGCGTACGTCTTCTTTTTTTATGCATACGACTCCGTTGCACCTGAACGTTTCTCCCGGCACTGTCCTTGCCGATATCACAGTGTCTTTCTTGAAAAATGTATCCGGCTCCTTATCCCGTATCCTGAAATAACTGCCGTTTATGGCCGCCAATGCACCGTTGCGTCTGCCAAGATTGCTTACTACATCGGCGGATTTGCCTTCCGCGTTGATTATAGTCGTATTGTATTTCTTTGACGGATAACGTATTATTGCGATACTCTGTATGCCTCCGAACATTTTTATTTGCGCGTATCCGTATTCGGCGTATTTCGGTTTGGCTGAAATCTTCTCTTTCAGTGTCTTCCCGTTTCCATTAATCCGTTTCCAATTCCATCCTGCGTTGACGAACACGACAGAATCTTTGTTTGTACGTACCGGGTTGACCGCATATGTCTTTCCTATGGAGAGCCCTGCCGCCAAGGTCAGGATAAGGAAAATCCTTTTCATTCTTATTTTCATTGATGCTTGGTATTTGATTGTAAATCTAGAAATTCTTTTTGTCAATTCACAGTAAAAAAATACTGCATATCACAATAAAAAAATACCGCATTCCCTTTTGAAAGGATGCGGTAACTTTTTTCCGTATTTAAGGAAGATCTTTTAAAAAAGCTCTTCCTTGTTTTCTTCCTGATTGTCGAAATCAGGTTTGGAATCGTTTGTATCGAATGATCCGGATGTCTCCTGCGGCTTTGTATCGTTCTCGCTGCGTCTGTCGTCATGACGGAAACTTCTGTGATCGTCACGTCTTCCTTCCCTGCGGTCATCCCTGTGGAAACTCCTGCGGTCTCCTCCTCTTCTGTCGTCACGTCTTCCTCCAGATGTTCTCGGATGATGTTCAGGTTCAACGTATCCTTCCGGTTTCTCCAGAAGGGCACGGCGTGAAAGTCTCATTTTTCCTGTTTTGGCATCTACTTCCAGAAGTTTGACATCTATCTCGTCACCAATATTGAGGACGTCTTCGACTTTGTCGGTTTTGCCCCATGCGATTTCGGAAATATGCAAAAGTCCTTCTTTTCCCGGCATGATTTCAATGAATGCTCCGAAATCAAGTATGGAAACCACTTTCCCGTGGTATACTTTTCCGACTTCAGGTACCGCGCAGATGTTTTTGATGGTCTCGAGAGCCTTGTCCAAAGCTTCTTTGTCCGTGCTGTAAATGTCTACGACTCCGTGATCCCCGTCTTCAGTGATGGTGATCGTGGTTCCGGTTTCTTTCTGGATCTGCTGGATTGTTTCACCGCCCTTTCCTATGACAGCACCGATGAAGTCCGAAGGAATGAGAATCTGCTTGATTCTAGGTACGAAAGGTTTGTAGTCTTCACGAGGTTCGCTGATGCATTTCATCATTTCACCCATAATGTGCATTCTTCCCTGGCGTGCCTGTTCGAGAGCCTTTTCAAGTACCTCATAGGACAATCCGTCCACTTTGATATCCATCTGGGTGGCGGTTATACCGTCTTTTGTTCCGGTAACCTTGAAGTCCATATCCCCGAGATGATCTTCATCTCCTAGTATATCCGTAAGGATGGCATATCTTTCGTTAGGCTTTTCGGCATCCGTGATAAGGCCCATAGCGACACCTGCGACAGGTTTCTTTATCTTGACGCCCGCATCCATGAGTGCGAGACAGCCTCCGCATACCGAAGCCATTGATGATGAACCGTTGGATTCGAGTATGTCCGAGACGACTCTTACCGCATACGGATTTTCAGGAGCCAGAGGCATGACGGCTTTCAACGCCCTCATTGCAAGGTTCCCATGTCCTATTTCCCTGCGTCCCACACCTCTCTGGGCTTTTGCTTCCCCTGTTGCGAACGGCGGGAAGTTGTAATGCAGGACGAACTGCTGGCTGTCATGGACAAGAACTTCGTCCATTTCTTTCATGTCGAGTTTTGTCCCCAGTGTCACCGATGCCAGTGATTGGGTTTCGCCTCTCGTGAATATGGCTGAGCCGTGTGCACATGGAAGATAACCTACTTCGCACCAGATAGGACGGACCTGATTGGTAGTACGTCCGTCAAGACGTATGCCTTCATCGAGGATCATGTTCCTCATGGCCTCTTTCTCGGTCGCGTTGTAGTATCTTGTTATCATATAGGCTTTCGCTTCGCGGTCCTCTTCAGGAACCGTTTCTATGAAAGCTTCCTTGATGGCTTCGAAACCGTCCTCCCTTTCATGTTTGGGTTTTGCGGATTTGGCCAATGCATAGCATTTGTCGTAGCAGAATTCGTGGAGTGCTTTCCTGAGGTCTTCATCGTTTTCATCATGAGGATAGTCCCTCTTGATGTCCTTTCCGAGTTCCTTGTTCAGTTCCGTCTGTACGGCGCATTGCTTTTTGATTTCTTCATGTGCGAATTTGATGGCTTCCAGCATATCGTGTTCGCTGACTTCTTTCATTTCACCTTCCACCATCATGATATTTTCAAAAGTGGCTCCGACCATAAGGTCTATGTCCGCTTTTTCCATCTCGCTGAAAGTCGGGTTGATCTTGAACTGCCCGTCTATCCTTACGACGCGGGCTTCGGAAATAGGTCCGAGAAAAGGAATGTCGCTTGCGGCCAGGGCAGCTGAAGCTGCCAGTCCTGCAAGAGCGTCCGGTTGGGTATCCTTATCTGCCGAAATCAGCAGTATCTGCACAAAAACGGCCAGATGGAAATCATCAGGAAACAGCGGTCTTAAAGCTCTGTCTACGAGCCTTGAAATCAAAACTTCATAATCGGAAGCTTTGCCTTCGCGTTTCATGAATCCCCCCGGGAATCTTCCGGCGGAATAGAATTTTTCTTTGTAGTCTACCTGAAGAGGAAGGAAATCCACATCTTCGGCAGCTTCTTTTGCGCAAGTGACGGTGGCCAGAAGCATTGTGCCACCCATCTTGACTACGACGGCACCGTCTGCCTGTTTGGCCAGTTTGCCTGTTTCAATTTCGATTACCCTACCGTCGGATAATTCGATTTTCTTGTTGATTACGTTCATTATTAGTATGCCAACCTGCCTCTCCCCGTGAGAGTTGATTAAACCTTTCGTACTTTGTATCTGTCCGTGAAATATAGAAGTTCCCTCTCTCCGCCGCAGGTTGAGGTTTGTTAGCGGATCCGGGTCATGTCCAAATAAAAAAGGGATGGTTCTTTCGGAACCTATCCCTTTGGTTTCCTATCCAATAAAATTATCGACGGAGACCTAGCTCCTTGATAATGTTTCTGTATCTCTCGATGTCGACATCCATTAGATAATCCAGGATCTGACGTCTTTTACCTACCAGACGAAGAAGGGACCGTCTTGTGACGATGTCTTTTTTGTTCTTCTTCACATGCTCTGTAAGGTGATCGATACGGTAGGAGAATAGAGCAACTTGACTCTCAGGTGAGCCGGTGTCTGTATTAGACTTTCCGTACTTAGCGAAAATCTCTTGCTTTTTGTCAGCTTGTAAATATTCAGCCATCTGCAAAAAATTTTGGTTTTGAAAAAATTGTAATTAAATAAAAAAATCGTGTTTGACTTGCATTTTTGCGCGTAAAACGAGGCAAATTTACGCATAAAATAATAGAAAACAAATTCATCTGCGTTTTTTCTGGCGTAATGCAATACCGTATTTATTAATCGGATCATTTTTTATAATTTTGTCTTTTCGTATTAATATGGTTCCGGTTTTCATATCGGAATATATCTTGAAGAATGAAAGATAAATTGTACCGCGACGGGATATTGGGGGATGTGGTCTTGAAAACGAACCCCAGAAGCCGGAGGATCAGTATAAGGATTCATCCCGAGAAAGGCGTTACGGTCAATATTCCGGCCGGGATATCTTGCGGAAAAGGCTTTGATTTCTTTTTGTCGGAAAGAGGAAAGATCGCGGAAGTCATGGCCAGGCAGAAGAATATAACTGAATCTGCCCGAAAAGCGGGAAAGGCTGTTTCTCCTCCGTCAGATGGTGTCGTCGTCCGTACCCTTCTTTCCGAAATCACTTTCGTGCTTGAAAGTGTTGATGCGGAGGCGACTCCGGGAATATCGGGGCGAGATGTTTTCGTTGCCGAGGATCTGTCTTCCACGGGAAGGGATTTTTTGAATACGGAGCGTCCGGTTACAAGAAAATTCATCAGATACCGGTCCCGCTCATATGGAGGAGATGAGGCTGATTCCGGTTTCCTGATGCGTGAACTGGTGCGTGTCATCCGTACCGAAGCGGATTTTCTGCTTCCTGCCAAGTTGGAATTTTTCGCCCGGAAATACGATTTCGTTTTCGATTCGGTATCGGTCAAACATAATTCCTCGAATTGGGGGAGTTGTTCCGGAAAGAGGAACATCAATCTCAATTTGAATATCATGCGCTTGCCTGAACCGCTTTGCGATTATGTCGTGCTGCACGAGCTGTGCCATTTGCGTTATCATGACCATGGTCCTTGTTTCCACAGGTTTCTGGATATGCTCTGCGATGACAATATGAAGAGGCTTTCTAATGCCGGGGATCCGTATGCTCTGAATCTGGCGGAAAAGATAGCGGCAGGTGCTTCGACTTCCGGAAATGTTATGCGCCGTGAGATATCCGGCTACAGATTGATTTGATTTTTATAATAATTATATGGAAAATACTGAACAATATCTTATTCTCAGAAGACGGCTGGATCTGCTTTTGAAAACCGGTAGGCTACTGGTCGAAAGTTCTGCGGATACAAACAGGGTGAGGCGGAATATGGTAAGGACGGCGGAGTTTCTTGGCTTCGATGTCGGGGATCTGCATCTTTTCATAGATCATAATATCATAATGGCGAATTACAGTGATGAACTTCATTCTTTTTCGAAATTCCAGAAATGTACAAGGCACGGAATAGATTTCACTGTCATATCTGCCATAAGCAAATTGACTTTCAGAGCTGTTAGGAAAGATTACACAGAACTTGAATTCGAATCCGAGCTGGAAAAAATAGCGACAAGGCCGAGATTCTATTCCCGTATGGTTACATCAGTAGGTGCTGCATTGGCCTGCGGCGGTTTCTGCCTGCAATTCGGTTGCGACTGGGTGGCTTTCCTTTATGCTTCCCTGGCTGCTTTCGTCGGCTTCAATTGCAAATCATGGCTTGCAAGAGCCGGGATAAACCAGTATATGTCCGTGGCCATCGCCGCTTTCTTTTCAACGCTCGCTGCCTGGCTTACCACGTATCTTCCTGCCTGGACGTCAACTCCATTGCATCCTCTTCTGGCCTGCGCCTTGTTCATAGTCCCGGGTGTCCCTCTTATAAATTCCGTGGACGATATAATGGACGGGAATTTCCGGTTCGGTCTGGAACGTGCCGTAAATACGATTTTCATAATGCTGGGAATGGCATTCGGTATTGTTTTCGCTTTGAAGTTCTGTGCTTGGACTTTTGATTTCGAACCGGATATAATGGGCATCTCCATGGAACCCCATCATTCGTATCTGACCTATGCCGTGGCTGCCGCCGTTTCAGCCGTAGGTTTTTCGATGATATTCAATGTTCCGAAACGTCTTTTATGGGTTGTTGCTGCCGGTGGGGCCATAGCGGTGTGCACCCGTAACCTTGTCAGTCTCGCCCCCGATGGCTTCTGCCCTTTCAGTCTCGGACAGGGCGGCATAATCGGTACACTTGCCGGGGCAACGCTTGTTTCTTTGGTGGCTGTCAAGGCAATGCATATCTGCCATACACCGCATCAGGTCATAACCATAGCCAGCGTCATACCTATGGTACCGGGAGTTATGATGTACAGATTTCTTTATTCACTTATTGAAGTTCCTGCAGGACAGAAGGATCTGACGACTATCTTTACGAATGCCGGTGTGAACGGAATCAATTCGGCATTGATCATTCTAGGGATCGCAGTCGGTGTCGCCGTTCCCAATATCATAGCCAGGCGCTGGATAAACAGGAAAAAACTGATTGAATTCGACGAAGGAATACGGCGCAAGAGGGAAAGCGGTGATTTTATCGATATAGATAAACTTTAATCTCAGATTTTTTTTCCCTTCCAGCGTCCGCTTTTCAGATATAAGCCGCAGAATATTACTGTTGCCAGAGCGTACACCGAGTCTGCAGTCCAGCAGACCGCGATATCCGCTTTGATGATATACATGATTGCATAACAGTATGCCACATATATCGATAGGGCGGCGACTTCAAGGATGAATGCTTTTTGTGTGTTTCCCGTACCGGCTACGGCCTGGAATAAGATGATTCCCGGAACACTGACCACATAGGATGCAGTCATTACCAGCATGGAAGGGATTGATATGTCAATGAGACCGGGGATATTCGTGAATATCCTGATTATCGTGCCCGGGAATATGAAAAAAACAACCATTATGGGAATTATCACAGCATAGCTGATCTTGAGCAGTCTCCCGATAAGGGGCATGACTTCACTTGAACGTCCTTCTCCTATCAGATTGCTTGCAAGAGTACTTCCGGTTATGGCGAAAGCCGTCAGGATCATCCAGATAAGTCCTGATGCATTCCTTACTATATTGGATATCGCAATAGCTTCTTCACCAAGATGTTCTGCCAGAAGAAAGAATATCATCCAGCTGAACACAGAAAGGAAATTCTGGATCATGGACCATACGGAAACGGATAATATATCTTTGAGTTCCCGTTTGTCGAATTTGAATTTCCTTTCCATCCCGTATTTCTCTAGGTCGAGTTTCCTTAATGTGTATATGATCAGATACGCGAGTGATATGGCTTCGGACATCGATGAACCTATTGCGGCTCCTTCAATGCCCAGGGCAGGGAGTCCGAAATGTCCGAATATAAGCGTCCAGTTCAGGAACATGTTGGACAGAAGCATAATGATCGAACTGTAAGTAAGAACTTTTGTTTTTGTCGTGCCAATGTATACTGCCCTGAACATAGCGGCCGCAAAAGAAAAGAACAAGCTGGGAATCCGCCATTTAAGGTACGCCGTGACCGCATGCATGATATGGGGTGACGATATTGCATACTTCATCACCGATGGAGCCAGCCATTCGGAGAATATCACCATTATCGTTGCTAGAATAATGAGAAAGAACATTCCCTGTCTGAATATGCTTCCTATTTTGGAAAATTCACCTTCCCCGTTTCTTCTTCCTATTATGATCTGGGCCCCTATGCTGAAGCCGAATCCTATCATATACAAGACAAGATAGCCTATTCCTGCTATTGCCGCCGCTCCCAGTTCCGTTTCCCCGACCCGTCCCAGGAATATCGTATCTGTTATCCCCAGCATTTGTTCCATCACGAGCCCTATGAGGATAGGGTATGTGACAGTCATTATTTGTTTTAAGGAATATTTTCGTGAAGCCATGATCACAGATCGCCTTCATATATGGTTCTGCAGCAGATACGCGCCGCTTCATCGTCCGGAAGACATCCCATATTGTAACAAGGTACGGTCATCGCGGCTTTTTCTATGGTTCCGGTTATTCCGTCCATCACCTCTCTGTTCCATCTTATTGATGATACGGATGGCAGTATGGCTGTGAAAGCCTCTATGCCTTTTATCTTTGCGATTTTGTTTCCGGAAGCCTGTTCGAGTCTTACTATGGATCCCAACGGTGCATCAGTATTCCTGTAACAGGGTGTCTTCCCGCTCCAGGGAGTCCCGAAAATCCTGAAAGAGCCATCCTCAGCGGATCTGATTACCGGATTATCATCGTTTATCAAATCGCAGTCTTCGATATTCTTTAGCCAGAGTTTGCTGTGGGTGCTCTTTCCTGTGCCGCTTGTTCCAAGGAACATATTGGCCTTCCCTTTGTGCCTGATCACGGATGCATGCATCAGAAGTGTCCCTTTACAGGCGGTATTTTGCACGAACATCAACATTATGGACGAATTGATCTGATACAGGGTCCGGCATCGGGCCGTTTCCGCAAGAGGATAGAAAACTCCGCGGGAGCAGTCTTTGAATATCCTCAGGATTCCGGCTCTTCTGTCCGGAAGCTGCCTGAATTCATAAAAATATTCCCCGTCCCTTTCATATACAGTAAAATACGGGGCTTTGTCTTTATTGTCTATTATTATCCTGGTGTCTTTTCCGTATATGGTTCCAGGAATCCATTCCGGCATCTTTTCTTTGACGGTGATTGTGAAAATAGCCTGTCCGGTGTTTTCATCTTTTCCGGATGCGAAAGGTTCGTACCCGAATAGCTTCAGTTTGTGATCTTCCCGTACCTGATCAGCTTTATGCGTGTTCTTGTTTTCCATCCGCAATGCGGCTTCATCGTCGGCAGACAGAGGTTCCACACCTGTTTCAAGTCCGGCTTTTCCTCTCTTTATGATTTCTTCCTTTTCAGGAGGTACCGGAGCGAATTCCCATGGTTTTTCCAGCCCTATCCCGAATGTGTGGCCTGCAACCTTGAAATATCTGAATTCTTTATCTACCGGTGAGAACAATGAAAGGGCTTCCTGCACCGATATGGTGTCCTTGTCTGAGAATTCCCCGTTTCCGGTTCTTCTGAGTGCATCAAGGAAAGCCCCGGAGTCCATCGCTTCTCCGATATCCCTAGCCAGAGCCCTGATATATGTCCCTTTACTGCAAGTTATTCTTATCGAAGCCCGGGGAAGTCCCAGACCGGAATTGTCGGTTACTTTTATCCTGTTGTTCCTGGCATTGCCGGGTTCTTCCATCTTGTTTCCGGTTAAGGTTTCTTCTGGGGATATTTCCGTCTTGCCTTTTCCTTCTTTCCAATCAAGAAGTTCCAGTTCCTTGATGGTTATTACGGATTTCTGCAATATCTCGGATGCGGTGGCGTCCAGATTTCCTTGTCCTTGTCTGTACATTTTCCGGGCAAGTTCATATGCCCTTATTCCATCTGAAGATTTTGCCGAGAAAAGAGGTGCTATCTGTTCCCCGGTTCCAATGAATTCCGGCAGTTTTTCCCTGAGGTTCTTTTCCGACACGTTGTCTACGGGAAAGAATCTGTCTATTTCTTTTTCCTGGTCGTATGAAGGTGTTGTAGCTCCGAATGTGATTCCGGCTATGTACTCCTTGTCATGGGACTGCAGCTCCTGTGCCTTTTTTGTGGCTTTGCCTATGCAGACCAGAAGTATTCCGGTAGCAAGGGGATCGAGTGTCCCTGCATGTCCTACCTTGATGTTTTTTTTATGGAAATGTCTGCAGGCCGCGAATTTGATTTTACGTATTACATCCGCAGAAGTCCAGCGGTACGGTTTGTCCACGGGAATTATAATACCTTCCGGATATTCTTCGATATCTTCGGCAATCCTTCCTGTTTCGTTTAGAAAATTCCTGTCCGCGGCCAATGGCCGTATGTCCATCGTATCAGTTTGATCCGTTCCTATTTGCATATGGGAATCTTTGCGATTCTTCTTGAGTGACGGCCGCCTTCGAATTCCGTAGTGAGCCATGTCTCCATGATTTCCACGGCCATTTCGTATGTGATGAATCTTGCCGGCATCACCAGTATGTTTGCTTTGTTATGTGCTTTGACAAGTCTTCCTATTTCGGTGTTCCATGCCAGTCCGGCTCGTATTCCCTGATGTTTGTTCAGGGTGATGGCCATCCCGTTTCCTGTTCCGCACATAGCTATTCCGCAATCCACCCTTCCGCTTTCCACGGCCTCGGCAAGCGGATGTGCGAAATCCGGATAATCCACGCTTTCTTCGGAACCTGTGCCGAAGTCCGTTGTTTCATATCCTTTTTCTTTCAGCAGTTCCAATAATTTGATTTTGTATGCGTATCCCGCATGGTCGTTGCAAATCCCGATTTTCATGGTATTTATGATTTATCGTCCAAGACGCGAATATATGTAGTCAATACGTCTGCCGACTTCTTTTTTTCCTATTGAAGTGATTATGTCGGCTATTCCCAGACCGCTGGCAGTCCCGGCCAGGGCCATTCTCAGGCAGTTCATTACTTTTCCCATCGGCCATCCGTTTCCGCGGATGAAGTCTTCCAATGCTTCCCCAGGAAAGTCTTGCATTAGCCCCCCGTCGAATCCGTCGATGAATCCGGCACATTTCGAGACCGGCATATAATTTTCGGGTTTCCAGAATTTTTCGACATCCTTTGCCGGGAATGGGGCTGTCTTCGAATCGTCGTATACTTTTCTTCTGGGATCGTTGGTGTTTTCCGCTTTGGCTGTGGACTCTCCGGCTTTTATTCCGTATTCTCCGAATTCTTCAGGGGAAACGAAAAGATATGAAGCTATATCCCAGAAATCTTTTACGAATACGGCTCTGTCCCTGGTAATTTTGATTATGCCTGTTACGTATTCCCTTGTGTAAATGTGATTCTTGAAGTCCGCTCCGTTGACAGTGAATTCCGCACCTGCCGTTATGGCACATACCGGGCAATCCACTATCTGCATCCCGTGGCTTTCAAGTACCGGTATTAACAATTCAGCAAGTTCTTCGTCGCTTTTTTTTCTGAGGTATTCCTTGTTGTACCATTTCGCTTTTTCAGGGTTGAAACGGGCTCCGGATTTCACTACCCTGTCCAGGGAAAAGACATCGACGAGTTCGTCGATGGTGAAAAGTTCCCTGTCGTCCCCGGGATTCCATCCCAGCATGGCAAGCATATTTACGAAAGCTTCAGGGAAATATCCGTCTTCACGATATCCTCTGGAAACGTCACCTTCAGAGTTTGTCCACTTAAGCGGAAATACCGGAAATCCCAGACGGTCTCCGTCCCTTTTGCTGAGTTTCCCTTTCCCGTCCGGTTTGAGCAGAAGGGGGAGATGTGCGAAATGGGGCATCGTCCCTTCCCATCCGAAGGCTTTATAGAGGAGGTAATGGAGGGGGAGTGACGGCAGCCATTCTTCGCCCCTTATCACTTCAGTTATTTCCATCAGATGGTCGTCCACTATATTTGCCAGATGGTATGTAGGGAGTTCGTCGGCCCTTTTCCACAGCACCTTGTCGTCCAATGTGTCCGTGTTGACTTCCATATGTCCTCTCACCAGATCATCCATCTCCACAATGGCATTTTCAGGCATCATGAATCTTACTGTCCAGTCATTCCGTGTTTTCAGAAGAAGGTCACATTCGGATTTATCCAGAGTAAGTGAATTGCGCAGTTTTCCCCTTGTTTCGCGATTGTAAATGAAAGTGTTTCCTGCGGATTCGCTGTCTTTCCTCGCTTCTTCAAGTTCTTCGGGAGTGTCGAAAGCGTAGTATGCCGCGCCTTTCCCAACAAGTTCTTCAGCGTATTTCCTGTATATTTCTTTCCTTTGTGATTGGCGGTATGGGGCATGGGGATGTCTCGGAGACGGTTTTTCGACCACGTTTCCTTCCTCGTCTATGCCTTCGTCGGCTTTTATTCCGCACCAGTCCAAAGCTTCTATTATGTACTTTTCGGCTCCCGGTACGAATCTTCGGGAATCAGTGTCTTCGATCCTTATTATGAAATCACCGCCGTGCTGTTTTGCATAAAGATAATTGTACAGAGCCGTTCTGACTCCCCCCATATGCAGAGGCCCGGTCGGAGACGGTGCGAATCTTACTCTTGTCTTTCTTTCCATTTCTTTTCGTTATTCTGTTCCGCTTTGATATTGCAGCGGAAAACATATACGCAAAGATACTAAATATTCGTCTATTTATCGCCGGCATTCTCTGCCGTTCCGGCTACCCGCCGTATTGCCGGCACATTCTCGAGTTCGCTGATATTCTGTTTCGGTTCCACAATAAGGATAGGCTTGTTTTTCTCGTCGAAATTGAATGTCCTTTTGTTTTCGCTTGTGTTGTAGCCTATCTTCCTGAAGCCGTTGTCCATATTCGGAATATCCACTTCTTCACCTATAACCGTTCCTATCCTCTTGTAAGTGAAGTCTTTGTCTATCTGTATCAATTTTCCAAGACTGACGTCGGTTATATCGCTAAGCTTGCTTACTTCGAATCCGGTAGCGATGGCCGTGATATGGACCGTATCCCCGATGTCGGGAGAGTCATCCCAGATCAAGCCCCTTTTGAATTTGTTGGCGTTGCCAGTATATTCATTTATTTTGTCGTTGATCTGGTTAAGGTCATTCATGAGGAGACCATTTTCATTGTTGCCGGCAGTTATGTTTATCAACACATTCTTGGCTGTCTTGAGATCGAAATCGTTTAGCAGAGGTGACTCCAAAGCTCCTTTCACGGCGTTGTCAAGTCTGTCCGGACCTGTTCCCGAACCGCAGCCGAGAAGTGCCATGCCGCTGTTTTTCATCATTGTCTTGACGTCTTCGAAATCAACGTTGATATATCCTGGCTTGCTGATTATTTCGGTTATGCCCCTTACGGCTGTCGCCAGTACTTCATCGGCTTTCGGGAAGGCATCCTGTATCAGTTGGTCCCCGTAAAGCTCATACAGCTTTTCATTGTTTATTATGAGAAGGCTGTCTACGTTTTTCTCTAGTTCATGGATGCCGTCCACCGCTTTGGACAGGGATTCGTTTCCCTCGTTCTTGAAAGGCAGGGTTACGACGGCCACAGTGAGTATTCCTTTTTCTTTCGACATCTTGGCTATGACGGGAGCCGCTCCGGTTCCGGTACCGCCTCCCATCCCGGCTGTGATGAAAAGCATCTGTGTTCCGTTGTCCAATGCTTTTTCTGCTATTTCATCTTGCGATTCCAGAGCTGCGTTCCTTCCTTTGGTAGGGTCGGTGCCCGCTCCCAGTCCCTTGTCCCCCAATTGTATCTTGACGGGAACCGTACTTTTTTGCAGTGCCTGGGAGTCTGTGTTGCAAACTATGAAGCTGCATCCCTGTATCTTCTGATTGTACATATATGTGACGGCATTGCATCCGCCGCCGCCGACTCCAATGACTTTGATCATTGAATTGGATGGTATCCAGTCGCTGGGAGTTATTTCCAGGGTATTATCTTCTTCTGTTATCATATACTTTCATTTTTCATTCCGTCATACAAATTGCCCATAGAATCACCTACTTGTTTTCCGATATTGCTTATTTTTTTGAATACGGTCCATTTCAATTTCTTTTTAGGGCTCTTCGGCTTCTGTACTTTCGGCCCGAATTCTTTTGGATTTATAAGTGTTCCGTCTTCATTTTCCTGTTCTGCCGTATCTCCGTTTCCATTTTTCATTGAAACGTTTACCGGTTTTTCTTCCTCTTTGACGGCTGATGGTGCGGGACTGTCTTTTTCTTTTGTTATAGTAGTCCTGATGCCCGCTATATCCGTTTCCATGCAACCGGATTTGACACCGTCGCCGGAAGTGACGCAATTCAGGCATTTGTCAGCTTTAGCGGCGAGGATCATCCCGATTGATGCGACAGCTTCGGTTTCGTAAACACCGTTGCATCCCGATGCCGAAAAAAGATGCCGCGGATAACCTATCCTTACGTTGTATCCCGATAGTTCTTTTATGTAATTGGCACAATTGGTTAAATTGGCGCAACCTCCGGCAAGTACGATCCCGTTGCCCAGCTTATCGGCATATCCGCTAATCTGGATTTCGTACAGGATGGCTTCCACTATTTCCTTGACCCTTGAAGTTATTATTTCGGACAGATATTTCACAGGAATCTGCGTCATCTTTTCCTCCTTGTCTATCTGTATTATCTTTTCGCTTAAACTTTGAAGTTTGTCAGGCATGCATACTCCGTAAGCAAGTTTGATGTTTTCGGCTAGTCTTTCGTTTATTGAGCATTCGGTCTTTATGTCGTTTGTTATTACTTGACCGCCGAAAGGAATTGCCGCGAAATGCCTCATTATCCGTCCCTGGTATATGGTCACGGATGTTACTCCCGCACCGAAATCCACCACCGCCACACCATTCTCCATTTCATCTGAGCATAGTATTGCCCTGGCATCTATGTCAGGAGTGAAATATTTCTTCGCTATTGCAAGTCCTGTTTCGTTGAAAACGGTGTCTATGTTCGTGGTAGGTCTTCTTGTTCCTATGAATATCTTGAAATCTCCCTCAAGATAATCGCTGGGCATCCCTATTATGTCGTTCTCGATTTGCTGGAAGTAATCTTCAGTCGAAAAAGACTGGGCTACCGTGCCGTATATCACTTCACGGTTTTTGTCATCGAGAGGATAACTTTCCAGCGCCATCTCCTTCATGCTTTCGATCTCTTCTTTTGTGATGCTGCTGTTTCCGTCGTTTCTGTCCATATTGGCCTTCGCCGTTTCCTGTCTCACATAATACCGCGGCAGCCCTACTACGGCCTGCGTTATTTTGAGATCCAACTCATTTTCAGCTTCCCTTACGGCCCCCTTCAATTTGGCCGAAACTCGTACGGGATTGAAAATAAAACTGTTCCTTATACCGTCGGAAGGCGTTTCCTTATAATAAATTATCTGGATATCGTCACCGTCGACCTTTGCGACTGTAACCGCCAATTTGGACGTGCCCAGATCTATCGCCGTAATGTATCTGTCTTCCATAATATCTTTATTTATTGTCTGCATACTATTTGTCCGTCATATTTTACATTGACGACTGAATAATGATTTTTTCCTTTGTATGGGATTATGCTTTTGTAATATTCCCCGATTCTTTCGAATTTGTCTTCAATATCCTCCGGTTTCCCGAATATGAATCTTTCCCGTCCTTCGCCGGGTATGAGTATGAGATCCCCGTTTTTCGAGACGTTGATCTGCACTATGGCTTTTTCCCATATTCCGCTGTGCTTCATATATCCGGTCAAAGACAATATCTTTCCAAGCCATTCCCTTTCCGACGTATCTGACGGTGCTCCTTTGAAATCAGGTCCTTCACCGAGCGGGATGTATCCGTCCACTATGGGGACATATGAAGTATAGTTGTTTTGCAACGGGAAGATGAAGCCCCGTCCGTCGGCGTAAAAACCATATCCTTCTTTCTGGAATCTGACGGCAGGCTCCCGTTGCGTTATCTGAATGTTGAGGCGTCCGTCCGGTGTGGTATAGGCTTCGCTTTTGAGAATCGCGCTCCTCCTGTCGAGAATCTTCTCGATTTTCGTGAGATCCATCTTGTCGATTCTCTGCCCAATGTATGCTCCGTAACCTTTTTCGATATAGCTTTTGACGTCTTTTTTGCTGACGAAATGATGTTCTCCCTTTATCTTTATTTCAAGACCTGTACACGTCATTTGCATGCGTCCGGCTTCGTTCTTGCTGTATATTATTGCAAGAACGGCAATTATTGCCGTGAGCGATACCGCTGCGAGCGTGTATTTGAAGAATGGCTTCATCTCAGTCAATGTTCCTGTTCAATCCTCTTCTCCAGCATTTCCGTAATCGGCTGTATGAATCTGTCAATATTTCCGGCTCCGAATGATACCAGTACGTCCACAGGTTCTTTCCCCAGATAATCCATGAGTTCTTCTTTGTTTATCATGACTTTTTCCTGAACGGTTATCCCGTCGAATATCATTTTCGATGTCACTCCCGTAATCGGCTGTTCCCGTGCCGGATATATATCCAGGAGTATCACTTTGTCCGCCAGGCTCAGAGATGCAGCAAATTCAGCTGCGAAATCCCGTGTCCTTGTATAAAGGTGCGGTTGGAATACGACTGTCAGTTTCCTTCCCGGGAATATGTCCCTCATGGATGAAATTGCCGTTGCTATCTCTTTCGGATGATGGGCATAGTCGTCTATGTATGAGCAATGCGGGGTATTGACATGGATGTCCATTCGCCTCTTGACACCTTTGAATGTTCCGATTGCCTTTTTGATACTTTCGGGGTCTACGCCGTAAATCAGGCATATCGCAGCGGCAGCTATGCTGTTTTCCACATTGACCCAGCCGGGTATCCCAACTTTTATGTCTTTTATTATGCCTCCCGGGTAGTTCAGGTCGTATGTGAAATACCCGCATTCGTCAGGTTTGGCATTTGATCCGTAGTAATCGGCTTTCGGATCATCGTAATGGTATGTGGCTAGCTTGGCATCAGTTTTATCGTTCGTAATCCCTAGTCCCAGCTTTGCTATTACGGTTCCGTCTACTTGTGACGCGAAAGTCATGAACGCTTCGCGGACATGTTGCAGATCTCCGTAGATATCCAGATGGTCGGCGTCCATTGCCGTTATCACAGCTATCTCGGGATGGAGTCTAAGGAAAGAACGATCGAATTCGTCCGCTTCCACTACTACAGTAGGATTTTTGCTCAGGAGCAGATTCGTATCATAGTTTTTTGATATTCCTCCGACAAATGCAGAACAACCCGTTCCGCTGTCGGTGAGAATATGGGCGGTGAGGGTGCTTGTCGTCGTCTTGCCGTGGGTCCCGGCCACTGCGAGGCATCTTTGCCCTTCGGTTATTTCCCCCAATATTTCGGAGCGTTTCATAACTTTATAGCCGTTCATCCTTGCATATTGCAGTTCGGCCATTTCGGATGGAATCGCGGGAGTGTATATTACAAGTGTCTTTCCCGCATCACGCGGAATGAAGCCTGTGTTGTCTTCGTAATGGACTTGTATTCCTTCCCTTTCCAGTTCTTGCGTCAGATCGGACGGTGTCCTGTCGTAACCGGATACTGATAGTCCTTTGAATTTGTAATATCTTGCTATGGCGCTCATTCCTATGCCGCCTATTCCGATAAAATAAATATTCTCGTATTTGTTCATATGTCTATCGTATTATTCCATACGCTTCTTTTGCAATCGATTCCGCCGCTTCCATCTTGGCCAGTTTCGCTATGTTATTTTCCATTGCCTCTATCCTTCCGCTGTCTTTTGCCAATTTCAACGCTTCATTCATCATTTTTCCTATCGCTTCAATGTCTTTTATCATTATGGCGGCATCCTTGTCGACCAGTGCCATCGCGTTATGAGTCTGATGGTCTTCCGCCACGTTCGGAGACGGAACCAGAATGACGGCTTTACGTGCGGCGCACAATTCGGAAATGGAACCGGCACCGGAACGCGATATGACTATGTCGGAAGCTGCGTATGCAAGATCCATCCTTTTTATGAAATCGTAATATTTTATGTTCCAGGTCCTTTCTTTGCCTATTTCTTCCATGAATTTGTCGGTGCCTTTCTTGTAGTATTTACCGCATTGCCAGAGAATTTCGACATCTTCCCCTCCCGGACAGCCGTCCGCTATCCACACTTTCATAGCTTTGTTCAATGTTCTGCTTCCCAGGCTTCCCCCTACTACAAAGATATGCTTTTTATCCGGATTAAGGCCGTAGAATTCCATGGCCTCGCGTTTGGAATCAGGGGTGGCGGGCCTGATCTCTTTCCGAATTGGGTTGCCTGTCATAATTATCTTTTCAGCCGGAAAAAATTTCTCCATACCTTCGTATGCTACACATATCCTGTCCACCCTTTTCCCGAGGATTTTATTCGTCAGTCCGGCGAAACTGTTCTGTTCCTGTATGAGGGACGGGATTTTTTTCCGTGTTGCTTCCCACAAAAGGGGAGCGCTTGCGTAACCTCCGACGCCTATAGCTATGTCCGGTTTGAATTCATTTATAATTCCGGCCGCCTTGCGTAGACTTTTCAGGACTTTGAACGGAGCGGAAATGTCGTTCTTTATGTTCTTCCAGTTGAGTTGCCGTTGCAGACCTACTATCGGAAGTCCTTTTATTTCATATCCGGCCGCAGGCACTTTTTCCATTTCCATCTTGCCTTCGGCTCCGACAAACAAAATATCGTTGTCCGGATTGAGTTCTTTCATTTTGTTGGCTATGGATATCGCCGGAAAGATATGCCCTCCGGTTCCACCGCCGCTTATAATTATTCTTAATGCCTTGTATTCCATATCCTAAATATTGTTTTCCATATGTCTGTCTCCCTCTCCGGGTAGATTCATATCTTCTTCAAAATCATCCAGGTCTTCAAGTCCGGCTTTTATTTCATCGTCCTGCTCGATCAACGGTTTAGCCGTTTCGCTTTCCTTCTTTATCTTTTCGGAAGCCATCCTGCTTATGGATAGGATAATTCCGAAAGCTATGCTGAATGCCAGGAAAGAGGAATTCCCGTGACTTATCATCGGCAGGGTCTGTCCTGTCAGAGGTCCCAGATCCACGTTTATGAACATATGCATCATTGCCTGTCCGGATATGAGTATTATCAATCCGGCCACTGCGGTTTTTGCAAAATGATTTTCGCAGTTCCTTGCTATTATGGAACCTCTTGCAAGCAAACTGCCATAGAGGATGATTATCGCTATTCCTCCGAATATTCCGTATTCTTCTATTATGAAGCTGAACATATAGTCTTCGAACATTACGGGGACTATATATCTTTGGGTACTTTTTCCCGGCCCTTTTCCGAACTTACCCTCATGTATGGCTATCTTGGCGCTTGCCGGTTGCTGAATTTTGTCAAATGCATTTCTGAATTCCACCGAGCCCCTCGGCACTTTTTTGATTATTGCCATATAGTATTCGGTGTTTTTGCTTATACGGTTTACGGAAGATGCAAGATGAGGAAAGGCTTTGCCTCCGGTCTTTTTGTTTATTCCGAAGCAGCCTGCAAGGATGATGATGCCTGCAAAGAAAGGTATTATCATTTCCCTGATGCTGATTCCTCCTATTATTATGGTTATGAACAATATGCCGACTATGAATATTGCACTTGACGTGCTGCCGACCATTATTCCTATTCCTACAAGGAATATGGGCATATAGAGATAAAGGATTTTTTTCCAAATCTGTTTGCTCATGAATGAGAATCTGCGTGTCTTGCCTAGCATGTTGGCAATCATGAAGCCATCTGATTTGTATGCATTCACAGCCCATGCAAGATACATTACCATGGCTATCTTCACGACTTCAAATACGTGGACCTGGAATCCGAATACCGATATTATTCGCCAGGCTTCATTGATTTTGACCGCTCTGATAGGGCCCCAATGCTGGTGCCCTGCAAGGAAAGCCAGCAGAAACAGGGAAAATATAAACCCGAATTGTGATACCATGCGGAAAAACCCTATGCTTTTTATGTTGTAGCAAAGGATTATCAGGCCTAGCCCCAGTGCTGCTATTATCATCTGTTCCCGCACTATCGCCATCCTTGTAGTATGTTGCTGGATGGCAAGAAGCGGCGTGGACGAGAAAACGGCTACGATAGAGATAAGTATGAGAAGAAGTACTATCATCCATACCACCTTATCGCCCTGCAGGTTGTCTACGAAATGCCAGAATCCCGGATTGCCGTTGTTGTTGTCCTTAGCCATTATTTTTTACAGATTTCTTACCGCCTGTTTGAATTTCTCACCCCTTTCTTCCATGCATTTGAAAAGGTCGAAACTGGCGCAGCATGGACTCAGGAGTACCACGTCGCCGGGTTTGGCGAAGGCGCTCGCTTTTTTTACGGCTTCTTCGGCCGAACCCGTGTCCGACATATTCTCTTTTCCTACGATCTTTTCGAATGATTCATGGAATTTACGGTTGTCTTTGCCCATGCAGACTATGGCTCTGACTTTTTCTTTTACAATTTGTTCCATAACGCTGTAGTCATTGCCTTTGTCCACTCCTCCAACTATCCAGACCACAGGCCTGTTCTGGCTTTCCAGGGCATACCATGCGGCGTCAACATTCGTAGCTTTCGAGTCGTTGATGTAAAGGACGTCTTTAATGCTCATGACAGGTTCCAGCCTGTGTTCTATCGGCTGGAATGTGGCCAGGCTTTCACGTATGGTTTTGTTGTCGATATCCACGACCTTGGCAGCTATTGCAGCCGCCATCGAATTGTATATGTTGTGTTTTCCTCCGAGCGCGAGTTCTTTCAGATACACGTCGCATTCTTCGTCTTCGTATCTTACTATGAATTTGTCGTCTTTTGTGAAAGCACCCTGTTCGACTTCCCCCTTTTGAGTGAAGGGAAGCATTTTTGCACTGATTATGATTTTGTCCAGATGCCCTATTGTGATTTCATCATCTTTGTCGAAGATGAAACAGTCTTCAGGGCGCAGATTCCTTGTTATCCTGAACTTTGCCTTTACATAGTTTTCCATGTTGTAGCCGTATCTGTCCAGATGGTCCGGGGTGATGTTCATGATTACCGCTATATCCGGTCTGAAATCATATACGTTGTCAAGCTGGAAGCTGCTTATCTCCAGGACATAGTAATCGAAATGTTCTGTAGCGACCTGATATGCGTAGCTTTTTCCTATATTTCCTCCAAGGCCGACGTTCAATCCGGCGTTTTTCATGAGATAATAGATCAGGGATGTTGTGGTCGTCTTACCGTTGCTTCCGGTTATGCATATCTTTTTTGCGTTATCGTATCTTCCTGCGAATTCTATTTCGGATATGATATGCGTTCCCTGTTCTTCAAGCTTTAGGACCATCGGTGCATTCGAAGGTATTCCCGGGCTTTTTATGACTTCATCTGCATTGAGAATCTTTTCTTCGGAATGTCCTCCCTCCTCAAACGGAATGTCCCATTCCTTTAACGTCTCGATGTAATGTCCAGCTATCTTTCCGGTATCCGAAAGGAAAACGTCGAACCCTTTTACTTTGGCCAGGACGGCAGAGCCTATTCCGCTTTCTCCGCCGCCCAAGACAACTATTCTTGTCATTTTGTTGGATTTTAATTTATCAGGTTCCATATTCATATCTTTTTATCTTATTTTGAGAAGCGCCAATGTGGCCACTGCCAGTATAAGGCCCAGTATCCAGAATCTTGTCACTATCTTGGCTTCCGGAATTGCATGATCAGGTTTGCTGATAAGCGCCGGAATGTTTTCTTTCTGGAAATGATGGTGAAGGGGAGCCATTTTGAATATCCTCCTTCCTTCTCCGTATCGTTTTTTCGTATATTTGAAATATGACCTTTGCATTACTACAGAAAGCCCTTCCACCAGGAAAATCCCGCAAAGTATCGGGAGCAGCAATTCCTTTCTTATCAATATCGCGCTTACTCCGATGACGCCTCCTATGGCCAGACTGCCCGTATCGCCCATAAAGACTTGCGCGGGATATGAATTGTACCATAGGAAGCCTATGAGGGCTCCGACGAATGCAGACATGAATATCGAGATCTCCCCGCTTCCGGGAATGTACATTATGTTCAGGTAATCCGCATTCAAAAGGTTTCCGCTCAGCCATGCCAGAATCCCTATTGCAACACCTACGATGGCTGAGGTTCCTGCCGAAAGCCCGTCCATGCCGTCGGTCAGGTTCGTTCCGTTGGAACATCCGGTTATGACGATGACTATCATCAATACATATATCGCCCATTTCGTATACCATCCCCATCTGCCTTTGAAAGGTGAAAGCCATTTGTAATCGAATTCGTGGTTTTTGATGAAAGGTATTGTCGTCGTAGTATTTTTCACGACGTCTTTCACTTCCCATTGATTGGTCGGAACCAGTCTTTCGGAATCTATGTCTATGTCATTGCCGTCGGTAATGAAAGATGCATCTTCTTTTGCAATCCTTTCCCTGACCACTATGTTGTGATTGAAGCATATCGTCAAGGCGATCAGAAATCCCAGCGCTATCTGTGCCGCAAGTTTCCCTTTTGCACTCAGACCGTCTTTATTGTGTCTGAATACTTTTATATAATCATCGGCGAACCCGATCGCACCGCACCATAAAATGCTGACTGTAAGCAGGATTATATATATGTTTGTAAGATCGCAGAACAGAAGTACGGGAACAAGGACGGCAAGTATGATGATTATGCCCCCCATTGTCGGTGTGCCTTTTTTGGCCAGCTGTCCTTCCAGTCCGAGATCACGGATTGTTTCTCCAATTTGCTTTTTCCTGAGCCAGGATATTATTTTCCCTCCCGCAAAAAAAGCTATGAGCATGGCTGTTATATTTGCGAGTATCGCCCTGAAGGACAGGTAGTGCATTAGACCTTGTCCGGGGATATCGTAATCTTTGAGAAGTTGGAACAGATGGTATATCATCTTTCAGGCAGGTGTTTAGTATTGTTGTTTTTTATTATTTCTTATCCAGTATTTCCCTTATGATTTCGCGTTCGTCGAAATGTCTTTTTTCCGTACCCATTATCTGGTAGGTTTCATGGCCTTTTCCTGCAAGAAGGATCGTTGAACTTTGGGGTGCAGTCATCAATGCTGTGCGTATGGCTTCTTTCCTGTCTGCAATGAACAGGCTTTTAGCCATTCCCGCAGGGGTGAATCCTTTCTTGATATCTTCTATTATGTCTTCCGTTTTTTCTGTGCGGCTGTTGTCCGAAGTCACGATTATCATGTCGGACATCTTTTCGGCTATCGCGGCCATTTCTGGCCGTTTGCTTTTGTCCCTGTCTCCTCCGCATCCGAATACGCATATCAGTTTGCGTTCCGGCGCAATGTCTCGCAATGTCTTCAATACGTTTTCCATCGCGTCCGGCGTGTGTGCATAGTCGATGATTACGGATATATCCTTTGGACACCGGATATTTTCCAGACGTCCGGTTGCTGAGTCCAGCCGGCTTATGGCGAGAAGTGCTTCTTCTTCTTGCGCGCCCAGTATGACCGCCGTTGTATATATCGCCAGGATATTGTAGGCATTGTGCTGCCCGATAAGTTTTGTCCATGCTTCACGGCCGTCTATTTTCAGTTCCATTCCGTCGAATGTCTCTTCAATAATGCGGCATGTATGGTCGGCTATGCTTTTGCAGGAATAAGTCACTATCTCCGCTTTTGTGTTCTGGACCATTACCATTCCGTTTTTGTCGTCTTTGTTAGTGACGGCGAAGGCGTCTTCCGGAAGATTGTCGAAGAAAAGTTTCTTGCACCGGAGGTATTCGGCGAATGTCTTGTGGTAGTCAAGATGGTCGTGTGTCAGATTGGAAAATATGCCAACCTTGAATTTCAGGCCGGTAACCCTTTCCTGCTGCATTCCTATTGAACTGACTTCCATGAAACAATATTCGCAGCCTTCTTCGGCCATCCTGCTTATCAGTGAATTTATCGTTATCGGATCCGCAGTAGTATTGTCGGTAGGGATGCGCTGCTTTCCCACGTAGTTGGCTATTGTCGAAAGCAGTCCGCAGTTGTATCCCAGATTCATGAACATATTGTACAGCAGTGTGACAGTAGTAGTCTTTCCGTTTGTTCCAGTTATTCCGACCAGTGTCAGTTTTCGTGAGGGATTGTCATAGAAATTTGCGGCCATGAT
This sequence comes from Bacteroidales bacterium, assembly GCA_022648685.1. Classification (GTDB taxonomy): domain Bacteria; phylum Bacteroidota; class Bacteroidia; order Bacteroidales; family UBA932; genus Cryptobacteroides. Next base: position 111,233 of record JALCMW010000003.1, read on the forward strand.
AGCTTCTGCATGACGTGAATCAGCAACTTTTATCATGACAGGCGTGTTCCCACCTCCCGTTTCCCTGTATTCCGACAATTGTTTTTCCGTAGCGGTTTCGTCTTCATAAGCGATTGCCGATGCTCCGGATCTAATGGCGGATGCTATGTAATCATGCCCGTTCCCGGCATATCCTTTTACGGCTATGAATAGTGCTCCGTCTTTCGCTTTACGGGAATCGTTGCAAACGGAACTTATTTCCATGTCCTTGTTTCCGGATATTTTGACAATGCCGCAGTTATCTGTTATTTGTTCGAGTTTCATATTCAGTATGATTATCCTATTGCAGTTTTATATTTATTTCCGATCCTTTTGCCGTTTTCGTTCCTTTGTCCGGCTTTTGGTAAAACACGTGGCCGGTGCCTGAATAACGGCATTCGTATCCGCTGTTTTCTATTGCGTATATGGCGTCTTTCAGTCCCATTCCCATGACGTCGGGAACTTCGCCGGATATCATGCCCTTCTTTTCGGGAGATTGTCCGGTTTTCGGAATGTTGTTTTTCCCGGTTATCGTTTGTCCCCATCCGGTATCCATTGTATAGAGTTCGTCCACAATCTCCTTTAGCGTAAGCGCCGGAAGCGTACCTCCGTAAAAACTCTTGTTGGTGGGAAGCGAGTATATTGTGACTATTGCGGTATACTTCGGTGCATCGGCAGGGAAGAAGCCCACGAATGTGGCCTGGTTTTGTTTCCTCCCGTATTTGTCTTCGTATTTCCCCTCTATGCCTCCGGTATATTTCGGATCGAGGATTATCCTTGATGTTCCTGTTTTCCCGGCGACTTCGCATTTTGCATATTTCAGCCTTTTTGCCGTGCCTTCTTCCGTGACGGCTTTAAGAGCCCTCAACATCGTGTCCGCAGTTGCTTTCGAGCAAATTGAAGAATTCAATACGGAAGGTCCCCGTTTTTCTTCTATTATTCCGTTGCGTTCGATGTCTTCCACCAGATAGGGCTTCATCATTTTGCCTTTGTTGGCAATTGCATTGTAAAATGTTATTATATGGAGAGGCGTTTCAGAAACGGCATATCCGATAGCTATGGAACCGAGATCCGTTCCGCTCCACCCGGGAGCTTTCGGTGACGGGATGGTAGGTTTCTTCAGCCCTTCCAGATCGAAGTCGAAAGCTTCCCCGAGTTTGTACATGTACAGTTTATCAAGGAATTTCTGAGGTTTCTTGCCGTAATTCGTCACGGCCAGATATCTGAAAACATAGTTGGAAGAAAGCTTGAATCCGTCAAGTATCGATATTTCGTTTGTCCCGTGTTCCTTTTCATATTTCGGAATATGATCGTCCTGGGGAAAGTTCTTGATTATCCCGTGATTCGTAGGTATTTTGTCATCAAGGGATTTTATGTAGCCGTCTTCGATAACCGTCATCAGGGTAGTGGCTTTGAATACCGAACCCGGTTCTCCTTTCCTGCCTATGGCATTGTTGAATGATTCGTCCAGTTCGTTTTTCGTCGTATCCCTGATCAGGTTTACCATCGCCCTTACCGCACCGGTTTTTACGTCCATTATGATTACGCAGCCTCCTTCGATTTCAGGCTGGTCCTGTATCTGATGTCTGAGCGCTCTGTCCGCAATGTCCTGTACATCTATGTTCAGAGTGGTCCTGACATCCATGCCGTTTTCCGCTTTTACAGCCGTACTGTCGTAATTGCGGATTCTGTTGCGGTTGTCGGTGACACGAAGCCATTCGATCCCTTCGTGTCCGTGCAGCACATAATCGAATTTGCCTTCAAGTCCGATATGGCTGTTTCCGTTGCTTCTGCTGTTATCCTTGACGTAGCCGATAGTTCTCCTGGCAAGATCCCCGTAAGGATATTGCCTTGTATCTTTTTTCCTTACAATAAGGCCCCCTTTGTATTGGCCTTCATTGAATAAAGGAAGACTTTTGATCTGCTGGAGCTCTTCATGGTCGATTTTCCGTCCGATTTTCAAGTACCGGTTGCCGTTGTTGCGGCCTTTCAGGATCATTCCGTAATATTGTTCCGGACTTTTATCTTTGAAAATTTTTGACAGACCGGTGGAAAGTTTCCTTGCTTTTGCCAGCCATTGCCTTTCTTTTTCAACACCGTGTGTCGTATCGGCTTTGAAATCCCTCTTTTGTACGGTGCAGTCCATATATAATTGATACATCGGGGTTGAAAGCGCCAGAAGACAGCCATTTTCCGCAATTATCGCCCCTCTTGAAGGATCTATCACTTCTTTTGTGCTTTTAGGCCTCAGCAGTCCTATGAGTTCCGGATCCGGCTTGTATATCCACTGAATATATATTATCCTGGCTATTACCAATACCGCCAGGATTATGAATACCAGATAAACGGCGTAAAGGATTATTCCGATTCTGTCCCTTCCGCCTATTATCGTTTCTTTTATCTGGTCTTTATCTTTCATTTCTTTTTTATAAGTATCGCCGGTTTTTCCGGTATAGTTACTTTGGAACTGTCTTGAAGCAACAGCTGCTGTACAGTCGTAAGCCTGTTGAGACTTACAAGTTCCACTGTCTTTTGCGCATGGTATATTTCAAGGTCGTTGAGTATGATTTTGTTGTCTTCCACTTTGGTAAGCGTTTTCTCTATTTTCATGCTCAGCCAGATACTTACCCAGAAAAGGAAAAATGTGTAAATGATATGTATGAAATATTTCCCGCATTGTATCCTCAACAGAAATTCGCCTTTTATTATGGCTGAGAGACTGTTTTTCAAGAAACCGCCGATTCTGCCGTTTCTGCCTTTTGCCCCTTGTGTACCGTCTTTCTCAATCATTTTTCACTTTCTTTTCTGCTATTCGCAATTTTGCGCTTCTGGCCCTTGTATTTGCTGCAATCTCTTCTTCCGGCGGCAGGACAGGCTTCCTGCTTATTACATTCATGGGAGCCATGATGTTTCCGTAAAAGTCTTTCACCATGTGCCCTTCGATATTACCGGTTTTCATGAAATTCTTTACCATCCGGTCTTCCAGTGATTGATATGTTATTATGACAAGGCGTCCTCCCGGCTTCAATGATTCTTCCGCTCCGGAAAGGAATTTTTCCAGGGAACGCATTTCCTGGTTTACTTCTATCCTGAGAGCCTGGTAGACTTTTGCCAGGTATTTGTGTGCTGAAAATTTCGGTACTGCAGGCGTTATCGCTTTGTCCAGATCACCAGTCGTGAGTATGTCTTTTTTCGAGCGTGCCTCGGAGATCAGTCCTGCAAGTTTTCCGGCATTGGGAACTTCTCCGTACATCCGGAAGATTTTCCCAAGATACTCGTCGCTGCTTTCGCGGATTACATCCGCCGCCGTCCTGCCTCCGTCTCTGTTCATTCTCATGTCCAGCGGTGCGTCATATCTGAATGAGAATCCTCTTTCTGCCGTATCGAATTGATGTGAAGACACTCCGAGATCCGCAAGAATTCCGTCGGTTTCTTTTATCCCTTCGTACAGAAGGCAGTTATGTATGAATCGGAAATTGTTATGGATCAATTTAAGCCGGCTGTCATCAATTTTGTTTCCAAAGGCGTCAAGATCCCTGTCGAAAGCTATTACCCGGCCGGCCGGAGTCAATCGCGTAAGGAGTTCGGCCGTATGGCCTCCTCCTCCGAATGTCGCGTCTACGTATATTCCCGAAGTATCGGAAACCAAAGCCGAAATGCTTTCATTTAGCAATACGGGCGTGTGATATTCAGACATTTTCCGGCCTCCTATCTTTCTTGAGACAGTTCTCCGGCGATTTTAAGATAATCTTCATTCGAAATCCCGCTGTCTTCGAATTTCTCTTTCGCCCAGATTTCGATTTTGAAATCATTGCCGGAGAACACTATATCTTTGTTAACATCAATTGAATCCAAAAGCTTCTTCGGAATCGATATGCGCCCTATCCTGGTGTCCGGTTCGACAATCGCGCGATCGCGCATATATTCTCTCCAGAAAGCAGCATGATCCTTGTTGAAAAAATTGAGTTTCGATTTCACTTCTTCCGACTGCCTTTCCCATTCTGGGAAGGTGTACATTTCCAGACAATCAGAAAAAATGTCTTTTTTTATTACGAATCTCAAATCGTTTTCACGGGACATAATATTCTTGAAGGCAGAAGGAAAAACCACTCTTCCCTTGTCATCCACTTTCGCATTATATTCACCGATAAACTTGATCATATTTTGTCCATGCTGTTTGGTACAAAGTTATCAAATATTTTCCACTTTGTTCCACAACTTTACATTTTTTTCCACAATGTTATCCACATGCTTTCCCTGTTGCTACAAATGATGCAGCCACAATCCTTACATAAGGATTGTGGCTGCGGATATATATTCTTGAAGGATAGTGATTTACAGTAACGGGGCGAAGAGTCTGAGGAGTCTTTGAAGCAATTTCTTGTACCACGGACGCTTTTCCCATGAACTGAGGGTGATTTCAGTGCAGGCTTCCATATCTTTCATGAAAATGGCTTTGTTGACGATAGCAGTATTTTCATCGTATATGTATGCATTAAGCTCGTAGTCTATGGTAAAACTTCTGAAATCCATATTCGCCGATCCGATTTCGGAAAGATAATCGTCGGACACGAATGTCTTCGAATGTATGAATCTGCCGGATCTTTCGTAAATTTTTATTCCGGCTTCGAGGCATTCGGAGAAATACGATTTGTTTGCCGGTCCCATGAAGAACAGGTCCGCTTTCTTGGGAAGCATAATCCTGACGTCGGTTCCGCTCAATGCTGCGGACTTGAGGGCGGAAAGTATCGGATCTGGGGGGACGAAATAAGGCGTCTGTATATAAATATATTTCTTAGCGTGTTGTACCGCCCAGACCGCACCCATTTGTATTATGGGCCATTGTGAGTCGGGTTCGTCCGGTACTATCTGGATCAGTTTGTCGTTTCCTGCAAGTTTGAATGTCATATCGAGATTTTCGATGGGCGTTCTTGCCAGATCCTTTTCTATTTCCGCAACCTGGTCATTTGCAGCCGAGTGATTCTGTTCCGATTGTGGCATTGACGGAAAATAATTGTTGAAATCGCTGCTTATGGAACCGCCGGCCGTTATCCATGTGTTCAGGAAACTGTATTGGAGTCCCGATACCGCATTTCCGGTTATTCTGAGATGGGTGTCCCTCCATCTGAGAAAATAATCGTCGCTGATGTTCATTCCGCCGGTATAACCTATCCGGCCGTCGATGACTACGATTTTCCTGTGATCCCTGTAATTCAGCTGTGTGAAGAAATTTATGAAAGGGATGTGTGATTTTGTGAATTTCACTACTTCCACTCCGGCTTTTTTCATTTCGTTGTAGTATCCCGGAGAGATATTTATATTTGCGATGTTTTCATGTATGAATCTTACCTTGATGCCTTCACGGGCTTTCTTCATGAGCATTTCCTTGATCTGCTTGCTTCCTTTGTCTTTCCTGAAGTAGAAATACTCCATGTGGATGGATTTCTTTGCATTCTTGAGATCTTCCATCAGAAGCTCGAATTTCCTATGGCCGAAAACTATTACCTCAATGCCGTTGCCGTCGCTCACTGTCGTGGATGAATCCTTGGAAAGCAGTTTGGCCAAAGGACGGAACTCGCTTTGGACTTTCCCTTCAATGTCATGGCCGAAAAGTAGATTCTTTATCCTGTTGTCCGAGTTGCCGTCGAATATTTCTATGAATTTCTTGTGCTTTCTTTTGAAATACCAGCTGTGCCTGAAATTGATTCCTATCAGAATGTACAGTATTATACCTATCACAGGCAATATCGAGATGATGAGTATCCATCCTATCTTCCTTCCCGAATCCCCGTCATCAAATATGATTACAAGCATCGTGCTTATAATCAGTAATATAAGTAAAACCGTCATTACACTGTTCATCTCCGATTCCTTTTTCGTCCCGGCTTAGAAAATTGCGAGAAATACGGCTGCTGCGAATGCGGCCCCGAGCAGAGGCCCGGCGACGGGTACCCAGCTATAGTCCCATCCGCTGTCGGCTTTGAATAAAATTGAATGTACGAAGCGTGGTCCCAGATCCCTGGCGGGATTCATTGCGTATCCCGTAGTCCCTCCGAGTGACATCCCGAGTGCCATTATCAGTGCTGTTACCGGAAAACCTCCGATACTTCCTGTGGAAACCGTCGTACCCATCATGCTGGGGAATCCGTTTACAGTAACTCCGTTTCCTGCTGTGGAAAGTGCGAGAATTACGAAAACCAATACGGCGGTAGCAAGAAATTCGCTGAAAAGATTGGCACTTTTGTGCCTGATTGCCGGCATGGTGCAGAATATCGTGATGAATGATTCCTGATTGTCCGAACTTGCCTTGAAGTGGTCCCGGTAAAATAGATATACCAGGAACGCTCCGCAGAAGCCTCCGAGCATTTGCGCTGCCATGTAGCCTGGTACATATGCCCATGCGAATTTGCCGGTAAGGGCAAGACCTAGAGTCACGGCGGGATTTAGATGTGCTCCGGAATACGGCCCGGCTATGAAGACTCCGCACATGACTGCGAATCCCCATGCCAGGGTTATTACCACCCAGCCACCGTCTTTTCCTTTTGATTTGTTCAATGTGCTGGAGGCGCATACTCCGTCTCCGAGAAGAATCATTACCATCGTGCCGATGAACTCGAACACGCATTTGTGAAAAAGAGTCAATTCCATATCAGATACCTTATCTTGACAAAGTCCTTGAAACGGCGTCGGCCCAGCCGGATTTCAATTTTCCGGTTTCCTGACCGCCGGAGGCAGGGGAAAATTCTTTCTCGGCTTTCCATATTTTCCGTATATGATCTATTCCGTCCCAGTATCCTACGGCAAGCCCGGCCAGATATGCGGCTCCCGCGGCCGTAGTTTCCGTAATAACAGGCCGTATGACTTTGGTCCCGAGTATATCGGACTGGAATTGCATAAGCAGATTGTCTTTAGATGCACCTCCGTCAACTTTGAGTTCGTTCAATTTTATCCCCGAATCCTTTTCCATGGCTTTGACTATATCCATTGTCTGGAATGCTATCCCTTCCAGGGCCGCTCTTGCAATATGCCCTGCCGTGGTGCCCCTTGTTATTCCATATAAGCATCCTTTTGCGTATTGATCCCAATAAGGTGCTCCCAGACCTGTGAGGGCGGGTACGAAATATACTCCGCCGTTGTCTGGTACCGTTTCCGCAAGGGCTTCTATGTCCGATGAAGATTTGATTATCCCCAGGCCGTCTCGCAGCCACTGGACTACCGACCCTCCTGTGAATATGCTGCCTTCCAAGGCATAACTTACTTCATTTCCTATTTGCCATGCTACTGTCGTTATTAGTTTATTGGAAGACAAGATCGGCTTGTCTCCGCTGTTCATAAGCAGGAAGCATCCCGTACCGTAGGTGTTTTTTACGGATCCCGGTTTGTCGCACATCTGTCCGAAAAGCGCTGCCTGCTGGTCTCCGGCTATTCCGGCTATAGGTATTCCGCATGACAGGAAAGAAGTATCGGTGTATCCGTAGACTTCACTTGACGCATGGACTTCAGGAAGCATCGATGACGGTATCCCGAACAACCTCAGGAGCTCCCCATCCCATTGCATATCATGTATGTTGAACAACATTGTCCGTGAAGCATTGGTTACGTCGGTAATGTGAAGTTTGCCTTTTGTCAGATTCCATATTAGCCATGAATCGACAGTGCCGAAACGCAGTTCCCCTTTTTCTGCCCGTTTTCTGGTTCCTGGGACATTTTCGAGAATCCAGCGGATTTTGGTTGCGCTGAAATAAGCATCGGCGATAAGTCCTGTCTTTTTGCGGATCATATCCGTGAGGCCCTGTTCTTTGAGACTGTCGCAATATTCCGATGTCCTTCTGTCTTGCCACACTATCGCATTGTATACCGGCTTGCCTGTTTTTGCATCCCAGATTATTGTGGTTTCCCTTTGATTCGTTATCCCTATCCCTGCAATCTCTTCCGGTTCCATGCCTGCTTTGGATATTACTTCCGATATTACCGAAGCTTCCGAAGACCAGATTTCCATCGGGTCGTGTTCCACTCTTCCCGGTTGCGGAAAATGCTGTTTGAATTCTTTTTGGGCTACAGCCTTGATTTTGCCTGCCCGGTCGAAAATGATTGCTCTGGAGCTACTTGTTCCCTGATCAAGGGATAGGATATATTTATCCATGACGGATTGATTTTATAGTATATTAACGATATGGAATATAAATATAGGAATTTTTTCCGACATTTATACCAGTTCGCATATAAGAGTGGCCGATGTGCATGACACGGCCTTTACCATCACGTAATCTCCTATGTTTATTTTCCCTGAAGTGACTATTCCTGGTATTTCGAATTCCGAATAAGAAGTGAACCCTTCAGGAAATCTGTCAGGGAAAACGCACATCTTGTTGTTGGATGCCCGTCCGCATAGTTCCTCGGCGTTCCTCTTTGATGTTCCTTCCACAAGGACTTTCATTATTTTCCCCAGATCGTTTTCGTTGCTTTTAAGGCTCAGTTTGTTTTGCAACGCAATTATTTCATTGAGCCTGCGTGTCTTGACTTCCGGAGGTACATCGTCTGGATACATTTTAGCCGCAAGCGTTCCCGGACGTTCCGAGTACTGGAACATATATGCATAGTAGAATCCTACTTGTTCCATCAGGGAAAGCGTCTGCTTGTGGTCTTCTTCCGTTTCAGAACAGAAACCGGATATGATATCGGTAGTCAAACCGCATTCGGGCATTACGGAGTGAATCTTGGCAACTCTTTCAAGATACCATTCCCGTGTATAACGGCGTCTCATTTTGCTCAATATCCTGTCGCTTCCCGACTGGACAGGGAAATGTATGTGTTTGCAGATGTTTTCATACATTCCCATTGTATAAATGACTTCGTCGCTTATGTCTTTCGGATGTGATGTCGAGAACCTTATTCTCAACATGGGATCGATCTGCGCCACCATTTCCAGAAGCTGGGCGAAATTCACATCGTCATCCGCCGTTTCCTTGTCTCTCCAGAAGTATGAATCGACGTTCTGTCCCAGAAGCGTTATTTCGCGGTAGCCTTGCCTGAATGCTTCCCGGGCTTCCCCGACGATGGTCCGGGGATTTCTGCTTCTTTCTACGCCTCTAGTGTAAGGGACTATGCAATAGGAACATACATTGTTGCATCCTCTCATTATGGAAATGAATGCCGATACCCCGTTTTTGTCTATCCTTACAGGCATTATGTCATCATATGTCTCTTCTTTCGAAAGGATTATATCTATCTGCGGATGTTCGGAAGATGCTTCTTTTATGAGCGTGGGCAGTTTCCTATATGAATCAGGACCGGCGACAAGGTCTACTTCATGGCTTTCCAGCAGTTTGTCTTTCAGCCTTTCGGCCATGCATCCGACTATCCCGACGATTGTGCCTTTATTATTTTTTCTGATGGGCTTGAACTGTTCTATGCGTCCCCATATCCTTTGTTCCGCATTGTCTCTTACCGAGCAGGTATTAACCAATATTATGGAAGCTTCTTCCATGTTTTCGGTACGTTCATAACCTTCTTTCCGAAGAATGGACAGTATGACTTCGGTGTCGTTTACGTTCATTTGACATCCGTAAGTCTCTATATATACTTTAGGAGAATTGTTATTGTTAACCATAGTTACGACAAATTTTTTCGGCACGCCCCTTGCTAGGGGCAAAGATAGGATTTTTAAACGAATATTTATACCTTTGCGAATATGCGGAAAGGAAAAATGAACTTTTTTTGTCTGGCACTTTCGCTGGCTGTTCTTTTACTGCCCGGATGTTCCCGAATCAGGAATATCAGGGTGCTTTCATATAACGTCAAGTCATTGGAAATTACTGGCTTGCGCTCTGTGAACGGAGTAATTGCCGTGGATATAGACAATCCCGCATCCGAATTCACGGTTTCCGATATAAAGGGTGTCGTAAAGTACGGTGACAATGTGATAGCGGAGTATTCAGGAGGCCCGTTAACTGTAAAAGCCCGTTCATCCGGGATCCGTTATCTGCACTGCAAGTTTTCAATAAGCAAAGACGTTTCTCTTTCAGACATTTTTTCCATGGCGGGAAGAGGCGACATAGATAACTATACGACTGATGTTTCCTTGAGATTCCGTCGCAAGCCTGGGTTGGGCCGGAAGTTCAGACTGGATGATATTCCGGTGAAACGCCTGCTGGGAAACGGAGGTGGTTTATTTTCTGAAAATTGAAATGATGAAAAAAATATTTTTGTTGTTATCTGTTTTGTTTCCATTTTCGATTGTTGCTATTCATGCCCAGGACGTAATTGTTCCCGATGGTTATGAGATCGTAGATTCAGTGATTTTCCGTCCCGCCGCTTCTGTGGATTCTTCACTCATAGGAAAAAGCATATTCTCCGTCATGCCGTCGGGAACGGAAGGTAAGGAAGCTACAGTACATATTTACCAGTCGCAATCAATAGTCGATGCTTTGAACGATTATGCGTTGAAGAATTCTTCAAAACCCATATCAGGTTACCGTGTAAGGATATTTTTTGACAACAGGCAAAGTGCAAGGTCTTTGTCTGCATCCGTCCTTTCTTCATTCGTTTCATCTCATCCGGGTATAGCTGCCTACCGCAGTTACTCGAATCCGTATTTCAAAGTATCGGCAGGTGATTTCCGTAATAAATCAGGAGCCTTGCAATTGCTTGCCAAGGTAAAAAGCGAATTTCCAAAAGCTTTTATTGTCAAGGAGAATATCAAATATCCCGTGGTAGACAGTTCCAAACCATTCGTTACTGACACTTTGAAAGTCGTCAGACCTGTAAAACAATGATAGGGATGTTGAAGCAAGGATTGGAGATTAAACAGACCCAGAAGCTTTCTCCGCTTCAGATTCAAACTATCAAGCTGATCGAACTTCCCATACAGGAACTGGAGCAGCGTGTCAAGACTGAACTGGAGGAGAATCCGGTGCTTGACGACAGTTTGCCGGATGACAAAAATGATGACGATTCGGAACCTACTGAAGTATCCCTTTCGGATATCAGGGAAGATGACCAGATCCCTTCCTACAGGCTTCATGTCAATAATTATGGCAAGGATGAGCGTCCCCAGTATAACACTTTCTCGGTAAAAGAAAGCTTTACCCAGAGTTTGATGAACCAGCTTGGATTCCGTAATCTTTCAAGGAAAGAGCATGATATCGCTGTTTTTATTATCGGAAGTCTTGACGATGACGGTTATCTGAGACGGGATATTGACAGCCTTGTGGATGACATGGCTTTCCGCGAAAATATAGAAACCGATTCCGGTCAGGTTCTGAAGATGCTGAAAGTCATACAGGATTTCGAACCTTCAGGAGTCGGGGCCAGAAACCTGAGAGAGTGCCTTCTACTTCAGCTGAAATCCGAGAAACCCGCAGCCGATGTTGTTAATGCCATAAAGATTCTTACGGATTATTTCCAGGAGTTTTCAAACAAACATTTCCAGAAGATCATCTCCCACATGAACATTTCCGAGAATGATATGAAAAAGGCGATGGGCTGCATCCTGAAACTCAATCCTTCTCCGGGCGGACAGATTGACGATTCCTATAACGACCAGGCACAGCAGATCGTACCTGATTTCGTATTGAATATAGAGGATGGCGAACTGAAGCTTACGATGCCGCGATTTTCAATTCCGGAGATAAGGGTAAACAGGAAATATGCTGATATCCTTGTGGATTCCAAGAATGCTCCGACAAAAGAAAAGAAGGAAGCGGCTACTTTCGTCAAACAGAAACTTGATTCGGCCAAATGGTTCGTAGAGGCTCTGAAGCAGCGCCACAATACTTTGGAAAGCACGATGCATGCGATAATAGATTATCAGCACGATTATTTTATCGATGGCAATGAATCGCATCTTAAGCCCATGGTCCTTAAAGATATCGCCGAAATAACGGGATTCGATATCTCTACCATATCCCGTGTTGTAAACAGCAAGTATATAGAAACCCATTTCGGAATATTCCCTTTGAAATATTTCTTCTCCGAAGGGCTGGAAAATCAAGACGGCGAGGAGGTTTCTACAAGAGAACTGAAAAAAGCCTTGCAGGAGAGTGTCTGCAATGAAGATAAACGCAAACCACTGACCGATGACCAGCTGGTCACCGAAATGGTAAAGAAAGGCTATAAGGTTGCCAGAAGGACGATAGCTAAATATCGTGATCAGCTGAATATACCTAAAGCCCGCCTCAGAAAAGAATTATAGCTTTAGAAAGGAATTATAGCTTTGCCCCGTATGCCAGATCCCCGGCATCCCCGAGCCCGGGTACTATGTATGAATGGCTTGTGAGTTCTTCATCAACCGCTGCCGTCCACAATGTGGTTTCTGCCGGAAGATGTTTCTGCAGATATTCAAGAGCGTAAACGCTTGAAATAGGACAGATCAGATGAGTGTATTCCGGTGTCCCTCCGAATTCGCACAATTTGTCGAATGCTATTTCTATCGAAGCCCCCGTCGCCAGCATCGTATCTGCAAGGACCAGGGTTTTTCCGCTGAGATCTGCGCTTGCGCAATATTCGATATTTATGTGGAAGTCGTCTTCCTTGTCATATTTGCGATAGGCTGCTACAAAAGCCGTTTCTGCATCATCGAAGAAATTCATTATTCCTTTGTGCAGCGGAATTCCCGCACGTAATATTGTAGCTACTACAATTTTTGTGTCGGAAGTGGGAACTTTGGCTATACCTAGCGGGGTCACGACATCTTTTGTACTGTATTTCAGTGTCTTGCTAAGCTCGTATCCGAAAATTTCCCCGACTCTTTCGAGATTTGTCCGGAAACGCAATCTGTCTTTTTGAATCTTAATGTCGCGCATCTGCGCAATGAAACTGTTGAGTACCGAATCGGTCTCTCCAAGGTTGATGACTTTCATAGATTGTTCGAAATAGTATTCGAAATACAAATATATTAATATTTTTCCGACTTAACCAATTTAACAGGCATAATAATTAGGATGGGAACAAAAAAGTCATATATTTGTATGCATTGTGGATTAACTATTCAAATAATAAATTATGGCCAAATTATGTTTTCGTAACCGGATGGAAATTTTTTTCATTCTTATTCTGGTTGCGTCTTTTTTTATTTCCTGTTCACGGGAAAAATCGGTTGCAGGCGATAAGCTCTTTGCTGTGGGCACCGAATCTTTGACATTTGTAAAGAGCGCTCTCACGGATACTGTCGTGCAGTGGTCTCCCGATGACGAACTGGGTGTCTGGGACGGAGTGTCTGAGAATCTGTTCAAAACTTCTTCCCGTGGTTCCGTTTGCCAATTCGGAGGAAAGGCTTGCAGCTCCAATGAATATTATTTCATCTATCCTTTTGATTCTTCGGCTGTTTTTTCAGGCGGAGTGATAGATCTTTCCCTCCCTTCCTCTCAAAAAGCTTCGGCCGGGACTTTTGACCCTTACGCCAATATTTCTGTCGGGAAAACATCCGGGACGGCCGTATTTATGAAAAACATAGCGGGATATGTGAAGATCAGGATCGTCAGGGATAATATTAAAGAAATAAGGCTGAGGGCCAATTCCTCCGCCGATTTGGCAGGGAAGATAGAGGTGTCATTCCAGCAGGACGGGAAGCTGTCTTATTCCGTTCTTGCAGGTGAAAAGGAAATATCGCTTGCAGGCAGTCCTTCCGGAACGAATGTCCTGGCCGCAGGTACTTATTATCTTGCCGTATTGCCCCAGACTCTCGCTGGAGGCTATGAGATGACTTTTACCGATAGCGAAGGCAACGAAACGTCAGTTTCCTCCAATGATGATATTGCCATAGACAGGTCGATGGTTGCCGATCTTGGAAATGACGAAAAATTCATTGCTTATATACATGCTTCATGTGATGACAATGTCGTATCTTCAAAAGGGGACCGTGTTGAAATCAAAGTGGATGCAGCCGAGAACGGATGGAATTATTCGATGGCAAATTGCGATTGGCTTAAAGAAGTTTCTAGAGACGACGGACACCTTGTCCTTGAAGTTACTAAAGATGATTTGGAGGCTGTCGATGATACAGCTTCGGTGGCGTTTGTGAACGGAATCAATCCGGACGTCAAAGACGGAGTCAAAATAATCCTCTCGTCCAGATTGCTTTTTGATGCCCGGTTCCAGCCCGACGGATCGGCGGTAGACGGCTCGAAAAACCATTATCCCATAGACAAAGTGGCAGGGGAATACTTTTTTACATATTACAATAAGACCGCCGGGAAATATGTAGCCAGATTTACACCTCCAAAGCCAGGCGGGGCAAGGGCGACAAGCTATTTTAAATTCGATTATTCTTCGCTGGATGGTTTTCTGGATAAATTGGCTTCCGGACACACTATCGAATGCACATTTATGCTCGACCATTCGCTGAACGGTTCTTACAACAAGGAAATGAAGCCTTTCAGTTCCATGCAGAGCGGAGGAACCGGTTTCGTGATAGGCGAAACCGTCTATGGCAACCATATGTTTTTTCTGCCGAATACGGGAAGCTGGATATTTGCGGATTCCAAGATAGTTCCTGCATTGGGAGCGTATTATCATATGGTGGGGACTTATGACAAAGTCAATAGAAAAGCCAGGATTTATGTGAATGGAAATCTTGCCGGTGAATATTCTGCCGGTTCAGCCTTCAAGGCGCCTTCGACCGGCTCGCATTGGTTTTGCATAGGTGGTGATTCCCAGTCGTCCGGATGCGGAGAATCATGGAGGGGAGATGTCGTAACGGCCAGAATTTATGAAGGTGTGTTGGATGACAGCGATGTGGAAACTCTCTGGTCGGAAGAAAACAAAGGTTATCCCGGATCTTCCGTTACTTATGAAGCCGCTTTTTTCGGAGATTCGATAACAGAGAGATGGATAGGTTCCGGCAGGGGGGATCCGGCATTTTTCATGGATAACAATTGGCTCAACAGGGGAATCAGCGGAGAAACCACTTCCGATATGTCTGCAAGGTTCTCATATGATTTGCTGCAGGTTGCTCCAAAGATAATGGTTTTTTGCGGCGGCACTAATGACATAGCGCAGAATGACGGCGTCTATGTCTCCAATAAAAGTATTCTTGCGAATATAGAATATATGGCGGAACAGGCCGATGCCGGCGGGATCAAAGTCGTACTTTGTTCCCTTCTTCCGGCCAATGCTTATTACTGGAATACTTCAGTAGGCAATCCTTCCGAAAGGATAAAGTCCGTCAATGCTCTTATCAAGTCGTATGCGGAGAAAATGAATTTCACATATGTCGATTATTGGACGCCTCTGCATGATGATTCCGACGGGATGCCAGCCAAATACAGCGATGACGGCGTACATCCTAACAAGGCTTGTTATACTGTCATGGAAGGTATAATAAAGCCTGTGATAAAACAATTGTCGGGCAATTAGTTCAGGATGCCGAATTTATAGAATTGTCGGCAAAGCTGAAATAGCAATCGTCGCATACTACGATATGATCCAATACGGATATCTCGAAGGGGCACAGGGCCCTTTTGAGATTTTCCGTCGTTTTTATGTCGGCTGTCCCGGGCTGCGGATTGCCGGAAGGATGATTATGTACCATTATTATTCCGCTGGCTTCCTTTTCAACTGCTTTCCTTACTATGATTCTGGAGTCTACTACCGTGGAACTCAGCCCTCCGGAACTTACCATCTCTTTTCCTATTATGAAGTTCGCCCTGTTGAGATATACGATCCAGAATTCTTCATGGTCCAGGCCTTTCATGACCGGAATCATTTTCCTGTAAATCATGTCCGAATTTGTTATGGATACCTTTTCTATGGAAGGTTTCTGTATAAAGTATCTTCTTCCCAATTCCATGGCTGCCAATATGGACAAGGCTTTTCCATGTCCTATACCTGTTATTACGCACATCCTTTCCACAGACATTTTCGACAGAATCGTCAGATCGCCTCCGGCTTCCTTCATCAGATTCCTTGCAAGGTCCACTGCGTTTACTTTGCCTGTTCCGGATCGCAGCAGTATGGCTATGAGTTCGGTATTGCTTAGGGCTGAAGCACCTTTTTCCTCCATCTTTTCGCGTGGCCTGTCATCTTTTTCAAGTTCTTTTATTTTCATCTGCTTATTTTTATGCTCCGAACATAGCATATCGAAACGTAAAAACCTTCAAGAAAAGAGATCCCTTGAAGGTTTTTACGTTTCTTATGATTATTTCCGTTTTTTTAAAATCCCTTATTTGCGGGATTCTATCAGAAGTTCTCCCAGTTCTTTTATATCCCTTACTATTATGTCGGGGGGAAAAAATTCGGGATCCGGATTTTCTTTTGCAGACTTTGCGACTTCCAGAGCGGTTTCAAAAGTCGTCTCTCCTGAAAGTACGAGGATACCCACAGCATTTGCGTTGTATGCCATTGCCGTATCTGTATATATCCGGTCGCCCACCATTGCTATTTCGTCGGGTTTCAGCCCTTGTTTTTTCATTATGCCGATAAGCATGGCCGGATCCGGTTTCCCCAGGACTTTGTCCGGTTTCCTTCCGGTGGCACATTCGATGCATTTCTGAATCGAGCCGCAATCTACAAGTATGGTTTTTTGATCTGTCGGGCAGACTTTGTCGGGATTGGTGGCGATATAAGGTATCCCTTGTGCAGCCCACCATGCTGCACGGCACAATCTTGAATATTCAAGAGTCATGTCGAAAGAAACGACCAAAACGTCCGGAATATCTTCCGCGCTGTCGGTGCATGCTTCGAATCCTGATTTCTCAAATTGGCTTACCATGCTGGGCGTTCCAAGCATAAAAAGCTTCCTGGCCTGCGGATATTGTTCTTTGATGTAGTCGATCGCTTCAAGGGAAGTCGTGTACATGTTGTCTTCTTCTGCTTTGATGCCTATCTTGTCAAGTTTGGTAATGTAGTCTGCAACTGATTTCGTCGGATTGTTGGTCAGGAAAGAATAGCCGATTCCATTTCTTTTCATCGATGAAAGGAAATCAAGTGTGTATGGAAATATTTTGCTTCCCATATATATCGTTCCGTCCATGTCCAGGGCCAGATGCTTTATTTTTCCGAGTTTATTTTTTATTTCCGGTGTAAGAGTCTTATTGTGATTTTCTTCCATTTTTTATTTTTTGTATTGTTTTGTCTTGAATTCGAGGGAATGCGTCTGTTTTCCGTCGGCATCGAACATGTTGAGCGTTATTTTATCGGCATTTACGTCGGTGACCATGAGTTCCCTGTTCTTGTTGCATACCACGGGGAAATTTGCGTTTGTGGTTCCAGGCTTGTAATAACGGTATTTATGTATGTGGCCGCAAAGCATTAGGTCGATTCCCGCTTTGTTCAGAACGGGAACAAAGTATTCCGACACCATGAGATTGCCGTGCCAGCTTTTGGGATCGGGCTGTATGTGGCTGAACACTATCCTTGTTTCAGCATTTCTGAAATCTTCGCTTTGTACCACCTTCTTCAACCATAATGCTTCTTCCTTGATATAAGGTTCTGTTATCATTATGTCCAGATTCCGTATGTCGCTGTCGGCTTTGTCTTCTCCGCTGTCCAGGACAATAAAGAAAAATTTCCCGTATTTGAAAGTGTAGTATGTCTTTCCTGTTCCGGTATCGAAATAATCCAGGTATTTTGTAGCATTGTTGCCCCTGTACTCGTGATTTCCTCTTGCCATGTAAAACGGCGTATCTGAAGCGAATAATTCCGCCGCCGAACGGAGATAATTTTTTATGATGTCGTTTCCTGTATTTATGGTGGAAGTCATATCTCCGTTAAATACGACGAAATCATATTTTCCTTTCGAATCTTTGAAAAGTCTTCTGAATACGGAGTCTCCTTCATGCATGTCGTTTACTACCGCAAAATGAAGTTTGTCATAATTGTGGGAAAGAGTTTTTACATACGTAGGGTATTTATTCAGGTCCAGACCGTATCCTTCCGTGTAGATTATACTGGCTCTGTTGTTTTCCGAAAGCACGCCTTTCATCATTATCCGGTAGCGGTATTTGGTTCCCGGTTCAAGCCCGGCTACAGTTATTCTGTGGATCATTGTGACCGGCTTTCTTCCGTAACCTGTCAAATCGTAATATTTCGGTCTTTCGATATTATAAAAGTTCGTTCCGTCATCGGGTGCTATTTCCACCCACGAAACGGCAGGCATGTTCGTGGTCCACATAACCGTGAAACTAGAGTCCGTAACGTTCTGCAGGTATGGTTTGCAAACTTCTCTTACATGCTGGACTGTCTCTTGCGCGAAAGAAAAATGGGCTATCGCAAAAGATAATAAAAGACAAAGTATTCGTTTTGTTTTCATTATGTTTTATTTTGTATCGTTTATTACCGTCATTATGTGCAAAAATAATCAATATTTTCCATATTTTCTTTCGTTTTTTACTATATTTGTAAAATTGTTGAATGTAATAAGAAATGAACACGAAATTAATGACTATTACTGCGATAGCTGCGTTTGTATTGTTCGCGGCCGGTTGCAGTACCGGAGGTGCCGGTTCTCCCGGCGGGACAAATTATTATTCCATTGAGAAACCTTCCGATATCAATTCTTTTTTCAAGTATGGAACCGGAGATATTATCGTAAGCGGCCACAGAGGCGGTAATTTCGTGGGTTATCCTGAAAATTGCACGGAGACTTTTGACAAGATTCTCGGAAAAATGACTACTTTTTTCGAAATAGATCCGAGGCTTACAAAAGACAGCGTAATGGTGCTGCTGCATGATGCCACTCTGGACAGGACAACTACCGGGAAAGGCAGACTTAGTGAACATACATATGCTGAAGTCAGCCGGTATTATCTCAAGGACCGCTGGGGAAATGTCACGAAGTTCAGAGTGCCGCGTGTCGAAGATGTAGTAAAATGGAGCGAAGGGAAAGTCATATTGAATTTCGACATGAAAGATGTTCCGAGGGAAAAGCTTGTTCCTCTGGTCGATAGTCTCGGCGGAGTAAATTGCATATATACGGTACATAATGCCGGGGATGCACAGACAGTTCTGGAATACAATCCGGAAGCCCGTGTTTCAGCGTGGGTCAAGAATCTTGACGAACTCAAGGCTTACGAAGACGCAGGAATTACTTCCGGACATATGGTTGTTGCTTATGTCGAAGCTTGCGCCATGGATTCGGATAAGAAAGCTCTTTATGAAGAACTTCATAAAATAGGCATACGTTGTATGGTCTCAACGGCCCCCGTACAGGACAGGGCTGCTTCGGAAAGCGAAAGGAATATATTGTTTAAGGCTACGGCCGCATCCGGACCTGATGTCATAGAGTCGGATTTTCCTACCGAGTTTATAGGAATGGATGGAATTAGAAAATAATCATGGATCAGGCAACCAGAAAAAAATATGTTTACTGGGAGTGGAGGACGATCATCGTTTTGATGATAGGTTACGCTTTCTTTTATTTTGTCAGAAAGAATTTCAGCATAGCGATTCCCGCAATGGAGTCTACTTTGGGCTTCAGCAAGACCGAGTTGGGTATTTTCCTTACACTGAACGGAATAATCTATGGCTTGTCGCGTTTTGTAAACGGTATACTCGCCGACAGGTTCAGCCGCAGGAAACTCATGACTACTGGTCTGGTGCTTTCTTCGATTGTGAACTTTGCAATATGTTTCAGTCCCAAAATGAACGGATTTGTAAACGTATTGGATACTCAGGGAAAAGCCACCATGACGCTGGTATATATCATAGGATCCCTATGGCTGATGAATGGCTATTTCCAGGGAATGGGGGTTCCTCCCTGTCAAAGTCTTCTTGCCCGCTGGATAAAACCGTCCGAGCTTGCGACCAAGCAGTCGATCTGGAATGCATCTCATTCCATCGGTGCCGGATTGGTAGCTTTCCTGTGTAGTTTTCTTTTGAAACATTTTGGATATTCAGCCTGGCAGTTGTGTTTTGCTATTCCAGGTGCGATAGCTCTGGTAGGGTCTCTGGTTATATTTTTCGGTATAAAGGACAGTCCTTCTTCCGTGGGGCTTCCGGAAATAGAGGATCTGGATAAAAAGAGTGGTGTTGCTGTTCCGGGCAAAGAGCATGAGGATGATGATTTAAAAGGGGCTGCTTTCAAAAAATTCGTAGGTAAGTTGGTGTTCGGCAATCCGTATATATGGATTCTTGCCGTTTCCAATCTTTGCATTTATGTGATAAGGTTCACTCTTCTGGATTGGGGTACATCTTTCCTTACACAGTTCAAGGGAATGAATATAGGTCTTGCCGGTTCTGTCGTAGGAGCTTCGGAAATAGTGGGAGGTATAGCCGGAATGCTTGTGGCCGGTTGGATTACTGACCGCTTTCTCAAAAGCAAAGCCCACAGGACATGCCTTATCAGTACAATAGCAGCTACTCTTTGCTTTGTTGTGGTATGGAAGATGCCTGCCGGGAATAATTTCATGATTATCCTGTTTTTCATACTTACCAGTTTCTTCATATATTCTCCTCAGGCGCTTTTGGGGACATGTGCTTCCCAACAAGCTACGAAAAGGGCTGCGGCCACGGCTAACGGAATCCTCGGAATCTTCGGTTATGCGAGCACCTCTGTTTCCGGTATGCTTTTCGGTTTCCTTGCAAGCACGAAGATGGGCTGGGATGCTGTGTTCCTGGTTGCCGTCTGTTTCGGAATCGTAGGTTCGCTGGTCATTGCAGTCATGTGGAATGCCCCTGCAGACGGTTATGCCAAAGCTGAAAAAGTTCTGGCTGAAATCAAAAGCGAATCCCCGGATCTGCAATAGGTGATGTTTTGTATTTTAACGTTGGAATAAAATGAAAACAATAACAAAAACACTTTTTATATCTTCCACTATCCCTGCGTTGGCTGTGTCCGGAGCCGTACCTTGCCAGGCGCGGCATTTGAAGAAAGCTCCCAGGCCGAATATCGTTTACATCATGATGGATGACGCAGGATACGGCGATTTCGGTTGTTACGGTCAGAAAATGATTGAAACTCCGAATATCGATGCTCTTGCTGCAACCGGTATCCGTTTTACCCAGATGTATACCGTTGCTCCCATTTCTTCCCCTTCGCGATGCGGTTTGCTTACCGGACTGCATTCAGGACATATGCAAATAAGGGCGAATGATGATTATATGGGTAAGAAGACACTTCCCACCCATGCCCAGATGCTTGCCGATTCCACTTTGGAAGGACAGTTTCCGTTTGCTTCCGGTACCGTGACTTTGGGAACGGTGCTTAAGAATGCCGGGTATGCCACCGGTATCATTGGAAAATGGGGAAACGGCGGTCCCGCTTCCACCGGGGCTCCGAACAAAATGGGTTTCGATTATTTTTTCGGATATTGCGACCAGCGCGAGGCTCATTTGTATTATCCTCCTTTTTTGTGGGAAAACAATAAAAGGGTGTATCTGGACAATAAATTGATTCCCACGGGGACTCAATTGGATGAAGGTGCTGATCCCATGGACATCCGAAGTTATGATAAATATACCCAGAAGACATATAGTCCAGATATCATGTATGACAGGGTGATTAAATTCGTTGACAGGAACACCGCCGGGCCTTTTCTACTTATGTGGCATCCGACCATTCCGCACAGTGCAGTACAGGCTCCGTTGGATGAAGTCATGCATTATGTAAAGAAGCTGGGTGATGAAGCGCCTAGGAAAAGTGCGGATTATTTCCCTTCCAGATATCCCCATGCCACTTATGCTGCTATGATTACGCATCTGGACAAGCAGATAGGAGGTTTGGTTTCCGAACTCAAAAGGCTGGGGATATATGAAAACACCGTTATAATTGTTACTTCCGACAACGGTCCCGCGTGCAATTCCAATTCCCCTATGGAATATTTCCAAAGCGGTGGTCCTTTCCGCTGCAGGAAACAGTGGGGCAAATCTTCTTTGCATGAGGGCGGAATAAGGATGCCTTTCATCGTTGCATGGGGTTCCGGACTTGCTCCTTCAGTTAGTAATCATATAGGCATGCTTGATGACATGATGCCTACATTTTCCGATCTTTCCGGCGCCGAATGTCCAAAGACGGACGGTATCTCCATCCTTCCTACGATAGAGGGTCGTACCGGTAAACAGAAACAGCATGATTTCCTGTATTGGGAATATCCACGCAATAACGGTTGGGTAGCAGTCCGCTGGGGAGACTGGAAAGGTTTGTTGAAAAAAGTTCTGAAAGGGAATGACAAGATGGAACTTTATAATCTTGCCACCGATCCCCGTGAAGATCACGATGTATCCACGGAGCATCCGGATATCGTCGCCAGAATGTGGAAAATGGCAGAATCTTCCCATGTGGAACCTTCGAACCATAATCCTTTTTTTATGATGGATATCCCTTACCCGGACAAGAAATAGTATGTCTGCAAGGATATAAGCAGATTGATATAAAAACAATATAGTATTTGATATCAAATGTTGCCTGCGTCTTCCGCACTTTCGACGAAAGCGACTATTTCGCCTTTTACGACTTTATTCCCTTGTTTCCCGGTCACAGCAACAATACGTCCGTTTACAGCCGGAATGATCTCTTCCATTCCGTAGAAAGTCTGTACGTATCCCATGGCTTTTCCCGCTTCTACCTTTGTGCCGGTGATAGGCGCGGCCGAGTCGTCCGCAACGTCCACCTGCCATATAAGCTGCCCTTTTGCAGGAACCTGGACAGGTACTGCATGCGGGTATCGTTTTGCGTATTCGTCAATATCGAATTCCGGCATCTCTATTACCGGACGTACGACATTTATAGGTGCGTGGGCTTTTGCCTTAAGATCTTCCAGTTCATCGTTGAAGCGTTGTTTGGCTACGCCGCTCTTGTAATCCCGGTATTGCCTTTCGTGCATCGCGAATTCGAATAATTCTTCCTTGTCCTGTCCTTCGTCCCAGCCTTCTTCTTCCATCATCTTTCTGAATTTCGGAAGTTCATCCGGGTATTCTTCCTGCGGATTCCCGGTGAAGAATTCGAATCCTTTATTTTTGGCCAGATCTACTATGACAGGGTCCAGTTTCCCCGGAAGTTTACCCATCTTTCCGAGAATCATATTCCAGGTATCCTTGTCGATTGTCGTCCATCTCGGTTTGCCGTTGAGAGTATTGAGCAGATTCATCAGAGATGTATTCTTTACATATTGGCTGAACGGGGTCACCAATGGAGGATAACCTAGACGCGGCCATACATAGCTTACTTCATTGAACAATTTCACCATCAGATTGTCAAGACTTATCTCCGGTCTGCCGTGAGCTCTTTCAGATGCGTTTATGGCACCCTGGAAGCCTTTGAGATCAGACATCATCGAACCCATCATGCCTCCTGGGAGTCCGCATCCTACAAGCAGGGATGACATTCTGGAGTTTGAAGGATTTATCCAATATCCGAGGAAGTCATCTATGAATTTCTGTGTAAGGCGGCGGACTTCCATATATGCGTCCATGTTCAGATCCTTGACGAGGAATCCGTCGGCTTTCATCATTTCCCTGATAGTAATGATGTCAGGATGCACTTTACCCCATGACAACGGCTCTACGGCGACGTCCAGATAGTCGGCTCCGGCCCTTGCTACTTCAAGCATCGAAGCTGGAGAAAAGCCGGGACCCGTATGTCCGTGGTATTGTATCAGTATATTCGGATATTTTTTCTTTATGTCGTGAGTCAATTGTGCCAGAAAAGTGGGACGCCCGATTCCGGCCATGTCTTTCAGGCATATTTCATCGCATCCGTATTCTACCACCTTGTCTACTACGCCCATATAATATTCTACGGTATGTACCGGAGAATTTGTGATTGAAAGGGCGACTTGTGAAATCATCCCGGCCTTTTTGGCATATTCGACGGATAATTTCAAATTTCTGTGATCGTTCAGTCCGCAGAATGAACGGGCTATATCAGTTCCCTGCTTTTTCTTGACATCAAACATCAGTTCGCGGACATCGGCCGGTACCGGGTTCATCCTTAACCCGTTGAGACCTCTTTCAAGCATATGGGTCTGTATCCCGACTTTATTGAATGGTGCAGTCCATTGTCTGACGGCTTTGTTAGGGTTCTCTCCGAAAAGCAGATTGACCTGTTCGAACGCACCGCCGTTGGTTTCAACCCTGTCGAAGCATCCCATGTCTATTATCGCCGGAGCGACTTCGACCAATTGGTCTACCCGGGGTACATATTTTCCGGATGATTGCCACATATCTCTGTAAACCAGAGAAAATTTTATTTCTTTAGACATGATTTCTGTAATTTGTATTTTACAAAAGTAAAAAGAAAACAGTTTATCTTCAAATCCAAACGTCTTCCTCTTTGGTCAAAAACGGTCCGATATCTTTTAAAAATCAAAAAACATCAGATAGGGAAGTCTTGCGTAGTAAGTTTCGGAGACATCCGGATTCATCTTGGAAATATCAGCTGCAATATTTATCAGTGCGTTTCCAGTTAGTATCGTTCCGGCTCCATTGCTGTTTCCGTTAACGATTGATTTCTTCGATGAAATGCTTCCCTTTGACATTATGGGTTTGAGCTTGTCCAGAAAAGTTTTCTTTATTACAGGGTATTCCGCAATTCTCCAATCTTCCAGATTCGGATCTGCCGCCTTGCCGGCATTGGCCGCTGCATAACGTATTGCGTCCTCAAGTGTTCCGATTTGGTCTACCAGGCCTATTTTCAAAGCATCGCTTCCTGTCCAGACCCTTCCCTGTGCAATGGAATCGACAAATGTTTCCGGTAAATTCCTGCCTGATGCAACCGTCGATACGAAGGAATCATATATATCATCTACCGATTTTTGCATATATTCCGCCTCTTGTCCGTCGTAAGGCCTAAGCATGATTCCTCCGATTTCGCAATGCCTGTTCGATCCTACGGTGCTGAATCCTACATGCAACACATCTTTTGCTGTTTTACCGACATCGTATGTCATGCCGAAGACTCCTATCGATCCCGTTATTGTAGTCGCGTTCGAAAAGATCCTGTCGCATCCGTTGGAAATAAGGTATCCTCCCGAAGCGGCATAATCTCCGTAAGAAGCTATCACGGGTTTGTCCTTTTGAGTAAGATCGATTTCCTCTTTTATCTTTTCCGAAGCCAATACGCTTCCTCCAGGGGAATTGATTCTGAATACAACGGCTTTTATCGTGGAATCGGCCCTTATTGCCGCGATCATTGATGCGAACCTGTCCCCGGCTACTTTTTTCGTTCCGTCTCCGTCGATGATATTTCCGTCGGCATATATGACTGCGATCTTATTTCTTTTGTGGCTTCTTTTATGCGTTTTGACTTTTGCATAGTTTTGAAAATCAACCATTTTTATATCACCGAATCTTTTTGTCCCCGCAAGGCTGCAAAGCTGGCTTCTTATGCCTTCGAGACTTACTACCGTATCCGCCAGAGAGTTTTTGACGAAATCCTCGGAAAAATTCAAAGAAAGATTGTCTATCAGGCTGTCCAACGCTTCAGTGGTTATGGACCGGCTTCCGGCTATTTCGGAAGCATAGCCGTTCCACATCGATTTTACCATTTCCCTGTTTTGTTCCATATCTTCCGGGCTGGCTTCGCTTCTTGTAAACATTTCCCCCGCGGATTTGTATTTCCCATGCCGTATTAGCTGTACATTCACTCCGTATTTGTCCAGCAGGTCTTTTAAAAATATAAGGCTTGTTCTGACGCCTCTGATGTCGTTTGACCCGTGATGAGATGTTATGCAAACTTTGTCAGCCATCGATGCCAGATAGTAGCTTCCTGTCGTCGGCGTCTCCATATAGGATATTACAGGCTTTCCGCTTTTGCGGAAATTATTCAAGGCTTTCCTGAATTCCTGTATTTCCCCTGTGCCGATTGTCGCGCCGTCCGTTTTCAAAAACAAAAATTTCACTTTGGGATCCCGTTCGGCTATTTCCAACGCCCGGACCGCCTGCCATAATGTTATGGTCTCTGATGTGTTTCCCATGATCGCTGACATCAGGTCTGTTTCTTCTCCATGTTCTATGACTTTGAATTTGGACATGTCTATCGAAAGTGCATTGTAACGGGGTAGGGATGCCGCTTTGCAGCCGTTTCCGGCCGGATAGCATAAAAGTGTGCAGCAAAATGCGTATAAAGCTGTTTTTATTGATGATTTCATTGTCTGTAATGATTATTAAACTTTAACAATACGAATATAGAAAGATTTTATAAAAAATATTTTTTGCAAGCTAAAAAATATATAGTATATTTGCATCCCATTTATGGTGCAAGTAGTTCAGTTGGTAGAGCGCCAGATTGTGGTTCTGGTTGTCGTGGGTTCGAGTCCCACCCTGCACCCACATTATTTGAGGTGATTCCTGTCGGAATCGCCTTTTTTTATCCGCTTTTCCGGTTCTTTGTATATCATACCTTATCTTTGGTAATGTCTGGTTGTCTGCATTCATCGCTAGGTATAGATATTTTTGCGTATATAATTGACACGATATCTATATGGACAACGATTCTGTAAAGAAAAATATAACCAAAGTCCGGAAAAATCTCAAATTCACTCAACAAGAGATGGCTGACAGGATAGGTCTGTCAAGGATTGCATATAGAAATATAGAAAACGGCAGGACAAAACTGATAAGTGACAATATCGGTAAGATCGCATCAGTCGCTGATATTTCCAAAGAGGAGTTGGTATTGGGTTATTTGCCTGTCGATGCCGAGAGTTCGGGTTTGGCGGAAACAAAAGTTGTCTATGAAAACCGCATAAAATCATTGTGTGACGAGTATGAATCAAGAATTGCCGATCTTGAAACCAAACTTGAAGTCGATAAGAAAATGTGCCGGGCCTATGAAGATCTTATCAAGGCCAAAGATGAAATAATCAATATGCTGAATTCCAGGATATTGACTGTGCCGAAAGAAAAATCAGAGTAGAATCTTCAGCATTTTGCGTTCCTTTTGCTGTGTTTGCTGGGCCTGCAAATAATCTGTATGTCGATTCCTTCCACATTGTATCCCCTGAAACGGTGTTTCATAATGGAAGACTCCACATCGTTTATGAGTTCGTCGTCTAGGACATCTTTGTACTCGTTATTTATGTGATCATAAAGATGCATGTGCTTGAATGTGTTTACATCGAAGTACATTACACTGTTGGAACTGTATCTGTGGTCGTATATTCCCAAAAGTGCCATTTGGGAGAGGATGTTGTATACTGAAGCTACGGTTATCTTCCCTTTCCCGTTTTTCCTGATTTCTTCTTTGACCATATCGGCAGACGCATGCCCGAGTTTAAGCATTGCTTCATGCACGGACAACCGCTGTGATGTCGCTTTTAACGAGAATTTCTTCAGCAGTTTCTTGAATTCTTCAATTGAAGGAGTGTTGACTTTCTGTTCAGGCATAAGTTCTCTAAATAAGATTCTAATATAAGAGTATTTTTTTTATAAAAAAACAATAAATTGAAATAATGGTTTTCTATAGTCCTCAGTTATTTCTTCCAATTGAAAAATGCGTATATTTGTGATATTGTGTACAAATATATTTTAAGATAATATGGAAAAAGTCAGATGCTTGATAATAGGCGGCGGTCCTGCCGGATATACCGCTGCTATTTATACTGCCCGTGCCGGAGTCGAACCAGTTTTATATGAAGGTATGGAGCCTGGCGGACAGTTGACCACTACTACTACGGTTGAAAATTATCCGGGATTCGACAAGGGAATCGATGCAAATATGCTTATGGGGACTATGAGGGGACAGGCCGAACGTTTCGGCACCGATATCCGCAGGGGGGTGGTGACTTCTGCCGATCTTTCTTCAAGGCCCTTCAGGATAGTCGTTGATGAAAAGGATGAGATATCTGCCGATTCCATCATTATTGCAACCGGTGCTTCCGCGAAGTATCTGGGAATCCCTTCCGAAACCGAATTCCATGGAAGAGGGGTTTCGGCTTGTGCGACCTGCGACGGTTTCTTTTACAGAAAAAAAGATGTTGCTGTTGTCGGTGGCGGCGATACTGCTTGTGAAGAAGCTTCTTATTTGGCCAATC
The DNA here is from genome assembly GCA_022648685.1 of Bacteroidales bacterium. Classification (GTDB taxonomy): domain Bacteria; phylum Bacteroidota; class Bacteroidia; order Bacteroidales; family UBA932; genus Cryptobacteroides. The sequence goes on from JALCMW010000003.1 coordinate 139,156, forward strand.
TTTGCAATAAGGTGTATATGATTGTCCGCAGGGATGTCTTCCGAGCTTCCAAAGCTATGCAAGACAGGGTAGCAAGTACGAAAAACATAGAAATATTATGGAACTGCAATACGCAGGAAGTGCTGGGGGACAAATCCGGAGTCACAGGTGTGCGTCTTCTCCGAAAAGATGGTAAGGTTTTTGATATAAAGGTCGACGGCTTCTTTTTGGCGATAGGTCATCATCCTGATTCCGAATTGTTCGGCAAATGGGTTGAAACAGATGAAAAAGGCTATATAATTACGAAAGGCAAGACTTCGGAAACGAATGTGGAAGGTGTATTTGCCGCCGGAGATGTCCAGGATTCCCGTTACAGACAGGCTGTGACTGCTGCTGGTTCAGGTTGTCAAGCTGCTCTGGATGCGGAGAAATTCTTGATTGCTCATAAAAATTAATAAGATGAAATTCTTAAGGGTTCTCTTTTTGTCCGCATTTGCCTTGTTGTCATTTGCGTCTTGCAAGTCTCAGTTTGAAACTTTGCTTAACAGTACCGACGGCGATGAAAAATATAAAGCCGCGATGGATTTCTTCGATGCCGGAAAGTATCAGAAGGCTGCCCAGTTGTTCGAGTCTTTGTCAGTCATAACGAACGGGACCGAAAGAAGCGATACGGTACAATATTATTGGGGGTTGAGTAATTACAGATATAAGGATTATTATACGGCCGAGACTAATTTTACGAATTTCATAGATCATTTTCCTACAAGTCCGTTTTCGGAAGAAGCCGGATTCTTGCGTCTCGATTGCCTTTACAGGCAGACGTACCGTTATGAATTGGATCAGACTCCCACTCATGCGGCCATTACCTCAATAGAGGAATTTTTGAAAATGTATCCGAACACCACGCATTCGGACCTCTGTAATCAAATGTTGAAAACACTTCATGCAAGACTTGACAGAAAAGCTTATGAGGATGCCCGGCTTTATTATAAGATGGAGGATTACAAAGCTGCAAGAGTAGCTTTCAGAAATGTCCTGAAAGATAATTCGGACAACATATACAGGGAGGACATTCTATATTACATAGCCATGTCGTCTTTCAAATATGCCCAGAAGAGTGTTTATTCAAAGCAAAAGGAACGTTATTTCACTTTTGTAGACGATTATCTGAATTTTGTAGGTGAAATCCCCGAATCTCCTTACAGAAAAGAGCTTGATGTTGTGTATAAAAGGGCGCAGAGGGCTTTGGGAAAATATTCGGGATCCGATAAGGAATTGGACAAAAAGGAAAAAGATTTTTCAAAGGAAAGGAAAGACCTTCTGAATGCGAGGAACCAGAAACTGGAGAGCGAAGAGAACCTGCAATTGCCGAAAGTAAAAAAGATGAAGAAATCGAAAAATACTTCGGATTCTAAAAAAAATGAAACTTCAGGCGTCCGGGCGGAGTAATTATTATAAAGAGTATATTAATATGTCTGAAATAGATAATTTGACAAAAAAAGTGCCCGGAAATACAATCACCAGAGATGTGAAGTATCTTGCCGAGCCGACGGGGAATTTGTACGAAACGGTCGTAATTCTTTACAAGAGGGCTAATCAGATCGCAATGGCGGAGAAAAAAGAGTTGAACAAGAAACTCGAGGATTTCAAAAACGATCGTGATACAATGGAAGAGGTTTTCGAAAATAAAGAACAGATAGAGATCTCGAAATATTATGAAAGGCAGCCGAAGCCTGATCTGGTTGCCATTTCCGAATTCGAAAACGGTGATTTGTATTACAGGATGGCCAGTCATGACGACGAGGAACAGGCGGTCAAGCCGGCCGGAATTCGGGATTCGCGCGATGACGGCGAATGATTTTTCATGTTATCTTCCCTTAGAATTAGAAATTATGTATTGATTGACTCTCTGGAGATTGATTTTCCGGAGGGTTTAATTATTATTACGGGGGAGACAGGTGCCGGAAAATCCATCCTTCTCGGAGCTTTGTCGTTGGTTCTTGGTTCCAAGGCTGATTCTTCGATGATTTCAGACGGAGCCGATAGCTGCATCGTAGAAGCCGAATTCGACCTTAAAGATGATATCCCGATACGTGAGATTCTCAAGGAAAATGAAATGGAATCTGATGACAACCGTCTTATAGTGAGAAGAGTCGTGAACGCTTCCGGACGCTCGCGTTCTTTCGTGAATGATTTTCCAGTCCCTGTATCTTTCCTGTCATCAATTTCATCCAAACTGCTTGATATCCATTCCCAGCATCAAACCTCCCTTTTGTCGGACGGCGGGTTCCGCCTGTCGATACTTGATTTTTTTGCGGGAGATGAAGAATTGCTTGCAGAATGCAAGGCTTCGTATATCAAGTTGAAGTCTTTGAAAAAACAATTAGCAGATGTTTCGGACAAGTTGTCTGCAATTGCTTCCGTGAAGGAATATAATGAAGCCCTGTTGAAACAGCTTGAGGATGCCAAACTGAGTGACGGGGAGATTGAAGAGCTGGAAACGGAACAAAAAAGACTTGCCAACGCTGAAGAAATCAAAGGGAATCTATATCAGGCCGAAGAACTTCTTTCCCCTTCGGATGAATCCGAGGAAAGCGGCCGGTTGTCGGTTGCCGCCGCTTTGAAAGAATCTGCAAGACTACTTGGAAAAGTCGGAAAAATTGTCCCTTCTGCTTCCGGATTGTCAGGGAGATTGGATTCCGCAAGATTGGAAATCGATGATATTGTCGAGTCCGTAGCCGATATGTCTTCCCATATTGAAGTTTCTCCCGACAGACTGGATATTGTCGAAGAAAGACTTTCCTTGTTGTACGAATTGATGAAAAAGCATTCATGCAGTACGATAGCTCAACTTATAACTGCCCGTGATTCCCTGTCTTCATCCCTGTTCGATTCGGAATCATTGGAAAAGGAACGGGATTCCCTTGAGAAAAGTATCGATTCGGAATCTTCGGTTCTGAAAGAGATTGCTTCAGGATTACACGAAAAGAGATGCGGGGCTGCTGGACAATTGGCCTTATCAATCAGGGATTCAATCCGTTCCCTTGAACTGGAAAGATCCGTGTTTGAAGTAAAGGTGATTTCCGGTAAGGAGATTAATTCTTCCGGATATGATTCGGTTATTTTCATGTTTTCTTCTTCAGGGTATGATCCGGTAGATGTCGAAAAATGTGCATCCGGCGGTGAACTGTCCCGTATCATGTTGTGTCTGAAGTCGGTTCTTGCAAGATATACGAATATGCCGACGATGATATTCGATGAAATAGATACCGGAGTTTCCGGAAGTGTGGCTGACAAGATGGGGTCCATGATTTGCGATATGGGGAAATATATGCAGGTTTTCGCCATTACCCATCTTCCTCAGGTAGCAGCAAAAGGCAGAGCCCATTACCTTGTTACGAAATCATTTGATAAAGTTGACGGGAAACCGGTATCTTCAATCAAGAAACTTACCGGAGATGAAAGGATAATGGAAGTTGCGCGTATGCTCAGTGGTTCGGAGATAACCCCTGAAGCTATTGCAAATGCCAAGACTCTTCTTCTTTCCGCTTGACTTCTGTTACCGTATAATCAGGATTGTAAACGAATCTCCTTACGGCGCTGTTGATATAACCCCCGTTCCCTGCTTTTTTCATCTTGAAGTCCGATTGAAGGGCTGAATTCTCGATATCAGTCTTTGCCGGGAAATGTTTTCCGTAATCGGAATACATCTTGATAAAATAATGGGCGATATCATAGCCCTGGAATGCGAATTGCGATGGCTCCGTATTGAAAAGCGATCTGTAGTCGAGTACGAACCTTTCCACTTCCGGATCATTGTAATTGATGAAATATGAGGCGGATACGTGCATGCTTACCTTATGGTAATTATCGACTTCAATGGTGTCGAAAGTCAAAATCTTTGAAGGACTGTAAAGAATTACGTTGAACCCGTCATGCTCCATAAGACTCAGGTTCCTTACCGCGTCATTGGCGAATGCTTCGCTTTCCGAAGCTATTATTACTCTGTTAGCCGATCCTTTGTCCATAACGGATTTGAGCATATCGTATACATTACGGCTTTCGAATATTGTATAGGAAACTGTTTTGACCGATATTCCGGATTTGACGAGGTTTTCTTTGATGGTATTGGCCGATGCAGGACTTTTTGCCCCTTTTTCCGAAAGCAGAATGATTCTGTCTCCGTTTCTCATATCCTCCCTTATCCAGTCTGCAATGTCTTTGTATTGGTTCTCGTATGGAGTTGGTGCTTGTATAACGTTTTCGTGCGAATATGCAAGATAACCGGCCTTGGGATCCAGAGGGGAAATGATGAAAGCGGACGGAGGACATAAATCCAGAGTCTTGACGATCTCCGAAGATGAGAAAGGCCCGATTATCAGGTCGCTTTCCCTTATCCTATCTTGAGATATACGGGAAGTTTCTCCCCCTACATCATACACCGCCAGATCGGTGCCGATCCCTTCTTTGCCCAGATTCCTGACAGCCAGCAATGCTCCGCAATAAAAGTCCATGCTGTTGTCATTTACCTTGTTTTCCGTGTTAAGTGGAAGCAAAAGCGTCGCTTTGACATTATGTCTCGAGAGTTTGAAAGTAAGACCTCCGTTTTTATTATCGGCAGGTTTTTCTGATGTATGGTTGAATGCGGTTTCGTTGCTTGTTTTCCTATTTTCGTTCTCGGAATCCGGTTGCTTTTCCAGACTTTCAGGTACGGTGGGTATTTTTATTTTCTGCTTCCTGGTTACCGTCCTGTCTTTCATTCCATTGAATTTCATTATTACATCAGCAGGAATGTTGTATTTTTTGGCTATGTCATCCAAATCTTCATACCATTTAACTATATGGTAAAAGTAATCATCTTTCGGCTTCTTGTTTTCATTCCCGACAGGGGGTGTTGCATTCGGGACACCGGTATTCTGACTCTGCAATTCTTGTGAAGATGTAACCGGAATCATCAATATCTGATTTTTCTTTAACCCTTCTTTTTCCAGATCAAGGAGAGGATTCGCATCATATATTTCCTGAACAGTTACTCCGTATGCTTTTGCAATGGAAAACAACGTTTGTTTTTCCAAGACGATATGGGAATAATAGATTTTTCCGTTATTCCTGACCTTTTCTTTGGAAACGATAACCGGCGTCTGGACATAATTCTGTGAATTTGCCGATGCCGCAGTTATAAATAACAGGAAAATTAAAATTGATATATTCCTTTTCATAATTCTAAGCCAGTTTATCTGCAAAGTCAAGCAGACCTTTGCAGAAAGTACTCCAGGAAAGCCGTATTTTCTCTTTGCGGATATTTTCTGAGCACATATCCCTTATCAACGGATTCCTGAAATAATTCAATATCTCCTTTCTTATAATTTCAGGAGTAGCTTTTTCCGCTACAATTCCCGTACCTTTATCCCCGATCGTTTCTTTGAGACCTCCGACATCGGTTACTATCATTGGTACTTCGAAATGGTAGGAGATGGAACTTATTCCGCTCTGGGTTGCACTTCTGTATGGCAGGACAGTTACATCGGCGGCAGAGAAATATTCTTTCACCTCGGAGTCCCTGATATATTTCGGAAATACTTTTATTCTGTCCTTTCCGGCGAATCCGTCAATTATTTTCCGATATTTGTCGAAAGATCCGTAAGGCTCCCCAGCTACGATCAATTGGAATCCTTCATCGAGGTCCTTGAACGCATCTATAAGGATGTCAAGACCTTTGTAATCCCGGATCAATCCGAAAAACAAAATATTCTTTTTCCCAGGCATGAGACCCAGTGCTTTTTCAGCTGCGGATCTCGGGATCCTGTCTCCGAAATGTGAATATAAGGGATGTGGAAGTATGGTGTATTCAGCTTCTGATTTCAATGCTTTGAGATCTTCGGCGACTTCGCTGCACATCGCTATATAACCGTCACATCCGGATATGAAATACCGGGTCAGAGGGGTGTCGAAAAATCTTTTTTCGTGGGGGATCACATTATCAAGGATAGGGATGACCTTGCATTCCTTTTTCATATGTCTTGCCACAAATCCGAGCGACGGTGCGAAATAGGACATCCAGTATTTCATTATCAGGATATCGGGATCCCACTTCCGGATTGCTTTTGCAGCGGAAATATATGAAAAAGGATTAGCCGTATCCAATACGGGAGTATTCTCTACCGGAACGGCTTCATCTTCTTCAGTCACGTATTGGGTTTTTCCCGGAAACAGGAAATCGGGATATTGCCGTTTGAAATTAAAAGCTTTGACTATATTGCTTTTGCTCAGTTCTTCGAACATATCCGCGTTAAACTGGGCAATTCCCCCCCTGTAAGGGTAAAAGCTTGACAATATGGCGATTCTCAATATATTATTTCGTTTTGTTGCTGTTCTTGTCGCTTGAAACGGAAGTTATGTCCTTCTTGCCTTTGTTCTTTACATAGTCTTCATTCAGGCGTGCGAGAAGATCATCAGTGATGTCGAGAGACGTGTCTCCGGCCACTACCGGGGAAGGCATGACGTCTCCTTGCGTTGCGATAATCATGGCATAATGTTTTTCCTCGTTATATTTATCCAGGAATGTCTTTATCGCATCACCGATCTGATTCATCATTACCTGCTGCTCTTCGTTTATTTTCTGTTGTTGCTGATTGGCATACAGATTGAAATCATTCTGCTGTTTCTTTAATTTTTGTCCTTGTATTTCAGCTACCGAACTTGTCAGCAAGCCCTTGTTGATCTTTTCCTGGAATATGTTTACGTCGCTCTGGAGTTTGTTTCCTCTTCTTGTAACTTCATCGGATATACCCTGGACTTTTGTTTCGACCACGGATCTGAGATCGTTAGCCATATCATATTCGTTGAGGACTCTGTCCAGATTGAAGTATACGTATGCTCCTTTCTCGATGGTGGCTTCAGCAGCGTTATTATCGGCTTTCGAGGCTTTTTTGCTGCCGGATGAACCGAAAATTGAGAATATTCCCAATACGACAACCGCTGCAAGAGCGATTATACTCAAAATCAAAGGTGTGTTTTTCATTTTTTTACGGATAATATGATTTATGATCTTTTGAAAATCCTAATTCGAATGAGATTATGCAAAATTATAAATTTAATTTGATCTTTGACAAATATGCCTTTATCGTTTTCTCAAGACCCATATAAAGGGCATCGCATATTACGGCATGCCCTATGGACACTTCGGCTGTCCATGGTATCGTTCTTATGAAGTATTCGAGATTGTCCAGATTCAAATCATGTCCGGCGTTTACTCCCAATCCGCATTCTTTTGCCTTCTTTGCAGTTTCCAGATATCCGGCAATGGCATTTTCCTTTCCTTTTTCATATTCCGCCGCATATCCTGCGGTATATAACTCTACTCTGTCGCAGCCGCATTCGGCCGCTCCTTCGGCCATCGCAGGATCGGGATCGATGAATATCGATGCTCTTATCCCGTTGGATTTGAGCTTGCCGCAGATGTCGCTCAGAAAAGATTTGTTTTTTATCGTATCCCATCCGGAGTTTGAAGTTATGGCATCCGGAGCATCGGGGACAAGCGTCACCTGGGACGGTTTTGTTTCCAGAACCAGATCCATGAATTTGGGAATAGGATTTCCTTCTATGTTGAATTCGGTTTTTATCAATGGTTTCAATGCCCATACGTCCGAGTATCTTATATGTCTTTCGTCAGGCCTGGGATGCACGGTTATGCCTTCGGCACCGAACTTTTCGCAGTCGACGGCGGCTTTTTCAACATCGGGCATGTTCCCTCCGCGTGCATTTCTTATGGTTGCAATCTTATTTATATTGACACTGAATCTTGTCATGACTTTAAATGTTTTTCCAATTGCTATGACAAAAATAGGTATTATTGTTCAAACTTTATAAATATTGTTTTAATTTTGAAGGGTAATTTCAAAATAATTAAGAACATCGAAATAATGAGACTGGCTGTATATGTTAAGAATCCGATGCTGAGAAAAGACGTAAGATTCTCCGAATTGGAACTCAAACTTCGCAATGCTGGCTGCGAACTTTACGATATAGAGTTTGGAAAGGATTTGAAGCCTGATACCGATGCTTTGCTGAGCATCGGAGGTGACGGTACTTTCCTTTCTGCTTCCAAGCGCGTAAGCGACAGCGGTATACCTGTCCTTGGCGTAAATATGGGACGGCTCGGCTTTCTGTCCGAGTATTGCCCGGATGATATTGTCGGCCCTCTGCTTGCAGGAGACTATACCCTTGAAGACCGTACACTGCTTAAAGCTTGCGTAACTGACATTAAAGGTGTTCCCGTCGATTCTTCTTTATATCCTTATGCTTTGAACGAAGTGACCGTTCACAGACTCGGTCCCGCCATGCTTGGCATTGATGTGACGATGAATGGTGAAAATCTTCCCACATATTGGGCGGACGGCCTTCTGGTGGCTACAAGTTCCGGTTCCACAGCTTATTCCCTTAGCGCCGGAGGCCCCATATGCACTCCTGATTCAAAAGTCCTTATCATAGCTCCCATAGCTCCGCATAATCTTAATGCAAGGCCTCTTATCGTCCCCGATTCTTCCGTGATATCCGTGAAAATGCGTTCACGGGATGACACAATCATGGTCACACTTGATAATAGAAGTGTTGTTACAAGCCCTGATGTGGAAATCTCAGTATCGATGGCACAGTTTTCGCTAAAAAGAATCCGGCTCAATAAATCGAATTTTATTCGGGCTTTGACCGCAAAACTGTTCTGGGGCGAAGATTTCCGGAACGGCGGAGAACAATAATCTTATTATGGAATGTAAGTTAAAAGTCCCGGTTCATGTTTCCATTATAATGGACGGTAACGGACGATGGGCGGAACAGAGAGGAAAAGAACGGTTTTACGGCCATTCCGAAGGTGTGGAAAGTGTCCGTGCTTGCACCGCTGCTGCAGAAAAGGAAGGCGTAAAATATCTGTCTTTGTTCGCTTTTTCGGAAGAAAACTGGAATCGCCCCGAGAATGAGGTAAGCAGTCTTATGGAACTTATGCTCGATTCCCTGCAGCAGGAATGCCGGGATTTGTGCAAAAACGGAGTCAGACTTCTTATTCTTGGAAACAGATCCCGTCTTAGCGACAGATTGAATTCCGTAATAGATAATGTGGTTGCAAAAACGAGCGGCAATACCGGAATCACTTTGATAATCTTTATGAGTTACAGCGGCAAGTGGGACATCCTTCAGGCTGCTAAAAAATTCGCTGAAGATTATGCAGGCGGGCTCGGTTCCGAACTTTCGCAAATGGAAACAGGCGGATTCGACAAATATCTGGTTACTTCGGGAATTCCTGACCCGGATCTTATTATCAGGACTTCGGGGGAAGAAAGAATGAGTAATTATCTGCTTTGGCAGGGGGCTTATTCCGAATTGTTGTTTGTCGATACCCTCTGGCCGGATTTCAGGGAAGCTGAATTCCACAAGGCTTTGGTTGAATATTCCAAGCGAGATCGACGTTATGGAAATCATAAATAATTCGTATATTTGTATTCTTGTATGAAAATTCATTTGATGAGAACCGGCTTATTATTCTCAATCCTTTTTCTGTCATTGGTGCAGTTTCCTGTCTTTGCCCAGCAGGATGAGGGAGTGGAGGTGGATTATAACTCACCTAAAACATATGTGATAGGCGGAGTTTCCGTATCGGGAAACCATTATTTCGGCAGCCAGCAGATCATTATGCTGAGCCGATTGCAGAAAGGAAACAAAGTTACGGTTCCAGGCGATGATCTTTCTTCCATTGTGACGAGACTTTGGCGGCAGAAGTATTTCCAGAGTGTTTCCGTAACCATAGACAGCCTGAGCTCCGATCGGGATTCCGCTTTCTTTACAATACATATAAAGGAGAAGCCAAGAGTGTCCAGATGGACTTTCACCGGAGTCAGAAACGGCGAAAAGAAAGACCTCATGGAAAGGTTGAATTTGAAAAGGAGCGGCGAATTCTCGGATTATGTTTCCAAAGCGTCTACCGATATCATCAAAAGATATTACAAAGGCAAGGGATTCAAGTTGGTAAAAGTCGATGTTTCTGCTGTAAAGGATTCCATTATCAGGAATGCGATAATCGTGAATTTTGCAGTTACGAGAGGTCCCCGTGTCCGGATAAAGGACATCAATTTCATAGGGAACAAGGACGTTTCCGACTTCAAACTTGCAAAATCCATGAAGAAGACGAAATCTGCTAAGATTTACAATTTCTTCAGCAGCAAGAAATTCAATGACAAAGAGTTCGTAAATGATAAGAAAAATCTTATCAGCACTTTCAATGAAGCAGGTTACAGGGATGCCCGCCTGGTGAGAGATTCCATATATTATGTGAAGCCGAAACGTCTCGGTATTGATTTCGTTTTCGATGAAGGGCACAAATATTATTTCAGAAATATAACATGGACCGGTAATTCCGTATATTCTTCAGACGAACTCAATAACATCCTGTTGATCAAAAAAGGAGATGTTTATGATGTGGTTACCATGGACAAACGTCTCCAGGGCGGAGGAAAACAGAATGAATATGATGTTTCGAAAATGTATAGGGACAACGGCTATCTTTTCTTTAACGTAACTCCCGTGGAGGTGAACATACAGAACGATTCCGTCGATGTCGAAATGCGTATATCAGAAGGCAAGCAGGCTACACTGAATAATATAATTATCAATGGCAATGATCTCACAAATGAGAGGGTAGTGCGCAGGCAGCTTTTCACCCGTCCCGGGTATTTGTTCAGCCAATCCGATTTCGAACGCTCTATCAGGGAGATAGCTTCTCTGGGCCAGTTCGATCCGGAAGCAATAACCGATCCTGCAAAGGGATACTCGATTATTCCTAACCAGCTGAATAGTACGGTGGATATCGTGTACAATGTCACTGAAAAACCTTCCAGCCAATTGGAATTGTCCGGAGGCTGGGGCGGAAATACTTTCGTCGGTACGGTAGGAATCAACTTCAATAATTTCTCAACAAAGAGGATCTTTGATAAATCGGCCTGGAGACCTGTCCCTCTGGGTGATGCACAGACTTTGTCGTTGAAATTCCAAACAAGCGGTACTTATTATACAGCTCTTTCTGCGGGATTCACGGAACCATGGCTTTTCGGAAAGAAGCCGACTTCTCTTTCGATTTCCTTGTATTATACCAGACAGACAGATTCATATCTGGTTTACAATATAAAGAGCCATGACAAAATGTTTGATGTTTACGGTCTTTCCGCAGGAATAGGAAACCGTCTGAAATGGCCTGACAGTTATTTTGTCCTTTACAACGGTTTCAGCTGGGAGACGTACAAACTCACCAATTGGTATTCGAATTATTTCATTTTTGATGATGGGATCTCCCATAATTTCAGTTATACATTGAGTCTGTCCCGTAATTCCACCGATCAGCAGATTTATCCTAGACAGGGTTCCGATATTACCATGTCACTTCAGCTTACCCCTCCTTATTCTTTGTTCAGAAGAAAAGACAAGGGCAATCTGGATGCCGATGGAAAGCCTGTGAAAGTATCCAGTTACAAGGATATAGATTATGACACTTGGGATGCAGAGGACAGGTATAAATGGATAGAGTATCACAAATGGAAATTCAATGCCTCTGTTTATACCAAACTTATTGGGGATCTGGTACTTATGTCAAGGGTGCAGTTCGGCTATCTGGGATACTATAATAAGAAATGGGGATATTCTCCTTTCGAAGGTTTCTTGCTGGGAGGTGACGGGATGTCGGGCTACAGCACTTACGGATCCGAAGTCATAGGCCTCAGGGGCTATGAAAATTATTCGCTGACACCTGTCAAAGCTACTTCATACAGCTCGGGAGGTTCCGCTTATGCAGGCAATGTATATGACAAATTTACTTTCGAATTGCGTTATCCTGTTGTTCTTCAGCCGCAATCTACTATATTTGTACTCGGATTCCTCGAAGGCGGAAACTGCTGGTCGGACATAAACAAGTTCAATCCTTTCCAGATCAAGAGAGCTGCCGGAGTCGGAGTAAGGGTATATTTGCCTGTAGTCGGCTTGCTAGGAGTAGACTGGGGCTATGGTTTCGATGACAGTACGAACGGGAAAGGCCAGTTCCACTTTATAATAGGACAACAATTTTGATATAACTAATAATTTAACAAGGACATTAATATTATTGATATGAAAAAAATCCTTTTGTTTGCCTTTACGGCGTTTTTCACAGTGGCTGCTTCTGCACAAACATCGCAGAGTGGGCAGTCTATCAAATTCGGACATGTTGATTTCAATCAACTGATTCAGCTTATGCCGGAAATGGATTCCGCAAGAGTAAAACTTGCTGCTGCTTCGAAAGAGACTCAGGATACCTATGATAGTATGCTTGCTGAATTCCAGACCAAGGCCCAGGAGTATCAGAATAAAAATGCGACATGGACTCCTGCCGTAAAGCAGATCAAGGAAACCCAGTTGAATGATATCCAGAACAGAATCAAACAATTTGAAAGTAGTGCTTCCGATGAATTGCAGCAGCAGAAAGAGATTCTGATGCAGCCTATCTACAAAAAAGCTCAGGATGTTGTTTCAGGCATAGCGAAAGCCAAAAATCTAATAGTCCTTTTCGATTCATCAAGTGTTTTGTATATAGATGACAAACAGACTGTGGATCTTACCCAGGAAGCCAGGAAGGCCTTGAATATTCCGGAGGGAAGAACTCTTGAATCTCTCCAGAAAGAGCTTCAGGCCCAGCAGGCTGCCCAAAAGCCCGTCCAGCAGCAATAGTATGCAAATGATTATAAAAAGGCAATCTTTCAGGTTGCCTTTTTTTATTTTATATGTTAAAGCTAATGATTTTGTTCTCTAATTTGGTTTTAATTACTAGATTTGCAGTTATATTTTAATTTTTACTTAAAATCTTTTAGCAAAAATGCAGCATAAGGTTATCGATGCGAATGATGTGGTGGTCCGGTTTGCAGGTGATTCCGGTGATGGAATGCAGTTGACGGGAAATCTTTTCGCAAATATGTCCGCGATATTCGGCAACGGTCTTTCCACCTTTCCTGATTATCCGGCGGAGATAAGGGCACCCAAGGGGACCGTTGCAGGTGTTTCAGGTTTTCAGGTCCATATCGGGGCAAGAAAGATAAATACTCCGGGTGATTTCTGCGATATGCTGGTCGCCATGAATCCTGCAGCTCTCAAGGCTAATGCCAAGTGGCTGAAACGTACGGCCATGATTCTTGTCAATGAAGATGCTTTCGATGATATGGGAATCAGAAAAGCCGGTTTCAAGGGAAATCCTTTCGAAGAACTTCATATAGAAGACAGGTCCATAATCTCGGCGCCGATTACGAAACTCACCGAGGCCAGCCTGAAAGACAGCGGACTGGATATGATAGCGATCCATAAATGCAAGAATATGTTCACATTGGGGATGGCTTGTTTCATTTACGACCGTCCTCTCGAATATGTTTATGTTTATATAGAACGTAAATTCAAAAAGAAGCACCCGGAAATGATCGCTCCCAACAAGAAAGTCGTTTTCGACGGATATAATTATGCTTCGAACATACAGGCGGTACCAAACACTTATTCCGTAGCTCCCGCTAAGCTTGAAAAGGGTATATACCGCAATATAACCGGAAACCAGGCAATAGCCTGGGGTTTGATGGCAGCCGCAGAGAAATCCGGTCTGCCTCTTTTCTGCGGTTCGTATCCTATAACTCCGGCCACTTCCATACTTGAAGAACTGGCCGTGTATAAAAGTCTTAATGTGAAGACAATGCAGACGGAAGACGAAATAGCCGGAATTTGTTCCGCCATAGGCGCTTCCTTTGCCGGGGATCTTGCAGTAACTACTACTTCTGGTCCCGGTTTGTCTTTGAAGTCCGAAGCTCTGGGACTTGCAGTAATGGCTGAACTTCCTCTGGTGGTTGTGGATGTGCAAAGAGCCGGCCCATGTACGGGAATGCCTACAAAAACCGAGCAGTCCGACTTGAATGAAGTCCTTTACGGACGCAATGGCGAAAGCCCGCTCGTGGTAATTGCCTCGCATTCTCCTGCAAATTGCTTTGACATGGCTTTTTATGCTGCAAAAATAGCTTTGGAGCATATGGTTCCTGTCGTGCTTTTGTCGGAAGGCTTTCTTGGCAATGGTTCCGAACCGTGGAAGATACCGTCGATGAAGGATTATCCTGAAATCCATCCGAGGTTTGTCAAAGAAGGAGCCAGGGATTTCAAACCGTTCGAAAGGGATGCGGCGACTTTGGCCAGAGGTTGGGCTCTTCCCGGAACAAAAGGTCTGGAACATCGTATAGGTGGTCTTGAAAAGACTCATGAAGGAGTCCTTTCGTATGACCCTGATAATCATGAAACCATGGTAGAGGAAAGGGAAATGAAAGTTGCCAGGGTGGCGGATTCCATTCCGGAACTTGAAGTTTACGGTCCTTCGGAAGGTGATGTTCTTGTCATTGGCTGGGGAGGTACTTTCGGACATATACTTTCGGCCGTCGATCAACTTCATCTGTCGGGAAAGGATATAAGTTTCGCTCATTTCGATTATATCAATCCTCTTCCTGCAAATACCGAAGAAGTCTTTTCCCGTTTCAAGAGAATAATCGTATGCGAGCTTAACCGCGGACAATTTGCCTTTTATCTCAGAGGCCGGCTGCCACATCACGAATATTTGCAGTGCAACAAGGTTCAGGGTCAGACTTTCCTTGTCAAGGATATAGTGAATTTTATTAATAATGTCATCTAGGAGGAATTTCAATGCCGAAATATACATTTAAAGATTTCAAGAGCGATCAGGAAGTGCGTTGGTGTCCCGGATGCGGGGATTATGCCGTTTTGGCTGCATTGCAGAAAACGCTTCCCGCAGTATGTGAGGAAAAGGGGATAGACAAAGAAAAGATTGTAATCGTTTCCGGGATCGGCTGTTCTTCCCGTCTTCCTTATTATATGAATACGTATGGCTTTCACAGTATCCATGGAAGGGCTACGGCTGTTTCCACCGGAATCAAAGTCGCGAATCCCGAACTCTGCGTCTGGCAGGCAAGCGGCGACGGTGATGCCCTTGCAATCGGAGGCAATCATTTCATCCATGCCATACGCAGGAATGTGGACATTAATATCATGTTGTTCAACAACCGTATATACGGAATGACAAAAGGGCAGTATTCCCCTACTTCCAAATTCGGAGCGATTACCAAAACTTCTCCTTACGGGACTGTGGAATATCCTTTCAATCCGGGAGGCTTGGTATTGGGGGCGAAGGGTACTTTCTTTGCCAGAAGTATAGATACCGAGCTTTCCCTGAACGAATCCGTGATGCTTGCCGCTTCGAGACATCATGGGACTTCGGTAATGGAATTCCTTACGAACTGCGTGATATTCAACAATGGTTCGCACGCCGAACTTTCCGACCGTAAATTCAAAGAAGAAAGAACGGTTGTTCTCCGGGATGGAGAGAAAATGATTTTCGGAAAAGAAAAGGACAAAGGCCTTGTACTTGAGAATCAGCGTCTGAAAGTGGTAAAACTGGGTGAAAACGGAATTACGGAGGCGGATATACTTACCCATGATTCCCACAGTGACAATCTTGGGCTTCAGACAATGCTGGCGGATATGAAATATCCTGATTTCCCCGTAGCTTTGGGAGTGATAAGGGATGTCAGCGACGTGACTTATGAAGACGGAGTCTGCAACCAGGTAGCCAGCGTGTCCGCAAAATCGGGAATCCATTGCGTCGATGACCTGCTTGCGAGCGGATCCACATGGGAGATCAAATGAAAATGCTGCGCATATTACGCAAACACACATAATTAATATTATTATTACTTTTTGTAATGAAAACAATGGAAATAATGGCCGGGCTTCAGGCCAGGTACGGTGATCAGAGGGAGTATCTCCAAGCCGTACGAGAAGTACTCGAATCGATCGAGGATGTTTATAACCGGCATCCTGAATTCGAAGATGCCAGAATCATTGAAAGATTGGTGGAACCGGACAGGATCTTCACATTCAAAGTGACATGGGTCGACGACAACGGCAAAATCCAGGTGAACACCGGATACAGGGTCCAGTTCAATAATGCCATAGGTCCTTATAAAGGCGGCTTGAGATTCCATCCTTCGGTGAATCTTTCTATATTGAAATTCCTGGGTTTCGAACAGATTTTCAAGAATTCTCTTACAACACTTCCCATGGGAGGAGCCAAGGGCGGTTCTGATTTCAATCCCAAAGGCAAATCGGATTCTGAAATAATGCGTTTCTGCCAGGCTTTCATGCTGGAATTATGGAGAAACATCGGCCCTGATATGGATGTTCCTGCAGGTGACATAGGCGTAGGAGGCCGCGAAATCGGATTCCTCAACGGCATGTATAAAAAACTTACCCGTAAGCATCAAGGTGTACTTACCGGAAAAGGTCTTGCATACGGAGGTTCTCTTGTCCGTCCCGAAGCTACCGGATACGGTGCCGTCTATTTCCTTGAACACATGCTTCATTATCATGAAAACAAGCTTGACATAAAAGGCAAGAAAGTGGCCATATCTGGTTTTGGAAATGTTGCATGGGGGGCTTGTGAAAAAGCTACCCAGTTAGGGGCTACCGTAGTGGCTATTTCAGGCCCTGATGGAGCTATTTACAATCCGGAAGGCATGACACAGGAAAAACTGGATTATATGCTTGAATTAAGGGCTTCCAACAATGATGTGGTTGCTCCGTTTGCCGATAAATTCCCGGATTCCAAGTTTCTGCCCGGAAAGAAAGCCTGGGATGTGAAGTGTGATATAGCAATGACATGCGCTTTCCAGAATGAGATGACGGGTGCCGATGCCAAAGAACTTGTAGGCAACGGCACATGGTGCTGCGTCGAGGTTTCGAATATGGGGTGTACTCCCGAGGCAATAGAGACTTTCCAGAAAGCAGGGATAATGTTCGCTCCAGGCAAAGCAGTTAATGCAGGAGGCGTAGCCACTTCCGGGCTGGAAATGACACAGAATGCGATGCATATCAGCTGGACCGCTAAAGAAGTTGACGAAAAACTCCACAGTATCATGAATTCCATACATGAGGCTTGCGTGAAATATGGAAAGCAGCCGGACGGATATATAAATTATGTCAAGGGTGCCAATGTCGCCGGATTCATGAAAGTTGCCGAAGCTATGCTTGAGCAAGGTGTGATCTGATATTTGGCAGTTCTTCCTTTTTTTCTTATTTTCGGCGTCGCATTTTTATGCGATGCCGATTTTTTATTTGTTCAAATGGACGGTTATTGGCTAATATTCATTAATTTTGTATAAATTATTCAAGACTATATTACATATTAAAATATCTAATCCTAATTACCAATGACAACAACAACAGCCCTAAAAGAGAATAAATATCCTCTGGGCAAGTTAATCAGTCTCCTGATTTCTATTGCAGCTTTCCTTTTTTTCTGGCTTGTGCCGCGGACATTTTTCGGAGTAGACGATTCGGGTACTCCCATCCTTTCCATTGTTGAACAAAGGACTGTGGCCATTTTCGTTATGGCCGCTCTTATGTGGATGACGGAATGCATCCCATCATGGACTACATCGGTTGTTATCATAGTTGTTATGCTGCTTACGATTTCGAATAGCAGCATAAGTTTCTTAAAAAATGCAGGAACCGCCGAAAGTCTCGGGACGCTTGTGAATTACAAGTCGATACTTGCCACATTCGCGGATCCTACCATAATGTTGTTTCTCGGCGGATTCATCCTTGCTATTGCTGCTACCAAATCGGGGCTGGATGTGAAATTGGCAAAGGTTCTTCTTCTTCCTTTCGGAACAAAGCCTAAATTTGTCCTTATGGGCTTTTTATTGGTTATCGCATTGTTCTCGGCATTCATGAGCAATACCGCAACGGCAGCAATGATGCTGACTTTTCTTGCCCCGGTACTTAAAACTCTTCCGAAAGAAGAGAGGGGGACTGCAGGACTTGCCCTTGCTATTCCTATCGCTGCCAATATCGGGGGAATGTGCACGCCTATTGGAACACCTCCGAACGCAATAGCTTTGGGTTATTTGCGTGATGCTTTGCATGTTAATATCGGTTTCGGCGAGTGGGTCATCAAGATGCTTCCATTTGTATTGGTAATGCTCTTCATCTCATGGCTTTTGTTGTTGAAAGTCTTTCCTTTCACTACTGATAAGATCGAACTTAAGATCGAAAGCAATCACAAAACTACCAAGAAGGATATAATCGTGTATGTTACATTCGCGATCACTATTTTGCTGTGGATGCTCGACAAAGTTACCGGAATCAATTCCAATGTCGTGGCCATGATCCCTGTGGGTGTCTTCTGTGCCACTGGTGTGATAGGAAAGGACGATCTCAAGCTAGTCGACTGGAGTGTCTTGTGGATGGTAGCCGGAGGATTCGCTTTGGGTCTGGCATTGAACAAGACAGGTTTGGCTGAAGATATGGTAAATGCGATACCGTTCAGCTCCTGGAATCCGATAGTGATACTTCTCATTGGTTGTCTACTTGCCTACGGCTTGTCAAATTTCATTGCAAATACTGCTGCGGCCAATCTTCTTGTTCCGATCCTTACGGCAATTGCCGTGTCTGTAGGAGATCTGCTTGATCCGATAGGAGGTGTCAAGACTCTTATAGTCGGCATAGCCATGTCATGTTCCCTTGCCATGCTTCTGCCTATCAGTACACCTCCGAATGCCATCGCCCATTCCACAGGTCTTATAAAAGTAAAGGATATGGTGAAGATAGGTGCGCTGGTCGGAGTCTGCGGTTTGGTGCTGGGATACTTGATGCTGAGATATGTCGGAATCTAGCTCCCGTGAATTTATTATCAATCTATAATTCATAAAATGAAAAGATTATTTGTTTCTTTTATTGTACTCGTATTCATGTCCCTTACAACGGTAGCGTTTGCAAGGGAAGGGGAATCTGCACAGGGGCAGGCTGCAAAGCCTTCTTCTACGGTGCATTTTAAACCTTACGGATTCTTCAGGACATTTTTTACATTCGATACCAGGGAAAGTTCTTCCGGAACACTGAATTTGTATTACTATATGCCCAAAGACAAATTGCTGAATGAGAATAATGACGATTTGAACGAACGCAATTCTTTCAGATTCGTTTCCCTCACGTCCCGTTTCGGCTGCGATATATCCGGTTACCAGTATGGCTCCATGCAAGTGGGAGGTAAGGTAGAAACCGACTTCTATTGCCTGAACGGAACTGTGGCTACTCTCCGTTTGCGTCAGGCATATATGACTTTGAAATGGGCCGGACTCGGTTCCCGTGACAAGAATTCCGCGTTGCTCCTGATAGGGCAGGCTTGGCATCCTATGGCTGCCGACGGTCCGAATGCCATTAACCTTGAGAATGGAGTCCCGTTCAATCCTTTCAACCGTTCCCCGCAGGTCATGATGAATTATTCCTTCGGAAGGAATCTGACTTTTACAGGCGGTTTTATCTATCAAATGCAGTATACCTCTATGGGTCCTTCCGGTAAATCGGCCGATTATATGAAGTATGCCTGCACTCCTGAAGGATATCTCGGTTTGACTTACAAGTCCGGTATCGGATTGACGGTCAAAGGCGGTACCGATATCCTCAGCATCAAGCCTAGATGGGAAGGTACTTCGGGATCGAATAAGATAAACGTCGGGGACAGGATTACCACCGCAACTCCTTTTGTTTATCTGCAGTACGACCATAATCTTTTCCAGATCAAGGCCAAGAGCGTTTATGCTTCTTCCGGAGAACACATGAATCTGCTTTCCGGTTACGGTGTTTCCAAAATAAAAGCTGACGGGGATTGGGAATATACCCCTATGCGCAGTTCCGTTTCTTTCATATCCGCCAGATACGGAGCAAAGTGGCAGATCATGGGAATGGTAGGGTACATCAAGAATCTTGGTACGGCAAAAGCTCTTTATTCTGACGGAGATGCTTCCGGTGATGCTTCCATGGCCGGTCTTACCGGTCCGGATTATTATTTCTTCAACAAGAGCGGATATTCCAATATGAATTCCATGTGGCGTTTCACGCCTACCGTTGCATATAATGCCGGAAAACTTATTCTGGCTTTGGAATATGCCCATACCGCAGTACAGTACGGTACCTATAAAGAAAGCGGCTACGTCAATTCGAAGAACGGCCTTGCCGATGACGGTATGCATTGGGTACATAACAACCGTCTGCAATTTGTCGCGAAATATATTTTCTGAAAAATTGATTTTCCAGTATGATCGAAGAGCCGTACCGGAAATTTTTCCGGTACGGCTCTTCGCCGCAGGACGGAATGATTTTTTTAATCCGACACCTGCTGAAAGGACTTGGAATGGAATTGTTGAAAACTTTGTTGATTTTTATATCTTTCAAACCATTTTTGCAGGTAGGATATTTTCTAATTTCGAAGTCGGAAGAGGTAATGGAAACGACTTTTTTCTTGCCAGCCGTTTTTTCGGTAATTAGAATAATTATATTTCAATTAGTTACATATATATAATCACAATAAGATATGGATGTTCGTAAAACAAACGGATCCTTTGAGGATTTTGATAAAGAAAAGTTGATGCGTGGAATTCGTGAGGCTTATAAAACAGCCGGTGAAGTTTGTCATGAAGCTATTGTAGTTTCCGTTACAGATAATCTTTTTATTTATGACAAGATTACCAGTACGGAAATACGCAGGCAGGTGGAAGAGTCGCTTATGTCCATAAACAAGAAAGTCGCGCTTGCCTACATCGAGAAGTTCGATGCCGATATCGATCTTAGAAAGAAGCGTGATTTCATCAAGGATTATATTGTGGCGTCGAATGCCGCTACCGGTTCCAAATTCGATTCGAACGCGAATGTGACCCGAAAGAATATCGTCACTCTGGGCCAGGAACTTTACAAGGAAAACAATATCAAGCAGAACCGTTATATAATGCATGACAAGATCAAGGCCATGTATGGTAAAAAGCTTGCCGATCAGTATCTTGCCGATCTTGAAAGCCATATCCTTTACAAGCATGACGAGAGCGGTACCCCCGGTTATCCGTATTGCGTGGCGATAACCATGTACCCTTTTCTTGTCGACGGGCTGAAAAATCTTGGCGGGGTTTCAATTGCTCCGACCGATCTGAAGTCTTTCTGCGGCGAGTTCATAAATCTTGTCTATTCCATTTCTTCACAGTTCATGGGTGCGGTGGCTACTCCCGAGTTCCTTATGTATTTCGATTATTTCATAAGGAGGGACTATGGTGCCGATTATCTTGAGAAATTGGATACGGTTGTGGAGAACAATACCAAGAAACGGACTTTGATGAAAGTTATCGACAATTATTTCCAGCAAGTTGTCCATTCCATGAATATGCCGGCAGGAAACAGAGGCTATCAAACGGTGTTCTGGAATATCAGTTATTTCGATCATCCTTATTTCAAGGGTGTCTTCGGAGACTTCAGATTTCCTGACGGTTCTTTGCCATGTTGGGAGACTCTTTCCTGGCTTCAAAAGCATTTCATGAAATGGTTCAATGAGGAGAGGAATCATTATATCCTTACTTTCCCTGTCGAGACCATGGCTTTGCTTACCGATGGGAAAGATGATTATGCAGATAAGGAATATGCGGATTTCACTGCCGATATGTGGTCCAAGGGGCATAGTTTCTTCTGCTATATATCAAACAGCCCGGATAGTCTTTCCAGCTGCTGCCGTTTGCGTAATTCCCTGAAGGATCTGGATACGGAAGATGAAGAGCATAATCACACCACCCATCAGTATTCCATGGGTACGGCATCGGTTGCCACCGGTTCGAAATCTGTCATGACTATCAATCTCAACCGCATCATCCAGATTGCCACAAGACGGTATTTCCTTGAAAAGCAAGGCATTACTCTTCCGGAAGGCAAGCCCTTGGATTCGTCTTTGAAATTCGATAAGGAAGAGTTGTTCGCTTATGTCGATAACGATATCCGCGAGATTACCGAAAAAACACATAAGTATCAGACTGCATTCAATGAAATAATCAAGGATTTCCTTGCCGCAGATATGCTTGATGTATATAAAGCCGGCTTTATCGATATGAAGAAGCAGTATCTTACGGTCGGGGTGAACGGTCTTACCGATGCTGCCGAGTTCCTCGGATTGGAAGTTTCTCCTAATCCCGATTACAAGGAGTTCGTCAATACGCTTCTCGAGACTATAAATATTGCGAACCGCAAGGATAAGACGAAGGAGACTATGTTCAATACTGAGTTTGTTCCGGGGGAGAATCTTTCCGGGAAGAATTACAATTGGGATAGTCGTGACGGTTTCTTCGTTTCTTCAAAGCATAATATGTACAGTTCTTATTTCTATAATCCAGAGGATCCGAAATTGTCCATGATAGAGAAGTTCAAACTTCATGGCGAGGATTATGTGAAGTATCTTGACGGTGGCTCAGCTCTTCATATGAATATTTCTGAACATTTGACGAAGGATCAATATAGGGATCTTTTGAATGTGGCTGCCCATTATGGTACCAATTATTTTACTTTCAATTGCAGGAATACGGTATGTAACGAGTGCGGCTATATAAGCAAGGATACGCTTGATGTTTGCCCTAAGTGCGGGAGCAAGAATCTGGATTACCTTACTAGGGTGATAGGTTATCTGAAGCGGATTTCGTCTTTCAGCGAGATGCGTCAGGTAGAAGCCGAGAAGAGATTTTATAATCAGGAATAGCCAAATATCTTTTTCGAAATGATAAAATATGTTCCGGAGATGACTTCGATAGTTTTTGAAGAAATTCCCGATAAAGTTACTTTGGCCGTGGATATTTCCAATTGCAGGGGGCGTTGCGAGGGGTGCCATTCTCCTTTTTTGCGTGATGATGTTGGAGAGGAGTTGTCTCCTTCTGTAGCTGATTTCCTGATTGCGGATAATTTCGGCGTGAATTGTTTTTTGTTTTTGGGGGAGGGGAATGATATTGCCGCTTTGCTTTCTTTGGCTGCTTATATCCGTTCTGCTTATCCCGGGCTTTCCCTTGCTTTGTATTCGGGGCGTACCGAAGTGGAGGATAGTATTTATGAGGCTTTCGATTATGTGAAGGTGGGGCCTTATATTCCTGCCAGGGGGCCTTTGAATGTCAGGACTACCAATCAGCGTCTTTATTTTGTGTCGCATGATGTGGGTGGGTCTTCCGATGCCGGTGGCAAGGATTATCGTCTGGAGGATATTACTTCCCGTTTCTGGCATCATGGTATCGACCCGAATGTGTAATAGCCATGGGGTGTGGCGGAAGCGTCCGACGGCCCTCCCCATTTCATGGGTCCCCTCCCTTTTCGGGAGTCAATGCCGCCGTCCTGCTCTCCGCCAACACCCCGGCAGAAGGATCATAACGGGATCATGAAAAGAGAAACAGAATAGACCGAGTTCTGTCGATATAGTGCGTGTGTTATCCTGATACTATTTTCTTTTGATACGGTGATAAGTATCCGGTTTTCCGGACTTGATTATATCCGGTAGGTCATCTTGGCTTATTGGATTTTTCATATATATTGTTGAAGGTCCTTGTGAGCTTGTGAGCATCTGGAGTGTGCCATGGGGTGTGGCGGAATCGTCCGGTGGCCCTCCCCATTTCATGGGTCCCCTCCCTTTTCGGGAGTCAATGCCGCCGTCCTGCTCTCCGCCGGCACCTCGGCCGGCAAAAGTATCGCATGTGTAACGATAATTTATAATGCATTATGTAGTAGATAATTCATTATATTTACCATATAAAATTATAGCCATATGAAAACACATTTAACAGAGGACTCGAAACTACTAGCATCTTTAATTGCATTATTTATCAGTAGTATTAATAATTCTTCCGTTTATTTTTGAAGACTTTATTCCTGCTTATTCTACTTATCTAAGCGCCATTGTTTCTTTTGCTATGGTATTCATTGCCTTTTATACATTGATTCAAACTAAAGAACAAGCAGAAGAAGACAACAGATCGTATGTTTTTGTGAATATCAGTGAATATTTCCATGTGACAGACAAAATGCCTAATGTAAAGAAAAATATATGTGAATATGTATTAGTGTTTGAGAATACCCGTAATACGGGAGCCAACTGTATCTCAATAAAATTCAACTCCTAGTGTTTTCTACCAAGTTTTAATTAATTATATTTATATATATAAGTCATGAATATTCAATATAATGGGGATAGTTATTGTAAATATCCCGGGTCAAAAATTACTGGTAAAGAACGTTTTAAAAAATTGTATCATTACACATCTTTTAAAACGTTTAAAAAAATATGGGAAGAAAAAAGGTTGATATTCTCTAATGTAAAAAATGTTAATGATCCATTTGAAGTTAATTTTTCTTCCATTATCGATACCATAGCGGCTCTTCCTTTGGCTTTTGCTTATGATGATATAAAGGAATCTTACAAACAAATCAGTTTTACTATGCGTTTTAATTCCTATTATAATGGAGCGATGTCTCCTATGATGTGGGGACAATATGGTCATAAAGGTAGCGGCGTATGTATTGAATTTGACTATGATAAACTTCCATTTAATCAAAAAATGTTAAAAGGTATGGTTGAATATAAAGATGAACTTCCTGTAATGCAGATAACCGATAAATTAAACACAAAAAATGATGTAAGGAATTTTCTTATAGCCCATATAAAAGAACTAATGTTTACAAAATATAAGTGTTGGGAACATGAAAATGAGTATAGAGTAATTAGTAGCGATGAAGAATCACTTAATATTGACGGAGCAATTAGTGCAGTCTATATCAATAGATATAATCGTTCCAAAATCAAAGAAATCAAGACTCTTTTAAAAGATGAAAACGATATTTCTTTTCGATATATTTATATTGATAACATTAATAATTCAGGTAGTTTGATTCCTATGGAGTATGATATTGCAAAGATGGAATTAACTAGAGGTAAAAACGATAGAATCTTTAATAAGACTAAGTCCTTTTACGAAGAAAGAAAATCGGATGAAGGTTCTTGTCTAATTATGAAACATATATCATTATAGCAATATAGTTACACCAGTACCATTCGTATCTCGTTTAAATAAAATAGTTTAAAGAATATAATAAACTCAATGTCTTCTTTTGCATTAATCAAAATAGGTTGAGAAATTAAGATCTTAAAGGTCTTTGAATATTAGGCCTTTGTTAGCTTTTGAGTCCGCATTTTTGGCGTAAATTGCGTGGCTTACAATACAAAATTCCTTTTTGGTAGATTTTTGTGGCATGTAATATATATGTGATTGATGTAATGGTGAGTAGAATGGCTGTAATTTGTCCCAAGCAAAGTGTCTAATTTTTGCAAAGTTATCTTTCCCAGAAAAGGTCTATAATAAAGAATGGCAAAAGTAAATGAGAAACGAGAGGAAGTATTTAGGGAAAGTTCTGGCATTATATTGTTACGAATTGGCTAAAGGAGAAATACTAAAGACGGTACTAATTGAGAGAACTGCAATGGATCGGTTGGTATATCCGTCATACATAAAAAGCCTATAAAGATCTATTATTTTGATAATAAGATGCTTATTATGATGAAGTGATCCGGATTCACTTCGATGAAGGATATGGAGAGGAGAATATAGCCCGAATAATACCGATCAGCCATAGAACAGTATCACGATGGATTGCTAAATTTGTATCCGAAAAAAGAAGAAAGAGAGAAATGAAACAGAAGAAAGATCGGATAGAAAAGCCGGTAATGCCAGAGAGAAAAGGATATCTGAAAGCGGAGATTGCCCGTCTATAGAAACAGCTGAAACATGAGGAGATGCGAGCGGACGCTTATGATATGATGATAGACATAGCCGAGAACAAATTCCATATCCCGATAAGAAAAAAATCTGGTGCCAAACGGTAATGAGCCTGCACACATCATTTTTTCTTTTGTCTCTTTGTTTATTGCCGTTTGTTGGACCAATTCGTTTTTGAGATTCCGGACAACTACTATGCTAGATGACAATTCTATTAATGAATTTTAACGTTATCTTTTATCCTTTCTCTTTTTATTGTTTAGCTTTCTGTGTGAGTCTCATATTTATTATGCCTATGTATGTTGGCGTCATCGACTGTACATTTTCTTCCATTACTTTCTTTTTCCTTTTGGTTGTCCAACTTTTGGGGTGCGCTCCAAACGAAAAATCACGGGAGGCGGCCATGGTGTCAGTAGCTTAAATATTTAATAATTAGCTGTTTAACCTTTTAGAAGCATGGCCAGGTCGGTAGTTTTAGGGGGGGGCTGGCCACGCTCTAAATGGCCTAAATAGCTGCATATTAATATATTAATCAAATACGACCATGGCCACCTCCGGCATTTTTTAGAGAAAATTTTCCTGCCGGATCTAGAAATTCTTGTGTCTTGTCGGTGATATTTGCTATACAGATATTCTTTCTGGAAATGCCATCTGCGAAATGATACCCATGAAATGCACTTCATAATGTCATCCGGAAAGTTATCACAAATAGTCTCCGGCCAGCCCAAAACAGGGATAAGGCTTGTTCAGTAAACTAAATTCAGTGATAGGGGGGGAGCAATAATAGATATATTAAATTTAGCGACTTTCAGTTATATCGATAAACCTAGTCAATTTTTTTCGTAAACAAGGCATCAAGTAGTCGATCAAAATCAGAGACCACACATTTTCTTTATTTACTGCAAAAATTTTCCTGCTGAAAGTAGACGTACTTCACTGATATTTCCTATGTATGAGCAAATCTCTGCTAATTGCTACGCTTAAATGATCTGTTTGAGCTGTGCAGCATTTACGTGGATTTAGTTTTGTGGCGGTATTCCCAAATTAGATGCCGGCAATCCTTGGCAGGGGGGTATTATTGGTGTATTATTATGGTGTATGATGATATATTTTGCTATCTTTTCTCTGTGGTGGTGTGTAGGTGCTGTATGGTGTTGGCGGAGAGCAGGACGGCGGCATTGACTCCCGAAAAGGGAGGGGACCCATGAAATGGGGAGGGCCGCCGGTCGCTTCCGCCAA
The DNA here is from genome assembly GCA_022648685.1 of Bacteroidales bacterium. GTDB lineage: Bacteria > Bacteroidota > Bacteroidia > Bacteroidales > UBA932 > Cryptobacteroides. Next base: position 166,092 of record JALCMW010000003.1, read on the forward strand.
CACCACAGCGGGTTCTATTAACAATATTTCCAACCATAACGTCAAGTCAAGAGTAAGGGGATTAGGAGTACCAGATTTCTTTGTTAGGGTACCGTATACAGCGCTACAACTGGTATCTTATGGGCACTATATACTCAGCTATTACGATTGCTATTCCAATGCTGCTACTGCTAGTTTCAATATGCTACTATTTATGCTTTTGTCGTTTTTGCAGTTGCCGCTGATGCATGGATATTGTGTTGTGGCTACTGATGCTGTCGGTGCTATATCTGATGATGTTGCCGTTGCCGTGTTTCGGGTAGGCCGGGGGAGAATAAAAGAAGGTCTGTAAATCTTATGGTTTACAGACCTTCCCCGTTTGACAGTAGTCATTTGGTCGGGATGATGCGACTCGAACGCACGACCCCTACGTCCCGAACGTAGTGCGCTAGCCAACTGCGCTACATCCCGCTAAAAAAAGAAGCTGCATGAAGCAGCCCCATAAAATCCTGATCACAAACGCACTTACGCCATTTTGTTGATATACACTGCAATTCCGCTTTTCAGATTTGCAGCCTTGTTCTTATGTATGATTCCCACTTTTGCAAGTTTGTCGATCATAGCATATACTTTGGGAACATTAGTCTCGGCTTCTTTCTTGTCCGTAGTGTTCCTTATCGCACGTATTGCGTTGCGAGTTGTCTTCGCATAATATTTGTTATGCAATCTGTGCCTTTCGCTTTGGCGAATGCACTTCTCTGCTGATGCGTTGTTTGCCATCGTTTTCTATTTTTAATATTTTGTAGTGGGTACGAGAATCGAACTCATATTGCAAGAATGAAAATCTTGAGTACTAACCGTTATACGAACCCACCAAACTTTTACGTTGTTTTGAACATATAGTCCGAAACAGGATTGCAAATTTATGGAATTATTTTCTTATGACAAAATAATTCTGCTCATTTTTTGTTTTTATCTGTCCATTCGAATGAATACAGCAATGATTCGACTTGTCTAAGATATTGTCTTTTGTCGAATTTCGGGGCATATACGAAAGCTTCCAGCACTATTATATCTTTGCCATCCTTGCTATAAAAAGAATGAGATACGAACGGTCCTCCCATATAATCATTATATACTTCCCAGAATCCGCGGGTTTCGGCGAATTGCATTCCCTTATATTTGATGAACTTGACCGCAGGTGTTGCATAAGTGCTTGTAGTCATGTATGTATTGTCGAACATTCCCGGGACATCCTGTTTGAGAATTTCGTTCCTTTTATCAATGATATTCTTTTCCGTGAAATTGCCGGAAGGAAGAGCCGGATATTTATAAATCAGAATGCCCTGGTTAGTATATTGCCTTTCATCTGCAATCCAGATGAAGTCGTCAGTCTTTTTCTTGAGCTTATATCCGGTAGGAAAATGTACCATGCCTCCTATCATTTCGTTTACGGTCTGGGCAAGCGGCTTTTCTTCGTATTTCAGGGTATTTGCTATTATCCTGTTCCTTTCAGCCTGTTCTATCCCGTTTATTATGTTGTCGCCGTTGCGTTTGAATACGGCGGATGCCGAATCGGCATTGGCGGCATTGATTTGCAAGACAACCTGTGGATAGGCCCAGATATTTTCCTTATACAGTATGCTTGACTTATTTGCATCTGGATTGAAATTGAACATGATTATGTTCCTGTGGATTTTGAACATGTTTGAAAATCCGGAAGGAATCACATTCACCATAGAGAAAAGAGGTTCTTCCTGAGGCAGGAAAGGGGTATCTGTGCCGAGTACCGATCTGATCTCGGTTCCAAGGTTTCCTTCCCAATCAGCTTTGTCCAATACGATGAGGACTTCTCCTGCTTTCCCGCTGACATTAGGCAGTGCTTTGCTGCTGACGCCATTTCTGCAGGAAGTTAAGAGTGCCGCAGCTATGGCGGCGATGGCTATTATCTTTTTCATATGCGAGATTATTTTATCAATCGTCCTATGTCATTTCCGAAAGCAAGAACCATAAGGGCCAGCAGCAGCAGCATGCCTATTATCTGCGCCGCGGCAAGAAAACTTTCGCTCGGTTTTTTCCCTGAAACCATTTCATATATCGTAAACAAGATATGTCCTCCGTCAAGTCCCGGTATCGGTATAAGGTTCATTACTCCAAGCATGATTGATAATATCGCAAGAAGATTGATGAACAATAACCAATTCCATTTCGCCGGAAAGACCTGACCGATGGCTATGAAGCTTCCCAGCGATTTGTATGCCTCGGTACTTGGCGTCGCCACGAGTTTCAGGTCACGCACATAACCTCCTATGGAAGATAATGTGTATTTCAGACCTGCGGGAATCGCCTGTATGATACTGTAATCTTGTTTCTTCAGCCCCGGGATCTGAGTGTACACTCCGATCCGTCCGCTTGTATCCACCTGGAGGGCCATGTCAAGCGTGTCTCCGTTTCGTACTATTTTTGCGTTTACCCTTTTCCCTTTATTTGATTTAAATACTGCCCGGGAATCTTGTACATATGCAATTTTTTCTGTATCGATTTGCGTTATCATGTCGCCACTGCGGAGTTCAGTGTTCGGAGAGTTTTCCACCAGCGAATCTATTACGAAAGGAACTGCAAGCCCGAACATATTCGGGGTGTTGAGTACCTGTCCGATCATCCTCCTGTCTATGTATATGTCAACAGTGTCTTTTCCTCTCAGGACCTCGGCTTTTTTTACAGACCTTCTTGCAAGATCTGCCTGGAGCATGTCGAAATCTTTAGGTTCGTAATCATCGAATTTCAATATGCGGTCTCCGTTTCTGAAGCCCATCTCATAAGCCAGATTGTTGACGTATATCTTGTTTCCGGAGTTGCTGAGGTATGTGTCTCCCCAGATCGAGAACATTACTATATATACGGCGATCGCAAAGATGAAATTGTACAAGACGCCTCCAGCCATTACAAGCAGCCTCTGCCATGCCGGCTTCGTTCTGAATTCCCACGGCTTCGGTTCTTTTTTGAGCGATTGCATGTCAAGCGATTCGTCTACCATTCCGTTGATCTTGCAATAACCTCCGAGGGGAAGCCATCCTATCCCGTATTCCGTTTCGTAATCCTTGAATTTAGGGAATAGCTTCACGAACCATTTCGTTGTCTTTGTGCTGAATAATTTCACTCCCCAGGCATCGAAAAACAGAAAAAACTTGTCCACTTTGATCTTGAAAATCTTGGCGAACGTGAAATGTCCGAGTTCGTGTATTATTATAAGAATGGCAAGTGCCAGAATTACTTGCAGTGTTTTTATCAATATTATCATTTATCTTCCTCCGGAGACTTTGCTTATGATCTCTTTAGCTTTGCTATATACTGTGTCATTCGTTTCGAATATATCTTCCAATCCCGGATCACCAACAAAATCCACACCATCCATACACTCGTTGACGATATCGGAAATATCGTAAAAGCCGATTCTGTCCTGCAGGTATGCAGCTACCGCCGCTTCATTGGCTGCATTCATTGCGCAAGGTATATTCCCTCCGCGTGTAATAGCCTTGAATGCCAACGCCAGGGCCGGGAATTTTTCCATGTCCGGTTCAAAAAATGACAGATTCCCGATTCCGGCAAAATCAAGTTTCCCGATATCCAGCGGTTTCCTGTCCGGGAAACATAGGGCGAACTGGATAGGTTCCCGCATATCGGGATGGCCCATTTGCGCCAATACGGCTCCGTCATCGAATTCTATCATAGAATGGATTATCGCTTCCGGGTGTACTATGACGTTTATATCTTCCGGCCGGCAGTCGAAAAGCCATTTCGCTTCGATGACCTCGAATCCTTTATTCATCATCGTAGCCGAGTCTATGGTTATTTTATCCCCCATATTCCACTGCGGATGCTTTAGGGCCTGCTGTTTTGTGGCTAAAGCGATCTCGTCTTTCTTCCATGTCCGGAATGGCCCTCCTGAAGCTGTCAGATGTATCCTTTTTATCTTGTTGCCCTGAGCTCCGAGAAGACATTGGAAAATTGCAGAATGTTCGGAATCCACGGGTATAATAGCTGCGTGATATTTTTCAGCAAGATTCATTATTATCCACCCAGCCGCCACCAATGTCTCTTTATTTGCCAGGGCTATGGCTTTTCCCGCCTTTATGGCAGCTATCGTCGGAGCCAGGCCGCTGAATCCCACCATCGAAGCCACAACCATATCCACTCTTTCGCTTGTGACAAGATCGCAGACGGATTGCATCCCGGCAAATACTTTGATACCTTTATCCTGAAGGGCGTCCGATACTTCTTTGTATTTGTCTTTATTGCATATTACAACGTTGTTGGCATCAAATTCCAGCGCCTGATTTATCAGAAGTTCGCTGCTGTTGTTTGCAGTCAGCAATTCTATTTCGAAAAGTTCTTTGTTCCTGCGGACGACATCAAGGGTCTGTCTCCCGATGGATCCGGTAGAGCCAAGTATTGCTATATGTCTTTTGTACATCAGAAATTAATGTATTGTGTCGGATCCACTGCTTCCCCTTTGTACCAAAGTTCGAAATGCAGGTGGTCTCCTGTGGTTAGTGATCCGCTGTTCCCGACTAAAGCTATCGGGGTTCCGGCAGAGACTTTATCCCCGGTCTTTTTTAACAGTATCTGGTTATGTTTGTATATCGATACTATATTGTTGGCATGTTGCAGTTGGATTGTATATCCGGTTTCATCATCCCAGCCGGAAAAAATGACAGTACCGTCAAGAGTTGCCATCACAACCGAATTGGCAGGGGCAGTTATGTCTATGTAAGGATGTATCACCTTGTCATATCCTTGTGAAATCACCCCTTTCAGAGGAACGAAGAAATGCATCCCTTCAATTTGGAGATTCCTGGTTTTGTCATCCGATATGTCGAATTGTTCCGCTTCCTTTACATTGGAACGCAGCAAGGAGTCTTTCATGGCCAGTTTTCCTGCATTTTTCGAAGATACAGATGCTTCATTATCGCTTTTGATAAGGCTGTCCAGTCTTATCGGTTCTTTGCCGTCAACTATTCTCGACAGGTTCTCCGAATATAGTTCCCATTTTCCTATTATGTTCTGCAGGGAATCTATCATAATGGCATTCCTGATGGCGGCATGTTTTGTGTGGGCATCGGGATATCCTGGAATGAAAGTCCGTATGGGAGTAAATGCTATTATGGAAAAAAGTCCGAGGCATATGACCACGATTATTGATATGACGGTAACTAAGAAACTTGCCCTGGTGAACCGAAGGGCCCAGATTTGTTTATGAGTCCGGTCTTCTATCAAGGCCAGTCTGAAATTATCGACTTTTTGATCTTTATTTTGTCTTGACATACTAAAATGCTAACTTTGTGCGTATATATGGACAGGATAATCGGGATAGATTTCGGCAGAAAACGGATCGGCGTAGCCGCCAGCGACCCGTTGCGTATCTTCGCGTCCGCCCTTGATACGATTCCGTCTGCAAAGATAATAGATTATCTCAAAAATTATGCTCGAAACGAAACGATAACATTGTTCGTGGTCGGATATCCTAAAAATATGGATAATAAACCTTCTGAGGCGGCAAAGGATGTAGACGTCTTTTTGAAGATATTGTCCGCAAAATTCCCGGATATTCCGGTAGTGCTGGAAGATGAAAGATTTACTTCCGTACTTGCACACCGGGCCATGATAGACGGGGGAATGAAGGCAAAGGACAGGAGGGACAAGAACTCCGTGGACAGGATCAGTGCGGCCATTATCCTTCAGAGTTATCTGGACAGGAATGCCTACGGCGATCATAAGCCGCATCATATCGAAACTGTAAGCATACCTGAGTCCCTTTCGTCGAAAGTTACCAAGAAGCATAAGAAATAAATCAATATAAAACGATGATAAGACCTATATATTTATATGGATCGGAAGTTCTCCGCCAAGTGGCTGTCGATGCCGATCTTTCGAAAAAGGATGAAATTACGGAACTTGTGCGTGATCTCAAGGATACGCTGGCACATGCCGATGGCTGCGGTCTGGCCGCTCCCCAGATAGGAGTCGGACTCAGAGTTGTGATTGTTGACGGTACGGGTATGGTTGATATATACGACTATCTGAAAGGGTTCAAGCGGACTCTGATCAATCCCGTGATAGTGGAGTCAAGTCCCAAAAGTTGTGAATATTCTGAAGGCTGCCTGAGTCTTCCGGGACTGTTCGCCGATGTCAGGAGACCTTCCGAAATAACGGTGGAATACTATGACGAATCGTTAAAGAAAGTAACGGAAACTTTCGATAAATTCGCCTGCAGAATGGTCCAGCATGAGATTTCCCATCTTGACGGCGATCTTTTCGTGGATCATGTGGCTCCTATCAGAAAGAAAATGATTGCCAAGAAACTGCAGAATATTTCAAGAGGCAAAGTGTCTACATATTATACCACTAAAATCAAATAATTAATATTATGGGAGCATTTCACGCTTATGATATAAGAGGAATCTACAATGTGGATTTCGATAAGAATACGGCTTATAAGGTGGGATATTTCATTCCCGGGCTTCTGGATACGGACAAGGTGTTGGTAGGCCGGGATTGCCGGGTTTCTTCCGATGAAATTCACGATTGGCTGATAAAGGGAATTACCGAAGCCGGAGCCGATGTCTATGACATAGGTCAAAGCACTACTCCGATGGTTTATTTCGGCACTGCCAATTATGGCTTCAAGGCATCCGTCCAGATCACCGCTTCACATAATCCGAAAGAATACAACGGGATGAAAGTCTCACGTGAGAATGCTCTTCCGGTAGGTCTTGAAAACGGGCTGGGACTCATAAAGGAGTGGATAGATAAAGGGAGGGAGACTCCGGTAGCGGCAAAAAAGGGTGTTGTCCACAAGATGGATATCCATAATGATTATTTGAAATTCCTGCTTAAGTTCAAGGGCGATTATTCCGGTCTGAATATAGCTTTCGATCTTTCCAATGGGATGTCATGTCTTTATGCAAAGGAGATTTTCGGGGATTCCCCGTATTATATTTTCGACAATATGGATGGGACTTTTCCAAATCATGAGCCGAATCCGCTGATACATAAGAATGTAGAAGCTTTGGAAGCAACCGTCAAAAGGCTTGGAGCCGATGTCGGTGTCATATATGACGGGGACGCGGACAGAGTCATGTTCGTTGATGAAACCGGACATTTCATTTCTCCTGATTTGATAATAGCCGTGCTTGGTAATTATTTCATCAGGGAGAGAGGGGAGAAAGGTATTGTCCTTCAGGATATCAGAAGCTCGAAAGCTGTCGGCGAGTATCTTTCACCGATGGGTGTGGAAATGCATACATGGAAGGTAGGACGTGCTTATGCCGCCGTAAAACTCCGTGAACTGAACGGGGTGTGGGGAGGTGAATTGGCCGGTCATTATTATTTCCGCGATTTCTTCTATTCGGACAGCGGGTTGCTGGCTTCAATTCTTGTGCTAAGGGTCGTTGCCTGGCTTAAGAAGTCGGGAAAAACGTTCAGCCAGTTGATAAAAAGCATATCCAAATATCAAAATTCCGGTGAGATAAATTTCCGTCTTGACAAGAAGAAAGAAGCAATGGATGCCGTCAAGGCTTATTTCACTTCTTGCGAAACCCCGACAGCCGTTATGGACTTCGACGGATACCGTGTCGAATTTCCTGATTGGTGGTTCAATATAAGGCCATCCAACACAGAACCGTATCTTAGATTTATTTGTGAAGCGAAGTCCGGTGAGTTATTGGACGACAAGGTTTCTACGGTCAAAAAATTACTTTCCGATGATTTCGGTGCCGTCCTGTCGTAATTTGCGTTGTCGATAATATAGAAAAATGAAATTTCCGAATTTTTTTTATGCGGTGCAGGTCGTTTTTGCTTTTTTCCTTATGCAAATCAATCTTCCTGCACAAAGCGACATATACCCGTTAGATACTTTATCCACATCTGACCCTGATGTAAAAGTTGTCCTTTATTCAGATTATACGTGGAAATATTATAGAAATCCTTCCGATTCTTCCAATACCGTATTAACCGGTTTATTCGATTCGAATTGGAACTGTTCGAATCCCAATCCCTACCGCCTTTCTTTGAATTCATTTCCGGATCAGGTCAGTATCCGTCTTGTGGATTCCGCAGGTCGGTATCATTCCCCGGATAGCCCCTGCAAGGTGTATTCGGGCTTCGGATACAGACACGGTCATGTCCATCAGGGTGTGGACCTTCCGTTGAAATATGGAGATCCGGTATATGCCGTGTTCGACGGGAAGGTGCGTATGTCCAGATATTATCACGGTTACGGTAATCTTGTTGTTATCCGACATGCGAATGGTCTGGAAACTTTTTACGGACATTTGTCCAAGAGACTTGTTTCGGAAGGAGACATGGTATATGCCGGGCAGGTTGTAGGAAAAGGGGGAGCTACCGGCAGGGCTACCGGCGTTCATCTGCATTTTGAAACGAGATATGACGGATATGCTTTCGATCCTCAATGGCTTATTGATTTCAGTACGGGAAACCTGAGGGAAAATTCATTCGTTCTCAAGAAGAAGTATCTCAATCCGAAAAACAAATATGCCCAGGATTTCGAAGATGATATCTCTCTGGCTGATTCTTCCTCTCTTCAGGATGATTGTTCTGGTGATGCTGGTACTGCTTACCGTATGGAAACTGCCGCTTCCAAAATTAGTTATCATACTGTCCGTAAAGGTGATACATTATACGGGATAGCTAAGAATAACGGTACTACCGTTTCCGTCTTGTGCAGTCTTAACGGGATTTCGAAAAAATCGGTTTTACATCCAGGGAAACGTATACGTGTTAAATAATTGCCGAGATCGCGGTCCGCTTAAATTTAAGCTGTTATTTCCCGATTAAGTTAAAGCCGTCGGATGTCCATTCTTTCATGGTACCGTCTTCGCTGTATATAAGATATCCTTGTACTTCCCCTGATTTGGATTCGATGAATTTTTCGGATTGTTCCAATCCGATTACCATGCAGTATGTTGCATAAGCGTCCGCTATTGTAGCGCTTTTTGCTACTATGGTAGCGCTCAGAAGGGAGTGTGCCACCGGATAACCGCTGCGGGGATCGATCGTATGGGCATATTTCTTACCGTTTTTTATATAAAACTTACGGTAATTCCCTGACGTGACTATTCCGCATGCCGTTCCCGAAGATTGCCATATCCCGTCCAGATCTTGTCCTGGTGTTTCATTACCATCGAAAGGTCTGTCTATTCCTACGGTCCACGGTTTCCCTTCCGGATTCACACCATCGCAATATATCTCCCCTATATCTATCAACATGTCTTTTATTCCTAATCCGTATAGATATTTTGCGATTAGATCGCAAGTGTATCCCTGGGCGATGGCATTGTAATTCAATTCGGGAGTTCTGCCGGTGTCGTAATTTCCGGTTTTTTCCGCAGAAAGCATATCCTCAGCTTCCAAAGTCCCGTCGCTTTTTATGGCGTCGGACATGCTGCTTTTCAATCGTCCCATGCCTGTGGAGCCTAGTATTTTCTTGACCGCACTGTCGGTAGGCATGGAATCGGTTGTGAATCCGAATCCCCACAAATCGAAAAGCGGTGCGGCGGCTACGTCGAAAGCTCCCCCCGTTTCCCGAAAATAGCCGAATGAAACAGTATAAATGTCTTTGAATATGTCGTTGGGACGGATTTTCTTCCCTTCGTTGAATCTGCTTAACATCGAACCCTTATCGTAGCCCGAAAGCGTCGTGTCGATTTCATTCAATATGGAATCGATTTTTTCCTTTATGCTTTCCGGCTTTATTTTTATTCTTCCGTCTTTGCCTGTCATATTGAGTTTGACTGTGTAAGTCCCGCCCTGAGCATAACCGCGAATGGCTATGTATTTGTCATTTCCGGAACACGAAGAATCAAGGAATACGATAAATGTAATGCTGATGTTCAACAGCAATCGAAAAAGTTTCTTTTTTGTCATGGCCTTCGGCAAAGTATTTGTACAAAGGTAACTGTTTTTAAGATTGATATTGATTATATTTGCATCAAAATTTTTAATAAAATGAAATACAGACGTGTTATTGCATATCCGTTGGCATTGGTTGTTATGGCATTGGGAGTCATATCTTGTCACAGTAGTGATGATGATGACTCGACAAGCGGTTATCTTGACGGTACAATGTCATTCGACATCCCTTCTTATGTATCTCCCGGAGATGTTTATAAACTCGTCCCTACCGGAATCAAACATCCTGATGGAAAGAATCTGGGGTACTATTGGATAATATCCGAAACTATGGATGCCAATGACACTACGAAATTAGAAAGCGACGGTCACGATGTCGACAGTAGTTTCACTTTCACTGCGCCTGCCGATCTGGGGGACTATACCATAAAATGTGCAGCTTTTGCTGACGGGTATTATGATAGCAGTTCTTCAGCTACTGTTACCGTTGTTTCTTCCGAATTGAATACCTCTTTGACCGGAACCGGAATCAAGGAATCGAATACTCATATTACGGATCCCAGGGATGGCAATGTCTATTATTATATGTCCGTCGGAAATCTTCTTTGGTTCAAACAGAATCTGGCTTATGATGGTTCGGGTGCTCCATTCGACGATGCTGCGGCAATGGCAAAGATTTTCGGTAAATATTATACATGGAATGAAGCTGTTACGGCTTGTCCGGCAGGCTGGCGTCTTCCTACCGAAAACGATTGGGTTAATCTTGCCAAATCGTTGGATAACACTTACGATTTCAAGGCAGGGGAGACTTTCTACGGAGTCTCCGGAGGCTTGATGGCGAATGCTTATTTTAATGATGATAAGATGTGGGAATATTGGCCTTCGGTTAACATCACGAACAAATCAGGTTTTTCTGCCATTCCTGCAGGATATTCAATCGTGACTGGGGACAGCAATAAATTTTACGGTGAGGATGAATATGCAGTTTTCTGGACTGCCGATGACTATGACTCCGATCAGGGAGTAATAAGATATATGAATGTAAACAAACCTGATGTCCTTATCGGAGAAGCTGACAAATCTTCTTTTGCCGCTTCCGTAAGATGTGTAAAGGATAATTGATCCCAAGCAACGTTTTTATTAAAAAAAGCATCATAAGGCAAAGTGTAGTTAATGTATTATGAAAAATCTTTTTACTCATTTCCTGGATGTTATATTTCCCTTTTTAATGGCTTTGCTCGGTTTCTCTTCTTGCAGTGGCATACTCGACGTCCCTTGCGAGTATGGTTGTCCGAATTCCGATTTCAAAACAGTATTGAATGTTTCCGATGAGAGCGGAAAACCGATACAAGGGATTCAGATTATAAGCAATTACAAATATCCCAATGATTCCGAACTCAACAAATCCGATACTTTATATACCGATTCCAACGGTATGGCCGGGAAAACGGTCAATCTGATAACGGTTCCAGACAGGGTCGGGTTTACTTTCAACGATGTTGACGGTGATGAGAACGGCGGGAATTTCACTTCGGTGTCTATCTCTGATTCCGATATAGTCCGTACCAAAAAAAGTTCGGGATGGTATGAAGGAGAGTTCACCGTGACGGTAAATGAAGTATTAAAGAAGGATACGAAGTGAAATACCGGTTGTCATTGAGGAGAAAACTTGCCCTTGAAATATTTCGCAAGATAAAATCAGGAATCGTCAAAGAGCATCCTTTAAAGGAAATTTTCTGGGAATGTACTTTAAGATGTAATTTGCATTGTCGTCATTGCGGAAGCGATTGCAGGGAAGTTTCTTCTTTCCGTGATATGCCCGAAGAAGATTTTCTTAAGGTTCTCGACTCTGTCCGTTCCCGCTTGGATCCACACAAAGTTTTTGTTGTCATAACCGGAGGTGAACCTCTTGTCCGTCCCGATTTGGTGGAATGCGGACGGGACATATATGAAAAAGGCTTTCCCTGGGGCTTGGTGACTAACGGGTTCGCTTTGGATGAAAAAAAGTTTTCAAGCCTTCTGCATGCCGGGATGCGTTCCGTGACAATAAGTCTGGACGGAATAGGGGAGACTCATGACTGGATGAGAGGAAGAAGCGGAAGTTTCCGAAGGGCTTCCGATGCCATAGGCATTGTCTCTGCCTGCCGGGATATCGTATCCGATGTCGTGACTTGTGTAAATAAACGCAGCTATTGCGAATTGGATGAGATTAAATCCCTGCTTATTTCCAAGGGCGTGAAACAATGGCGTCTTTTCACTGTGTTTCCTCTAGGGAGAGCTGCAAGGGATCCGGAACTTCAGATATCCGATGAGCAGTTCCGCGGCCTTATGGAATTTATCCGCAGAACCCGTAAGGAAGGCCTTATAAAAGCAAGTTACGGTTGTGAAGGTTTTCTGGGTAATTATGAAGGAGAAGTGCGTGACAGTTTCTTCTTTTGCCGTGCAGGGGTGACTGTAGGTTCCGTTTTGGCAGACGGTTCCATTTCATCCTGTCCCAGCATAAGATCGGATTATCATCAGGGGAATATTTACCGGGATGATTTTATGGATGTATGGAATAATCGCTTCCGTTGTTACAGGGACAGGGAGTGGATGAAAACCGGAAGTTGCAAAGATTGCGATTATTTCCGATATTGCCACGGAAACGGATTCCATTTAAGGGCTTCCGATGGTAAATTATTGGTCTGCCATATGGAAAGACTTAAAAACAAATGATTTTATTATGAAAAAAGGGTGGATTACTGTTATTATTATAGTTCTGGTTTTGCTGATTTTCGGCGGCTGGATGAAGAATGCCTATAACAGGCTTGTCAACGGAGAAGAAAAAGTCGGGGCTGCTTGGGCACAGGTTGAAAACGTCTATCAACGTCGTGCCGATCTTATACCGAATCTTGTTTCTACGGTAAAAGGCTATGCCGAGCATGAAAGCGGTACGTTGGAAGCTGTAGTGGAAGCGCGTGCGAAAGCATCTTCCGTTACCGTGGATCCGTCAAATCTTTCTGCCGATGATATTGCTAAATTTCAAAAGGCTCAAGGCCAGCTTTCAACAGCACTTGGAAAATTGATGGTCACTGTTGAACGATATCCCGATCTAAAAGCGAATCAGAATTTTCTTGAACTTCAGGCTCAGCTTGAAGGTTCGGAAAACAGGATAGCAACGGAAAGGATGAAATTCAACAATACGGCGAAGGAATACAATGTACTTGTAAGATCTTTCCCGTCCAACATAATCGCAGGTTTGTTCCATTTCAATACCAAAGGCTATTTTCAGGCGGAGGCAGGATCCGAAACTGTACCCAAGGTTGAATTTTGATCCGTTATGAATTCCAGAGATTTTCTAACCGGCGAACAGAAAAAAAAGCTTGTCGGATGCATTCGTGAAGCAGAAAAGTTGACTTCAGGTGAAATAAGAGTCCATATTGACAACAATTGTGGCCCTGATCCGAAGGAAAAGGCTCTCAAGACTTTTCACAGGCTTGGAATGATGAAAACGGCAGAACGTAACGGCGTCCTTGTTTACGTTGCTTGCCAATCCAAGAAGTTTGCCGTCCTGGGTGATAAAGGAATAAACGATGTGGTTCCCGATCACTTCTGGAAAGATGTATGCGATGTCCTTGGATTGAAATTCTCTTCGGATGATTATGCCGGCGGTCTTGAAGAAGCCGTTCTGATGATAGGTGGGAAATTAAAGAAGTATTTTCCTTACGATAAGAATGATATAAATGAACTTCCGGATGATATATCCGTAGCGGATGGATCGGACGAGCCTTCAGGTTCTCAAAATAAGAAATGAATATGTCCCGTATTTCCAAAGTCTTCCTTCTATTTTTATGGCTTATTCCTGTTACTTGCTTTTCGTTTCCTGAAAGGCCGTATCCTCAAAGGCTTGTAAATGACTTGGCTTCTTTGTTCACTCCGTCCCAGGTTGAAAGTCTGGAAGCCGAACTTGTAGCTTTCGATGATTCGACCTCGAATCAGATTGCCGTGGTCACCGTGAAAGATCTGGAAGGCTATAGCCCGGACGAATACGCGACACAGATAGGATTGGATTGGGGTGTCGGGTCAAAGGACTTCAACAACGGCATCGTTGTACTTGTCAAACCCAAGGCCGGATTGTCCGGAGGCAAGGTTTCCATCCAGGTCGGATACGGCCTTGAGGGTGCTATACCTGATGCTTATGCAAAAAGGATAATAGAGAATGATATGATTCCGTATTTCAAGGACGGAAATTATTATCAAGGTGTCAAATCAGCTTGTTTTGACCTTATGTCTCTTGCCGGTGGAGAGATATCAAACCCTGCGGATAGAAAGGTAAGGGATGGCACACGCGCTATTATTGAGATAGCGTTGTTCTTCTTCTTCTTGTTTGTGGTTATATTGATTCTGGGCCGTTTTAACGGAAATAATAAAAACGATAATAACAGGGGGAATCGGAAATACGATGAAGATACTGTTTTCATTGGTCCGTTTTTCGGCGGGCTTCTCGGCGGCGGATTGGGCGGCGGTTTCTCCGGCGGCGGAGGCTTTTCCGGCGGCGGCGGTTTCGGTGGCTTCGGAGGAGGTTCTTTCGGTGGCGGCGGAGCATCCGGAGGCTGGTAGTCTTTTTCTACATGGATGATATTATATCCAGCGACCTCAGCAGCCCGTTGATTATTGTGTCATCTATGTCTATAAGGAAAAGAGGACAGATTCCGATCTGGTAAAGACATATGATAATAATCGACAGAATCATTATGATAGTTGTCATCGGCAGTGCGATAAGATTGGTGATGAGGAAATATTTCGGAAAGGTTCCGAAGTAATACCAGGCAACGGGAGCCGTGAAAACCTGGCAAGATATCGATAATGCCGCCGTATCCCATATCTTTTTCAGCGGATTGTGTCTTCCTATGAATCCAGTTATTCCATTTCTGCAGCTATTTTCATATCCATACCATTTTTGCAATACTGGAAAGATTATGAATATGCCCAGCATAGCCATATAGGACATTTGGAATCCCGGTGATTTTATTATATCGGTATTTATGGATAATTGTATTGAAAGTGCTGCAAAAAGTATATACAGCGGACGTCTTTGCCTGTGTGTTATTTTTGCCGTTTCATTGAGCAGGATAAATAGAAATGCCCTTACTATCGACGGGGAGGCTCCTGTTGCGACGGAATAAAAACCGCAAGCCGATATTATAGAAATATATCTTGCTATTCCGGAAAACGCGGAATTTCCCATTATCTTCAGTATCGAAAGCAGTAACAAATATATTATTCCAAGATGTAGCCCGGACAATGCCAGGATATGTGATGCTCCGCTTTTTCTGAACGAACCTATTACGGATTTTGATAACCCGGATTTGTTTCCTGTTGTCAAAGCTTTTATCAGATTCCCAGATTCTGCTGACGGGAACGGTATCTTGTCTGTGATTCCGGAGAAATAAGCCGTACATGTACCGGCTTTACGGAACAATGATTCCGAAATTACGTTTTCCCGGGAGCATGTGAGATTATTTGTAATTGCTGATTGGATCCCGAGTAGGAGAAATACGGCGGCGCAGTATTTAATGGTGATATTCCTGTCGTATAGCAGACGCAATGCTGATAATATTGAAACTGCTGTGACAATTGCCGCGGGAATATAGTATATTCCAAACCCCGATGCCGTGATATGTGCATGTAAGATACTGAAGCATAGGATTCCTGCTGCATATGGAACGAATATCCCCTCGATCTCTTTCCCCTCTGTCATTTCATCCCCTCTTTTTGCTAAAATACTGATAAAATTTGTAACTTTGCCCAATAATTTTTAATTATCACATATTAAAATAAATAGAAATGATAATTCTTGTAATCAATTGCGGAAGTTCATCCATTAAATATCAGCTTCTCGATATGAAAAGCGATGACGTTTATGATCTTCTGGCAAAAGGCATAGCGGAAAAGATTGGCCTCGAGACGGGGCGGCTTCAGCATTCCGTTACCGGCAAAGACAAATTCGTCCTTGATATTCCTATTCCGGATCACAAGGCCGGAATGAAACTTGTGCTTGATGCCCTTATCGATGAAAATCACGGTGTTCTCAAGTCTTTGGACGATATAGAAGCTGTAGGCCACAGAATTGTACATGGCGGCGACTTCTTTTCCGGAAGTGCTTTGGTTGATGAAGAAGTGTTGAAGAAAATAGCAATATGTTGTGATTTCGCTCCTTTGCATAATCCTGCCCATTTGCTGGGAATCAAAGCGATTGCGGAAGTGCTACCTTCGGTACCGCAGGTAGTGACTTTCGATACCGCCTATCATCAGACAATGCCAGAATATGCCTACATGTATGCACTTCCATACAAATATTATGAGAAATACAGAGTCCGCCGCTACGGTGCACACGGGACCAGCCATAAATTCGTTGCCTATAAAGGTGCCAAGTTCGCCGGCATAGATATCAATAATTCCAAGATTATTACATGCCATATCGGAAACGGAAGTTCGGTTACCGCTGAGGTTAATGGAAAAGTCGTCGATACTTCCATGGGTTTTACACCGCTTGAAGGGATGATAATGGGAACGCGTTGCGGCAACATCGATGCCAATATTATCCCTTATATCATGAAGAAAGAGAATCTGACACCTGATCAGATGTCGGATGTAATCAACAGGCAGAGCGGTTTTCTCGGTCTTTCCGGAAAAACTTCCGATGCAAGGGAAATGGATGAATTGGCAAATGCAGGGGATCCCAAGGCCAAGCTTGTTCTCAAAAAACTGACATATGATATAATCAAGAATATCGGCTCCTATGTGGCGGTGATGAACGGTGTCGATCTTATCGTATTTACAGGGGGAATTGGTGAGCACAATAGCAGATTACGCCGCAGGGTATGCGAGAACTTTTCTTATCTGGGTCTTAAATTCGATTATGAAGCCAATGTGGCCTGGGGTGTGGATACAATGATATCGCTTCCCGATTCCAAAGTCAAGGTTGCGCTTATCACAACCGATGAGGAATTGGTGATTGCAAGGGACACGATGCATATCGTATTGAATGAAGAAGAATAGAAATTAATATTTAAGATAAATGATTACTAGTTTTGATGACCTTTTTGCCGAACTTAAAGCTAAGAAAGTATGCAAAAAGGTAGTTGCCGCATGGGCCGTCGATGCCCATACGATAGGGGCGTTGAGCAAAGCAGTAGATATGGGCTTTGTCAATGCAGTTTTGGTCGGTGATAAGAAAACTATCGGAGAAGTATGTTCCAGAGATGGAATAGAAATTTCCAAATTCACCATAGTGGATAACCCGGTGGAACTTGCCGCTGTATCGCAGGCTGTAAAGATGGTGCATGACGGAGACGGCGATGTGCTGATGAAAGGGCTTTGCAGTACGGATAAATTCCTCCGTGCTATTTTGAACAAGGAAACGGGACTACTTCCTCCTAAAGGACTGTTGAGCCATGTGGGAGTTATAAATACTCCCAGATATCATAAACTCATTTTTATGACCGATATGGCCGTTATTCCTCTTCCCGATCTCAAGCAGAAAATGAAGATGACCAATTATGTGGTCAAAGTAGCCCGCTCTTTCGGTATCGAAAAACCTAAAGTAGCCTTTATGGCCGCTTCCGAGCAGGTACTTGCTTCAATGCCGGCTTGTCTGGAAGCTGCAGCTTTGGCTAAAATGGCTGAAAGGGGACAAATCAAAGGTTGTATAGCGGACGGTCCTCTGGCCTTGGATGTCGCCATAGACAAAAGTTCCGCAGATATAAAACATCTTGAAAGTGCAGTTGCCGGTGATGCTGATTGTCTCGTGTTTCCAAATATTGAGGCAGCCAATATTTTCTGGAAGACGAATTCCAAACTTGCTGATGGTGTCCGTCAGGCCGGAATGCTGGTAGGAACCACCGTACCATGTGTGCTGGCAAGCCGTGCAGATACCGTTGATGTGAAACTTAATTCAATTGCGGAAGCCGTAGTATCCGTCAAATAATTTATTCCGCGGAAAATAGATTTTTCTTTGGCAGCAGGACTGAATATAAGGCCCTGCTGCTTTTGAATAATGACGAAGTGTAACGGGTTTGCAAAGGTCCTTTCCAAGTGCTTGTATTAGTCACCATTATCCAGCATTCTCCGTCCGGATAATATTTAACCAAGGCGCTCGTGCCTGACAATGTCCCTGTCCTTGTCCATTCTCCGTCCGGCTTTGTGTCTATCCATCCCAGCGCATAAGTCTTTTTGTCAATCCATTTAGTCATTTCATGGATGCTTTCGGCATTTATGATGTCCGGTATTTCCGGTTTTCCGTCAATGGAAGCTATGAACCGTGCAAGTTCGGGAGTCGAGGCTACCCATGCCCCTGCGCCGGAGAGTGCCGTTATGTCATTTCCTCCGTAGCATCTGGCAACTTTTTCACCGCTGTTGTCATATTTATATACGGCTTCATCATTAGGCTGCATATAATATTTCACTTCATTGTCATATTTATCACAATATCTGTTTCCGGCTATCTGCATGTCGGAACACCCGGCTTTGTGAAGAACATTCTCCTGAATGAAAGACTCATAGTCAGTCCCGGATATCTTTTCTATTATCATTGACAAGAGAAGATAGCCGAAATTCGAATAGTATCTGGATGTCCCCGGTACATAACTCAAAGGTTTTTTCAATACACATCTCAACAATGTATTGTGATCCGGTGCTCCGTCGAGATGACTCTGCATTATGACATATCTTGTGGAAAACATCGGATCCCCGTACCTTCGGGTAAATCCGGCTTCATGCCTGAGAAGTTCTTCGACTGTTATCTTGTAATAATTCTTGTCTTTGATAACCGAGGTATAAGTGCTGTCGTCAAGTATGCCATGAGGTCCGAAAACAGTGTCATTCAAAGACAGTTTTCCTTTTTCCCGGAGGACCATTATGCCTACTGCCGTTATAAGTTTGGAAACGGAAGCGATCCTCATTATGTTCCCAGGTTCCATAAGCAAGTCATTTTCTTTGTCTGCCCATCCGTATCCCTTTGAATATACAAGCGAGTCGTTCCTCATTATGGAAAGGGATGCACCCTGTATGTTCCATTTCCTCATGTATCTGCGAATGCGCTCGTCAAGCCCGTACAAAGAAGGCTCATTGGACAAGTCATTCGTAATCGTCCGGTTGAGGTCGGTGTTGTCAGGCTGCTGCCGGTTTTCACAACCTGGTGCCGGTGCGTAAGAAAAATTTATGAAAAAAAGTATCGGAAGAAATATTATTCCTGAACGTATCAATATACTGTAAATCCGCTTCATTTCCTTACCAGCCCTGATCTTATTCCGAAATCGATGATGAAATCGGCGGTTTTTTCTATTCCTAGAATCGATGAATCAATGCAGATGTCGTAATTGGAAGCGACGCCCCAATTTCCAAAAGTGAAATAATTATAATAAGTTTCCCTAGTACGGTCTTTTTTCCTGATCAAAGATTCGATATCTGATTCTGGCAGTCCCGATCTTTCCGCTACTCTTTTGATCCTTTCTTCCATTGGTGCGGTAATGAAAACGTCAAGGCAGTTCATGTCTCTGAGTATGTAATCGGAACATCTTCCGACGAATACGGCGGAAGTCTTACCGGCAAGATCCCTGATTACTTCGCTTTGTATCCTGAACAATTCATTATCCCCTACATAATTCTCCGTGATTCCGTATTTTCCTGAAGCGAAGAAACTGGAAATGGAAAACAGACTGCGGTTTTCATCGCTTTTCAAGAAAAGGTCCTTACTGAATCCGCTCTCTTCTGCAGCTTTGCTTATCAATTCATTGTCATAGGTCTCGATTCCCAGTTTCGTTCCTATAGCCCGTGCAATAAGTTTTCCTCCGCTTCCGAATTGCCGTCCGATGTTGATTATGGTTTTATTGTGTGTCATGGTCCTGACTTTTTATATTTCACTTTGCAATTTTGCTGCCCAATATTGTAGGGTCATCCCCATCTTCAAGCCTTTTGAATTTTCCCATAAGAGAAAACAGCAGGGTACCGGACAAAATGATTGACAGGGAATCTGCAATAGGGAAACTTGTCCATACTCCTTCGGCTCCCAGAAAAGAAGGCAGAATGTATATTAACGGTACCAGAAACAGCAGTTGTCTGGACAAAGAGAGAAGAATCGATTTCTTGACCATTCCGAGGCATTGGAAGAAATTGGTGGCCACCATCTGAAATCCGACGAAAGGATATGCAAGATTCATTATCTTGAGACCTTTTGCTGCCATTCCCTTGAGGACGGGATCGTTGGTAAAAGCGGAAACGGCGATACCCGGGATAAATTCGGATATGGCGAATCCGATACAGGTTACCAGTGTAGCCCATGCTGCCGTCTGGAAAAAGACGCTTCTTACCCGGCTGTATTTCCTGGCCCCGAAATTATACCCTGCAATGGGCTGCATGCCTTGGTTGAACCCCATATTGATCATTATAAACAAAAAGGAAATCCTGTTTACAATGCCGTATGATCCGATAGCAAGGTCGCCTCCGTATTTACGGAGTTGCTGGTTTATGAACAGCGTTACTATGCAGGATGCGGCATTCATCAGAAAAGGCCCCATCCCTATGGCCAGTGAATTCCATGCTATCCTCATATCCAGTTTGAAAACGCCTTTTGGGAAATGCAGGTAATTCTTTTTATTTAGGAAATAGCTGAAAGAATAGCTCAGGGCTATTACTTGTGATACGACTGTCGCTATTGCAGCACCACGTATTCCCATTCCCAAGCCGAAAATCAATATGGGATCCAGTATGCTGTTGAATACCACAGTGAAAATGGTCAGACGCATTGCAAGTTTCGGATTCCCGGCCGCCCTTATGATACTGTTAAGTCCGAAATACATATGTGTGAAAACATTTCCGTAAAGGATTATCTCCATGTATGACGAAGCGTAGGCTATGGTATTGGAACTGGCTCCGAAAAAGTAAAGTATAGGGTGCAGGAACATTAACGTGATTATTGAAAACGAAATGCCCAATATCGTGTTCAACGTTATTTCGTTTGCCAGTACGGTATTTGCCGTTTTGTAGTTTTTCTGGCCCAGCAGTACCGATATCATGGTCGAAGCCCCCGCTCCCACGAGCGTTCCGAGGGCGGCGGATAGATTCATCAGCGGGAATGTCACCGCCAGACCTGAAATAGCAAGTGATCCTACATCTTTTATATGGCCGATGTATATGCTGTCGACCATATTATACAAAGAAGATGCGGTCATGGCTATGATGCTTGGGACCGCATATTGTTTAAGTAATGACGTTATTTTTTTTGTGCCAAGTTCTGAAGGAACCGCAGTACTTCTCATCCTATAACCTCCTAATCATCGTCCGGATCTGCAACCAACTGAATATCGAATCTAAGCATGGCGAAAGCCGGAATCTTGGATCCGCTGCCTGAATAATCATATCCCAGATAAGAATAAAATGCGCATCGTCCTTTTTCCATGGATTTCATTCCGTACAACGCCTTTGCAAAGCCTGTTATCATGCTGCTCTCATTACTTCCCATGGTAAGGTCCGAATAATCATCTCCCCATGTTATTTCCGTAGGTTCATAAGTGGTGCTGCTGTTGTAGATGTTATAAAGTTTGGCGGTATCGGCTATGTTTGTGTCGAAGACCTGCCCGTTCAGCAACCTGCCGATATAATTTATATATACGGTCGTGTCGGATGGAAGCGTAGTTGTGTCGGTAGGAGCTGTAAGCTGCTGGTAATAATAACCGTAGCTGGTCGAATCGACATTGTTCATATACAATGCGGTATACCTTTCCAGAGAGTCTATCTGCCATTTGTAAATATCGCTTGTCATTCCGTATACATGGATAGTGTATATGCAATCGGTCCCGCTTTCATTTTTCAGATATTGATCTTCCGTGTCATATCTGTCGTAAGTCATAAGCCATCCAGGGATTATGACTTTCCTTGTGCCTCCGACTTTCATTCCTTTGATTGCACTTTCTACTCCGGCTTGCATATAATTGTCCGCTCTGACCCATACAACCGGTCCGTAATAGTTTGCCGGTTCATATCCGCCTATCCGTTTCTGGACATCCTCGTCAGTCGACGAACTGACGGTCCCGTCCAGACCGGTTACTGTATATTTTACAAAGAGAAAAGTGTTTGTTTCCGCGTCTCCTATTGATTCACCTGTGCCTTCTTCATCGTCTATTATGTATTCTCCCATGTCATTGGGTTGTACATTAGGGTAGTGGATACTTATCCATGCATCGAAATATCTTTTCGCCGCATCATTTGTCCCCGATTTCGAATCTTTTGCGCATCCCGATATCAAAGCCGCCAAAGCCAGAAAAGATGCTGCTGTTGCGATTAATCTGTTTCTATTGTTCATTTTAAATATATTATTCGTTGTTAATGCTTTCAACCCGTATATGATAAGCCAACGCACATTTTGCAGGAATCGTGCCGACTTTATGTTTTCCGTATCCATATTTCCCGGAAAATAAGATATAACATTCTTCCCCGCTTCTTACTCCTGGCAGAGCACTCTTCAGCCCTTCGATAAGGTCGCTGTCAGACAGGTTGATTGTCAGTACATTGAATGCTGTCGAATCTGAAAGGGCCCACTTTATCCCGTCCGCAGTTTCTTTGTCGTTGGTGGCGAAAAGGTTGTCGGAATTTATTGTCGTTCCGGTGAATGCGTATCCTGCATAGAAGAAAGATATAGTTCCCGAAGACGATAATTGATCTCCTTCCCCTTCTTTCACAATCAGTCTCGTCGCTTTTTCATTGTAGACTACACTGTAAGTTGTATCGCTTTCCAGCTGATTGTCTATGAAAGTGCTGATTCTCGTTTCTTGCGAATCGTAGACGGAATTTTCCTCTTCCTTGCTGCATGAAAACAAAGTAACGGACAGCAGTATTGCAAATGCTAATGACGGTTTCATATGTCTTGCGTAAGAAAAATATCCGTTGATTTCTTTATATAATCCCCGGCATCGGCCTTCTTCTTTATATCTGTCTGAATGTAAAGCTTACCGCCCGCGGCGTTTTCGTGGCCGCCTCCGTTAAAGAACCGTTTGGCGCATTCGTTAGCCGATATGCCTTTTTTTGATCTTATGGAGACTCTGAAGAATCCGTTGTCTTCTTTAAGAAGAATGCTCATGCATACATCCTCTATAGCGAGCGGAATGTTTACGAAACCTTCGGTTTCACCTTCCCTGATATCATATTTGTCCGCAGTCTTTTTGTCTATTACCATATATGCCGCTCCTTTCCGGGTGATTACAAGCTTTTTGTCAAGCAAAAAGCCCAGAAGCCTGATACGGTTTTCCCTGTATCGGTTGTAAAGCATTGCAAGTATGCCGTCCCTGTCGACTCCGGCTTCCAGAAGCGCTGAAGCCATGTCCAATGTCGATGGAAAAACGGAATTGGCAAAATTGTTAGTATCAGTCGTCATTCCGGTAAGAAGGGCGGCCGCTGATATTTCCGGTAATTTCGAAGCATCGTTGCCGATTTCGGGCATAGCCATCAGAATATGAAAAATCAATTCGGCGGTGGATGATACTTCTATCATGGAAAAAGATTCGTCGAATACGGATAAGTCCGGTTCGGGATGGTGGTCAATGAGTATCTTTTCAGCCGTGGACTCCGTAAACATCGGTTCCAGATCCGAGGTCCTCGACAGGTTGTTGAAATCCAGACAGAATATCAAATCGCTTGATTTTATTCTGTCGGCTATCTCCTGTTTGTCTTGGGCATGGGAATATGTCAGGACATTTCCGGAATCCGTTTCTGGTACAATGAAAGAAATGTTATCGGGAACCGGGTCGGCTATGACAAGTTTTGCATCCTTGGATTTAAGTTCAGTCAGGTAATGCATAAACCCGATCGAACTGCCTATCGCGTCTCCGTCCGGTCTCGCATGTACCGTAAGAGTTATCTTGCAAGCCTTGTTTATAATCCCGCACAGCTTTTCAATATCCGATTTGTTCTTTATGTTCATCAGCATCTTTGTTTCATTTGCAAATTTACAAATTATATTGCATTTCATAAATCATTTTCCTAACTTTGTCCGAGGAATCGACGTATTTTGATTATTAATAATATCATATAATGAACGGAATTTTAAAAAAGGTTTTGACCTATTTTGTGCTCCCGATTGTAATCATAGCACTTGTGTTCTTTATCTATGAGAGCATTATGGCTCCCGTCAAGTTCAACAAGCAGATGAATTACCGTGAAAGCGTCGGCATCCAGAGGCTGAAGGATATCCGTACTCTCGAGGTTGCATACAAGAGTGTGAACAATCGTTTCACCGCGTCAATGGACACCCTCATCGATTTCTATAACACTGGAAAGATGAAAGTCATCATGCAGGTGGGATCCAGGGACGATTCTGCCGCTGTGGCCAATACTGAAAAAATTAAAAAGGCAAAAAGGGGGATCACACCCGATCAGTTGTATAAAATGTACAAGAACGGGGAAGATCTCGTATTTTCCATTTCGAGTGAAATTCCTGTAAGGGATACCTTGTTCAGAACCCGTAAGAATTTCAGTGTCGATTCTCTTAGAACCATTCCTTTCTCGGGAGGCGATCCTGTTGAAACGAATGCAATCATCAAGAAAGTTTCGGGCGTCGATGTCCCTCTGTTCGAGGCCAGCATGCCTTATAAGCTTCTTCTGAAAGGTCTTGACAATCAATTGAGGATCAATGTGGATGCCAAAAGAATCGATCAGAACCGTTATCCGGGACTTCAGGTCGGAAGTATTACCGCTCCTAATAATAATGCCGGTAACTGGGAGTGATAATGGAACATACTTCATTAAACGGAATATCCATTCAAGTCTCCTTGAGTGGATTTTCTGTTAAAATAGAGGAAGGAGAAAAAAAATGTGAATCAGGTTGGCTTGCCGCCGGTAAAGTTTTCACCGAACAGGATTTGCAGAAAAGGTATGATAAGGCGTCGATTTCATTGTTCACTCCTAAATGTTCTCTTGTCCCATCCGATTTCTTCTGTCCCGGATATGCCAGAAAACTTCTTTCCGACAGCGTCAGATTGGAAGATACCGATACCGTGAATTATATTGAAGTGCCTCAGTTCGGAGCCGTAATGGTGTATTCGAATTCAATAGGCGAGTCTTTGTCCAAGGTCATTTCGGATACCGTTTGCACCGTGGACGGCAACAGGGTTTCTGTCCTTCCCGAATTGTATTATGTCCTGAATGATTTCGGCAAGTGCCGTGATTATAATAAGATCGTAGCATCTTATCGCGACGGCTTTCTTTATCTTGCCGTTTCGCAGGGGAAAAGTCTGAGACTTTGCAATGTTTTCAGCGCGTCTGATTTCACGACCGCGGAGTATTTCATATTCCTTGTTATGAAAAAACTCCAGCTCAATCCCGAAGTTTCCGTAATATGTTTCAGAACACCGTTGTCTGCAGAAGAAGAAATGTCATTATACCGCTATTTCAGTTCGGTGGAAAAGTTTTGATATGCGAATAATAGGAGGTTTATACAAAGGTAGGACGATCAATCCACCGAAGGGATATGAAGCGAGGCCAACTACCGATTTTGCCCGTGAAGGACTTTTCAATGTCCTTGATAATGAGTATGAAATGGACGGACTCCATGTACTAGATCTGTTCGGAGGAACAGGAGCCGTTTCTTTCGAGTTCGCTTCCCGCGGAGCTGCTATCGTCTATTGTGTGGAGATGTCGCGTGAAAATTCTTCATTCATAAAATCCGAGGCTGGTAGGTTAGGTATCGACAATGTTATTACGGTAAGGGACAACGTATTTGATTTCCTGCATATATGCCGCGAGCATTTCGATATCGTTTTTGCAGATCCTCCTTATGCCCTGGAAGGGTTGGATTCGATACCTCAAAAAGTTTTCGATTCAAATATCATCAATCCCGGAGGCTATTTTATTCTTGAGCACCCGGAATCTTATTCTTTTGCGGATAATCCCCGTTTCGTTAAAGAAAAACGTTACGGAAGAGTGCATTTTTCCTTCTTTTCGTGATTGAATTTCCAAGTAAGGAAAAGGATCATCGACAGTATAAATGTAACGGTCCCGATTACCGTATTCCATGATGCAGGCAGTCCGAATCCGATTTTGTCTATGCAGATATAAGTGAGACAAACGCTGGTCATGAAGCTGGCCGGAATAAGGGTTATAAAATAGTATCGCCCCTTCTTTACAAGAGCCAGATATACTGTCGCTGTCCATAAAGTGAATACGGCCAATGTCTGGTTTGCCCATCCGAAATATCTCCAGATAGTGTTAAAGCCATTTTTGTCCTCTATATTGTACCAAAGCAGCAACGATGCCGCCAAAAAAACCGGAATGCAGATATATAACCGTTTGCTTATTGTTTTCTGTTCCAATTTGATAAAGTCTGCTATTATTAGTCTTGCGCTTCTGAATGCCGTATCTCCGCTTGTCACCGGGGCTGCTACTACTCCGAGAATCGCCAGAATACCTCCGAATAACCCCAGCCAGCCTTCGGATACTTTGGTGACTACGGTGGGAGCTGCTGCCGATATGTCGGAACCTACCTGTCCGGCTCCTCCGCTGAAAAAGAAATAAGAGGATACAGCTGCCCATATCAAGGCTACTATCCCTTCGGTAATCATCGCTCCGTAGAATATCGGCCGCCCTTGTTTTTCATTCTTCAGACATCTGGCCATAAGCGGGCTCTGGGTCGCATGGAATCCGCTTATCGCTCCGCACGCGATGGTTATGAACAGGCAGGGGAAAATAGGCTGCCCCTTGACACCTACCGTTGGCCCCATGTTGCCCAGACCGTCCCATATCTCGGGAATTGAAGGCCATTTTATAAGAAGACCGCACATCAAGGCAAAAGCCATGAACAAGAGCGCGAATGAAAATACCGGATAGATCTTGCCGATGATTTTGTCTATCGGAAGCATTGTCGCGCAAATATAATAGATGAAGATGATAATTACCCATAACATTATGGAATTCCGTGTCCCGTTTCCTGCTATGTCTCCGAGAATAAGCGCGGGACTATAGACGAACACCGTTCCGACGAGAAGCAGAAGCAATACTGAAAATACCAGCATGACTTTTTTAGTCCCGTTTCCAAGATATGTCCCGACCAATTCCGGCAGACCGGCCCCGCCGTTGCGTACCGAAAGCATCCCCGTGAAATAATCGTGTACCGCTCCGGCGAATATGCATCCGAATACTATCCAGAGATATGATGCCGGTCCGAATTTGGCTCCCATTATAGCTCCGAAAATAGGCCCGGTTCCCGCGATGTTGAGAAATTGAATCATATAAACCTTCCATGCAGGCATTGCTATATAATCCATTCCGTCGGCCTTGGAAATAGCCGGAGTGATCCTTTTCGGATCAGGCCCGAAAACACGTTCAACGAATTTTCCATACAAAAAATAGCCTGCTATCAAAGCCAGCAAGCTCAGGATAAATGAAATCATAGTGTTATTAATATTCAGGTTTCAAACCGGTTTGAATTTACATATTCTTTTTCAAACAAGTATAATTCATTCTGAATTTTCATCCGGTTCTATATGTATGGATATATGGGTATCCCTTCCGTATTTTTCCATTATTGCATTTTCGACGTCGGTAGCTATGTCATGAGCTTTCATGACCGTCATTCCCGGATCTACTACTATATGGGCTTCCATTATTATCGCCGGACCGTTTCTTCTCGTTTTCAGGCTATGTATGTTTCTGACGCCCGGGACTTCCGACGCTATTCGTACTATGTCGTTTTCGGTTTCATCGGGAAGGGAACATTCCAGCAGATCGTTTATTGCGGGTATGGACATCTTGATAGCTACCCAGAATATCATTATGCTGATCAGACAGCTCGCTATCGGATCGGCGACCGACCATTTGTTTCCGAAAAGCATCGCCGTTCCGATACCGGCCAGGGAGCCGATTGACGAAAGAGCGTCCGATCTGTGATGCCATGCATTTGCTACCACTACGGGACTGTTCATTTCATCTCCCGCCTTTTTTGTATACCGGTATAATACTTCTTTTGATACAATTGATATTATTGCGGCTGCGAGAGCAAGGTATGATGGGGAAGCTACCGAATTGCCCTTGAAAATGGATATGATGGATTTTATGCCGCCGGTCATGATCCCGAAACCTGCAGTAAAAAGCATCAAGCTTACGATAAGTGTCGCCAGTGTTTCAAACTTCCCGTGTCCGAAGTCATGTCCTTTGTCTTCTTTTCTTGAAGAAATACGCACGAAGACGATTACTACGATATCGCTTAAAAGATCTGATGCGGAATGTATTCCGTCTGCAATCATTGCGGAACTGCGTCCGACAATGCCGGCGAATATCTTGAAGGCGGTAAGAAAGAGATTCGTGGCGGAACCTGTCAAAGTTACGTCTGTAATTCTCTTTTCCCTTTCTTCAGGTGTGTATTGTTCCCTTTTTTCCATCTGTTATCCGTACTCTTTACAAATATAATAATTATTTCAAATGTGACGTCGTTTGATTATATTTGCCTTCGGTCCATTAATATTTCCTATTAATAATTACTTTTGATTAATAATCTTCCTTTCGATGAATACAAAACTTACTACGATGATTGCTGCCGTGCTGCTTCTTTCTTGCGGGAGCGTTCCGGCGGCCCAGTGGCAGCCTGCGGGTGATCATATAATGACAGAATGGGCGGAGGGTGTTACTCCTGCAAATGTCCATAAAGAATATCCGAGACCCCGGATGGTCAGGAAAGACTGGAAATCCCTTAACGGGCTTTGGAATTATGCGATTGTTCCTTCTTCTTCGTCCATGCCTTCTGAATCCGACGGTAAGATATTGGTTCCATTTTCCGTAGAATCCTCTCTTTCCGGAGTCGGGAAAACAGTAGGGGAGAATGATGCCCTCTGGTATATGATGCATTTCAGCGTCCCGGGTTCATGGAGGGAGAAGAAAGTAAAGCTGCATTTCGAAGCCGTGGATTGGAAAGCGGAAGTTTATGTGAATGACATTCTGGTCGGCGTGCATACGGGAGGCTATGCTCCTTTCTCTTTCGATATATCTTCGGCCCTGCGCAAGGGAAGAAGGCAGAAACTGGTCGTAAAGGTCACTGATGCAACGGACAAGTCTTTCCAGCCTCATGGAAAGCAGACTTTGCGGCCCCATGGAATCTGGTACACGGCGGTTACCGGTATATGGCAGAGCGTATGGCTTGAACCGGTGGACAGGGGCGGCATAAAAAGTTATTCTGCCGTGTCTGATATTGATGCCGGGACTATGACTGTTTCGGTTGAAAAATCATGTCCGGGAGATGGTTCCATAATCAAAGTCGATCTTATCGACGGTGGAATCGGCTATTCTACGGAGAATAACTCCGGTTCAAGGGTTATTTCATCGGTTAAGGCTTTGCCGGGCAATAAAATCGTGTTCCATGTCCCCGATATGAAAACATGGTCTCCCGACAACCCTTATCTTTACGGGCTCAGGATTTCGGTTTTGAAAGACGGAAAAACACTTGATGCGGTCAGCGGCTATACCGCCATGAGAAAAAGTTCGGTGGTTGTGGATTCCATGGGATATAAGCGTCTAGGACTGAATAACAAGCCGGTATTTGAATTCGGACCTTTGGATCAGGGCTGGTGGCCTGACGGTTTGTATACCGCTCCGACCGATGAAGCCATGAAATATGATATCGAGAAGATAAAGGATTTCGGTTTCAATATGGTACGCAAACATATCAAGGTCGAACCTGCCAGATGGTATTACTATTGTGATCAGCTGGGACTTATGGTTTGGCAGGATATGCCGTCGATAGCGGACAATTCCAAGAACGAATGGGGAGTTGATGCCATGGGCGGGGGAACCGATTATCCTGTTTCCGAATGGGGGAAAGCCAATTATTACAAGGAATGGGCTGAAATCATAGCATCAAGGAAAGATTTCCAATGTATTGTTGTCTGGGTCCCTTTCAATGAAGCGTGGGGGCAGTTCGACACTGAAAAAGCGGTTGAGTTCACTCGCAGTCTGGATGATACGCGTTTGATAAATTCAGCTTCCGGCGGCAATCACCGCGAATGCGGGGACATAATGGATGTACATCATTATCCCGAGCCGAAAATGCTTATGTGGGACGGGAATGAAGTCAATGTCCTCGGGGAATATGGCGGCATCGGTTTTCCCGTAGCCGGCCATCTCTGGCAGAACGACAAGAATTGGGGTTATGTCAAATTCGCCGACGGGAAAGAAGTTACCGATGCGTATGGGAAATATGCGGATATCCTTATCGATTTGATTTCACAAGGCTGTTCCGGTGGCGTATATACGCAAATCACAGACGTCGAAGGAGAGGTAAACGGTATTATCACTTATGACAGGAAGGTCGTCAAAATGGATGAAGCCCGTCTTAAGAAGATAAATGAGAAAGTCATAAATTCCATGGGCGAATAGCCGGATTCTATAATCCTTTACTTTTAGCTTCGTCCCATATATCGTCCATTTCACGCAAAGACATGTCCTTCATGTCTTTGCCTTTCCGTATCGTCTGTTCTTCCAGATAGGTGAAACGACGGCGGAATTTTTCACATGCACGGTTCAGTGCGGTATCCGGATTGAGTCCGAAGAGTCTGGCGGCATTTATCACCGAGAACATGAAATCTCCCAATTCTTCTTCCGCACGGTCACAGGCCTTAACCTTTTCGGTATCGTCCTTTGCCGTATCCATGGCATCCAATTCGACTTGCAGTTCATTCTCCTCTTCTTTTACCTTATCCCATACCTGGTGTTTCTCTTCCCAGTCGAATCCTACACCTCTTGCCTTGTCCTGCATGGAAAAAGCTTTGAGCACTGGGGGAAGGGCTCCCGGCACTCCGGAAAGTATCCTTTTGTTTCCGCCTTTTTCCTTTGCCTTGAGCATTTCCCAATTCTCAGAAACTTCTACGGCATCCTTTACTTTCGTTTCGGAAAATACATGGGGATGTCTGTAAATCATCTTCCCGCACAATTTGTCGATCACACCGGCTATGTCGAATCTTCCCTCTTCTTCGGCTATCTTGCTGTAAAAGACCACATGGAGCAGTACATCCCCCAACTCTTTTTCCATATCTCCATAGTCTTTTCTTATTATCGCATCGCTGAGTTCGTAGACTTCTTCCAATGTCATCGTCCTGAGTGAATCGTAAGTCTGTGCCTTGTTCCACGGACATTCCGAGCGCAAACGGTCCATTATATCCAGAATCCTTGAAAATTGATCGAGTTTTTGTTCTTTGGTATTCATCGTATTGAGTTTCATCCTGTAAAATTACTGAAAAAGTTGTTTATCTTTGTATTCCAACAATCATATATATGAGAGAAATTCATTTCGTTTCAGCAGATGAAGCGGTAAAAGTCGTTAAGACTCATGATCATATCCATTTGAGCAGTGTAGCCAGCGTACCTCATATCCTTATAAAGGCATTATGCCACAGGGCTGACGCAGGCGAAGTTTCCGATTTGCATTTCCATCATTTCCATACGGAAGGTCCGGCTCCTTATTCGGAGCCGAAATATGAAGGAATATTCTTCGATCAGGGATTTTTCATCGGTCCCAATGTCAGGTCGAATGTCGGAAACGGTTATGCGGATTACATTCCCGTGCATCTGGGAGATTCACAAAAGCTATACAGGAGCGGCGCTCTTCCTTGCAATGTGGCAATGATAAATGTTTCTCTTCCCGATGAGAACGGATATGTCTCTCTGGGTACGTCAGTGGACGCTACTCCGGCGGCTATAGAAGTTGCCGGCATAGTTATAGCCGTGATAAATAAAAATGTTCCCCATGCTTTGGGCGATGCCCTAATCCCTCTGGAAGCAATCGATATTTTTGTCCGTGATGATACTCCTCTTGTGACTGCTTCTTTTTCGGAACCCAGTCCCGTGGAAAAAATCATAGGCAGGAATTGCGCGGACCTGGTGGAAGACGGTGCTTGTCTGCAGATGGGCATAGGTGCTCTCCCCAACGCTCTTGCAGTTCAATTGCATGATCATAAGAATCTGGGACTTCACACGGAAATGTTTGCCGACGGAGTCCTGAGTCTCATAAAGGACGGAGTTGTGGATGGTTCCCGTAAAGCAATTGACAAAGGCAAGACTGTAGCTTCCTTTCTTCTGGGTTCCAACAACGTTTACAGTTTCATAGACAACAATCCCGATGTCCTCATGAAGGATATCAGATATACCAATGATCCCTGGATCATCTCCAGAAATCCGAAAATGACGACTATAAATTCGGCTACCGAAGTTGATCTGACCGGACAGGTATGTGCGGATTCTATCGGGAAGAAGATATTTTCCGGAACAGGCGGACAGATAGATTTCGTGGACGGGGCGAATATGTCGGAAGGCGGAAAGAATATAATAGCTTTCGCTTCAAGGACATCGAAGGGTCATAGGAAAATAGTTCCATATCTGAAAGAAGGAGCGGGTGTCGTGACTCCGAGGGCAAGTGTCCGCTGGATAGTTACAGAATACGGAGCTGTGAATCTTTTCGGCAAATCTTTGCAGGAAAGGGCCAAATTGCTGATAAGCATAGCCCATCCTGATGACAGGAATGATCTGGACAGGGAAGCTTTCGAACGATTTGGTCCTCATTATCATAACTTTAGCATATAAGTTGATGGACTGGCAGGAAAGAACCGGAATTCTGGTCGGCAAGGCTTCGCTTTCCGGATTGGCAGGAAAAAGAGTCGCCGTGGTCGGTTTGGGAGGAGTGGGAGCTTATGCTGCCGAGATGCTTGTCCGTGCAGGCATCGGTCATATGGTA
Source organism: Bacteroidales bacterium (assembly GCA_022648685.1). GTDB lineage: Bacteria > Bacteroidota > Bacteroidia > Bacteroidales > UBA932 > Cryptobacteroides. The sequence goes on from JALCMW010000003.1 coordinate 198,742, forward strand.
GTGCTTGATTATGACATCGTGTCATATACGGATAAAAACAGACAACTTCTTGCTCTGGATTCCACTATCGGCAAGACTAAGTGCGATGTTCTGAAATCAAGACTTTGTGATATAAATCCCGGGCTTGACCTTGTTTGCATCGGGAAATACATTCTGGCAGACGATTCCGGGCCTGAAGGAACAGTACAACCCAAAATTCCTTATCCTGAGAATTCCTCCCATGTTTACGATCTCCTTTCCCCATATCAGTTGGATTACGTAATAGATGCGATAGATACGTTGGGGCCTAAACTTTCGCTTATAAAGTATTGTATAGATAATGGCATTCCCCTTGTTTCGTCCATGGGTGCCGGCGCCAAGTTCGATATTACCAAAATAGCAATATCCGACATATCGGCGACCAATCAGTGCCCCCTGGCTCATATGGTACGTAAAAGATTGCATAAAATAGGCATCAGGACCGGTTTTCAGGCCGTGTATTCTGAAGAAGTCCCTCTTAAGGATGCAATAGTCCACGATGAAAGCTGCAATAAGAAATCCCAGGTCGGGACTATCTCTTATCTTCCCGCCGCTTTCGGCTGTTGCTGTGCACAGGCTGTCATTTGCGGCTTATTGAAAGTGAACAACACATAAAACTATAATTATATGAAAAAGAGTGCTTCTTTATTGTTTTGCCTTCTCTTCATTTCCGTCGGCGTATTTGCACAGAAATTTCCGGATATCGCTAAAACGCCTCAAATGGGATGGAACACATGGAATAAATTTGCCGGAAACATCAACGAAAAGCTAATCAGGGAAACGGCTGACAGAATGGTGCAATCGGGCCTTGCGGATGCAGGTTATGTCTATCTTAACATCGATGACTGCTGGCAGGGAAAGAGGGATTCCCTGGGCTTTATAACGGCAGACAAAAACAAGTTCCCTTCCGGAATGAAGGCTTTGGCGGATTACGTGCATTCAAGAGGACTTAAATTCGGCATATACAGTGATGCCGGGCGCAAAACCTGTGCATGTTTTCCCGGAAGTTCAGGCCATGAATTCCAGGATGCTATCACATATGCACATTGGGGCGTCGATTACCTCAAATACGATTGGTGCTATACTTCGGACCTCAATCCAAGGGGCTCATATCTGCTCATGCGCGATGCCTTGTATATGGCGGGCCGTCCGATCTTGTTCAGCATATGCGAATGGGGCGGATCCGAGCCATGGCTTTGGGCCGGAAAAGTAGGACATTCGTGGCGTACCACCGGAGATATCTGCGCCAGTTTCGATAAAGACATAGACCATGGAAATTGGAAGACGCTTTCCGTAATGTCGATACTCGACAAGCAGGATACGTTGAGGAAATATGCCGGTCCCGGACATTGGAATGATCCGGATATGCTTGAAGTAGGTAACGGAATGAGCGTGAACGAGGACCGGGCACATTTCACGATGTGGTGCATGCTTGCCGCTCCTCTGATTCTCGGAAACGACCTTACTAATATAAGCGATGCGACTTTGAAAATCATAACGAACAAAGATGTGATCGCGATAGATCAGGATACATTGGGAGTCCAGGGGCTGAAATACAAAGCCGGGGACGGAGTCGAATACTGGTTCAAGCCATTGGCCGGAGGGGACTGGGCTTTTGCGATATTGAACAGGAATTCCGGACCGGCCGAATGCCGTGTGGATTGGCGTGATTTCATATTTACCGATAATCTTTCCGGTTGCTCAACGGCTTTCGACAAGATCGTATACAGGTATGATAATTTATGGTATAAACAGGTTTCCGGCAATACTAAATCCGTTTTGAAAGTCACGGTACCTGCGCATGATGTGGCTGTGTACAGGCTTACCCCTGTTTCCGATTAAATACTCCCGACTGTTTGGCGTATTGGTACGGAATTCCGCATGGTACAAAGAGATAGGGATAATTTGTTCTGATGCTATTATTTTTATAATTTTGCAAGTTGGTTTCACTGCCGGCTGCAGCGAAGCCGAAACTAAACCTTAAAACCTATTATGCCAAAATATACGATAAAGGAAGTCGTTTCAAAAAAAGACTTGAAGGAGTTCATCAAGTTTCCCGACGATCTTTATAAACATTGTAAGCAGTATGTTCCGGCTTTGCATTCCGATCAAATATATTCGCTTACCGAAGATCCCGCTTTGGCTTACTGTTTACATAAATTGTGGATGGTGTTTGACGGGAAAAAAGTGGTAGGCCGTATTTGCGGAATGATCAATCCGAGATATAATGCAAGATATGACAAAAAAAGAGCACGTTTCGGCTGGTTCGATTCGATAAATGATATCAAAGTGGCCGGAATGCTGCTCGGAGAGGCTGAAAATTGGGCCAGGGAAAACGGAATGAACGAAGTACACGGCCCTTTATATTATAATACTTTCGGAAAACAGGGGATGCTGGTTGAAGGTTTCGAGAATGTACCTCCTTTCAACTGCCTTTATAATTTCCCGTATTATAATGATCTGGTTTCTTCTCTGGGATATGTGAAGGAATGTGATTGGCTTCAATACAAGATGGATGCGCGTCAGGAACCGCAGGACAAGATGAAAAGGATAGCAGCCATCCTAAAGGAAAAATACCATCTTCATGAAGGCAATATCGATGAAATGAAGAAAGACAAAAAGATGGTAGATTATTTCTTTAAGGTATACAATGAAAGTTTTGCGGCAGCTGTATATAATTTCATCCCTTTCACGGAAGAAGAAATAAAAAATGAAGCGAAGTTGGCCCTGCATTTCCTTTCCGACAAGGTTGGAAGCATCGTATTGGATGAGAACAATGAATTGGTGGCATTCGGTATAGGCTTTCCGACTATATCTCCGGCTCTCCAGAAGGCTAAGGGGCATATGTTTCCGTTCGGCTGGCTGCATTTGTTCAGGGCCATCCATAATTTCGAAGTCGTGGATCTCATGATCAACGGTGCGGTTCCTAAATGGCAGAATACGGGGGTTTCCGCGGTATATCATTGCGCAATGTCCAAGAAATACCGCAAGGCCGGAACTAAGTGGGCTATTTCGAATCCACAGATAGAGACAAACAGCGCCGTCAATGTCTGGGGTAAATACGAACATGAACTTTACATGAGGCGCAGATGCTATGTCAAATCCGTTTGATCACGGCATATTATAATTTATTGATTTATAGTAAGAAGGTAAAAAGTATATGACAGATAATAATTCGTTGTTGGGAAAGGTATTGAGCTTGCAGGACAAATATAAGTCTTTGCAGGATCAGTTATCCGATCCATCCATAATGTCCGACATGAAAAAATATGTTCAGCTTAATAAGGATTATAAAGAGCTTGAACCGATAATCAATGCCGGACTTGAGTACAAAGGTGTCTTGGCCGAATTGTCTTCGGCGAAGGATATTCTTGTAAATGAGAAAGATGAAGAGCTGAAAGATATGGCAAAGGAGGAAATCTCCGAAATCGAGTCCAAGATCCCCGATATGGAACAGAATATCAAACTGCTTCTCATTCCAGCCGATCCGGATGACGAAAAGAATGCCATAATCGAAATAAGAGGGGGTACCGGAGGTGATGAAGCCGCGATTTTTGCAGGTGATCTTTTCCGTATGTATTCCAAATTCGCCGAAGTCAAGGGGTGGAAACTGACAGTGTCCGATCAGGCTCCCGGAACTTCCGGAGGCTATAAGCAGATCGTGTTCAAACTTTCCGGATCGGATGGCGTCTATGGAGTCATGAAATACGAATCTGGTGTCCATCGTGTCCAACGGGTACCTCAGACGGAGACACAGGGAAGGATCCAGACTTCCGCCGCTACCGTAGCTGTTTTCCCTGAGGCCGGAGAATTCGATATCGACCTTGATATGAATGACATAAGGAAAGATACATATTGTTCTTCAGGTCCGGGAGGCCAGGGGGTTAACACAACATATTCTGCTGTGCGTCTTACCCATATCCCGTCCGGGATAGTCGTGCAATGCCAGGAAGAGCGTTCACAGATAAAAAATTTCGAGAGGGCTTTGGAGGAATTGCGTACCAGACTGTATAACAGGGAACATCAGAAGTATCTTGACGGAATCGCAGCTAAACGTAAGACCATGGTTTCCACAGGAGACAGATCTGCCAAGATACGTACTTACAATTATCCGCAGTCCAGGGTAACCGATCACAGAATCAATTGGACCATGTACAATCTTCCCGTATTCATGAACGGTGATATACAGGAATGTATAGATGCATTGCAGGTTGCCGAGAATGCAGAAAGACTGAAGGAGGCAGGTGAATGATCATATGAGCGACAGGGCTGGTGAAGGACTGAAGGTCCTTGGCAAAAAAACGGAATACAAGAGCGATTATGCTCCGGAAGTTCTGGAAACATTCGTAAACAGACATCAGGGTAATGATTATTGGGTGCGTTTCAATTGTCCCGAATTTACAAGTCTGTGTCCTATCACGGGGCAGCCTGATTTTGCGGAAATAAGGATATGTTATATCCCTGATGTCAGGATGGTGGAAAGCAAGAGCCTGAAATTGTATCTTTTCAGTTTCAGGAATCACGGCGATTTCCATGAAGACTGCGTGAATGTGATCATGAAGGATCTCATAAGCCTTATGGATCCGAAATATATAGAAGTCACGGGGTTCTTTACCCCCAGGGGCGGTATATCGATATATCCTTATGCGAATTACGGCCGTCCGGGAACAAAATACGAAAAACTGGCGGAGCAACGCTTCGCCAGCCATGACTGATTCCTTTCCGCTTATTATTCTTTTGGCATCAAAGCGAAAGTCAATTGTCCCTTGCAGCACAATTTCCCTTTGACTTCCAATTTTGCCGAACAAAAAAACATTTCCCCGCGTCTTTCATTGAGAGTTGCGGAAACTTCGCACAAATCCCCCGGACGGACTATACTCTTGAATCTTACCTTGTCTATCCCCACATATAATGTGTTATGTCCGGGAATTTCCTCTTTCACAAGTATGGCACAGCTTTGTGCCATTATCTCGCATTGTATGACTCCAGGAACGATAGGATTTCCGGGAAAATGGCCTCTCGTGAAAAATTCATCTTGTTTAATCAGATATTTTCCGTGGGCTATTCCATTGTCGTCTATGTATGCTTCGTCTATCAGAAGCATAGGCTCACGATGAGGTAGATATTGTTTAATTTGTTCTTTAGTAAGCGTTTCCATTAAATTCCTTAGGTTTTAGTACTTAATATTTTCTATTTTTCCGGTTTTCTGAATGCGATGCAGGCATCATGTCCTCCGAATCCGAATGAATCTGAAATTCCCAACGTGATGTCGCTTTCTACAGCTTTGTTAGGGGTGTAGTCAAGGTCGCATTCCGGATCGGGAGTGTCGAGATTGATTGTAGGAGGAATTATTCCTTTCTCCAAAGTCATTATGGTTGCAATTGCCTCCGCAGCTCCTGCAGCTCCCAGCATATGTCCTGTCATCGATTTGATAGAACTTACATGGGCTTTGTATGCAAAATCGCCCAAAGCTATTTTATATGCTTTAGTCTCGGCTGTATCGTTCAGTTTTGTTCCCGTTCCATGAGCGTTGATGTAAAGGTTGTCCTTGTCAGCATTGAACCCTGCTTCGGCAAGTGCAAGTTCTATACATCTTGCCTGGGTAGTGCCTTCCGGACGCGGGGCTGTGGAATGGTAGGCGTCGCATGTGTTGCCGTACCCAACTATCTCGCCGTAAATCTTTGCTCCTCTTGATTTTGCATGTTCATACTCTTCCAGGATTATGATGCCGGCCCCGTCGCTCATGACAAATCCGCCCCTGTTTAGATTGAAAGGAAGGGAAGCGTGCTTCGGATCTTCTTCCCTTGACAAGGCTTTGGCATTTGTGAACCCGGCGATGCCTAAAGGAATAGATGCATGTTCGGCACCGCCTGCAATGATAGCATCCGCATATCCGTGACGTATTGCACGGTATGCCTCGCCTATCGTGTTCGTAGATGTCGCGCATGCCGTTACGACATCAAGGCAAGGTCCTTCCGCCAGATATTTTATTGCTATATGCCCTGCGGCTATGTTCGAGATCATGGTCGGTATGAAAAGAGGAGATATCCATTGTCCTGAAGGATCGTCTATCATCTTGAGCGTTTCTCGATATTGTACGGAAAAGCCTCCGATGCCTGATCCTACATATACTCCCAATCTGAAAGGGTCTATGTTACCGTCGGGTGCGGTCGATAGTCCTGAATCATTCATTGCCTGGAATGCGGCAGCAACTGCATATTGACAGAACAGGTCCTGTTTTCTGGAAAAAGGTTTTTCGATTCCGAATTCCGCCGGATCGAAATTTTTTATTTTTCCGGCTATCTTTACCTGGAGAAGATCGGTCGGAAATTCTTCAATGTAATCTATACCGCAGACCCCGTTAACCAAGTTATTCCAATATGTCTTTATATCATTTCCGATAGGAGAAATAATTCCCATACCGGTTACAACAACTCTTTTATCCATTTTATGCTAATAATGATGATGAATTCCTGAGAAGCTTTTCAGCTCCTTCCATAATATCCGCGACAATTTCTTTTGCCGTTTCCTTTTTCTTTATCATGCCGGCTACTTCTCCGGCCAGATAACTTCCCATCTTATCATCGCCGTCAAATACGGCTTTCCGCATAGATCCGGTTCCGAATTTAAGAACTTCTTCTTTAGGAATCGAAGGATCGTATTCCATTTTGAAGAATTTTTTAGAGAAAGGGGATTTCAAGCACCTTACGGCGTCCCCGTAAGATTTCCCGGTGACCATGGTACTGATGTCGGAAGCTTTAAGAAGCCTTTCCTTGTAGTTCTCGTTGATATGGCATTCGTCTGCGATAAGGAATCTTGTTCCCACCTGAATTCCTGCTGCGCCCATTATAAAGGCGGCAGCGGCTCCTCTTCCGTCGAAGATTCCTCCTGCAGCCATTACCGGAATATCGAGAGCATCTATAATCTGAGGCAACAATGCCATAGTGTGTATATCTCCTATATGGCCTCCCGATTCCGCACCTTCGGCAATAACGGCTGTTGCACCTATTTCCTGCATTTTCAATGCATAGGCTACGGAAGCTACTACCGGAATGACTTTAATTCCGGCCGTTTTCCATTTGTCCATGTATGCAGCGGGTGATCCGGCTCCCGTGGTAAGAATCTTGACGTTTTCCTCGACAACCATATCCGCGACTTCGGCAGCATTAGGTGCCTGCAACATGATATTAACGCCGAAAGGCTTATCTGTCAGTTCTTTGCATTTTCTTATTTCGGCTCTTACCGCTTCAGTGCCGAAATTTATAGATGAAATAAGTCCGAGACCGCCTGCTTCAGATACTGCCGCAGCCAGTTTTGCATCTGCTATCCAGGCCATACCGCCTTGGAAAATAGGATACTTTATACCCAAAGTATCACATATTATACTTTTAATCATAAAATTTGACTATGATATATTATCTTACAAAGATAATAATTAATTTATTTATCACCATTCAATGATTGCCGCCGCCGAAAGAAGACCGGCTCCAAATGCGCTAAAGACCAGAATATCTCCACTTTTGAACATTCCTTTCCTGTTGCATTCGTCCAGCAATATGGGGCATGACGCCGAAGACGAATTCCCGTGATCGCTTATATTGGTCGGAAATTTGCTTTCGGGTTCTTCCAGATAGTCCCTTATAGCATCGATGATCCTTGCGTTTGCCTGATGTATCATGTAATATGATACGTCGTTTTTTGTCAGATTGTTTTCTTCCAGCAACGCTAATATGTCCCGGTTCGATGCCGTTACCGCGAATTTGAATACATCCCTGCCCTTCATTTGGAGAGGAACATCTTGTTCTTCTTTTTTAATGAAAGGAGTGTCTACCAGTTTTCTGTATTGATAGATCTTATCCGGAGCGGGATTCGAATTAAGGCGGATGCCTTTCAGATTATTTCCTTCCGAAAAGACTGCTGCTCCCGCACCGTCACCGAAAAGCACACAAGTGCTGCGGTCTTCCCAGCTTGACATTCTTGTCGGTTCCTCGGCACATACTATCAATATGTTGCGGGCTTTCCCGGCAAGGTATCGGTTTTCTGCGATGTCCATGGCGTAAATGAACCCGGGACAGGCACAGTTGACGTCTATGCATGGACAGGTAAGACCGAGTTTTTCAGATATTACGCAGCTTAGTCCCGGCGTGATATATTCGCTTACGACGTTGGAACAGATGAAGTAGTCGATGTCCGATTTTACAAGCCCGGAATTTTCAATTGCTTTTTCAGCTGCCTCCGCTCCTAGATCTTCGAGCTTTTCGTCGGATATTACATGCCTGCTTCTGATTCCCGTGCGAGGAAATATCCACGCATCGCTGGTATCCAGAAATTCGGAAATCATATCGTTTGTCACAACTTTTTTAGGAAGTGCGCTTCCTGTTCCGATAATCTTCATGTGTAGTTTGGTTTTATGTAAATGACTACGAAATTATCATGAAATATCTGTATGGTGAAATTATTGTGGCGAATTGGCGGAGTTTTTGGCATTTGTTTGCCGTTTCGGTTATTTTGTTGTATTTGTGGCGAAATTGTATGGTCCCGGTTTTAGAAAAACCGCTATTCTTGATTATATTTGTGGAACACAAGTAATATTCATATGGGAAAGAACAATAAATTGCCCAGATACCTTTTGGGTAAATATCAACTTATTGCAACAGTTACGTTTACAGCATTCTTTGCTATTGTTTTCCTATTGGTGAGCATCCCGTTCTCCCATAATGCATGGTTTGCTCTCGGCAATTCGGTCTTTTTTCTTTTCACATTGATTTTCGCATCGGCGTCCCTTCTGCTGGTAATATTCAGCAAAGTGCTGATGTATAAAACCAGGAATCTGTTTGAAATGACATATTTCCAATATGTCTTGTGGGATATAGGGGAAGTCGTACTCATAGCATTCATATACACTTTCATAACCATAGGGGTGGTAAAGACTCCTAAATACGAGTTCGCCGATATCTTCGGCAGCGCCCTTGTTTACGGCACCATATCCATTATCATTCCTTATATAATAGCCGGAATGTATTTCGCCATTATAGATAAGAACAACACCATCCGTCTCATGAATTACAGCAATGTAGTTTCGGATGAAGTGATAGAGCCGAAGGACCAGGAAAAAATCTCCCTGTTCGATAACAGCGGCGTTCTCAAGCTTTCCGTAAGTTCCGCAAATTTATATTATATAGAATCTGATGACAACTATATAAAAGTGTGGTATACGAACAGCAAAGGGGAATTGACAAAATATATGCTCCGGTGCCGGCTTAAAACAGTTGAAGACAGTTTCAAAGGCAGCAGTCTTGTAAGATGCCACCGTCAATATATCGTCAACATGAAGAAGGTGAAAGTCCTCCGCAAGGAAAAGGATGGCTACGAACTTGATCTGGACAATGATAACATAAAGCCTATTGCTGTAACAAAGACCTATGCGGAAAATGTCCTTAAACTTTTCTATATGGGAAAATCCGGCTCCCCGGAAAGTTAGATCATTTCTTCTTTTTACCGTTTTCCCTGTCTCGCCTCTTTGCAGCACGCAGGTGGGATGCGCTTTCCACTATCAGCTGATCGCTCAGTATGCCTTTTGCGGCAAGAAAATCCATAATGCATGCGATTAGCGGGAATATTGCAGTATATCTGAATACAAGTCCGTCCGGGGCTTTGAAATAGTCGACTGCGATCCATATCTGGAATCCCAACGACAATAATGCCGCAATAACGGCAATCCTCATCTGGAACATCCTGAAACGGAATGTGATCAATGCTATTATATCGGCAGCAAGAATGGAGCAGATCAGTATGAGGTATGGGATTTTTTCAACATAATTCACATAAGACACTTTACCGTTCGTCCCTATGGCTGTGCCCAAATGGCTGAAAAGCAATATCGCGATAAGACAGGTCGAAACCGAAAGGTATAATGTCTGTATTCTTTGCCACATAACGTAAAATTAAGATTTGGTATTAACGGTTGCAAAAATAGGAAAATCCTGAATAAAAAACTATATTTGACAATTCATTATTAACCAATTTTAAAATAAATATTATGAGAATAGCGGAATCGGAATTAATAATAAATGATGATGGCTCGGCGTTCCATATTCATATGAAACCCGAAGAACTTGCCGACAATGTGATTCTGGTTGGTGATCCCGGAAGGGTGGACATGGTTGCGGAGTTCCTTGACCACAAGGAATTCAGACACCAGTCAAGGGAATTTGTCTCCGTTACCGGACAATATGATTCCAAAAGGATCACAGTGCTTTCGACAGGTATCGGTACCGATAATATCGATATCGTGATGAATGAATTGGATGCCTTGGCAAACATCGATTTCAAGACACGGGAAGTCAAACCCGTACACCGTACGTTGAATATTTTGCGTGTAGGTACTACAGGGGCGATTCATCCCGATATCCCTTTGGGGTCTTTTATCTTTTCCGAGATATCCGTAGGAAGCGACGGACTTCTGAACTGGTATGCCGACAGGGACAAGATCAATATTCCCGAGATGGAAGAAGCTTTCATGAAACATACGAATTGGGACAGTCATCTGCCTTCCCCGTATTTTGTAAAAGCCGGAAAAAATCTGACAGACAAGTTCTCCGATTGTACTGTCAAAGGCGTTACTATTTCAGCTCCCGGTTTTTACGGGCCGCAGGGGCGTGTGATAAGAATTCCTCTGGCGATGCCGGATATGCTGGATCTTTTCGAATCTTTCAGATTCGGTGAGTACAGGATAACGAATTTCGAAATGGAAAGTTCCGCTGTCGCCGGTCTGTCCGCCCATCTGGGCCATAATGCCGGAACAGTTTGCTGCGTGATAGCCAACAGGTATCTCAAGAGCAGCAATCCGGATTACAAACCCCAGATTCGCAAACTGGTGGAATTGTCTCTTCAAAAGATGTCCGAGCTTTAATTTCCGTAAAGTTCTTTACGGCTTTTGCTCGCTTTCTTAATTGGAATTGAAGGGTCGTCGATCATTGCATCGATGATCCTTTTCTTTTTAAGAATTACATTGTTTTCCAGAAATCTTTCCTGGTCGGGAAAGGTTTCATACATCATTTCAGCTATATCGTGACCATGTCCCGTGTAGCGTAGCGTGTTGTAATTGTATCCGAATTTATGAAACCGTCCTGTAATCTTATTGGTCCCGAAAAATCCCAGCCTGAATATCTTGATCTGATTATAGTTTACTACATGGTCTTCCGTCCCGTGGAGCATCAATGTAGGAGCCGGAGCCGTTTTGTATTTTAATTTTCCATGTCTAGACAATATTGCTCCGGAAAATGACATTACACCTGCATATCTGAAATCCGCAGGCAATACATCGGCGTAACTTGTTCCGTTACATAACTCGTAATCAGCCTGCAGGACTGCTATCGCACCGGCTGAAGAGCCGCTTATAACTATTCCGTCCTTTCTTATGCCAAGCTTCCGTGCATTTTCAAGAATATATCCGGTGGCACTGAATATGTCTTCCACAGCCATGTGGATAGCTTTGTCAACAGCTTTTACCGCTCCTATCCCGATTTTTCCATTATATCCCTTCAATCCCAGTCTGTAGTCAATGGATATGACTTCATATCCGTTGTCCGTCATTTCCTTGAACCATGGTCTGTATGCCCGGCCATCCCTCTTGCCGCTGATGAAGCCGCCGCCGAACACGAACAAGATAACCGGTTTGGGGTTGTTTTCAAAAGTCTTGTCGCTTCCGGACTTAGGATTATATACATCCATATAAAGATTTCCGGATTCTTTTTCCGCAAACAGCAATGTTGTATCCGGCTTGATCCTTACAGTTTCCCCTGCATAGCCCCTGCCGGGAATAAGCAGCAGCGCTGCAATGAGAATAGCCAATATCTTTTTCATATGTTATTTTTATTATGATGTCTGCTGTCTTCCGTATTTGGAATAAGCATGCGTATTGCCTTTACTTGTCCGAAGAACCGGATGGCTATCACCCTTATTGCTGTATATGCGGGAATAGCTGCGAACATTCCGGCTATTCCTCCTACGTTTCCCGCTATGAGCAATACTATGAATATTTCCAAAGGATGCGCCTTGATGCTGTTTGAGTAGATTACCGGCTGATATATGAAATTGTCCACCAGCTGGGTGAAGCAGAATATGGCGATGAGGACCAATGCCGAAATCAGAATCCCGTTTCCCGGAATTGCTGCGGGGGCGCCGAATTTTAAAGCCAGGCCAAGGACGGTTCCTATGACTCCTCCTGCCAAAGGCCCCACATAAGGAATTATATTCAAAAGGCTTGTTGTGAACGCTATTGCTATGGAGCCGCTGAGACTCAATCCTGCCACCAGTTTTAGTCCGGTAAAGTTAAGGATACCGACACCGGCAATCTCAATCAGAAGTCCTATGAAATATCTGGAGAGCAGATATGAAATATCGTCTATGGCTTCTATCGTGCGTTTCTCCTGTTTTTCCGGCACTATTGCCGCTACTATATTGGGAAACAGCCGGTCATCCCTGATAAAAAAGAAAGATATGAATAAGACGGAAAACAAACCTATTCCCAGATTTTTCAATACGGAGGCCACCGAGCCTATTACGGCCGAAACATTGGACAGGTTTACTATCTTCTTTATCTGATTTGCAATTACGGTTTCTATCTGGAAATCCGGACCGAGATCAGGAAATTCTTTTATAAGGTATTTGTCAAGCGCCGTTATAGGGTGGTCGGACAAGCCTGCGGTATTTGTTATGTTCGTCAGGGAAATTTCTTTGGCTACATTTCCTACTATCGGGATTATCCGTGTTATGACTATAAAGAATGCTGAAACTATTATGATCAGCGTAAAGGTAGCCAGTATCCACGAAGGTATGCTTTTCCTTTTTATCTTTATCTTCTTTAGCAGTTTCATTATAGGATTGCCTACGAGAGATACTACTGCTGCAAGCAGAATGAAAAGGATAATATTTTTCAGATACCAGCAGACAGCGCATATGATCAACGCTGACATTCCGAATATTATGTATCTGGCCAGTCTGTCTATGCTCCTTTCTGTTCCCATTACGGTATTATTTTTTTAGAGACAGGTAAATATAGAAATCTTGAACCCTTTTTGAAAAAAAATCTTACTTGTGCCTCAGCTTGGTACAATGGCGAGCTATCTTTGCATCATAAAATAAAAACGAATGTTATGAAAAACAATGAAATTGATTTGAATGCATTGAGCTTGATTATTTCTTCCGATACATCTTTCAATGCCCTGCTTGGTATTATCAATGACATGGATCTTGAGATCGAAGGCATCAGGACAGAGTAACAGCCGTATCGTTTTTGTCTGCGGAGAGCCTGACTTTTATGGTTAGGGGACCGTCTTGCCTCTCTTTTGCAAGAAGAAGATTATCCGAAATGATGTATTCGGATACGGGATCTTCTATGTACTTCATCACGGCTCTTTTCAACGGTCTGGCTCCGAAAGCAGGATCGAAGCCGGCTTCAGCGACGAATTTCCTGGCAGGGCTTGTTATGCTCAACCTGAATCCCGCGTCCTCGATCCTTGTCTTGAGGTCTTTTATCTCTATGTCTATTATTTTACCGATATCATCCTTGGACAGTGAATTGAAAAACACTTGTTCATCTATCCTGTTTAGAAATTCAGGAGGAAAAATCTTTTTCGAAGCCTTTTCAAGAATGCTTTTTTTATCCCTTTCTGTGTTCTTTCCGGCAGTGGCAAAGCCCATGCCGTCACCGAATTCTTCAAGTTCACGGCTTCCGACATTCGAAGTCATGATTATTATCGTGTTCCTGAAACTTACAGTCCTTCCGTTGCTGTCTGTAAGGCGTCCATCGTCAAGGATCTGGAGAAGCAGATTGAATATATCGGGATGAGCCTTTTCTATCTCGTCCAGAAGTACTACGCAATAAGGTTTTTGTCTTACTTTCTCGCTCAGTTGACCTCCTTCTTCATATCCTACGTATCCCGGAGGCGCTCCTATAAGTCTCGATACGCTGAACTTTTCCATATATTCGCTCATGTCGATTCTTATGATGCTGTCTTCGGAATCAAAAAGATAATCGGCAAGGCATTTGGCAAGTTGTGTCTTTCCTACTCCTGTAGGCCCGAAAAACAGAAAAGTTCCTATAGGCCTGTCAGGCGCTTTCAGACCGGCTTTGTTTCGGCGTATTGCATTTGCGACTTTCTTTATGGCTTCATTCTGGCCTATTATTCTGCTTTGAAGCTTTTTTTCCATGTTCAGGAGGCGGCTGCGTTCTGATTCCACGACTTTATTCAAAGGGATTCCCGTCATTTTCGAAACGACGGAAGCCACGTCTTCGGAATTTACGATTTTATTTTTCTTTTTTCCGTTGCCTGTTCTCATTTTCACCATTGATCCGGCTTCGTCAAGCGCATCTATTGCCTTGTCAGGAAGGAATCTGGTGCTAATATATCTGTCAGTCAGCCGTACACATGACAATAGCGCATCGTCGGTATAGGTCACATTGTGGAACTTTTCGTAGTTCGGTTTAATCTTTTTCAATATTTCCACGGTTTGCCGGATGTCTGACGGTTCTATCACTATTTTCTGAAACCGTCTGTCCAATGCACCGTCTTTTTCTATTATTTTGGTGAATTCTTCGGTTGTCGTAGCTCCGATGCATTTGATTTCCCCCCTGGCCAATGCCGGTTTCAGAATGTTTGCGGCATCAAGGCTTCCCTGGGCGCCTCCGGCACCGACTATCGTATGGAATTCGTCAATGAAAAGGATAATATCGGGATTCTCGCTTATCTCCTTGATAATGGCTTTGAGCCTTTTTTCAAAATCACCCCGGTATTTTGTCCCGGCTACTACGGAAGCGATGTCCAGCGAGATCAGTCTTTTCCCTTTTAAAACCCCGGGGACATCACCGCTTGCGATTCTGGATGCAATTCCTTCGACTATCGCCGATTTTCCTACTCCGGGTTCTCCGACAAGCATCGGATTGTTTTTTTTTCTTCTTCCAAGGACTTCAATCACCATGGATATTTCGGAATCCCTCCCGATTACTGGATCCAGTTTGCCATCTTCCGCCGCTTTTGTCAAGTCATAGCCGAATTCGTTCAAATCAGCAGTCTCGCCTGAAGCGCTGTCCATGATTCCGGGATCTTCATAACTTTTGTGCTTATTGTCCTGATCTTCGGCAGCCGCACTCAAAAGGCCTGCTTCCTGGAAATACGCAAGGATGCGGGCGTAGTCTATTTTGCATTTCTTGAGATAATCCTGTCCGTAGCTTTCTGTGCTCCGTAGCAGGGCAAGCATCAGGTGCTGTGAGGAAGCCTCGGCGTTTTTCATCCTGTTCGCTTCCATTACAGCCAGACTCAAAACATTCTGCGTAGCTCTGGAAAAAGTGATTTGGTCAAGCTGAGAAAAAGGAATGCTGTCCCTCGTGAAAATGTGCGAGTCTATGAATCTTTTCAAAGCTTCGGTATCCACTCCGAGATCTTGCAGGGCTTTGCATGCATTGTTGTTATCATGACGTATTATCCCCAGAAACAGGTGATCAGGTACAATACCGTAATTACCCGTTCTCATGGCTTCCTCTCTTGAGTACCTTATAATATCATTAAGTTCTTCAGAAATCTTGATTTCCATTTTTGTCCTCCATCCCTGCAAAAATATGTAAAAATTGTCGTTCGGCAAATTTGTGGCAATAATATCGGTTGCCAATTTGTCCCTGAAAGAAATTTTTCATAAATTTGCATACTTATATTAGTAGATTTTTAGACATAATTTATGGATAACGAGGAAAAAGATACAGAACAGATTACAGGTGTGATAGAGCCGGTGGAAATCGATCATGAGATGAGAACGGCGTATATCGATTATTCGATGTCCGTCATTGTTTCCAGAGCACTTCCCGATGTGCGTGACGGTCTGAAGCCGGTACAGAGAAGAGTCCTTTTCGGAATGGACGGGTTGGGATTGGCGTATTCCGGACAGACGAAGAAATCCGCAAGGATTGTCGGAGAAGTCCTCGGTAAGTTCCATCCCCATGGCGATTCCAGCGTTTATGACGCAATGGCCAGACTTGCCCAGGGATGGAATCAGAGGTATCCTCTTGTCTGGGGGCAGGGGAACTTCGGATCCATGGACGGTGATCCCGTAGCGGCAATGCGTTATACGGAAGCCAAACTTGAGAAGATAACCGAAGACGTTCTTGCGGATCTTGACAAGGATACCGTTGATTTCCAATTGAATTTCGATGATACGATTCCGGAGCCCACGGTCCTTCCGACCAAGGTTCCGCTTCTGCTGTTGAACGGGTCGTCCGGAATAGCAGTCGGCATGGCTACCAATATGGCACCTCATAATCTAGGCGAATGCTGCGATGCGATATGTGCATATATAGACAATCCCGACATAGATACCGAAGGGCTCATGCAATATATCAAAGGCCCGGATTTTCCTACCGGAGGTATAATAAGAGGCGTGAGCGGAATAAAAGATGCCTATGAAACCGGAAGGGGAAGGGTTGTTGTAAGGGCCAAAACGGATATAGAGGTAAGTGATTCGGGTCGTGAGACCATAGTCGTTACCGAAATCCCTTATATGGTCAACAAGAAAGATATGATTGAGAAAATCGGCCAAATGGTCGAAGACAAGAAGATCGAAGGGATTTCATATATAAATGACGAAACTTCCAGGGAAGGAGTGCGTGTTGTCTTCAAACTTAAGGCCGGCGCCAATTCCAACGTGGTGTTGAACATGCTGTTCAAATATACGTCACTGCAGACCAGCTTTTCCATCAACAATGTTGCGTTGGTAAACGGACGTCCGCGGACTCTCAGTCTGAAGGAAATAATAAAGAATTTCGTGGATTTCAGACATTCTGTCATTATAAGACGTACGAAATTCGAATTGGACAAAGCTCAGAAAAGAGCCCATATCCTAGAAGGTCTTCTCAAGGCCATCGACGTGATAGACAGGATAATAGAAATCATACGAGCTTCTTCGGGCGTGGACGAGGCCAAAAACGGGATAATATCCGAGTTCGGCTTTACAGATGTCCAGGCTACTGCTATCGTGGAGATGAAACTCCGGCAGTTGACCGGACTTGAAAGGAACAAACTTCAGGCGGAATATGACGATCTGGAAAAATTCATTGCCAAGTGCAATGACATACTTTCGAACGAAAGCCTTCAGCTTGACATTATCAAAAAGGAAACGGCCGGTCTAAAAGCTAAATACGGAGATGCCAGGCGTTCGGAAATAACACTGTCTGACGACGAATTTGATCCGGAGGATTTTTATCCCGATGAGGATGAAGTGGTTACGATCTCAAATCTTGGGTATATCAAAAGGACTCCGTTGAGCGAGTTCAGGACTCAGAACAGAGGGGGCGTAGGTATTAAGGGCAGTTCGACGAGGGACGCCGATTTCATCGATCATTTCTTTGTGGCGAATATGCATAGCACCATGCTCTTCTTTACGCAAAGCGGACATTGCTATTGGTTGAAGGTTTACCAGATTCCGGAAGGTTCACGTGCTTCGAAAGGTCGGGCAATACAGAACGTTCTGAGTATTCCCGATGACAAAATCAAGGCTTATATAAATGTAAGGACTCTTGACGATCCCGAATATATCAACAATACTTATATTGTGATGGCGACCAAACGTGGCATTATCAAAAAGACCACGCTGGAAGCTTATTCCAGGCCCAGGACCAAAGGAATAAACGCAATTACCGTCAGAGACGGGGATGAATTGCTTGATGCCGTTCTTACGAACGGGAGGGAACAGATTTTCATAGCTGCGAGAAACGGACGTTGCGTAAGGTTCGATGAAACGGATGCAAGACCGTTGGGCCGTACAGCTTCGGGAGTAAGGGGCATCAATATCGATGAAGATGACGAAGTGATCGGTATCATCGGCTATGATCCTTCGGATGAAAATTCTGCAAGCCGCACAGTCCTGGTGGTTAGCGAAAACGGTTACGGAAAGAGAACGGATTTCGATGAATACCGTTTGACGAAACGTGGCAGCAAAGGAGTCAAGACATTGAATATCACTGACAAGACCGGAAAACTTGTCGCGATCAAGAATGTGACCGAAACAGATGATCTTATGATTATCAACCGTTCCGGACTTATAATCAGAATGACAGTGTCCGATATCCGGGTTGCCGGAAGGGCGACACAGGGAGTGAAGTTGATAAATATTAAAGACGGTGATGCTATTGCCGCCGTTTCCGCAGTAGAGAATACAGACGACGGTGATGTCCTGCCTGCTGAAACGGAATCTTCTACCAATGGAACTGAAACTGCTACGGATAACCCCGGTCCTGTTGTCCAGGAAGCAGGAGATGATACCTCTGATAACTCCATAGATAATAATTAAACACTCATAACATTATTTATTCATGAAAAAGATTTTATTAGCATTTGCAGTTTTCGCTTCTTTGCAGATTGCGAATGCACAGGTCAAATCGCTTTCCGCTGCAAAACAGGCCGTAGATGCTGCGGAATCTGTTGTTCAAAAGCCTAAAAAAGCTGCAAAAGCTTCATCATGGCTCAAATTGGGCGAAGCATATATAAAAGCATACGATGCTCCTACTTCAGATGTTTGGCAAGGTGCCACCAAGCAGCAGCTTCAACTGCTTCTGGCCAGCGAAAAACCGTCGTCTTCCGATACTGTTACTGTCAACGGTTCCTTGATGACAAAAGAAGTTTTTTCCGATAAGAATCTGTATTTCAATCAAAACAACCAGCTTGCCATAATAGAAGTAACCAAGCCTGTTATTGCAGATGCCCTGGACAAGGCTTCCGAAGCATATCTGAAGGCATATTCGATTGATAGCAAAAAGAAAAAGGTCGTACTCGAGGCTGTACAGAATATCGCTAAGAAATATGTAAGCGAAGCTTACAATGCTTATTCGCTTGGCGATCTGAAGTCCGCGAATCTGTTCTTCGGCAAAGCTGTCGACATCTCCGCTAAAGAACCGCTTGCAGTTCTGGATACCAATTCACTTTACAATCAAGGTTTCACTGCATGGAGTCTTGGCGACAATGCCCAGGCTAAGGAATGCTTTGACAAATGTATCGCAGCCAATTATTATGGAGATAAAGGTGAAGTTTACGCGAAACTTGGAGATGTGGAAGCGAAATTGGGAGACAAAACAGCTTCAAGGGATTACCTTGAAAAAGGATTTGAAAAATTCCCGCAAAGCCAGAGTATCCTCATAGGTCTTATCAATTATTATGTCACCAGCGGTGAGAATACGGATAAATTATTCGCACTTCTGGATAAGGCTAAAAAGAACGAACCGAACAATGCTTCTCTTTATTATGTTGAAGGCAATATCCACAACAAGCTTGGAGAGGAAGACAAAGCTATCGAAGCGTATGGCAAGTGCGCCGAAATAAATCCGGATTACGAATTCGGCTATATAGGCGTCGGCACTCTTTATTACAATAAAGCGCTTGCTATCCAGGATAAGGCTCAGGCCGAATTGGATGATGCAAAATATGAAGCTCTTGTAAAACAGTTCGAAACGTCATTGAAAGATGCGATAGAACCATTCGAAAAGGCTTATTCGATTACAAAAGATGATAAAGTGAAACTCGGTATCGCTGAATATTTGAAGAATGCATATTATCGTTTCCGTGACGAGGATCCCAAATACAAGGCCGGATATGATAAATATTCAAAAATAGTAAGTACGGGCAAACCCGAGTAAATCAGGAATAATCAAAATCCCGTTTGATTTTTATTGCCTTCGTTCTCCTGTGAATCTGCGAGATCGAAGGCTTTTACTATCTTGGAAACCAAAGGATGCCTTACGATGTCATCATTTGAGAAAATTATGGTGCTTATACCTTTGACATCTTTTAAGAGTTTCATGCCTTTTGTGAATCCGGAATCCTCTTTGTGAGGCAAATCAACCTGACTGGCGTCCCCTGTGACAATGAATTTGGCATTGCAGCCCATTCTTGTAAGAAACATTTTCAATTGTCCGGTATTCGTGTTCTGTGCTTCATCCAGAATTACACATGCTCTGTCCAGAGTCCGTCCTCTCATATATGCCAAGGGTGCTATCTGGATAGTCCCGTCGGCAATGAATTCCTGCAGTTTTCTTGCCGGAATCATATCTCCCAAGGCATCGAAAAGCGGTTGTAGATATGGATCTAGTTTTTCTTTCAGGTCCCCCGGTAGAAATCCGAGTCTTTCTCCGGCTTCCACAGCCGGACGTGTCAGTATTATTCTTCTTATCTCTTTGTTTTTCAACGCCCTTACGGCTAATGCGATCGCTATGTATGTCTTACCTGTCCCGGCTGGTCCGGCGGCGAAGATAAGGTCGTTTTCGAAATAAGCCTTTACCATATTCTGCTGATTCTTGTTGCGTGCCTTTATCGGCTTGCCGTCAGTATTATGCAGAATTATGGCATCTCCCGTAGCTTTGAATTTGTCATCGGAAGATTCCCCGTCGAAAATATTCTCGACGTCATAAACGGTAAGATTCATTTTGTGTCTGCTTTCATCGATCAGATCATTAAGTCTGGCATTGAATTCATCTATCTCCGGCTTTTTCCCGTCCAGCATGATTTCGTTTCCCCTTGAGATGATTTTAAGTGCCGGGAAAAAGCTGCAAAATTCTTCGAATATTCTGTTTCCGACCCCGAATAATCCGATGGGATCGACATTCTCCAATGTAATGGTTTTCTTCATTTGTCTGATTTCAATCTTTTAGTCCTGTCTGTTTTTTGACGCTGATATAAGTATCTATCATATTATCGTAATCACTGGGATCCATCCATTCGTTTCGGTGTCCTATGAATTGCTTCACACGAATCACCGAATAATTGTTGCATAATTTTCCTGGAAGAGTGCACCAGAGGAAGACCAGTTCCGGTCCGGAAACTGTCTTATTCCCATAGATATCCCTTATGATGTTTATCTTTACGGCAAGTTCCAGTCTGGTGTTCCGAGCGCTCATATTTGATACTGCATTTCCCATGGAATATATTACGGGAACCGTTTTGTTGCCCGTTTTAAGATTCGATGTATCCTGGACAACATGGGGATGGCCTCCGATAATGATGTCCGCACCGTCTGCCGCAAGCTGCAGGGCTTCTTTTGCCTGCGATTCGGAATGTCCGAGATGATATTCAGTTCCCCAATGGGGCATTGCAATTATATAATCGGCATTATCTTTTTCCGCTTTTCCGATCGCTTCCCGGATTTCTTCCGGATTTGTCCTGCAGACTGCCGGGAATCCTTTTCCTATATTTACGTTGGTTCCGTATGTGAAATTAACGATTGCAATTCTGAATCCTCTTTTGCTGATTATCAGGGGGTATATTGAATCGAGCGATTGCTTGTCCAAAGCCGTTCCCGTATATTTGATCCTGCCGTTTTTTTCCATCTTGTCATATATCCCTATTGTCCTTGCAATTCCTTTTTCCCCTTTGTCGAGGATGTGGTTGTTTGCAGTCAGGAAAACGTTGACTCCGCAATCGGCTATATAACAGGGATACGGATCCGGTGCGGAAAAAGAAGGGTAGCCTGTGTATGGTTTCCCTGCCAAGGTGAATTCCATGTTGGCAACAGATATGTCGGCTGAAGAAAACATATCTTTTATATGCGAGAAATATGTATCGAAGTTGTAGCTCCCACCCTTTTTAGCCGATATGATTTGTGGATTGTGCATCATTACGTCCCCTATAAATATCATGGACAAAGTATCCGGAATATAATATACAGGCCGTATCTTCGTATTCCATCCTGCCGTCAGGGACTCGTAATTTATATCGTTATTCAAAATCTTACCGGCCTTGTTGCTTTGAGCGGACAGAATTGTTGAAATAAATACGGAAATGAGAAACAGAATTCGTTTCATCCTATCTTTGATTTATTACAACTACGGTTGAATCTTCCAGTCTGATCTTAAGCCATTCCGAAAGTCTTTTGGTCTTTTCTTCCGAAAGTGGAGCCTTGGATTTGGCGACCACCAGTATCCTCTCATTTATGGCCAGACTGTCCGTATTCTTGACTTCGGCCCCTTTCGTCAGATAAAGGTCTGTAATTTCGGGGTATTGCGTGGCTATCTCTTTGGCTATCCGGGCATAAGGTATTTCCTTGTTGCTGATCTTTTTCAATTTGTCTTCCAACAACCTTATTTGTGCTTCCCGTTTGTTTATTTCGCTGTCAGTTCTTTCGTATATTCCTTTCACCAGCTTTTCCGAGTAGCCGGCATCTTCCGAATTTATGCTGTGCTCTTTTATTGCCAATTCATTCTCTTTGATCCCGAAATCCTGAGCTGCATTTATAAGTCTTTGTTTTTCAGATGATTTCATTATCTCACCGGTAATATATATTTCCGCTTTCCTTTTACCGGATGTGTTTATCTTGTAATCATAGATATATCCATTGTCCAGCGTCTTGTTCTTGGCTACGAATTCAATTACCTCCCTTTCGAAATTATTCCTTCTTATCATCAGGAAAGCCGACCAAAGGCTCGGAACAATTACAAGTATAGTGATTATCGCTATTATGGACTTAGTCTTTTTAGCCGCCTGGGCATTCTGGAATTTTATCTCCGGAAAATGAAGGTATTTGACGGTTATATATGTTGCAAGAACGATGAATATGCAGTTGATAAAGAAAAGATACATCGCACCGAGAAAATATCCGAATTTCAAATGTGCAAGGCCGAAACCTGCGGTGCATAGAGGTGGCATAAGCGCAGTTGCTATAGCAACGCCCGACAGTACGGTCCCTTTTTCTTTCCTGCTTTGCTCGAAAATGCCTGCGAACCCGCCGAAGAGTGCGATGATGACATCGTAAATCGTCGGATTCGTCCTCGATTCGATTTCCGTCGCCGTAACAGGATTCAATGGCGATATCAGAAAATAAAGGAATGAAGCCGTAAGGCTGACGATTACCATGACCAGGAGATTCTTTGCGGCAACTTTAAGCAGACCGGTATCATCTATGCCGAGACCAAGTCCGATGCCGATGATTGGCCCCATCAAAGGAGAGATAAGCATGGCTCCGATTATCACGGCCGTGGAATTTATATTAAGTCCCACAGACGCGATTATTATCGAAAAAGCAAGAATCCAGACGTTTGCACCTCTGAAATAAATGTTTTTTCTTATGGAGTTGTTAGCTCCTTCAATATCGATATATTCGGAGATGTTCGCCACCTCCCGAAACTTTTTCCCCAAGTCGTTCCACAAAGACATAGTATTCGGTATCAAGTTATCCGTCTTACAAATATACATTTTTATTTTGTCTCGGATTATTAATTAGCTAAATTTGCGTCATTATGACCAGTTAGTCGCCAAATGAAAAAGATATTCGTAATAATAGCTCTTGCGGCATCGGTATTGCTTACGGGAAGTTGTGATTTTTTCCGTATCATTGCCGGCAGGCCTACTTCGGCGGAAATAGAATTCAAAAAGAGTGAAATAAATGCTGAGAAAAAGGCCCATAAGGCGAAGCTGGATTCCCTTAAGAAAGCTGAACTGGAGATTTCCGATTCCCTTGCCGTTTTGGATTCAATTGCGGCGAACGGTGAAATCATAATGAATCCTTCGAAACTCGGAGGGCTGTATACAACTGTCCTGAATGCGAAATATTATATCGTAATAGGTTCTTTCATGGACAAGTCCAATGCTTCGCGCCTTGCCGTGGATGTCTCCGGAAAAGGTTATGAAGTTACATTGATAAGTTTCAGGAACGGTTATAATGCCGTGGGTGTATGTCCTGGTTCGTCATTAGTGGAAACATACGGACGGCTAAAGCAACTGAGAAAGCAGCCGTTCTGCCCGAAAGGGGCATGGATACTTGCAAATGAGTAATATTATGAAAAGGATTTTGCTTTGTGCCGCAGTCTTTCTGTCGGCTGCCACGGTTAGTGTTTTCGCCCAATATAAAGAAAAGACCGCTTATTCCGATCTGTATGACAGTGAGACCGTCTCTGCTCTGAAAGCACATGTTTCCTATCTTGCATCTGAGGAAATGAAAGGCCGTGCCGCCGGTTCTTCCGGTGAAAAGGCTGCGGCATTATATCTGGGAAATATCTTTTCAAAATACGGAGTGGATTTGCTCTCCGTAAAGGACGGTGATCTGTTCGGAATTAAAAAGGCTGACGGAGACACGCTGACATCCAGAAATGTCATAGGTTTTATCCAGGGGAACGATAAGAAATTGCGCAGCCATTATGTCGTCATAGGAGCCCGTCTGGACAATCTGGGGGAGAATACCCTTACAGTTGACGGTAAGGTCCGCGACAGGATATATTACGGGGCTAACGGTAATGCTTCCGGCGTAGCGATCCTGGCGGAACTTGCCAGAATGCTTTCCACGAATTCCGCGTTGATTGGACGGTCTGTGCTTCTGATCGGATTCGGAGCTTCGCAGAATTCTTTTGCCGGATCATGGTATTTTCTCAACAGGGCGTTTTCCGATGTGGGAAATATAGATGCCATGATAGATCTTGACATGCTCGGTACCGGAGATTCCGGTTTCTATGCATATACTTCTTCGAATGCCGATATGAACGGCATCATAAATTCTTTGTCAGGTACTTTGCAGCCGGTAAAGCCGGAAATAATCACACAGGAGCCGTTCCCGTCCGATCACAGGACTTTTTACGCGAAGAAGATACCTTCGGTTTTGTTTACTACGGGTAAATATCCCGAATATGACACTGAAAAAGATGTTCCTTCCATTCTTGACTACGATATGATGGAAGATGAACTGGAGTACATATATAATTTTTCGATTTCTTTGCTGAACGGATCGGGACCGATGTTTGATCCTTCGGCAGTTAAGAAACAAAGGTATGTATCGGAAAAGAATGTCTACGGTTATTTCGATTGTGATCAACGGCCTGAGTTTCTGGGCAGTGCCGATCCGACGGCATTCATGAAAAAATGGGTTTACCATTATTTGAAATATCCTCAGGAAGCTGTCAGGAATGGTATCCAGGGCAGGGTTCTGGTTGATTTCATAATTGACAAAAACGGAGATGTCAAAAATGCCAAAGTGGTAAGGAGCGTGGATCCCCTTCTCGACGCCGAAGCCTTGAGAGTAGTCAATGCTTCTCCGAGATGGCGTCCCGGACGAGTGCTGGGCAAGAAAGTGGATGCTGAAATGACTATTACCATTGAGTTCAAGCTTACCAAGGAAAAGACATTCGGAATTAAAAAATAGAAGTTTGTTTGTGTTATGGATTACGATTACAAGAGAATTGAGAGAAAATGGCAGGCTTACTGGGCCGACCATCAGACTTTTAAAACAAAAGAAGATTCTTCCAGGCCAAAATATTACGTAATGGATATGTTCCCGTATCCATCGGGGGCCGGGCTTCATGTGGGCCATCCTCTGGGATATATTGCGAGTGATATTTTTGCCCGTTACAAAAGGCTCAGAGGATACAATGTCCTGCATCCCATGGGATATGATGCTTTCGGCCTTCCGGCAGAACAATATGCAATCCAGACCGGTCAGCATCCTGAAATAACCACTGCCAAGAATATCAAAAGATACAGGGAGCAGCTGGACAGGATAGGCTTTTCTTATGATTGGTCCAGAGAGGTCCGTACTTGTGATCCGAAATATTACAAATGGACGCAATGGGCTTTTTTGAAAATGTTCGGGAGCTGGTATGACAACTCTGCGGAAAAAGCCCGCCCCATAGAAGAACTTACCGCTTCGTTCGAGAAAGGCGGCAGCGGCTCTGTAAATGCAGCCTGTGATTCGTATGAAGCGTTTTCCGCCGGCGAATGGAATTCATTTTCCGAAAAAGAAAAGGACGAAATACTTATGCATTACCGTATTGCTTATCAGGGGGAAACAGCAGTGAACTGGTGTCCCGGACTGGGAACGGTTTTGGCGAACGATGAAGTAAGGGAAGGCTATTCTGTCCGAGGGGGATTTCCTGTGGAGCAGAAAAAGATGAAACAATGGTTTTTGCGTGTTTCCGCTTATGCAGGCAGGCTTCTGGACGGATTGGATGATCTGGACTGGACCGATTCCCTGAAAGAAATGCAGAGAAACTGGATAGGACGTTCTTACGGTGCGGAAATGGTATTCAAAGCCCATAACGGCGGCAAAGAATATGATATGCACATATTCACGACACGTGCGGATACCGTTTTCGGAGTGACGTTCATGGTCCTCGCTCCCGAAAGCGATTTGGTGGAAAGCCTTACTACTCCGGGACAGAAAAGTGCCGTGGAGGATTACCTGCGTCTGGTGGCGAAAAAAACGGAAAGGGAAAGGATATCTGAGACAAAAACAGTAACAGGTGTTTTTACCGGTTCTTATGCTGTCAATCCTCTTACCGGGAAGGACGTTCCGATATGGATCTCCGAATATGTCCTTGCAGGCTACGGAACAGGTGCGATCATGGCTGTCCCGGCGCATGACAGCAGGGATTATGCATTTGCAAAGAAATTCGATCTGCCTATCATACCCCTGATAGCAGGATGTGATGTGAGCGAAGCGAGTTTCGATGCGAAAGACGGAATCATGTGCAATTCGGGTTTTCTGAATGGAATGAATGTGAAAGAGGCTATCCCGGCTGCGATCGATTATGTCGAGAAGACAGGCATCGGCAGAAGGAAAGTGAATTACAGAATCAGGGATGCCATATTCTCAAGGCAGAGGTATTGGGGTGAGCCGTTCCCTATATATTACAAAGACGGTATCCCGACTGCTATTCCTTTTGACAAGCTGCCCCTTGAATTGCCCGAAGTCGATCAGTTCAAACCTACGGAGACGGGAGAGCCGCCGTTGGCCAGAGCCAAAAACTGGACATATGACGGTTATCCTCTCGAAACGAGCACTATGCCCGGATTTGCCGGTTCCAGCGCTTATTATCTCCGTTACATGGATCCTCATAATGATAATGCACTTGTAAGCAGGGAAGCCGATTCCTATTGGAAAGATGTGGATCTTTATATAGGAGGAACCGAACATGCTACCGGACATCTTATTTATTCGAGGTTCTGGAACAAATTCCTTTATGATCTTGGTTATGTCTGCAGGGACGAACCGTTCTGCAAACTCATAAACCAGGGAATGATCCAGGGACGTTCCAATTTCGTTTACAGGGTAGTGAATACCAACACTTTCGTTTCGTGCGGTCTGAAAGACGGATACGAGACCACGGAAATACATGTGGATATAAATCTGGTCCATAATGACAAACTGGATATGGAAGCTTTCAAAGCCTGGAGGCCGGAATTTTCCAAAGCCGGGTTTATCCTTGAGGGAGGGGAATATATCTGCGGATATGCCATAGAAAAGATGAGCAAATCCATGTATAATGTTGTCAATCCGGATGAAATCTGTGATACGTACGGTGCCGATACGTTGAGGCTTTATGAAATGTTCCTAGGTCCTATAGACCAGTCCAAGCCATGGGATACGAATGGAATAGACGGCGTGAACAGATTCCTGAAGAAATTCTGGAGGCTGTTCTGGAACGGAGATGAATTCTTGGTAAGAGATGACAAAGCCGGTGCCGAGGAGCTTAAGGTCCTCCACAAGCTTATTTCCAAAGAACAATACGATATAGAGCATTTTTCATATAATACCGCGGTGAGTTCATTTATGATAGCCGTGAATGAATTGTCCGATTACAGATGTTCCAAGAAAGAAATTCTTGAGCCTCTGGTAATAATGCTTTCCCCATTCGCCCCGCATATCTGTGAAGAACTATGGGAAGCCCTCGGACATGACGAGTCTGTAACGTATGCATCTTTTCCCGAGTATATTGAAAAATATACCATTGAGAACGAATGCACATATGCCGTTTCATTTAACGGAAAGACACGTTTTACTGTGAGTTTACCCAAAAGCCTGTCTTCCGGAGATGTCGAATCCAGAATTATGTCCATGGATCAGACTGCAAGATATACGGAGGGAAAGACCGTAGTCAGGGTAATTGTCGTACAAGGAAAGATAGTTAATGTCGTAATAAAATAAACGGCACATTCAATATGTTGTCATTCAATAAGATAGTTAGGACTGTATGGGATTATTCCGTAATATCCTTCGGCACTTTGTTGTATTGTATGGCATGGGATTCTTTCATGATCCCGAACAACATTGCTAGCGGAGGTCTTACCGGAGCTTGTACCATACTTCAGTTTGCGACCGCCGGCCGCATTCCTGTTCCGTATTCCTTTGTCATTGCCAATTCCATTTTATTGTTGTTGGGATCTTTGGCACTAGGGAAAGGATTCGGTTTCAAAACAATATATGCCATTGCCCTTTCGACCGTCCTTTTCAAGATCCTTCCGAATTTCGATTTTCTTAAGTCCATTCCGGGAGAATTCTTGTATGTGGACGAAAAAGTTCTCATTCCTGTCATCGGAGGTTTGCTTGAAGCCGTAGGAATCGGGTTTATCTTTAAAAAGGGGGGAAGTACGGGGGGTACCGATATAATAGCACTGCTTATCAATAAATTCTGGCCGGTATCTCCGGGACAAGTCTATTTGTGTACGGATCTGTTCATAATAGCATCGATTCTTTTGGTTCCCGGAAAAACGGTCCAGGATATGATTTACGGGTATATCTCCATGATAACATTTTCCCTTATGGTGGACTATGTCCTGCTTGGCAGCAAATCCTCCGTGCAGATACTTGTGTTTTCACAAAAATATTCCGAGATAGCCGATTATATAATCAATAATATGGACAGGGGAGTGACGGCTATAAATGCTGTCGGATGGTATACAAAAGAAAGCAAGAAAGTTCTTTTGATCCTTGTCAGGAAGTCCCAGCTTCCGATGTTATCCAAAGCTATAAAAGACATAGACCATAATGCTTTTGTCAGCGTCAGTCCGGCAAGCGGCGTATATGGGGAAGGGTTCGAAGAAATCAAAACCGGAATCCACAGAAAGAAGAAAGTCAAATAAATAATATCTATAAATTAAAAAAGAATCAGTATGCCTGTAATAATATTAAGGAAGAATTTCTGGACATTTATTAAGGAATATTCCATAATTACGCTGGGAATAATGATATATGTCACCGGCTGGTCGATATTTCTTGTTCCTAACAATCTCGTAGGCGGAGGCGTGACCGGTATCAGTTCAATAATACAATACGCTGTCGGAATCAAAATGGGTTATTCTTATTTTGTATTGAATGTCCTGTTGCTTATAGCAGCGTTTCTGATATTGGGAACGAATTTCGGCGGTAAGACAATATACGCTATACTTCTTGCATCCGTTGGTTTGAACGTTCTGCAGGATATCATTCCTTATTCTATAGTCAGCACTCTAGCATTGCAGAATGGAAAGCTGATGTCCACAATAATGGGAGGAATCATGGCCGGTTTGGGTATAGGCATGTCCATATCACAGGGGGGAAGTACGGGAGGTACCGATATAATAGCGATCATTGTCAATAAATACAGAAACATATCTCCGGGGAAAATGATACTTTCCATGGATGTGGTAATCATTCTTTCGTCATTATTGTTTCCGTCTTTTACGGCGGCAAAGACTCTTATTCCTTTTGCCGACAAAGTGACGACGGTTGTCTACGGTCTTATTCTGGTAACTGTGAACAGTTATGTCATTGATTTGTATTTATCCGGTTCGCGTCAATCGGTGCAGCTTATGATACTTTCCAAGCAGTATGTCAGGATTGCGGATGCAATCACAAATGACCTGCACAGGGGAGTGACCGTCCTCAACGGAAAAGGATGGTACACCCAGAAAGACACCGAGGTCCTTATGGTCATAACAAGGAAGACGGATCTTAATCTTCTTCTAAAATATATCAAGGCGATAGATCCCCAGGCTTTCTTGTCGGTTACTTCGGTGACCGGAGTTTATGGAAAAGGTTTCGATACGATAAAGGGTCCTTTGAAACATATACCTCGTGAAACCGATACCAAGGAAGTTTGATTATAAAAAATGTAAATTTCTTTAAGAAACGTAAAAGAATTTTAGAATATGACCTTACAGGACATTCCTGTAAGGTTTTTTGTGTTAATTTTGGTTCGAATAACAACCACGGTAATTGTCAAGGATTACAAATTAATAACTAAAATAATTTTATCTGATGAAGACAAATAAAGCAGCGGAGAGTTTAGGAGAGAGTGAACGATTCATTAGTTATCTCAGATTTGTAGTATTTTTCTCGGCGGTCTTTACGATTTGTTTGGACAGTCTTTTGTATGAAGCGGTCTCGCTTTTTGTTATTATTGCGGATTTCTCTGCTTCAAATTGCATGTTGCTGCTTTTCCCTGAATTCAGCTGCAAGGGATGCAGTTCATTGTGGATATGCAAAATTCTTTTGATATTATATTCATTGTATTATGTATCCATTATCGTGTTCCATGGAATTACAGATTATCTTTTATTCTGGAAACCGTATTTCCAATTGGATTTTTCAATAATAGCATTGCTTATATGGCTGATGGTAACGAAACGGGATCATTCCCTGATGAAAAAAGTGCCGATCATTGAATATTGCAGTAAAATGGTATCTGAAGGCTATTACAGGTTTTTTTGTATATCATTCATGATGTCTGTTATAGTCATAACATTAAGTGTGCTGAAGATAGGAGGCTTTCTGGAGATGATCCTGTTGTCTGTAATAGCTGTCCTTATGATAATCCTGAACGTGTTGTTTTGTATGTGTGATCTTGGCGGATATGACACTCTTGCGACGGAAAAGGAAATTCTGGCATTGAAGAAATTTCTCGGGAATACGCAGGGTTCATGCAGAATTTCTGTTTCTTCCGATGAAAAGATGCATGTCCTTTACGAAAGGGTGACGGAATACATGGATGCAAACAAGCCTTTCCTTAATGAAGGTTTCGAAATCCTTGATCTTGCTTCTTCCGTTTTTTCAAACAAGACATATCTTTCAAGGACTATAAATGCATTTTCCGGCCAGAATTTCAGACAATTTGTAAATGGTTACAGGATACGCTACGCCGTAAGGGTATTGAAAGACGATCCTCATCTGCGTATGTCGGAAGTCGCCGATTTATGCGGATTCCATAATATTGTGACATTCAATATGGCTTTCAAATTGAATATGCAGGAAACTCCCACGGAATGGTGCCAGGGGTATCGTGCGTCAATAAGAATCGGAGGAGTCAAACACCGGTATTCTCAGGAAACGAGTATGAGTGAAGCCTGATTATTTCTTATGATTGCGTTTCTTTTTGTGATATATCCATTTAGGATATGAGATTTTGTTTTCAAGTCCGGAAATCATATCCGCGCGCCGGCTGACATAAGCGGACGGCATTCCTGCATGACGGCGGATAGGATTCGGAAGGCAAGCCGCAATAAGACAGGCCTGTCTCCTTGTCAGATAAACAGCTTTTGTTCCGAACAGCTGTTCAGCTGCCGCTTCGGCCCCGTATATGCCTTTCCCCATTTCCACTACGTTCAGATATACTTCCATAATTCTCTGTTTGCTCCAGAAAAATTCTATCAGGACTGTGAAATATGCTTCGAAGCCTTTTCTTATGAAACTCCTTTCAGGCAGAAGAAAAACATTCTTTGCGGTTTGCTGGGAAATCGTGCTTGCCCCCCTTAATCTTTTTCCCCTCTCGTGGTCTTTTACCGCCTTGTCGATAGCTTCCCAATCGAATCCGTGATGATCATTGAATTTGTTGTCCTCGCTGGCAATTACGGCCCGTGTCATTTCCGGCGAAATCTTTTTATAAGGCACCCATTTCTTGTGGGTATGGAAACTTGCATCATTACGGTATTGTACCGTTCTGTAAATCATTAGCGGAGTAACATATACCGGAACCCATCTGAGCAAAACGACCCAGATGACTGTAAATGCCATGAATGCGGCGGGAATTTTTATCAGCAAAAGTTTTTTCAGACTTCTCTTTCCCGTTTTTTCTTTTTTCCCTTTCATATGATTAAAATCCGGTCGTATCCAGACGGTATTTAAGACTTCCTAGGTTTTTATAATACAGACAACAGGAATTTTCAATATGGCTTTTTCCGGTTCCGCCTATTCTGCCGACAGGAGTTCTGCTCCATGTGCCGGGATCTATCATGAAAAGGACTGGGGATCTGAACGATTCCGGTTTGAATCCGAGCAATTTATATGCGGAACCATCGGACCATTCCAGGTCTGCATAGCTCATTACGTCATCCGGTCCAACTTCCCTTGTGAATGATTTAAGGATTTTTCCCATTCCTCCTGCGACTCGTATATCTGGAAGGGAAGCGTATCTTATCCATTCGTATGAGCGTACGGTTTTGTTGCCCTTGATCCATCTTCTGGCATTGGAGAACCCGGCGGAGGCCACCATCATTCCTTCAGTGATGCCGTCCGGGCAATTTCCACGGCAATGTTTCACGAACAGTCCGTATCTGTACCTGCATGAAGCGTCACCGTATCCGTGACAGGCATTCATGAATCCTGATGAAACGGTTTTATCTATTTTTCTTATTTCGCAATTCCTTGCCTGGATATGCCCGAAAATTCCAATATGAGCCCTTATTCTTGCTTCCAATTGCCTTTTTTGGCGGTACCATGTATCTTCCGCTATTACGATGGGCCTTTTTTCCATCTTTTCAATTATTTCCGAAAGTATACCATGCTGTTCTTCGGCTTCGTCAGGGCTTTTGGCCTTTATCGGAACCGCTATGATATTCGCTTTCCCGGAACCGAAAATGACCATATCCCCGGCTTTCTCTTCGGAAAAAGCTTCGGAGCTGTTTATCAGCAATTTTCTTATTTCATCTGCGAAACACATGGCAAAAATTCATGCAAAATTATTCTATTGCTTTCAAATTTCCTATAATTGCCGCCGGCTGTTTTATATAACGATATTTGTTTATTTTTGCATGGTGTGAAAGTTTCCGTTTTTATGAAAGATGATAAAGAGAACATATCAGCTATGCCTTCGGGGGAACATCGTTCGGGGTTCTCTTCGCAGTTTTACGATTATATGAATCCGTTCATGGATTTGAACAGGGAATTGGTGAAGCATCCCGAGGCTACTTTTTTCGGCCGTGTCACAGGTGACTCTATGGCTGATGCCGGCATATCCGAAGGCGATATCCTTGTTATAGACAAATCCCTGGATCCGAAAGAAGGAGATATGGCCGTATGTTTCATAGACGGTGAATTTACGCTTAAATATATCTCATACCATTCTCCGGAAGGCATGAATACTTCAAAAAGAACCATATTGTGGCTGCTCAATTCCGATAAGACTAATAATCCCGTCTCCATAGATGAATCCTGCCGTTTTACGGTATGGGGAGTCGTTACGTATGTTATTAAGAAAGTGTCAGGGAAGTGATCCCCGGAGGTTTCCTATGTATGCACTTGTCGATTGCAATAATTTCTTCGTTTCTTGTGAACGGGCTTTCCAGCCGGAGCTGGAAGGGAAACCGGTGGTCGTCCTTTCCAACAATGACGGCTGTGTGGTTGCAAGAAGCAACGAAAGCAAGGCCATGGGAATAAAAATGTGCACGCCTTACTTCAGGATCAAGGGCCTTTCGGATTCGGGAACCCTGATTGTAAGGTCTTCCAACTATGCCCTTTACGGAGATCTGTCAAAAAGAATAATGTCGATTCTTGCTTCGTCTGTACCCAAATTGGAAATATATTCCATAGATGAGGCTTTTATGGTAATAAGCGGCATTACCGAGAATGAAATGATCGATATGTCGGGCGAAATCGTCGGGAAAATAAGAAAATGGGTGGGAGTTCCGGTCAGCATAGGAATAGCCGAAACCAAAACTCTGGCGAAAATTGCGAATCATTTCGCTAAAAAATATCCGGGCTATCATGGGGTATGTTCCGTAATCGATGAAAAGAAGAGAGACAGGGCCTTGGCTCTTACGGGAATAGGCGATGTATGGGGCATAGGATGGAGAAATGCTCCCAAACTTGCCGCTTGCGGCATAATGACGGCTTCGGATTTCGTATCCCGTCCGGAAGCATGGGTCAAGAGGAAAATGGGGGTGACGGGGGTCAGGACATGGCTTGAACTTCAGGGTCACGATTGCCTTAAAGAAAACAAGATCGAAAAACGCAAATCGATATGTACTTCCCGTTCTTTTGCAGAGATGACAGGAGATGAAGAAGAATTGGCTTCGAGAGTCGCCGATTTTGCCGGAATGTGCGCCCGCAAACTCAGAAGCGAGCATACGGTGGCGTACACTGTAGGGGTCTTTATCCGTACGAACCGTTTCCGGGATGACATGGAGCAGTATGACTCCATGGCGTCGTTAAGACTGGAAGTTCCCGCAAACAGCACACAGGAAATTGTTTCCGCAGCTTTGAGTGTTTTGAGGACGCTGTACCGGCCTGAGTATAAATATAAAAAAGCCGGAGTTATAGTTTCGGATATAGTAAGTGACGGAGTCGTGCAGGGTGCCATTTTCGGGTTCGATGCCGGAACAAGGGAAAAAGAGGATAAATTGTCCGAACTGATGGACAAAATCAACGGTTCGGGAACGAATATTCTCAGATTGGCTTCACAGAGACCGGGACATTATTCGGACGGTGTAAGGAGCGAGTTCCGGTCAAAGCGGTTTTCTACGGACTGGAATGAATTGATGGAAATCCATTAAATAGTAATCGCCTTTCTGAATGCAGGAATCGTTTCGGAAAGTTCCATACCTTTCCTGTAAATTCCGGCCGTACCACCTACGAAGATGGAAGCTCCCATCGCGGCCATTCTTCCGGCCCTTTCGGCGCTTACGCTTCCGTCCACGCTGATTTCGATATTGTCGAATCCTTTCCCGTCGAGATATGCACGTGCCGCTGACACTTTGTCCATTATCCCGTCTACCATTTTTGCTCCGGCAAATCCCGGATGCACCAGCATAAGAGTAATCGTGTCAAGATACGGCAGATTCGGCTCCGTAATTTCCACAGGGGTTTCCGGATTGACCGCCAGACCGAACAAAGATCCGCTGCCATGGACATTTTCACTGAGCTTTTCGTAATCACGCGGTTTTCCCGTGAGTTTATCTGTGAGTTCGGCGTGGGCTGTGAAGATGTCGCCTTTTCTCAACGTGTATTTTCCGAACATGAGTTCCGGATCTTCCACCATGAAATGGGCATCTATCGGCAGCGTTGTTTCTGCCTGCATCGCCTTTATGAAATCCGGTCCGAATGTAAGATTGGGAACGAAATGCGCATCCATTATATCCACATGCAGCATATCCACGCCGTTTTTCTCGAGGATACGGATATCCTTTCCAAGATTGAGCAGATCCGAACACATTACGGACACTGAAATTTTATTGCGGTATTTCATATTGTGAATTGAGTTTTTATCCGAATTTTTCCACACCTTTCCAGGATGCAGGCACGGGGGCTGTAACCGTTATTTCCTTTTTTGTCACCGGATGTATGAAAACCACTTTGCGCGAATGCAGGCATATGCCTCCGTCCGGATTAGAACGCGGAGCGCCATATTTCAGATCCCCTTTTATTTTGCATCCTATTCCGGCAAGCTGGCACCTTATCTGATGATGGCGGCCGGTCAGCAAAAGCACTTCCACGAGAAAATATCTCTCCGTTTTTCCTATCAATTTATATTTCAATTTCGCTTCCTTTGCATTCTCAACAGGCCCTTTTTCAATGAAAGATTTGTTGATCCTCTCGTTTCTTACCAGATAATTGTCCAGTTCGCTTTCTTCGACGGCAGGAGCCTGGCAGCATAGTGCCCAATAGATCTTATGTACTTGTCCTTCCCTGAACATCCCGGTCAGCCTTTCCAGTGCTTTGGACGTTTTTGCGAGGATGGTTATGCCGCTTACAGGCCTGTCCAGACGGTGGGGAATGCCCAGAAACACTTTTCCCGGTTTGCCATCCCTTTTTGCTATTAAGGCCTTGTATTTGTCCGCAACAGTTTCGTCTCCTGTCTTGTCGCCTTGTACTATTTCCCCTACTCTCTTGTTTATAATGAGAATATGATTGTCTTCATAAAGAATCCTCGAAGAAAGGTCATCATATTCCGCAGCCGGCAGTTCCCTGTATTCCATAATTGAATTTTTAACTCTGCAAAAATAGCAATATGAAATCAATTATCTTGTCAATCGGCATGACATTTTGACATAAAACGGGATTTCTTCGGCAATGGCACAACATTGGTTATTACTCTGACGTCGGATCGGAAGATCCCGCTAAAAGAATTTTACGGAATATAAATTAGGAGAAAATATTATGGGAAAAATCATTGGAATTGATTTAGGTACAACTAATTCTTGTGTGGCGGTAATGGAAGGCAACCAACCTACCGTCATAATAAATAATGAAGGCGAGAGGACAACGCCTTCAGTCGTGGCTTTCACCGACGGCGGCGAAAGGAAGATCGGCAATCCTGCAAAAAGACAGGCTATCACCAATCCCAAGAACACGATATTCTCCATAAAGAGATTCATGGGAGAAACTTACGACCGTGTAACGAAAGAAATATCCAGAGTTCCATATACTGTCGAAAAAGGGGAAAACAATACTCCGAGGGTAAAAATCGAAGATCGTCTTTATTCTCCGCAGGAGATATCAGCAATGATTCTCCAGAAGATGAAAAAGACAGCGGAAGATTATCTCAGACAGCCTGTTACCGAGGCCGTCATAACTGTTCCGGCATATTTTTCCGATTCTCAGAGACAGGCTACCAAAGAGGCCGGTAAAATCGCCGGACTCGATGTCAAGAGAATTATAAACGAACCTACAGCTGCTGCATTGGCCTACGGTCTGGACAAGAAAAACAAGGATATGAAAGTGGCCGTCTACGATTTGGGCGGCGGCACATTCGATATTTCCATTCTCGAATTGGGCGGCGGAGTATTCGAAGTCAAGGCTACCAACGGAGACACCCATCTGGGAGGTGACGATTTCGACCAGGTTATCATAGACTGGCTTGCCCAGGAATTCGCTTCCGAAAACGGGGGCGTGGATCTGAAAAAAGATCCTATGGCACTCCAGAGACTAAAGGAAGCAGCTGAAAAGGCCAAGATAGAGTTGTCGAATCAGACATCTTCCGAAATCAACCTTCCTTATATCATGCCTGTGGACGGTGTGCCTAAGCATTTGGTAAAGACGCTTTCACGGGCCAAATTCGAACAACTTTGCGACGATTTGTTCCAAAGAACGATAGAGCCATGCCGCAAGGCATTGTCTGATGCCCATTTGAATTCTTCAGATATTGACGA
This sequence comes from Bacteroidales bacterium, assembly GCA_022648685.1. Lineage (GTDB taxonomy): Bacteria > Bacteroidota > Bacteroidia > Bacteroidales > UBA932 > Cryptobacteroides. Next base: position 235,896 of record JALCMW010000003.1, read on the forward strand.
AGTCCTTTTGGTCGGCGGTTCCACCCGTATTCCGAAAGTACAGGAGATAGTAAAGAGCTTCTTTGGCAAAGAGCCTAACAGGAGCGTCAATCCGGACGAAGTCGTTGCCATCGGCGCTTCCATACAGGGCGGAGTGCTTGCAGGAGATGTAAAGGATGTACTTCTGCTGGATGTCACCCCTCTTTCTCTCGGTATCGAGACTTTGGGCGGAGTGATGACAAAGCTGATAGAGTCCAATACGACTATTCCTACGCGTAAATCGCAGGTATTCTCCACGGCTGCAGACAATCAGCCGTCGGTTGAAATCCATGTGCTTCAGGGAGAGCGTTCCATGGCCAAGGATAATAAGGAAATAGGTCTTTTCCATCTTGACGGGATCGCTCCCGCTCCGAGGGGGATTCCTCAGATAGAAGTGACTTTTGATATAGATGCAAACGGTATTCTGAACGTATCCGCAAAGGATAAAGCCACAGGCAAGGAACAGAAGATCCGTATCGAGGCTTCCTCAGGGCTCAGTGAAGACGAGATCAAAAAAATGAGGGATGAAGCCAAAGCTAATGAAGCTGCGGATAAGGCTGAAAAGGAAAAGATAGACAAGATCAACAATGCCGATGCTCTTTGCTTCCAGTCCGACAAGAATCTGAAAGATTACGGGGACAAGATTCCGTCCGATAAAAAAGGCGCGATCGAATCCGCCCTGTCAAGCTTGAAGGAGGCTGTGAAGAGTCAGAACCCGGGTGATATAGACAAATATACCGAAGAGCTTAACAAAGCCTGGAATGCCGCTTCGGAAGATATGGCGCGTGCCGCTCAGGCTGCAGGACAGCAAGGTCCTCAAGGCCCTCAAGGTCCGCAGGGACCTCAGGGGGGAAACAACCAGGGCCCTGACGAACAGTAACAAACCGTTTTCCGGCGAATATATTCTAAATGCGGAATCACATATCGTGGTTCCGTATTTTTTTTGATTTGTACGCTGAAAAACCGGCTTATTTTAATAAATTTGTCGTCTCGAAAGAAATTAATTTATCATAATAGCATGGAAGCAATTGTCAAAACCGATTTCCATTTTCCCGGTCAGGTCGGGAAATACGTCGGAAAGGTGCGTGATGTCTATGACATCGATGGAAAGTATCTTGTTATGGTCGCAACGGACCGGATTTCCGCCTTCGATGTGGTACTGCCGAAAGGAATTCCTTTCAAGGGGCAGATATTGAACCGGATAGCATCCAAATTCCTGGATGCTGCCTCTGATATAGTCCCGAATTGGAAAATCGCCGTTCCGGATCCGAATGTCACGTTAGGGTACAAATGCGAACCTTTCAAAGTGGAGATGGTGATCAGGGGTTATCTTGCCGGACATGCATGGCGGGAATATTCCGAAGGGAAAAGGACTTTGTGCGGGGAAGTGATGCCTGAAGGTCTGACCGAAGGCTGCAGATTCCCCGAGCCTCTCATAACACCTACATCAAAGGCTGCTGCAGGCCATGACGAAGACATTTCCAAAGAAGAAATTATCGCCGGAGGACTCGTGGGAAAGGAAGATTACGAGAAGATGGAAGAATATACGAGGCTGATATACCGCAGAGGCTGTGAAATGGCTTCGCGGATGGGGCTTATCCTTGTCGATACCAAATATGAATTCGGAAAGAAGGACGGACGCATATTCCTTATGGACGAAGTGCATACTCCGGATTCGTCACGTTATTATTATGCCGACGGATATGAAGAACGTCTGGAAAAAGGCGAACGCCAGAAGCAACTGTCCAAAGAGTTCGTACGCGAATGGCTTATGGCTAACGGTTTCCAGGGAAAAAGCGGGCAGAAAGTACCCGAAATGACCCCGGAAGTGGTCTCGCATATCACTGACAGATATATTGAACTGTTTGAAAAGATCACAGGTGAGAAATTCGAACGTTCCGATTATACTTCTTCCGCGATGGAAAGCCATGTTTCCGAATATCTGGAAAATCTTTAGATCGGATTTTCCATATCTCCGTTGTTCAGACCTCTTTGGAACGAAACCGGAGACTTTTCCTTGTTGAGACGGAAACTCAGATTGAACATGAAATACCTGCCGTAAGAAGGCGTCCAGGTCTGTGAAATACTGTTGTTGGAAACCAGCATTTTGTATAATGAGCCTTTGTTCAGCAGGTCGTGTCCCGACAGGCTTAGAGTCATTCTCTTTTTCATCAGGGTACAACCGATGACCACATTGAGATTCTGAGTTTTCGTATTCATTCCGTAATTGGAAAAGAATCTGTACATTCCGTAATCATATCTTATATCGGAGAAGCCGTATTTGAGGAATCTGAAACTTCCCGAGAGTGTAAGATCCTCGGTAATAGCGTCTGACAGTACTGTTCCATAGCTGTTCTTGTTGTGATTATAAGATGTCATGGAATAGATGTAAAATTTTATGTGTTTGTCCAAGGTTCCACCTATAGTAACTTTGACCCCGGGTGCCATTTTGGTGATTCTGTTGAGTTTTTCTCCGTTGTATTGAGGCTTCTTGCTGAAATCCAATGCAGCTGTTACTCTGTACGACCCTTTGATTTTGTTTATCCTTCCACAAACTCCGGCATAGCTTTCCGTTGCGAATGTCCCGGATACGTTTTCATAAGAATATAACGTGGCTCCTTTCTGAACTGTATATCCGCCGGTCTGATCGTCTATGACACCGGAATCGTTGAAATATTCCGATTTCCGGACGATATCGTTTGACACATAAATGAGAGATAGATGAGACAGAAATGCAAATCCGTTCTTTTGAGGGATAGTATTATAACTGATGTTTAAGTTATTGGTGTAAGACTGTTTTAAAGACGGATTCCCTATTCTGAGGAAAAGGGGATTCGTGTCGTCTACCCTGTCCCTCAATTGTTCCATGGATGGCAGTGCCGTTTCTGTTTTGTAATGTATCGTTAACCTGTTTTTATATCTTAAGGTTAATTGCGGAAGAATAGATGTGAAGCTCTTGCTGTATTCCGGTATGTCTTCCGGAATACGTTCTGTATCCTTAGGCCTGTTGTTTCCCAGCTCTATTCTTGTTGAAATGAGTAAATCCCGGTTTTGAAAAATGCTTTCCCCCGATATATACTGGTTGAAATAGGAATAAGTATAGTCGAAAGTATTTGCCGTAACCGTGTTCCGATTGTTTCCCAGAAGGTCGATTGCGGTTTGCAGCTTTTTTTCTGAAGAATATCCGGTACCATATGCGAAATCTATTTCCTCCGTGTACCGGTCTGTGTTTTTCAGGATATAGTTGAAGCTCAGAGAGCCGTGTGCATCTATTTGTTTGCCGGTGAAGTCTGTAGTAATGTATCTTCTGTTATATGAAGATTTCAATGTATCGAGGATAGCGGAGACATCGGTCGAATTCCCTGTCGTCACACTCAAGTTTAATTCTGGAAAAAAACCATTAAAGGTCTCATTGTCACTCCAGTTCAATTGCTCATATAATTTCCAGTCTTTTCCCCTGGATTTCGTGAATGCATCCGAAATGGAAGAGATGTTGTTTCCTGAAGTGTCTATCCTTTCGTATTTCCTGTTTCTGTCCGTCAGTTTCGAAATCGAAATCTCGTTTGTCCATAAAATGCTTTTCAGAGGTGAATGCTGGAGATTCAACATTATGGACAGATAGTGGGAAGATCCGTTCGACGATGATGCCGAAGTATCGGTATAAGACATCAGGGGATTATCGTCGGTAGCAAAGTATTGTGCCGAGGAATGGGATCCTGACTTTTTGTAATTTTTATTGAACGAATATTTGACATCCAGGCTGTTTCCCAGTTTTCTGCCATTCCAGTATTTCTTTATTCCCGTTTGAACGGCCGAACTTTCGTCATAATCGTTCAAACCTCCTGAAGCATTTGTAATTGTCGAAATGTTGTTTGATGTCCTGTCGATGTTGTTGGTACAGGCGTTTACATAGAAAAGAAACATTTCAGAGTAGAAATTGGAAGTGATGCCGGTTCCGTACCTAAGCTGCGGTTTCCCGTCCTCTTCCTTTTTCTGATCCGCTCCCGCACTTGCCAATACTCTTGTGTCCCAGGCTGAAATGATTTTGTTTTTGGTCAGGATATCCATTACTTTGTTCTTGTTGCTATTCTTCAATCCTCTTTTCTTTGCCAGATCGGTCTGTTCGTCATATACTTTTATATTTGTGACATTATCTGCTGAGATTGTGTTGAATGCGGACAGGGGATTGTCGCCGAATACCAGAGTTCCGTTTACATAAGTCCTGCTGATCTTCTCATTGTTCATGTATATTTTCCCGTTTTCTATTCTCATCCCCGGCAGCTGTTTCAGGATTTCAATTGCATCGTCTCCGGACAAAGTCCTTACAGCTGCGGTATTGAAGATCAACGTATCTCCTTTCTTCTGCATGAGAGAAGCTTCGGCAGTGACTTTGGCCCCCCTGAGCTCTTCTTTTTCTTCTGTCATTTTGATTATCAGGGAATTATCGCCCGGAATAGTTTCGAATGATTTTTCGAAAGGGACAAAGCCTATGCATGTCGCTTTTAGTGTGACCGTTCCTGTTTTGATGGCCGGAAATTTGAATAGTCCATAATATCCGCTAATTGTATATGAAGTATCTTTGCCGTTTATCAGCATCAGGGAAGCGGATTTTATTCCGAGATTTAAACTTTTGTCCAGAATCGTTCCTTGTACTACGGCCTCTTTTTGTTGACCGAACAATAAAACAGGACTTTGTATCAGACAAAGTCCTGCAATAAGAATCGACAGGAAATATATTTTCTTCATTACTTTGAATTCTTTCCTCGAATAAATTGTTATTTCTTCTTGACTGCTTTCTTTACTGATAAAAGAACCCAAAAAAACTTTTTCATGATATAGTTGGTTTCAAATTGATAATACTAATATAGAGAATTAATCGGCAGGTTGTCTTCTTGAATTTCGTTAAACCGTTTTTCAATTACTGATGTGGAAGTGGTCTCGGTTTCCGTAATCGCGACTTGCCATGTCCCCTTCTATTTCCGTTTGGTTTGATGCATCAAAAAAAAGCGGCCGAAAAATGATATCGGCCGCCTTTTTCGTGTCATGTAATCTTATTGATTACAGATTCAATTGCGCTTTGATTTTGCTTATGAAATCTTGTTGCACTCCGATATTGTCAAATGCCGTCTCGGCTGCATTCTTATCTATGGCTTCAAGATATTTTCCGGCATTCATCGGATCCTCGGTCACATAGCTCCCGCACTGTGCCAGATTCTGGAAGCCCAACGGAAGGCTTTTCAACTTCATTTGCAATTTGGCTTCCGGAGTCAATGCCATCATCCTGCGTATAAGACCTTTTTTACCGTAGATCAGACTTGCATGAGCTGCCGCATACTTGCCGTATTCGCACTTTACCGTAATTTGTTCCGAAGCGTTTTCAGCCGGAATGTAAACCGTCGCATACATGTCGTATCCGTTGTATCCCCATACCGCATTGGAAAGTCCGTTTTGAGCGTTATGAGCTGCAAATCTGTCGTATGCAATCTCTTTTCCGTTCACTGTGACTTTTTCCGGAGCGAAGACGCCCGCAATGACAATCCTAATGCGTCTTTGAGGATCTATTCCCACATAAGTGCCTTTTCGCGGCATCACGGTTATCGTCGCGGATTCCGGATCGGAAACTTTGCTTACCTCAGTGGTCGCGTATTCGGATTTGTATGCCTGTGACACCCCGTCGTCTTCATATACGGAAGTACTGTCTTTTCCATCGCCGGGAGCTATGAACAGATAGAGCTCATCGCTTTTTTCCTGCAGCGAGGTTATCTTGTCGGACGCCATAGGAATAATGGCTCCGGCCTTTATGTAATAAGGATTTTCGTCAATCGTATATTCGAGCGTATCTGTTTGTCCGCCTTTATACATTTTTCCGGTGGCAGCATCGTACCAGTCGTTGCCGGCCGGGAACCAGATGCTTCTCGATGCGAGACCGGAAACGGTATCAACCGGATTGCAGATCACGGTGGCAAGGATATCATCCCCGAACATGTATTGCTGTTTGTATGAGTATGAATTATCTTTTTCAGGGTAATCGTAATACATAGGTCTGCACATGGATATTCCGGTATCGTATGTTTCCCTGGCTGCATTGTATATGTACGGGGACAATGTGTAGCGGAGTCTTATGGCTGCCCTCATGTCATCGAAATAATCGGGGAACATCCAGAACCTTTTTTCCATGGTCATGTTCTTTGTGGAATGCGTCTTGAAAATAGGTGTGAACACTCCGTACTGGAGCCATCTTGTATACAATTCCGGGTTGGTGGTATGGACTCCCTTCGGCTGCATGTGTCCGCCTATGTCATGTCCCCAATAGCCGTAACCTATATTAGATGCCGTGGATGTGAAATAAGGCAGATAACCGAGGACTTTCCATGTAGCAAAAGTATCTCCGGAAAATCCTATCTGGTAACGATGGCTGCCTATGCCTCCCCAACGATGGTATATCATAGGTCTGCGTGCGTATATCCCGTCTTTTGCGCTTTGCCTTTCCATATCGTTGAAGAATGTATAATTTAGCCAGAAGGTGTTGCTCAGACCCGGAGTATAACGGCTCGTTTTCCACTGCTGCCAGTCGAGCCACCAGAAATCCACTCCTTCCGCTTCGAACGGATGGATTACAGAATTGAAATAAGCGTCGGCCCAGTTTTCATCGTCGATTCTGAAAGGGACATATACTTTGTTTCCGTTTTTATCGATATAATTCTTAGGCCCGTCATAATCGTTCGTTCTGGACAGATAGTCTTTTACAAATCTTTCGTAAGGCTCTTCATAAGGCTGGATTCCCGATGCCGGATGGAGGTTCAAAGTCGTTTTCAGACCCAGATTGTGCAAATCCTTGAGGCAGTTCGCAGGATCCGGGAACAGCGATTTGTTCCATGTGTATCCGGTCCATCCTTCCCTTTGTCCTGCCGAATCCTTTTTCCTGTGACTGGTGAAGCATGACCATGTCTCATGCCAGTCCATATCCAATACCATGACATCGATAGGGATGCTCATGGATCTGATTTCCTTTGCAAGATTGATGAATTCGAAATCGGAATATTGCCAATAACGGCACCACCAATAGCCCAGAGCGAATTTCGGCGGAAGGGGAATCTTGCCGCTTATTTTAGTGAAATCTGAAATAGCATCTTTGTAATCATGTCCGTATGCGAACATATACAAATCCTGCCTGTCCACGTTGTTCCTGTCTGCGACCCAATTTTTCCAATCGGTTTTCACGGGAACGAAAACCTGTCTGGTGCTTTCGTCTATGACGGCCCATCCGTCTTTCGAAGCCACGCCCGGATCGAAGGGATCGACAGTGTGTTCTCCATCGCATCTGTCAAGTGTTCTTGTGGTTCCGAGAAGATTGCCTGAAGCGTCCGCTCCGGGATGCCAGGTGACTTTTTTCAATCCTTTCCTGCTGTTTTTATCGGGCATGTTGAAAGTAATGCTCAGATTTCCGGCATCGAATTTTCCTGTACCATTGTCATTGTATTTCAAAGTGATCTTGCCTGTCTTGATGGTAAGGTGCTTTCCGAATCTGGAAACAGTGAATTTCGGTACGGGAAGGTTCCTGTTTACTACTCCCAGTGTCGCCCTGTCTTCGAATTTACCGTCGGCAGCCCATTCCATACGTACAAGACGGGATGTCAGTACTGTAAATCTGGCATTTCCCATCGTTACCTCGGCTTTGGAATTGGCTTTGGGATTTCCGGTATCAGTTTCCGGAATCCTTTTTTCCCGGTTGCCCAGCATACTGCGGACCAGAAGCGGTTCGTTCGTGGTAATGCAGTCCACATTCAGATCTATCATCTTCCGGATGTCGGATGCTTTGTTGACGGTCCATGAATTTACGGCCATTCCCAGAGAATGGGCCTGCGATACATATTCAGGATGCTTCAGAAGAGTGTGAAGCTCATAATCGATTCCTGTTATACCGTAATTGTGAAGCTCTTCCGGCGTCTTGTCTCCCCTGAGATATTGGACGGAGAATCCGGGAGCTTTTTCTGCCACCCGCCTGCAGGCATTCAAACTGAAGGAAATGAAAATGACTCTTGACGGGTCGTACATGTTGTGATCTTTCAGTGCCTGAAGACATTTGTCAGTAAGGAGATTTTCCCTTTCGGTATTTTTCTGGATTTTTATTTCAAGTACGAGAACTGTCGTTGCCGATTTTTCAGCCTGTGTGAGATATTCGTCCAGCGTGGAAGGATGCTCTCCGTTTTTCAATGTTTTTTCGTGCAGTACTGCATAAGTGTTGGTCCAAATAGGTGTCCCCTGGATGTCATCGTCATGGTTAACGATTATTACATCATCGCTTGTCAGATGGACATCGAATTCGCTTCCCCAGAATTTATTTTCCTGTGCAAGTCGCAGGGAAGCTATTGTATTCTGAGCATGCTGTGCCGCATCGCAATTCCAAAAGCCCCTGTGTGAGGCGATTGCGATTTTATTCTCTGAATTTCCGGATGCCGTGCCGTTCTGTGCGGACAAAGCCGGTCCGGATAACGCCATTAATGTCGCGGTTGAGATAACTGCGATTTTTCTGATAAAATTCATTTTTAACGCCATTTGTATTTTCGTTTGGATTATTTACAGACTGTATATATACAAATATATTTATTTCCGTGGACTTTCCGGATAAAAAAGATAAATTTGTAAAGTGAAAATCAAATTTTAAAATAATATGGTAAAGTTAGATCTGGGTGGCTGCACTTCCTTTGTCAAAGATGCAGAATATGCCGAATACCTTAAAAAGGCTCTGGCTGCTTTCGATACTCTCGAATCAGGAAAAGGTGAGGGAAACGATTTTCTTGGATGGAAACATCTTCCTTCCGAAACCCCCGATTCTTTGATCCGCGAATGCGAAGCCGTACGTGACAATTGGATTTCGAAAGGAGTGAATCTTGTTGTCGTAATAGGCATAGGCGGTTCTTATCTGGGGGCCAGGTGCGTGATCGAAGCTCTTTCCCACAATTTTTCCAAACAGCTTTCGGGAGAGAAGAAATTTCCCGAGGTGGTTTTCGCCGGCAATAATCTGTCCGAGGAATATCTGGGTGAACTTGCGGAGCTTGTAGGGGAAAGGAATGCTGCTCTTGTTGTAATATCCAAGTCCGGTACGACTACCGAACCTGCTGTCGCTTTCAGAATCCTGAAATGCCAGTTGGAAGAGGCTTATGGCCGCAGTGAAGCTTCCGCAAGGATCGTTGCCATAACGGATGCGCATAAAGGTGCTCTCAAGACTCTGTCTTCACAGGAAGGCTACAAGACTTTCGTGGTTCCTGATAATGTAGGAGGCCGTTTCTCGGTTCTTACTCCGGTCGGGATCCTTCCTATAGTACTTGCCGGTTTCGACATCCGTGAAATACTTTCCGGGGCAGCTGAAATGGAAAAATCGCTTGCCCTTAGGAGTGAGGAGAATCCTGCAGTGAGATATGCAGCAATGCGTAATCTTCTTTATTCGACATATGGGAAAAAGATCGAAGTTCTGGTTTCTTATAATCCTAAATTCCAGTATTTCGGCGAATGGTGGAAACAACTTTTCGGCGAATCGGAAGGCAAGGACAAGAAAGGTCTCTTCCCTGCTTCAGTCAATTTTACCACGGATCTTCATTCCATGGGACAGTTCATACAGGACGGAAGCCGTGTCATGTTCGAAACGGTGATAAATATACTCAAGAGCAACCGCAGCGTTGTCATCGGCAGCGATGAAGGGAATCTCGATCAGCTTAATTATCTTGCCGGCCAAAATGTTGAACACTGCAATGCCATGGCCGAACTGGGAACCAAACTTGCCCATATAGACGGAGGAGTACCCCAATTGGAAGTGACCATAGAAAAAATAGATGCTTTCAATGTCGGCGGACTTCTTTATTTCTTCGAATTCGCCTGCGGCATAAGTGCATATATCCTTGGCGTCAATCCTTTCAACCAGCCGGGTGTGGAGGCTTACAAGAAAAACATGTTCGCTCTTTTGCATAAACCAGGTTATGAAGAGCAGACTGCCGCCATCGAGAAAAGATTGGAAAAATAGTTTCCTGAGATGTCTTCCGATTTCAGGAATACCATTACATTATCGGATGCTATAAGGATCGGCGGGCCTGTGTCTTTCAATATCATGCTCAAGCCCGCAGGATCTTTGTGCAATCTTGATTGCCATTATTGTTATTATCTGGACAAATCGGATATTTACGGAGGACGGGAACCTCGCATGACATTGGATATGCTCGAGACCGTGGTCCGCGAATATATCAATGCCAATGATGTTCCGGAAGTCCAGTTCAATTGGCACGGGGGGGAGCCTTTGGTTCTCGGACTGGATTTTTACAAAAAGGCGTTGATTCTGGAACGGAAATATGCCAAAGGCAAAACCATACATAATACTATCCAGACGAACGGGACTTTGATTACCCGTGAATGGGCCGATTTCTTTGCCGCCAATGATTTCCTGGTTGGAATTTCCATTGACGGACCGGAAGATATACATAATAAATACCGAAAGGACAAAGGCGGGGGCCCGACTTTCGATAGAGTCCTCCGTGGGTTGGATATGCTTTTCAGGGCCGGTGTGCAGTTCAATACTATGTCCACCGTCAACAAAGCGTCCGAAGGCCGCGGTCTGGAAGTTTATAAGTTTCTCAAGTCGCTCGGCAGCCGTTTCATGCAATTCATGCCTGTGGTGGAGCATGTGAAATTTCCTTTGGACAAGACCGGAAAGCCGATGAAAAAAGCAAGACCCCATATAGTGGATCCTTCGGAAGAAAGGGCTGTCCTGGCGAACTGGTCTGTTGGGGATGTCGCTTTCGGTACGTTCCTTTGCGATATTTTCGATTATTGGGTAAGGAATGATGTCGGGGAATATTTTGTCAACCAATTCGATTCGGCCCTTGCCAATTGGTGCGGTGCGCAGCCTGGGACCTGCGTATATGCACAGACTTGCGGAGGCAATGCCGTGATCGAGCATAACGGAGATCTGTATTCTTGCGACCATTTCGTTTATCCTGAATATAAGCTGGGAAACATTGCCGTAGATAACATCAGGACAATGATGACAAGTCCCGCACAGACAAAGTTCGGGATCGACAAAAGGAATACCCTGCCTTTGAAATGCTTCAAATGCAAATATCTTTTCGCTTGCAACGGGGAATGTCCGAAGCACCGGTTCAACAAGACTGAAGCCGGGGAAACAGGACTTAATGCCCTATGTGCCGGCTATTATAAGTATTATGACCATGTAGCTCCTTATATGGACAAAATGAAGGAGCTTCTGGACAAGAAAATGCCTCCTTCCGGCATCATCCCCTGGGCCCGTCTCAGAAAATAACGTTTTCGCTATTCTTCCTTGCCGGTGGAAGAGTCTGGTATTTTCTCGAGCAGAATGTCTGGATTAAAAATATGACAGAGAGGATGACTCCGGCTTTGTATGGAGCCGTCATGCCGCCTGCTATCATGCTGCAGGGATTTACTATGAGAGGGGAAAGAAACTGTCCGAGATAAAGCGAGGCTGATATTATCGGCATTACTGTCGTGGCGGCATTTTTTCCGCCTTTGACAGAAGCAATCGTATTGAGGTACGGTACGCCGACCCCATTGGCTATACCTATGAATACTGACCCTGAGATAAGCAAGGGAAGTGCCGTTCCGAATGATAAAAAAACATATCCTGCCAGGAATCCCAAAGGCGCAATATACTTCATCTGTTTACGGAGATTGCTTATTATCTTTCCGAAGGACAGCCCTATGATAAAACCTACGATATCCAGACCCACCATAATAAGCGTAATGGTATTGCTTCCAAGAGATGGATTGGCAAGGGATGTGATGGCGAAGTTTGTAGGATAGATGAAGAACAGGCACATCACAAGAAACATTCCAATGACAGAAGGTGCGAAACGCAGTATTGAAGCAAAAGGCCTTCCCGGTTTCTTTCTGGCTTTGGTAATTCCGGATTCGCTTTCATAATAATCAGGAGCTTCTTCCAATGCTTTTTCCCCTGTGTCGAGTCTCTCATTAGGAAGGAATGCAATGACAAGGGCCAGAGCTATAAGGCCCAGAAGATATACAAGGAATGAACAATTCCAGCTGATTCCGGCAAGAACTCCGCTTAGGAATGTAGCCACAACTCCTCCCATCTGATTCATTGCAGCGGATAGTCCCATCATGCGTGCCTGTTCCTCAGGTGGAAAATAGTATGCCAGCAGTCCTGTACTAAGGGGCATGACCATTCCTACGCTAATGCCCAGTAATGCTCTGGATACCAGCAAAATATGCATGTCGTCTATGAAAAACGCCCCTGATCCGGCCATGACATACATACACAGTCCTGTGACGGCAAGCGTTTTGGTTTTCATTATACGGCAAAGCGGGGAAAACATCAGATTGGTGAGAATGATGAAAAGAGCCGGGAGACTTACGATAAGCTGGACGGCAAGGCGGCTCTGTCCGGAGAAATGTTCTCTGATGACCCCAAGTGCCGGGGCCATAGCGGCACCTGCCATAACAGTCAAAAGGGAAATGGAAAGGATTGTGTAGGTGAGCCTGCGGGAAGTTTTGTGATTCATAATGATTTTTATTAGGGTTACTTTGGAGTTGTCCAGCTCTGCCAAGCTGCTTAAATCTTCAGTCACCGAAATGTCATGAATCTTTGGTTGCCTACAATTTTGCGGTGCAAAAGTACGAAATTTTTCCAAAACCGCCTGTCTGTGAAAGAACAATTATGAACGAAAAAAGCCTTCCACATTGTGGAAGGCTTTTTTAAGCGGTGCGGAAGGGGATCGGACCCTCGACCTCGGGCGTGACAGGCCCGCATTCTAACCAGCTGAACTACCGCACCAGTCTTATGTTTCTCTGTTTTGCTTTCTGGAAAAGCGGTTGCAAATATATGCCAAATTATGTTCACTTGCAAGTTTTTTACATAAAAAAAACGGGGACACCGGAATATTCCGGCGTCCCCGTCTCCTATATACTGACCGTAATCATTTGACTTCAATGACTTTCTTGATGTCATTGTTTGCTGTTTTTTGCAATTTGGGAATATTGACTTTCAATACCCCGTTCTCAACCCGGGCGTTGATTTTATCTTTTTGTGCGTCATCCGGCAGAAGCATCGTCTGTTGGAATTTGGAATAAGCGAATTCCCTGCGGAGATAATGTCCGTGTTTCTTTTCGTTTTCCTCTTCTTTCTTTTCCATATCTATTACGAGGTCTCCGTTGTCATCGAGGTTTACCTTGAAATCATCTTTGGTCAGTCCCGGAGCTGCAAGTTCGAGATCGTAATTCTCATTGTCTTCCATTACATTGATTGCAGGAGCGGTAGCATTTGTTTTCTCCATCCAGTCATTGTCAAAGAAATCATTGAAAAAGGTTGGCAGCCAATTCTGGTTGATTAGTCTTCTTGAAGGTACCATAGTTAAAATCTCCTATAATTTAAATTGTCATTTTTATATTTATCCGTCTTGTTTTTTTGCAAGACATTTAAACTTATGACAACTTGCATACCAAATCCGTAAAGGCGTAAAAATGTTATTAAAGATGAATATTTGTCAGTATATATAGACATTTTGTCTTGTTGGATTGTCATTTTGTCGCTTTATTGTCTTCGCTACCTTGCCGTCCGGCTGCAATTGCCTTGTTATCAGATTTTGTTCTTCCGGATGTCCTTATCAAGAGCCTTTTGATAAGAGAGGTGTTTCTAATTATTGTTCATTGCCCGAAAAAAATGGGTATATTTGCAAAATTTATATCGACACATGCCGGAAGACGGGAACATTTTCATAAAAGGAGCGAAAGTCAATAATCTCAAGAACCTTACCCTTAAGATACCGAGGAATAAATTCATCGTTATTACCGGTATTTCCGGGTCCGGCAAGTCTTCCCTGGCTTTCGATACTCTTTTTTCCGAGGGACAGCGCAGATTTGCCGAGAGCCTCTCTTCTTATGCCAGGCAGTTTCTCGGAAGGATGGCTAAACCTGATGTGGAACTTATCGAAGGTATACCGCCTGCAATAGCTATAGAACAGAAAGTTAATGTCCGTAATCCAAGATCCACAGTTGCTACTACTACCGAGATATATGATTATCTGAGGATAATATTCGCCCGGATAGGACGTACTTTCTCTCCTGTAAGCGGAAATGAAGTCAAATGCAACAGCATCAACGATGTTATGTCATATATTACGGAAAACGATTCGCGGACTGTATACATCCTTGCGGATCTGGACTGGAATAATCGTGACGACAAAGTGGAGTTGATGCTGAAACTGAAAGAAGAAGGTTATTCACGATTATTTTCGGATTCGGATAAGGTGATCAGGATAGAAGAAATCATGAAGGCTGCAGACAAAGGGGATTATCCCGATAATCTTTATCTTTTGGTCGACAGGGTAAAACTCCCGCTATTCAGGGATCATCTTCCTTATTTGGAAGACGGAACGGCAATGCCTCAGATCGATTGGAAAGATCTTCAGACCAGACTGATGGATTCCATATCTTCGGCATTTTCAGAAGGTTCGGGTACATTATACATACGCAGCGAAAGCGAGTCCAGGAAATTTATCAACCGTTTCGAATTGGATGGGATCGTTTTCCGTGAGCCCGATGAATATCTTTTCAGTTTCAACAGTCCTCTGGGTGCTTGTCCGGTCTGCGGCGGTCTGGGGAAAATCATAGGTGTGAGCGAGGATATGGTTGTCCCGGACAAGACCAAAAGCATATACGACGGTGCGATCGCCTGCTGGAGAGGGGAGAAGATGGGCTGGTTCAAGGATAATCTTATAAGGAATGCAAAGACTTATGATTTGCGGATTTTCGAACCTTATTGCAAGTTGTCTGAAGCGGAGAAAGATGTAATCTGGAAAGGAAGGAAAGGAAAGACCGAAGAAGATACGATAGTTGGCCTGGACGAGTTTTTCAAATGGGTTGAATCCAACAGATACAAGATACAGTTCAAATATATGCTGAGCCGGTTCTCCGGTCGTACGGTCTGTCCCGCCTGCAGGGGGAGCCGTTTGAGAAAGGAGGCTTTGTATGTCAAGGTTGGCGGTAAGAATATTCATCAGATACTTACCCTGAATGCAGGGGAAGCCCTGGATTTTTTCAGAAATCTCACGCTTTCGGACTATGAATCGACAGTAGTAGGAAAGGCTGTCGAGGAAATCGAATCCAGACTGGAATGTATTGAGAAAGTCGGACTTTCATATCTCACTCTTGACAGGACATGCAATACTCTTTCCGGCGGTGAAAGTCAGAGGATCAACCTGGTCAAGGCTTTGGGAAGTTCGCTTGTCGGTTCCATGTATATTCTTGATGAACCCAGCATAGGGCTTCATCCCAGGGATACCGAAAGATTGATATCGGTCCTTAAACAACTCCGGGATATTGGAAATACCGTTGTTGTAGTAGAACATGACGAGGAAATAATGAGGGCTGCCGATTTGCTGATAGATATGGGGCCCATGGCAGGTGTCAACGGCGGTGAAATAGTTTTCCAGGGGAGAATAGGGGACAAGGTATCCGATTCCGTGACAAAACGTTCAATGACGCTTCAGTATCTTACCGGATTGAGATCCAGGTATGAACGGAGAAAAAGGAACTGGACTTATTCTATCGTAGTCGAAGGTGCGATGGAGCATAATCTGAAGAATATAGATGCCAGATTCCCGTTGGGAGTACTTACGGCTGTCACGGGAGTAAGCGGCAGCGGAAAATCATCATTGGTAGGCGACATCCTTTATCCGGCTTTGTACCGAAAGATCAATGAAACGGGGGATATGCCGGGAACTTTCCGGAATCTGTCCGGCAATCTGGACCGTATAGACAGGGTGGAATATGTGGATCAAAATCCGATAGGTAAAAGTTCAAGATCAAATGCCGTCACATATTTGAAGATATATGACGACATAAGGAAATTGTTATCAGAACAGCCTTATGCCAAAGCGAATGGATATACCCCTTCATTTTTCTCTTTCAATCAGGATGGCGGCCGTTGTCCCGAGTGCCAGGGGGAAGGATTCGTCAAGATAGGCATGCAGTTTATGGCTGATGTTACAATGGTTTGCGAGGCTTGCGGCGGTAAACGATTCAAACCGGATATACTGGAAGTCAGGTATAAAGAGAAAAACATAGATGATATATTGAATATGAGTGTAAGCGAAGCCATGGATTTCTTTTCATCGTCTTCGGATGAAATCTCTTTATCAATAGCTGCAAAACTTCAGCCTTTGGTCGATGTCGGTCTTTCATATATAAAGCTCGGGCAGAGCAGCAGCACATTGAGCGGAGGAGAGAGCCAGAGGATAAAACTTGCTTATTTTCTTTCCGCGAATATTGCTAAAACCAAATCAGGCAAGGGGCATATCATGTTTATATTCGATGAACCGACGACAGGTCTGCATTTCTTTGATGTTGAGAAGTTACTAAAATCCTTCGATTTCCTTCTGTCCAAAGGGCATACCATAGTCGTGGTGGAACATAATCCGGATGTAATAAAATCCGCGGACTGGGTTCTGGATCTGGGACCGGATGCTGGAGATAATGGAGGCGAAATAGTCTTTGAAGGGACTCCGGAAAAATTGATTTCCGAAGGTAAAAGCATAACTGCGCAATATTTAAAATAACTACAATATGTATTCACTGACAATCCGTATCGTTTTTTTCTTTCTCAGGATAGTTGGATTATGGAATGAGAAAGTGAGGCTTTTCGTAAAAGGCAGAAAGAATCTGTTGCCACGGATCGCGGAAGCCGTTAAAGGATATGACAATATTATCTGGTTCCATACCGCATCTTACGGCGATTTTGAAGAAGCCCGTCCGATTGTAGATGCAACGAGAAAGAAATTCCCGGAAAGCAAGATATTGCTGACTTTCTTTTCCCCGTCTGGTTATGAAGCCAGAAAAACTTACAAATCAGTAGATTGGGTTTTTTATCTTCCGATGGATACAGCTCACGATACCAGAATGTTCATAGAAACGGTAAGGCCTGCAAAAGCCATTTTCACAATAGGGGAATATTGGAGTAACTACTTGAAGCAGCTACGGTCACATAATATCGACACCTATGTCATGTCAGTACGCATACTTCCGGATTCCCCTTATCTGAAATGGTATGGGGCTCCATATCGCAAGATATTCAGAACTTCATACAAAAATATTTTCGTCAAGGATGAACAGACCATGGAAATTCTCAAATGTGTAGGGGCTCCGACCGTTACCCATGTCGGGGATGCCAGATTTGACCGAGTACTTGATATTGCTTCCGAAGAATGGCATGATGATATTGTAGATGTATGGACAGGAGGAAGAAAAGCGTTCATTGCCGGAAGCACTTGTGCCGGAGGCGATGATGATCTGGTAATATATGTAGCCAACAGACATCTTTCCGACAAGTTCCTTTTCATCCCTCATGAAATCGAAGCAGCACCGGTAAAACATATATGCGATAATATAAAAGGGAATACTGTGATTTATTCCGAAATGGAGGCGGCATTCTCCGGCGGCGTTCAAACAGAAGCTTATAATGCGGCAAAAGACAAGCTGGAAAAAGCTCAGGTCTTGATAATAGATAAGGTAGGAATGCTTTCTAAATTATACAGATACGGTTTTGCTTCTTTTGTAGGAGGTGCATTTATTAATATGCCTCATAGCGTAATAGAACCTGCTGTTTACGGCTTGCCTGTAGCCATGGGACCCCAGTATGAAAAGGACCTTCATTTTGTGGATCTTAAGAATCTAGGAGCGGGGATATCGGTTAAAACCGGAGGGGAACTGAATGCTTGGTATGAGAAACTTGTCAAGAACCCCGAATATCTTGCAACCGTAAGCCATATGGCCCTGGATTATTGTGCCGGGAACAAAGGTGCCACCGATACTATCATGCATCTTATCTTCGACAATTGAGCTTAAGCTTTGCATAATATATCTGTTTTTACAACTCGCCATCCTGTGCCTTCAAGTCCGTTTCCTTCCGGTTTTATTATGAAATGGTAATGGCAATTGCGTTCTATGTCGAAATTGTTTTTGTCTTTTCCCATATAGAATCGGTAAATCAAGTATCCGCCCGGTTTGGTGTAACATGAATCAGAGTAATATTTGCTTTTTATTTCTATGAAAGAGCATATTCCGGCTCTAGGATCCCCATCCGGAAAATATTTTTCATTTTGCGAATTTACGGAATCAAGCGGGTTCCCCTGCATATTTTCCAGCATATACAAATTTACTTCATGGCTGTGTCCCGGCAAGATATCGGTATTCAGTGCATCAGTCTGGTATCCTTTTTTGACAAATCCGTTATAGAAAACGTCTCTCTCATTTTCAGCTTTGCTGGGATTGAAAAGAAGTGCGGAATTTGGGCAGCCTCCTATTTTGACGCTGCTTACATAGAATTCTATACCCTTGTCCAAGGCTGTTCTGTCGATACTTAATGATATTTTGGACATTGCTCTTTTGACAGGTATATCAATATCTTTTTTGTCCCCTAACGTAATATTTTCCGCACTTCCGCTCATCGGTATCCCTTTTTCGTACTCATCAGGATAAGCCATGTGATATCTGTATGACAGAAGGTCTTCTTTGGTCTTGATGTTTCTTATTTCATATCCTGTATTGGCGCAGACGTAAAATGAATAGCTTTTATTTTTCAACACTGTGAATTTGCATGAAGCCCCTTTTCCTGTTGAGGACAACTCCGATTCTTTGAAATATTTCCGGCTGTCCAGTTCTCCGCTTATGTTGAAAACGAAAAGGTTGACGTCGGATATTACATTTTCGTCGGGATCTTCCGATTTGGTATTGTAATCGCCCGTGTCCAGATTGAACGAGATTACGGATTCTTCTTTTTCGTTCCATGGTACGGCCGAACATTCGATTCCGACGATTCCGGTTTCGGCGGGTGAGTCGGGGTCATCCGTTCCTGTTCTTGTGATGGTTACGTCAAGTGAATATCTCGTATTCCTGTCAAGGCCTTTCTTTCCGGAAGCATATCCGAATCCGGTTTCATTTATATCAATCGGATAATAGTACTTACGGCCTTCAATTTCCCCCTCTATTACCAGTCTTGTATGTGGAGATCCTATCGTCTCTTCATCCGAATTATTGGGATAGCAATAAAAATCCCCTTCAGGAAATACTACGTTTTCTCCGACATCCTTTTTCATTTCTTTTAATAAAAGCTCCGGGAAAGCCATTCTTGAGACCGCCTTTTCTTCAAGCCCTCCGCAATTAACCATCACCGTCGGTCTATAATTCTTTTCCCGGAGCAGTCCGCACACAAAGTTTACATTTGTCAGATATATTTTTATATTCTCAAGTTTTTTCCCTTTATAAGGTTTGTTATGGAAGTCGCAGCATAGTGAATTCAGATGGATCTGGGCCATCAGCGGTTCGAGATTAATGGAACAGCTTTTGTCTTTCTCCGTTTCCATGTGTATTTCCCCGCTCATGACGGGTTTGCAAGGATTCTCTTCGCTTAGTTCCGATAATCTTGATTTCATGGATTCGTATGAGCTAATATCCTTCCAATTATTTTTATCATTAAAATTGGCAACGACAAAGATTATTTTCCGACCGTGTCTTGATGCCGCTTCCACATAGCTGTTTACCGGATTATTTATTCTTTGGTAAGAATCCAGCCGCATAAGGCTGTCATCATTAAAGATAAATATGTCGAGGTTATCTATATCTGTGTTTTCCGGCTTGCAGATATCGATTTTTGTAACCGGCCGGTTTCCGGATTCGTCTTCATCTTCCGTAAATTCATTCTGTGAACATGAAAATAACATAAAAAAGGCCGGAACGATAACTAATGAAAGCAAGGCTGCGGCTAGAATATCGCCGCGATTGGAATTGCCGCTTTTTACCGGTGGCAATGATAGAATATTCCGACCTTTCATGTCCATTTTAATTTTATTTGTTTTGCGGTATTTCAAGCCGCGTTAATTTCAACGGCAAATGTAAAAGGGCATATCTGATATTGCGCACAGTTATAAAAAACATAATCGATAATTTTACGTTTTTTTCATAATTGCGTTGAAAACAGCAAAAAACATTATAAATTTGAATCATAAGAAAAAAAGAATATGAATTTAATTAAAACCGTCAGAGGCTTTTTTTATTCCGGAAATAAAGATTTCATTCCTATTTTTTCCCAGCAAGCCGGTTTTGTATGCCAGACTTCCGCTGCTTTGGTGGAGATGTTGAAGACGCGGGATGAAAGCGAGTGGCGTAGATTGGAAAAGGAAGTCAAATTATGCGAGATTCAGGGTGATGCTCTTTTGACTGAATTTTATGAATTCCTTTCCGGGAAGATTTTTACTTCTGTAAGCCGTATTGATCTCCAGACATTGGCAATGTCAATGGATGATTGTCTGGATGTCATAAAGGATGCCTCCAAATCCATATTGATCTATAAACCCCGCAGGATAGATGCCCAATTACTTGAATTGGCTAATATGGTGAAATCCGAGGCCGATGTCCTGATGGCTCTTCTTCCGAAATTGAGCAATATAAGAAAGGAATATACTTCAATTGCTTTGCAATGCGACAGGGTCAAGGAACTTGAACATGCCGCCGATGATGCTTATGAAGATTATATAGGTTATATCTTCGAAGCCGATCTGGACATGAAGGAAATGATAAAATACAAAAATATAGCCGAAGCTCTTGAAAATGCTACGGATGCCGGCAAGCGGGTTTCGGATAATGTCAGGAAAATCCTTTTGAAAGGAATTGCGGAAAATTGATTCAGTTACACGAATACATATGGAAAAAATGCCGGAGGTGAATATTTTTCACCTCCGGCATTTTCTTATACGGTAAGTTATCCGTTATCCTCCGAAGTTATCGTAAAGGATGCTTTCTTCCGGTACCCCCAGAGAATCCAGCAGGTCGTTTACCGATTTGACCATCATAGGGGGACCGCACATAAAGTATTTGATATCTTCGGGATTATCGTGATTCTTCAGATAAGTTTCAAACATTACATTGTGTACGAATCCGGCTACATATTTGACTCCGGCCGCATCGGCTGCAGGATCCGGACGGTCTAGAGCCAGATGGAAGTGGAAATTAGGGAATTCGTTCTCTATTTCGGAATAATCTTCAAGATAGAAAGCTTCTTTCAGGCTTCTGGCGCCATAGAAGAAGTTGACTGTCTTCTTTGTTTTCAATGTCTTGAAAAGATGCATGATATGGCTTCTCAAAGGTGCCATTCCCGCACCTCCTCCTACGAATATGTATTCTTGAGAATCAGGGTCATCCTTTGGAAGAAGGAATTCGCCGAATGGTCCTGAAATCATTACCTTGTCTCCAATATGACGGGAAAATACGTAAGAAGATGCAATTCCCGGATTCACAGGAAGCAGTTTATTGCTGCCTCTTGGCGCCGTCCTGTCAAAAGGAGGAGTTGCTATACGTACATTCAGTTTTATAATATTTCCTTCAGCCGGATATGAGGCCATGGAATATGCACGCATAGTAGCCTCAGGATTTACCATTTTCAATTTGAAGAAATTATATCTTTCCCAATCAGGCTTGTATTCTGGATCTACATCTATATCGTTGAAATCAACTGAACATTCGGGAATATCTATTTGTATGTATTCCCCCGATTTGAAATCCAGATGTTCGTTTTCCGGCAGTCTTACCGTGAATTCCTTGATGAAAGTCGCCACATTGTGGTTCGAGATCACTTCACATTCAAGTTTCTTTACACTGAGTATCGAATCCGGAACAGCTATTTTGAGATTTTCCTTTACTTTTACCTGACATCCCAGCCTGAAGTTATCTTTGATTTGCTTTCTGTTGAAATATCCGGTTTCTGTAGGAAGGATTGCTCCTCCCCCTTCAAAAACCCTGACTTTGCATTGTCCGCAGTTCGCTTTTCCGCCGCAGGCTGACGGAAGGAAGATATCATTCGCAGCAAGAGTGCTCATAAGAGACATTCCCGGCGCCGCTTTTAGGATTTTGTTTCCGTCATTGATATTTATCGTTACCGATCCTTTGGGTGAAAGTCTGTTTTTTATCCAAAGGAGCAGAGCTACCAAGATCAGAGTGACGATCACAATCGTCACTACCGATAAAATAATTGTTGTATTTATAGAATTCATTTCCGTGTGTCTCCCTGATTATAGTGAAATGCCCATAAATGTCATGAAAGCCATGCCCATAAGACCTACGGTAATGAAAGTTATTCCAAGACCTTTAAGAGGAGCGGGAACATTCGAGTATGACATTTTTTCTCTGATCGCTGCCAATGTTACAATAGCCAGAAACCAGCCGACTCCTGAACCCAGGGCATAAACTGTAGCTTCCCCCAAGTTCGAAAAATCTTTTTGCTGCATGAAGAGCGAACCTCCGAGAATTGCGCAGTTCACTGCAATAAGTGGCAAGTAGATTCCCAATGCCGAATACAGTGAAGGCGAGAATTTCTCTACCACCATTTCAACTATCTGAGTGATCGCAGCTATCACGGCTATGAAAATAATGAAACTGAGAAAACTCAAGTCTACGTTTGCAAATTGAGGCCCCAGCCATTTCAAGGCTCCCGGACTCAGTACGAATTCGTTAAGGAGATAGTTTACAGGCAGAGTTACCAGAAGTACGAAGATAACGGCTACACCCAACCCCGAAGCTGTCTTAACATTTTTTGATACCGCCAGATAAGAGCACATGCCCAGAAAGTAGGCGAATATCATATTGTCAACGAAAATCGACTTGACAAATAAGCTTATATATTCCATAATATTGATTCGAGTTTGATGTTATTTTTCCTGTAATTCTTTTTGTATGCTTCTTTGTACCCATACAATGCATCCCAGCAGAATAAGAGCCATAGGAGGAAGAATCACAAGACCGTTGTTCATATATCCGGCATTATAAAAAGCCTGCGGTATTATCTGGATTCCGAATAAAGTTCCTGATCCCAGAAGTTCGCGGAAAAAGGCTACGACTATCAGAATGATGGCGTAACCCGCCCCGTTGGAAATACCGTCCAGTAAAGAAAGCACCGGTTTGTTTGCAAGTCCGAAAGCTTCGATCCTGCCCATAACTATACAGTTTGTAATTATAAGGCCTACGTATACGGAAAGTTGTTTTTCTATTCCGTATGAATAAGCTTTAAGCAGTTGGTCCACAAGTATTACCATAAGGGAAACAACCACGAGTTGTATTATTATTCTGACTCTGTTCGGTATTGTTTTCCTCATCATGGAAACCACGAAACTCGACATTCCTGTTACTACCATCACCGAAAGGCCCATTACCATGGCCCCTTTCAGCTGTACCGTGACCGCCAGGGCTGAACAGATGCCAAGAACGAGGACCGTTATCGGATTCCCCATTGAAAGAGGGGTCAGTATCGTTTCTTTTAATTTAGCATTCATATTATCTTCTCCAAATTATTTGGCTGAAGCTGCAGAGGCCGCAGCGATAATCGTATTATCTGAATTGCAGGAATCAAGAGTATCGGCAACTTGTGCCAAAGCCCGTGCATTTTCCTGCGCTTTGATGAAATATGGCTTGTAAGCGGCCAGCCATTTGTTGATTGCCGCATCAAGTCCCCTGGAAGTCATCGTCGCGCCTGTTATGGCGTCGATTGCATTTTCCTGATCTTTGGGAGCGCCTCCCTTTACAATGCTGAAGATTTTAGTTACGCCGAAATCCGCAGATTTTCCTTCGAACTGGGCTCTGAAATCAGGGTCGTCTTTGATTTTCGCCCCTAGTCCCGGAGTCTCGCTTTCATGATCGAAATAAGCTCCGGCGAATGTCTTGAAATCATCGTCGAACGCAAGATAGCCCCATATAGGTCCCCAAAGACCGGCACCGTAGCATGGAATGACAGTAACTTCCTTTCCGCCTTTATTGAAAATAAATACGGGAAGTCTGAGCGAGGATGTCTTGCCGCTCTTGATCAAATTGTTCTGTTCTTTCAGATCGCTTTCGGTGTAGATCTCATGCTTTGAAATACTTAAAGAATCTATTACCTGTCCTTCAGCATTTACAACCAAAGCCTTTTTTATGTTATTGGAATATTCGGCAAGGATATCGTCGTTTCCCATTTTTCCGAGGCTCTCCATTTCGTAACCTTTGGTCGCGGTCAGCATTTCGCGGATCGCTTCAGCCTTGACATTAGCTTCCTGTTTCGGTTTAAGCGCCATCGCCGCGAAAGCAAGAATCGCCGCAACCAAGACGACTACAATAGTCGAATATATAATTGTATATGTATTACCGTTTGTATTCATACTTTTATATTTTAAGCGACTTTAACTTTCTTTGCCCTTCTGGAAATGGACCCTGATATCACAAGATAGTCGATAAGAGGTGCGAACGTGTTCATAAGAAGTATCGAGAGCATCATTCCTTCGGCATATCCCGGATTGAAAAGCCTTACTACTATACACAAGGCCCCGATGAAAAAGCCGTAAATCCATTTGCCCCATTCGGTTTGCGCCGAAGTTACAGGATCGGTAGCCATGAATACGGTACCGAATGCGAAACCGCCCATGACGAGCTGATAATATGCCGGAATATCCGTAACCCCGAAAATATCACCCAGCCATCCGACGAACAAAGCTCCTATTACGGAAGAACACATTACTTTCCAGCTGGCCACTCCCGTCCAGATGAGGATTACCGCACCTATGAGGATAGCTATCACGGAAGTCTCACCTACCGAGCCCGGAATAGTTCCCGAGAACATGTTCCAAAAAGACATTCCATACTGTACGCCGGCGTGATTCATTGCGTCAAGTCCTTCAGATGCGAAAGTCAGAGGTGTGGCTCCTGTTGCCCCGTCAATCATTTTCTCACCGCTTTTCATAGCCAGCCATATGGCGGAGCCTGACATCTTGCTCGGATATGAGAAAAACAGGACTGCTCTTGTCAAAAGGGCCGGATTCCAGATGTTCATTCCGGTTCCCCCGAAGACTTCTTTGCCGAAAATGACGGCAAATGCTACAGCGACAGCCAGCATCCATAAAGGAACATCCACCGGGACTATTAAAGGGATAAGCATTCCCGTTACCAGATAACCTTCGTTTACTTCTTCATTCCTGATTTGCGAAGATGCGAATTCTATTGCAAGACCGACAATGTAGGATACGAGATACAAAGGAAGTACCTTAAGGAAACCGAACCAGAATTCCTTCCAGAATCCCCAGTCGGTACCGAAAGCCAGATTGTGCTGGTAACCTACATTCCACATGCCGAAAAGGGCGGCTGGAACAAGTGCCAGTACAACGATAATCATTATTCGTTTCAGATCGACGCCGTCCCTTACATGCGAACCTTTGACAGTCACTGTCGCCGGAACGCGCAGGAAAGTCTCGAAGGCATCGGTAGTCGAGTGAAGGAATCCGAGTTTGCCGCCTTTCTCAAAAAGGGCAGGCTTTTTTGTTTCTATATTATTTGATTCGTTCATAACTTTTCAAACCTTTAAGCCATTTCTTTAAGCATCAGATCAATCCCCTTGGAAATAATGTCCTGGATATTATTTTTGGACGGATCTACGTATTCACAAAGAGCGAAATCCTCTGGAAGGACTTCGTATATTCCATACTCTTCCATTTTGTCTATATCTCCGGCAAGACATGCCTTTATCAGATAAACGGGAAATAAATCCATCGGAAGGACTTTTCCGTATACATCGGACATTACGAAAGCACGACCACCTCCGTGGAGATTGGTATCCAAATCGTATTTCTTATTTGGAGCGAGCCACGAAAAATATGTACGGGAAGAACTGAAAATCTTAGTCCTGAACGGTTTGGCCCATCCTAACAATTCGGTTTCGTTTCCTTCCTTGATAAGAGTTATCTGATTGTCGAAGAATCCGGAAAAGCCTTCGGAACCGATATTGGTTCCCGAAAGGACGTCTCCGCTGATGAATCGGATGTCGTTTGCAGAGTTATCGTAAAATTCGGAGATATCTTTCATGGATATTCCCGGAAAACTTTCCACGTATGACGGATTGATGGCACGCGGGCCGGTTATCGCTATCTTTCTCGACAGATCGTATCTGCCTGTGTTGAAATATTTTCCTATAGCGGCAAGCATCAGCATCGATACCGTCCAGACTGTTTCCCCTTTTCTTATCGGGGAAATGTGGCTGATTTGTATTCCGACATTGCCTGCAGGATGTTTTCCGTTGAAAACGTGAGTGATGACATTCTCTATTTTGTGGAACGGCGTGCTCAAATTGTTATTCCCGGACAGTGACATATGGATTCCGCCGTCGGTAAGTTTCGACAGGACGTTCACGCCGGTTTGTATGTTGTTGAATTCATCTCCGAGGACATAGTCCATGTTTGCGGCAAGAGGAGCCGTGCTGAAAGCGGAAACGAAGATCGCCTTCGGTTTTATGTCAGGATTGGCGATTATCCCGTAAGGCCTTTGTACAAGCGAGGGCCAAAGACCGCTTTTAAGGAGTGATGACTTGATTTGCCCGGCGGAAAGTTCTTCCGCCTTAGGAATGCCTGTCCGGGCATATTCCTGTTTGCCGTCCGTTTTTATCAGGACTTCGAGCAATTTTCTTTTGTCGCCTCTGATGATTCCCGTCACAACGCCGCTTACAGGTGATGTTAACAGAATGCCGGGAGTCTTTTTATCAGCCAGGACAGGGGAACCGGCCAGAACTTTGTCGCCTTCCTTGACAAGGAGTCTCGGAATGAAACCTTTGAAATCGGAAGGTTTCATGGCTACAACGTCCGGTACGATCGTCTTCCTGGTTTTCAGGGCGGCGGCTCCCTTTATGGGAATATCCAACCCTTTTTTCAAATCGATGTTGTTTGACATTATAATAACCGTTTTGAGTATTTTCAAATTCCGGCGCGAATTTAGTCATTTTTTTCGTATTTTCGCGGCATTATGGAAAACAATATGAGTACGGTATTGAATGGTTTGAATGATGAGCAGCGGAAAGCCGTATGTTGTGCGGACGGACCGGTTTTGATTGTAGCGGGTGCCGGTTCAGGCAAAACAAGAGTATTGATAAGCAGGATAGCCTATATACTTGAAAGAGGTTGCGAGCCGGACAGGGTAATGGCTTTGACTTTTACCAAAAAGGCCGCTTCCGAGATGAAAGAAAGGATAGGCAAAATGATAGGGAACGGAAAAGCCAGGCGGATATGGATGGGAACTTTCCATTCCGTTTTTATCCGATTCCTCCGTGAATATGCGGAAAGTCTGTCTTATCCGTCATCTTTTACGATATACGACACCGGGGATTCCATAAGTCTTCTGAAAAGTTGCATAAAGGACCTCAAATTAGATGAGAAGGTATATAAGCCCAAGGATGTCCTGGGAAGGATATCGATGGCCAAAAACAATTTGGTAACGGCCCAGGCTTATAAAAACAATCCTACGGTAATACAGAACGATACTGCTTCGCGTAAACCGGCCATTGCGGATATATATAAACTATATTCTTCGAGATGCAAAGCCGCGGGAGTGATGGATTTCGATGATATCTTGTTGAACATGAATATATTGTTGAGGGACAACAATGAGGTTCTCATGTCCATATCCGGACGGTTCGATTATATTCTTGTTGACGAGTATCAGGATACCAATTACGCACAGTATCTGATTCTCAGAAAACTCAGCCAGTTCCACAGGAACATATGTGTGGTAGGGGATGATTCCCAGTCCATCTATGCTTTCAGGGGAGCCAGGATAGAAAATATACTGAATTTCAAGAAAGATTATCCGGATAACAAAACATTCAGGCTGGAGTGTAATTACCGTTCCACAAAAACCATAGTCAATGCTTCGAATTCGGTTATAGAAAAAAATACGGAAAGGATACCGAAAACCTGCATGTCTGTTTCAGATGAGGGTGAGAAGATAAGGCTGATAAATGCATATACGGAGCAGGAAGAGGGCCTGCTGATTGCTTCTTCTATTATAGAACGTATGGGGAAAGTACATGCCGAATACAAGGATTTTGCAATTTTGTACAGGACGAATTCCCAGTCCCGGGCTTTGGAGGAGGCATTGAGGAAAAGGAATCTTCCTTATCTGATTTATTCCGGCAATTCCTTTTTCGACAGGGCAGAGGTCAAGGACATGATGGCTTATTTCAAACTCGCCGTTAATGTCAATGATGACGAATCTTTTAAAAGAATCGTGAACAAGCCGGCAAGGGGAATCGGAGATACTACGGTGGCCGCTCTGCATAATGTGGCTTTGGAACTTAATGTCTCATTGTTCAAAGCTGCCTGCGGGGATGATCTCGAGAGATTCGGATTGAAGAGCGCGGCGATAGGGCGTCTCCATACTTTCTGCGAAATGATCGGCAAAGCCGCTGTGAAGGTTTCCTCGTCTGATGCACACAGCCTTGCCCTTTCACTTGCAGAGGATTCCGGTCTCTATCTCTTCTACAAAAGTGATGATTCCGTCGAAGGCCGTTCCAGAACTGCGAATATAGAAGAACTGCTTAACAGCGTAGCATCTTTCAGGGATGACAGAACGCAGGAATACAAAGAGCAGATGCTCGCTGACGATCCCACGACAGAAGATGAACCTCCCGTAGTTACGTTGGACGAGTTTCTGGAAAATATATCCCTGATGAGCAATGTTGATTTGACAGATGATGAAGATTCCGACAACAAGATAGCTTTGATGACTGTCCATTCTGCAAAAGGGCTGGAATTCCCGTATGTTTACGTATCGGGAATGGAAGAAAATCTTTTTCCTTCCGGCGGTGTTTATGCTACCGAAAATGAAATAGAAGAAGAAAGGCGGCTGTTTTATGTAGCCCTGACAAGGGCCAAGTATGTTCTTACACTGTCTTTCGCCCAGACAAGGATGCGCAACGGAAGGCATGAATCCAATTCTCCGAGCCGGTTTATAAGGGAAATAGATAACCGCTATATAGCGAATCCTCTGAGTGCTTCCAGGGATTATGAAGCCGAAGATGATGGCTGGCCGTTGAAGAACGCCGGATATTTCCGGAAAAACCGGTTTTCCGAAAAAACCGAAGCCGTTCCCTCAAGACACGAAACGAATCCTTCTCCTGTTTCATCTAAAAGGATAATGGGCAGGCAGCTGCCTCCGAAAATTCCGGATTCCGAATTCGAGCCGGTGCCTATGGAAAGCCTGAAACAGGATCAAAGGATAGAACATAACCGGTTCGGTTTTGGTAAAATAATGGAGATATCCGGAACATATCCGGATTTGAAAGCTAGAGTCGTTTTTGACAAGTATGGAGAGAAGCTTCTTCTTTTGAAATACGCTAAAATCAGATTTGAAAAGTGCTGATGATACGAATATAATTGCTATATTAGCTGAAAGTTTTTCATAGTTTAAGTTTAGGTTAAGTCGCGGAGTGGCCGCAGTTATGCGCCTGCTCCGTTTTTTTGACTTTCGTATAAACCTTTCCCGTATACTCTTATTTTTCTCTTTTTTAAAATTATTTCCGTTTGCGACAAGTACTTTTGTCCCGAAGCCGAAACATGCGGCATTGTTAATTAATTTTATGGAGGGATGTAAATATGAAAATATCAGGGAGAATCGTCTTTTGGTTGTTATTGTTGTCTTGCACAACGGTTTCGTTTATCTCATGTGCTTCTGATAATTCGGGGAAAGATAGTCCGGGAATGATATGCCTGAGTTTTGCCGGGAATGCTTACAGGACGACAAAGTCCATGTCAGAAATACCGGATACTAATGATTTCATTCTTGATATCCGTAAATCCGACGGAGAAATAATTTATAAAGGAGATTACGGCGCGTCTCCCGAAACTTTGTTTGTCGATCCCGGAAATTACACTGTTTCCGCATTGTCCGAAGAATTTACAAAACCTGGATTCGATACTCCGCAATATGGCGCTTCCCAGGTAGTTGTCGTTCCTCCGGGTAGAAGTGTAAGTGTGAAATTGAATTGCAGGCAGACCAATTGCGGGCTCAAATTGAACATATCCCCTGATTTTCTTACTTCCTTTCCCGGCGGAGTCTTATTTGTAAAATCGGATGAGGGTAAAATGATGTATGGCTATTCAGAGCGAAGGATTGCTTTTTTCAATCCGGGAGTCATTTCAGTTGTTTTGAATGACAGCGGTAAGGATAATATTCTATTCAGCAGAGATATAACGGCAGGGGAGATCCTTACCATGGGCATTTCATCTCCATCCAAAGGTTCATCCTCCGGCAGCAGCGGTATAAGTATATCCGTCGATACTACAAGAGAATGGTCTTACGATAGTTATGAAATAGGCGGTTCAGGTTCGGATGCTTCAGGATCTGATTCCGATAACGCTTTGAGTGTTTCGAAAGCCAGGGACAGGATAGGTGAAGAAAATGTTTGGGTATACGGATATATAGTAGGAGGAGATCTGACATCTGCCGGCATATCGTTTTCAAAGCCTTTTAAATCGAATACGAATTTTGCCATTGCAACAAGATCTTCTGTAAAAGATAAGAATTCTTGCATGTCGGTCCAACTTTGTCTGGAACTGAGGGATGGACTGAATCTTGCCGATCATCCGGAATATGTAGGCAGGCGTGTTTATCTGCAGGGGGATATAGTTGATAAGTATTTCGGCATACCCGGAATAAAAAATATCACGGATTATAGATTGAAATGAAATTCCATGCTTGTTTTCCATTCAGGCATTCCCGAAATAGTTTCGTTCTTTTTCGATTTTTTTATAAATTCGGAATTGTATTAATAATACCGGCCAATTGGGCTCTTGCGTATGAATCTGCTTGACGAATTAAAAAGTAAAAAGCATAAAAGGTATCTCGGAGGAATGGATTTCTTCCGTTATATCGGTCCCGGACTGCTGGTTACCGTCGGTTTCATCGATCCTGGAAACTGGGCGTCCAATTTCGGGGCAGGTTCTTCTTTCGGTTATTCGCTTCTGTGGGTTGTTACGATTTCCACGGTTATGCTTGTGATTTTACAGCATAATGTGGCCCATTTGGGGATCGTAACCGGACTTTGTCTTTCCGAGGCTGCGACGAAGTATACTCCGAAATGGGTTTCCAAACCGATTTTGGGGACGGCCGTATTGGCTTCCATTTCCACTTCTCTTGCTGAAATCCTCGGCAGTGCCATTGCTTTGCAAATGCTGTTCTCTATTCCTATTCCAATCGGTTCCGTACTGACTGTAATCTTCATCGGCATAATGCTATTTACAAATACTTACAAGAAGATAGAGCGGTTCATAATAGCATTTGTTTCGATCATAGGTCTTTCTTTCATTTACGAACTTTTTCTTGTGGATATAGATTGGCCGGCGGCCGTTAAATCATGGGTGGTCCCTTCTGTTCCCGAAGGGAGCATGATAATGATAATGAGCATTCTCGGTGCGGTGGTCATGCCTCATAACCTTTTCCTGCATTCCGAAATAATACAGAGCCATCAATATAATAAGAGAAGTGATACCGTAATATCCAAAGCATTGAAATATGAGTTTTTCGACACTTTGTTTTCAATGATAGTCGGATGGGCAATCAACAGTGCCATGATAATTCTTGCCGTGGCTACGTTTTACAAGGAAGGCATAAACGTCAATGAACTGCAGCAGGCAAAAGAAATGTTGGTCCCGCTTCTGGGAAATAACGCCGGGGTGGTTTTCGCCGTAGCTTTATTGTTTGCCGGCATTTCTTCAAGCATAACAAGCGGAATGGCAGCCGGCACAATATTTTCCGGGATTTTCGGGGAATCGTATAATATACGAGATATACATACGAAGGTAGGAATCGGCTTGTCGTTTGTAATATCCCTGATCATAATATTCCTGATTTCCAATCCTTTCAAAGGTCTGTTGATTTCACAGATGGTATTGAGCATACAGCTTCCGTTTACGGTATTCCTGCAGATTTACCTTACTTCTTCGAAAAAAGTCATGGGTAAATACGCCAATGGCAAATCGCTCAAAGTCCTCCTTTACCTTATAGCCGGATTTGTTACTTTTCTGAATATCTATCTTTTCATTTCATTGGCTTGAAAGGTTGTTCATCTTTAGCAAGATTATTTATGGTCGGATTAATTTTTTTTATTAACTTTGGAAGCAATCTTATAATTTTTTAATAAATCAGAGACTACGATCATGAAGAATTCTTATTTGGGTATTTGTTTGATAATTACATCAATTGCGGCTTTTTTATTTCCGGCATCCGCTTTTTCCAAGACCTCGGCAAGCCACGATAAAGGTGTATATGTAATTGAAAACGGCAAAGTCCGGATGGAATTCTCCGACGGCGGCAAATTTTCAATTAAGAGATTCGACTTTGCAGGAAAAAACATTTTGCCTGCAGGAGGAAGCGAAATAGCACCTTGGGTGATTACATACAAAGGTCTGAATGGCGAAAACCCCGAGCTGAATCCGGCTTTCGGTGAATATGAAGGCGTAAAAGTATTGAATGACGGAGATTCAAGATCATTGGTTTTCAGCTGGGGGATGCATTTGGATAATACACGGCTTTTTCCCGTAAGAATGGAAGTCACTTTGGGGAATGAAGCAGAAATGCCAGAATGGAAAATAAGTGCTGACCTTCCGGAAGGCTGGGTCGTTACAAAACTTGAATTTCCAAGAATAACGATTGCTCGTGACAGTTCGGATAAAGTCATATTGCCTTATGGCTACGGCATAGAATTCAAAACTTCAGATGTCGCTTCCTATAATTCCGTATATCCGTCTTACAGCGGCGGAATGCAGCTTGTCTTGATGCATAACGGTGACGGTACCGTATTTTATTCCACGAGGGATAAAAAGGCCTGTTCCAAAAAATTCGATATTAAATGCGGTAAAGGCAAAGCCATATTCAGTACCGAAACGGTTGCTTCCTATTCATGGAGTCATGACGGTGAATTTTCTTTGCCGTGGAATACGGTAATCGGCTATAATTCAGGATCATGGGAGAATACCGTTGAGAAATGGTATCGTCCGTTTACATTCGAAACCGAATGGGGGGCGAAAAAAATAAGTGAAAGGACAAATATAACAGACTGGATCAAGAATGCCGATATCTGGATAAGGCCGAAAGGGACCGGCGATTCCACGATGGTTGCAGTCCGCAAAGCCATAAAATATTTCGGCGGAACCGTGGGTGTACACTGGTACTGGTGGCACAAGATCCCGTATGATACGCATTATCCGGAATATTTTCCTCCGCGCCCCGATTTCAAGGGATTCGTGTCCGAGACTCAGAAACTTGGCGGGTATGTAACTCCTTATATTAACGGCAGATTGTGGGATCCTTCAACGGCTTCATATAAAAACGAACATGGATATGATGCCTCGTGCAGAAAAGCCGACGGTACATTGTATTCGGAAATATACGGTTCCAAAGTAATTAATACGGTGACATGCCCGGCTTCTACCATCTGGCAGAAGGTGCAAAAAGATTTGGTGGACAGTATTGTATCCCGTCTGGGAACAAGCGGCGTTTATATCGATCAGATAGGTGCGGCGGCCAGCGAACCTTGTTATGCGACAAATCACGGTCATGCGCAGGGTGGAGGCGGATGGTGGCCTTCGGCTTACAGGAAACTTATTTCCGATGAGAGGGCGACATTACCCGAAGGCAAGGCTCTAACAACCGAAGAGAATTCCGAGTGCTATATCGATCTGTTCGATATGATGCTTACGGTCAACACTTCCCATGGAAGCGGCATGAAAACGGTCCCTCTTTTCCCTCTTGTATATTCCGACCGTTCCATATATTGCGGGTATTCATATATGCCAAAGAATATAAGCGACGGCTCGTTCAGATTCATATCCATGAGAAGTCTTCTGTGGGGAGCTGAGCTGGGATGGATACAGCCTTATCGGATCATGGCTCCTGATGCTTCCGAAGAGGCATCTTTTCTGAAACGTCTGGTAGAATTCAGACGAGGAAACCATGACATATTCGTTTACGGCAGATTTATGGGAAGCTTTATTCCCGATGGCGATAATCCCGTAGTGGATATTCCGGATTACGAATCTTCGCACGTTGTTATGGCGGCTCTATGGTCGGACGAAAAGGGAAAGGCAAGTTATGTAATCGTCAATATGGATGAGAAGCCCCATATTGTCAGAATAGAAAACAGGAAAATAAAAATGGCCGGATTATCTTGTAAAAGAATCCGGCCTTGAGCGGAAAACGGGACTCGGACCCGCGACCTTCGGCTTGGGAAGCCAACACTCTACCAGCTGAGCTATTTCCGCGACGTTTTTTAGTCCGGCAAATATACGAAATAGGACTGAATCCGCAAATTTTTTTGTTCCTGAGGATTATATATATGATTCCGTTCAGTTTTTTTTATCGGAATTTTGTATATAAAATTTTAATTATTAGTTTTATAACTCCAAAAATTTCCCCATCCGGATATCTTTTTGGCGGTTGAGTCGGTTGTTTCGTAGTAGTGTATTAAAATTCAATAAGATGGATAATGGTTTGTATGACCAGCGTTATGAACATGATGCTTGTGGAATAGGAATGGTCGTGAATATTCGCGGCGACAAGAGTCACGGATTGGTATCGGATGCCTTGAAAGTTTTGGAAAATATGATGCACCGTGGGGCGGAAGGAGCCGACGGAAAGTCCGGGGACGGTGCTGGAATAATGATCCAGATTCCACATGAATTCATTCTACTACAGGGAATTCCTGTTCCTGAGAAAGGAAAATACGGTACTGGAATCATATTTCTTCCAGAGAATGGCGAAAGGAAAAAGGAAATATTGGCCATTATCAAAAATGAACTGGAAAATGCCGGATTGAACCTTATGTTCGTAAGGGACGTTCCTGTCAATTCGGAAGAACTGGGGGCTGTGGCTGCATCGACCGAGCCTGATATCAAACAACTGTTCGTTACGGGGTTTGATAATGTATGCGGTTCCGACGATGATAATGCCGATGACAAATCGGCGGCTTTCGAACGTTGCCTTTACAGGGTAAGGAAACATGTGGAACGCCTTATCACGGACAAAGATTTCTATATATGCTCCCTTTCCGGGAAATATATCATATACAAAGGGATGCTTACCAGTAAACAGCTTCGGAATTATTATTCCGATCTGTCCAATGATTATCTCACCAGCGGTCTGGCACTCGTACATTCCAGATTTTCCACCAATACGTTTCCTGCGTGGAGTCTTGCGCAACCTTTCCGGTTGCTTTGCCATAACGGTGAAATAAATACTATCAGGGGCAACAGGAACTGGATGAAAGCAAGGGAAAGTGTCCTCGGTTCCGGGACTCTCGGTGATATAAAAGATATAACTCCTATTGTGCAGCCGGGAATGAGTGATTCCGCAAGTTTGGATAATGTCCTCGAGTTTCTGCTGATGAGCGGTTTGTCTCTTCCGCAGGCCATGTCTGTGCTTGTCCCTGAAAGTGTAGGTGACAAAAGTCCGATGTCAGAAGATCTGAAAGCCTATTATGAATACCATTCCATCCTGATGGAGCCTTGGGACGGTCCGGCTGCGTTGCTTTTCAGCGATGGCCGTTATGCAGGTGGCATGCTGGACAGGAACGGTTTGCGTCCCGCCCGTTATGTAATTACCAAGAGCGGATATCTTGTAGTTGCAAGCGAAGTGGGCGTGATGGATATCGATCCTGCGGATATAGTGGAAAAAGGACGGCTGGAACCTGGAAAGATGCTTATGGCCGATACCAAGGAGGGAAAGATTTACTATGACGGGGAAATCAAGTCTGCTTTGGCGCATGCTCATCCTTACAGGAAATGGCTTTCTGCCAACAGGATACGTCTCGAAAAGATAAAAAGCGGAAAGAAAGTAACAAGCGAAATAGACAATCTTTTCCGCCGTGAACTTCTTTTCAGTTATGGCAAAGAGGATATAGACAATCTCATATCCCCTATGTGCCTTAACGGAATAGAACCGACAGCTTCGATGGGAAACGATACGCCCCTGGCCGTCTTGAGTGAGAAGCCTCAGATTTTTTTCAACTATTTCAGACAGCAGTTCGCCCAAGTTACAAATCCGGCCATAGACTCTATCCGCGAGGAACTTGTCATGTCCCTGACCGAATATATAGGAAGAGTAGGTACAGGAATACTTAATCCAGACGAAAGCAACTGCAAAATGGTCAGGCTTCCGCACCCTATCCTTACCAACAAACAACTAGATATCCTGTGTAACATAAGATACAAAGGTTTCAATACGATAAAGCTTCCCATCCTGTTTGAAATTCCGAAGAATAAGGAAGACAATGCCGCTTCTTTGGAAAAAGCCTTGGACGATTTGTGCAGGAAAGCGGAAAAGGCGGTTGAAGACGGATTCAATTATATCATACTCAGCGATCGCGAGGTCGATGAAAACCATGCCGTCATCCCTTCACTTTTGGCTGTAAGTGCTGTCCATCATTATCTTATATCATCCGGGAAAAGGGTCCAGACAGCGCTTATTGTGGAAAGTGGTGAAATCCGTGAAACCATGCATGCAGCCCTTCTGCTGGGATACGGAGCTTCAGCCCTGAACCCTTATATGACATATGCCGTCATAGACTCGCTTGTGAGAAAAGGATCATTGCAGGAAAATTATCAGACAGCCGAAGCCAATTATATTTCAGCTGTCAAGAAAGGTTTGTTGAAGATTATGGCTAAGATGGGTATTAGCACCATACGTTCATACCGGGGGGCCAAGATTTTCGAAAGCATAGGGCTGGGTGATGATCTGCTTAGAAAATATTTCGGTACGGAGACTTCTTCCATAGGAGGCATAGGACTCGGTACCATAGCCCGTGATGCCATCTCGTTCCATAATAAGGCATTCGCTGAATATGAAGAGACTGATTTTCTGAAGAATGAAGGCTTGTTCCATTTCAGGAAAGACGGTATACGCCATGCCTGGAATCCAGAAACGATTTCCACTCTTCAACTGGCTACAAGGATGGGGAGTTACAAGAAGTTCAAGGAATTCACTTCACTTTCCGACAATGTGGCATCTCCTGTCTTTCTGAGGGATCTGCTTGATTTCCGCAGAGGCGTCCCGATTGATATAAATGAAGTCGAGCCTGTTGAAAATATTGTCAGGCACTTCGTTACCGGAGCCATGAGTTTCGGCGCATTAAGTATCGAAGCCCATGAGGCTATCGCACTTGCGATGAACAAACTGGGAGCCAGATCCAATACGGGGGAAGGAGGAGAGGACAATGTCCGGTTCCATTCTTCCATAGACGGAATACCTTTGTCAAGCAAAATCAAGCAGGTTGCGTCCGGACGGTTCGGAGTAACTACGGAATATTTGGTGAATGCGGAGGAGATCCAGATAAAGGTAGCCCAGGGCGCAAAACCGGGGGAAGGGGGGCAGCTTCCGGGATATAAAGTAAATGAGGTTATAGCCAAGACAAGAAATTCCATACCCGGCATATCTCTTATATCGCCGCCACCGCACCATGATATATATTCCATAGAAGATCTTGCACAGCTTATTTACGACTTGCGCAATGTCAATCCGAAGGCGGCTATCAGCGTCAAACTTGTAGCGGAAAAGGGTGTCGGTACAATTGCGGCCGGGGTAGTAAAGGCAAAAGCCGATCTGATAGTTATTTCAGGGGCTGAAGGAGGTACGGGGGCTTCGCCTTCTTCGAGTATGAGATTCGCCGGAGTCAGTCCTGAGATAGGTCTGGCTGAAGCGCAGCAGACTCTTGTGAGAAACGGACTCAGGGGGCAGGTCCGTCTCCAGACCGACGGTGAAATGAAAACGGGCCGGGATGTGATAATCATGTCTCTGCTCGGTGCTGACGAAGTCGGTTTCGGAACGTCGGCCCTTATTGTTCTGGGGTGTGTGATGATGAGGAAATGCAGTTTGAATACATGTCCTACGGGAATAGCCACCCAGAATCCCGAACTCAGGAAACATTTCATCGGCCGTTATCAATATCTTGTCAATTATTTTACTTTTCTCGCTGAAGAAATCCGGGGATATCTTGCCGAAATGGGATTCACACGTCTCGAAGATATTGTGGGAAGGACGGATCTTCTCGTAAAGAAGGATATTCCGGAGAACACAAAAGCCGGCTCCATCGATTTGTCCCGTCTTTTGTATATGGAGAAAGGAGACAGCCCGGTCCATTATTCCAAATGCCAATTGTATAATTTTACTGATTCCATAGACAAGAGTCTTATCGAGGTCTGTTCGAAATCGGGGAAACTGCAAGGTGACATAACTTTGGATTATAAAATAAAGAATACGGACAGGGCTGTGGGAGCAGGTCTCAGCGGAAAAATTGCAATGGAATACGGTGAATCCGGACTTGAATCTTCTTCTGTTAAAGTCAGGTTCACAGGTTCGGCAGGCCAGAGTTTCGGAGCATTTCTTGTAAAAGGAGTGGATTTCCGTCTTGAAGGCGAAACGAATGATTATTTCGGCAAAGGATTGAGCGGAGGACGTATTGCCATCACTCCTCCTGCCGAGGCCTCTTTTAGTGCCGAAGATAATATAATAGCTGGAAATACAGGTCTTTATGGTGCTACCGGAGGTGAGATATATATTAACGGGCGCGTAGGTGAACGATTTGCCGTACGTAATTCAGGGGCTGTTGCTGTTGCAGAAGGTGCCGGAGACCATTGTTGTGAATACATGACAGGCGGACGTGTCGTGATATTAGGTCCTACAGGACGTAATTTCGCTGCCGGAATGAGCGGTGGAATAGCCTATGTTTGGGACAGGGAAAGGCATTTCGACTATTATTGCAATATGGATATGGTGGAAATAAGTCTTGTCGAAGATAGTGTAAGCCGCCGGGAATTGTATGAACTTATCGGCCGCCATTACAAATATACAGGTTCGCCTCTTGCACGTAAGATTCTTGACGGGTGGAATGACTATGTGGATGATTTCATTCAGGTAGTGCCGTTGGAATATAAGAAAGTGCTTGAAGAAGAAAGGGTGCGCGTTCTTCAACAAAAAGTGGAAAAATTGCAAAGAGAATTTTAACGGAATTTCAGATTATGGGAAATCCAAAAGCGTTTTTAACGATACACAGACAGGAAGCCGGTTACAGGACGATAAATGACCGTATACATGACTTCAGCGAAGTAGAGCAGACTCTTAATGCCAATGACCGTAAAGTACAGGCATCAAGATGCATGGACTGCGGTGTGCCTTTCTGTCATTGGGCCTGTCCTCTCGGGAACAAGCCTCCTGAATGGAATGATGCACTTTACAAAGGTGATTGGGAATCCGCCTACAGACTT
The DNA here is from genome assembly GCA_022648685.1 of Bacteroidales bacterium. Classification (GTDB taxonomy): domain Bacteria; phylum Bacteroidota; class Bacteroidia; order Bacteroidales; family UBA932; genus Cryptobacteroides. The sequence continues at coordinate 275,039 of JALCMW010000003.1, forward strand.
CTTAATTCTACCAATGATTTTCCGGAGTTCACGGGACGCGTATGCCCTGCCTTGTGTGAAAAGTCATGTGTCTTGAATCTTACCGAACATGAGCCTGTTACCAACAGGGAGAATGAGGCTGCAATAGCTGAAATGGCTTTCAAGGAGAATTATGTCAAAATAAGGGAGATTCCGCGTAACGGTCGTAAGGTTGCTGTGATCGGTTCCGGCCCGTCAGGCCTTTCAGTGTCCAACCGTTTGAATATGTACGGATATGATGTGACTGTTTTTGATAAAAATGAATCTGCCGGAGGTCTTCTGCGTTTCGGAATACCGAATTTCAAGCTCAATAAGGCGTTGATAGATCGTCGTCTTGATATTATGGAGCAGGAAGGTATAAAATTCCGGTACAATTCGAAAGTAGAAGTGGATAATCTTCCTGAAGGATTTGATGCCTATGTTATTGCAACCGGTACTCCTGATGCCAGGGATCTGAATGTCCCGGGCCGGGAATTGAAGGGTGTTTATTTCGCTTTGGAATTATTGTCCCAGCAGAATAGATTGCTGGCAGGCGTCCGATTCGATGAGGATGAGCTTGTTAATTGCAAGGGGAAGGATGTTCTTATTATAGGTGGCGGTGATACCGGAAGTGATTGTATAGGGACGGCACACAGGCAGGGTTGCAAAAGTGTGACTCAAATAGAGATTATGCCGAAACCTCCTGTGGGACCGGAAGATCCTGCCAATCCATGGCCGTCTTGGCCACGCATATTGAAGACTACGTCTTCGCATGAAGAAGGTTGTGTCAGGCGTTGGGATATGAATACCAATAGGTTTCTGGGTGAAAATGGGAAATTGTCCGGGGTGGAAGTCGAGTCTGTAAGCTGGAAGCCGAATCCTGATGGAGGCCGGCCTCTTATGGTCAAAAGCGGAAAGCCGGAAATAATCAAAGCCGATATAGTATTTTTGGCTATGGGTTTTCTCCGGCCTAAACATTCCGTTTATCCTTCCAATGTTTTTGTGACCGGGGATTCGGCTAACGGTTCTTCGCTTGTGGTAAGAGCTATGGCCAGCGGTCATGATACGGCAAAAGCTGTTGACAATTTCCTGCGGTCTTCCGATGGTGCCGGCAAGGAATAATGTTTTGGGGTGCGCTCCATTGTGAAAAAAGCCTTGAGGCGGCCATGCTCTACTTGAAGACGGTAGACTTTGTGAAATCACGCCTACTTTAGCCATTTCTCATTAGAATGAGGCATAATTTGTAAAAAAATCCTGAGGCTAGCCGTGCTTTACTCGAAGAAGGCGAAATTCGTAAAAAAAGTCTTGAGGCGGCCACGCCGGCAAGAGACTAAACTGCTAATTATAAGGTATTTATCCCTTTTTCACCATGGCCAGCCCCCCTCAAAATGCCCGACCTGTCCATGCTCGGAAAGAGCTAAAATAGCCATTCACAGTCATTTAGGCATTTGGAAGCATGGCCGCCATCCGCTAAAAAATGAAGGAAGCTCTTGAAATGGAAAGGGACTAATTCCGGTTTGTTCTTTTTTCTCTAAATCCGGGAACCCGACTTTTTCTGCTAGTCCGGGAATATGGAATTTTCGATTGTATAACATGTGTCTTTCATGCCATATTACGGTAAAATTTTCAACAATCTTTTTCCGGATTCCTGTACATCAAAATTACTGATTACACCGGTATTTCAAAGTTACCGATTATATGCCGATTATAGGGACGAGTCCGGTTGCCATTTGAACAGTCATTAGATAAACGACATTTTCTGATTCTGTAAAAGGTCAGTGGGTGGAAGTGTGTGCGCGTTGTGATCTTCGCGCGGAGCGCTCATCCCGTCCCCGGCTCACAGCTGTTCGCCGGGTCCACCCGTTCACGAGGCCACGGGCGGCCACGGATACTGACGCGTCACACACTTTCCCCTTCCCCTTCTCCGGTATCGATTTTCTCAAAGTTTATTTTTTTATGTATTGGTTGACAGCCGGGTTCACCGGCTGTCAACCCCTGTTGTCGTTTAATACAAGAAGTCTTATCTGCTTTCATTCATATGCGAATATGTCCATCCCGGATGCCTGTTCCCTGATTCTAATGTCCTGGATATAGAACCGTTACTGATTAAATGGTGAATGACAAGGGTTAAGAGTGCGAGTGTCGTCATCTTCGTGATATGCAACATCAAAGGAGGCAATTTTCGTAAAGATGAATACCCTATATATAGAAGAAAGAAAACATGTTCACTTTGGCTGTTATTCCAAAGGGAAACGAATCTACGGTTCTCCGGGATATAAAATAGCCTTAAATACGGAGTGAATCAAGTAACACGAAGGGTGGAATATCAGTAGTTGAGAATAGTAAAATTAGTGTTCCGGAAAGATGAATAAGCCATCTGATTTTTTATAATGGAGAGGTGTATGGGTTTGATGGACAGACTTAAACGCCGGATCACAAAATTAAATAATTTAAAACTAAGCTGAGCCTAAGTACAAAAAAACGTCCGATTAATTGCAAAGATAATAACAAAATATAAGAAATGCAGGGAATATTCTGAAATCTTTGAATAAGTGATAAGTATACCGTTTTATTCTCGGAGAGGGAAAAACAGCTGGGACAGGTGCAAAAAATCGGACGATTAAACGTAAAGTAGCGATCGTCCGGAAAAGATACTGATACGGAAAGGGGTGAAAGGGCGGTACTGACCGATCGTTCAGAGCCTAGGGAGCGAGAGTCGCTGTCGGAAAGATAGGAAACAAAGAAGGGACCTGAAGAAATCGAACCAAGGGGGAATAGGGGAGATTGCATCACAGCGACCGTGTACCGATTCCGTATCAGTTTTTATAGAATAAATAATATCACGAATCCGATAATGATTGTGCCAATAAGCTGTAGGGTGGGGAAAATGGCTGGAATCCAGAATGTTAGAGAAGGATGAGCTAAAGAGAAGAGAGAAGACCCCGGCGAAATCCAAGACAGTGGCAAGGCTAATTCAAGATAAAAGGGGAGAGAGACGGCGGATGAGATAGTCCCGGACAAGAGAGGCAAATGGGAGCGGGATGAAACGGGATGAGAAAGGAAGTAACAGGCTAAAAACAAAACAAACAAATAAAAATAAAAACGATGGAAAAGAATTATGTAAAGGCGGCGGTAGCGGCGTCTGTGATGGCAGCAGTGGTAATGGGCTGCAGCAAAGTGACGGAAGAGCCAATCGGAGAGGCATTGAAGGTCAGTGCAACAGTGATGGAGACGAAGAGTGAGATGGCCAATTTTTCAAGCAGTGTAATCGGCGTGTATGTGGATGATTCGGATGATGCCTATTCACCTGCAAAGAATTCGACAGCGACAGTGTCGAGCGGATCGACCGGAGTAGCGACGAGTCCAGCGATCAATATCAACGCAGCGGCAACGGTGTACGGTTATTATCCGGCGGTAGCAGAAGAGCTCACTAATCCTGACAATACGACAAGCAAGAGTATCAGTGTAGTGTCTAGCGACGACTTCGCAGCCACATCGCAGACGGACTACATGTGGTCTAATCCGGTAAATGTAAGTAAGAGCAATAGGACAGCGGTGCTGACGTTCAACCATGCTCTGTCGAAACTGGTGTTCAGTATCAGTCTTGGTAGTGACTATGCGGGAACGGGAGCCATGACGGGGATCAAGCTGAGCACGAGCAGCGCTACGGGAGAGTTCAAGACAGGGAGCGGGAGCATGAAAATCAAGGACGGCAGCATCAGCGGCCTTAGTGCAACGAAGGAGCTGAGCTATACGGGAAGCAGGACACTGAGCACGACAGCGACAACAGTGACGGCATTGGTAGCCCCAGCGACCCTGGCAGCCAGTACAGAGGCAGTATCGACAATCACGATCACATTGACGATCGACGGGAGCGACTACAGCAACACGTTGCCTGTTTCAACAGTCGCATCCTGGGTTGGAGGATCGAGCTATACGTACAGTATCGGAGTTGGCAGCGGGTCGTTGAGCATGGGTAGCGTGTCCATCACGGATTGGAGCACAGGCGGCACTACGAGCGTGACGGTAGAATAGAAAGGATAAATGGAAAGAAATGCGAAAGAGGAAGCTTAAAATAAGAGGATCCGGGAGTTCAATCCTGGGCGTAGCAGGAGCTGTGCTTATCCTGTCGACGCTGCCAGTTGGTTGCGGTCATGAAAAAGGCCAGAAAGCAGAGCTGATCCCGTTGGAGATCGAGGCGAGTGTAGAGGAGTTGGGAGAGAGGGTGAAGTCAGCAGTCAGCGGGACGAGTTTCGCGGATTCGAACACGATCAACGTGTTCGTAAAGGGAGCGAGCTATGATTCGTTGGTCACGAGGTATACCAAGATGAGCGGCGGATGGACAGTGACCTCAGAGGGAAGCATCACGTTAAGCGAGAATGCAGCGGAAGTGTATGCAAGCTACCCTGTGGAGGAGGAGAAGGACAGTGTTGGGATGACGAAGAGTGTAACACCGAGTGTGGGAAGTCTGAGCATCCCTGTAACGATCCGGAACCCCCAGCGATTCGACGGGGCGGAACAGTCTGATTACATGTATGCGTTGTCAAGTGAGCGGAACCGGATGCCGTATAGGTCAGCGGAAGTGAATAGGGAGAGCAATACGGCAACGTTGGTGTTCATGCACGGTCTGAGCGAGTTGACGTTCAATCTGAAGGCGACAGGCTATGAAGGAAAGGAAGTGTATGTGACGGAGATCCGGTTGGAGAAGAGCGGAGAGGGTTTTGAATGGGGCGAAGGTCGGATGAGTCTTGAGGCCTCCCCGGAGAGTCGTTTCGAGTTGTTGAAGAGTGGTCGGGAGTTGTACTTCAACGGGATCAGGAAGTTGGGCAGCGAGTCGGAGAGTATCAGCGGATTGGTCGTCCCGACGGGAGCGGAAGGTATCGGAGTGGAGTTGCATCTGGTTATTGACGGAGAGCCGAAGATAGTGTACGGGAGGTTACCTGTTGGAAGCGGCAGCGTTACGATCGGGGAGTGGGAGTCCGGGACAGACTACGAGTACGGGATAGAGTTGAAGAGTGGCGCCTTGTCGTTCGATAGTGTTAGCATCAATGCATGGCGTAGAGTGGATGTCGGAGAGATAACGGTGGAGTAAGGAGTAAGCGGAAAATAAAGAGAAAGAGTAGGTCCATAAAGTAGAGCAGAGGAAAGAGAGTAGCAAAAGAGGGTAGAGAAAGCATGATAAGGGGGTTAAGAAATAGGAAAGGATTATCAGGAAGAATTGTTTAAAGAGGTAGAGAGAGTAAGAGGCTAACAAAGAGACAAGAATCGAAAAAGGAAAAGTCTTGGAAGTTGCTAAAGAGGCGTGAGAGTAAAAAGAAAAAGAGAGGGAGAAACGGATAGCGGAGTTGGATCTAGTAAATAAAGATAATAAGAGCCAAAAGAGAAATGAACAGGGAAAGGGGAAAAGGAAAGGAAGAGCAATCAGAGCAGATCGGGAGATTGCAGCTCGGCGTAAAGACTCACGAGGTAGGCCTCGGGCTACTACTTTTGGGCCGTGATCTTTTGTTAGGTATCCGGCAATTGAAACGAAGAGCATTTTTTCTGAGGCGTGCACAATTGCTGCGTGGCAGGGGCATGATGCGCAGTGCCTTTGTAATGTGCAGTGTAGTGTTAATGATGGGTCTTCAGTCATGTGAGAAGGAAGATGGTGTCGTTGTCAACGGCGGCGAGGGTTCAGGTGCAGGAGGAACGACACAGTCGGAAGAGGAAGCGACAGGATCTCCGTTGACAATCGGCAGCGTAACGATAGGAGGAGTCGAGATAGATGGGATAAGTGTCGAAGGCGTAGAAAGAGGATGGACGACGACCGGAGGAACAGTAAAAAGAGGATTGCCGATCGGAGGTATTGGAACGAAAGAGACAGGAGTATCTATGGTAAAAGGTAAATCACCGACCACTGGAGGCTCGCTGGCAGAAGGCGGCTTGATGGAAACGGGGAGATCAACAACCACGACGGCATCGATGAGCAAGAGTCTTGGTATCTTCCGACAGACGGCTACCGGTTATAGCGGAGAGCGTAAAAATGTGGAGTATACACATAGCGGCAGCGGCTGGGGAGCAGCTACAGGACAGAAGGCAGTATATCTTACAAAACGAAGTGCGACATTGAGCGTCTACTATCCGTATGATTCCAATTGCAGTGACGGAAATAAGACGATGAGATCCTGCCTGTCAAGTGAAGCTACAGACCTGTGTTATGAGAAGGGAGTAAGCGCAAAGGAGGGCACAGCGGTAACGTTCAATCTTGGGCATGCGTATGCGAGAGTAGAGTTTGTTTTCAGCCGTGCGGAAGCATATGATGGGAGCTGTGCCATTAGCGGGATCGGGATCAGCGACAGTAATGGAAAGATAATCAAGAGTGCAAGCCTTGACCTTAAGAGCGGCCAGATGAGCGGCCAGAGTTATGGGAGTGTAAGTGTGGATCCGGGAATCAGCGGAATCAGTACAGGGAACAGTGCTACGGTGGAAGTGCTGATGGTCCCGACGACAGGACTGGGAACAATGACTTTGAGATTCACAGTGGATGGAAGCGAAAAGACTGCGACGGTGACGAGCATCAGCGAACTGAATGGCGGCAAGTCATATAAGATCAATGTGGAGATCAGTGCATCGGTAGTAGTGCAGACGGCTGCAAATTGTCATATAGTTGCACCTGGGAAGAGGATATCTATCCCTGTAACGGTGATTGGTAACGGTGGCGCGACAGCGGGGACGGTTCCGAGCCTGATTTCGAGTACGAGCATCAGCCCTGCATCTGTAGGGATCGTGTGGGAGACAGCTACAAATCTCATAACATTAGGAAGTCTGAGCAATGGCAAGGTGACGGTAACTGCGGGGAGCAGTGCTGGAAATGCAGTGATAGCGGCATACAGCGGAGTTAATCAGAGCGGTACGATCCTGTGGAGCTGGCATATCTGGGTAACTGATTACGACCCGAACAACGGTGGCAAGACTTACAGCGTGACCAACACGGGATCGCCTGCATGCACATATGTGTTCATGGACAGGAACCTTGGAGCGACAACAGCTATGGCTGGAGATCCCGGTACGATCGGTTTGCTGTATCAATGGGGGAGGAAGGATCCATTCACCGGATCATCTTCGTTCAATTCTGCAACGGAAATTACTGTGTATGACAAGAATGGAATTGGATTTACCTTTGATAATAAATCCCAGACAGTCAGTTCCTCGAATAATCTTGCCAATTCGATATTGCATCCTGAGATCTTCTATGGCGGTAGCTATGGCGATGCTATCGGATATGACTGGTATACTGCTACAAATAGCACGAGTTTAAAGAACTATGCCCTTTGGGGCGGTTCGAGTATAGTTACACCGGGAGAAAAGACTATCTTCGATCCCTGTCCGGCAGGATGGCGGGTACCTGCTTGGAGCGGGAGTAAATCTCCGTGGAGTCCATTAACTACAAGTAATTTTGCATGGAGCGATAGCGAATATGGTCGGACATACAATGGCTCATATTATCCGGCTACCGGGTTTCGTGATGCCTCTCTTTGTACTCTTGCCGGCATTGGAACACATGGTGACTACTGGTCGGCCTCACTTAATTCTGTTTATGCCCACAACTTGTACTTTAGTAATGATTTCGTGTCTCCGTCAACTTGGAGCCATAATTCAGTTAGTGCTGCTGTCCGTTGTGTTAAAGAATAGGGTCTTTATTATATTAAATAACAGGGCAATCGAAAATACAGAAGTATTACCGATTGCCCTGTTTTCGTGTCTGTTTTAATGTGGTTTCTCCTGATGCCATTCTTACCTGGATTTCATTGTCTGCTACGAAATTCCATATGGCTATTCTTGTGAAGTGCCAAAGTGCTTTTGAGGTCTTTATGAGTCTTTTATCTAAGTTACCTGATTTTTTGTATGCGCTCTGCTGTGGAATAAAGACGAGAATAACTAAAGATGGCAGTCAGAAGGTCGTATTGACCGTGGCTGCCATCTTTTTTGTATTTTAGAATGATTGCTATCCAATCATCAAATTTCGATTACATATATTCAAGGAAAGAATTACTGCTCTTCCTCAAGTTTCATATGCTGTACATAAACGGCTTTCAAATGAGCCATTCTCTTTGTTACGGAAGGCTTTTCGAAATTTTTCCTTGAGCGCAATTCACGAATTGCACCGGTTTTTTCGAATTTTCTCTTGAATTTCTTAAGAGCTCTTTCGATATTGTCTCCGTCCTTAACAGGAACTATGATCATTTCTTAATATCACCCCCTTTTTCTTAAGCGGCTGCAAATTTAATCAAATTATTTCGTTTCCAAAAGTTTTTTGAACGATTCCATCCCTTTGGTAGCCACTTCCTTGATATGTATTATCCGCTTGTCTCTCACGTAAACATCTTTCGGATCTATAAGATATATAGGGATTCCGGTAGAAGCATATCTGTACAAACCTGCTGCCGGATAAACTTGCAAAGATGTTCCGGCAATAAGCAGGATATCGGCTTCCGAAACTATATCGGCGGCTTGTTCAATTTTGGGAACAGGTTCTCCGAAAAAAACGATATGGGGTCTGAGTTGGCTCCCGTTAGGCGCAAGGTCTCCCAAATTTATATCTTCATAGCCGATATCCATTACTGTCTTTTCCGAAAAGAAGTCTTCGTCATTATAGCAATTCTCGGGACGGACTTTCGTGAGTTCTCCGTGAAGATGAATAACCTTTGTGCTTCCGGCTTTTTCATGCAGGTTATCTACATTTTGTGTTATTACGGTTACTTCATATTCTTTTTCCAGTTCTGCAATGGCAAAATGTGCCGCATTAGGTCTGGCGTCTTTCAACAGCTTCCTTTCCATATTGTAGAAATCAAGCACCAGTTTCCTGTTACGATACCATCCGTCTATTGATGCCACATCGTTGACATCGTATTTGTCCCACAGACCGCCATTGTCACGGAACGTACTCATGCCGCTTTCGGCACTTACTCCTGAACCTGTGAGGACAGCCAATTTCTTTTTCATGTCCGTATTTATTTATAGTTCGGCTTTCTGCTCGAAGAAATATTTTGTTATCCAGTATTTGAAAAGAGGATCCATTACAGTCGGATTGTCAAGTTCATCGAATGTCACTATTTCCTTCTTTACGAGAGCGTCCTTGAGCCTTTTAACATTTGCCGACGAATTCAATTCATATTTTGCTATCACATCGGCGGCACTTAATTTAGTGTATCCGTCAAGGACTGCTTTCAGCAGGTTAAGCTGGAAAGAAGTCAGGTCATTTATGACGGCCATGAATCGGGGTTCGTTGGCGGATAACATTATGTCCAGAGCGTCCAGCAGAGTTGTTTCCACTATATATCCCTTGGAAAGATAGTCACATATCGAAACGAAACTGTTTATATACCATAAGTTGTTGTCAAACAGTTTGCATACTCCCATAAGCAGCTCTTTTTCCACTACTTTTCCGTTTGAAAGGAAACCTTTGATGACTTGTTCGATTATCACTTTGTCGTCAACTTTCGAAAGCGATACCCGTTCTATCGTACCGTAGAAGAATTTCCTGACCTCGAAAATGCTTTTCATTGCATTTACCATGGAACCGCACAGAATATAGGCGAAGTCTTTTTCTTTGTCTTCCCGGGCCTTCAGCATGGCTTCCTCCATTGCCTTGAATATCTTTTCTCCGTCTTCCGTAAGATCGAGATTCTGGAATTCGTCTATAATAAGATATATTTTCTGTCCCGTTGATGCTGCAATCCTGTATGGCAGAGCCATCATAGCCGCAATATCGTGATTGTCAGGTTCTGCGCCCAGTGATATAACATTCCCCGTTTCACTGTAATTGTTCCTGTCGAAATTGAAATGGGTACCGGAAAGATTTGCATCTATTATTTTTGAAAATCCGTCCGGAGTCGAAGCCGCAATTTTTAAGAGTGTGGATCCGAATCTTGTCAGGAATGATGATATTGTCCTGATATTCAATACTGAGAATTCTCCTGCCGAGAACTGCTTTCCGGATAATCTGAGATTGATAAGAGTCTGTTGTATCGTCGACATCTTCCCAGTCTTTGGCGGTTCGTATATGACGACGTTTTCTCCTTGTGAAATCAAATTGCCCAGTATGTTGCAATCGGTCGTCCTTCCTATGAAATTTTTGCCTGTTACATATTTGTCGCAAATGAAAGGAGTATTCATGCTCTTGTAAGATGTTTTAGGAAAGCAAATTTATAAATTAATTTGCAGTTTGCCATAAAAACATTAACTTTGCGAGTTAAATAAATTATATGACCGCTTGAGCTTTATTCAAGAGCCGTCCGATGGGGGATGGCCGCTTACGGTTCTTACTTTTTAAATGAAAGTGTTTTATGTACGCAATTGTGGACATTGCAGGCCAGCAGTTTAAAGTAGAGGCTGGTTTTGAAATCTTTGTCAACCGCCTGCAAGCGGCCAAAGGTGATGCTGTCGAATTCGATAAGGTTCTTCTTGTCGATAATGACGGAACGGTAAAAATCGGTTCCCCTTATGTCGAAGGTGCTAAGGTGAAAGCTACTGTGCTGGATGATAATGTAAAGGCTGACAAAGTTCTTGTATTCAAGAAGATCCGCCGTAAAGGATTCCAGAAGATGAACGGTCACCGTCAGAAATTGACCAAGATTCAAATAAACGAAATCGCTTAATTATCAGGAGGAAAAATTATGGCACATAAGAAAGGTCAAAGTAGTTCGAAAAACGGTCGTGAATCGCATAGCAAACGTCTCGGTCTCAAGAAATTCGGAGGTGAAGTCGTAAAGGCCGGAAACATATTGGTACGTCAGAGGGGAACTGTCCATAATCCCGGAAGAAATGTCGGGATCGGAAAGGATCATACCCTGTATGCGTTGGTTGACGGCACCGTTGAATTTTACAGAAGATCGGAAGACAAATCATACGTCAGGGTGGTTCCGATAGAGAACTAACGTCCCGGAGGTTTGCTTCTAAAGAAAATAAAGGACTTGTACTTCGGGTGAATTGCAAGTCCTTTTTTGTTTTTTTGATAAATCTTATTTATTGATATGTTAACACTTAAATTACTTCGGGATGATCCCGAATTAGTGATCAGGAAACTTGCCGTAAAAAATTTCGATGCGAAAGAGACTGTTGATAAGATTCTTGACCTTGATTCACGCAGAAGGGCTGTTCAGACCGAAAACGACGCTCTTTTGGCTCAGCAGAAAAAGAAAGCCGCACTCATTGGCGGTCTGATGAAAGCCGGCAACAAAGCGGAGGCCGAAGCTGCAAAGAAAGAAGTCTCCGATCTCAAGACTAAATCCGCTTCTCTTCAGGAAGAAGCCGAAACGCTCGGCAAGGATCTGCAGGACACATTGGTATTGCTTCCCAACATACCTTGTGATCTGGTCGTTCCGGGAAAGGGAGCAGAGGACAATCAGATAGTGAAGAAAGGAGGCGTTCTGCCCGATCTTCCAGCTGATGCCCTTCCTCATTGGGATCTTGCCAAGAAATATGACATTATAGATTTTGATTTGGGAGTAAAGCTCACCGGGGCCGGTTTCCCTGTTTATAAAGGCAAGGGAGCCAGACTTCAGAGAGCCTTGATCAATTTCTTCCTCGATATAAATACAGCTGCCGGCTACAAGGAAATAGAACCTCCGGTGATGGTAAATGCCGCTTCGGGTTTCGGTACCGGACAGCTTCCTGACAAAGAAGCACAGATGTATTATGTCGGTCTGGATGATTTTTATCTTGTTCCGACGGCCGAAGTTCCGGTTACAAACATATACAGGGATGCTATCATTTCCGAAAGTGATTTTCCTGTGATGATGACGGCGTATACTCCTTGTTTCCGCCGCGAAGCCGGTTCGTACGGAAAAGATGTGAGAGGATTGAACAGGCTTCATCAATTCGATAAGGTGGAAATAGTAAGAATAGAAAAACCTGAGAATTCCTATGCGGCTCTGGATCGCATGATCGCCCATGTTGAGAGTATAGTCAACAAGCTGGAACTTCCTTACAGGATCCTTCGTCTTTGCGGAGGTGATCTGAGTTTCACATCGGCCATTACCTATGATTTCGAGTTGTGGTCGGCTGCACAGAAACGCTGGCTTGAGATATCCTCGGTTTCAAATTTCGAGACATATCAGGCAAATCGCTTGCATCTTAGATACAAAGACTCCGAAGGCAAAACACAGCTTTGCCATACTCTGAACGGCAGTTCACTTGCACTTCCGAGAGTCGTGGCGGCTTTGCTTGAAGACAAGCAGGAAGATGGCGGAATCGTGATCCCGGAGGCATTGCGGCCATATACGGGATTCGACCGTATCGACTGATGATTACCGAAAGAGTAATTTTAGGAATAGACCCCGGAACCAATGTCCTTGGCTTCGGGGTAATCCATGTCTGCAAATCAGGTCCGGGCTTTGTCGATATGGGAGTGATAGATCTCAGGAAAGAAAAGGATCCGTATGACAAACTCCGGCGTATCTTTTCCGAAGTTGGAGCTTTGTGCGATAAGTTCAAACCGGATGATATGTCAATAGAATCCCCGTTTTACGGAAGGAATGCCCAAGTCATATTCAAATTGGGCAGGGCACAGGGAGCGGCTATAACGGCAGCTTCGATCCGTAACATCCATGTCTATGAATATGCCCCGAGAAAAGCGAAAGTCGCTATCACTGGCAGCGGTTCCGCATCCAAAGAGCAGGTATGCACCATGATACAGCGGATACTGGACATAAAAGAGACCGAGAAGTTCCTTGATGCCACTGATGCTCTGGCAATTGCCATGTGCCATTATTTCCAGCTTTCCAATCCTCTTTCCAGCACGGTTGCTTCGACCAATTGGACAAATTTCATAAAAGCTAATCCGGAACGGGTCTGCAAAGTCCTTGATAGGGGAAAAAATAGTTCCGGAGATTTTAAACCTGACAAAGATAAATCTGTCTAATAGTCGTATTATTATTTTTCAGATAATTATTAATCGTGTATTTTACCGATAATCTATGGTAGATATGATAAAAAAATCATTTGCCGTTATCGTCAGTTTCCTGCTGACTTTGTGTGTGGCAACGACTGTCTCGGCCCAGTCCGGAAATACAGTCTCGGTTATTCTCAAGGATTCATCCACAGGCGGTTTCGTAGGTTATGCAACCGTATCCATGACGCCAGCCGGATCAAAGACTGCAACGAAATATATTCTTAGCGACGAAAAGGGCAAAGCCGTAATCCAGGGGGTGAAAAAAGGAAAATACAGTCTTAAAATCGAAATTCTCGGTTATAAGACCGTAACCAAGGATCTTGATGTAAACGCTTCGGTAGATCTGGGGACCGTTGATCTGCAAGTTGATAAATCAACTCTGAAAGCGGCCAAGGTGTCGGCTGCTGGAAATTCCATCATTATTAAAAAAGATACCATAGAGTACAATGCATCATCGTTCAAAACCACGGACAACGATATGCTTGAAGATCTGTTGAAAAAACTCCCTGGCGTAGAAGTGTCCGATGACGGGTCCGTAACGGTCAACGGCAAATCCATTTCCAAAATAACGATTGACGGAAAGACGTTTTTCCTTGACGATCCGCAGCTTGCTTCAAAGAATATTCCTGCCAAGATAGTGGATAAGGTCAAGGTCGTAGAGAAAAAATCCGACCAGGCCGAATTTACCGGCATAGATGACGGCCAGGAGGAGACGGTAATTGATCTTAGCATACAGAAGGGCATGATGAACGGCCTTTTCGGTAATGTAATGGCCGGTGGTGGTCATGATATACCGAATTCCGGTTACTATACGGATGATAATTCGTGGAAAGATGAGGGATGGCGTTATCAGGGGGCTTCTTTCATAGGAAAATTCACTGACAAGAACCAGCTGAGCGTTATTTTCAATGCAAACAATACAAATAACAGGGGATTCGACGATTTGGCCGGAAGTATGATGCAGGGAATGCGCGGAGGTGGCGGCGGAATGGGCCAGAGACACGGAGGCTTCGCTACCGGAAACGGAATCACTACTTCTTGGATGGGAGGTGTCAATGGTTCGTGGGATTTGTTCGACGACAAGATGGATCTTGCTGCGAATTATTTGTACAGCGGCTCCAAGAATGCCGTAAAGGAAGACAGTAGAAAAACGACTTACCTTGACGACGGCAGTAATCTGATATACGACAATAACGGGTACAGTACCACAAATTCATATGGCAACCGTTTAGGAATGCGTCTTGAGCATAAATTCAGTGAAAACACATCTATTATATTCCAGCCGCAGTTCAGTTTCGGAAATGGAAATTTCAATGAATTTTCAGATTTCTCCACGTTGAAAAGCAAAGACGGTGCTGCATCGGCCGATACTACCAATGTAGGATTCAACAATAATACCGGAAGCAACACAAACTGGAAAACCAACGGATTCTTCCTTTTCAGACAAAGATTGGGGATCCCCGGCAGAACTCTTTCCCTTGATATGCAATACAGTTTGAGCAATAATGACATGGACGGATTCAACCAGTCGATTACTTCCACTTTCGATTCTGGTGCGCAGACAGATTCATTGGTCAATCAAAGGTATGACCAGAATCAGAAAGCCCGCAGTCTGTCAAGCCGTTTGACATATACGGAACCTTTGGGCAATCATTTTTATGTCGAAGCGAATTATGAGTTGAGCTGGAGCAAGTCCACTTCCTATAAAGATACATATGATGCCGGTAACATACCGTCGGAATTCGATTCATCGTATCATCCTTACGTGGCTGACGGCGAAACATATAACGCCACGTATTCCAATAATATACTTAACAGGGCGATAAATCAAAGGATAGGTGCCGATTTCATGTATCAGAGCGACAAACTGCGCGCCCAGGTCGGGTTCGGTGCGAATCCCACTTATACACATAATGAAACGACCAAATCCGGAGTTCTCCAGACATACGATAGCCATGTCGTAAATTGGGCGCCTCAAGCTATGATATGGTATGATATAAATGATAATACGAATTTAAGGCTGTTTTATTTCGGAAAATCATCGCAGCCATCCACATCACAGTTGATGCCTGTCCCGGACAATACCAATCCGTTGAATGTCTCTTTCGGTAATCCGTATCTGGAACCTTATTTCACTCATAATATCAGAGGCGGATACCGGTTCTCCAATAAAAAGACATTCACTACATTGAGTATGAATTTCAGCGGAGGATTCGTTCAAAGTCCGATAGTCAGCGCCATATGGTACGGTACAAACGGCGCCCAGTATTCGATTCCCGTCAACGGTCCGACATCTGGAAATGCGAGTCTCAGGATGTTCTTGAATTCACCTATCGCAAGATCCAATTTCTCCGTTTCAAATATGGCAAATGCCAGTTACACCCAATCGACTTCATATTTGGGAAGTTCCGCATTCAATACGGATAAATATTATACGGCCGGAGATTTCGATTATGACAGTTTCCATAATGATTTTCCTGATCTGGATCATACTTCGCTTTTTACAAAGAACAAGATACAGTCTTTGAGCGCCACAGAAAGACTTAGAATGACTTATCGCAATGATATGGTGGAACTTCGCGCAGGAGGCAGGACCCGGATTTCAAAATCATGGTATACCGTCTCGAAAGTAAGTACCAATATGACATGGAACAACCAGTTGTCAGCTTCGATGAATTGGACTATCAACGGTGGAATAGGTCTGGTTTCCGATTTAGATTATAATTGGTACAACGGATATTCAACCAAGCAGGATGACGAATTCATCCTTAATGCAGAGATAACCAAACTTTTGTTCAAGAATGTCGTAACACTTTCTATCAAAGCGTATGACATATTGAACCAAGCAAAGAATCTTTCCGTAACGGATGCGTCCAATTATCATTTGGAAACGAGAAACAATACTTTGGGCAGATATGCAATGTTGTCTCTTACCGTTAGATTCGGTAATTTCAGCAATGCCTCCAAGGGAATGCGCCGCGGAGGTCCGGGAGGTCACGGCCATAGAGGCCCTATTCCGATGATGATGTAGTTATTATCGCTTTTCCGGGACGAATACCCGTACTATTACGGCAAGGAAAAGGAGCAGAAACATAAAAGTACAGATCTTTCCGGTGATGTCACCTTCAAGTACGAAAAAAGTCATTTTCGAATTAAGGTTGATGTCACCTTTAATTATGTCCTGCTTCCACCATCCGGATTTCTTTAGAATATCACCCCTTTGATCGATTATCGCAGAGATTCCTGTATTCCCGCATCTGGCTATATCCCGTCTTGTTTCGATGGCTCTTAGAGAAGCATATCTCAAATGCTGCCTGTAACCTGGAGTATCTCCCCACCAAGCATCGTTGGTTATTATGGTAAGGGCCTCGGCACCGGCTTTTATGTACCCTGTGCAATATTCCCCGTAAACGGATTCATAACACACTGCCGTTCCGACCGGAATACTTCGCTTGACGCTTCCGTCGGCATTGTAGGATCTGCAGTGCAGGAGCGTTATGTTTTTTTGTCCGATGTCCCTTCCCATTACCCCGCCGAGCATATTGTCTATTTTGCAGAAAAGAGCCGGATACGGAGTCATCTCCGCTCCGACAACAAGTTTTGTCTTGTGATATATGTCGCCTCGTCCGGTTCCGTCTGTTATCATTGCGGAATTGTGTGATTCCACCCATATTCCGTCAGAATATTTCCTTGCCGTATATGACGGAGCTTTTGTTCCGTATATGAATTCATGTGAAGAGGCTCCGAAAAGCAGATTCGTATTGGGATAATCTTTCAGAAAAGCGACAAATCTCCTGTATGTCCTGCTTTCGTTGAAATCATTGGTTATTATGTCACTTGTAAAAGTTTCCGGAGCCACTACAAGAAGCGGCTTACCGGTCGTGTCGTTTTTGTATCCGGATTTCAACGCTTCCTTCATCTGATCCAAAAGAATAACATTCTGCTGTTGTTGGCTCAGGAATTCGAATTTGCTGTAAGGGTCGATATTCGGTTGAACAATAGTCACGGCTAGGGGATCGTCAGTCTCTTCATATTTCATATAAATGATTTCGGACAGAATGAGAGGGCCTGCCAGTATGACAGCATAGCCTGCAATTGCTGAGAATTTCGCCGGTTTGTTGTAAGCATTCCAGCTGCCGTCCGAAAGTGCGGTCATGATGCCGAACAATCCGAGATTGGCAGCCCATATCCATAGGGAACCTCCCAGAGTTCCGGTATATTCATACCATTGTACGCACGAGGGACTGCCGGCGAATGAATTCCCCAGGACAAGCCAGGGCCAGGATATCTGTGCGCCGTAATATGCTCTTTCCCATGCTATCCATGTAACGGCAAGGAAGATGTACGGCAAAGCACCTTTGAGATATTTTTTACTGAAGCGGAAAAGTCCGAATACCAGGGACATTTGTAACGAATTGGCCAAGATTGCGAATATCCCGCCTGCTACAGTAGCATTGCATACCCAGAATGTAGTAAGAGCATTCCAAAGTACGAATGTCCCGTAATGCCACATCCATACTTTCTTTATTCCGTTTATGGAAGCGATCCTTTCCATGCAAAGCAATGGAACCAGGCCGAATAATGAGAAAAAGCCAAGATGAGGTACCAGAAAAGGAAGCGACATCAATATTGCGGAAAGGACTGAAAGGCTGGCAAGCTGCAGATTATGTTTCTTCATATACGATTTTGATTCATGCAAAGATATAAATTAATTTACTACCTTTGTCAACTCAGTATAGACAGGCGGGGGATAATTATGATAGTTAATGAGATATTGAAAGGCTTTGTGATCGGAATCTGTGCTTCGGCTCCAATCGGGCCCATTGCGATTTTTGTGATTCAGCAATCTTTAAGTTATGGTCACAAAACAGGTTTTGTCACGGGGCTCGGAGCTACTTTCGTGGATACCCTTTTTGCCATTATCGCCATATTCGCCCTTGCGGTAGCGCAGGAATTCGTGAGTATGCACAGGGAATTGATTTTGATTGTCGGTGGTATCGTCGTGGCTTTGCTCGGCTGTTCCATGGCCTTCAGGGATCCGTTCAGGCGTATGAAAGCCGACGGCGTCGGGTCTTCGATATCCATCAAGGATTTTCTCCAGGCGATAATATTGGGTCTGTCGAACCCCGGGGCAATTTTCGTGATTTTCGCATTGTTCGCTTTTTTCAATGTGGATGTAATGCCCCACAATCTTAGCGTAGCTCCGATTCTTCTTGCCGTTGCAGCAGGATCCGCAGTTTATTGGTTTTTCTTTTCGTGGCTCTTCAGCCGTTGGAGCAAGACATTCCGTGTCAGGCAATTGTTGTGGATAAACCGTATAGCGGGAATAATAGTTATGATTCTGGGGGTCGTACTGTTGTGCGACGGAGTCTTTAAAGGCATTTTCACTATAAGATAATAATAAAGTCAAATGGGATCTTCAAAAAATATTTTTCACAACTGGATCGTAAAAAATATATTAATCGCGATCTTGGCTTTTGCCGTACTTGTTCTGATTTTTTATTTTGCGCTTGCGTTGATAACCAATCACAACAGAGTGGTTCCCGTACCTGATTTTACGGATATGACCGTATCGGAAGCCAGGACGGAGGCTGTCCGCTCAGGTGTAAAGGTAGATGTATTCGATTCCGTTTTCGTCAAGAGAATGGCGCGCGGAGCCGTCTTTTCACAAAATCCCCGGGCGGGGATGGAAGTTAAGAGAGGTCGTCATATACAATTGACCATAAATTCTGTTTTATCAAAGAAAGTCAGAATGCCCAATCTTGTCGGCTATTCCATGAGGCAGGCAAAGGCCGAACTATATTCCAAAGGATTAAATCTCGGCAGGCTGATATATGTCAGCGATATTGCCACAAATAATGTTATCAAACAGCTGTACAGGAATTCTGAGATTAAAGCCGGTTCCCTTATAGTGAGCGGTTCGGATATAGACCTGCAAGTAGGTCTCGATTCTTCGGACAACAAAACGTATATCCCTGATGTGTCGGGACTTAAATATCGCAGTGCGGTTGACGCCGTTCACGATAACTCCTTGAATGTAGGACGTATCTCGTTTGACAAGAGCGTAAGGAATTATGCCGATTCCATACGGGCTTCCGTCTACCGCCAGTCTCCGGAATCTTCCCAGAATCCTGTTCTAATGGGGACTCCCGTCACTCTTTTCATGACTGTGGACAAACACAGGCTTCCTTCATCGAAATAACGTTATGGCATTTTTTGATGATGACCGTTTACCGGAAGAAGTGACGGATCCGGAATCGGATTCCATTGGCGAAGATCAGGAAATGTTCGAACATTTCCGTCTTACGGCTGACAAAGGGCAGACTCCTGTCCGGATAGACAAATATATGTCTTCGCATCTTGAGGACACCTCCAGGCACAGGATACAGATTGCGATAAAGGAAGGGTATGTTTTGCTTAACGGCAAGACAGCAAAGGCCAATATGATCGTGCGTCCCGGGGATTTGATACGGTTCGTAATGCCTTATCGTCGCAGAGGCATGGAAATACTTCCGCAGGATATTCCTCTGGATGTCGTTTATGAGGACGACAGCCTGTTGATAGTCAACAAACCGGCGGGTATGGTCGTCCATCCGGGACACGGCCATTTCGAAGGAACTTTGATCAATGCGCTTGCCTATCATCTCGGATTAAGCCAGGGACCTGATGCGGAAGATGAACGTATGGGCATATTGGTACACCGCATTGACAAAGATACTTCCGGGCTATTGGTAGTTGCAAAGACCGACGAAGCTCAAATGAATCTGGCCAAACAGTTTTTCGTCCATTCGATAGAACGCTGTTACATAGCTGTGGTATGGGGGAACATAAAGGAAAACGAAGGGACCATAGACGGCAATATCGGCAGGGATCCTAATGACAGGCTGCGTTACAAGGTTTATGAAGACTCCGACAAGGGGAAACATGCGGTGACCCATTATAAAGTACTGGAACGTTTCGGTTATGTCACTGTTGTGGAATGCCGTCTCGAGACGGGAAGGACCCATCAGATAAGAGTCCATTTCAGTCATATAGGGCATCCTCTTTTCAATGATGCAAGATACGGAGGTGCCGAGATCCGGAAAGGTACCATATACGCCAAATACAAGCAATTCATATCCAACTGTTTCGAAATATGTCCACGACAGGCGCTCCATGCAAGGACATTGGGTTTTGTCCATCCTGTAACGGGAAAATTCATGCGATTCGATTCCGAGCTTCCGGATGATATGAAAACCCTGATAGAAAAATGGCGCAAGTATTCCGAGAATATGGAAATAGAATAAAAAAAGGGACTAGCTTTCTAAGCTGTTCCCTTTTTCATCATAGAATTCATTTTGCAAGACTGTAAAATCGGTGACTTCTTCAAGTTTGATTTTACATTTGTACTTTCTCTTCCATTTTCCGACAAACGAATTAAGTCCCCGTTTTAGATATGAGCCCAATATGGGACTCACTTTGAGAATCAGATTCCTTACCTTTTTTTCTCCGGTCAGGAACACTATTTTACGTTCGATTTGTTCGTCGATTACTAAACTTGAAGCGATTTTACCTGTTCCATGGCAGACAGGACATGTCTCTGTCGTGTTTATCTCCGTTACCGGACGAATCCTTTGCCTTGTTATCTGCATCAGACCGAATTTTGTCAGAGGAAGAACATTATGCTTTGCCCTGTCGTTCTGCATCAAATCCTGCATATGCTTGAAAAGGGCGTTCCTGTGCTCGCTCGATTCCATATCTATGAAATCCACGATGACAATGCCTCCCATGTCACGAAGTCTCAACTGTCTGGCTATTTCCTCGGCCGCATAGCAGTTGACTTCATATGTGTTCTCTTCCTGATTGTTCGTTTTCGATCTTATTCCGCTGTTGACGTCTATTACGTTCAACGCTTCGGTAGTCTCTATCACAAGGTATGCACCTTGTTTTATCGGAACTACTTTTCCGAACGAACTTTTTATTTGTCTGGTAACTTCGAAATGATCGAAGATCGGCTGGTTCTCCTTGTAGAGCTTTACGATTTTTTCCTGTTCTGGGGAGATAATGGAAATATATTTTTTGATTTCCTCGAACGTCTTCTCGTCATTTACGTAAATATTTGAGAAAGAATCATTCAGCAAATCACGCAGAATTGTGGTGGTCTTGCTATATTCCGCAAAGAGAGGCTTTACGCCTTTCGATTCCCCCAGCTTTTTCCACGAACTTTCCCATTTTTCTATAAGGGCCTTTAATTCCCCGACGAGAATAGCGGCGTTTTTCCCCTCAGCCGCAGTCCTTATTATCGCTCCGTAATTTCTCGGAAGGATGCTTTTTACAAGTGTTTCAAGTCTTTTTTTCTCTTCTTTCGACGATATCTTCTGCGAGATGCTTACTTTCTCGGCGAAAGGAAGAAGTACAATATTACGTCCTGCTAATGAAATTTCCGCAGTCAGCCGGGACCCTTTTGTCGAAATAGGCTCTTTGACGATCTGGACTATCATCATTTGCCCCTGGCTCAACACATTCTCTATGCGGCCTTCCTTTTCAAGGATAGGTCCGAGTTTGATGTGCGAATAAATGCCTTTCAAATCGGAATTGGGATTGGAGCGTTTGACAAATTCGTCAAAAGCCTTGAAGTACAAACCCAGATCCAGATAATGGACAAATGCTTCCTTTTCGTCTCCGATATCCACGAAAGCCGCATTGAGGGCGGGAAGTATTTTTTTGACTTTGCCCAGATATACGTCTCCGACGGAAAAACTGTGACCCTGGCTCGAATCTTTGTTGAATTCAATAAGCCGATGATTCTCCATCAGGGCTATATGAATGTCACTCGATGCAACATCGATAATAAGATTTTTTTCAGATGATTCAGATTCCATAAGGAATTTCAATAATAGAATGGTGTGAAGTTTAACAGGGATATATTCCCAAAATGCAAAAAGCCGTCCGGTAATTTCCGGTCGGCCTTTTCTTTAGCAGACTGCTAAAATGGCAGACACAGACGATTACTTCTTCTTGTGTCTATTTTTACGCAAACGCTTTTTACGTTTGTGGGTTGCCATCTTATGTCTCTTTCTCTTTTTTCCGCTTGGCATAATTTGATTTATTATTTAGTTGTCTTATTCTTTACGGCGCCGATGAAAATTTTGGCCGGTTTGAAAGCCGGAATATCATGTGCCGGAATTGTCATAGTAGTATGTTTCGTAATGTTTCTGGCTGCCTTCTTTGCTCTGTGCTTGATAATGAAGCTGCCGAAACCTCTGAGATATACGGGGTTGCCTTTCGTAATGGAAGTTTTTACGCTCTCCATGAAAGCTTCAACAACAGTCTGAACTGTTACTTTTTCAATGCCAGTCGCTTTTGCAACTTCATTAACAATCTCTGCCTTTGTCATAATAGTAAGAAATGATTAAAAACTTATTTATTTTTCGTAACAGGATACAAAAGTAGCGCTATTTTTTTTATAATCAAAATCATATTTATCTTTTTATTAATATATTGCGTGACATGTACAGTTGGCACAAAGATTGAGCATATAGGTATTCGCATTGTTCGGAAACTATATGCTGCCATTTTGTCAGCGTATTATATATTTTAATGAAAATGAATAATAAAGATATAAATGAAATAATGGCTCCGGTGGCAACCGAAGTGAATATTATACCCGTAGTTAAAGGGGAAGACCAACTCAAACTCGATGAAAAGCAACTTCCGGATTCCCTGCCCGTATTGGCTTTGAGGAATGCAGTATTGTTTCCGTCGGCGGTTTTTCCCATTACGATAGGAAGGGAGAAATCCGTTAATCTGATACGTGAGGTCGAATCCGGGAATGGTTTTCTCGGTGCGGTACCGCAGAATGACGTAACCATAGAAAATCCCGGAAAAGAAGATCTGTTCAAGTATGGTACTGTGGCCAAAATCATAAAGACTTTGGAAATGCCGGATGGAACCATTACTGCGATTCTGCAAGGATTCAAGCGTATAGAGGTGCTTGAGATCATAGGTTCCGAACCGTATCTGAGAGCCGATGTCAAATATCTTGATGATATCGACCCCGACGCAAATGACGAGGATCTCAAGGCGATTTCCGGTTCTCTTAAAGATAAGGCGGTTTCGATAATAAGATCTTCTTCTTTCGCTCCGAAAGAAGCTGCCGGCGCTCTGATGTCGATAGATAATTTCTCTTTTCTGGTGAATTTCATAGCGACTACCATAGAAGTCGACAACTTCAAAGACAAGGTGAGTCTTTTGCAGTATGCGAACATCAAGGATAGGTCCATGAAGCTGCTTACGCTGCTGGATTCCCAGATTCAATTGCTCAAGATAAAACAGGAAATAAACCAGAAGGTAAAGAGCGATATAGATCAGCAGCAAAGGGAATATTTCCTGAACAACCAGTTGCGAACCATACAGGAAGAGCTGGGGATGGATGAGGAAGAAGACATAAAGAAGTTCAGGCTCAAGGCCCAGGGCAAGAAATGGCCGGAATCCGTCGCGAAGATTTTCGAAAAAGAGCTTTCCAAGCTTGAAAAATATAATCCTAGTTCCCCTGATTACAGCATACAATACAATTATGTGGAATTTATGCTGGACCTGCCTTGGGGTGCGAAGTCTAAGGACAATCTGGATCTTAAACATGCCCAGAAGGTCCTGGACAGCGAGCATTACGGGCTGGATACGGTCAAGGACAGGATAATAGAGTACCTTGCAGTACTGAAACTCAAGGGGAACATGAAGTCGCCTATACTGTGCCTTTACGGCCCTCCGGGAGTAGGCAAGACCAGTCTCGGACAATCCATAGCAAAGGCTCTGGGACGCAAATATGTCAGGATATCACTGGGCGGAATGCATGATGAGGCTGAAATAAGAGGACACAGGAAGACTTATGTCGGAGCCCTGCCCGGCCGTATATTAAACGGCATCGATCGTGCAGGCACTTCTAATCCGGTTTTGGTACTGGATGAAATAGACAAGCTTAGCAGTGATTTCAAGGGTGATCCTTCTTCCGCTCTGCTTGAGGTTCTGGATCCTGAGCAGAATGTCACATTCCATGACAATTATCTGGATATAGATTACGATCTGTCCGATGTGATGTTCATAACGACGGCGAATAACATATCCACAGTGCATCCGGCTTTGCTGGACAGGATGGAACTGATCAATGTGACCGGTTACCTGGCGGAAGAGAAAACCGAGATAGCGAAACGTTTCCTTATCCCGAAACAACTTAAGGAACACGGAATCAAGAAGACCGAACTCAAGATTTCCGGTGAAGCCGTAAAAGATATAATCGACGAATATACTCACGAATCGGGTGTGCGCGGCCTTGAAAAACAGATAGCCAAGATAGCCCGCGTCACTGCCAAGAAGATCGCGTTGGACGAAAAACATCCCGGAGTAATTAAAAAACAAGATCTTAGAGAATACCTCGGCCTGCCTGTGGCAATGCATGACATGCAGAAAGGGAATGAAGTTCCCGGTGTCGTTACAGGTCTCGCATGGACGGAAATGGGAGGTGAGATCCTTTTTGTGGAGAGTTCGGTAAGTCAGGGGAAAGGCGTTCTTACCATGACGGGGAATCTGGGAAATGTGATGAAGGAATCCGTAGAGATCGCCTATCAGTATGTAAAGGCCCATCCTGAGATGGCCCGAATTACGGCTGAAGAATTTGCCGCACGTGACATCCATGTTCATGTTCCCGAGGGAGCTGTTCCGAAAGACGGCCCTTCAGCCGGCATAACCATTGTCAGTTCCATGATCTCCGCTCTCAGGGGATGCAAGATCAAGGATGGTGTTGCCATGACTGGGGAAATGACTCTGCGCGGGCGGGTGCTTCCCGTAGGCGGCGTGAAGGAAAAGATCCTTGCAGCCAAACGTGCGGGCGTTCATACGATAGTGATTTCCGAAGATAACAGGAAAGATATAGAAGATATCAAGGAAATATATATAAAGGGCCTCGATTTCGTATATGTAAAAGGGATCGGCGACGTAATAAATTATATCTTCGGTTAGATGGAAGTCAGAATAGAGGACAGCTGGAAAAAGGCTCTGCAGGATGAGTTCGATAAGCCTTATTTTGCCTCGCTGGTGAATTTCCTGCACGAAGAGAAGGCGGGGGGAAAGGTTATTTTCCCTCCCGGCGGTGAGATATTCAAGGCGTTTGAACTCACTCCGGTAGACAAGGTGAAAGCCGTTATTTTGGGACAGGATCCGTACCACGGATACGGGCAGGCTATGGGCCTGTCCTTTTCCGTTCCGGACGGGGTGCCTGCTCCGCCTTCCCTCAAGAATGTTTTCAAGGAAATAGAATCGGATCTCGGAATAAAGATGTCCGGCCGCACCGATCTTGAACCATGGGCCCGCCAGGGCGTTCTTCTGCTTAATACAGTGCTTACCGTGAGAAAGGGGGAACCCGCTTCACACGGCAAGATAGGATGGCGGGAATTCACCGATGCAGTCATAAGATATATTTCCGATAATTGCAAAGGCGTCGTTTTCCTTTTGTGGGGGAATTTCGCACGCAGCAAGAAATCCATTATAGATATAAACAAACATTACATATTGGAAGCCGCCCATCCTTCACCGCTGGCCGGAGGCGCGTTCTTCGGTTGCAGACATTTCTCCAAAACGAACGGAATCCTGGAGGGGGCGGGCAAACAACCTATTAACTGGCAATTGTGAATATGAATAAGATAGCATTGTTTCCGGGATCTTTCGATCCTTTCACTACCGGGCATCTGAATATTCTTAAAAGGGCGTTGACCATGTTCGATCAAGTAGTTGTTGCGGTCGGCATAAATCATGATAAAAGCGGTTTTTATTCAATGGACCAGCGAATTGACATTATAAGACAGGCCGCTGCCGGAATAAAGGGTGTGCAAATAATAAAATATGACATTCTGACCGTAGACATCTGCCGGGATCTCGGAGTAAAACATATTGTCAGAGGTGTAAGGAATATGATCGATTTTGAAACTGAAAGGTCTATTGCCGATGCCAACAGAATCCTTGCCCCTGAAATCGAAACCATAATAATACCGACTTCACAGGAATTCGCCCATATATCTTCTTCTGCCGTAAGGGATATCATAAGGCACCACGGCGATACATCATTATTCATTCCTTTATGGGTCAAGCTTCCTGAAGTCAGATTGTAAAAAACGTCCGGCATAATGAAATCGGTTTTTAAATCATATGCGGTCCTGCTTTCGGTTATTTTCGTTTTGCATGCGAATTTTTCCGATGCAACTGCAATCCATTCCGGCGTCATCTTTACGCAGACTCCGGATTCATCCGAAATTGCCGGACTATCATCCAAACTCGATGAATATTTTTCCGCTTTGAAAGGCCTGCCGGCCAACGAGCAGGAGAAGGAAACGGATTTCATAATAAATGCTTGCAAGGATTCTTCCGTAAAGCGTTTTGTCGCCTTGAAGATATATGACCATTATATGGATTCCCCTGTAATGGGAGATGAGGCCGTGGCCATTTATCTTACGGACAAATGGTTTTCCACAAAGAAGATAATGATGAACAGCGATGTGGATCTTATGAATGCCAGGATTTTTGCTGAATTCAACAGACAGTCCCTTATCGGATGCCGCGCCCCTTTGCTTAAAGCCTGCGATGCAGGCGGAGATTCGCTGGAAGTGATTCCCGGAGGCCCTTTTGCTGAAAAAAGATACAGGATATTGTATTTTTATGATACCGGTTGTGTCAAATGCAAGTTGGAAACCCCTTTCCTGATGAAATTGCTCAAGGAAAAAGACTATCCCGTGGATTTTTATGCTTTTTATTCCGGAGCGGATTCCTTGTCATGGCATAAATTCATTTCGGATCATTTCTCAATGGATTTGTCCAGAACTGAAATATACAATGCGTGGGATGCCTCTTTGTCTTCGGATTTCCAGAGAAAATACGGAGTTATTCAGACACCGAGGCTTTTTCTAATCGACCCCGACGGGATAATAATCGGAAGGGGACTTGACATTGAAGCTCTGGAAAGAATGCTTCATTCCATATTTTCACCTCCGGATTATCAATATGGCGGAGAAAAGTCGAAAGCGATGTTTGATAAAATATCTGCCGCATACGGATATTCCCCTTCTTTTTCCGATCTGATGTCAATAGCGGAAAATATAAGGGAAAAAACTCTCGGACAAGGAAATTTGCTGCTTTACAAACATTTGGAAGGCGATTATATGTATTGGCTTGCTTCGCAAAGAGGCGAGGAATACAAGAAGGCTGAAAAGCCGTTTCTTGACAAATATATATTCGACGGCTCGTGGAAAACAGGTGACGACACATTGAAGGTCCTGGGCTTCGCAAGAATTCTCGACGACCTGCTTTCCAGAACGCCGGCAGGTTCGAAACTTCCGGACATGACAGTCCGTGGCATTTTCATAGGAAAACATTTACAGGAGGGGACAACTGTTCCCGTTTTATCAGGGGATTTGAAAGAAATACGTCAATACAAACTACGGAAATTGCACGGAAGTCCCTTGTATATTGTGTTCTTCAGCGAAGGGTGCCGCATTTGCAAAGCACAGCTGGCATCATTGGATTCATTGCGTCATACGGAAGGTATGAAAAAAGCTCGTTTCCTTTTGGTAAACGTCGATCAATTGAATCTTGATTATCCGAAAGAGGCTCAGAATCTTATGGATACGTTCGACTTATCCTCCCTGCCGTTTATAATATCGGCTGACAGGAAAGGAATAATCACCGGAAAATATATTTATTTCACTAATCCGGTCTCGTATTGAGCTTTTCCATTTCCTTGAGCCTTTTCATTTTCAGAAAAGTATCTATTTCTTCCACTGCCGTTTTTGCCGACATTACTGCTTCCACGACTGTCTTTGGCCCTAGCTTGAAGTCCCCGGCCAGAAAAATCCCGGGTAATGATTTCACCTGCGTACCCTCCAGTATTATGTTCCCGTTATCATCCATTTCCGGCATTCCGGTTCCGAACAGGCCGTGATCCACATTGGCACTGATAGCTATTATGATGTTGTCATATACAACTTCGTGATCCGTCCCGTCTATCATCACAGTGCTTATTTTTCCATCGGCATCCGTCCGGTTTTCGCATTTTCGCATTACAACGGTGTGTTCCTTTATTTCCACGGGAACTTCAAAAACGTTGAACTCCACCCCTTCTTTCCCGGCTTCACTTACTTCTTCCAGATTCGCCGGCATGTTTTCGAATGATTTCCGGTAATAGACGCTTGTTTCGCAGCCTTTGCGCAAAGCCGTCCTGCTTGCATCTATCGTTACGTTACCGCCGCCGACCACAATCACTTTATGCCCCAGGGCATACGAATCAGGATCCTTGAGGAAATCCAATGCATATATAACTTTGCCTTCTGTTTCCCCCGGAACATTCAGCCGACGGGGAAGACCGGCTCCTCCTGCTATCAGCACGGCATCGAATTGTTCACGAAGCCGGTTCAGCGAGATGTCTTTCCCTACCGTAGTGTTCCCCCTGAATACTATTCCTGCTTCCTTTATTATACTTTCATATGCATCGATATATTTCCTGTCTAGTCTGAATTCCGGAATCCCGTATCTCAGTACTCCTCCGTATTCCGGATTGCTGTCATATATTACGGCTCCGTAGCCTTTTTCCCTCAAGGCCAGCGCTGCGGTTATCCCGGCAGGACCGCCGCCTATTATGGCTACGGAACCATTATTACTGTCTTCCGCCGCTACGGATGCGTGAAAAAGATATTTCCCGGACAACTCTTTTTCTATTTCGTACCATCTTACAGGTGCGTTCTTTGCGTTCAGTACGCAATGGCCCAGGCATAGTTTATGCCAGTCGCATACCATGCTTGTGATGGCTGAAAACGGATTATTGTAAAATAATATTTCCGCGGCTTTGTCATATTCGCCTCCGCGGTATAATTTCATCGCTTCCGGTACTGGAGTATGCACCGGACACGCCGAAGAGCATCGGGCGTTCCTGCATAAAAGACAGCGATTTGCCTCCTCATTCATGAATATTCTGTTTTTTGGGCGCTAAATATAGTTAAAAATTTTACTTATTTTCTTGTTTTTGGAAATGATGTTCCCTATATTTGACACCGGTAAAAAGAAATAACGGTTCGGAAGAACTAATGTTTATGATTAAGAATATATCGATTATCAGCACCCTATTGCTACAAGTCCTAAGGATACGATCTTGAGAACTTGGAAGGAGTATGTGTGCATATTGATATATAGAAGATAATTTATTTGCCCCTTTCAGTTCATCTGGAAGGGGCTTTTTTTATTATGAAATCAAATTTATAAATGTATATGGACAAAAAGATTTTTATTTTCGACACAACCCTCAGGGACGGAGAACAGGTCCCCGGATGTCAATTGAATACCGTTGAAAAAATTCAGGTAGCAAAGGTTCTGGAAGCTCTCGGTGTAGATGTAATCGAAGCCGGATTTCCTATTTCCAGCCCGGGTGATTTCAATTCGGTAATCGAGATTTCCAAGGCTGTCAAAGAGCCTGTTATCTGCGCTTTGTCAAGGGCTGTGGAAAAAGATATAGACAAGGCTGCCGAGGCTTTGAAATTTGCCGAGCGCAAAAGAATTCATACGGGAATAGGGACTTCCGATTCCCATATAAAATATAAATTCAATTCCACCAGGGAAGAAATCCTTGAAACTGCCGTCAAAGCTGTCAAATATGCCAGGAAATATGTAGACGACGTGGAATTTTATGCGGAAGACGCCGGACGTACGGACAATGAATATCTCGCCAGAGTGGTTGAGGCCGTCATAAAAGCCGGTGCCACGGTAGTTAATATTCCCGATACGACAGGCTATTGCCTTCCTGAAGAATACGGGGCAAAGATAAAATATCTTTGCGACCATGTAGAAGGGATAGAAAATGCGATAATATCGACGCATTGCCATAACGATCTGGGAATGGCGACGGCAAATACCATGGCAGGCATCATGAACGGAGCCCGCCAGGTCGAAGTCACCGTGAACGGAGTGGGGGAAAGGGCCGGGAATACGGCGCTTGAAGAAATTGCAATGATCCTCAAATCGCATAAGAATACCGGCTACTGTACGGGGATCCGGACACAGAAGATTTATCCTGTAAGCCGGATGGTCTCGAATCTTATGAATATGCCTGTGCAGCCCAACAAAGCGATTGTCGGCAGAAATGCTTTCGCCCATTCTTCCGGTATACACCAGGACGGCGTACTCAAGAATGCATCGACATACGAGATAATCGATCCCCGCGACATTGGCCTTGACGACAATTCCATAGTCCTGACAGCCAGAAGCGGACATGCAGCTCTCAAATACAGATTGAGCGTACTCGGAATTACTCCTTCCCCAGAAAGACTCGAAAGCATATACAAAGAATTCCTGAAACTCGCCGACAGCAAGAAAGAGATAAATGATGAAGACCTTCTCGTACTTGCCGGTGCTGAAAGAAGCGAGAAGTGCAATGTTAAACTTGATTTTCTTCAGGCGACAAGCGGTTCCGGAGTCCGTCCGGTTGCAAGCATCGGTCTGGATATAGCAGGGGAGAAATTCACTGCTGCGGCTACCGGAAACGGACCTGTGGATGCTTCCATCAATGCACTCAAACAGATTGTCAAACGGAAAGTCATAATAAAGGAATTCACTATCCAGAATATTACCAAAGGGTCCGATGATATGGGCAAGGTCCACATGCAGGTGGAATACGAAGGACATGAATATTATGGGTTCGGAGCCAATACCGACATCGTGACTGCTTCTGTGGAAGCCTATATAGATTGCGTAAATAAATTTATTACAAAATAATGAACACTTTATTTGATAAGATTTGGGACAGCCATGTCGTTTCTTGGATCGAGGACGGCCCGGATCAGCTTTATGCTGACAGGCTGTATTGCCATGAAGTCACTACGCCCCAGGCTTTCGATGAACTCAGGCAGCGGGGCATAAAATGCTTCAGACCTGAAAAAATTTTCTGCATGCCCGACCATAACACTCCTACTCACGACCAGGATAAGCCTATTGTCGATCCCGTATCGAAGAAACAGGTGGATGCCCTGACACGCAATGCAGCCGAATTCGGTCTGAGTTATTTCGGCATGAACGATCCCAGGAACGGGATTATCCATGTAGTAGGCCCTGAAAGAGGCCTTTCCCTTCCGGGAATGACTATTGTATGCGGGGATTCCCATACTTCCACACATGGAGCCGTCGGAGCCGTAGCTTTCGGAATCGGAACGAGTGAAGTCGGCATGGTCATGGCATCTCAGTGCATACTCCAGAGAAAACCAAAGTCGATGCGAATCAAGATAGAAGGGAAACTCGGAAATGGAGTCGCTCCGAAGGATGTGGCTTTGTATCTGATGAAGAAAATAACTACCGGCGGCGGTACCGGCTATTTCATAGAATATTCCGGTTCGGTGATACGAGACATGTCCATGGAAGGCCGTTTCACAGTTTGCAACCTTTCGATAGAAATGGGTGCGAGGGGCGGCTTCATAGCTCCCGACGAAACCACGTTCGAATATCTGAAGGGCAGGGAATATTCCCCGAAAGGACAGGAATGGGACAAGGCCGTAGCATATTGGAAAACCCTTAAAAGCGGTAATGATGCTGTTTTCGACAAAGAAATAGAGTTCGATGCCGCTGATATTAAACCCATGATAACTTACGGAACAAATCCGGGCATGGGAATACCCGTAACGGATAATATCCCGGAAGAAAGCTCCATACCGGAAGCCGGAAGGGATTCGTTTCGCAAGGCTTTGGATTACATGGGCTTCCATGCAGGAGAACCCATGATCGGAAAACATGTCGATTATGTGTTTCTCGGAGCATGTACCAACGGGAGGGTAGAGGACTTCAGGGCTTTCGCTTCTATTGCCGAAGGCCGCCACAAAGCCGCGGGTGTAACGGCCTGGCTTGTTCCGGGCTCATGGGAGGTTGCAAGACAGATCCGTGCCGAAGGTATAGACAATATCCTCGAAGCTGCCGGTTTCGAAATCCGCCAGCCCGGTTGTTCGGCGTGTCTCGCAATGAACGACGATAAAGTTCCTGCAGGCAAATACTGTGTTTCCACAAGCAACAGGAATTTCCAGGGACGTCAGGGGCCTGGTTCACGTACCCTCCTTGCAAGTCCGCTGGCCGCAGCAGCCGCGGCAGTCACAGGTGTTGTCACAGATCCCAGAACTTTAATGAAATAAAAACCATGAAACAGAAATTTGATATTATCACTGATACTTGCGTGCCTCTTCATCTGGATAATGTAGATACGGATCAGATCATACCGGCCAGATTCCTGAAAGCAACAACAAGGGATGAAAAATTTTTCGGGGAGAACCTGTTCAGGGATTGGAGGTACAGGCAGGACGGGACTCCGGATCCGGACTTCGTCCTGAACGATAAGCGTTACGGCGGACATATCCTTGTTGCCGGAAAGAACTTCGGCTGCGGTTCCAGCCGTGAACATGCGGCGTGGGCATTGGCCGGATACGGCTTCAGAGCAGTGATCTCCAGCTATTTCGCCGATATTCACAAAAACAACGAATTGAATAATTTCGTGCTTCCCGTTGTAGTTTCGGAAGGTTTCCTACGGGAGCTTTTTTCTTCGATAGAAGCCGATCCGGCAACGAAAGTCACAATCGACCTTCCCTCGCAGACGGTCACAGATACGGCTACAGGCAGGAGCGAAAAATTCCCGATAGATAAATACAAGAAATACTGTCTTATGAACGGTATCGACGATATCGACTATCTGCTCGGGAACAAAAATAAAATCACCGAATATGAGAATAAGATAAAATAATCAAATACGAAAATAAAACCATAAGAATATGAAGATGAAGATAGCTGAACTTCCGGGAGACGGTATAGGTCCGGAAGTGGTTGAACAGGGCGTGAAAGCGATAAATGTGGTCTGCGGGAAATTCGGTCATGAGGTGGAATATGCTTTCGGGTATGTAGGTGCCTGCGCCATAGACAGGACAGGAAATCCCTATCCCGAAGAAACCCACGATATCTGCATGGCCAGCGATGCCGTATTGTTCGGTGCCGTCGGGGATCCGAGATATGACAATGATCCGACTTCCAAGGTCCGTCCCGAACAGGGTCTTCTTGCCATGAGGAAAAAATTGGGCCTGTATGCAAATATCCGTCCCGTCGAGACTTTCAAGACATTGGTGAGCAAATCCCCGCTGAAGACGGACCTGGTAGACGGTGTCGATTTCGTCTGTGTCAGGGAATTGACCGGTGGCATGTATTTCGGCGACAAGGGAAGGAAAGACAACGGCGATACGGCCTATGACACCTGCATATATCATCGCTTCGAAGTGGAAAGGATACTCAAGCTTGCTTTCGAATATGCTATGAGACGTCGCAAACATCTGACGGTGGTGGATAAAGCCAATGTCCTCGAATCGTCTCGTCTATGGAGGCAGATAGCGCAGGAAATGGCGCCTTCCTATCCGGAAGTTTCCGTGGATTACATGTATGTTGACAACGCTTCCATGCAGATTATACGTTGCCCGAAGCATTTCGATGTTCTTGTGACGGAAAATACTTTCGGGGATATCCTGACCGATGAAGCCAGCTGCATTTCAGGCTCTATGGGCCTTCAGGCTTCCGCTTCCGTCGGAGAACATACCAGCCTTTTCGAACCGATACACGGTTCTTATCCCCAGGCGGCCGGGAAGAACATTGCCAATCCCATAGCCACCATAATATCGGCTGCCATGATGTTCGAGTATGCTTTCGGACTTACGGAAGAAGGCAGGGCCATCCGTAACGCAGTAACCGCCTCGATAGATCAGGGGTATGTTACCGAAGACCTTTCGGAAGGCGGTGTATCACATTACACTTCGGAAGTGGGGGATTGGATAGCAGATTATATAAGGAATAACCGGTAATAAGGTTTTCCTTTATTTTTTATATGCCTGTTCGTGCACTCCGGCTACTGCTCTGCCGCTGGGATCGTTCATATTCTTGAAAGATTTATCCCAGCGCAGGGCTTCTGCCGTTGAACATGCCACACTCGGGACATTCGGGACACTTCTCGCTGCCGATTCGCTAGGGAAATGCTCTTCAAAAATTCTCCTGTAAACGTATTCTTCTTTGTTCATAGGAGGATTGACAGGAAAGCGTTCGGCCGCATGTGCCATCTCTTCGTCCGAAACCATTTTTTCCGTCTCGGCCTTGAGCGTGTCTATCCAATTGTATCCTACGCCATCGGAGAATTGTTCCTTCTGTCTCCAAACTATATCTTCCGGCAGCATATCCGAGAACGCTTCTCTCAATATTTTCTTCTCCATAACATTGCCAGGGCACATCTTGGCTTGAGGATTCGTTCTCATCGCCACATCCAGGAATTCCTTGTCAAGGAACGGGACACGACCTTCGACTCCCCATGCGGCAAGGCTCTTGTTGGCCCTCAGGCAATCGTATAAATAGAGCTTTGACATCTTCCTGACTGTCTCTTCGTGAAATTCCCTGGCGTCGGGAGCCTTGTGGAAATACAGATAACCGCCGAAGATTTCGTCGGAACCTTCCCCGCTCAGCACCATTTTTATTCCCATGCTCTTGATGACACGGGCCAGAAGATACATCGGGGTTGAGGCCCTTACAGTGGTTACGTCGTATGTCTCGATGAAATATATTACATCCCTTATGGCGTCCAGGCCTTCCTGTATTGTGTAATTCACTTCGTGATGCACTGTGCCGATATAATTTGCAACCTCCCTGGCTTTCTCAAGATCCGGAGCACCTTTGAGTCCGATTGCGAAAGAGTGAAGTCTCGGCCACCAAGCCTGAGTCAGGCTATTGTCTTCTATACGGTTTCCAGCGAATTTCTGTGTTACGGCGCTTATGATGGAGCTGTCCAGACCTCCGCTTAGCAGGACTCCGTAAGGCACGTCGCTCATCAGCTGACGTTTGACGGCATCGGAGAGGGAATCCCTTATCGCTTCGACGCTTGCGGGATTATTCTTTACTGCATCGTATTCAAACCAGTCACGTTTGAAATAACGTGTCATTTTCCCTTCCCGGCTATAATAATAATGTCCAGGAAGGAAAGGCTCATAACGGTCGCAGAAACCTTCGAGAGCTTTCAACTCGCTTGCGACATAGATTTTTCCGTCATTGTCATATCCTATATACAGGGGAATGACTCCGATCGGATCCCTTGCAACCAGAAATTCATCTTTTTCTTCATCATAAAGGGCGAAAGCGAAAATTCCGTTCAGATCTTCCAGAAAATCCTTTCCCTTGTCTTTATACAGAGCGAGTATCACTTCACAGTCGCTGCCTGTCTTGAAATCGTATTTGCCTGAATACCTTTCCCTTATTTCCTTGTGATTGTATATTTCCCCGTTGACGGCCAGAACTTGTTTCCCGTCAGGGCTGAAAAGAGGTTGTCTTCCCGATACCGGATCCACTATCGAAAGTCTCTCATGGGTGAGAATCGCCGTTTTTCCGCAATATATACCACTCCAATCAGGTCCGCGGTGACGGATTTTCTGACTCATCCTCAAAGCTTTGTCCCGTAGTTCTTTGCTTTGCTCCTTGATGTTGAAAATAGCTGCAATGCCGCACATGTTTTTATTCTTTTATTGTTCAAACACTAAAAATATGGATTCTTCGCCCAAATTCCAATATTCAAATTGTAAAAGAACTGTAAGTATTTATAAAAAACGATTTTGGAGACAATATAAACAAAACGGATATGCCCATTCCAAGGACATATCCGTCATACTACTTATAAATTGAAACTTACCCGAAATTGCATAGGTTTCAACAATAGCCGGTTATGATTCTATCGGACGGCTAGAGTATCGGAACATAGATTTCGGTTAGGAGATCTTCCGGCTTTGTGTCAGAGGGGTCATTGAGGTATTTCTCGAACATGGCTATACGGGAATCGTCCAGTTTGTATCCGCCGTCAGGTATATATTTTCCGAAAACAGTGTCATATACGCTTCCCAGCTGCTGGTAAGGTCCTTTGTACAGATACACCGCGAATTTTCCTCCGTATATTTCCTTCGTCTTTACATCGCCTTCCGGAATTATTTCCACCGAAGTTGCCAGGCAGACGTCGGCTCTTTGTTTCCCGGCTTCGGTGACTGACGGATCGTCATAATATACCGTCATGTATTCGCATTCACTTGGGTTGAGGTTGTATTTAGAAGCGCATTTCATCACGGCTCCCCATGCCTTGGCATAGTTGCAGGTGAGATAATCCCCCTGAAGGCTGTAGCAGATCGTTTTTACTGGTTTTCTGATTTCTATTCTTTCCTTCAACTCGAGAGCTGAATTGATTTTTATTGGTTTCATGATTTTGTAGATTTTATCTTTTCTATAGACATACGGTGAAACACCGTAGTATTGCTTGAAAATCTTGGACAGGGAAGACTGGACGTCGTAGCCTACCCTGTATGCAATTTCCTGGACGGACATATCCGAAAAGCGCAGGAGCCTGGCCGCGGTTTCCACCCTTTTCCTGGTTACGAACGCCCCTATCGGTTCTCCCAGAAAAGCTTTGAATATGCGGTGGAAATGATACGGAGAGAAATTGGAAACGCCCGCCAGCGTCTCCAGGCGGATTTCTTCGTCCAGATGATTGTTTATGTATTCTACTACGATGTTGATCCGTTTCAAATACTCATCCCTTGTACTCGTTTTCTGTTGCATAGCCGAAGTTTTTCAGGTTGATCCTTTTACCGATGCAAAATTACGTCAAACATTCCGCAATAGTTTTCCCGATCTTGCTGAATTTGAGATAACATAAAAATAATTGCTTAAATTATAAAAAATATTACATTGTGCCGTACAATGGCTCAACCATAATTTATATTTGCAAAAGTAGATAAAAGTACATAATTGATAATTACGGTTTATAAGTATGTTTATAACTTTATTAATCTCATCTGTTCAACGGATATGAAATTTTTTTAATTTTGGAATACGTTAATACGTATTAAATAACCATGATGTTAATCGATCGACTAAAATATATAAAATGAGAATAGAACTTAAGCTCAATACTGCTTCGAAACGTAAATTTCTTCCGATGGACTATCAATATTACATAGCCGCATGGATATATAAGGTGTTGAGTCTTTCTGATGAAGCATATGCGACTTTTTTGCATGAACATGGCTATGGCAAAGGCGATAGCCATTTGTACAAATTGTTTTGTTTCGGCAGATTGAATTTCAGTAAGCCGAAAATATGGAGGGAGAAAAAATTATTTCAGCTTTTCAGTGATGAAATGTATTTGAAAATAGCTTTCGATGTGAATGAAGCTGCTGCAAATTTCATAAAAGGATTGTTCGCAGATCAGGAATTCTATCTTGGAGACAGGTTCAACGGCATCGATTTCACCGTATCCGGTGTTCAGGTGCTCCCCGAACCTGATTTCGATTCTTTAGGATCCGGTAGCTCCGCCGGTGCTGCCAGCTCTGTCGAGCCCGTAGCTGCCGATCCTGCCGGTGCTGTCGAATCTTCTCGCGATAATCTTGTCGTTTCGGTTCACTACAGAAATGTGACGCCATGGGTTGTAAGCTACAAGGAAGCTACGGATAAATATGCCGAATATCTGAAGCCTGATCATCCCCTGTTTGCTTCTTGCGTGGCCAAACACCTGATTGAGAAATATAATGATTTGCATGACAGCCAGGTAGACGCTTCCGAGATCCGTCTGGACATATCACCGGAATACAAACGCAGCGGTTTCCTCATCAAGCCCGGCAGCAGGGATGAAACCAGAATCGTCGGCAACCTTTGCGACTTCGTCCTGACTGCTCCGATCGGAATACATAAAATGATATGGAATGCCGGCCTCTGCGAGAAAAGCAGTTTGGGATTCGGCTGGGTGGAAATGATGGAAAAATAGATATAATATTATTTATGATACGAGAAATAATAAATTTTACGAATAACCTGCTTGAGGACATTCCTGATATTATGGAATGGAAGACACAACCGAGTAAGGGGTTACATGTTTTTATAGACATTGACGAGAAAGGTCGATGGGTTAATCAAAACCTTCAAAAGGGAAAAGATTATGATTATTATGATGGAAAAAATCAAAATATTTCATTATGGAGTGATTGTATTCGTTATCAGGGCGTTTCTGATTATATTACGATGAATAAAGTTCAAAAATTTGATTCAAAACAGAAAATACATTCATGTTCACCTTTTGCATTAGCTTTTAATTTCAATTTTAATGATGATGATAGAAAAAGTTTAGGCATTAAAAAATGGAAAAAGGGGGAAAAACCAACAGAGGAAGAAAAAAATGCAAATGAAGATTTAGTTAGATCTAAAAGAATTAAGATTATTTCGTCAAGACTTAAAGATTATAGAAATAACGCCTTAAAAATGTACTCTGGAGCAGATACAGAATTTCGCCAGATTATAGATGGTTTCTATTCTCAAATGCCCAGTATTTTGAATCAAGTTCAAGACATTCCTGAATACAAATCTATTATTGATAAAGATTATATAAGGATATATTTAAGAACAATACCCTATGTAAGGCAACAATCATATTATGCCGAATATCTAAAAAGTGAAATATTCAATGATGAAAAGCTTTCTTGTGGCGAACTGGGCGTCATCGGTTTTCAAACAACTTTTCCTAATAAAAAAACCTTTGTTAAACATAAAACAAGTAGTTTGATTAAAGGAATAAGTCAACGCTATTCAAGAGATGAAGCTTTAATTCTTAATAATTTTGAAAAACTTCTAAAAAGAAAAATTACTGTAGACAAAAAAGATTTTCGGTGTTTGCCTAATCCACTACCTATTGTTGTTGATAGAAGAGAGATAAATAAAGAAATTGTCAAATTATTTAATTCTGAAAATGACCCTATGTCATACAAAGAATTGTTGAAAAAATTATTTGAAGGGACTAATCAAAAATATTTATCTGATTATTATTTAATAAATTATTCAAACACTAAAGATGGCTTGAAAATTAATGATTTTGATTTTGTTCCATTATTCAGGTTCAATATTGAATGTACTATAAGTAATTGTATTGAACTGTTCAATTTGAACGATAAAAAGTCGATATCTAATGTTTTTGAATTGGAAAAAGAAATTAGCACATTATTTCAGCAATATAACGACAAAACAGGAAATGGAAAAAGCTTTTTAATCGGCAATTATTTTGGAGATAAATTTGAACCTTCCAAAGGACATTCAATAACAGAGGAAACAACAGCTTCATTCTACAAATACAGGAAAAGTATATATGATTATATCTACAAATCAAGACTTCAAAGTATAACAGACAAAATGTTCGATGATATGGTATATTCTGCTATTTTATCAGACATTTCAAAAGATGAATTTAAGGAGAAGCGTCATACAAAATTTTATGCTATCGGAGAAAAGCTGAATATTTGGTTTAGTTTATACAATTTATTTACTAATTACAATAAAAATGAAATCACTATGGCTTCAAAAGTAACCGACTTAATGTCGAAAATGCGTAGCGTCGCAAAAGGAGAATCTAATTTTGAAACGCCCGAAGATTTTGCTTTCGGTGCAGGACAGATTGTGTCTTATTTAATTGATAGGAGTGTAGCGGCAAACAAAACTTATGCAATGCTGGAACCTTATTTGCAAAAAAATAAATCCAACCAGTTACAAGATGCTATTGCTCAAACAATAGCGATTTATAAACACGATATTAATGTTTATAAAGGGAAATTTGAACGGCTTGCATCGCAAGTGCTTACAGATGACTGCAATATGGAAATGAAACCATTACTCAAATATTTTTTGGCAGGGTGTTTCTGCCCATGCGTCATTTATGAATCAGAAAAGGACAAAGAGAATAATAACAATTAAAAAATAGGAGATTATGATTATGACAGAATTTAAAAACAGAGTTTTCGGTTGTGCTATAGTAAAAGCAATCAACTCAAATTACAATGCCGATTTTTCAGGTCAGCCTCGTACATTACCTAACGGAGTCGTTTATGCAACAGACAAGGCTTATAAGTACACTGTAAAAAATTATTTAAAAGATGTTTTCCCCTTGGAAAGGATATTTTATTTT
Source organism: Bacteroidales bacterium (assembly GCA_022648685.1). GTDB lineage: Bacteria > Bacteroidota > Bacteroidia > Bacteroidales > UBA932 > Cryptobacteroides. Next base: position 315,007 of record JALCMW010000003.1, read on the forward strand.
AAATCATTGAATGCCAAGTTAAATCCAATTTCTTTGGATGAAACCTACAAGAAATATTTTGGCGACTATCCGAAAGGGATAACAGATAAAGAAAAAATAGTAAAAAATACGGTTGCAAAAAATCTTTTGAGTTGTTTAGACATCCGTTTATTTGGGGCTACTTTTGCTGGAGAAACAAATATATCCATACATGGACCTGTTCAGGTTAATCATGGAATAAATATTTGGAAAGAAAATAATATTTATTCTGAACAAATAACATCACCATTTAGTAATAAAGCAGATGATCCTGATGCAGAAAAAGGAATGACAACAATTGGACGTCAATCCAAATTGGAAGAAGGACATTATTTGCATCATTTTTCTATTAATCCGAAAAATTTGATTGATGTTGCTGAATTAGCTGGAGATGGAGCAGAAAAGCTTTCAGAGGATGATATTTCTAAATTGAAAGAAGCCATGCGCCGGGGTGTTACGTGGTATGATTCAGCATCGAAGGCCGGATCTGAGAACGAGATGCTGGTTTGGGTCCAATTAAATGAAAATTCTAAAATCGTATTGCCGAATTTTACTACATTGATAAAATTGGAAGATGAAAGAAAGGATGGGAAATATGTATATAACTTTGAAGGATTAACGGCAGAGCTAAATAAATTCGACGGCGAAATTCAATCTATTGAGATTTATTACAATCAGCAGACTTGTAGTTTGAAAAAGTTACCTGCAAGAACTGTAGAAAATGATTTATGATATGGGGACAAATCAAAGATTAATATCATTTGATTTGAAAGCAGAAATGGGCTTTTTCAAAAAGCCCGATATTAACGATGGTATTTATTTAACTTACAATATGCTTCATAGACCTGTATTATTGGGAATTCTTGGTGCTATTGCAGGAATGAAAGGGTATAAGGAAAATGGTGTACTTCCAGAGTATTATAAAAGATTAAACCATTTAAAGATTGGAATCAAACCGCTTGAAGATGATAAAGGGAATTATACCAAGGATATAGTAAGTTACAATAATAGTACAGGATTTGCGAGTAATGAAGAAGGGGGAAATCTTATTGTTACCGAACAAATTCTTATAAAACCATCATATCGTTGTTTTCTGCTTTTAAACCTTGATATTGGAGACGAAAAGACTTTATATGACAACATCTTATCCTATGAAGCAGAGTTCTTACCCTATATGGGTAAAAATGATTTTTCGGCTTGGTGGACAGATGTGAGAGAGTATGATCCTTTTGAGAAATTCGATTTTAATCATGATTATAGGATCGAATCCATATTTGTTAAAACTGAGGCTGTAAGCGGGTATGTTGCCCGTTCGATGTCAATGTTTTCCAAGGAATCGAAAGAAATTCCTTTTTTATATTTTGAGAGGCTTCCTGTTAAGCTTGATGAAAAATTGTATCAATACGATTATGAAGATTTTGTGTATTCGAATGCTTTATTCAAATCCGAAATGAAAATGAACGAAGCAGGTGACTTTTATCAGATTGACGAAGATCAGATCATCCAATTGTTTGAATAGGTGCTATGCAAGATTTTGACATTCAATTTTTTGAAAAACTTATTCCTCGGGTAAATGATTATTATGCTCATATACCGAAACCGGAACAAAAAGACAGAAAGCCGGAATTGCTTGCAGAACATTCTGCGAAGGTTGTAGCTTATGCCGAAAGAATTGTCGAAGTGCATCATTTGGATACGGTTATTGAAAAACTGATAGAAGATTCTATACCTGAAAAATTGGAGGATAAACAATTACTTGCCGGATCAATCCATAAATTGTTTTGGCAAGCAATTGCTTTTCATGATTTAGGAAAGTTGAATCTTGGATTCCAACGAAATAGAATGCATAATGAAGCGGCACTTTTAAAAGTTAAGCATCCGTTTCAAAATCAACATTCGGTAATTAGTGTTTACCTCTTTCTTGCCTTGTTTTTTGCTGATTTTTTAAATATGCAACTTACAGACGAAGAAGAAATCTTTCTTTGCAATATAGCATTGTATTTGAGCTATCCTATTTACAAACACCATAGCGCAACAATTGGACAAGCACAGGATGAAGCTAATTGGGATAATGCTGATCTGTTCACGCTTAAGCCTTATTTATCGCTTTTTGGGAATCCGTTAAATGATGAACATATCGAGCTTTTCCATTCATGTTTTTTGGAAAACGCAGATTTCAACTTTCTATTCAACCATTTCAATGAAAGCATTTTAAAAAGAGAAAATGCTTTTCCTCTTTATGCACTTGTTAAACTTAATTATTCGATATTGACAGCGGCGGATTATTTAGCTACGGCTCATTATATGAATGATTGGAAAAGGATGCTTTCGGATTATGGCATTTTGGATAATGTTTTAAAGGCTAAGATTATTTTTAATGCTCGAAATTTAAAATTATATAACCGACAAGTCTATAAAGCGCTTGACAAAGGTGATATTCCGGAACCGGATAAATTTAAAGTGCAGAAAAATGAAAATTTGAATGCATTACGACGTTGTATTGCAATGGAAGTGATAGGTAATGTGAGAAAAAATACGAATAAAAATTTGTTCTATATTGAAGCACCAACAGGTAGTGGAAAAACGAATATTTCTATGTTGGCACTGGCTGAATTATTAAAAACAGATAGCTCATTGCAAAAAGTATTTTATGTATTTCCATTTACGACCTTGATCACTCAGACGTATCAGTCGCTGAAAGATACGCTTGGATTGCAGGAAGGAGAGTTGGCAGAAATTCATTCAAAGGCAGCATTACAGAAACGGACGTCTGAAAGAGAAACGAATGAGGATTCCGATTATAAAAATTATTTGGATAATTTGTTTATGAATTATCCAATAACACTTCTTTCGCATGTTCGTTTCTTCGATGTTCTAAAAACCAATGAGAAAGAGACTAATTATCTATTGCACCGATTAGCCAATTCGGTCGTAATTATTGATGAAATTCAATCATATTCTCCTAAAACATGGGATAAAATTATTTACTTCATTGCAAACTATGCCAAATACTTCAATATGAAGTTTATTATTATGTCGGCTACTTTGCCAAAGATTGGTGATATAATTGACAGAAAAGAATTATCTAATGACTTTGTTTACTTAATTTCAGATAAAAAGAAATATTTTCAGAATCCCAATTTCTGCAACCGTGTCAAACTCGATTATTCTTTATTAGAGTGGGGAAAGCCGGATAAGAATGGAATAGAAAATTATTTGGAGCAGCTTTGTGAAACGGTTTTTAATAAATCTGTAAAATACGCACAAGACAATAGTAAGTATCCTGATAGTGTATTTACAATCATTGAATTTATCTTCAAAAAAACGGCAAGTGAATTTTATTCGATAGCAAATAGAAACAATAACTTATTTGATGAAATACTATTGTTGTCGGGAACCATATTGGAACCACGAAGAAAACAAATCATTGAGGAACTTAAATCCAAAGAAACACGGAATAAAAAGATTTTACTTATTACAACTCAAGTAGTTGAAGCCGGCGTTGATATTGATATGGATTTGGGTTTTAAAGATAAATCCATTATTGATAGTGAAGAACAATTGGCCGGACGAATCAATAGAAATGTAAACAAACCGGAATGTGCACTTTACTTATTCGATTGTAACGAGGAAAAGACAATATATAAGGACGATGAACGTTACCGGATTATGTGTGAACTTGATGATGAGTATAAAACTATTTTGGAGCAAAAGGATTTTGATAGATTATATCGATTGGTGATTGAGAAAATAAAGAAACTCAATCATACACATTACATTGTCAATATTAGGGAACTGTTTGATGCAGTAGCAACTTTGAATTTTAGAGCCGTAAATGATTCTTTGAAGATTATTGATCAACAAAATGTTTCCGTATTTGTTCCCTTGGAAATAGATAGTCATTTGATAAATAAAAATATAGCGACGCTTGAAGAATTGCATATACCTTATTCGACTGTTTTAAATGGAATGGACGTATGGAATAAATACGTAGCCATTGTTCAAGACCAAGATGAGGATTTTGTAAAGGATAAAATTCAGATGAAAAAATTACAATCTCTTCTTTCATTATTTACTTTTTCTGTTTTTCCAAAGGGACAAGATTATGAAAATCTAAGGACCTATGGTCGGGAAGAGCTCGGCTTTTTGTATCTGGAAAATTATGATAAGATATATTCGTTAGAAGACGGATTGAATGTCGATGGTTTTAGTTATTCGAATTTTTTATAGTTAATTATGAGAATTACGGCAACATATTTTAATCTTTATAACGTGTGTAAGAGGGAGTTGTGGCTACATGCAAATGAAATTAGAATGGAATTCACTTCAGATATTGTGTATCAAGGGAAGTTAATACATGAAACTGCATATCCACAACGTTCTGACAAATATCAAGAAGTTCAAATCGGCGATGTCAAGATTGACTATTATGATAAAAAAAATAAAGTAATTCATGAGATAAAGAAATCGGATAAAGTTGATAAAGCACACGAGGCACAATTGAAATATTATATATACATATTTGAGCAAAATGGTATTAATGGTGTATCAGGATTATTGGAATATCCTAAATTGAGGAAGACAAAAAAAATAATTTTGTCTAGTACGGATATATCTGACATCCAAAGGATTGAAAAGGAAATCAGTAATATTATTGGTAGTGAAAATTGTCCTCCATTAGAAAGAAAAGTCATATGCAAGAAGTGTTCTTACTATGATTTTTGCTATTCAGGCGAATCGGATGATAATCAAGTAAACGGCTTATGATATGAAACGTACTTATTACTTGTTCAATGCCGGAGAACTGACCAGGACCGACAATACCTTGAAATTCTCGGCTCAGGATGAAGAAGGCAATTACCAGAAACCGCGTTATCTGCCGATAGAAAATGTAGATCAAATCTATGCATTCGGTTCAATGACAGCAAATTCGGCCTTGTTCAATTTTCTCGGGAAAGCTGAAGTTCCTGTGCATTTCTTCGATTATTATGAAAATTATACTGGCTCTTTCATGCCAAAGGATTTCTTATTGAGCGGAAAGGTTTTGTTAGCCCAGGCTCGTGCTTATGACAATAAAAAGCAAAGGCTAGATATTGCCAAACGAATCCTTACCGGTGCGGTTTATAATATTGTCAAGAATTTGAAATATTATGATAACAGGGGCAAGGATCTTCAGCCGCTTGTGGATATAATATCTGGTTATAGTAAAAACTTTGATAAGGTCTCCACAATCCAGGAGCTTATGGGCCTTGAGGGGAATATCCGAAAGACATATTATGAAGGATTTGAATTGATAATTAATGATTTCAGTATGTCGGGAAGGAGTATGCGTCCTCCGCAGAATGAAGTAAATGCCTTGATTTCATTCGGCAATATGATGTGTTATGCCGAGTGTCTCCGGTCTATTTATCAGACACAACTCAATCCGGTGATTTCTTTCCTTCATGAGCCGGGTGAACGGCGTTATTCGCTTTGTCTGGATATTTCCGAGGTGTTCAAGCCTGTGATTATAGACAGGGTCATTTTCAAAGTGCTTAATAAGAGGATGATAAACGAGTCTGACTTTGAACGGAATATGAACCGTGTGATTTTGAATGAAAAAGGAAAGAAAACATTTGTCCAGGCCATAGAAGAGAAAATGCAGGAAACGATTGTACACAGAACTTTGAACAAGTCTGTAAGTTACAGGCATTTGATAAAGTTGGAATGTTATAAGCTGACCAAACATATTCTTGGCATCGAAGAGTATAAACCTTTAAAAATGTGGTGGTAATGTATGTTATTCTGGTATATGACATTGGAGAGAAAAGGGTTGGCAAGATGCTTAAACTCTGCAGGAAATATTTGTCATGGATTCAAAATTCAGTGTTTGAGGGAGAAATATCCGAAGGAAAATTGATGGCGTTGAAAGCTTCGGCGAAAAAGATAATGAAGGATGACGATAGTATTATTATATTTAACAGCAGAAATGAGAAGTGGCTGGACAAAGAAATCATCGGTATGGAAAGGGCTTCAGTCGACAGTTTTTTATAGAAAAGTCGTCGATGTCTTGATTTCTGCCGAAGTATTTTAGAAATAAATGGGAATAATAATTAATTGTGATCTTTGACGTATTGAAAACCAAATAAATATCACAGGTAGTCGTACTCCGGGCCTTTTTGTATTAATTGGTATCGACGATATTTTAGGTATGAAATGTTGCCGATACCATTGTTTTATTCATCTGTGCCGCGTATATTTGTGTCAAAATTTACGACTCTTAATCGCACCATAGTGGAATTGAAATAACGATACGGCCGCTATCTGAACTAATTTTGCGCTCTCTCTTAATCGCACCATAGTGGAATTGAAATATTTCCTTTTCAAGCTCTTGCTTTAACGCATAAAGCCTCTTAATCGCACCATAGTGGAATTGAAATCCGCCCAAGCCTTTCCAAATCTTCGAAGATTAAACCTCTTAATCGCACCATAGTGGAATTGAAATTAATTATATATCTCGTCTTGCAATGCAATAAAGGCGCTCTTAATCGCACCATAGTGGAATTGAAATATGAGAAAACAAACGGTAAGTCCTACCTTGAAATAGACTCTTAATCGCACCATAGTGGAATTGAAATTTCAAATCATATCGCTTAAACAGGTCCTTGTTATCTGCTCTTAATCGCACCATAGTGGAATTGAAATTTCCCATCCTGCGGAGTATCGGTAAAGGTATCCTCTCTTAATCGCACCATAGTGGAATTGAAATTTCGTCTCATTACCCCCGTAATAGCCCTTTAACTCTGCCTCTTAATCGCACCATAGTGGAATTGAAATATTGTATCCCTGCAAATAAGACGATAAATCAAGACCGCTCTTAATCGCACCATAGTGGAATTGAAATCGCCCGGAAGGTTTATATTTGCTGATCCATCGAAAGCTCTTAATCGCACCATAGTGGAATTGAAATTAATAAGTCGGCTTTGTTATATCCGCATTAAGCTGCTCTTAATCGCACCATAGTGGAATTGAAATTTATAACCATAACATAAAAGAGGTGATGGTTATCAAACTCTTAATCGCACCATAGTGGAATTGAAATGCTTGGAATGCCAAGGACTTCTATCTCCAAAGCAACCTCTTAATCGCACCATAGTGGAATTGAAATTTTTAAATACAAAAACGTAATAGAAGGGAGCAAATTTACTCTTAATCGCACCATAGTGGAATTGAAATAACTCGCAGAACACGTCATTAAAAATGTGTGCTGACTCTTAATCGCACCATAGTGGAATTGAAATCAAATTATTAACAAATTAAAAAACAAAAAGTTATGACTCTTAATCGCACCATAGTGGAATTGAAATCCAGAAACTTTTGCGTCACCATAAACCATAGCATTCCTCTTAATCGCACCATAGTGGAATTGAAATGTGATTAAACAGTTCTGTGAGGTAGGAACAGTGTTGCCTCTTAATCGCACCATAGTGGAATTGAAATGGGTTCGAATCCCTGCACGCTCACAAATTATTAACGCTCTTAATCGCACCATAGTGGAATTGAAATTAATTAGGTCCTTGTGGCCCTTCTCCGAAACAAAACCTCTTAATCGCACCATAGTGGAATTGAAATTAATTAGGTCCTTGTGGCCCTTCTCCGAAACAAAACTCTTAATCGCACCATAGTGGAATTGAAATCTGAATCTGGGGCCCTATGCCCGCCAGGGGGGCTAGCTCTTAATCGCACCATAGTGGAATTGAAATTATATTATGCTACGTTTTAATGATTATTTATATATTACTCTTAATCGCACCATAGTGGAATTGAAATATGCTTTTTATGAGTAATCGCATATCGCGAATCTTTTCTCTTAATCGCACCATAGTGGAATTGAAATTCTTGTTCTTTTAAAATTGTTTTACATTAGGACCTTCTCTTAATCGCACCATAGTGGAATTGAAATATAGAATCTTGCAAATCTTGCAAGTAGTCTCTGACTCTTAATCGCACCATAGTGGAATTGAAATGTCGAAACACGGCTATACAGATATACTTTCATGATTCTCTTAATCGCACCATAGTGGAATTGAAATATCGCAAACTATTATGCGGACACGGAAGAATGCACCTCTTAATCGCACCATAGTGGAATTGAAATTCATCAATACCTATTTGTTCTGATCCAGCTGCTATAACTCTTAATCGCACCATAGTGGAATTGAAATTCTGCAAGCATCCATAAATAGTTAAAAGGAGCTTCCTCTTAATCGCACCATAGTGGAATTGAAATGAAGTAGAAATTGGCAATAAACAGACACAACAAGTCTCTTAATCGCACCATAGTGGAATTGAAATCTGAGGGTTTTAGCGTTGCTGATCGCCTGGGTTAAGCTCTTAATCGCACCATAGTGGAATTGAAATACTTGCCATCTTCATACAATAAGAAAGTTATTTTACCCCTCTTAATCGCACCATAGTGGAATTGAAATATTAACTGTTGAAGAACAAAGCAATCTTGCAAAGCCTCTTAATCGCACCATAGTGGAATTGAAATAGCCATATTCCTGAGAAAAAGACGTCACTCCACGGACTCTTAATCGCACCATAGTGGAATTGAAATCAATAGAAGCAATGATAAACACCAGAATTTCCATCTTCTCTTAATCGCACCATAGTGGAATTGAAATATGAGAGACTTGTCATCCTTGGACAGAACAGAAGTCTCTTAATCGCACCATAGTGGAATTGAAATTGAATTTGACTTTGCCTGTCAAAAAATTCTTTGTCACTCTTAATCGCACCATAGTGGAATTGAAATACTGTAATCCAACCTGGGTGGGGACCACGGTTTGAGCTCTTAATCGCACCATAGTGGAATTGAAATGATTGTGAAATGTATGGACATTCCTGGAGCAAAGCCTCTTAATCGCACCATAGTGGAATTGAAATCCTTCAGTGGTAGTTGCATAATGACTGCCGTTACCCGGCTCTTAATCGCACCATAGTGGAATTGAAATATGATACAGTTATATCAGAAACTGAATGTGATTGCCTCTTAATCGCACCATAGTGGAATTGAAATATGCCTCTACCAAATGTTCAAGGATGGTCAAAAATGCTCTTAATCGCACCATAGTGGAATTGAAATATGAGAGGCATTGAAGACCAGAACAGCAGGACTTCTACCTCTTAATCGCACCATAGTGGAATTGAAATCCTAGAAAGAACTTCATATTCCTCCTCAGTTTCATACCCTCTTAATCGCACCATAGTGGAATTGAAATTCTAATATGCCTATTAATGCACAGTCGCAAGTTGGTCTCTTAATCGCACCATAGTGGAATTGAAATAACTCATCTGAGGTACATCCCAGTCAAACCATTGATCGCTCTTAATCGCACCATAGTGGAATTGAAATAGCTGAGTGCTTTGCCTTTATGGGCATTCTTTGTGAACTCTTAATCGCACCATAGTGGAATTGAAATGCCGATTCACCATAAGCAAGCAACTGCTTGGCACCACCCTCTTAATCGCACCATAGTGGAATTGAAATAAGAGTTTCTTATTCATTTTTTATTGTTTAAAAATTCTCTTAATCGCACCATAGTGGAATTGAAATATCATATAAGGCATAGGATCTCAAACGGCTTTGTGCTCTTAATCGCACCATAGTGGAATTGAAATGGAGTACATCGGTATACCAATCCCAAACACGCTGCTCTTAATCGCACCATAGTGGAATTGAAATATATTAGGAGTAAATGTCTTGCTCATAATATGCTTCTCTTAATCGCACCATAGTGGAATTGAAATAAGATACAAAGCTTCCACAACGTGGAGGTGGAGGGCTCTTAATCGCACCATAGTGGAATTGAAATCTTTTCTGTATCCATTTAACTGGTCTGCCATATAAACTCTTAATCGCACCATAGTGGAATTGAAATAAAAGTGTTTAAGGACGGGTGGATGAACAGGTTAGACTCTTAATCGCACCATAGTGGAATTGAAATAGGATGACTATAAACTTATTAAACAAAAAGGAAATGCTCTTAATCGCACCATAGTGGAATTGAAATAAAATGACAAATGCATTTTATCATTTTGATGATATAAACTCTTAATCGCACCATAGTGGAATTGAAATGACGGCCGAATCGGTCCTAAGGAATCCCCCGAAGCTCTCTTAATCGCACCATAGTGGAATTGAAATTTGCGCCTGAAGGGCAAATGCTTGTCGTTTGCGATTATCTCTTAATCGCACCATAGTGGAATTGAAATCAAAACGCGGATTCCCGTCCTGATCGTTGGTTGTGCTCTTAATCGCACCATAGTGGAATTGAAATAACTCAACCCCGGTTTCCACGTATGCTCTAATCTTCTCTTAATCGCACCATAGTGGAATTGAAATTTTGTTCCGCAATCAATGCAATTCTCGGGAAGTCTACTCTTAATCGCACCATAGTGGAATTGAAATATTTTAGTTATCGTGAGACTTGCGGTAACGTCTACACTCTTAATCGCACCATAGTGGAATTGAAATATGTTCTGAGGGTAATAAGCAGAGTGCTGACGGACACTCTTAATCGCACCATAGTGGAATTGAAATTTCGTAATCGTAACGAAGCGACGCTATTACGCGTCTCTCTTAATCGCACCATAGTGGAATTGAAATTAAAATTCCACAAATGTTTTCATAATACTAAAATTTCTCTTAATCGCACCATAGTGGAATTGAAATAATTCAGCCCCGGTTTCCACGTATGCTCTAATCTTACTCTTAATCGCACCATAGTGGAATTGAAATATCTCCCTCTTTGTGAATATAAATTCATTTGTTTTCCTCTTAATCGCACCATAGTGGAATTGAAATTAAGGAAGCTATTACGGCTCTTTGCTTTGTGTACCATCTCTTAATCGCACCATAGTGGAATTGAAATATACGCCGCGGCCCTTTATGACGGTAGTGATACAACTCTTAATCGCACCATAGTGGAATTGAAATTTAATACTATTATACTTAACCCTTTAATAGGACAATCTCTTAATCGCACCATAGTGGAATTGAAATTTGGATTTGTAAGCGTTTCTTTACGGACCGGAGGGTCTCTTAATCGCACCATAGTGGAATTGAAATTACTCCGAAATCCCTCGCAACGCCGTTTCGAAAAAGCTCTTAATCGCACCATAGTGGAATTGAAATATGTCCGGCCGAAAAACGCGAGAATTTAGTAAAAACTCTTAATCGCACCATAGTGGAATTGAAATCGATTTATAACGACAATAGGTATATCGGAGGACAGGCTCTTAATCGCACCATAGTGGAATTGAAATTGTGAAGCCGGCTTCCAACTATAGTCTTCCACCTCTTCTCTTAATCGCACCATAGTGGAATTGAAATTTAATACTATTATACTTAACCCTTTAATAGGACAATCTCTTAATCGCACCATAGTGGAATTGAAATTAACTATGTAGATGACAATGATTTATCCGGCTATCTATCTCTTAATCGCACCATAGTGGAATTGAAATAAGCAAAGACGGACTAAAGCATCCGGGTCGTTACTGAACTCTTAATCGCACCATAGTGGAATTGAAATTAATTTTAAATATTATTAGATAATTAGATAAACAATTCTCTTAATCGCACCATAGTGGAATTGAAATAAACTGTATTGTATCTTTGTTCTGGCGGGTGAGAGACTCTTAATCGCACCATAGTGGAATTGAAATCGGGCGGTATCGCTCCGCTCAACTTCTGTAGTTCCGCTCTTAATCGCACCATAGTGGAATTGAAATACATGTCAAAGAGCTTCCGCCCTCCCCCTCTCTCCTCTTAATCGCACCATAGTGGAATTGAAATATAATAAAGATAATTATAATAAGATAAATAAGATATCTCTTAATCGCACCATAGTGGAATTGAAATTGAGGATATTAATTGCACTGTGCCTCTTAGGTCCGCTCTTAATCGCACCATAGTGGAATTGAAATACAATTTCTTTCAATACCTGTGAACTTTTCTCATTCACTCTTAATCGCACCATAGTGGAATTGAAATAAGGTGACGGTTACATAACCCCTTATTACAGAAAGGCTCTTAATCGCACCATAGTGGAATTGAAATCAGATAGCAAAGGATTGTAATCTAGATATTCGTACCGTCTCTTAATCGCACCATAGTGGAATTGAAATCCCTCCGCAGCAGTCGTTCGCATCACTGCAACCGGACTCTTAATCGCACCATAGTGGAATTGAAATCTTGCAACATTTGCCAAATATCCTTGCATAGCTGCTCTCTTAATCGCACCATAGTGGAATTGAAATCTCTTTAGGCTTTCCATCCAACCATCCAGACCACGCTCTTAATCGCACCATAGTGGAATTGAAATATGAATCTTGCGTTAGTCATCGTGTCGACAGCTGCTCTCTTAATCGCACCATAGTGGAATTGAAATAGATTATTAAGTCCCGACATGCCGATTTTGCTCACCCTCTTAATCGCACCATAGTGGAATTGAAATGATGTGTAGTAATTGCTGAAGTAATATCTGAACCCTCTTAATCGCACCATAGTGGAATTGAAATATCCGTACAGTGACATGAAGTCCTTAATCTTGACGGTCTCTTAATCGCACCATAGTGGAATTGAAATAATATGCAATAATCGACAACAGAAGTAGCGAACGTCTCTTAATCGCACCATAGTGGAATTGAAATAGGGCGAGACTTCGGGGGCGGATTTGTCTTTACGACCTCTTAATCGCACCATAGTGGAATTGAAATATGGAAGCCTCCTCGACCCCGGTCGATGTCCCGCCGGCTCTTAATCGCACCATAGTGGAATTGAAATCGCCGACGGCACTGCCGACAGCCCATGCTGCGATAGCTCTTAATCGCACCATAGTGGAATTGAAATGAAATTACTACACGTCCGATCCCGCACGTTTCCAGATCCTCTTAATCGCACCATAGTGGAATTGAAATAAATTGTATTATATCTTTGCGTTAGCGGGTGAGAGAGACTCTTAATCGCACCATAGTGGAATTGAAATGGAATTTTTTCAACATCTGAATCAGACAGTTCTATTACTCTTAATCGCACCATAGTGGAATTGAAATAGGGTTATATAGTTAATCCCATTGACCGCCTTTTCACTCTTAATCGCACCATAGTGGAATTGAAATCAGGTATTTAACAGATCTCATTACGCTATAAAAAACTCTTAATCGCACCATAGTGGAATTGAAATCATCCAAAGCCGGCAAAATCATGAAAAACTACAAAATCTCTTAATCGCACCATAGTGGAATTGAAATACGACACGTATAATCTTATTCCCCGCCCCGGAAAAGCTCTTAATCGCACCATAGTGGAATTGAAATGTAGTTGAGGAAACAGGCCAGAATTTTTAACCTCTTTCTCTTAATCGCACCATAGTGGAATTGAAATGGCCTATCAGCTCGCGAATAAGACGGCTACCCTAGCTCTTAATCGCACCATAGTGGAATTGAAATTGAAAGTCCCCCCGCGTATACGGGAAGTCTTCCGCTCTTAATCGCACCATAGTGGAATTGAAATTTGAAGCAAATAGCCGGGATTTACAGGGAACACTAGCTCTTAATCGCACCATAGTGGAATTGAAATTAGGTAGCCCCCGCGGAAAAGCCGGTTTCATCGGTCTCTTAATCGCACCATAGTGGAATTGAAATTTTTTTGTTGTGGTAGCCCTAATGCCTCGCCAGCCTGCTCTTAATCGCACCATAGTGGAATTGAAATATGGCCCCGGTGAACGGTGTCGTCGATTATATCGCCTCTTAATCGCACCATAGTGGAATTGAAATTAGGTAGCCCCCGCGGAAAAGCCGGTTTCATCGGTAAGCTCTTAATCGCACCATAGTGGAATTGAAATAATACATTGCTTTTCGATTTTCCGAAAAACCATTCCGCTCTTAATCGCACCATAGTGGAATTGAAATTTGATTGCAGCATCAATTGATGCGATATCGTTCGATACTCTTAATCGCACCATAGTGGAATTGAAATCAAAGTCCTATACAGACACAGAGACCGTAATACCGCTCTTAATCGCACCATAGTGGAATTGAAATCAAATTTTATTTAGGGGATTGCAACAATCGGGGCGTCTCTTAATCGCACCATAGTGGAATTGAAATGTGTTGCAGCTTTTGCGAAAAAGTCATGGTCCGAAGCTCTTAATCGCACCATAGTGGAATTGAAATGAATCTGAGTAAAGTGGCATTATTGACTTTTGATCGCTCTTAATCGCACCATAGTGGAATTGAAATCTGCGTAAACACCAAATAAACTAATACGACCTAATGCTCTTAATCGCACCATAGTGGAATTGAAATACGGTTGCGAGGGCTTGGGTGTTTTTTGGTGTATAGTCTCTTAATCGCACCATAGTGGAATTGAAATTGTCCCTCCCGAGAGCCTTGAGCATCGCAAGATAGTCTCTTAATCGCACCATAGTGGAATTGAAATATGGTCAGAGGTCGTATGAATATTTGAAAATGTACCTCTCTTAATCGCACCATAGTGGAATTGAAATGCCGGTACGGCTTCCTCCTCCTCCTCGGATACTACCTCTTAATCGCACCATAGTGGAATTGAAATCAAATTTTATTTAGGGGATTGCAACAATCGGGGCGTACTCTTAATCGCACCATAGTGGAATTGAAATAAAGCTACTCCACCGATTGTTCTGCTATTCAACAGTCTCTTAATCGCACCATAGTGGAATTGAAATGGTCTAGCGCGTCGCGCGCCGGGGGGCGCGCGGGTAACTCTTAATCGCACCATAGTGGAATTGAAATCCTTTGACGGGCAACCCTGGGGCCCATTCCGGTGTCTCTCTTAATCGCACCATAGTGGAATTGAAATTAACTATATAGATGATAATGACTTATCCGGCTACCTGCTCTTAATCGCACCATAGTGGAATTGAAATGGGAGAATGGAAGCGTGGTTACCGGTTATCTACGCCAGCTCTTAATCGCACCATAGTGGAATTGAAATCCGTCCCGGAGCGGGTTCTTCCAAGTCCCTTTCGCGGCTCTTAATCGCACCATAGTGGAATTGAAATCCCTTAAGACTTTTCAAGATTTCTACGGCCGGAATTCTCTTAATCGCACCATAGTGGAATTGAAATAGGATGACTATAAACTTATTAAACAAAAGGAAAATGCTCTTAATCGCACCATAGTGGAATTGAAATAGCAGAAGGATATCGCAGCGAAAGTGCATACTTCCGCTCTTAATCGCACCATAGTGGAATTGAAATATGAGTCTTTTTGTTTGTTGCCACATGTGTTGCGGCTCTTAATCGCACCATAGTGGAATTGAAATTTTCTACAAAATGAACACGGCCTCCCGGCATAAGACTCTTAATCGCACCATAGTGGAATTGAAATACGAAGGAGTAATAGAAAACATACTTACATAGAGCTGCCTCTTAATCGCACCATAGTGGAATTGAAATGTTGAAATTACGGATAAGAGCTCGGAATGGAAGAAACTCTTAATCGCACCATAGTGGAATTGAAATTCAGTTACATCAGGGTAGATGGCCTTATCCATAACGCTCTTAATCGCACCATAGTGGAATTGAAATTGAAGAGATCCTGCAGCTCTTCCTCGATGTCGAAGACTCTTAATCGCACCATAGTGGAATTGAAATACGACGCGTATAATCCTATTCCCCGCCCCGGAAAAGCTCTTAATCGCACCATAGTGGAATTGAAATATGACATCGTTAATCGTAATACTCTGACCGGGTTTTCTCTTAATCGCACCATAGTGGAATTGAAATGAGTTTTATAGATAAGGCGGAGCGGATCCGTATTGCTCTTAATCGCACCATAGTGGAATTGAAATAAGGTTTCGATACTGACGAATCATGGTGTGATATCGGCTCTTAATCGCACCATAGTGGAATTGAAATTCGTATGGATTCTGATTGCCGAAATGTTATGATAAAACTCTTAATCGCACCATAGTGGAATTGAAATATACGAAATCGTTGATCCCTGAAATCTTCTTGTCATGCCTCTTAATCGCACCATAGTGGAATTGAAATAAGGCAGTCGGATTAAGGGGCGAACTTGTGTTTTTGACTCTTAATCGCACCATAGTGGAATTGAAATTACCCTTTAACCCGTAAAAGATATTCTGGTAATGAGGCTCTTAATCGCACCATAGTGGAATTGAAATCGATCAAATGATTCAGGGCTGTTTTACAGAACAAGAACTCTTAATCGCACCATAGTGGAATTGAAATTGAGGAACGCAAAACATCTGTATAAGACTCTTACCTTCTCTTAATCGCACCATAGTGGAATTGAAATAAAACGACGGGTTTATACTCCCTCAACTCACCACAAATCCTCTTAATCGCACCATAGTGGAATTGAAATGCGGATATATAACAGCTTAACGCGATACGATTCCGGGCTCTTAATCGCACCATAGTGGAATTGAAATAAATACCTCTGGCAACGCGGCTACCGCGACGAAATTCTCTTAATCGCACCATAGTGGAATTGAAATGAGCCGGGGACGGCTATAACAACGACTACGACAAGCTCTTAATCGCACCATAGTGGAATTGAAATAGCGTCATAGACCCCGCACCGCTACTCTTCAAAAGCTCTTAATCGCACCATAGTGGAATTGAAATTAACTATATAGATGATAATGACTTATCCGGCTACCTGCTCTTAATCGCACCATAGTGGAATTGAAATGAAAGGTAACGTCCGGATTCCTTCTAGCAAACCCGCTCTTAATCGCACCATAGTGGAATTGAAATAGGATGACTATAAACTTATTAAACAAAAGGAAAATCTCTTAATCGCACCATAGTGGAATTGAAATTTCCCATCTTGCGGAGTATCGGTAAAGGTATCCTCCTCTTAATCGCACCATAGTGGAATTGAAATTGAATAAAGCGGACCGAGGGCGTATAAAAGACGTCGCTCTTAATCGCACCATAGTGGAATTGAAATTAAATAGCCTTCTTCGCCTCCTTCATATTCGCATCTCTTAATCGCACCATAGTGGAATTGAAATCGGGTTCTTGTGTAGGGTGGAATCGTTTTTCCTTGCCGCTCTTAATCGCACCATAGTGGAATTGAAATGGAAGTAAGAATCGGGGATAAAATATATGCCGTCAAATCTCTTAATCGCACCATAGTGGAATTGAAATTCGCGAGCAAAGGATCTATTGTAAGCTAAATACGGCTCTTAATCGCACCATAGTGGAATTGAAATGCGTGCGATACGAAGATCAGCAGCTTATTCGAATGCCTCTTAATCGCACCATAGTGGAATTGAAATTCCGTAAATTTACGGACACTACGGCCTTCAACTAATTCTCTTAATCGCACCATAGTGGAATTGAAATAAATACGATTTATCCGGCGCGGAATCCCACCCGATTCTCTTAATCGCACCATAGTGGAATTGAAATTTTTAAATGCTAACACGGAGCCGAAACCGGAAACACTCTTAATCGCACCATAGTGGAATTGAAATATGTCTTTAAGATTGAATTATTTTCTGCCTCAAAGCTCTTAATCGCACCATAGTGGAATTGAAATTATACTGACCGAAATTTAGGCTGTATTTTGATTCCGCTCTTAATCGCACCATAGTGGAATTGAAATCAGGACGAGGATACCTTTACCGATACTCCGCAAGACTCTTAATCGCACCATAGTGGAATTGAAATATGGCCCCGGTGAACGGTGTCGTCGATTATATCGCACTCTTAATCGCACCATAGTGGAATTGAAATATCGGGAAGATCGAAATCGAGGGGAATATAATGGACTCTTAATCGCACCATAGTGGAATTGAAATGTGGATAAGGAATTATTATTCCCGGTGGCTTGCCAACTCTTAATCGCACCATAGTGGAATTGAAATCGGAACCGGAGAGGTTGAGCGGAGCGATACCGCCCGCTCTTAATCGCACCATAGTGGAATTGAAATTTCATATCATACCGTTTAAATAGCTCTTTATTGTCTGCCTCTTAATCGCACCATAGTGGAATTGAAATTCCACATCTACGAGAATGACACTCGATGACTTTGGCTCTTAATCGCACCATAGTGGAATTGAAATCCGAATTCGTTTCCGCTGAAGAGTCCGGCGAAATGGCTCTTAATCGCACCATAGTGGAATTGAAATACTTGTGATTGAAATACGGCATCGCCATCTAATGCAGTCTCTTAATCGCACCATAGTGGAATTGAAATTTGAGATACATATCCGCCCTTTCAGCAGCCGTCGCTGCTCTTAATCGCACCATAGTGGAATTGAAATTTTGTTCATCTTTTTCGTCTTCGGCGTCGCTCTTGGCTCTTAATCGCACCATAGTGGAATTGAAATTTTGTTCATCTTTTTCGTCTTCGGCGTCGCTCTTGGCTCTTAATCGCACCATAGTGGAATTGAAATTTGTCGGCAGGAAAAAGCTCCTTTTGCAAAACCGGCTCTCTTAATCGCACCATAGTGGAATTGAAATGAATCAATAATCTTTTTAACAGCGTAATTATTAGACTCTCTTAATCGCACCATAGTGGAATTGAAATGAAGGAGAAGCTGCAGCTTGAATAGTGCCAGCATTACCTCTTAATCGCACCATAGTGGAATTGAAATGACTTATTTAGAGATTCAAACTCTTCACCTGTTTCTCTCTTAATCGCACCATAGTGGAATTGAAATGCGCAATTCACGTGGATATAGGTATAAGGAGCAAATCTCTTAATCGCACCATAGTGGAATTGAAATTACGTTAAAGTAAGAAAATAAGAATTAGTATCCTTCTCTTAATCGCACCATAGTGGAATTGAAATGTTTGAAGCAGTTGAGCATGGGTATTTGATAGGTATTCTCTTAATCGCACCATAGTGGAATTGAAATAGTTAAGTCCGGTGCTAGGCAAATACAATTTTTTTGCTCTTAATCGCACCATAGTGGAATTGAAATCTCAAAAAACCATTAGTAATCTCTTTAGTACGAGAATCTCTTAATCGCACCATAGTGGAATTGAAATATTTTATCAGGATTCGTCGACACTGAAGAGTTGACTCTTAATCGCACCATAGTGGAATTGAAATGCAGTAGCAATATATGGTACACCGTCAACCATTGACATCTCTTAATCGCACCATAGTGGAATTGAAATAAATCTAGATATATCTTTGTCCTGGCGGGTGAGAGACTCTTAATCGCACCATAGTGGAATTGAAATACGGATTACACAATGCACTTCTGGAAGTCTAAAAACTCTTAATCGCACCATAGTGGAATTGAAATTGGTACAAAAGACATATCTTGGAAATAATACTACTGCTCTTAATCGCACCATAGTGGAATTGAAATATCGGTGACCTCTCTGATACATTGAAGGCGTTTCCACTCTTAATCGCACCATAGTGGAATTGAAATTCCGATTGTGAAGATGTATTCTAATAATTCAAAATGGCTCTTAATCGCACCATAGTGGAATTGAAATTTGATCTTGCGGGCGCGGCTAAACAGTTAGTTGCATACCTCTTAATCGCACCATAGTGGAATTGAAATGTGACAGCACCTTGGAGTCTTGCGCTTTCCTTATCACTCTTAATCGCACCATAGTGGAATTGAAATGATGAGGATGATAGCATAGCTCCGCCGCCAACTGAAGACTCTTAATCGCACCATAGTGGAATTGAAATTCATCTTCTTGGGCCTCTTTCACATAGTCGATTTTCCTCTTAATCGCACCATAGTGGAATTGAAATCACGTGCTCGCTGAAAAGATATATAAGACAACCGGCTCTTAATCGCACCATAGTGGAATTGAAATTTAGATAGCCCTCATTAAAATTCCCCTCTATCACCGACTCTTAATCGCACCATAGTGGAATTGAAATAATTAACGTCGTTACGTCTATACGCTAAACGACAAAACTCTTAATCGCACCATAGTGGAATTGAAATAGGTTCTTAAGCGCGGTATGATAGGTTCCGAGCGGCTCTTAATCGCACCATAGTGGAATTGAAATTCACGGTATTCCTTGACACGCCCGCAGCCTTTGCCGCTCTTAATCGCACCATAGTGGAATTGAAATTTGCGGCTATCGCAGTTGTTTTATCCGCAACATAGCTCTTAATCGCACCATAGTGGAATTGAAATATCCGTGGACGGCTCACGGCCGCGTTAATATCGTAGCTCTTAATCGCACCATAGTGGAATTGAAATTGTAGCAAATAAAGAGAAAGCAAACTTGACGCTAACTCTTAATCGCACCATAGTGGAATTGAAATCTTGTACTCGATTCTGTGGCATGTATGTCACAATAGCTCTTAATCGCACCATAGTGGAATTGAAATAGTGCGAGAGTCGGTCAGTATCGCACTTGACAAATTCTCTTAATCGCACCATAGTGGAATTGAAATAGGATGAATGAAAGAAGATACATCTCTCCCCAAAGAATCTCTTAATCGCACCATAGTGGAATTGAAATAACAATGATATCAATCCGGCCGTGGCATCCAATTCACTCTTAATCGCACCATAGTGGAATTGAAATATAACAATGATTTAGCTAGCTACTTGTCGTTAAATCTCTTAATCGCACCATAGTGGAATTGAAATGTTAAATGGCCTATTGTTAGTCCATATTGCCCTGCCGGCTCTTAATCGCACCATAGTGGAATTGAAATGTGATGCGAATAATGTCGGAGCGGTTATTATGCGAACTCTTAATCGCACCATAGTGGAATTGAAATACACAAAGAATATCAGTAGTATCAAGGCAATCTAAACTCTTAATCGCACCATAGTGGAATTGAAATTTTTTCATACGAGAAATAATATTTCTTGGAAGCTGATGCTCTTAATCGCACCATAGTGGAATTGAAATTAAGGCAGAAGCCATTCTTCTTCTCCTTCTTTCTGCTCTTAATCGCACCATAGTGGAATTGAAATCTGCTGGGAGATCGAACTACAGGTTCGGACTTCGGCTCTTAATCGCACCATAGTGGAATTGAAATTCGTATTGTTCACTTGCCTTCTTACTTGCTTTTGCCTCTTAATCGCACCATAGTGGAATTGAAATGCGATCGGTATTCATAATGCCAGCATTTCGACAATTCTCTTAATCGCACCATAGTGGAATTGAAATCCGGAACGCAAAGCTGCCATATCGGCAGAATTGGGGACTCTTAATCGCACCATAGTGGAATTGAAATCCCCTTTTTTCAGCCCGCGCTGGAAGGGAACAAAAACTCTTAATCGCACCATAGTGGAATTGAAATTCGGAAGGAGTATAGCCATTCGAAAGGGGGTCTCCCTCTTAATCGCACCATAGTGGAATTGAAATAAGGATTACACAATGCACTTTTGGAAGCCAAAAAAACTCTTAATCGCACCATAGTGGAATTGAAATGTTCTTTGAAATACTTTATAAATTGCTTCTTGATACTCTTAATCGCACCATAGTGGAATTGAAATTTGATTTCAGATATTACCCGCGTTTTTTGAGAATCCTCTTAATCGCACCATAGTGGAATTGAAATAGTTTCGCCGGTATCATACTAATGACATTACCAAAACTCTTAATCGCACCATAGTGGAATTGAAATAAAGGCGTTCGAAGAGAGTATTATTTAGATTTTCTTTCTCTTAATCGCACCATAGTGGAATTGAAATACGAAAACAAATATGCACAAAGACTATCATACTTCCACTCTTAATCGCACCATAGTGGAATTGAAATATGTTTTTGAGATTGAGTTATTTTGTAAGCCTCCGGTGAGGAGCGTCAATTAATCCTGAGCGGATACCGGTATCTTTGGTTACATAAATACAGCAATTATGATGACCAAAGAAGATGTGGCAGGGATAATGACCCACTGCCAGGAGAAAGGGATCTCATATAAAACCCGACTGGCAGAACTTGGAATACCCGAATGGCGGTTCTATGAAAGCAAATCGCGATATGCCAGAGAACAGGAGTCTGAAATGAGGGAGAAAGGAGAGTTCCTGCAACTGACATCGGGAAGCGAGTTTGTTCCGATGCGATCGTTCGCCGCAAAGACAGGCAGGAAAGCGAAGGATAAGAAGGAGGCACAGCCGAAGATGCTGAGCATCGAGCTCCGGACATCAAACGGAACGATGATGCGCATCCAGGGAGAGCTGAGCCAACAGTGCCTCCAGGCAATAATCCAAGCATCGAGCGGCCGTGTTTAGCCTGAATGACAGCATGCGTTATCTGTTCTATACACAGCCTACCGACATGCGGAAGAGTTATCACACACTTGGCGGCATCGTAATGGACGCAATGGGGTGCGATCCGAATGACGGCAGTGTCTACATCTTCCTGAACAAAGCCAGGAACCGCATCAAGTTGTTGCACTGGGAACCCGGAGGCATGGTAATCTACTCCAAGCTGCTGGAAGCAGGCACCTTCGGGCATCCCAATCTGGAGAGTAAAGATGAAGTTACTAAGTCTATCGAGTGGCGCGATCTTGTGCTCATAGTGGAAGGCATTATCGAGAAGCCGGACAGTCGAAAACAAAGACTTGAATATCTCAAAAGCCTTCGGAAAAGATGAGAGAAAAAAGGCCATAGAGTTGTGTATATCGCTGTTTTTCATTATCTTTACACATAGAAAAGATAGTAAAAAAGACAGCGATGACCGAGGACCAGATAAAGGCACTTCTGGAGGAGAACGAAGCCCTCCGCAAGCAGCTCTCCGACAAAGACGGGGAGATAGCTTCGCTCGATGCCCGAATCGCCAAACTTCAAGATGTCCTGTTTTACCTCCGGAAGACGTTCTTTGGACAGATGTCCGAGAAACATCTTGTAATAAGCAAACATTCTTTGGACATTTTTTCGTAAAGTTGTTTGTACATTCCTGCCGGCGTTTTTGGGGCTCACTTGTTCTGGTTTATTCTTGAGTTTATTTAGTTTTGGACGCAGCCCCATGTG